>NZ_CP042466.1:2350000-3550000 GCF_008330225.1 Geobacter sp. FeAm09 | reverse complement strand
GCAGGGGATTGTTGTACTGGGTCATGACCTCGGCGATGGTGTTGAGCAGTTCATAGGCGCTCTGCTTGATTTGGGCCTGGCCGGAATCGAAAAAACCGGCCTCCTTGAGGCTGACGATCAGGCCCCGCCGGGTAATGGTGAGGTTGACCTTGCTTTGGGCGCCCTGTTTGACCAGGTAGGCCTCGATGGAAGACTTGATCTGGCGGAAATCCTTCTCCTCGGCACGGGTGCGGGCCTGGCCGCTCCGCGCTCTCCCGGAGGGGGCAATGGACATCTCCGGCTTGATGGTCGGTATGACGCTGATCGGCTTGGACTGGATGACGTTGATCTTGGGGGCGGGCGCCCCGGCGGTGACCATGCCGAAGGACTGCTGCAGCGACTGCATGACCTCTTCGACCTTCTTCTTGTCGGTCTGGGACATGGCGTACAGGGTAACGAACACCGCGAACAGGAGGGTGATGAAGTCACCGTAGGAGACGAGCCAGCGCTCGTGGTTCGGATGTTTTTCGGGTTCTCGCTTTAGTGCCATGACAGGTTAGTGGGCGCCTACAAAGGCTTTGAGCTTCTGTTCGATGAAGTGCGGGTTTTCACCGTTCTGGATGGCGATCAGCCCTTCCAGGATCATGACCCGCCGCAACACCTCTTCCTTCATGCGGATCTTGAGCTTGGTGCCCATGGGGATGCAGACGATGTTGGCCACCATCAGGCCGTAGATCGTGGCGACAAAGGCCACGGCGATGCCGGCCCCCAGTTTGGAGGTGTCGGAAAGGTTGCTCATGACGTGAATCAGGCCGAGGACGGCGCCGATGATACCGATGGTCGGGGAGTAACCGCCGGCCGCTTCGAAGAACTCCGCACTATGTTTGGTGTGGTCTTCGTAGGACATGATGTCGGCTTCCAGGGTTTCCCGCAGTTTTTGCGGGTCGATGCCGTCGACCACCAGCGAGATCCCTTTCTTTATGAAGGGGTCCTTGGCCGACTGGGCCTCCTGCTCCAGCGAGATGAGACCGTTGCGCCGCGCCTTGGTGGCATAGTTGATGATGTCCTTGACGACCGCCTCATGGTCCACCTTGGGGGGGAGGAAGGCGTTTTTGACATCCTTGAAGGCCTTGATGATGGCGGGCAGCGGGAAGCTCACGAACGTGGCGCCAAAGGTGCCGCCAAGAACGATCAGGGCTGCGGTCGGCTGGATCAGGGCGCTCATGTGCAACCCTTCCAAAGCAGCGCCGCCGAAGACGGCACCGAATCCCATTAACAAACCTATAAGTGTTGCTATATCCATATCCTAGAATTCCTGGCTGTGAAATGGAACGCGCTCGTGCTCGTCGCGATTGGTGATGGAACTGTCTCTGTTCAACGTGGCGCTGCGGAAAAGATTCTTTTTCGCCCTGGCGAGGTACTTCTTGCCGGCGGGACCCCCGGCACGCCGGATGATCCTGGCGCGGAACGCCACCACCTTGGTGATGATGTCGGCGGCGGGTTCCTTGACGATGAAGTGGTAGCCATTGAAGAGTGTTATGACCGTATCGGGGGTTTCCTCGATACTGACGATGTGGTCGGGATTGACATACATCACCTGCTTGTCCAGACGGGTCAATGGAATCATAATACCACCGGAAATATGAATGTTTGTCTATAAATATCAAAAACAGTGTCAGGTCAAGAAGTTTTTGCCTGAATTACAAGCGTCACACGATCAGCGCTTACAAGAGGGCATCGATAGCCGCAAAGTCGATGTAGCGTTCCGAAGTGGAGTTGATCAGTTCGATTTTTTCCCGATCATCCGGCCCGATCTTCGAGACATGCTCCCTGAGGCGGTAGAAGACCTCCGAAGAGGTCTCCTCGACGCGGATATAGGGAACCTTGCTGTCGTCGAGGATCTGCTGGGTGATGAGCGACATGGGGGCATGGCCGCTGATGACCAGGCCGGTCAGGCGCTTTTTGAAATCCGGTATATGGTGCAGCGAAGAGGCGGTGACGATCAACTCGTCCCGCGAACTGGTCACGATGAGCAGCGTGGAGTCCTCCAGATGGTCGATGACCCGCTGCGACGATGCCGCCCCCAACTGGATGGTATGGCAGAGGCGGCTTTTCTCGTCCGGATTCCCCCTGAGCGGCAGGCCGAGCATCTCGGCCACATGCTGCAGGGTCGGATGGGCCAGGATCGGGCTGTAATCGAAGGCGCTCGTCACCAGCAGACTGCTGCCGTCAAAGGCCTTTTTCAGATAGGCCAGGGACCGTTCGCGTTTTTCCGGCAGCAGCTTGTTGACCATGACGACCCGGACGTCGGCCTTTTCCCGCTCATAGAGCGCCAGGTTCAACTCCACGGCGTCGATCACGTTGCCGATGCCGCCGTTGGTGACCATGAGCACCGGCGCCCCCGCCATGTTCGCCACCTGGGCATTGTTCGCCCCGACCACCGATCCGACCCCGCCGTGGCCGGCCCCCTCGATGATGAGGAAGTCGTATTTCCGCTCCAGTTCGCGGATCGCGTCGGTGATGAGCCTGCGGGGCATTTCCGGGGTGATCTTGCCGTCCAGGTATTTCCTGGTCGAGCCGGGCGTCAGGGTCATGGGGGACATGAGGTGCGCGTCCTCGTCCAGGCCGTAAACGCTGGCCATCATGGCGGCATCCATATCCATGGTCAGGCCGTTGTACTCCACGCATTTGGGGCCGATCGGCTTGATGAAGCCGACCCGCTCATACTTCTTGCGGGCCAGATGCATGAGCGACAGGCTGATGGTGGTTTTTCCGCAATGCTGGCCGGTGGCGGCTATGAAGATCTTTTTGCACACCATTGTTATGCTGTACCATCCTTCCCGAAGCCATGTCACCGTCGAGAGTCCAGCCGTCCGCCCCAACCGCCGTCATACCGCCCCGAGAAACCGCTGGAAGTGTTCTTCGCCGGCCTGGAAGCGCAGAAAACGCACCCCCATGCCGCTTTTTTTGACCAGATGGAAGAGGTTTTGCGGCACTTTCTTCGCCCACATGACCCGGGCGTCTACCTGAACCAGATGGTCATCGACGGTAAACTCGATTCTGATTCTGCTGTTGGGTGGACAGACATTGGCGGTTTTGATGAACATGCCGGTTGCCGACAGGTCCTCGCTGAATGCCACGCGGCTGGCGCTGTCTATGCCGAAACGGATGGTTAAACGCTTTTTAAGACGCCCTATAATCCTCTTTTCGGTCATTATGGCCTCAAACTAAAGAGCTTATTATGTGACGGAAACGCCAAGACTATATCACAAAACGGCGGATGCGGGAGAAGAATTGAAACTACGCGGATTTTAGTTTTTTGTTTCCGCCCCGGCGACGGCATAAATTCCAATTGACAGACCGGCGCCAATACACTAGGTTAGTGTAAACGCTGGGGGAGTTTCGACTGAGAGCGGCGGTGCGCCGCGACCCTTAGTACCTGATCCGGGTAATGCCGGCGTAGGGAAGCGCAAACATTCAGATGTTCCAAGCCGCTTCCGCGGCTTTTTTGCGTTTTAGGAGGTTGTTGAAAAACAGCCATCAGGCCTTCGTCCTCGAAAGCCCTTTCGTGGGGCGTAGCGCCCCTCATCCTATCCTTCTCCCAAAGGGGGAAGGGATACCGTTACCCTCTCCCTCTGGGAGAGGGTGGCCAAAGGCCGGGTGAGGGCCTCCTCAGGGCTTGTCGAGCGGGGGCGACGATCTGACTATTTTTGAACAACCTGGGTTTTTCAATAGCGCAGTCAGTTCGTACCGGGCGCGAAGGAGAAGGCATGCACATTACACTGAATGGCGAGACGGTCGCCATCGCCGAGGGGAGCACGGTCGCCGGGCTTCTGGAGCATCTGCGGCTCCCGCGCGAACGGGTGGCGGTGGAGGTCAACCTGGACATCGTCCCCAAGGCGGCCTACGACGGCCACGGGCTTGCGGAGGGGGACCGGATCGAGATCGTCCACTTCGTGGGCGGAGGATGAAGGACCGGTAGCGAGGGGGGCGGGAAAAACCGCGCACGGAGCCCTGCGCCCGAGCCGACACTGTTGCACAAAGGAGACCAGCAATGACAACCCACAACGATACCTGGACGATCGCCGGCCGCGAGTTCACCTCCCGCCTGATGGTGGGCACCGGCAAGTACGCCAGCTTCCAGCAGACGGCCGAGGCCCTGGAGGCCTCGGGGGCCGAGATCATCACCGTGGCGGTGCGGCGGGTCAACCTGGACCGGAGCAAGGAATCGCTCCTGGATTACATCGATCCCAAGAAATACACCCTGCTCCCCAATACCGCCGGCTGCTACACGGCCGACGACGCCGTGCGCACCTGCCGCCTGGCCCGGGAGGCGGGCATGTCGGATTTCGTCAAGCTCGAGGTGCTGGGGGACGAGAAGACCCTGTTCCCGGACAACGAGGAGCTGCTCAAGGCGGCCCGGATCCTGGTCAAGGAGGGCTTTACCGTGCTCCCCTACACCAGCGACGACGTGATCATGTGCCGGAAGCTGGAGGATATCGGCTGCGCCGCGGTCATGCCCCTGGGAGCCCCCATCGGCAGCGGCCTGGGCATCCGCAACCCCTACAACATCAGGATCATCCTGGAGACGGTCAAGATCCCGGTGATCGTGGACGCCGGGGTCGGCTCGGCCTCCGATGCGGCCGTCGCCATGGAGCTGGGCTGTGCCGGCGTGCTCATGAACACCGCCATCGCCGGGGCCCAGGACCCCATCGCCATGGCCCGCGCCATGAAGCTGGCCGTGGAGGCGGGGCGGCTTTCCTACAAGGCCGGCAGGATTCCCCGCAAGCTCTATGCGAACGCATCCAGCCCACTGGACGGCATGATCACCTAGTTTCCGCCCGGAAAGGGTTCTTTTCCGCCCATGCGGCGTCAATCTTCGGGCTTGCTTGTGCGGCGTACCGATGTACGCCTCCGCGCAATCCCTCGATTTCCTTGCCTGGACGAAAAATTCCTCCTTTCCGGATCGGAAACTGCCTGATACGTGAATCCGTGACACCTTCACGGTTTCTTTCGCTCTCGCGTCGTCTCCAGGCAATAGTAACGCATTCACCCAGGGGCGTGCCCGATCACGCCCCGATGATCTTTGCCGTATGTTCACCGTGTCCCCATGAAACCCATTGATTTCACTCTCTATCTGATAACCGACCGCGCCCAGACCGCCGGCCGGCCGCTCGTGGACGTGGTGCGCGCCGCCCTGGCCGGCGGGGTGCGCGCCGTACAGCTGCGGGACAAGGACCTGCCGGACGGCGACTACCTGGAGCTTGCCCGGGCGTTGCGGGCGCTCACCCGGGAGTTCGGGGCGCTGTTCTTCGTCAACAGCCGGGTGGATGCCGCCCTGGCGGTGGGGGCCGACGGCATCCACCTGGGAGCGGCCTCCGCACCCGTGGCCGAGGTGCGCCGCCGCTGCGGCCGGGCGCTGCTGATCGGCTATTCCAGCCACGGCCTGGCGGAGGCGCGCCGCGCGGTGCGCGACGGGGCGGACTTCGTCACCTTCGGCCCGGTCTTTGCCACCCCCTCCAAGGCGGCCTACGGGGAACCGCTGGGATGCGAGGCCCTGGGGCGGGCGGTGGCGGCGCTGCCGGTGCCGGTGTTCGCCCTGGGCGGCGTGAAGCCGGAAAACCTGCCCGCCCTGCGGGAGGCGGGCTGCAGCCGCGTCGCCCTGATCTCGGCCGTCAGCGCCGCCCCGGACCCCTGCCGCGCCGCGCAGGAACTCCTGGCCGGCCTGGGGAACCCCCTGCCCACCGCCATCCATCACGAACTGCGCATCAACTCCTACGGCCATTACCTGCGGCGGCGCTTCGGCTGCCGGGTCAGCAAGGTCAACGTGGATGCCGGCTTCACCTGTCCCAACCGGGACGGCAGCAAGGGGACCGGCGGCTGCATCTACTGCAACAACGTCTCCTTTTCCCCCAAGGACACCCAGCCGGTCATCCCCCTGGAAGAACAGCTCGCGGCGGGTATGGCCTACCATCGGCGGCGTCTCGGCTCCGGGAAGTTCATCGTCTATTTCCAGAAATACACCAACACCTACGCCTCCGTGGAGCTGCTGGCCGACCTCTACCGCCGCGCCCTGGCCCATCCCGACGTCATCGGCCTCTCGGTCGGCACCCGGCCCGACTCCCTGACCGACGGGGCGCTGGAGCTTTTGACGGAGATCGCCCGCGAACGCTACGTCTGCCTGGAGTTGGGGCTGCAATCCCGGGACGACACCATCCTGGAGCGGATCAACCGCGGCCACACGGTGGACGATTTCTGCACGGCCGTGCGGCGGGCGGCGGGGCGGAATTTCGACATCTGCGCCCATCTGATCTACGGCTTTCCCGGGGAGCGCCGGGAGGAATTCCTCAAAAGCGCCGACCTGATCGCCTCCCTCCCCATCGATTCGGTCAAGCTCCACCAGCTCCACGCCGTGGAGGGGACTGAGCTGGCCGCCATGTACCGCCGGGGCGAATTCGTGCCGCTCACCCTGGAGCGGTACGTGGCCGCGGCCGCCGATTTCCTGGAGCGGCTGCCGCCCCACGTCACGGTGCAGCGGCTGTACGGCTCGGCGCCGCTGGCGATCTGCGTCGCCCCCCGCTGGGGGCTGAAGAACAACCAGATGTGGTTCGCCGTGGTCAACGAACTGCGGCGGCGCGGCACGTGGCAGGGGTGTCTGGCC
Source organism: Geobacter sp. FeAm09 (assembly GCF_008330225.1). Taxonomy (NCBI): domain Bacteria; kingdom Pseudomonadati; phylum Thermodesulfobacteriota; class Desulfuromonadia; order Geobacterales; family Geobacteraceae; genus Geobacter; species Geobacter sp. FeAm09. The sequence goes on along the minus strand of NZ_CP042466.1, from coordinate 3,543,360 downwards.
GGTTAGGGCGCCGGGGAGCGGGGATGTATTCGTTTTTAACCGGGAAAGTGCTTTTTTCGGCCGCCCGGCGGTGCTATAGTAATCGGCCGCACCGCTGCCACGCCTCTGCCGCACTTAAAAATAGTCAAGGAGATTCACCATGTCCGACCTGCGCGTCCGTTTCGCACCCAGCCCCACCGGCTACCTCCATGTGGGGGGGGCCCGCACCGCCCTGTTCAACTGGCTCCTGGCCAGAAAGCAGGGGGGCACCTTCATCCTGCGCATCGAGGACACGGACGTGGAGCGCTCCACCCAGGAGTCCATCGACGCCATCCTCCAGGCCATGGAATGGCTTGAGCTGGACTGGGACGAGGGCCCCTTCTACCAGACCCACAACTTCGACCTCTACCGGGAGTATGTCCAAAAACTGCTGGCGGCGGGCAAGGCCTACAAGTGCTATTGCACGGCCGAAGAGCTGGCGGCCAAGCGCGACCAGGCCATGAAGGAGGGGCGCAAGCCCAAGTATGACGGCACCTGCCGCGAACTGGGCGAACAGCCGGCCGACAGGCCGTACGTGGTCCGTTTCCGCGCCCCCCAGGAGGGGGAGGTGGCCTTCGACGACCTGATCAAGGGGCGCATCGCCTTTCCGGCCGAGGAGTTGGACGACCTGATCATCCAGCGCAGCGACGGCACGCCGACCTACAACTTCTGCGTGGTGATCGACGACGCCATCATGAAGGTCACCACCGTGATCCGCGGCGACGACCACGTCAACAACACCCCGCGCCAGATCCAGCTCTACGAGGCGCTCGGCTTCCCGGTGCCCCGGTTCGCCCACGTCCCCATGATCCTGGGGAGCGACAAGGCCCGCCTCTCCAAGCGCCACGGCGCCACCAGCGTCATGGCCTACCGGGACATGGGCTTTCTTCCCGAGGCGCTGGTCAACTACCTGGTGCGCCTGGGGTGGAGCCACGGCGACGACGAGATTTTCACCCGCGAGGAGATGATCCAGAAGTTCGACATCGCCAACATCGGCCGTTCCGCCAGCGTCTTCAACACGGAGAAGCTGTTGTGGCTGAATGCCCATTACATCAAGACCGGCGACCCGGTACGGCTGGCCGGGCTGCTCCTGCCGCACCTGGCAACGCGCGGCATCGACCCCCAGGGCGGGCCCGAGGTGGCCGCGGTGGTACGGACGCTCCAGGAACGGGCCCAGACCCTGGAAGAGATGGCCGAGCGGGCCGCCTTCTTCTTCAAGGCCCCCGACGCCTACGACGAGGCCGCCCTGGCCAAGTTCGACAAGGAACACCTGCGGGCGGTGTTCGATACGGTGGCCCAGCGGCTGGCCGGCTGCGCCGCAACCACGGTCCCGGAGATCGACGCCCTGTTCAAGGAAATCTGCGCCGACAAGGGGTGGAAGATGGGCCAGGTGGGACAGCCGGTGCGCATCGCCCTCTCGGGCGGCACCCAGGCCCCGGGCATCGGCGACATCATCGCCACCCTGGGGATCGGAGAGGCGGTCAAACGGATCGCCGGGGCCCGAGAAACCGTGGCGGCATAACGAAGAAAAACGTGTGGCCGCAGATTCGAGATACGATTGTTTCGGTGGTTACCTCTCGGAATCGTAGGGGCGAACTGCTGTTCGCCCAATCGGGGCGCATGCAATGCGCCCCAGACCATTGACAAACCCCGTCTTTTCAGGCGGGGTTTTCTATTTTCAGGGTTATGAACGGTTCGAGTGTAATTTGCCTGAGTGTTGTTATTAGCGAATAGAGGTCCTTGGCAATCCATTTATAGAGCTTCCATGGCTTTCTAAACGTCTGTAACAGCCCCAATAAGCGCAATAAGTCGTCCCGGTCTACCACCAAGGCGATCTTTTTCATGTTTTGGACCGCTGCGCATAACAGACACTGCTCAAAGACCTTGCCGATCCCACGTAGTCGCGCATAACGATGACCGTGCAGTTGTTTGGAATCGGCAAAGCTCCGCTCGACCGTTTCCTTTCGTCTGCGATAGATCTCTTTACCCTGTTCCGTGTAGCGATGCTCATTGATCCGGTCTTTATGGTCCTGCCAGATGTGCCGGGTAACTATCTTGGTGAAGTTGGCAGATTTGGTACATTGGGGCTGAAGAGGGCAGGACTTGCATTGGGATGAATCTGAAGCGTAATGACGATAGCCTATGCGATCGGTGGTTCGGTAACGAAGAAGGTGGCCTTGAGGGCAGCTATAGACGTCGGTTGCCGCATCGTAGCGGTAGTCGCTCTTACGCAGATAGCCTTTGATATGGGTGGGGCGGCGATAGGCAATGGCGCCGTAGATATCCCTCTCTTCAAGCCCTTTGCAGATGCCGGCGGTGAAGTAGCCGGCATCGAGACCTACCGCCTCCACATCGAAGCCGAAGCGTTCCCGCTGACGGTCGAGGCGAGCAAGATAGGGAATGCTGTCATGGACGTTGCCAGGGGTGACAAAGGTATCGGTGATGATGCTGTGACGACTGTCAACCGTGCGGTGGTCTAGATAGAAGAACCCTTCCGGTTTGCCTTCACGCACCATATAGCCGCTATCGGGATCGGTGGTGCTTACCTTGGTTGCCTTGACTTCCGGGGCAATCTCTTTGGCTTTTAGCGGTTTCTTACCGTGGGCTTCTCGGTCCTGGTCAATGTCCTCTTCCAGTCGTGCCATATAGTCGCGAGTCGATTTCTGAACATCGAGGACTTCGAACTTGTGCTTGTTGGCATTGGCCTTGAGGTGAGTTGAATCGCTGTAAAGAACACTGCCATCCACCATCTTGCGATTGGCAGCCTGGACCACGATCTCGTCAAAGATGTCCTGATAGATCGTGCTCTCGGAAAAACGCCGGCGGCGGTTCTGGCTGATAGTTGAAGCATCGGGCACCTTGTTGGTCAGGCCAAAGCCCAGAAACCAGCGATAGGCCACGTTGACCTGAATGTCCCGGACTAACTGCCGCTCACTGCGAATGCCGAACAGGTAGCCGATAAAGAGCATCTTGAACAGGACTACTGGATCAATTGCCGGACGACCGTTGTCGGCGCAGTAGAGGCTCTTTACTCGCTCACGGATAAACCCGAAGTCGATAGCCTTGTCAATTTTGCGCAGCAGATGATCAGAAGGAACCAGTTCCTCAATACTCACAAACTCCATGGAAATCTGACGGGTGTCGTTCTCGATAAGCATGCAAGCATTATAAAAAAAGTCCCCGCCAGAGGCGAGGACTTTGTCAGCAGTCTGGGGCGCATGCAATGCGCCCCTACGCCGTTTTTTGCCGTTAACCATCCCCCCCTTCCTGACATCCCCCCGAAGCGTGGTACACTCTTCCCATGGGCACGACCGTCACCATATCCCCGGTGAGCCGCATCGAGGGGCACGCCGCCATCACCATCCGCCTGGACGAGGCCGGGCAGGTGGCGGAGGCCCGCCTGCACGTCCGGGAATTCCGGGGGTTCGAATCCTTCTGCCTGGGGCGCCCCTTCCGGGAGATGCCGACCATCACCGCCCGGGTCTGCGGCATCTGCCCGGTCAGCCACGCCCTGGCCGCGGCCCTGGCCGGGGAACGCATCATGGGGGTCGTCATCCCCCCGGCCGCCCGGCACCTCCGCCGGATTCTCTCCCTGGCCCAACTGATCCTCAGTCATTCCCTCAGTTTTTTTCACCTCTCCGCCCCGGACATCGTCCTCGGCCTGGACAGCGACCCAGGACAGCGCAACATCGCCGGCCTGGCGCGCCGGCGCCCCGAGGTGATCCGCACGGGGGTCCGCCTGCGCCGGATCGGCCAGGAGATCGTCAACCGCATCGGCGGCGGCCACCTGCACCCGGAGCATATCGTTGCCGGGGGCCTGGGTGAGCCGCTGGCGGAAGAGGGGCGGGACGCCATTGCCGCCCTGCTCCCCGAGGCGCTGGAACTGGTGCGGTTCGCCCTCGACCTGTGGCGGGAGCGGCGCGGGCGGTTCCGGTTCGAAATGGGGCCTTGCGGCGATTTCCCCAGCCTCTTTCTGGGGCTGGTGGGGGGGGGCGGCTGCCTCGACCATTACGAGGGGCGGCTTACGTTCGTGGACGCTGCCGGCGGCACGGTGGGCGACCTGGCGCCGGAGGGGTATGCCGCCGCCATCCGGGAGACCGTGGCCCACGACAGCTACCTGAAGCCGACGGAATGCACCCTTGGCGGGGAGCGCCTCTACCGGGTGGGCCCCCTGGCCCGCCTCTCCGTGGCCCCGTTCTTCGCGGCGCCCCGGGCGGAACAGACCCGCACGGAACTGCTGGGGGGGCGGCGGACCGCCACCGCCAGCCTGGATTACCACCAGGCCCGGCTGATCGAGATGCTCTACGCCGTGGAGCGCATCGCCGGCCTGCTGGACGACCCGTTGTGCGTCGAGCGGCAGGTCCTGGCCCGGGCCGGGGTCAACGCCGCCGAGGGGGTGGGCGTCACCGAGGCGCCCCGGGGCACCCTGATCCACCACTACCGGGTGGACCGCCACGGCCTCCTGACCGGGGTCAACCTGGTCGTGGCCACGGCCCACAACAGCCGCGCCATGGACCGGACCATCACCGACATCGCCCGGCACCACCTGCGGGGGGACCGGCTCGGCGAGGGGCTGCTCAACCGGGTGGAGCACGGCATCCGCCTCTACGACCCCTGCCTCTCCTGCGCCACCCACGCGGTGGGCGGCACGGGGCTGACCGTCACGCTGCTGGCGGCCGACGGGAAGGTGCTGGACAGGGCCGCCCGGTAAGGCTAGAATGACGTCATGAGTTCAGACGTATCCCCCTTCAACCTGACCACAACCTGCACCCCCGAGGCGACCAGCCCCAGGCCATCGACGAACTGCGGAGGGGATCGAACGGGGCGACCGGCACCAGGTGCTGCCGAGGTTGACCGCCTCGTCTGCGCCCTTTACGGTCTGGCCACAGAGGAAATTTCCGTGGTGGAGGGGAACCGGTGAAAAAACAACCCGTCGTTGCCACAGCGCCTGAATTTGGCTCGCTTGTCGCGGAACTCCGCAGCCTTATCCGCACCGCCCGCCATACCGTCGCCACCACCGTTAATACCCTGCAGGTGATGACCAACTTTGAGATCGGACGCCGGATTGTCGAACACGAACAACAGGGGGCAGAGCGTGCCGGATATGGCGAGCTTTTAGTGCAAACTCTGGCTGAACAGTTAACCGAGGAGTTTGGCCGTGGTTTTTCAAAGCGGAACTTGGAGTATATGCGGCGTTTTTATCTGGACTATGCGGATCGCCTGCCGCGAATTGCGCAGAAGGCTTCTGCACAATTGAACACAAGGGATATTCCGCTGCAGCCTTCTGAACAATCGGTAACGCACCAGAATCCGCAGAAGCCTTCATTTGCCCTCAGTTGGTCCCATTACGTCCTGCTGCTTACCATCAGAAATCCCGAAGAACGCAGTTTTTACGAAATTGAAGCCGCCCGGTCCGGCTGGTCTGTCCCGGAGCTCAAACGCCAGCTTGCCTCTGCTCTTTATGAACGGCTGGCTCTCAGTAGAGACGCAAAAGGGGTACGACAGCTTGCCGATGAGGGACACGTTATCGTCAAGCCGGAGGATATGCTTAAAGAGCCTTACGTCCTTGAATTCCTCGGCCTCGACGAGAAAGCGGGCTATTCCGAATCCGACCTGGAAACCGCCATCATCGATCAACTTGAACACTTCCTGCTGGAACTCGGCAAGGGCTTCCTCTTCGAGGCCCGACAGAAGCGTTTCACCTTTGACGAGGACCACTTCTTTGTTGATCTTGTCTTCTATAACCGTCTGCTGCGCTGTTATGTGATCATCGATCTCAAACTGGATAAGCTCAGCCATCAGGATCTCGGCCAGATGCAGATGTATGTGAACTACTTCGACCGCTTCGTGAAAACCTCCGATGAGAACCCTACCATCGGCATCCTGCTCTGTAAAAGGAAGAAAGAGGCTATCGTCGAACTCACCCTGCCGGACGACGCCAACATCCATGCTCGGGAATACCAGCTTTACCTGCCATCCAAGGAATTGCTGCGCCGAAAGTTGCTCGATTGGGTGCGGGCGCAGGAAACGGGGAGATGAAACCGGAGAAACGAATGTGCCGAATAAGAACCGCATCGGAGTGGATCGAGTAATGTCCCCCTTCAACCTTGCCACAACCTACATCCCCCGGGGCGACCAGCCCCAGGCCATCGCCGAACTGGTGGAGGGGATCGAGCGCGGCGACCGGCACCAGGTGCTCCTGGGGGTGACCGGCTCGGGCAAGACCTTCACCGTGGCCAACGTCATCGCCCAGACCGGCCGGCCGGCCCTGGTGCTGGCCCCCAACAAGACCCTGGCGGCCCAGCTCTACGGCGAGTTCAAGGAACTCTTCCCGGACAACGCCGTGGAATATTTTGTCTCCTACTACGACTACTACCAGCCGGAAGCGTACCTCCCCACCACCGACACCTTCATCGAGAAGGACTCGTCCATCAACGACGAGATCGACAAGATGCGCCACTCGGCCACCCGCAGCCTCCTGACCCGGCGCGACGTGATCATCGTGGCCTCGGTTTCCTGCATCTACGGCATCGGCTCGCCCGAGGCCTATGCCAGCCTGCACATCTTTTTCCACCAGGGGGAGGAGTACGGCCGCGACACCCTGCTGAAAAAACTGGTGGAGATCCAGTACGAACGCAACGACGTGGATTTTCACCGCGGCACCTTCCGGGTGCGGGGCGATGTGGTGGAGGTCTTCCCGGCCTACGACAGCGACAAGGCGCTCCGTATCGAGTTCTTCGGCGACGAGGTGGAGGCCATCAGCGAGATCGACCCCCTGCGGGGCGTGGTGCTCCACAAACTGCCCAAATGCGCCATCTATCCGGCCTCCCATTACGTCTCCACCCGCGAGACCCTGGACCGGGCGGTGGAGTTGATCCGCGTGGACCTGGGGGAGCGCCTCCGCTATTTCCGGGAGCGGAACATGCTGCTGGAGGCCCAGCGCATCGAGCAGCGCACCTTCTACGACATCGAGATGATGGAGGAGATGGGCTTCTGCCAGGGGATCGAGAACTATTCCCGCTATTTCGATGGCCGTAGGGAGGGGGAGCCCCCCTATACCCTGATCGACTATTTTCCCGAAGATTTCGTGCTTTTCGTGGACGAATCCCACATCACCATCCCCCAGGTGGGGGGGATGTACCGGGGCGACCGCAGCCGCAAGGAAACCCTGGTGCAGTACGGTTTCCGCCTGCCGGCGGCCCTGGACAACCGGCCGCTCAACTTCCAGGAGTTTGAAAAGCGCATCCGCCAGGCGGTGTACGTCTCGGCCACGCCGGCGGATTTCGAGATGGAGCGGAGCGGCGGTGTCTTCGTGGAGCAGGTCATCCGCCCCACCGGGCTGGTGGACCCGCGGATCGAGGTCCGGCCGGCCACGGCGGGGACGGCGTCCGTGGGCCAGGTGGACGACCTCCTCCACGAGGTCCGCGAGACCGTGGCCAAGGGGGAGCGGGTGCTGGCGACCACCCTGACCAAGCGCATGGCCGAGGAGCTGACCAATTATTACCAGGAGTTGGGGGTCAGGGTGCGTTACCTGCACTCGGACATCGACACCATCGAGCGCATGCAGATCCTGCGCGATCTCAGGCTGGGAGAGTTCGACGTGCTGGTGGGGATCAACCTGCTGCGGGAGGGGCTGGACCTGCCGGAGGTCTCCCTGGTGGCCATCCTGGACGCCGACAAGGAGGGGTTCCTCCGTTCCGCCCGCTCCCTGATCCAGACCTGCGGCCGGGCCGCCCGCAATGTGGGCGGCCGGGTGCTGATGTACGCCGACACGGTGACCCGCTCCATGCAGGCCTGCATCGACGAGACCGAACGCCGCCGCGTCAAGCAGCTGGCCTATAACGAGGAGTTCGGCATCACCCCCGAGACGGTGAAAAAGAGTATGCTGACGATCCTGAATTCCGTCGAGGAGAAGGATTACTACACCCCGGCGGGGGGCGTGGCCGAGACGGCCGAGGAGTATGTGGCGCCCCGGGAGATCCCCAAGCTGATCAAGAAGCTGCGCAAGGAGATGCTGGCGGCGGCCAAGGCCCTGGATTTCGAGAGCGCCGCCAAACTGCGGGACCGGATCAAGCGGCTGGAGGAGATGGAGTTGGCGCTGCGTTAACCCGGTATCTCTTAAAAACAAATCTGCCACAGAGACACGGAGACACAGAGAAAACCAGGCGTAAGACAAACAAAACAACAACGATTCCAGATAATGGTTTTACACCAAAAAGCCTTTTGCCTTTCTCTGTGTACCTCTGCGTCTCTGTGTCTCCGTGGCAGATTTGCCGTTTTGACCATAGGATCGAAGTTTGAACTTGACCCCCGAACGTCTCACCAACCATTACCACGAAACCGGCACCCTCGCCCCCGCGACGGTCACGGCCTTCCGGAAACATATCCTGGCCCACCACCGGGCCAACCCCCGCCCCATGCCGTGGCGCGAGACCCGCGACCCTTATTGCATCCTGATCTCCGAGATCATGCTCCAGCAGACCCAGGTGGAGCGGGTCAAAGCCAAGTATGCCGAGTTTCTGGCGGCCTTTCCCACGCTTGCCGACCTGGCCGGTGCGCCGCTGCCGCACGTGTTGCGGGTATGGCAGGGGCTGGGCTACAACCGCCGCGCCCTGGCCCTCAAGCGCTGCGCCGAGGAGATCACGGACCGCTTTGCCGGCCGGTTCCCCACGGCCATCGCAGAGCTGGAATCCCTCCCCGGCATCGGCCCGTACACGGCCCGGGCCGTGGCCGCCTTTGCCTTTGGAGTTGCGGAGGCGTTCATCGAGACCAACATCCGCACGGTTTTCATCCATTTCTTTTTTCATGGCAGGGACCAGGTGGGGGACCGGGAGCTCATGCCCCTGGTTGCGGCGACCCTGGACCGGGAAGATCCCCGCACCTGGTACTATGGGCTGATGGACTACGGCGCGCTGCTCAAGCAGAGCCATGCCAATCCGGGCCGCCGCAGCGCCCACCACGCCCGTCAGTCTCGATTCGAGGGGTCGAACCGCCAGTTGCGCAGCCGCATGCTGCGGGCGGTCATGGTGCATCCGGGGATAACGGCGGAAGGGTTGGCCGAACTGCTCGGGGCCGAGACGGAGGCGGTGCAGAGCAATCTTGCGGCCATGGAGCGCGAGGGCTTTCTCTGCAAACAGGGAAAAGGAGTGGGGATCACGGGATAGCAGGCTGTTGAAAAACCCAGGTTGTTCAAAAATAGTCAGATCGTCGCATCCGCTCGACAAGCCATGAGGAGGCAGCCCTCTCTCTATCTCTCCCCCAGGGGGGAGAGCATGCCGTGCCCTCTCCCTCCGGGAGAGGGATTGGGTGAGGGACCGCAGCGCTACGCCGCACGAAAGGGCTTTCGAGGACGGCGACGAGATGGCTGTTTTTCAACAACCTCTTAAAACGAGAAGAGGGCAGCGTCGTTGCTGCCCTCTCGTGGCACGTCGTCAACCGTTCAAACGGTTACTTGTGGCATTCTTTGCAGGAGGTCGGCCCTTTGGCCATGGTGCTGTGGCACCCTTTGCAGTTCTTGTGGGCCCAGTCCTTGCCGAACCCTTCGATCTTGCCGCCGGCTGCGGAGGCGTGGCACTTCGTACAGTCCTTCAGGAGTTCCTGATGGGCCTTGTGGTTGAACTTGACGCCTTTTTTCAGTTCGATCACGTCGGCGGCAAAGGCGGTCCCGGCAAAAGCTGCGATGGCGAGGATGGCGATTACGGTCTTTTTCATGGTTTCTCTCTCCTTGGTGGTGGTGTGCTGCAAAAAAGCTGTATACGCGATATTGCCTTGTAAGGCCAAGGTCCGTCAACCTATTTTTTATCCGCGCCTTTTCCGGCCGGACCACGTGCCTTCCCCCCGGTTGGGCTGCCGGTCTTTCCGGGGGGCGGGAGCGGGATGGCCGGTGTTTTTCCCTGCCCGGCAGTTCGTTATCCTGGTTGTATACATGGCGCGTGCCAAAAGAGGATGGTTTTGTAATATATTGAAATCATTGCGGTCGATCGAACCGGTGCCGGAGGGGGGCGCCGGCTCTCTGCCGCAATTGAGGTAGCGGCTGGTTCTTTTGGGTTAGTCTGAAAAGCCTTGCCATGCAGCCCTGTTCATGTAAAATCCCAGGGGTACGGAATCACAACAATGGAGGATACGCAGACATGAAACAGCTCAACAACAGGCGCGGCTTCACCCTCATCGAGATCATGGTGGTGATCGTCATTCTGGCGCTTCTGGCTGCCCTGGTCGGACCCAAGATCATGGGCCGCACCGACGACGCCAAGATCCAGACCACCAAGACCCAGATCAGAAACCTGGAGTCGGCCCTCAAGCTCTATAAGCTCGACAACGGCGTCTACCCCACCACGGAACAGGGGCTGAACTCCCTGGTGACGAAGCCGACCGTGGGGGTCATCCCCAAGAACTTCAAGGATGGCGGGTATCTGGAGAGCAAGAGCGTGCCCAAGGATGGCTGGGGCAACGACTTCCTCTACGTGTCGCCGGGTGAGCACGGGGATTACGACCTCTACTCCTACGGTGCCGACGGCGCCAAGGGGGGCGAGGGGAAGGACGCGGATATCAGCAGTTGGGAACTGAAGTAGCCCTTTTTCGCATTTAAGGTTGAAATTTTGTTTTTCTGCGTTATAGTTGACCGCCTAACTTATTATTTTAATTATGAATAAAAGTTTTTAGCCGGTCTAAAGCACGGTTCTCTATCATCCTTGAGGAGGCAGCACCATGACGCAGAAGTATGTGTATTTCTTTGGCAACGGCCAGGCCGAGGGGCGGGCCGAGATGAAAAACCTGTTGGGGGGCAAGGGGGCCAATCTGGCGGAAATGACCAGCATCGGCCTTCCGGTCCCCCCGGGTTTCACCATCACCACCGAGGTCTGCACCGAGTACTATAAGAACAGTCAGGCGTATCCCGAATCCCTGGCCGCCACCGTGGCCGAAAACCTCGAAAAGGTCGAGGCGCTGATGGGGAGGAAATTCGGCGACCCCCACAACCCCCTGCTTGTCTCCGTCCGCTCCGGCGCCCGCGCCTCCATGCCCGGCATGATGGACACCATCCTCAACCTCGGCCTGAACGACACCACGGTCCAGGGCATCATCGCCCAGAGCGGGGACGAACGGTTCGCCTACGACGCCTACCGCCGCTTCGTGCAGATGTATTCCGACGTGGTCATGGGCATGGAGAAGGACATCCTGGAGCACCTGCTGGAGCAGAGGAAGGAGCAGCGGGGCGTCCACCAGGATACGGATCTTACGGCCGCCGACTGGCGGGAGCTGGTCGGGGCGTTCAAGCTCAAGATCAAGGAGGAACTGGGGCAGGAATTTCCCGAAGATCCCCACGAGCAGTTGTGGGGCGCCATCGGGGCCGTTTTCGGCTCGTGGATGAACCAGCGCGCCATTACCTACCGCAAGCTCAACAGCATCCCCGCCGACTGGGGCACCGCCGTCAACGTCCAGTCCATGGTGTTCGGCAATATGGGCAACGACTGCGCCACCGGCGTGGCGTTCACCCGCGACCCCTCCACCGGTGAAAACTACTTCTTCGGCGAATTCCTGGTCAACGCCCAGGGAGAGGACGTGGTGGCCGGCATCCGCACCCCCCAGCCGATCAACCGCGTCAAGGACAAGGACGGCAAGCTCCCCTCCATGGAGGAGGTCCTGCCCGAGTGCTACCGGCAGTTGGTGGATATCCGCGGCATCCTGGAAAAGCATTACAAGGACATGCAGGATATCGAATTCACCATCGAGAAGGGCAAGCTCTTCATGTTGCAGACCCGCAACGGCAAGCGCACCGCACCGGCGGCCATCAGGATCGCCGTGGACATGGTGAAGGAGGGGCTGATCGACGAGAAGGAGGCGGTCCTGCGGGTCCAGCCCGCCCAGCTCGACCAGCTCCTGCACCCCTCCCTCGATCCCGCCGCCGCCAAAGAGGTCATTGCCAAGGGGCTGCCGGCCTCGCCGGGCGCCGTTTCCGGCTTGGTGGTCTTCAGCGCCGATGAGGCCGAGGCCGAAGCCAAGCTGGGCCGGAAGGTGATCCTGGTGCGCATCGAGACCAGCCCCGAGGACATCCACGGCATGCACGCCGCCCAGGGGATCCTCACCGCACGGGGCGGCATGACCTCCCACGCGGCGGTGGTGGCCCGCGGCATGGGGAAATGCTGCGTGGCCGGCTGCGGCGACATCAAGGTGGACTACGCCGGCGAAACCTTTACGGCCCGGGGCGGCGTGGTGGTGAAAAAGGGGGATACGATCACCCTGGACGGCTCCTGCGGCGACGTGATGCTGGGCGCCGTGCCGACGGTCGCCCCCGCCATGACCGGCGACTTCGCCCAGTTGATGGCGTGGGTCGATACCTACCGCAGGCTCAGGGTCCGGGCCAACGCCGACACCCCCCACGACGCCAGGGTCGCCCGCCAGTTCGGCGCCGAGGGGATCGGCCTGTGCCGCACCGAACATATGTTCTTCGATGCCGAGCGCATCGCGGCCGTCCGGGAGATGATCCTCTCCGAGGAGGTGGCAGGGCGCGAAAAGGCCCTGACCAAGATCCTGCCCATGCAGAAGGGGGATTTCATCGGCCTTTTCCGCGAGATGAAGGGGGTGCCGGTAACCATCCGCCTCCTGGACCCGCCGCTGCACGAGTTCCTGCCCCAGGAGGAGAAGGACCTGGAGGAGCTGTCCAAGACCATGAAGGTGCCGGTGGGCGCCCTCAGGCACAAGGTGGAGTTCCTGCACGAATTCAACCCGATGCTCGGCCACCGCGGCTGCCGCCTGGGCATCACCTTTCCCGAGATCTACGACATGCAGGTGCGGGCCATCATGGAGGCGGCCTGCGAGCTGGTCAAGAATGAAGGGTTCTCCATCGTCCCGGAGATCATGATCCCCCTGATCGCCACGGTCAAAGAGCTTCAGGTGCTCAAGCAGAACGCCGTGGCCATCTGCGACGAGGTCATCGCCCGGTACGGCGTCACGCTGGAGTACCTGATCGGCACCATGATCGAGCTGCCCCGCGCGGCGCTGACCGCCGACGAGATCGCCGGGGAGGCCGAGTTTTTCTCCTTCGGCACCAACGACCTGACCCAGACCACCTTCGGCCTTTCCCGGGACGACGCCGGGAAATTCCTGCCGTTCTACGTGGATCACGGCATCCTGGCGGAAGACCCCTTCGTGTCCCTGGACCAGAGCGGTGTCGGCCAACTGGTCAAGATGGCGGTGGAGAAGGGGCGCGCCACCCGCCCGAAGATCAAGCTGGGCATCTGCGGCGAGCATGGCGGCGACCCGGCGTCGGTTATCTTCTGCCACAAGGCCGGGCTGGACTACGTCTCCTGCTCTCCCTTCCGGGTGCCCATCGCCCGGCTGGCGGCGGCCCATGCGGCTCTGGCCCCCTGACGCCGCCCCCCCGCACCATTGGAGCGAAGGCCCCACGGACGCTGTCCCTCCGTGGGGCCTTCCTCTTTCTTAAACCTGCGCCGTTATAAATAAAAGTTTGAAAACAGTGAATATGCGAGTATATTTTTTTTAAAGCGTTCTTCATCATGTCGTGTGGAGACCTTATGGATATACTGCACCATGGCGACGATGCCGGGCCCGACAAGAACGCGATCCCCATTTTCCTGGCCCTTGCCGTCGCCGGGGTTGGCGGCAATTACTTTAAATTACCCCTTTTTTTCGATGTGGATTACGTCTTCGGCAGCATCTTCGCCATGCTGGCGCTCCAAATCCTCGGCCTCGGCCGGGGCGTGCTGGCAGGGCTCCTCATCAGCAGCGTCACCTGGTTAACCTGGAACCATCCCTACACCATCGTCGTCATGACCCTCGAGGTCGCCGTCACCGGCTGGCTCAACCGCCGCAGGCAGCTGGCGCTGGTCCCGGCCAATGTGGCGTATTGGCTCTTCATCGGCATCCCCCTGACCTATCTTGTGTTCCACGGTCTCATGGACGTGCCGTTCAACAGCACCGTCCTGGCCATGACCAAGATGTCCCTGAACGGCATTGCCAACACCCTCCTGGCCCGGCTGCTGTTCATGGCCGTCGTGCCCCGCTTCAGGAGCATCTCCTTCCCGCTCCGGGAGGTGGTATTCAATCTGCTCGCCTTTTTCATGCTGCTGCCGGCGCTGATCATCCTCACCATTGAGAGCAGGTACGAATTTGCCAGGACTGAGCAGAGCGTCCGCCAGAAGCTGCTCGACAGCGGCCGCCTTGCCGCCAGCGATCTTGCGACGTGGCAGGGGGACCGCCTGACCATGCTCACCCATCTGGCTGGGATGGCCGTTTCCCATTCCCCGGCCATGATGCGTGCCAGCATGGAGGAGGTGCGCTCCCTGGACCGGAGTTTCGGCTCGTTGGGGCTGGTGGACAGGGAGGGGGCGCTTATCGCCCTGGCCCCTGCCGGCCGCGCGGCCGCCCCCGCTGTGCCGCCTCTTGCCCAGGTGAAACAGACGCTTCAGCCCTGTTTTTCCGATGTGCTCATCCCCGGGTTCGGCAGGCCGGAGCCGGCGGTGCTGGCGGTCGTGCCGGTGGCCTCCGGCGGCGGCCATGGCGGTTATATCGCGGGCGCTCTCGACCTGGGGAGGGTGATGGACCTCCTGAAGGAACACACCGCAGACACCGGGATGCGCTTCACACTCCTGGACGGCCATGGCAAGGTCATCGCGACCAACCGGGACGATCTGAAGGTCATGGAGCGCTATTCCCGCCGTCAGGGGGCGTTCCGGCGTCTCGACGGGGATGTCCTGATGTGGCATCCGCCCCTGCCCGCCAATACGCCGGCCATGGAGCGCTGGCGGAAGACGAGCTACATCGCCGCCACGCAGGCCGGCATGGCGGAGTCGTGGCAACTGATCCTGGAGCAGCCGCTGGCCCCCATCCTGGCGGCATTCTACGAACACCGCGCCGATACGATGATCGTGGCGTTCTGCATTCTCCTGGCCATATTGGCCCTGGCCGAGGCCTTCAGCCGGAAGATCATCGTCTGGGTTGACGCGTTGCGGGAGGTTTCGTCGGACGTGCCGCACCGGCTGCTGTCGGGTGAAGAGGTGGTCTGGCCGGAAAGCGGCATCGCCGAGGTCAGCCACCTGATCGGCAACTTCAGGGAGATGGTCGGCGCCTTGAGCGACAACTTCACCAAGATCACGCGCCTGAACGCCACCCTGGAGGAACGGGTCGAAGAGCGCACCAAGGCGCTCCAGGAAAGTGAAGGGCGTTTCCGGATGCTCTTGGAGTCAACGCCCAACATCGCGATACAGGGGTATACGGCCGAGGGGACGGTGACCTACTGGAACAGGGCCTCGGAAATGATCTACGGCTACTCGTCCCGGGAGGTGCAGGGCCGCAATCTGCTGGACCTGATCATCCCGCCCGAGATGCGGGAGGAGGTGCGGGGGGCGATCCGTTCCATGGTGGAGACCGGCACGGCCATCCCGGCCGGCGAGTTGTCGCTCATGCGCAAGGACGGCTCCCGGGTCCCCGTGTTCTCGAGCCATGCCGTGGTACAGCCGCCCGGGCGGGCGGCGGAGTTCTTCTGCATGGACATGGACCTGAGCGACCGCAAGCGGGTGGAAGACGCCCTCAGGGAGAGGGAACGGCAACTGCTGGACGCCCAGAGGGTGGCCCGGCTCGGTTTCTATGTCTTCGACATCCCCTCCGGCCTGTGGACCAGCTCGGCGGTCATGGACGAAATATTCGGCATAGACGGGACGTACCGGCGGGATGTGAACGGCTGGCTGGACCTGCTGCATCCCGGCGACCGCGAGCCGATGCGGGACTATCTCCTGTCGGACGTCATCGGCGACCGAAAGCCCTTCGACCGCCAGTATCGCATCATACGGCGTGCGGACGGCCGCGAACGCTGGCTGCACGGGCTCGGAGCGTTGCGGATGGACGAACGTGGCCAGCCCGTGACCATGTTCGGCATCATACAGGACATCACCGAACGCAGACTGGCGGAAGAGGCGCTGCAACAGGCCAAGGCCGCTGCCGATGAGGCCAGCGCAGCCAAGAGCGAGTTCCTGGCCAACATGAGCCACGAGATCCGCACCCCCATGAACGGCATCATCGGCATGAGCGACCTGCTGCTCACCACGGAATTGACGGTGGAGCAGCACCGGTATGCCGAAGTCGTCAATTCGTGCGGCAAGAATCTGCTCGCCATCATCAACGATGTCCTGGACCTGGCGAAGATCGAGGCGCGCAGGGTGGAACTGGAGGCCATAGACTTCGACCTGCAGCGGCTGCTGGACGAAACTCTGGAGATGTTGCGGCCCCTTGCGCAGGACAAGGGGCTTGTCATGACGTGCGCCGTAGCGCCCGAGGTGCCGCGGCTGCTGCGGGGGGACCCGGGGCGGCTGCGCCAGATCGTCGTCAACCTGGCGGGGAATGCCCTGAAATTCACGCTGCACGGCAGGGTGGACATCCACGTGGGCCTCGATGCGCAGGAGGTGCACCACGCCACCCTACGCTTCCGGGTGAAGGATACGGGGATCGGCATTCCGGAGGATCGCCTGGATGGGATCTTCTCCTCGTTCGTCCAGGTGGACGACTCGACGGCACGCAAATACGGGGGGACCGGCCTGGGGCTCTCCATATCCCGGCAACTGGTGGAGTTGATGGCGGGAACGATCGCCGTGGAGAGCAGGGTGGGCGAGGGCTCGACCTTCTGGTTCACCGTGCGCCTGGCCCTGCAATCCCCCGGCGCAGCGGCGCAGCCCGTGGATGATGCCCCGGTCCCCGTTCCTGCTCCCCCGGCCCCCGCGAGGCGGCAGGGACGTATCCTGGTGGTCGAGGACAATCCGACCAATCAGATGGTGGTCCTTGCGATCCTGCACAAGCTGGGCTACCGCGCCGATGCGGTGGCCGACGGCCGCGCCGCGGTCGAGGCGCTGCAGACGACCGCCTACGACCTGGTCCTGATGGACTGCCAGATGCCGGGCATGGACGGTTATGAGGCCACGGCCATGATCCGCTCTCCCCATTCGGCGGTCCTGAACCACGAGATTCCCATTATCGCCATAACCGCCCATGTGCTGCGGGAAGAACAGGAAAAATGCCGGGATGCGGGCATGAACGACTACCTGGCCAAGCCGATCCAGCCCGAGCTGTTGGCGGTGGTGCTGGAAAAGTGGCTGCAGGCCGGCGTGCCTTTCCCCCCGGGGGGAGAGGGGGACAGGGAGAAAGCCCCGGAGCACATCGGCATATTCGACGAATTTGACTTTCTGAAGCGCAATATGCATGATGAGGCGCTCGGCCGCGACGTCATCGCCCTGTATGCCGTGAGCGCCTCGGGGAGCCTGGCAGCGCTTCAGGAGGCGCTGGCGGCCGGCGACGGCGCCGGGATGCTGCATCTGGCCCATTCGCTGAAAGGCGCCTCCGCCACCGTCAGCGCGCCCGCCATGAACCGCCTCTCCGCCGAACTGGAAAGGATGGGCAGGCAGGGGGATTTCGGCCGGGCCGGCGATGTGCTGCGCGAGTTGGTGGGGGAGTTTGAACGGCTGAAGGGGGTGCTGGCGGAACGGGGATGGTATGTACGACCCCCCGTTTCTGGAATGCAAGGCCCGGGAAAGGGAGGGGAGTAACATGGCAAGAATCGGTGCCGCCATGGTCCTTGCGGCGGTCATGTCGCTTGGCTGCATGGCTTCGGTCCTCGCTGCGGACCTGGCGGAGGTCCGGCAACGGGGGGTGCTGCGCCACCTGGGGGTCCCCTACGCCAACTTCGTCAGCGGTTCCGGCGACGGTTTGGATGTTGACCTGATCAGGGGGTTCGCCGCCAGTCTCGGGGTGAGATACGAATATGTCCCGGCCGATTGGGACACCATCGCCCAGGACCTTCTCGGCACCAGGCTCAAGGTAACGGGAAGCGCGGTGAAACTGCTGGAAGCGACGCCGGTCAGGGGGGATCTGATCGCCAACGGTTTCACCATCCTGCCCTGGCGGGAGAAGGTGTTCATGTTTTCGGAGCCGGTGTTCCCCAGCCAGATCTGGCTGGTGGCCCTGGCGGAGTCCAAGGTGCGGCCCATAAAGCCGACCGGCTCCGTGGACCGGGACATCGCCGTCACCAAGGGGCTGATGAAGGGGAAGAGCGTGCTGGCCCTGGAAAAGACCTGTCTCGATCCGGCACTCTACAAGCTGTCGGAGACCGGCGCCAGGGTGGTCTGCTTCAAGGGCAAGCTGAACGAGCTGGCGCCGGCGCTCCTGAAAAAAGAGGCGGAGATGACCATCCTCGATTTCCCCGACGCCCTGATCGCCCTGGAGAAATGGCCCGGCAGGTTCAAGGTCGTGGGGCCCATCTCCCGCAAGCAGATGATGGGGGTCGCGTTCCCGATGGATGCCGTCAAGCTGCACGCGGCCTTCAACCGGTTTCTGGACAAGTCGAAAAGGGACGGCAGCTACCTGAAGATCGTCAAACGGTACTATCCCTCCTCCGTGCGCTATTTCCCGGACTTTTTCACGGGCAACGATCATCGCCCGCAATGAACTTTTCGCCCGCCTCCATACAGCGCCGCTTTCTGCTGTGCCTGCTGGGGGCCGCCCTGGTCGGCTACCTGATCTATCTGGTCAACGCCCAGTATCAGGCGCAGCGGGAGTTGCAGCGCTATACCTCCCTGCGTATCGTCCAGGGGGCCGAGAAGCGGGCCATCGCGGTCGGTTATTTTCTTCAGGAACGGCGCAACGATGTCCAGAGCATCGCCCGCTCCCGGGAGCTTTCGTTGTATTTCGAGAACCGGGCGCTCGGCATGTCCATGGAGTACGGACTGGGCGCCAGCCTCGACGCCCTCCGCGAATTTACCGCTTCCTACGAACAGAGGAAGGTCATCGCCGATAAGCCGGTTTTTCGCCGTATCCTGGTCCTGGGGCCGAACGGGGAGCTTTTGGCCGGTACCCCCCCCGCGGGGGGAGGGACGAACTGGCGCGCACAGTTGCCGGCCTCTCCCGCCGGAAGCGGGATGTTTCTGGACAACCATGATGGCGCCCACGATCTCATCCTCGTTGCCCCGGTCAGCTTCAAGGACGCCCCGGCGGGATCCGTCGTGGCCTGGCTCGACACCGACCAGATCTTCACCCGTTTTGTGGAGGAGGAAGGCCTGGAGGCGGGGCGGACCGATGCGCTCGTCATGGACGGGATCTATCTGCAATGTACCCAAAGGCTTGGCGGCGGCTTGCCGTCCCGGCTGCTGCCCGAGCCCCGGCGTTTGAAGCAGGGCGAGATCCGCCCGTACCGCATCGTCACGCCTGAAAACGTCTCCCTGCAGATGCTGGGCTCGCGCATCCCCATACCCGATACCCCCCTTTCCCTGGTCTTCTTTTTTCCCGACGCCTCCCACGGCAACGCCAATTCGCCCCGCCTGTTTCTCCTGGTTTCCGGCGCTTTTGGGGCCTTCATCCTGATCGGCGGGATGTTGTCCCTGCGGGCCGCCACCCGCGCCAAGCTCCTGCAGGCGCGGTTGGCCGAGCAGGACTTGAGGGAGCGGGAGGTGGCGGAGCGGAACAGGCTCCTGGAAATCGAGATCGCAACGCGTACCCGGCTGCAGGACGAACTGCTGCGGGCAAAGGAGCAGGCCGAAGCGGCCAACAAGGCCAAGAGCGAATTTCTGGCCAACATGAGCCATGAGATCCGCACCCCCATGAACGGGGTCATCGGCATGAGCGACCTGCTCCTGACCAGCAACCTGAATGGCGAGCAGCGCACCTATGCCGAGATCGTCCGCACCAGCGGCATGAACCTTCTGGAGCTCATCAACGACATCCTCGATTTCTCCAAGATAGAGGCCGGAAAGCTCCAGTTGCAGAACCAGGACTTCAACCTCCGGGACGTCATGGAGGAGACCACGGAGATGTTTGCCATGCAGGCATTCAGGCAGGGGCTTGAGCTGGTTTGCCTGATGGACCCCGACGTGCCCATACTGCTGTGCGGCGATCCGGGGCGGCTGCGCCAGGTCGTCATCAACCTGGTGGGCAATGCCCTCAAGTTCACTCCCCGCGGCGAGGTGGCCGTCCATGTCCGATGCGACGGCAGGCAGGGGGAGCAGGTACTGGTGCGGGTCGCCGTGGCCGATACCGGCATCGGCATACCGCAGCATCAGATGGCGGGACTCTTCGACCAGTTTACCCAGGTGGATGGATCGGCAACGCGCAAATACGGCGGGACCGGTTTGGGGCTCGCCATCAGCAGGCAACTGGCAGGGCTGATGGGGGGCGCCATCGGCGTGGAAAGCAGGGAAGGGGTCGGTTCGACGTTCTGGTTCACCGCGGCGTTGCAGGTGCAGAAGGGGACGGCGCCCCCCGGACAGCCGTGCGCTGCGTTCCGGGGGGTGCCGGTTCTCGTGGCGGACGGCAACCGGACCTGCCGCAGGCAGCTCTGCAGCACGTTGACGTCGTGGGGGTTCATCTGCCACGAGGCGCCGGACGGCGCCTCCGCCCTGCTGGCGCTTCGCGGGGCGGCCCGGGAAGGGAACCCCCTCCGGATGGCCCTGCTGAGCATGCCGCTGCCGGACAGGGATGGCGTGGAACTGGCCCGGGACATCGGAGCCGATGGCCACACCGGCGGTACGAGGCTGATCGCCGTAACGCCGCTGGCCACGTTGGGCGATGCGCCTTCCTACCGGGAAAACGGTTTCGCAGGGCATCTTTTCAAACCGGTGCGCCAATCCCGCTTGTATGAATGCCTGGCCGCGCTCTTGAAAACAGATGTGGTTGACGCCCCCCCGCCCGTGGTCGTGATCCCGGACGCGGGGGCGGCGGAGCCGGGAAATCCGCCGGCGCCTGCGCGCATCCTGGTGGCGGAGGATAATGCGACCAACCAGGCGGTGGTTCTGGCCATCCTGCACAAGCTGGGCTACCGCGCCGATGCGGTGGCCGACGGCCGAGCCGCGGTCGGGGCGTTGCAGACGACCGCCTACGACCTGGTCCTGATGGACTGCCAGATGCCGGAAATGGACGGCTATGAGGCTACGGCCATGATCCGCTCCCCCCATTCGGGGGTCCTGAACCATGCAATCCCGATCATCGCCATAACCGCCCATGTGCTGCAGGAAGAGCAGGAGAGGTGCCTGGCGGCGGGCATGGACGACTATCTCGCCAAGCCGATCCACTCCAGGCTCGTGGCGCGTCTGCTGGAAAAGTGGCTGCCGGGTGTTCCGTGCGGCTAGTCCGTGCCCGGAATGACTCCCCGCGGCCAGCCACCCGGAACACCTGCAGGCTGGTGAAATGTGCTAGGAGAGCTTGAAGCGGTTCACCATCTGCTGAAGCTCCGTGGCCGACGTGGCCAGGCTGGAGGCGGCCGCCTCCGTCTGTTCGGCCCCGGAGGCGGCCTCGCTGATGACGCGGGTGATGAGATGCATGTTCCCGGTTATGGCCGAGGTGGTCGTGGACTGGCCGGTGGCGGCGGTGGATACCTGGGACACCTGCCCGTGGAGGACGCCGATCTGGCGGAGGATTGTCCCGATGGCCTCGCACGAGTGGCGCACCCCTTCGCCACCCTCGTGCACGCTGCCCGAACTCTGCTCCATGGAGGAGACCACGTTCCGCACATCCCGCTGCAGGGCGTCGATAATGGTCTGGATCTCGCGGGTCGCCGCGGTGGTCCGTTCGGCCAGGCTGCGCACCTCATCGGCGACCACGGCGAATCCGCGCCCCTGCTCGCCCGCCCGCGCCGCTTCAATGGCCGCGTTCAGGGCCAGCAGGTTGGTCTGGTCGGCGATGTCCCCGATGGTGGCCAGGATGTCGCCGATGCGCGTCGAATTATCCCCCAGGGATTTTACCGCCTCGGTGGTCTCGGTGATGACCCCCTCGATGGCCCCCATGGTGCCCGACATGCCGGAAATGATCCGTTCCCCCTCCCGCGAGACCTGCTCCGCCTCCCTGGCCATGTCGGACATTTCGAGGCACCTGGTGGATATGTCCGCGCTCATGGCCGCCAGGTCGTCCACGGCGGTGCTGACCGAGGCGGCCTGGGCGGCGGCGCTTTCGGTGCCGTCGGCGATGCTTGCGGAGGTCTGCCGCAGCCGCTCCGAGGAGGCGGCGACCTGTCCCGACGTCGTCTGGATGCCCGTGACGATTTCCCGCACCGACTGCTGCAGTTCCCGCAGGGAACGCAGTATGGCGCTCACCTCGTTGTTGTGCTTGATCCGGATATCCCGCTGCAGATCGCCGGTGGCCATTTCCTTGAGGTAGTCGATGGTCCTGTTGATGGACGAGGTGATGGACCAGATGTTGATCCCGCTGAACAGGGCGCCGAGAATGGTAAAGAGTATGACGGCCAGGGATGTGGCCGGGGGGGAGAGGAACTGACCGGCCGCCCCGGCGGCGATGATGCAGAAGCTGTAGCATGCGCAGAGGATGATGATGCGGACGCGGATGGTCAGGTTGAGATACATGTTCCAGAGCGTTTCCATTGGTTTACCCCGTGAAATGCGATAGTTTTGGCCCCTTGCCGGCAGCGCTTCGGCCCGGGATGCTCGCCGTGACGGCATGGGCCCGGATGAGCCCCCTGCCGCGGAACCGGCTGTGCCGCTACTGCTCTCCGAACACCAGGGCGCTGAAGATGTAGATGTCGCACTCCTTCTGCCAGGCGTTCTCCGGCAGGCCGGCCTTGATGCAGGTATGTTTCAGGAAGGTATCCCGGTCCCAGCCGTATTCGGTGGCCACCTGGGGCAGCAGGACGCCCCGGTAGCTTTCCTTGACGATATAGATGCCGTGTTTCCCCACCTGGATCTGGTCGGCCGACGTGATCTTCTCCAGGGGGGAGAGTACCGATATCTCCAGGTCGAAATCGTCCAGGTCCCGGGGTTTCATGGGGTAGAAGCGCGGGTCGCGGGTCGCGGCCGACACGGCCATTTCCTGTACCAGGCTGTAGAGTGGCCGGTCCGAGACAAAGTTGCCGATGCAGCCTCGCAGGCGCTCCTGCTGCTTGATGGTCACGAAACAGCCGTTTTCACAGGCGAGCCCCTTCGAGGGGGTCCCGACCGGGGGGACCTGCCCGGTGGCCACATAGGCAACGATGGTGTCGCGGGCAATCTTCAGCAGTTCCTTCCGTTCCTTTTTGGTCAAGAGTTCCGCCATATCGCCTCCCCTGCGGTTAATGCATTGGTGGTCAAATGTATACAATACCGGCCGTAGTGCATACGCCCCGGATTGGGCGAACATCAGTTCGCCCCTACTTGTAGTTCTTGCGCCGGAACAGTCCGGTCTTCAGGCTGACGATCCGGTCCAGAAACAGGATGCCGTCCAGGTGGTCCATCTCGTGCTGGATGGCCACCGCCTCGAATCCGGTCGCGGTGATGACCCGCTCCGTTCCGTCCGGTTCGTTGAACCTGACCGTGATCTCGGTGGCCCGTTCCACG
Organism: Geobacter sp. FeAm09; assembly: GCF_008330225.1. NCBI lineage: Bacteria > Pseudomonadati > Thermodesulfobacteriota > Desulfuromonadia > Geobacterales > Geobacteraceae > Geobacter > Geobacter sp. FeAm09. Next base: position 3,520,030 of record NZ_CP042466.1, on the reverse strand, counting down.
TCGCCGGTGTAGTCCGGCACGCTCATGCACCCCTCGCGCATGACGGCGGTTCCGCTTCGGGCCGTGATCTCCGGGTTGACCATGCACAGTTGGCCGTGGTTGTTGTCCTTGCCGTGCCGGCTGGCCGACACGTCCACCACGCAGACCCGCAGGGTGACGCCGATCTGGGGGGCCGCCACGCCCACCGATCCCGGTCCTTCGCGCATGGTGTCGAGCAGATCGCGGATCAGGTCATGTATCGCAGTGTCAATGGTCGCCACCCGGTGGCAGAGCTTCTTGAGCACCGGGTGCGGATAGCGCAGAATAGGTTGAGTTGCCATAGGTCAGAAGGCTACCGGCGTAACCACCCGCACGCCGATTTCCACGTTCAGCTCCTTTTTCAGATCTCCCAGCAGCGCTTCGAGTTCTTCGGGGGTCTGCCCCTCCGGAAGGGCCGCCTCCAGCATCATTACGTAGACCGGCTCTGCGTGCGTGCCGATCAGTTTGGTATTCAGGTCCGTGATATTGACGCCCCGTTCCGCCAGTTCCTGGGTCACGCGGTAGACGATGCCCGGCTGGTCGGCCCCGTAGACCGAGATCAGGCAGATCTCACCGGGCGGCTCCAGGCGGGCGATCTCGTCGGCCTGGAGGGTGCGTACGGCCAGGGACATGCCGAGCCCGTCGCAGACCGGTTTCAGTTCGTCGTAGAGGCGCCCCTTGCTGAACGGCCTGACATGGGATACGATCAGGATCACGGCAAACTCGCCGGCCAGCATGGTGCAACTGGAGTCGGCGAGGTTGCACCCCAGGCGGAAGAGCGCTTCGGCAATGCCGGAAACGATGCCGGTGCGGTCCTTGCCGACGACGGATACGGCATAATGCAGGATCTCGGGCTGCGGTGTCATATAACCCCCACGGGATTCGGTCATGGTCGTCGTGACGGAATCGGATTTGGTCTGCACAAGAGATAAAATCCAAGTATAATATGTTATCCCGTATCTCTGGAAGGAAAATCTCCATGAGCCTCAACATTGTACGCTCCGTCTGCCCCTACGACTGTCCCGACACCTGCGGTTTGCTGGTGGAGGTGGAGGACGGCCGCGCCGTGCGCGTCACCGGCGACCCCGACCACCCCATGACCCGCGGCCTGCTCTGCCCCAAGATGCACCGCTACGAGCGCACGGTTCACTCGCCGCGCCGTCTGACGACCCCCCTGATGCGCACCGGCCCGAAAGGGGAGGGGCTGTTCGAGCCGGTCTCCTGGGCCGAGGCGATCGAGCGCATCTGCTCCTGCTGGAAGGGGCTGATCGCCAGCTACGGGGGGGAATGCGTCCTCCCCTATTCCTATGCCGGCACCATGGGACTGGTGCAGCGGAACAGCGGGCATCCCTTCTTCCACAAGCTGGGGGCCTCGCGCCTGGAACGGACCATCTGCTCCCCGGCCAAGGATGCGGGGTGGAAGGCGGTCATGGGGGATACCCCGGCCATGGAGCCGGGTGAGATGGGGCAGAGCGACCTGGTGATCCTGTGGGGGATCAACGCCAGCGCCACCAGCATCCACGCCATGCGGGACGCCCAGGTGCCCCGGCGGCGCGGCGCCCGGGTGTGGGCCATCGACACCTACCGCACCCCCACCTGCGAGGCGGCGGACGAGGCCTTTATCGTGCGCCCCGGCGGCGACGGCGCCCTGGCCCTGGGGATGATGCACGTCATGGTCCGCGACGGCCTGGCGGATCGGGATTTCATCCGGGATAACGTCCTCGGGTTCGAGGAGTTCGCCGCAAAGGTGCTCCCCGGGTGCGCGCCGGAGCGGATGGCGGAGGCCTGCGGCCTGCCCGCCGGGGTCATCGAACGCCTGGCGCGGGAGTTCGCAACGGCGCAGGCCCCCTTCGTCCGTCTGGGGAGCGGCCTCTCCCGCTACGGCAACGGCGCCATGACCGTCCGCACCATCGCCTGCCTCCCCGCCCTCAGCGGCGCATGGCGGCGTCCCGGCGGCGGCGTGTTCCCCGGCACCTCCACCGGGGGCGCCTTCCCCCTGCACCGGGTCACGCGGGAGGAATTCATGGAACGGCCGACGCGCCTGGTGAGCATGAACCAACTGGGGAGCGCGCTGACCGAACTGAACGACCCGCCGGTCATGTCCCTCTACGTCTACCACTCCAATCCGGCCGCCGTGGCCCCCGACCAGAATGCGGTCATCAGGGGGCTTGAGCGCAACGACCTGTTCACCGTGGTGCACGAGCGCTTTCTGACCGATACGGCCCGTTACGCCGACATCGTCCTGCCGGCCACCACCTCCCTGGAACAGCCGGACCTGTACCGCTGCTACGGCGGCTACCACAGCCAGCGCTGCGGGGCGGCCCTGCCGCCGGTGGGGGAGGCCAAATCCAACTGGGAGGTGTTTTCGCTCCTGGCGGCCGGCATGGGGTGGGACGAACCCTTCTTCCGGCAGACGGCCGACGAGTTGGTGGAACAGTTGCTCGCCTTCGACACCCCCTGGCGGGACCGGGAGACGACCCAACGCCTGCGGCAGGGGGAGCCGGTATTGCTGACGCCCCCTGCCAGCCCCAGGGGCGGCTGGCAGACCCCCTCGGGCCGGATCGAGATCCTGAACTCCCGGGAGCCGGAGCCCCTGCCGCGCCTGCTCCCCACCCATGCCGCGGGGGACGGCTTTCCCCTGCGCCTGCAGCCGGCAACCACCCCCTATGCCCTCAATTCCAGCTTTTACGAGCAGGACGACCTGCGGGAGAAACAGGGAGCCATGGCGCTGCGGATGCACCCGCAGGATGCGGCTGCCCGGGGATTGGGGGAAGGGGAGCGGGTGACGGCCTACAATAATCTCGGCGAGGTGGTATTTGTCCTGCGGGTCACGGAGCTGGTCCCGGCGGGGACCGTGGTCACGGAAGGGGTCTGGTGGCGGGAGTTCTGCCCCGGCGGACGGGGGGTGAACGCCCTGACGTCGCAACGCCTCACCGACGGCGGGCGGGGGAGCACGTTGTACGATGTGGCGGTGGAGGTAAGGGGGGCGTAATTTCCATACGTTGAGCCGCTACTCCATCCCCAAAACCTCGCTGACTGCCTGATACACCCGTCCCATGGCCTGACCATCGAGCCGTAACAGCGGCCCGTCGATGAGGCGCTTGTTGTCGATGGCGCGGAGTTGATCCACGAGCAGGTCGGAGTCCTTATCCAGCCGCCCTTGGGCAGGGACGCGCAGACGGAGCGGTTCGGCATCCTCAACCAGATTGGTGGTCAGAGGTATAACGAGCGTGGAAGGGTGTTCGGCGTCCAGAAGGGCCTGGTTTTGCAGAATCAGCACCGGCCTGACTTTGCCCGGTTCGGTGCCGCGTCCCGGATTGAGGTTGGCCAGCCAGACTTCACCGTGGTTACGCATGGGGCGCATCCTCGATCCCGTCGAATTCGGCATTCACCCGCATGCTTTCCGCCCGCACCTTCAGGCTGGCCTCTGTCAGCCTCGCCCGGCGGCGCTCCGCTGCAACCGCCGCGTTCATCTGCTCCAGGGCCTTGCGCACGTAGGCGGCCCTGGGGATGTGCAACTGCTCGGCAGAGGTGTCCACCTCATGCAACAGGTTGTCAGGAATGCGTAACGATAGCGAAGTCATATGCGTACTCCTTTTTGCATTTCACAACTAAATACTATCGTAACCACGTTTCGGTGTCAATGACCGCCGTTTCCGTTGTCACCTCTTCCGCAGCACCCGCTTGTCCCCCACCCGGATGGTGAGCTTCTCGCTGTCGAAGTGTTCCAGGAGCGGGATGAGGTACTTGCGCGACAGGCCGGTCTGTTCCCGGTATTCGGGCGGGGTGATCTCCCCCTTGGCCATAAGCAGCGCCACCAGCTTCTCCCGCAGCTCGTCCAGGGCCGGGGCGGCGTAGAACAGATCGCTGGAGATGCGCACCGCCTCCCCTTTCCTGACCAAAAGCGCCAGGTTGTCGCGCACCCCCTTTTCGTCGCAGCGGAACCGCTCCATGATCTCCTTGATGGTCGGCGGCTCGCTCCCCTTCTCTCCCAGGAACGCGGCGATCTTCCCGGCCAGGCCGTCGCCGGCGGCGGTGCTCTGCACCACCCGCCCGACCGGTTTGACGATATCCCGTTCCAGGGACAGGGTGCCGTCCCGCTCCATGGCCGACAGCACCGGGGTGAAGAAGCGCTGGTCGCTCCGCTTGGGCAGGCGCGTTTTCAGTTCCTCCTTGCCCATCCCCTCCTTGAGCGGATTGGCGGCCAGAAAGGCGGTGACCTCCCCCACAAGGCCGCTCTTCAGCGTGGCGAACGCCTCGCGGGCGAGGAAGGTGCGGGGCTCCCGGATCACCTGAATGACCTCCCCGGAGGAGAGGAGCCCGGCCAGGGCGGCCTCGGCCGCCTTGCGCGGGATGCCGGAGCGGAGCAGGATCTCCTCGAAGGCGACCCCGGAGAGCAGGCTCTGGCTGACGAGCAGGGCGCAGATGCGCTGGTGCTCCTCGCTACCCAGCACCTCCAGCAACTGGAGCGCCTCGCCGCTGCGCCGGCGCCGGCGGGGCGGGAAGGGGTCCAGCACCACGCCGCCCCCCACCGTGGTGGCGGGGGAGGCGACCCGCAGGATGTAGCTGTCCCCCGGCAGGAGCAGGGCCGGCTCCTTGAGGCGCAGCTGCACGAAAGCGCTCTCTCCCGGCGACAGCGTGTCGCGGTCCAGGAGAATGACCTGGGCCGGCACCTCGTAGGTGGCGGAATGGAGCCGCAGGGTGGCGCGGTGTTTCAACTCCCGCGGGGCCGAGGCCAGAAGGTCCAGGCGCGCATCCACGGTCCGGGTGGCCCGGAAGACCCCCCGCGGCACGAGCACGTTGCCCCGGTGCACCTGGTCCAGGTCCACCCCCTGCACGTTCACCGCCAGGCGCTGCCCGGCCATACCGGTATCCACCTTGCTGCCGTGGGCCTGGATGCCGCGTACCCGCCCTTCCCGGCCCGAGGGGAGCAGTTCCAGTTCGTCCCCCACCCTGATCTCGCCCGAAAGGAGCGTGCCGGTCACCACCGTGCCGAAGCCGGCCATGGTGAAGACCCGGTCCACCGGCAGGCGGAAGTGCCCTTCCCGCCGTTTTTCCGCGCTCTGTTCCGCCAGTCTGGCCAGCTCGGCTTTCAACGTATCCAGCCCCTCGCCGCTGCGCGCGGACACCGGGATGATCGGCGCATTTTCCAGAAAGCTGCCGGCCGTGAACTCCCGCACCTCCTCGGTCACCAGGGCCAGCCACTCCGGCTCCACCATGTCCCGCTTGGTCAGGGCGACCAGTCCGTTCTTCACCCCCAGAAGCCGCAGGATGTCCAGGTGTTCCCGGGTCTGGGGCATGATCCCCTCGTCGGCGGCGATCACCAGCATGACCAGGTCCATGCCCCCCACGCCGGCCACCATGGTGCGCACGAAGCGCTCGTGGCCCGGCACGTCCACGATGCCGAAACGGATGCCGCCCGGCAGTTCCAGGTGGGCGAACCCCAGCTCGATGGTGATGCCGCGGGCCTTCTCCTCCTTGAGGCGGTCGGTGTCGATGCCGGTTAGGGCCCTGACCAGGGACGTCTTGCCGTGATCGATGTGCCCGGCGGTGCCGAGAATGAGGTGTTTCATGGGATGTCCTTCCTGGGATCGGCCCCGGGGTGGGGGCGGGCGCTGGTGCCCTGAATCCGTGGCCCCTCCCTGCGCCGTTTCGGAAGGCCTCTGCCTGTGCGGTTGCATAGGTTTGCGGCGATCGGGCGGAGTACGGGCCTCGTGAGTGGGATGGTACGGCATGGCGGCGTGCAGGCCCCGGCTCTTCCGGATACGGCGCATTCCGGCGCCACGGATTCAGGGCGATGCCTGCCGGCTGAAGCGATAGCCCACCCCGCGTACGGTCTGGAAATGGACCGGTTTGCCGGGATCGGGCTCGAAGTATCTGCGCAGGCGGACGATGAAGTTGTCCAGGGTTCTGGTCTCGGTGTCGCTGGTGTAGCCCCATACCGACTGGAGCAGTTCGCCCCGCGGGATGATCTCCCCCTCTTTCTGGAAGAAGAGCGCAAGGACGCGCACCTCCATCTCGGTCAGGTCGATCTCCCCCTGGGCGGTGCGGGCGCGGTAGGAGAGGAGGAACACCTCGTTGGCCCCGAAGCGGTATCCCTCCTCCACCGGCTCGGGCCGGTACCAGGAGGACCGGCGCAGCATCCCCTTGACCCGCAGCAGAAACTCCACCAGGTTGAACGGTTTGGTCAGGTAGTCGTCGGCCCCGTTCTCCAGCCCTTCCACCCGGTCGCTGTCCTCGGAGCGGGCGGTCAGCATGAGGATCGGCACGCGCGGGTCCAGCGTGCGGATGGCGCGGCAGACCTGGAAGCCGCTCATGCCGGGGAGCATGACATCCAGGATGATCAGGTCGAAGTGCTCCACCTCCAGGGTGGCCAGCGCCTTTTCGCCCGAGTCGAAATGGCTGACGCGGCACCCCTCCTCCTCAAGGTTGAAGCAGATGCCGCGCGCCAGGTGGATTTCGTCCTCCACCAGCATGATGTGGGGTTTGTCGTTCGTCATACTCTGCATATCCTCAAGCAGCGGGGATCTTGATGGTAAAGGTGCTTCCTTTGCCAAGCCCTTCGCTTGTTACGCCGACCGTGCCGCCGTATCCCTTGACGACCGACTGGACGATATAGAGTCCCAGCCCGGTCCCCCGCACGTATTGGTCGGTCTGCCGGACGCGGTAGAACATCTCGAAGATCTTTTTCCGCTCATGGTACTCCAGGCCGCGTCCGCAGTCCTTGACCGTGAGGACGAGCTGGCCCCCGGCCTTGCCCAAGGTCACGGAGATATCGGGGGTCTCCGGCGAATAGAGCTCGGCGTTCTCAAAGAGATTGCGCAGCACCATGCCCATCTCTTCGGGATCGACGCTGGCCTTGAGCCCCGCCTCCGTTTCCAGGGAGATGGTTCCCCCCAGGGCCAGCCGGTTCCGCTCCCGCTCCACGTGCTCATCCAGGAGCGCCGACATGTCGGTCAGGCGCCGCTCGGGCGGTTTGCGGCGCTGTTCCAGCCGCGCCGCCATGAGCAGGTTGTTGATCAGGTAGTGCAGGCGCTCCGTATCGGCCAGCATGGTGCCCACGAAGTTGTCCAGCTTTTCCTCGGACGGGCGCCGCAGGCGGATGGTTTCAAGGTGGAGCTGGATGGAGGCCAGGGGCGATTTCAGCTCATGGGTCACCTGGGAGATGATGTTGCGCTGTTGGGCGTACAGGTTCGACTGGCGGTTCCAGAAATGGAAGATGACGTACACGCCGACCAGGATGGCCACCAGCATGACCAGCCCCTCGACCATGACCGGCCAGTTGTACCCCTGGCCCAGCAGTTCCGGCCGGTATTTCTCCGCCAGGTTGCGAAACTCGCGGTGCTTGCCGATGAACCAGTAGATCCAGCAGACCACCAGGGTGATCCAGACCACCTGGACGGCGATCAGCGCCATGACCGGGTTCAAGATGCGTCGGAGGAGCCTCATGTCAGTGGAACGCCATGAGCAGTTTTCTGATATTCATCTGCATCAGCTCCAGGTAGCTGCCGCTCATCATATCCGGGTGCTCGTTTCCCATCACCCCCAGGGGCACCAGGGTGGCGTCGATCCTTTTGGCGATCTGGGCGAGCTGCCGGGTGGGGGGGCGGTGGTTGCGGAAGATCAGGTGGACCCCCGCCAGCCTCCCCCGGGCCACCATGCGCGACAGCCGCTCCGGGCTGATCTCCGTCCTCTCGTCGGGCACCACCACCTCCATGGGCATCAGGCCGTAGCGGTTGAAGAAAAAGTTCCAGGCCCCGGTTTGGGCCATGAAGGGCTTGGGAGGCATCTGCGCCAGCAACGCCCCGGTTTCGTTGTCCATTTTCGAGAGTTCGAAGAAGAAGCGGCGGGAATTGCGCTTGAATTCCGCCGCCCGCGCGGGGCGCAATTCCACCAGGGCCTGCAGGACGGCGGGGGCGATGCGGTCGCGCACGATCCGCGGGTCCAGCCAGACGTAGAGTTGGGGGATGGTCCCGCCGGCCGGTTCCCGCGACTTGGCGAAGCGGCGCGCCACGGCCAGGTCTTCCTGGCGAGCGGCGTTGATGACCGGCACGTTTGCGCCGACCGCCGCGACGAGGCGGTCGCTCCAGGGGTCTCCCCCCTCCCCGATGCGGACGACCAGTTCCGTCCCCTTCATCCGTGCCAGGTACCCTTCGCGAAAGACGTATTCGGAGGGGTACATCCCGGGTGCCAGGACGGTGGACACCACCACGTGCCGCCCGCCGATCTTGCGGACAATGTCACTCAGGGGAGATACCGTGCCGACCACCCTGACCGGCCCCTCGGCCGCCGAAGCGGCAAAGGGGAAAACGGTAAGCCAGAGGATCACGATCGTGATCGTTCTGAGCGATGCTACCACCATGTAACAGCTCCTTATGAACGCTTGCGTATAACCGTGTTATTCTGTTATAAACTCAGGGCGCCGCCAACGCAATCCATTATTGCCGCCGGGGAGAAGAAATGACCATGTCCAGTCCCGATGTAAAGCGGGTTAACCGCACCGTGATGGTCTACCGCGTCGTCCAGGTGGCGCTGCTTGCCCTGCTGGGATATATGGCGTTCAACTTCCAGAGGCTTTTTGCCCTGCGCGGCCGGCCGGACCAGTTCATAACCAGCATCGTTGTCGCCATCGTGGTCCAGGTGCTCATCATCTATCCGGTGTACCGGCTTGCCTGGCGCGACGCCGGGATCGAGATCGAGGGGAGCGTGCCCGGCCTGTCCGGCGAACAGGTGGCCGCGTTGCGCCGGAAACGCCTGATGGGCGACCTGTGGAAATCCTGCGCCGTCATCTTCTTTCTCACCTTCGTCGTCCTGGCCCCCGATCAGACAAAGACGAAAGCGGCGCCGCTGGTGCTTTCCGGCATCCTGTTCTCGTTCCTCTTCGCCTGCCTGGCCTATTTCCAGTGCTTCAACTTCAGTGTCAGAAAGCGCATGAAGCAGGGCCTCTAAGAGGTTGTTGAAAAACAGCCATCTCGCCGCCATCCTCGAAAGCCCTTTCGTGCGGCGTAGCGCTGCTACGCCTCCTCAGGGCTTTCTGCGGGTGCGACGATCTGACTATTTTTGAACAACCTTGGTTTTTCAACGACCTACTAAGGCCTTACAAAAGGAAGTCCGTTAAAAAACGCTTCCATCCTCGTAAAGACCTCCTCCGAATCCCCTTTCACCAGCGCCGTCTCGGGCAGGGAGCGCAGAAAGATCCTGCCGTAGTTCTTGGTGGTCACCCGCCGGTCCAGGATCAGCACCGCGCCGCGGTCATCCCGGCTGCGGATCAGGCGGCCGAACCCCTGGCGGAATTTGATGACCGCCTGGGGCACGGAAAACTCGCGGAACGGATCGCCTCCGGCCGCCTGGATCTGCTCGGTGCGGGCCTGCTGCACCGGCTCGGTCGGCACCTGGAAGGGGAGCCGGGCGATGATCACCAGCCGGAGCGCCTCCCCCTTGACATCCACTCCTTCCCAGAACGAATCGGTGCCGAACAGCACGGCGTTGTGCTCCGTGCGAAAGCGGGAGAGCAGGGCATGGCGGCCGGTTTCGCCCTGTTTGAGGGCCACAAGCCCCAGCCTGGCCAGTTCCGGGGCCAGGGCGCCGTGGACGCGGTTGAGCAGGTCGTAGGAGGTGAACAGGATAAAGGCCCCTCCCCTCGAGATGGTCACGGCCCGCAGGATGCGCTCCTCCAGCGCCTGGCGGAACCCGGGCGCGGTCGGCTCGGGCATGTCCTCCGGGATGCCGGCGAAGACCTGGGAGGCGTAGTCGAAGGGGGAGGCCAGGCGGAGTTCTTCCAGGCGCTCCGGGGCCAGAAGGGCGAAGCCGGTGCGTTTCTTCAGGTAGCCGAAATCGCCCCCCACGGTCAGGGTGGCCGAGGTGACGATGATGGTCTTGAGCCGGTCCAGGATGGTTTCCTTCACCTGGCCCGCGATGTCCAGCGGCGCGGCGCAGAGCCGGGCCTGCACGCCCCGGTGGCCGGAGCGGGCCTCGATCCAGCGGCAATAGCCTTCGGCATCGGAGATGAAGAACAAAAGGCCGTCGGCCATGGTCTGGAGGCGTCCCTCGATGCCGCCGGCATCCAGCAGCTGATCGGCCATCTTCTCCCGCAGGCGGTCCGGCAGGTCCTCGCACCGGCGTAGGAGACTGCGCAGGGCCGAGGTATAGTCGTTCAGCGCATCGGCCATGGTCCGGGCCCGCTGGCTGCACTCCCGCCAGAAGGCCCCCTGCTCCAGGGCCGGCGTGACCCGCAGCTTGCGCTCCCGTCCCCCTTCGCCCCCGGTTTCCCGCTCCACGGCCAGGGCCAGCCAGTCCATGCTCTGTTCGGTCAGCCCGGCCAGGTCGTGGGCCTTGGGAAGCAGGTGGCTTTCCAGCAGGGCCGACAGCTCGGTGTAGAGCGCCTCCATGGTGTCCGGCAGATCCCGGGCCAGGCGGGCCGAGATGATGGTCAACAGGCCGCTGCGGTTGGCCTTCGGGGGGACCAGCCGCTGCAGCTGGCGCAGGATGCCGCCGCGGGAGATGGTCAGGGAGAGGTGGTTGGTGGCCACATCCTCCAGGTGGTGCCCTTCGTCGAAGATCAGGCGGGTGAAGGGGGGGAGGATGGCGGTGGCGTCGTAGCCGGTCTCCTTGCGCAGCACGATGTCCGACAGGAGCAGGGCATGGTTGACCACCAGCACCCTGGCGGCCGAGGCGTCGCGCCGGGCCCGGTAGAAGAAGCAGCGGTTGAAATGCTTGCAGCGGGAGCGGCTGCACTGGTCCGCCTCGCAGCAGACCTCCTCCCAGGTGCCTGCCCGCGGGGTGAAGGCCAGGTCGCTGCGGCAGCCGTCCTGGCAGCTTTTGCTCCACTCGATGATGGCGGTCAGCTCCGCCGCCGATTCGTCCGGGAACAGGGATGGTTCGGCCTCGGCGTTTTCCAGCTTGCGCAGGCAGGCGTAGTTGCCGCGCCCCTTGACCAGCACCGCCTTGAATTCCAGGGAGGAGTTGCGCGCCAGGAACGGCAGGTCCTTGCGGATCAACTGCTCCTGGAGGTTGATGGTGTTGGTGGAAACCACCACCCGCTGGTTGTTGCGCACCGCCCAGAGGATGGCCGGCACCAGGTAGGCCAGGGATTTGCCGGTGCCGGTGCCCGCCTCCACCAGGACCACCCGGTCGCGGTTGAACGCCTCGGCCACGGCGAAGGCCATGCGCACCTGTTCGTCCCGCTGCTCGTACCCCTTGAGGCGGGCCATCATCCCGTCCGGGGCAAAGACCCGGGCGATCTCGTCCAGGGAGAGCAATTCCCCCTTTTTCTCGGTGAAGGGGGATACCACCTGGTAGCAGCGGGTGCAGCCGTTGTCGATGATCGCGAAGCCGATCCCCTGGTTGCCGGCCACCGAGGCGATGTCCATGTCGGCCCCGGACGGGGTCAGGTCGCCGGAGGGGTGGTTGTGGATGACCACGTCGCCGCAGGCCGCACGGGTGAGGATGGCCGGTACGGCCTGCTTGCTGCCGCGGGCGATGGCCTCCACCTCGAAAACGATGCCTTCGATATTTGCCCGGCCGATGAAGAAAACCTCGTTGCCGGCGGCGGCCTCGATCTCGTGGCGCATGAGCAGCAGCGCGTCGTCGCTGAAATAGTTGTGCATTGGCTGTATGTGCTTCTTTCGTGCTGATCGGTATGCCGGAGGGATGCCGCAAACCCTCTTGAGAGTTTAGCAGCGCCGCGGGGGAGCGGCAAGGAAAAAGGGGACGCCGGCGCGGTCGAAATGATTGCCTGCGTCCGGGCCTCCGTGATACATTCATCCACGTGTTGCAATAACACTTTCCGAGGAGCCGCGCATGTCCTTCCGCACCATCGAGTGGCGTGACAACGCCGTGGTCATGATCGACCAGACCCGCCTGCCGGGGGAAGAGGTCTACAATACCTACGAGGATTTCAAGTCCGTGGCCGAGGCCATCAGGGGGATGATCATCCGGGGGGCCCCGGCCATCGGCGTTGCGGCGGCCATGGGGATCGCCCTGGGGGCGCGGGAGATCATCGCCGATACCCACGAGTCGTTTTTCCGCCAGTTGGAGAACGTCTGCGAGATCATGGCCCGGACCCGTCCCACGGCGGTCAACCTGTTCTGGGGCATCGAGCGCATGAAGCGGGTGGCCGAGGCCCATCGCGGCAAGAGCCTGGACCAGATCCGCGAGGCGCTCAAGAAGGAGGCCATCCGCATCGAGGAGGAAGACCTGACCATCTGCCGCAACATCGGCAAATGGGGCGCCACCCTGATCCCCCAGGAGGCCACGATCCTGACCCACTGCAACGCCGGAGGCCTGGCGACCGCCGGCTACGGCACCGCCCTGGGGGTGATCCGGGCCGCCCACGAGGCGGGCAAGGCGGTCAAGGTCTTTGCCGACGAGACCCGCCCCTGGCTGCAGGGGGCGCGCCTGACCGCCTGGGAGCTGGTCAAGGAGGGGATTCCCGCCACCCTGATCTCCGACAACATGGCCGGATTTTTCATGAACCGCGGGGAGATCACCTGCTGCGTGGTGGGGGCCGACCGGATCGCCGCCAACGGCGACACGGCCAACAAGATCGGCACCTATTCGGTGGCGGTGCTGGCCAAGGAGAACAATATCCCGTTCTACGTGGCCGCGCCGCTCTCGACCCTGGACCTCTCCCTGAGCGACGGCAGCCAGATCCCCATCGAGGAACGCCACCGGGACGAGGTCACCCATATCAAGGGCGTCGCCATCGCGCCTGCCGGCGTCGGCGTGCGCAACCCGGCCTTCGACGTGACGCCGGCCCGCTACATTACCGCCATCATCACCGAAAAGGGGATCGTCAGCGGCGATTACCTCTTCGGCCTCAGAAAGATCGCGGGTATCTGACCCATGCATGTGGAACGCTTCTCCCATGAGTTCGGCCGTATCATGGGCCTTGCCGAGCCTGGCGACCGGGCCCGCGCCCTGGCCGCCTTCCTGGAGTCCCACGGCTATCTCCACGGCGAGCGTTCGGCGCAGAACGCCATCCTGACCGGGTCGCACTTCTCCGTCGCTTCGCTGCACCGCATCATCGTCGGCTCGCTCCTCACCCCCCTGCCCGATATGGCGCTCAACGCCTTCGAGCGCCTGACCGGCGTCATCGCCCCCGAAGATCTGGCCGAGGTCGCCCGGCGCAGGAAGCGCCTGGGGCAGTTCATCCAGGTGTGCGGCTCCTCCCCGTTCCTGGTCAATCTGATCTACAAGACCCCCGCCGTATTCCGCTGGCTGTTTCTGGAGAATGCCATCGATCGTGCCCGCAGGGACGGGGAGATGCTGGCCGCCCTCCGCTCCCGGGTGGACGAGGGGACCGATTTCACGGAACTGCTCAGGGTGCTGCGCTGCTTCAAGCGGGCCGAGATCCTGCGCATCGCCGCCCGCGACCTGAACGGCCTCGCCTCCCTGGAGGAGGTGACCGGCGAGCTTTCCAGCCTGGCGGCCGCGGCGCTGCAGGTAGCCTACGAGGTCTGCCGCCGCTGCCTGATCCGGGAATACGGCGTCCCCCTGATGGAAAGCGACGACGGCCCCCGCGAGGCGGAAATGACCGTGATCGGCATGGGCAAGCTGGGGGGGAATGAACTGAACTTCTCCTCGGACATCGACATCATCTACTTCTACGAATCGGACCGGGGGGAGACCAGCGGCCTGGAGAACGGCTCCGGCGGGCGGAAGGGGGTCGTCTCCCTGCACACCTTTTTCAACAAATTGGGGGAGATGATCAGCAAGGCGCTCTCCCTGGTGACCGAGGACGGTTTTGTCTTCCGGGTGGACGTGGGGCTGCGGCCGGAGGGGAAAGCGGGCGACATGGCGGTTTCCCTGCGCTCGGCCGAGATCTACTACGAGTCCTGGGGCCAGTCGTGGGAGCGTACCGCCATGCTCAAGGCGCGGCCGGTGGCCGGCTCCCTGGAGCTGGGCAACCAGTTGCTGAAGATGCTCCAGCCGTTCGTCTACCGCAAATATCTCGATTACAACCTGATCGAGGATATGAAGAACATGAAGCAGAAGATCGATGCCTCCCTGGCCCGTTCCATGGAGGGGGAGGCCAACCTCAAGCTGGGGCGCGGGGGGATACGGGAGGTGGAATTCTTCATCCAGGCCCTGCAGCTGGTCTATGCCGGCAAGAACCCCAATCTGCGGGAGCGCAATTCCCTCAGGGCGCTGGATACCCTGCTGGCGGCGCGGCTGATTACGGACGCCGACCACCGCAGGCTCTCCGATGCCTACCGCTTCCTCCGCACGGTGGAGCACCGCATCCAGGTGGTCCAGGAACGTCAGACCCACAACCTCCCCGCCAGGGAGGAGGAGCTGTGCGCCCTGGCCCGGCGCTGCGGTTTCCTGCGCCCCGACGGCCCGGAACGCTTTCTGGAGGTGCTGGAGCGGCATCGCGGCAATGTCTCCGCCATCTACGGCAACCTGTTCCATTCCCGCGACGAGAAGCTCAAGCTGGATGTGGACCCCCAGGTGCTCCTCTTCCTCGATGCCAAGGCCGATCCCGACCTGGTCAAGGATATGCTGGCCGAACGCCGCTTCGAAGATGTGGAGCGCGCCTACGGGAACCTCCAGGCGCTGCGGCGCGGTCCCGAGAGCGGCAATCTCACCGAGCGGGGCCGCCGCACCCTGGAAAAGATCGCTCCCCCGCTGTTGCAGGAGATCTTCCTGTCGCCCGACCCGGACATGGCCCTGGCCAACCTGGAGCGTTTTCTGGCGGCCATCGGCACCCGTTCCTCCTACTATGCCCTGCTGGCCGAAAACCGCGAGACGCTCAAGCTGCTGGTGTCCCTGTTCGGCATGTCCGAATTCCTCTCCAAGATCCTGATCAACCACCCGGAACTCCTGGACAGCATGGTGGCCCGCAGCTACGCCTCCACGCTCAAGCCCCGGGAGATGATGGACCGGGAACTGGTGGGCCTGCTGGAGCGGTCCGACTATTTCGAGGAACAACTGGACGTGCTGCGCCGGTACCGCAACGAGGAGTTCCTGCGCATCGGCCTGAACGACATCCACGGCAAGCTGGGTCAGGGAGAGGCCACCGCCCAGCTGACCCTGCTGGGAGAGGCCTGCCTGGCGGCGGCCTACCGCCTGGCGGTGCAGGACCTGAAACGTTTCGGCCGCCCCATGTTCCGCTTCGAGGACAACGATGCCGAGGCCTCCCTGGCGGTGGTCGCCATGGGCAAGCTGGGGGGGGGCGATCTCAACTACCATTCGGACCTGGACATCATCTTCGTCTATGACCGACAGGGTACCACCAACGGCGAGAAACAGATCTCCAACCACGAATACTTCGCCAAGCTCGCCCAAAAGATCATTTCGATCCTGAGCATGCAGACCCGCGAGGGGTACGTGTACAAGATCGACACCCGCCTGCGGCCGTCGGGCAATGCCGGGCCGCTGGTCACCTCCCTGGACTCGTTCCTGGAGTATCACCGCAAGGAGGCGCAGATCTGGGAGCGCCAGGCGCTCACCAAGGCGCGGGTGGTGCTGGGGAACGAGAACCTCGGGTCCCAGTTGCACGACGTGATCCGCCATACGGTCTACGGGACCTCCATCGACGACGAGGGGCGCCGGGAGATCCACCGGCTGCGGATGCGCATGGAGAACGAGTTGGCGCGGGAGAGGGACGGCAGCTACAATATCAAGACCGGCCGGGGCGGCATCGTGGATGTGGAATTCGTCACCCAGTATCTGCAGCTCAAGTACGGGTGCCGGTATCCCGAACTACGCACCACCAGCACCTTCGTGGCCCTCAAGGAGATCGGGGGGCTCGGTCTTGTGCCGGAAAACGGCGCCGAGGTGCTGCTCTCCGGCTTCACCTTCCTGCGCAAGCTGGAAAACCGCCTGCGCATCATCCACGACTATTCGGTGAATGATCTGGCGGGATCGAAAAACTACCTGAACAAGCTGGCCCGGCGCCTGGGCTACGATCCTGCCCTGAAACATCCGGGCGTGGCGCTGATCAGCGATTACGAGGAGATCACCGGCAGAATCCGGGACTGCTACGCCCGGATTCTCGGGGAGTTGGCGTGACGGGGAAAGGAGGGAGCCATGAACATCCGCAAGAAGTTCCTTGACTATGAGTACGAAGAGGTGCTGGACGGCCGCACGCGCGAATTGATCCGCGTGGGGTGCGCCATCGCCGTGGGGTGCCCCACCTGACTGAAGAAACACTTCGCGGCCGCGAAGTCCTATGGCGCCACGGATGCGGAGCTCCGTGAGGCGATCGCCTACGGCGCCATCGCCCCCGGCGGCAGGGCCAAGAATTTTGCCCTGGATATGCTGGCGGAGATTGAAAAGGAATAACAAACAGCGAAGGGCGGGAGAACCCCGCCCTTCGCTGTTTTGTTGTATCAGGCGTTTGGTGAAGCCGGCTCTTCCATGAGGATCACCTGGCTCAGGGCCGCGTCGATCTTGGCGGTGTCCACGGTGGTGTTGAAACAGGGGCCGAAGGGGCGGTCGTTGAGGATGCCGATGACCGGCAAGGGGTAGCAGTCCTTGATGCCGGAGGTGAGGTCGCGTTCGCATGCCACGGCCAGCACCAGTTTCGGGCGTTTCTCCACGATCACCTTGCGGGCCAGGGTGCCGCCGGTGGCCACGGATATGTCCACATGGTACTTCCTGCCGATGCCCACCAGGCCTTTGATGTCGCAGCGGCCGCACTGCACGCATTTCCCGATGTCCCCGGTGACCTTGATCTCGCAGTCGAACAGCTGGATGCAGTGGGGGAGCAGCACCAGGATGCGGTCGGGCCTGACCTTCTGGCGCTGGGAGATGACCAGGCTGTTGTTCATGGCGATGAAGGACTGGCGGATGCTGTCCTTGTCGAGTCCCAGCCCGCGGCCGACCAGTTCGATCATGGGCAGGAGGAACTTGATGACCACCAGGCGCATGAAGCGGGTGAAAAAGATGTCCTTGCCCAGGGCGGTGGTCAGCACCAAAAGACCGGTCCCCAGGATGGCCACGCCCGAGAGCACCGCCACGACGATGCCGACGATGTGGGGCAATTGGGGGTGGATATTGGCCAGGCCGCGATTGGGAACCCACCAGGCGAGAAAGATCAGGCCGACCACGATCAGGCAGGTGAAGCCCATCAGCGAGATGAACAGGCGTTTGCGGGGCGGGGTGGCGGTCTCTTTGGTGCCGGTCATTGCGCTGCCCCCTCGCCGTTGCCGTCGATCCCGAGCAGGGAGCCTGCCGCAACCGGATAGCCGGCCAGGAAGCTGGCCGCATCCAGGCGCTTCTTCCCCGCCGTCTGCAATTCCTCGATGATGATGCTCCCGGTCAGGCAGGCGATTTCGAACGCCCCCTTGTCCGCCCGCAGGACCGTGCCGGGCTGGCCGCTGCCGCTGCCGGTCCGGGTGCGGAAGATCTTGAGCACCTGGCCGTCCATGAAGGTGTAGGCGCCGGGCCAGACGCACAGGCCCCGCACCTGGTCGTGGATGGCGCGGGCGTCGCGGGACCAGTCGATCAGGCCGTCCTCCTTCTTCAGCAGGGGGGCGTAGCAGGAGAGGGCGTTGTCCTGTTCCCGGGGTGCCACGGAACCGGACTTGAGCCCATCCAGGGTTTCGGCCAGCAGATGGGCGCCCATGGCGGCCATGCGGTCGTGGAGGGCAACGATATTCTCGTCCCCGTCGATGGGGGTGGAGCGGCTGAGCAGCATGGGGCCGGTGTCCAGGCCGGCATCCATGAGCATGGTCGTGACGCCGGTTTCGCTCTCGCCATTGACGATGCACCAGTTGAGGGGCGCAGCCCCGCGGTAGCGGGGCAGGAGCGAGGCGTGGACGTTGATGCAGCCATAGGGAGGGATTTCCAGGAGCGCCTTGGGGAGGATCTGTCCGAAGGCCACCACCACGATCACGTCCGGTTCGAGCCTAAGAATCTCTTCGATAAAGGCCGGGTCGCGCACCTTGAGGGGCTGGTGCACCGGGATGCCGTGGCCGAGCGCCAGCTCCTTCACCGGCGGCGGCATCAGCTTCTGGCCGCGCCCCTTGGGACGGTCCGGCTGGGTGACCACCGCCACCAGGTTTTCCCCGCGGTCTATGAGTACCTGGAGCGTGGGGCACGCAAATTCGGGGGTCCCCATGAAAATAATCCGCCAGCCGGTCATTTTCCGCCCCTTTTCTCTTCGGCGGCCTTGCGGAACTTGCGCTGGAACAGGTCGCGCTTGAGCGGCGAAAGGTGATCGACAAAGAGAATCCCGTCCAGGTGGTCGATCTCGTGCTGGAAGGCGATGGCCAGCAGGTCTTCCGCCCGCCAGGTCGTTTCGTTTCCGGCCAGGTCCAGCCCCTTGACCACGACGCTGGCATGGCGGCGGACATTGGCGGCGTACCCCGGGACGGAAAGGCACCCCTCCTCTTCGTAGGCCTCCCCCTCGGCGTGGACAATGACCGGGTTGATTGCTACAATCAATGCCGGCGGCTCGCCCTTGGCGGAGACGTCGATTACCACGATGCGCTGGTGCACGCCGATCTGCGGGGCGGCCAGGCCGACCCCCGGCGCGTCGTACATGGTTTCTGCCATGTCCTTGACCAGTTGCTGGACGGAATCGTTGATAACGGTAACGGGTGCCGACTTCTTTTTGAGTTCGGGGTCGGGATAGGTGAGGATTGTACGGATCATAGACATCCTTGCGGCGTATTCGGCATGCTCGGCGCCATCGTGGCGCTCCTTGGGTTGCGGGTCTGAAGAATACTCATCGGCTATTGTGACATCACATCAAGTATAACGATACTATTTCAGATGAAAAAAATCAATTTTTCATCGTGGTCGGCGGCGCGGGAGGGGATATGACGGATTCGGTCAGGGGCATCGGCGGGGTCAAGGATGTCGGCAGGAACAGCTCCCGGGAGGGCGCCGTCTTCAAGCGGGAAAAGGGGGCGGGCCGCCGGAAAGGGCCGGAAGACGACCGTGTGGATATTTCACGGGAGGCCAGTGAAAAGGCGCTGGAGGAAAGGGGCGGGAGCGGCTCCTGAATCTTCCCCCCTCTAGCTGAAGAAGACCTTGTCCCGGTTGAAGGATTCCACGAAGGTCTCCAGGAGGAAATTCATCTCTTCCTCGTCGATGTTGAGAATGATGGCGGGCGGCGTCTCGTGGAGAGGAAACTCCTCCGGTTCCCGCATGCCGGCCCCGACCCTGTGGCAGAAGAGGTTCGCCAGGCCGACGACGCAGGTCAGGCGCATTTGATAGGGGTCCTCGTCGGCGGCGAAGTCGAAGGTGTGGTGGTTCTGGACCGCCTGCATGAGGATCGTGGGGAAGTTCCATTTCTTGATGACCAGCGCCCCCACGTCGGCATGGCTGTAGGGATAGACCTGCCGCTCGGCCTCAAGGAACGAGATCCTGTCGTTATAGCATTTCTGCATGACGGCCTGAAACTGCTGGCTGTCCATGGTGTTCATGATGATCTTGCCGATATCGTGGAACAGCCCCCCCAGGAAGGCCTCCTCCTCATTCGCCAGCCGGGTTGCGCCGGCGATGATGCGGGCGGCCAGGGCGGCGCCGAAGGAGTGCTCCCACAGCATCTTCTCGGTCAGGCCGTAGGGTTTGTACACCTGTTTGACCGAGGCCGCCACCACGAGGCTTTTCAGGGTGCTGAAGCCCAGGATCATGATGGCGTGGGACAGGGTCTGGATCTGGCGCTGGCAGCCGTAAAAGGAGGAGTTGGATATCTTCAGGACCCGGGCGGTAATGGCCGGATCGGACGCCACGATTTTGGCCAGCGCTTCCGACGTTGTGGTTTCGCTGCCCACAAGCTGCATGACCTTGGTCGCAACTACCGGGATGGTGGGCAGGTCGCCGGCATTCATGATCAGCGTTTCAAGCTCGTGATTCATTTCTCTGCTCCTTGCGGCATACCGGCATGCTGACGTGGCGGCCGGCGGGTTTCACCCGAGGGGATTATTGCATGAAAATGTAAATAATCAAAGATATTTGCCTAAATAATTGAATTTTGAACAGGCGCCATGTATAATCCGCTCCCAAAACTCGATCTTGCCAAGGACAATTCAAGAACATGCCAATGATTCGCACCTATCTTGCCCTGCCCTGCGCGGTGCTCATGCTGACCGGTTTCACGTGGGGGTTCGGGGCCGACAAATGCCCCAAGGCCCTGGAACTCGCCGGGCAGCTGGGGGCGCTTCGCGATGAGGCCCAGGTGCGCCAGGCCGAGGCGGAGATCCTCTCCATCTGCCCCGACGGCGCAGCCGGCCATTACGTCACCGCCCTCCAGTTCGAGCGGGTCGGCAATCTGGACGGAGCGATTGCCGAGTATCGCAAGGCGCTGCAACTGGAGCGGTCTTTTCCCCTGGCAAGCGGCAACCTGGGGCTTTTGTACGCCCAGAAGGGGATGAACGACGAGGCCTCGGTGGAGTTGGCCCGCGGCCTGGCGACGGTTTCCAACCCCAAGTACCATAAGGCCATGGCCATGATCCTGGCGGAGCGCAAGGTCTACCCCCTGGCCATCTATCATTTCAATGAAGCGGGGCGCGAACTGACCTCGGACGCCAGCGTGTTTACCGGCCTGGCGGAGGTGTACGTCGCCATGGGTCAGCAGGGCAAGGCGCTGGAGGAGTACCGGCGGGCGCTCACGGCCGATCCGAATTCCGAAAAGGCCCATCTGGGCATCGCCGCCATCCACCTGGAGCGCAACGACCTGAACAAGGCGCTGGACCAACTCAAAAAAGGCGCGTTGTCCAGCCCGCAAAACCGCGAAATCCATCTGATGATGGCCGATATTTACGCGAAGAAGGGCGATAAAAAACAGGCCGAGTATGAAAAATTCCTGGGGGGCAAAGGCAAGCCGGCTGCGTCCGCAGCGGCCGTTGTCACGCCTCCGCCCGCTGCCCCGGCGCCCGCCGCGGCCAAGCCGGCTGCCGCACCGGTCGCCAGGCCGGCTGCCGAACCGCAATCCCGGGCGGAGCTGGACAAGGCGATCGCACGGTTGAAGGCAACCATCAAGGATCAGCCCGATGGCGTGGCGGCGTACGAGGAACTCGGCAACCTGTACCGTTCCGCGGGGATGGACAACGAGGCCATTGCGGCCTATAAGGAAGCGGCCTACCGCAACAGCACCAGCAGCGACGTGTACCTCAACCTGGGGATTCTCTACGAGAAGCAGGACCTGCTGGACGAGGCGGTGGTCGCCTACAAGCAGGCGGTTCAGGTCAAGCCCCAGAACGCCGACGCCAGGCTGCGCCTGGCCGACATCTACCTGAACCGCGGGAGCAACGCCCAGGCGGTGGAGCAGTACGGCGAATTCCTCAAGCTCAGGCCAAACAGCCCCGATATCCAGCTCAAGCTGGCGCGGCTCTTCGCCCGCACCAAGGAAACGAACCTGGCCATCGAGGGGTATCTGGCGGTGCTGAAGCAGTCGCCCGACAACGCGGACGCGAATCGGGAGATCGCCGCCCTCTACAAGGCCAAAGGCTTGAACGACAAGGCCATCGACCATTACAGGCGGGTGCTGGTGCAGCAGAAAGACGATGTGGAGACCCGCAACGCCCTGGTGTCGCTCTACGTCAAGGACAAACGCTACGACGAGATTACCGAACTGCTCAAGGGCACGGCGGAAATCTTCCCCGATGATCCCAACAACCACTACAAGCTGGGCCTGATCTACGATTTCAAGAAGGATTACGAAAACGCCATTGCCAGCTATAAAAAGGCCCTGGCGCTGAAGCCGGACCATGCCCGTTCCCTCAACGCCCTGGGACGCCTCTACCTGAAGACCGGCCGGCTTACCGAGGCGAAAGAGACGCTCGAAGCGGCCAAGAAGGCCGACCCCTCCCTTGAGGAGGCCTCGGTGCTGCTGAACAATATCCGTGACGAGTTCAGCCCGGAACCGCGGAAGATCAGCAGCAAGATCGGCAGCAAGAGCAAGAAGAGCAAGGCCAAAAAGGCCAAGAAGACAAAAGCGTCCAAGAGCGGCAAATCCACAAAAGCGGAAAAGGGCAAGGCCAAGAAAAAACAATAGCACCCATGGTGCGTTCATCGGTTCGGCGGATCGCGGGGAGTCCCGCTCCGGCGTTCCCGCCGCTGTAACCCTAAGGAGGCTGGCAACAATAACATGAACATCTTGCATCTCATCTTCCGGCCATCTTTGACCGCAGCTCAATCACAAAATCCTCGACGCAGCCCTGCTACGCCTACGGTTTTGTCCAATCGCTACAGCCAAATCTGACCAAAATCTGAGCGCAATTCTGTTCAACTTATTATTACTAGCCTCCTAACACCCACGGCTGGACATAGATATGACTGAACTGAGCAGCGCACGAGCCTATTTTCCCCGCACCATCCAGATAGCCGCCCGCCAGTGGCGCGACCTCGACCTGGGAGCGCTTTCCCAACTCATCGCTGCCCGCGGCATCCCCGGCGTCATGTTCTACCGCCAACTGGCCTTACGGCTGAATCGCGGCAAGACCCCCGACGCGCCTCCGGTCCATACCGGCCAGCTCCTCCTGTACGCCACGCTGCTCAAGGTCTACCGCCATGTCATCGATGTCTTCGGGGAGCGTGCCACGCCGGGGGTGATGGCGGATGCCCTGCAACGCGGGGGATACGATCCCGCCGGGGCGCAAACGCGTGCCACCCTGGAGCGTTTCGTGGCGTTCTTTCCGCCGGACGGCGTCCTGCAGGGGGTGCAGCAGAGCGACCAATGGCTTGAGGCCGCCGGCGACCGGGGGCGCAGGCTGGTCCTGCGGGAGATGCTGCTGCTCAGCCTGGCGGCGCAGAACCCGGCCCTCGACAGCTTCCGCCCGATCCTGGACGACCGGGCCCTGGCCCAGGGAACGCCCTACCCGGCCATGACCGCCGCCATGCATGCCGCCCTGAAGCGGGGGCCGCTTCTCGATGAACTGGATTGCACCCTGGGCGAGGCGTTGTGGGCGCCCATCGGTTCGGCCCCCACCTCGCTTGCCGATCAACTGGGTTTTATCCGCAGCCGCTGGGTCACGCTGCTGCCGCCGGACCTGCTGGAAGAGGTGGCCATCGCCTTCGATATCCTGGCGGAAGAGGAGCGGGAATGGGGCGGCGGTGGCGGAGAGCCGGGACCGCCGCCGGTCCTGGAGTTCGGCCGGGGGGGGCGGAACACGGCCAGGCGGGGGGCGGGTCGGTCTTCGGCGGCTATGATTACCCCGAGTACGAACGGTTCTCGCCGGATGCGGACTGGATGTCCAACGTGGTGCTGATCGCCAAGATGGTCTATGTCTGGCTCGATCAGCTCTCCAAACGGTACGGCTGGCCCATCGCCCGCCTGGACCAGGTGCCGGACGGGGAGCTGGACCGGCTTGCGGCCGCCGGCATCACCGGGCTCTGGCTGATCGGGGTGTGGGAACGTTCGCCGGCCTCCCAGCGCATCAAACAGTTGAGCGGCAACCCCGATGCCATCGCCTCGGCCTATTCCCTGTACGACTACGAGATCGCCGCGGACCTGGGGGGCTGGGAGGCGCTGGGCAGCCTGCGGGAGCGGGCCGGCCGGCGGGGCATCCGCCTGGCCAGCGACATGGTCCCCAACCACACCGGCATCTATTCCCGCTGGGTCGTCCAGCATCCGGACTGGTTCGTCCAGACCGACTATCCCCCGTTCCCCACCTATACCTTCACCGGCGAGGACCTGTCCCTGTCGGGCGACGCCTGCATCCAGCTCGAGGACGGTTACTGGACCAGGACCGAGGCCGCCGTGGTCTTCCGGCTGATCGAGCGCGCCACCGGCCGCATCCGCTATATCTACCACGGCAACGACGGCACCAGCATCCCCTGGAACGACACGGCCCAGCTCAACTACCTGATCCCCGAGGTGCGGGAGGCGGTCATCCGGACCATCCTGCACGTGGCGCGCAATTTCCCGATCATCCGCTTCGACGCCGCCATGACCCTGGCCAAGAAGCACTACCAGCGCCTCTGGTTCCCGATCCGCGGCCTGGGGGGCGGCATCCCGTCCCGGGCCGGGCAGGGCATGAGCCGGGAGGAGTTCGATGCCCTCTTCCCGGTGGAGTTCTGGCGCGAGGTGGTGGACCGGGTGGCGGCCGAAGCGCCCGGCACCCTGCTTCTGGCCGAGGCCTTCTGGCTGATGGAAGGCTATTTCGTGCGGACCCTGGGCATGCACCGGGTCTACAACAGCGCCTTCATGAACATGCTCAAGATGGAGGAGAACGCCAAGTACCGCCAGACCATCAAGAATGTCCTGGAGTTCAACCCCGAGGTGCTCAAGCGTTTCGTCAACTTCATGAACAACCCGGACGAGAAGACCGCTGTGGAGCAATTCGGGAGCCAGGGCAAATACTTCGGCGCCTGCGTGCTGCTGGCCACCATGCCGGGGTTGCCCATGCTCGGCCATGGCCAGATCGAAGGCTTCCACGAAAAGTACGGCATGGAGTACAAGCGGGCCTACTGGGACGAGGCGGTTGACGAGGGGCTGGTGCGCGGCCACGAGATGTGGATCTTCCCGCTGCTGCGCCGGCGCTGGCTCTTCTCCGGCGCGGAGAACTTCGTGCTGTACGATTTCTACGCCGGCCACGCGGTGGACGAGAACGTCTTCGCCTATTCGAACCGGGCGGGCGAGCAGCGGGCGCTGGTCCTGTACCACAACCGCTACGCCGGTTGCGCGGGATGGATCAAGGATTCCGCCGCGTTCGCCGTCAAGACCGCCGGCGATGCCGCCGAGCTGCGCCGCACGACCCTGGGGGAAGCCCTCGGCATCAGGGGGGACGAGCACCTCTACTACGCCTTCCGCGACCATACCCGGGGTCTGGAATACGTGCGCAACGGCCGGGAGCTGCGGGAAAAGGGACTCTACGTGGAGCTGGGCGAATACCAGTTCCACGTCTTCATGGATTTCCGCGAGATCCGCGATGATGGGGAAGGAAGCTGGCAGGACCTCTGCGCGGCGCTCAGCGGCCGCGGCGTGGAAAGCCTGGAGGACGAACGCAAACAGCAGCGGTACGCCTCCCTGAACGAGGCCTTCCGGGCCGTGCTGCGCCCCGGGGAGAGCCCCGTTGCGCCACCAGCGGCCGAGGCCCGGGCCGCCCGGCGCTTCCTGGCGGTCCTGCATGCCCAGCTGGCCGAAGGAACGAGCGGGGCTGATGCCGCGCTGCAGACGATCTCCGCCTGGCGCGGGTTCATGGCGGCCTTTCGGGCGATGAAACCCGCCGCCAAGGCCGCCCGGGCGGCGCATGCGCGGCTGGTGGAACTGCTGGACGCCCCGGTGGGCGCCCGGGTGCTGCTGGGGTGGCTGCTCCTGAGGTCTGACGGCGCGGCATGCCTCGATCAGTTCGGGCTCGACTGCACCCTGCGCCGCGTGCTTGAGGGGGCTGCGGACCGGGACGCCTCGCAACGGGCCGTGCAGCTTCTCCGGGCTCTGCTGGCATGGAGCGCCCCGGAGGGCGGCGACCAGGGCGGGGTGCCGGGAACAACCATGGCGCGGGCCTTTTCCTTCCCGGCCTGCCGCGATTTCATGCTGGTCCACGAAAGCGGGGGCACCGAGTGGTTCAACAAGGAGCGCTTCGAGGAGTTGGCCGTCTGGCTCAGCGTGTCCGCTCTGGCGGCGCTGGCGTTGAAACGGCCGGCCGGCCGCACCGTCGCGGCATGGTTGGCCGCGGCCGACCGGGAGCTGGCGGCGTGCACCGCTCTGGCCGCCCATGCCGGCTACCGCAGCCAGCTGTTTCAACAGCTATCGGAACCGACAGCGAAGACCGGCGCGGGAATCCCGGCGAAACGGGACAGCGAAAAGGGTGCGGCTGCCCGAGGCGGCGCCCGGGCGCGTACGGCACAAACACCGGACGGCACGCGGCCCCGCTGAACCGGCGGCCCGTTGCACGGGCACGACGGCGTCGATACATTTCTGCCGGCGGATCTCACCATCCCCGGCTGCCCGCCCCATCCCCCGACCATCCTGGACGGGTTGCCGCGGCTGTGAGTGAGGAGAGAGACCGATGAAGCAGACCATGATCGACGGTATTGCCCTGAACCTGGCCGCGCCGGTGAGCCTGGCCCTGAAATGGGTGGGGCAGGAAGAGTTGCTCACCCAGCTCTTGGCCGCCTGGATGGTGATCGACGAGCGGGACATCCCCTTCAATCCCCGCCTGGTGGGGCGGCCGGGGGTGGGAAAGACCACCCTGGCCTATGCCGCGGCCCGGCATTTGGGGCGGCCGGTCTACCTCTACCAGGCCACCATGGACACCCGGCCCGAAGACCTGATCATCTCGCCGGTGATCAGCCCGGACGGGAAGATCCAGTACGCCGCGTCGTCGCTGGTCTCGGCCATGCTCGCCGGAGGGGTGCTGATCCTGGACGAGGGGAACCGCATGAGCGAGAAGGCCTGGGCCTCCCTGGCGCCGCTGTTGGACGACCGCCGCTACGTGGAATCCATCGTCACCGGCCTGCGCATCCCGGCGGCCCGGGATTTCCGCATCGTGGTCACCATGAACGAAGACGCCTCGACCTTCGAGGTGCCGGAATACATCCACTCCCGGCTCCAGCCCCAGATCTACATCGACTTCCCGGCGGCCGACGAGGAGTTGCTCATCCTCAGGGAGAACCTCCCCTTCAGCAGCGGCCGGATCCTGCAGTACGTGGTGGACTTCCTGCAGCGCGCCCATGCCGCCGATGAAGCGTATTCCGTGCGGGACGGCATCAACATCGCCCGCTACGCCCTCAAGATGATGCGCATGCAGGGCACGGAGGCCGCCGAACTGCTCCCCCTGGCCGTGGAGCGGGTGCTGGGGGACGAGGCGCTGGAATATCTGAAATAAAACCTGAAACCGTGACGCCTCCATGCCTTCGTTGGTCCGAAAGGCCTCTGCCCTTGCCCTTGAGAAGATGCCATCAAGCCGGCGGAGGACCGATGAAGTGAGTGGTTTGAGGCGGTTGGGCGGCGGGCAGGCCCCGGCCCTCCGGACACTGCGGCATTCCGGCGTCACGGTTTCAGGTAAGAGAGTCCTGACCTATGCCCAGCCGTCTCCACCTGGAAATCTTCGGCCCCGTCCACGCCCTGCCCATCCTGCATTACCGTCTGGAGTTCGCCCATCTGGTGCGCCAGGCCGTCCTCGAGGTCAGGCCCGACTGCATCGCCGTCGAGTTGCCCGCCACTCTGGAGGAGCGCTTCCTCCAGGCGGTGCGCCGCCTGCCCCAGGTCTCGGTCGTTTCCTACGACACCATCCCCCGTTCTTCTCCACCCTCCTCCGGCAGTACCGCGCACCACACCATCCACCTGCTGGTGGAGCCGGCCGACCCTCTGGCGGAGGCCGCCCGCTGCGCCCTGGAGCAGGCGATCCCGCTCCACCTGGTGGACGTGGACCTGGACGATTACCCGGCGGTGCCGGAATCCCTGCCCGATTCCTATGCGGTTCAGCGCATCGGCCTTGCCGACTATTACCGGGAATACTGCCGCGCCACGGCGGGGACGGCGCCGTGCCGCCAGGACCTGCGCCGGGAACAGGGGATGGCCTTCCGGCTGCAGCAGTTGGCACAGCGCCACGAGCGCATCCTGTTCGTGGGGGGGATGGCCCATGTGGGGCGGATCAGGGAGTTCTACGGGCAGCCGCGCAGCGAACCGCTGGGCAGGGTGCGCCGCGACGGCGTCCGCATCTCCAGCCTCCATCCCGACTCCTGCGGCGAGGTCATGGGCGAGTTCCCCTTTGCCTCGGCCGTCTACGAGATGCGGCGCAACGGCCTGCCGCCGGAGCCGGAGGACGCGACGCCCTCCCTGCGGCGGCGTTTCAACGCCCTGGAGTTGATCGCGGGGGGGAAACGGGCCCTCCCCGAGCGGGAGATCATGCGGGCAGCCATGGAAAACAGCGCGCGCAAGGTGGGGGCGGGCACCGAGATGCCGGACCGGCAGCGCATCCATCTGCGCCTGTTCGAACAGGCCGCCCGGCACTACCGGCAGGAAACGGGGGAGCATATCCACTACTGGCAGAAACGGGCCTTCTTCCGTTTCTGCCGCAACTATGCCGCCCTTTCGGGGCGGTTGCTCCCCGACCTCTTCCAGCTTCTGACCGCTGCCCGGGGGTGTGTGGACGACAACTTCGCCTACGCCTTCTGGCGCTTGGCCGGGTGTTATCCCTGGCAGCGGGAGGAGGCGGAGATCCCGGTGGTGCGCCTGCGGGTCGAGGATCTGTGGGACCACAGCCGCACGATCCGCTTTCGTCCCCGCACGTCGTCGGCCAAGGGGCGCTCCGGTCTGCGCTTCCTCAACCGGAAGCGGGAGCAGCGGCCGGGCGAATGGCTGGCGGGATTCGACGACGGTTCGATCTGCTCCTGGCCGCCCGAGGACATCGTCATCGAAAATTACGGCAAGCTGCTGAAGCGCACGGGGCTGCGGCAGCTCTCCGAGGAGCAGAGCCGGGTGGAACCCCTGAGCACGTCATTGCTGGACGGCATCGACCTGCGCGAGACGATCCGCAATCGGCCCCACGACGGCCGCATCTATGTGCGGGAGCGGCTGCGGATCAAAGGGGGCGTGGGGAGCGTGGTGGTCATCTTCGACGAGGACCGCCGCAACCGCTACCCCTTTGCCATGACCTGGCTGGGAGAGCACGAGCAGGAGTCGGACATGGCCTTCTACGCCACCGAGCCGGGCGACAACGTGAGCGGGCCGGGGATCTGCCGCTGCGAGTACGGCGGCCTGCTGCTTTCATATCCGCCGCGCCGGATGCGGGATGTGTGGCAGGACCCCGCCTACCGGGGGTGGGGGACCAAGGCCGAGATCCTGCTCATGGCCGCCCTGGATTATTCGCCGGACACTCATGTGGTCTATGCGGCGGCCCGCCCGCCGCGCAGCATCTTCAAGCGCATCGCGGCCGGCATGGGGAAGAAGATCGTCTTTATCCCCCTGGGGAGCCTGTCGCCCCCCGCCCTGAAGCGGATCAGGGTGCTGCACCTGCTGTTCGGCCACGACAAGCGGGAGATCGCCAAGGACTACATCTGGTAGCGGAAGCGGCACCTGCGAGGTCCAAGCAAGATGACGTGAGCTTTGGTGCTTTTCCTCCGTGCACCTCCGTGTCCTCCGTGGTGAAAGCTTTCAGCTCCAATCCTCCCGATTGGCGGAGAGATAAAAAAAAGCCCCCGAAGCATTCAAACTCCGGGGGCTTTTGCTTGGTCAAAGACCGGTTACTGGAACGGGTTGCGCAGGGTGATGGTCTGGTCGCGGCGCGGGCCGACCGAAACCAGCACGATCGGGCAGCCGGCCAGCTCTTCCAGGCGCTTGACGTAGTCGCGGGCCTGCTGCGGCAGGTCCATATAGGTCTGGGCCCCGGTAATGTCGCTCTTCCAGCCGGGCAATTCCTCGTAGACCGGCTGGCACTTCTCGAAGAGCTCCAGGCTGGCCGGCAGGGTCTCCAGGGACTTGCCGTCGCAGGTGTAGCCGGTGCAGATCTTGATGGTGTCGAAATCGGAGAGCACGTCCAGCTTGGTCAGGGCGATGCCGGTCAGGCCGTTGACCCGCACGGCATACCGCACCACCATGGCGTCGAACCAGCCGCACCGCCGCGGCCGGCCGGTGGTGGCGCCGAATTCCCCCCCCACCTGGCGCAACTGCTCGCCGGTGGCGTCCAGCAGTTCGGTCGGGAAGGGGCCGCTGCCCACGCGGGTGACGTAGGCCTTGGAGATGCCGATGATCTCGTGGATGTCCCGCGGGCTGACCCCGGAGCCGGTGCAGGCGCCGCCGGCGCAGGTGGATGACGAGGTGACGTAGGGATAGGTGCCGTGGTCCACGTCCAGAAGCGTCCCCTGCGCCCCTTCGAAGAGCGCCTTCTTGCCGGCCTTCAGGTCTTTGCTGAGGATGAGCGAGGTGTCGGCGACGTACTTCTTCAGCACCTCGGCGTAGCCGCTGTACTCGGCCAGGGTCGCGTCGAAATCGCAGGGCGCCTCACCCAGCAGCTTTTCCAGGATGAAGTTCTTTTCGGCCAGCACCTCCTTGAGCTTGCGGGTGAAGATCTCCCGGTCAAGCAGGTCCATCAGGCGGATGCCGCGCCGGCCGATCTTGTCCTCGTAGCAGGGGCCGATGCCCCGTCCGGTGGTGCCGATCTTCCGGTCGCCGCTCTTGGCTTCGCGGGCGATGTCGATCTGTTTGTGGTAGGGCATGATGATGTGCAGCGATTCGGAGAGCAGCAGGCAGGAATCGTCGCTGATCCGGCCGGTCTCTTTCAGTTTGGTGATCTCCCGGATGAACACCTCCGGGTCCAGCACCACCCCGTTGCCGATGATGCAGCGCTTGCCCTCGTGGAGTATGCCCGAAGGGATCAGGTGCAGGACGACCTTTTCGTTCCCCACCACCAGGGTGTGGCCGGCGTTGTTGCCCCCCTGATAGCGCACGATGTCATCGGCGTGCTCCGTGTAGATATCGACGACCTTGCCCTTGCCCTCATCGCCCCATTGGGCGCCTACAACTACAACGTTTGCCATGTCTCGTGGTCTCCCTGTGAAGGTTGTTGAAAAACAGCCGTCTCGCCGCCATCCTCGAAAGCCCTTTCGTGCGGCGTAGCGTCCCCTCATCCTATCCTTCTCCCTTTGGGAGAGGGTGGCCAAAGGCCGGGTGAGGGTCTCCTCACGGCTTGTCGAGCGGGTGCGACGATCCGACTATTTTTGAACAACCTGAGTGTTTCAACAGTCTGTCTCTTCAATAAAAGTAACAAGATTTTCGGTCAGCATCATCTCTTTGCTGATGGTGAATCGTTTGCCGTCGCGGACCCGCACGGCGGTATAGGCATCGCCGCCCGCCTCGTCCCCGATGACCAGCATGCTGCGGATGTTCATGCGCCTGGCATAGGCCAGCGAGTCTTCATAGTCCCGGCGGATGATGTCCCGGGCGGCGGTATACCCGCGGGAGCGGAGGAGGCGTGCGACTTCGAGCACCTCGCGCCGGTCGTCGCGGCGGTTGAACAAGAGGAAGTCCCGGGTGGTGCTGGCCTCGACCTCGGGCCGCCGCTCCAGGGCCTGGAGCAGGCTGAGCACGTTGAAGGTGAAGCCGGTGGCCGGGGCGGCGAAACCGTAGCGGGCCGTCAGGTTGTCGTAGCGGCCGCCGCTGCAGACCGGTTCGCCCAGGCCGCCGACGAACCCCTCGAAGGTGATGCCGGTATGGTAGCCAAGGCCGCGCGTTTCCCCCAGATCAATGGTCAGGTGGTCGCCGACCCCGTGGATGTCCAGGATGTCCAGCACCTGGCGCAGATTCGCCAGCGCCGCCCGGGAACGCTGGTTGACCACCACCTTTTCGGCCTCGGTCAGCACCTCGCGGCCGCCGAAGAGGCGCGGCAGGGCCGCGATCTCGCGCCGGGAGGCATCCGAAACCGTGCTGGCGGCCAGTACCCGCGACACGGCCGACGCATCCTTGCGCGCGATGGCCTCCTGCAACTCCCGCAGCGGCTGGCCCTCCAGGCCGGAGGCGGCCATGATCCCGCGGCAGAACTCCACCTGCCCCAGATCGATCTTGAAGTTGTCGAAGCCGAGTTTCTGCATGGCCTCGATCGCCATGGTCACCATTTCCGCATCCGCCTCGGGCGAGTCGAGGCCGATCAGTTCCACCCCCGACTGGAAGAGCTCCCGGCTGCGGCCGGTCTGGCTCTCGGTCTGGCGCAGCACGCGTCCGCTGTAGCTGATGCGGTGGGGCAGGGGCCAGCCGGAGAGGCGGGTCGCCACGATGCGGGCGATCTGGGGGGTGATGTCCGGCGGGAACGCCAAGAGGCGCCCGGTCTGCCGGTCGTCGAAGCGGTAGGTCTTGCCCTTCAGCTCCTCTCCCATGCCGATGGTCAGCACGTCCTCGTATTCCAGCTTGGGGGGGATGATGCGCCGGAACCCCCACAGCTCGAAGACATGGCGGATCTTCGCTTCGATGAAGCCGATCTTGGCGGCGGCGTCCGGCAGGAAGTCGCTGACGCCGCGGGGGAGTGAAATGTCGGGTGATAACATGGTCATGAATCTCTGTTCCTGGAAGAATTGGTTCTCATACACCCCTGCTGCGGCGCGTACAAAGCATTCGGACCGGGAAGCCGCCCAGAGGGGAGTGCGGCTTTCCGGTCCGGAGTCGGGAGGGCCGGGGGTGGGTTATTCCACCTTCTTGATGGCCAGGGACGAAGCCCCGCGGGTGGTTATCCCGGAGCGCTGCACGGTCTGCAGGATAAACAGCTCGTTTTTGGCCTCGTCGAAATAGTAGTCCGGCATGTAGTTCTGGGTATCGCGGGTACGCCACTTCTCGTCCAGGCTCGAGCCGTTCCAGGAGAAGCAGTAGACCGTGCCCTTCTTGTAGGAGCGGGCATTGCCCAGCACCCAGAACCCGTCGTTTTTGCCCACCAGGATGGCGCCCCCGGCGGTTGCCTGGATACGCATGTTCATGAAGACCCAGCGGTATTTTTCCCCGGACACGCGGGCATTGACACCGGTGTCCTCTTTCTGGAAGTACAGTTCCGAGCCGCCGAACTTGTCGTTGCTGCGCCAGAACTCTTTCTGCTCCTGATCGTAGACGACCAGGTAGCCGTCCGGGTTGATGACGGCCGTGAGCGTCTTGCCGTCCTGGTCGCGGAGCTGGTTGAAGGTGTAGATGGTGCCGAAACGGGGCATCTTGACCGGGTTCTTCAGGGCAATTTCGTTGCCGGAGCGGGTCGCCTCGAAGACGTCGCCGAAATAGTCCGCATCACGGCCCATGGCCTGGACGTAGAGTTTTTTCGGCCCGCCGGCCAGGCTGAAGGCGCGGAAGAACCAGGGCAGGTCTCCGGCCAGTTTCACCAGTTTGTCGCCCTGCACCTGCCAGACCTGTGAGGCGAGCTCGTCGCCGCGAATGATGGTCACATAGATTTCAAGGCCCTTGCTGCCGTCGATGGTATCCAGGGAGAGGATCTTCTCGGAGCTTCTGAACTCCGTGTCGGCCACCAGTTTCATCTCCCCGGCCTGGCGGTAGTAGGAGAGGCGGCGCTCCTCGGCCAGGAACACCTCCCGGCTGCCGTCGGGCAGGGTGGCGCCCAGGGCCACCAGGTTGGCGGCGCCGGTCAGGCGCTTGCTCAGCCAGCCGCCGGTGTTGCCCTGTTCCGTTTCCTTGGGCTTGATGAAATCGCCGGCCGGGGCCACACGGACCTGCTCGTTTTTGATGATGTCGGACTTCGGCGCCGCCAGCGGCGCTGCCGCCGCAACGACCGGAACGGCGGCAACGGGAGCACCGGCTGCCGGTTGCCCGGGATGGATCTTATCCAGCTCGGCGGCCAGCTTCTCCGCCAGCTTCCCCACCGCCGGAATCAGCTCTTCGCTGCTGTCCCCCTGGATGTAGGCGCGCGTCAGGGTTTTGCCGCCGCTCGTTCTGGCCAGGGCATCCATGCTGAAGACCTTGCCCAGGACCACGTACGTCCCGCTCACGACGGCGTCGGCCTCGGCCGCGCTGCCGACGGCCATGATCCTGTCGCTGTTCAGGCGCGCCGCCAGCAGGGCCTGGAGCGTGGTTTTCATCTCATCCTTGTTCGGGACGCCGATGGCGTTCATCTCGGACACGAACACCCGCAGCTGTGCCGCAAAGGCCGGCAGGGCCGCCAGCGGAAGGAAGAGCGCGGCAAGCAGTACGATCACTTTTTTCATGGTTTCTCCTCAGCCTGTTTCGGGGAACGTTTGTTTGGGGGCGGTCAGCTCTGCATTGAATGCCGAATAGCAGGAAACCGATGGATTATCGCAAAATAGCCCGGACATGTCAAAAAAAAAGGGCGGGATCGCTCCCGCCCTTTCGGTGCCGCTTCAGGTGTTACGGTTTAGAATGCGTAGCTCAGCACAACGCGACCCGTGTAGGGGTTTTCCGGATCTTTGCCGCCGGTGGCGGATTTTGCATAGTAACCGCCCAGGACGAGATAGGCAGCCTGGATCTTGGCGGTCAGGTTGTCATACATCTTGTAGCCGGTTTCCACGTTGATTTCGGTACCCATGAAGTTGGAAGCGTTCTTGGGCGAACCGGTGAGGCTCTTGTCGGTCGGTTTCAGGCTGTTGGTGTGAGCTGCCCAGCCCAGGCCCACATTGGCGCTGGCAAAGGCCTTCGGGGTGATGGTGGCATCATACCCGAGGGTGTAGAGGTAGAGGCCCTGGCCGTTGATCGGGGAGGTGCCGTTGCCCGAGTTGTACACCAGGGAGGAGTCGGTGCTGGTTCCCTGGGCGCCGGCGTTGCGGTTGAACAGCATCATGCCCGATTCGTTGTAGGAGTTGGCGCCGTTCGTCGAGGACCAAGTGGAGTTGGGGGACTGCATGACGCCCACCCAGCCGGTGTAGTGCTTGCCGGGGTTGTTGGCGTTGCCGGAGGTGAAGAGCAGGGCGCTCCGCAGGGTGCCGGGGCCGACGGCGGCTTTGGCTGCCACGTTGTAGGCGAAGGCGTTGAGGTAGGCGCTGTCGCCCTGCGTCGTCACGCCGCGGATTACGCCGCCCTGGTAGGCGCCGAAGCCGCTCAGGGCAACCTTGCCGATCTTGGCGTCGCCGGTCAGGGCGATGACGTGTACCATGGTGGAGCCGTTTTCAGCACCGCTGACGTAGTTGGTGCGGCCGTCGGCATAGATGTAGTAGGCTCCGCCCACGTTTGCGTCCTTGCTCAGGGCGTACTTCAGTTCCACCGCTCCGATGTCCAGGTTTTCGTTGCCGCGCACCAGGTTGGTCTGGCCGCTGCTGGCGCTGAAGTAGGACTGGTCATAGGCGCGCAGGTAGCCTGCGTTGAGGGTGGCGTTGTTCAGCTTGGTCGAGGTGATCACGCCGGCGATGTCGGCATCGAGGAAGATCCCCTTGATGGAGTCTTTGAACGGCTGGATACCGGCGATGACGGTCGTCGGGGTCGAGGGCACCTTGAACTGCAGGTAGACCCATTTGGTTTCCAGGTTGACCGCGTCGGATTCCATGGCGCCGCCGGAGTTGCGGAATCCGGCGGTCACGTTCGATTGAGCAACGTTGGAGTTGGTGGCTGCGATGCTGCCCTGAGCCCTGTCGCCGAACACGGAGTCGATCTCGAAGGCGGTTACCAGTTTCAGATCGTCGTTGGCCTTGGCGGTGTAGAAGATGCGGGCGCGCTGCTCGAAGTAATTGTTGGTTTTGAGGTTTTGCGTGGCGTTGGCGTATGCGACGCCGGGGGTGATCACGCCGTTGCCTTCAGCGCCTCTTTCGTAGTTGGACAGGAAGTATTTCAGGGTGTAGCTGCCGTGGAATTCGTTCTCGAATGCCATTGCCGGCACAGCGGCCATGGCGCCGAGGGCGCTTGCTGCTGCAACTGCCAGAATCCTCTTTTTGATACTCATGTGTGCCTCCTTCATTTTTATTGAATGCTGATACTACTGCGGGCTGCAAACATAATGTTACCGTTGGATTGGTTCTCGGCGATCACCACCTTTCATTGCGAATTTGGCGTCAGGAACCGCTATTACCGCCGCTGAATCATGGCTATAAAACACAAATACCCCCAGGTAGCCCGCATCAAACCGGCAACCTGAAGGTAATAAGGAATCCTCTCGCTTTTTTCGATAATTCTCCGAAACGGTTCACAGTGTCATCGGCTCCCTTTGGTCGTTGTCGCTTCAAATAATAAAAGCGACAATAAAACAACAGGATAGCTGTTTTGGCGGATCGTCTGTTTCAGGATATGTTCTAAAAAGTTGTGCAAAATATACAATAAATAAAACCAAAGTCAAGCAAAAAGTGGTTTTTACGGGGCTTTGCCGCCCGTGAACGGTGCCGCGAACGTGGTTGTCAAGCGCCGTGTTTCATGCTACAAAACAGTCCTCGCACGGACTAATTTCTCTACTAGTGGAGCATGGCGTCATGAAAATATCGGTTGCCGACGTTGAGTATGTGGCCCGCCTGGCCCGCCTGGAGTTGAGCGCGGCTGAAACGGACCTCTTTGCCGGGCAGATGGATGCGATTCTCGGCTATGTGGAAAAGCTGAACGAATTGGACACCGCCGACATCCGTCCCACCTCCCATGCCGTTCCGGTGGAAAACGCCTTCCGCGAGGATGCCACCCAGCCTTCCATCGGTGTCGCACAGGCCCTTGCCAATGCTCCGGACCGGGCGGACAACTTCTACCGCGTGCCGAAGGTCATCGAATGACGCCTGCATGCCGGTCTGCGGGCCGCAAGGCTCAAAGAACGCAAGTTGCCTACCATACGCCGCAAAATTGGCGATAGGGTTGCCGCCATGTTTCGTTTGCGTTACGTGCGAAATTTTGCTGTGAAATGCCTTAAAAATCGGAGATGTTATTCAAATGGATATTTTTGAGCTTACCATCCATGAACTGCACGGGAAGCTGAAAGCGCGCCAGGTGTCCTCCGTCGAAGCGACCCGGGCCATGCTGGAGCGCATCGAGTCGGTCGAGCCCCGGGTCGGTTCATTCATCACCCGGACCCCCGAGTCGGCCCTGGCCGAGGCGGAGGCCGCCGACCGGCGCATCGCTTCCGGCGATGGCCACGTGCTCACGGGGATTCCCCTGGCCCTCAAGGACATCTTTCTGACCGAAGGTATCCGCACTACCTGCGGTTCGCGCATCCTCGACAATTTCATCCCCCCCTACAGCGCCACCGCGTGGGAACGGCTGCGCGACAGCGGCTGCGTCCTCGTGGGCAAGCTCAACCAGGACGAATTCGCCATGGGGTCGTCCAACGAATCCAGCGCCTTCGGCGTCACCCGCAACCCGTGGGATACCACCCGCATCCCGGGGGGCTCGTCCGGCGGTTCGGCGGCGGCCATCGCCGCCCGCCAGGCCACGGCGACCCTGGGGACCGATACCGGCGGCTCCATCCGCCAGCCCGCCTCCCACTGCGGCTGCGTCGGCCTCAAGCCGACCTATGGCCGGGTCTCGCGCTACGGGGTGATCGCCTACGCGTCCTCCCTCGACCAGGTCGGCCCGATCACGCGGGACGTGACCGATTGCGCCATCATGCTGGGGGCGGTCGCCGGCTACGACCCCAAGGACTCCACCAGCGTCAACACGCCGGTGCCCGATTACACGGCCGCCCTGACCGGCGACGTCAAGGGCCTGAAAATCGGCCTGCCCAAGGAGTACTTTATCGACGGCCTCGATCGGGACGTGCAGGCGGCCATGGACCAGGCCATCGAGACCTACCGCCGCCTGGGGGCGGAGTTCGTCGACATATCCCTGCCCCACACCGACTACGCCGTGGCGACCTATTACCTGATCGCCACCGCCGAGGCCAGCTCCAACCTGGCCCGCTACGACGGCGTCCGTTTCGGGCATCGCAGCGACCGGGCCGAAGGGCTGATCGACATGATGACCAAGAGCCGCAGCGAAGGGTTCGGGGCCGAGGTCAAGCGCCGCATCATGCTGGGCACCTATGCCCTCTCCTCCGGTTACTACGACGCTTATTACGTCAAGGCCCAGAAGGTGCGCACCCTGATCATGGGCGATTTCACCCGCGCCTTCGGGGATGTGGACGTGGTCCTGACCCCGGTGGCGCCGACGCCGGCCTTCAGGATCGGCGAGAAGGTCGATGACCCGTTGCAGATGTACCTGTCGGACATCTTCACCATTCCGGTCAACCTGGCCGGCACCTGCGCCATGTCCGTTCCGGCCGGCTTCTCCGCCTCCGGCCTCCCCATCGGCCTGCAGCTGATCGGCAGGCCCTTCGACGAGGAGACCATCCTGCGCGCGGGCCACGCCTTCGAACAGGCCACGGAGTGGCATACGCGGAAGGCTGAGATTTAAAGGCAGAAATCTGCCACAGAGACACTGAGACGCAGAGTGGGACAAAATCGGACACTACATTGGATGAACAGGATATACCGGATAAGGCGTAAAGATTTAACCAATGGTTTTCAGGGTATTATCCCTTTCATCCTGTTCATCCATGTAAAATAGGTTCTGCCTTTGACGTTCTCCGTGTCTCTGTGCCTCTGTGGCAGGTTTATGATATTCTG
Source organism: Geobacter sp. FeAm09 (assembly GCF_008330225.1). NCBI lineage: Bacteria > Pseudomonadati > Thermodesulfobacteriota > Desulfuromonadia > Geobacterales > Geobacteraceae > Geobacter > Geobacter sp. FeAm09. Next base: position 3,482,170 of record NZ_CP042466.1, on the reverse strand, counting down.
CTTTCAACTTAATTTTGGAGCCACTATATATGAAATTCCAGCCCGTTATCGGCCTTGAGGTCCATGCCCAACTCAAGACCGGGTCAAAGATCTTTTGCGGTTGTTCCACGACCTTCGGTTCCGAGCCCAACTCCCAGACCTGCCCGGTCTGCCTGGGGCTGCCGGGCGCCTTGCCGGTGCTGAACAAGAAGGTGGTCGAATTCGCCATCAGGGCCGGGCTGGCCACCAATTGCACCATTGCCCACCACAGCGTCTTTGCCCGCAAGAACTACTTTTATCCCGACCTCCCCAAGGGGTACCAGATCAGCCAGTTCGAGGAGCCGATCTGCCGCAGGGGGTGGCTCGATATCCAACTGGAAGGGGAGGAGCCAAAGCGCATCGGCATCACCCGCATCCACATGGAAGAGGATGCGGGCAAGCTGGTCCACGGCGATGTCCCCGGCCTGGAGGATGGCTCCGGGGTTGACCTGAACCGGGCCTGTACGCCGCTTCTGGAGATCGTCTCCGAGCCGGACCTGCGCTCGTCGGACGAGGCGGTGGCCTACCTGAAGCAGTTGCACCGCATCGTGACCTGGCTGGGGATCTGCGACGGCAACATGGAGGAGGGGAGCTTCCGCTGCGACGCGAACGTCTCGGTCATGCCGGTCGGTTCCGATACCCTGGGCACCCGGGCCGAGATCAAGAACGTCAACTCGTTCAAGTTCGTGAAGCAGGCCATCGAGTACGAGATCCAGCGCCAGATCGACCTGATCGAGGATGGCGGCAGCGTGGTCCAGGAGACGCGCCTGTTCGATCCGAACAGCGGGACGACCCGTTCCATGCGCAGCAAGGAAGAGGCCCACGACTACCGCTATTTCCCCGACCCCGACCTGGTGCCGCTGGTCATCGGCGCCGATTGGGTGCAGCGGGCGCAGCAGGAATTGCCGGAACTCCCGGAGCATCGGCAGCAGCGCTTCATCACCGAGCTGGAGCTGCCGGAGTACGATGCGCTGGTGCTCACCGCCAGCCGGGAACTGGCCGATTATTTCGAAGAGTGCGTGGCCTTTCACCACAACGCCAAGGCCGTGTCCAACTGGCTGATGGGCGAGGTGACCCGGGCGCTCAACGATTCGGGGACGGCCATCGCCGCGTGTCCCGTCATCCCGCGCCAGTTGGCCGAGCTGATCACGTTGATCGACAGCGGCGCCATTTCGGGCAAGATCGCCAAGACGGTCTTCGAGGAGATGTGGAAAAACGGCGGAGACCCCCAGGCGATCGTGGAGAAGCAGGGATTGGCCCAGGTTTCCGACACCGGCGCCATCGAAGCCGTCATCGACGGGATCATCGCCGCCAACGCCGCCCAGGTGGAGGAGTACCGGGGGGGCAAGGAAAAGGTGTTCGGCTTCTTCGTCGGGCAGGTCATGAAGGCCAGCAAGGGCAAGGCCAACCCGGCGGTGGTGAACGAACTCCTCCTGGCCAAACTCAAGGGATGACACCGCTCCGGTGTTCACACCACACCGGATAGATTCATTATAAATCGGCAGTCCTGCCACAGCTGCTCTGTGGCACATGCTTTTCTGGGTTCATGTATCCGGTTGTCAGCGCAATGGAGGCCGCAATGAGCAATGCTACGGTGATGATCGTCGATGACGCCCTTTTCATGCGCAACAATCTCGGCACCATCCTGCGGGACAAGGGCTGCACCGTTGTGGCCGAGGCGGCCAGCGGCATCGAGACCATGAAAAAGCTCCACGACTGCGATCCGGACATCATCTTTCTGGATATCATCCTGCCCGATGCCAACGGCATCCAACTGCTGGACTTCATTCTCAAGATGAAGCCGCGGGCCAAGGTGGTCCTCTGCTCGGCCATCGGCCAGGAGGCGATCGTCAGGAAGGGGCTGGACCAGGGGGCCCGGTACTTTGTCCAGAAGCCCTTCAGTCCGGAAAAGATCGCGGAAGCGCTGAAAAGCCTGGGGGAATGAGTCATGGACATGTCCCAATACCGGGATTTGTTCATCTCTGAATCCAGGGGGCATATCCAGGTATTCAACGAACTGATCGTCAGGCTTGAGGATGGCGCCGCCGACCAGGCCGCCATCGACGAGCTGTTCCGCCATGCCCATTCCTTGAAGGGGATGGCCGCCACCATGGAGTACCAGACCATCGCCGACCTCGCCCACGGCATGGAAGACCTGCTGAGCAAGGTGCGCAGCGGCGCGTTCGGCTTCAGCCCGGGCCTGGCCGATCTCCTGCTGCAGGGGAACGATACCCTCGCCGCCATGATCTCGGCCATCGAGACCGGTGACGAGCGCTTGCCGGATGCCGCCGGCCTGGTCACCCGGCTGGCCGGCTTCGACCCCGCCGGCACTCCCGCCACCCCCCCGCCGGCCGTCACCACGGATGCCGAACCGGGAACCGCCGGCCGCGAGCGGGCCGAGGCGGCCCCCGAGCACCAGCCCCGGCATGCCGATTCCTTCAAGAGCGTCCGCGTCAGGACCGAGACCCTGGACCGCCTGGTCACCATCACCGGCGAACTGATCACCACCCGCTACCGCCTGGCCGACCGTGCGCTGCGCTGCGAGGGCGCAGAGCTGGCAGAGCCGCTCACCCGGCTTTCCGCGCTGCTGCGGGAACTGCGGGACGAAGTGTTCCAGGCCCGCATGCTCCCCTTTTCCTTTGTCGCCGATCGTTTCCCCCGGCTGGTGCGCGACCTGTCCCGCAAGCAGGGCAAGGAGGTCCTTTTCCGGGTGGAGGGGAAAGAGATCGAGCTGGACCGGGGCATTCTCGAAGAAATCAGCGAGCCGCTGGTGCATATCCTGCGCAATGCCGTGGATCACGGCATGGAACCGCCCGAAGAGCGGGTCGCGGCCGGCAAGCCCGGCCTCGGCACGATTCGCATCGTCGTGACCCGCGACAAGGATTGCGTGACGATCGTGGTCAGCGACGACGGCCGGGGCATGGACCCGGCACGGCTCGCCGGCAAGGCGGTGGCGCGGGGCATGCTCAGCCGGGAACAGGCCGATGCCCTGACGCGGCATGAGGCGCTCATGCTGATCTGCGCCCCCGGTTTTTCCACGGCGGAAACCGTCAGCGACATTTCGGGGCGGGGCGTCGGCATGGACGCCGTCAGGGCCGCCATGCACGCCCTGGGGGGAGGGCTCGCCATCGAATCGGAGGCGGGCCGGGGCAGCCGTTTCCTGCTGCGCCTCCCCATCTCGGTTTCCATCATCCACGCCCTGCTGGTGGAGTGCGGGCCCCTGACGCTCTCGTTTCCGGTCAATGCCGTCGCGCGCACCATCGAGGTCAGGCGGGAGGAGATCTTCGAGGAGCGGGAGCAGTCCTTTTTCCTGCTCGATGGCCGGCAGGTCCCCCTCAGGAGCCTCAATCGCCTGCTCGGGCAGGCACCGTCGCCCGCTGCCCGGGAGTTTGTCCCGACGGTCGTGGTCGAGGCGGGCGGCATGATGGTGGGGCTGGCCGCAGACCGCCTGCTCGGCCAGCGGGAGATCTTCGTGAAGCCGCTCGGCATTCCGTTGAGCCGCGTCACGGGGCTTACCGGCGGGGCCATCACGGGAGACGGCCGCATCGTGTACGTCGTGGATGCCGCTGCGCTGGTATAGCACGCCTCTTGAAAGCGGTTGCGCCAGGTGCGCTCCTGTGGCAGAATCAACGACCGGTTTTCGCCATTTTGCATTTATTCAGGAAAGGCTACCTCATGATACGCTGGCTGGCATGCAGTTTGACGCTTTTGCTGGTTTTGGTCTGGACACCGCTGCAGGCTGCCGACAAGCCCGCCGCTCTCAAGGACGTGATCGGGGCGCTGGAAAAGGGGTACGCAGGGCTGCAGGACGTTCACGCCGATTTTTCCCAACGGACGCTTATCGCCGGGGTCGGCCGCGAACAGAAGGGCAGCGGCGAGCTGTTCCTGAAACGGCCCGCTTCGAGCGCCGCCATGTTCCGCTTCAATTATGCCAAACCCAAGCAGCAGATCGTCTCCAACGGCAGGCAGGTCTGGTTCTATCTGCCCGAAAACCGGCAGGTGATGGTCAGCTCCGTGGCCGACATGTTCAAGGGGGGCAATGCCATTGCGCTCTCCTACCTGACCGGCCTGGGGCATGTGACGCGGGATTTTACCGTTTCCTTCGCCAGGGAGCAGCGTGACAAAAACGGCAACTACCAGTTGGAACTGGTCCCCAAAAAGCCGACGACGGTTCTGGCGCGGCTCCAGTTGACGGTTTCGGCCGAGGCGGTGGAGCGTTTTCTGCGCCAGGGGAACGTGCAGGACCTCTTCCCGGTGCGGGCTTCGGTCGTGCACGATGCCGCCGGCAACCAGACCCGCATCGACTACAGCCGCGTCAGGGTCAACAAAGGGCTCGACAACGGCACGTTCACCTTCAAGGTCCCCGCAGGGGTCGAGGTCGTCAAACCGTAAGGCCCTGCCCGGTGCGGGCATGCCGGGCTGAATGGCTTCACTGCATCCCCTGTGGGCTACGAGGGGATATGCTCGTATATATTACAACTTCGGAGGATGCCTCTATGCCGTCATTCGACATTGTTTCGAAAGTGGACATGCAGGAAGTGGACAACGCGGTCAACCAGGCGATCAAGGAGATCGGCCAGCGCTACGACTTCAAGGGGTCGAAGAGCGAGATCACCCAGGAGAAGGACGCCGTCAAGATCCTGGCGGACGACGACTACAAGCTCAAGGCCGTGGTGGACGTGCTCCAGTCCAAGTTCATCAAGCGCAACATCTCCATCAAAGCCTTGCAGTACGGCAAGGTCGAGGCCGCCTCGGGGGGATGGTGCGCCAGATCATCACGGTCCAGCAGGGGATCTCCAAGGAGAAGGGCAAGGAGATCGTCGCCGCCATCAAGGAGAGCAAGCTCAAGGTGCAGGCGCAGATCCAGGATGACCAGGTGCGGGTGACCGGCAAGAACCGGGACGACCTGCAGGAGGCGATTCAGCTCCTCAAGGGGAAGGACCTGGGGGTCGAGATGCAGTTCGGGAATTTCAGGGAGTAGCTGAAAAACAAATCAGTGGAAAGAATGTGCCACGGAGCCACAGAGACGCGGAGCGAACAGGACGAGAGGCAATAACCGTTTTTACGCGTCATTATCCGGTGGGCTGTTCCGGCTGAAAACATTCCGCGATTTTCTCTGTGCCGCAGTGGCTCTGTGGCCTAATTGCCGTTAATGGAATAAAAGGGGTGTGTGTGAGCGAAAGCGTTAAACAGAAAGTAAGCATGGTCAGCCTGGGCTGCCCCAAGAACCTGGTGGATGCCGAGGTCATGCTCGGTGTGCTTGCCAAGGATGAGTACGAGATCACGACCGACGAAAAGGATGCGGACGTGATCATCGTCAACACCTGCTCGTTCATCAAGGAAGCCAAGCAGGAGAGCATCGACGCCATCCTGGACCTGGCGGAACGCAAACACGACGGGCGCTGCCACACCCTGATCGTCTCCGGCTGCCTGCCGCAACGGTATCAGGAGGAGCTGGCCAACGATCTGCCCGAGGTGGATATCTTCATCGGCACCGGCGATTACCCCCGCATTGCCGAGATCCTGGCGGAGAAAAAGGATTCGGACGGCCAGCTGCGCTACGTGGGCGACCCGGACTACATCTACGACGAAACCCTGCCGCGCCTCAACTCCTCGCCGGCATGGTATTCCTACCTCAAGATCGGCGAAGGCTGCTCCAATTGCTGCTCATACTGCGTGATCCCCCAGTTGCGGGGCGCCTACCGGTCCCGCCCGCTGGATGCGCTGGTGGCCGAGGCGGAACGGCTGGCCGCCCGCGGGGTCAAGGAGATCAACGTCATCTCCCAGGATGTCACCCGTTACGGCAGCGACCTGGACGACGGCTCCACTCTGGAGACGCTGCTGCGCCGGTTGGCGGCCATCGAAGGGATTCGCTGGATCCGCCTTCTGTACGCGTATCCCGACGGCATCACCGACGGCCTGATCGAGCTGATCCGTGACGAGCCCAAGATCTGCAAGTACCTGGACATTCCGATCCAGCACATCGCCGACCAGGTCCTCAAGCGGATGAACCGCCGGAGCAGCGAGGCGCAGATCCGCAACCTGATCGCCACGCTGCGCCGGGAGATCCCCGGCATCGCGCTGCGCACCTCGCTGATCGTCGGGTTCCCCGGGGAGACGGTGGACGACTTCGCCAGCCTCATGCAGTTCGTCGAGCAGACGCAGTTCGATCGCCTGGGGGTCTTCTGCTACTCGCGGGAAGAGAATACGCCGGCCGCCGCCATGCCGGACCAGGTCTCGGAGCGGGTCAAGCGCGAGCGCTGCCGCAAGCTGATGCGGACCCAGGCACGGCTGTCGTTCCGCCGCAACCGGGCCCTCATCGGCACCACGGAGCAGGTCATCGTGGAGGGGTACAGCGAAGAAACCGAACTGCTCCTCAGGGGGCGTTCGTCGCGCCAGGCGCCGGATATCGACGGGCAGGTCTACATCACCGCCGGAACCGCCGAGGTGGGCGACATCGTTTCCCTCAAGGTCACGGACTCGTCGGATTACGACCTGATCGGCGAAATAGTCGTTTGACGCCGCCCCCGGTTGTTTGGCTTGACAAACAATCCGTTTTCTGCAATAGTTTGCCCCCTTTTCAGGGGTGGTACGAAAGCAGACCAGGGGAGTGAGGGCACCATGGCCACGAAACCGGCAAAAAAGAAATGGCAGGAAATCAGGGAAATCCTTCAACAAATGAAGCAGGATACCCTGCGGGAAATATCCAAGACCGTCAAGAGCGGCGCCGAAACCACGGTTTCCGGCGAGCCGAGCGGCGACATCTATGACCAGGCGTCATCGGAGCGGGACCGGGAGCTCGGGCTGCTCTTGGGGGACCGGGAACGGGAAAAGCTGCACAGCATCGACGAGGCCCTCCTCAGGATCGACGAGGGGGAATACGGCATCTGCGAGGAATGCGAAGAGGAAATCCCCCTGGGGCGGCTCAAGGCCATGCCGTTCGCGCGTCATTGCGTCAAGTGCAAATCCGATCTGGAGAAGCTGCAGGCCCAGACCAAGCGTTTCGAGGAGGACCGCGCCTATCGCGAGATCCCGCTCGGCGGCGAGGAAGAGGACGCCTAGCGCCGTTTCCCCCGTGAACGGCTGAAGGCCGTTGCAATCCTCAGCAGCACCCCCCGCCGCACCTGCATGGCGTCGTGGGGACACAGTTCACGGCAGCACCAGCAACGAATACAGCTCCTTTGGTTGACCGCCAGGGAGCTGTTTTTTATTTGTATGGCTTCCGGCGGGCAGGCGTCCCGGCAGATGCCGCACAGCACGCAGCGGCGGGCGTCGGCCACGGGGAACGACAGCAGGTGGCGCCTGAGGCCGTTCTTGATGAAGGCCGGCAGGCCGAATTGCACATCCAGGCCGGTGGGGAGCCTGAACCGTTTTCCGCCGAACCGGTCGAGGGGCGCGCCGGCAAGCTCCAGTTCGCCCATGTCCGTCCCCGTCAGCCCCATGCGCGCCGCCTCCCGCTCCACAGGCAGCAGCTCGGCGGCTATCCCGGCCAGGCGGCCGGCCACCGTGTCCACCGCCACCGGGTTGACGCCGGCGAGCAACGCCCCAAGGCCGATCGGGTCGCCGCTCCCCGGTCCGTTCCCCTCCATGGCCACGATGGCGTCCACAATGTTCAGGGCCGGTTTTTTCAGCAGGTATATCTCCAGCAACAGCCGGGCGAACTGCTCGCGCGATTGCCCGGCCCTCAGGTGCCACGCCGGTTTTTCCGTCCCCACCACCACGCCGAAGAGGTTCTTCACCGCGCAGGTCATGGTCATCATCTCGTGGGTCTTCAGCTTGGGCAGGTTGATGACCTTGTCGGCCTCCCAGTAGGCGCGCGCTATGGCGATGCGGCGGAAGGTCCCCGCACCGTTGAGTTCGACGGTCTCGTCGAACTCGACCAGTTCGGCGCCGCTCTCGCGCGCCGCCAGGCTGATGCCGCTTTTGTCGGCCACCTTGCGGAACCCGCCGATGCCGGGGCTGTCGCCGATCATGACCCTGCCCCCCGCCTCCCCGACCAGGTCCGCGACCGCCTTCACGACAACAGGGTGGGTGGTGACCGCCGCTTCCGGGGGCTTGGCGGCCAGCAGGTTCGGTTTGAGCAGCACCCGCTCCCCCGGCCGGACGAAGGCCGCCATGCCGCCCAGAGGTTCCAGGAGCGAGATCAGCGCCTCCCGTACCCGGGCGGGGTCATAGTCGTTGCACTGGGCGAGGCTTACTTTTTCCATGGGGCTTCCTTTATCCGGCGGCCCGCCGGGCTACTTGCGGCGCGCCGATTATGCGATACACTGGTGGCTACAGGGGAATCCACTATGAAACCGGTGCGAAGCCATGTCGCCATCGCTGCTCCATAACGACATCTCGCTGCTCTATGTCGAGGACGACCAGATCACCCGGGACACGGTTTCGCGCCTGCTCATGCGCGCGGTCGGCACCGTGTACGTGGCCGCCGACGGCAGGGAGGGGCTCGCCATGTACCGGGCCCATCTCCCCGATGTGGTGGTGACCGACATCAGGATGCCGGTCATGAACGGCATGGAGATGGTGCACGAGATCCGCCGCATCCGGCCCGATTGCCCCGTCATCGTCCTGACGGCGTTCAGCGATACCGAATATCTGCTGGACTGCGTCTCCATCGGCATCAACCACTACATCGGGAAGCCGGTGGATGTTGCCAAGCTCATGGAGGCCGTGACGCAATGCTGCGAGTACGTCAACCTGAAGCGCCGCCTCAAAAAACAGGACGAGTCCCTCAACCTGCTTTCCCAGGCCATGGAGCAGGCGCCCACCTCGGTTCTCATTACGGACTTGAACGGCACCATCGAATATGTCAATGCCACCTTCACCAAGATGACCGGGTACCGCGCAGGGGAGGTCGTCGGCCGCAACCCCCGCATCTTCAAGTCGGAACTCAATCCCCCCGAGCTGTACCGGGACCTCTGGAGCAGCATCAGTGCCGGAGAGGAGTGGGAGTGCGAGCTGGCCAACCGCCGCAAGGACGGCACGGTCTATTGGGAACTGGCGAAGTTTTGCCCGTTGCGCGATTCCGGGGGTGGCGTCATCAAGTATCTCAAGGTATCCCAGGATATTACCGAGCGCAAGCACTATGAAGAGAACCTGCGCTATCTCAGCACCCATGACTCGCTCACCAATCTCTACAACAGGGCCTATTTCGAGGCCGAGATGAGCCGGCTGGCGGCCAGCCGGGATTTCCCGGTCAGCATCGTCATCGCCGATATCGACGGCCTCAAGATGATCAACGACACCTACGGCCACGACGAAGGGGACCGGCTGATCCGCATGGCGGCCGAATCGCTCCTGTCGGCCTTCCGGGCCGGCGACGTGGTTTCCCGCATCGGCGGGGACGAATTCGCCGTGCTGCTGCCGCGCACCGACCAGGAAACCGCCCAGGCGGCGGTGCGGCGCATCGTCCAGGGGGAGTTCCGCCCGCGGCGGGAGAAGAACGGTTATTCGCGCGGCCTCTCCCTGGGGGTGGCCACCGCCCATGACGCGTCCGAGCTCTGCGCCTCGCTCAAGATGGCCGACCGGCGCATGTACCAGGACAAATACGACAAGAAGGGGCGCCTGGCGGAACAGCCCCGCGGCGAGGACGACGGCATTGCCGGAGATTAATTTTGTTGCGGGATAAAAAATAATTGTTGACTCGATCTCATTTCTGTTGTAAATATCCAATTCTCTTTGAGCCGCTAGCTCAGTTGGTAGAGCACCTGACTTTTAATCAGGTGGTCGTTGGTTCGATCCCAACGCGGCTCACCACTGAAACGTCCCCTTCGTCTAGCCCGGCCCAGGACACCGCCCTTTCACGGCGGCGACACCGGTTCAAATCCGGTAGGGGACGCCAAAAACAATGGCCCTGGACATCAGTCCGGGGCCTTATTTCGTTGGGCATATAGCTTAGCTGGTAGAGCAGCCGACTCTTAATCGGCAGGTCGTTGGTTCGATCCCAACTATGCCCACCATCGACCCGAAGGGCCGGACACCTCGTCCGGCCCTTTTTTCGTTTTCGTTGCCGCGCGCCCCGTTTTCCGGGTGCGGCGGGCGGGTGACGTCCCCTGTCCGCACCGGATTTGGGCGCCGCTCCCCTCCCGCGCGCCCCCCGTCGTCACCTTTTCTTGCGCGATCCGGTATTTGATGTTGAAAATATCGTAACAAATAGGTATGTTATCCCTCTTAATGTATCGTTTGTACACACCCCCGTCCGGGAACTGCACCGTATCACGTTCAGCCTCTACCCGCCTCACCGTCGAGCGGTACATGACAAGATACCAGCACCACACATAAAGGCAGCCATATGAAAAACATCGAACCACCCAAAAAACAGGGCCTCTACGATCCCCAATTCGAACACGACGCCTGCGGCGTCGGCTTTGTGGTCAACATCAAGGGGGCAAAATCCCACGAGATCGTCCGCCAGGCCTTGACCGTCCTCGTCAATCTCGATCACCGCGGCGCCTGCGGTTGCGAACCCAATACCGGGGATGGCGCCGGCATCCTCATCCAGATGCCGGACCGGTTTCTGCGCAAGGTCTGCGCGCCGCTGGGCATGGAGCTGCCCGAGCCCTCGCGCTACGGCGTCGGCATGGTGTTCACCTCGCCCAACCCGACGGAACGCAACAGCGCCCGCCACATACTGGAAAAGGTCGTTGCCGAGGAAGGGCTCAAGATCATCGGCTGGCGGGATGTGCCCACCGACCATTCGTCCCTCGGCGCCACCGCCCGGGCCAGCGAGCCGGTGGTGCGCCAGCTGTTCCTCAAGGCGAACGCCGACGACCTGGACGAGCTGTCGTTCAACCGCAAGCTCTACATCCTCAATCAGCGGGCAACCGGCGAGATTCGCCGCGCCGGCGTGGATAGCCACTGGTACGTCGCCAGCATGTCCACCCGCACCATGATCTACAAGGGGATGCTCATGCCGGTCCAGGTGGACCAGTACTACCCCGACCTGCGCGACCCGGCGGTGGAAACCGCGCTGGCGCTGGTGCACTCCCGTTTTTCCACCAACACCTTCCCCAGTTGGGACCGGGCCCACCCCTACCACTTCCTGGCCCATAACGGCGAAATCAACACCCTGCGCGGCAACGTCAACTGGATGCATGCCCGGCAGTCGCTCTTCAGCAGCCACCTGTTCGGGGACGATATGAAGAAGGCGCTGCCGATCATCAATACCGACGGCTCCGACTCGGCCATGTTCGACAACTGCCTGGAGCTCCTGGTCATGGCGGGGCGGTCCCTGCCCCATGCGGTCACGATGATGGTCCCCGAGCCGTGGGAGAGCCATGAAACCATGGAGCCCGCCAAAAAGGCCTTTTACGAATACCATTCCTGCCTGATGGAGCCGTGGGACGGCCCGGCGGCCATCGCCTTCACCGACGGCCGCAGCATCGGCGCCGTGCTCGACCGCAACGGCCTGCGCCCGTCGCGGTACTACGTCACCAGCGACGACCTGGTGGTCATGGCCTCCGAGGCCGGCGTACTGCCCATCGAGCCGGAGCGCGTCCTCATGAAGGGGCGCCTGCAGCCGGGGCGCATGTTCCTGGTGGATACGGAACAGGGGCGCATCGTGCCGGACGAGGAGATCAAGCGCGAATTGGCGGCGGCCAAGCCCTACGCCGAGTGGCTGCGGGACAATCACATCCTGCTCGAGGACCTGCCCGATGCGCTCCATGTGTACGGGCCGGACCACGATACGGTCCTGCAGCGCCAGCAGGCCTTCGGCTACACCTTCGAGGATCAGCGCGTCATCCTGGGACCCATGGCGATGGACGGCGTCCAGCCGCTCGGCTCCATGGGGACCGACACGCCGCTGGCGGTGCTGTCCGACCAGCCGCAGCTGCTCTACAACTATTTCAAGCAGCTGTTCGCCCAGGTGACTAATCCCCCCATCGACCCGATCCGCGAGGAGATCGTCACCTCCACGACCACCCTCATCGGCTCCGAGGCCAACCTGCTCAAGCCGGCCGCCGCCAGCGCCCGCATGATCAGGCTGGAACACCCCCTGCTCTCCAACGAGGAGCTTGAAAAACTGCGCCACGTGGACAAGCCCGATTTCAAGGCGGTCACCCTGTCGCTGCTCTTCCCGGCGGCCGAGGGCGCCGCCGGACTGGAAAAGGCCCTGGAGCGGCTTTTCGAGGCGGCGGTCATAACGGTGGAGGCCGGCACCACCATCCTGGTCCTCTCCGACCGCGGCGTTGACCGGGAGCATGCCGCCATTCCCGCCCTTTTGGCGGTTGCCGGGCTGCACCACCACCTGATCCGGACCGCCACCCGCACCCGGGTCTCCCTGGTGCTGGAATCGGGCGAGCCGCGCGAAGTCCACCACTTCGCCGTGCTGCTCGGGTACGGCGCCAACGCCATCAACCCCTATCTGGCCTTCGAGTCCCTGGACGACATGATCCGCCAGGGGATGCTGACGGACATCACCTACAAAAAGGCGGTCAAGAACTTCATCAAGGCCTCCATCAAGGGGGTCGTCAAGACCATGGCCAAGATGGGCATCTCCACCGTGCAGAGTTACCGGGGCGCCCAGATCTTCGAGGCGGTCGGCCTGCACCAGTCGGTGATCGAGCGGTACTTCACCTGGACCCCGTCCCGCATCGGGGGCACCGATCTGGACGGGATCGCCACGGAACTCCTGGCGCGGCACCACCGGGCCTGGCCCGAGCGGGTGCCCGCCGATCCGACCCTGGACGCGGGCGGGGTCTACCAGTGGCGCGAGGACGGGGAGGAGCACCAGTACAATCCCCTCACCATCAGTTCGCTCCAGAAGGCGGTCCGCACCGACGACTACCAGGAGTTCAAGCGGTTCTCCGCGCTGATCGACGAGCAGGACACCCGCCTCTCTACCCTGCGCGGCCTCCTGGAGTTCCGGGAAACCACCGTCCCGGTGCCGATCGAGGAGGTCGAGCCGGTGGAAGAGATCATGAAGCGCTTCAAGACCGGCGCCATGTCCTACGGCTCCATCAGCCAGGAGGCCCACGAGGCGCTGGCCATCGCCATGAACCGGATCGGCGGCCTCTCCAACACCGGCGAGGGGGGGAGGACCCGGAGCGCTTCACCTGGACCAACGAACAGGGCGATTCCAAGAACAGCGCCATCAAGCAGGTGGCGTCCGGCCGCTTCGGCGTTACCAGCGACTATCTCACCAACGCCCGGGAGCTCCAGATCAAGATGGCCCAGGGGGCCAAGCCGGGGGAGGGGGGCGAACTGCCCGGCCAGAAGGTGTTCCCCTGGATCGCCAAGACGCGCCATACCACGCCGGGGGTCGGCTTGGTTTCGCCGCCGCCGCACCACGATATCTACTCCATCGAGGATCTGGCCGAACTGATCCATGACCTGAAAAACGCCAACCGCCGCGCCCGCATCAGCGTCAAGCTGGTGTCCGAGGTGGGGGTCGGCACCATCGCCGCCGGCGTGGCCAAGGCCCATGCCGACGTGGTGCTCGTCAGCGGCTATGACGGCGGCACCGGCGCCTCGCCGGTCTCCAGCATCAAGCATGCCGGTCTCCCCTGGGAGCTGGGCGTGGCCGAGACCCACCAGACCCTGGTCCTGAACAACCTGCGCAGCCGCATCGTCATCGAGGCGGACGGCCAGTTGAAGACCGGGCGCGACGTGGCCGTCGCCGCCCTGCTGGGGGCCGAGGAGTTCGGGTTCGCCACGGCGCCGCTGGTGTCCCTCGGCTGCATCATGATGCGGGTCTGCCACAGCAACACCTGCCCGGCCGGCGTGGCCACCCAGGACCCGGTCCTGCGGGCCCGGTTCGCCGGCAAGCCGGAATACGTGGTCAACTTCATGCGCTTCGTGGCCCAGGAACTGCGGGAGATCATGGCCCGGCTCGGTTTCCGGACCCTGAACGAGATGGTCGGCCGCGCGGACGTCCTGGAACCCCGCAGGGCCATTGCCCACTGGAAGGCCCAGGGGCTCGATTTCTCCAACATCCTGTACCAGCCCCCCGTCGGCCTGGATGTGGGGCGCTACTGCATGGAGGCCCAGGATCACGGCCTGGAGAAGTCCATCGACATGACCGTGCTCCTCGACCTCTGCCGGCCCGCCATCGAACGCGGAGAGCCGGTTGACGCGGAGCTGCCCATCACCAACGTGGACCGGGTGGTGGGGACGATCCTCGGCAACGAGATCACCCGGCGGCACGGCTCCCAGGGGCTCCCGGACGGGACCGTCAACCTGCGGTTCAACGGCTCGGCCGGCCAGAGTTTCGGCGCCTTCGTGCCCCGGGGGGTCACCCTGGGGCTGTGCGGCGACGCCAACGACTACCTGGGCAAAGGGTTGAGCGGCGGCACGATCCTGGTCTACCCCCCCGCGGGGTCGCCCTTCAAGGCGGAAGAGAACATCATCGCCGGCAACGTGGCCTTGTACGGCGCCACCAGCGGCGAGGCCTTCATCCGCGGCATGGCGGGCGAACGCTTCTGCGTGCGCAACTCAGGCGTCAACGCGGTGGTCGAGGCGGTGGGCGACCACGGCTGCGAGTACATGACCGGCGGCACGGTGGTGGTCCTCGGCCCGACGGGCCGCAACTTCGCGGCCGGCATGAGCGGGGGCGTGGCCTATGTGCTCGACGAAGCGGGCGATTTCGCCGGCCGCTGCAATACCCAGATGGTGGGCCTCGAGGAGCTCGACGACCGGGATGCGGCCACCCTCAAAAACATGATCGGCCGCCATGGGGAACTGACCGGGAGTGAGCGTGCAGCCGCCGTATTGGCGGATTGGGACCGGTTCCTGCCCCGGTTTGTCAAGGTCATGCCCAAGGACTACAAGCGGGTCGTGCAGGCCCTTGAAAGGGCGCACGCCGCCGGCCTGAGCGGCGATGAGGCACTGGCCGCCGCTTTCGAGGAAAACGCCCGGCTCGGTGCCCATTAGGCGGTCTGGGCGTCAGGCGGAATCTGTTCGAATTCAAGCACACGGATATAGGAAAACGACATGGGAAAAAGAACCGGATTTTTGGAATACCAGCGGGAAGTGCCGGCCGACCGGGAGCCGTTGGAGCGGATCAAGGGGTGGAACGAGTTCCACCTGCATATGGAGGACGAGGCCCTGCGCACCCAGGGGGCCCGCTGCATGGATTGCGGCATTCCGTTCTGTCATACCGGGAAGCTCATCAGCGGCATGGCCAGCGGCTGTCCGATCAACAACCTGATCCCGGAGTGGAACGACCTGGTCTACCGCAATCTCTGGCGGCAGGCGCTCGACCGGCTGCACAAGACCAACAACTTTCCCGAGTTCACCGGGCGCGTCTGCCCGGCCCCCTGTGAAGGTTCCTGCACGCTCGGCATCAGCGACCCTCCCGTCACCATCAAGAACATCGAGGTCAGCATTGTGGAGCGGGGCTTCGAGGAGGGGTGGATCGTGCCGGTGCTGCCGCGGCTCCGCACCGGCAAGCGGGTGGCCGTGGTGGGATCGGGGCCGGCCGGCCTTTCGGCGGCGGCGCAGCTCAACCGGGCGGGCCACAGCGTCACGGTCTTCGAGCGGGAGGATCTGCCCGGCGGGCTTCTGACCTACGGCATCCCCAACATGAAACTGGACAAGCGCCAGGTGGTCCAGCGCCGCATCAAGCTGATGGAGGCGGAGGGTATCGCCTTTGTGTGCAATACCGAGATCGGCGGCGCGACCTTCCCGGCGGAACGGCTGCGCAGCGAGTTCGACGCCGTGGTGCTGGCCGTCGGCGCCACGGTGCCGCGCGACCTTCCCGTCGAGGGGCGCGGCCTGAAGGGGGTCCACTTTGCCATGGATTTCCTGACCGCCAACACCAAGGCGCTGCTCAACCGGGACGCCGACGTCATCTCGGCCCGGGACCAGGACGTGATCATCATCGGCGGCGGCGACACCGGCACCGACTGCGTCGGCACCTCGCTGCGCCACGGCTGCCGCTCCGTCACCCAGCTGGAGATCATGCCCCGCTCGCCCGAGGAACGCGCCGCGGACAACCCCTGGCCCGAATGGCCCAAGGTGCACAAGGTGGACTACGGCCAGGAGGAGGCTGCGGCCAGGTTCGGCGCCGACCCGCGGACCTACCTGACCACCGCCACGGGGTTCGAGGGGGACGGGGACGGCAAGGTCACGGCGGTCCGCACCGTCGAGGTCGCCTGGGAAAGGAACGACCGGGGGCAGTTCACGCCCACGCCGGTGCCGGGCACCGAACAGGTGCGCCCCGCGGGGCTGGTGCTGCTGGCCATGGGCTTCCTCGGGCCGGAGCAGGCGCTGCTCGACGCCCTGGGCGTGGAGCGCGACCCGCGCGGCAACGTCAGGGCCGACCATGGGCGATTCGCCACCAGCCTGCCGGGGGTCTTTGCCGCCGGCGACTGCCGCCGCGGCCAGAGCCTGGTGGTCTGGGCCTTCAACGAGGGGCGCGGCGCGGCGCGGGAGTGCGACCGTTACCTCATGGGCTCCACGGAACTGCCGTAAAGCTGGCCCGTGGCGGCCCCGAAGCGGGAGTCTGCCACACCCTTGACTGCACCAACCATGCGCCGGCAGAGGAAGCTTCATGCACCTCTGCCGGCGTTTTTTCATGCCCCCCCCGTGGGGCGCCCCCCCATCCTCCTTCCGACGGCACGCGCCCGAGTGTCCCCGTCCCCTTTCTTGACCGCTGTGGATGGCTTTCCCCATGCCGCAGCCGGGGCGGCGCCACGGCCACGCCGTCCTGCCGCCGTGCTTCGCCGCGCCATACACCGGTAAAAAGACCGGATTAATCGTTTGACAGCCGCCCCGTGCAGTACTAGTCTAGTATCTGATTGTATTTTTGTGGTATTATTAAAAATTCCGTATGGCGCCCCTGTTTCCTGGGGCGGGCATAGGGGCACATTTTGCAGCACAAAGGAAAAGGAACGTATCTGTGGAACACCCCCAAGACCCCCTCAAGCGAGTTGAAAAGGACCTGAAGAAGTGTGTGAAATGCGGCGCCTGCCGGGCAAACTGCCCCGCCTTCACCGCGTTCCAGCGCGAGCCGGCCGTTGCCCGGGGCAAGGTGGCCCTGGCCCAGCATATTCTCAAAAACGACATCGGGCTGGACGACCAGACCTATGTGGCCATGTCCAAGTGCCTTTTGTGCGGCAGTTGCGTGGAGAAGTGCCCCAACGAGGTGCCGACCGACGAGATCGTGGTGGCCGCCCGGGAGGCCCTGGCGCAGCGTCGCGGCCTGACCACCTTCCACGCGGCGGTCGGCCAGGTGATCAAAAACCGCACCCTGATGAAGATGGGTGCCAAGATGGCCGGCCTTCTGGGCCCGCTCTTTTTCAGGAAGGTCCCTGAAACATCGGGGCTGCGGCTGCGCTTTCCGGTGCCGTTCATCGGCAGCAAACGCCACATCCCGGCCATCGCCAAAAAACCGTTTCTGGACCGGCATCCCGAGGTGATCCCCGGCGAACCGGGCAAGCCGCGGATCGTCTTCTTCGTCGGCTGCATGACCAACTTCGTCTATACCGAGATCGGTGAAGCGGCCCTGGCGCTCTTCCGCCACCTGGGCTGCACGGTGATCATCCCCAAGGGGCAGCAGTGCTGCGGCCTGCCGGCCATGTCCGGCGGCGACGTCGCCACCGTGCGCGGGCTGGCCGAAAAGAACCTGGCGGAGCTGGAACGGTACGAAGCCGACTATGTCATGAGCGCCTGCGCCACCTGCAGCGGCGCCCTGCACCGCTTCTACCCGCTGGTGGTGGGCAAGCGCAATCCCGAGCTGCGGGCGCGGCTGGATGCCCTGGCGGCAAAGACCGTGGATGCTTCCCAACTGCTGCACCAACTGGGGCTTCGCCCCGCCGAGACCGGCGAGGGCGACGCGCTGCGCGTGACCTACCACGACCCCTGCCACCTGCGCACCCGCGGCCTGACCAAACAGCCCCGGGAACTGCTGCGGGAAACGCCCGGCATCGAACTGACCGAGATGGAAGGGGCCGACCGCTGCTGCGGCCTGGGCGGCACGTTCAACGTCTACCACTACGGTTCGTCCATGAGCATCAACGACGCCAAGAGCCGCGCCATCATCGCCACCGCCGCCCAGGCCGTGGCCACCGGCTGCCCCGGCTGCATGATGCAGCTTTCCGATGGTTTGAAGCAGCACGGCTCCCGCGTTCCGGTGGTGCATACGCTGCAACTTCTGGCCCGTCACCTGAAACTTTGATACGTCTTTTTATTGTTGCTAAATGTTTTTTATCACCGCTTATATTCTTTGCTCTTGATAAATAATTTTTATTGACATAACAATGCAAATTGTATACAAAGCCCGGCATAAAAATGGGTTCTATTTCTGGTAGGGTATGAATGAGCGACTTCAATATTGGGGCAAAAATCAAAAAATTGCGCCTCGCCAAAAAAATGACCCTTCAGGCGGTGGCCAGGGAAACGGGGTTTTCTCCCGCTCTCATTTCGCAGATCGAGAATAACAACGTCTCCCCCCCATTGCCACGTTGTCCAAGATTGCCAAGTTCTTTGATGTCAAGATCGGGATGTTCTTTGCGGAAGACGAGGAGGAGTGCCGCTTCGAGGTCGTCCGCTCCCACGAGCGCAAGGTCATCCCGCGGGTGATCTCCCGCGCCGGCACCAGCCAGGGCTACTCCTACGAATCGCTTTCCTTCCGCAAGCAGAGCAAGAAGATGGAGCCTTTTCTGCTTACCGTGGCGGAGAAGGCGCTTGAGGAAAATACCTACAGCCATGACGGGGAGGAGTTTCTTTTCGTCATGAAGGGGACGGCCGACCTGCTGCTGGACGACCGCAGGATCACCCTCAACGAGGGAGATTGCGTCTACTTCGATTCCGCCCTGAAGCACCGCCTGCTTTCCAAGGACGGTGAAGAGGTGAAGGTGCTGGCCGTCGTGACGAGATAGTTTTCCCTCCGGGACACGGCCGGGCCGCCCCTGCCGTCCTTCTGTTTTCATGGCAACTTCATACGCAATGACACGACGTGTTTGCTGAATAGAACCTGACGCTGTTGAAAAATCCCCTGTATCGGAAGGATAGCGGAGATGTCCAAGAAAGCGATTAAACCGTCACTGCAAAACCCCTTTGCCCCGCCCGAGGTTGTCAAATTCACGATTCCCGGAGAGATCCCCGGCAAGACCGGCGGCTATGAAGAGGTCATGAAGGAAGGCCACGACCTGATTCACCGCCCCATCCGCTCGGTCAAGATCGACCAGATCGAAAAGCAGCACTTCAAGAAGCGGATGACCGTCTGGGAGAGGATTCGCGTCCTTACCGAAAACGAGCCGAACATCCTGTTCCAGAACTGGGGCAAGAATCTCGACGGCGCCTCCCTGGTCACCGGCATCCTCAATATCCGCGGCCGGGACGTGGCCGTGTACGGCCACGACTTCACGGTCCGGGCCGGCTCCATGGACGCCACCAACGGCAACAAGCTGGCCCGCCTGTTCCAGATGGCCGGGGAAAAAGGCATCCCGCTGATCGGCATGAACGACAGCGCCGGCGCCTACGTGCCGGCGGGGGTCGGCGGCCTTGACGGCTATGCCGAGGCCTTTACGGCGCTCAGGAAGATCAGCGGCGTGGTCCCCAGCATCATGTGCATGTTCGGCTTCAATGCCGG
The DNA here is from genome assembly GCF_008330225.1 of Geobacter sp. FeAm09. Taxonomy (NCBI): domain Bacteria; kingdom Pseudomonadati; phylum Thermodesulfobacteriota; class Desulfuromonadia; order Geobacterales; family Geobacteraceae; genus Geobacter; species Geobacter sp. FeAm09. The sequence goes on along the minus strand of NZ_CP042466.1, from coordinate 3,462,618 downwards.
CGGCGGCAGCTACCTCCCCCGCCAGGGGAGTTTCGTGATCCAGCCCGAAGACACGTTCTTCGGCCTGACCGGCCCCGGGGTGGTCAAGTCGGTCCTGGGGGAGGACGTCACCCCGGAGGAGCTTGGCGGACCCAAGGTGCACGGGCTGTCGGGCGTTGCCGACCTCACCGTGGAGGACGAGGTGGGGGCGCTGAGGAGCGCGCTCCAACTGCTCAACTACCTGCCGGACAACAACGGGGTCATGGCCCCCTTCCAGCAGACGAGCGACCCCCTCGACCGCAAGACCTGGGAGATCAACACGCTCCTGAAAAAGGCGTTCAACTCCCCCACCGGTTTCAATACCCCCTTCGACGTGTCGATCATGATCCAGCAGATCTGCGACCACGGCGACTATTTCGAGATGCAGCGGGACCGGGCGCGTAACGCCGTCACCGCCTTCGGCCGCCTGGGGGGCAACGTGGTCGGCTTCGTGGCCAACAACAGCGCCGTGGCCTCCGGCCAGATCGACGTGGACGCGGCCTACAAGATCGCCCGTTTCAACCGTTTCTGCAACATCTACAACATCCCGCTGATCTTCATGGAAGACACCACCGGCTTTCTGCCGGGGCGCGAACAGGAGGCCCGCGGCATCGTCCAGGCCGGCCGCGCCATGCTGGACTCCATCGTCGACATCAGGACGCCGCGCATCCTCCTGATCATCCGCAACGCCTACGGCGGGGCCTATGCCTCCTACAACAACTACCCCACCGGCGCCGACCTGGTGCTGGCCCTGCCGACCACCCGCCTGGCGGTCATGGGGCCGGCCGGCAAGGAGTTCGTCTACAAAGACGAGCTCCGCAAGGTGCGCACCGCGGTTGCCGAGCAGGTGAAACAGGGGACCCAGGAGCGGACCGCCGCCGGCATGGACCCGGGCGAGGCCAAAAAGGAGGCCGAAAAGGACGCGACCGAGTGGCTGAAGGCGCGGGAGGCCGAACTCAACCTCCGCTATGAAAAGGAGCTGATGAACCCCAAGGAAGCGCTCAGTCTGGGCTCCATCTCCTCACTCGTGATGCCCACGGACCTGCGCAAGGTGCTTGGCGAGAATCTGAATTTCTTCCTTCGCCATTACAAGCCTTCGCCCATGCAGGCGGTGCAGCGCGAGTTCCACTAATCTACTTTACGTCGAGATTGGAGATAAAGACCCATGTCACATGCTTCCGATTACTACCTGAGCAACCCCCTGATCCACCGGGACCGCCGCCTGAACAGTGCCGCTTCCGAGTGGGTGCGCTCCTTTTCCTGCGAGGACCTGAAACCGCTCATCGTCTGCCGTGGCCCGATCCGGAAAGAGGCGATGGACGTGTACCAGGAGATGGGCATCACCCACTACGGCATCCTGCTCTCCGAAAAGGATTCCATCGTCTACCCCAATGCCCTGGCCCCCGAACTGCGGCAGTTGACCGATTCCAACCGGGTGCACCGGGTGCCCGACTATACCGGCGCCAGCAAGGAAGAACGGGTGGAGCGCATCCACCAGATCATCGAGATCGCCCTTGACAACGGTTACGACTCGATCTTCGCCGGTTACGGCTTCATGGCCGAGGACGAGGAGTTCGTCGCCGAGATCGAGAAGGCCGGCCTCACGTTCATCGGCCCCTGCGCCAACACCCAGGCCCGCGCCGGCAAGAAGGACGAGGCCAAGCGGACCGCCCTGACGGTGAACGTCAGCGTCACCCCCGGCGTCAACAACGTAACGGCCCTGACCCTGCTCAAGAAACATCCCACCCGGGAGAAGCTCCTGGCGCTGGTCAAGGCCGAGGGGCTCGCCTGCGACGCCAAGGTGCTCAAGGATGCCAAGGTATCGCTCGAAGAGTTGGCCGACCATGTCCTGACCGCCTCCTACGCCAAGGGGATCGACCTCTTTACCATCGAGGAGTTGTGCGCCCAGGTCCAGAGCGAGGTTGCCGAACTGTTCCGCAACTACCCCCGCAACCGTTTCCGCCTGAAGGCCATCGGCGGCGGCGGCAAGGGGCAGCGCATCGTCGGCGCCGCGCTTTTGGCGGCGAAGAATGCCGATGAAAAAATGATCGCCAAGGCGGCCGCCGAGGCTCCGGCCATGGTCCGGGAGATCCTCAACGAGGTCAAGGCCAACGGCGTCGGCGACAACAAGAATATCCTGATCGAGCTCAACATCGAGCAGACCCGCCACAACGAAATCCAGCTCCTGGGCAACGGCGAGTGGTGCATCGCTCTCGGCGGGCGCGATTGCTCCCTGCAGATGCACGAGCAGAAGCTGCTGGAGGTGTCCGTCACCCAGGAAAGCCTGGCCGCGGCCATCGCCCGGGCCAAGAGCGCGGGCAGGAAGGCGGAGGTCACGGCCCTGGAGAGCGACCTGAAGGTGCTCCAGCGGATGGAGGAGGAATCGGCCCGGTTCGGCCAGGCGGTCGGCCTGGATTCCGCCTCGACCTTCGAGTGCATCGTGGATCGGGACCGTCACTACTTCATGGAGGTGAACACCCGCATCCAGGTGGAGCACCGGGTCACGGAGCTCTGCTACAGCTTAAAGTTCGTCAATCCCAAGAACAAAAACGACTTCTTTGTCGTCGAATCCCTGGTGGAGGCCATGGCGCTGCTGGCGCGGCACAAGAAACGCCTCCCCAAGCCGGAGCGGATCGTGCGCTGCAATGCGGCCGTGGAAGCCCGCCTGAACGCCACCGATGCCTCCCTTTCCCCCCACGCCGGCGGCATGATCCGCTACTGGTCGAAGCCGATCGAGGGAGAGATCCGCGACGACCAGGGGATCAGCATGCTGAACCCGGATACCGCCGTCTTCATGAAGTACAAGGTGGCCGGGGCCTATGACTCCAACATCGCCCTCCTCCTGACCAAGGGGGAGGACCGCAGCGCCAGCTACGAGCACCTGTCCGAGGTCCTGCGCAGCACCACCCTGCGGGGCAGTTCCCTGGCGACCAACCTGGAGTTCCATTACGGCCTCGTGAACTGGTTCCTGGGCAGGAACGTCATGGCCAAGCCGACCACCCGCTTCGTGGTCCCCTACCTGACCCTGGTCGGGACCCTGAAGGAGGAGGCCAACAAGCTGGACCCGGTGTACGCCTTCCTGCAGATGAAGAAGCACTACGACAAGCTCGTCTGCGAACAGTACGCCGACCAGCCCGAGGTGTGCGCCAGGGAGCGCAAGCACATGTCGGCCCTCCTGGACCGCAAGGGCACCCTGATCACCCGTCCCATGGAGCGCCTCCTGGAAGACCCGCACCTGTTGTCCGGCTGGCTCAGCATGAACACGATCAACTTCCGCATCGAGAAGGGGCGCGTCATCTGGCTGCGCAATCCCCTCGGCGTCTTGAACGAGACCTACGAGTACCTGCACATGTCCCATCGCCCGCACAAGCCGGCGGCCGAGATCATCTGGGGCCACGACAACGAACTGCTCCAGCAGTCCCTGCATTTCTACCGCACCCTGCGCGAGAAGCTGGGGCTGGCGCGCGACGAATACTTCCAGCTCAACGAGCTGCTGAAAAAGGACCTGCCCCAGGGCGGTTTCGACGCCGAACAGTGGGATCAGATCCGGTCGGCCCACTTCGGCTACGAGGCCGGGCTGGAACTGCTCGGCATGCTGTTCCTGGTGGGGGGCAACACCCGGTTCTGGGACATGCGCGTCCAGGACGACCTGGAGATCGTCATCCCCGATTATCTGACCGATCCGGACCTGCAGGCGCGGATGAAGAAGGTCCTGGTGCCGCCGCCCGCGACCAAGGCCGATGAGATCGTCGCTGCCTGCGGCGGGATGTACTATGGACAGGAAGCGCCGGGACTCCCCGCATTCGTGCATGAGGGGATGCATTTCGAGAAGGATCAGCCGCTCTACATCATCGAGGTCATGAAGATGTTCAATACGGTCAAGGCGCAGTTCTCCGGGACCATCGACAAGATCATCATGGACGGCGGCGACGGGACGATCGTGCAGAAGGGGCAGCCGCTCTTCAAGATCACCCCGGACGAGAAATTCGTCGAGGTGGACCCCAAGGTCCTGGAGCGGGAGAGGCGGGAACGGACGGCCGAGTATCTGAAAGCGGTCATCTGACCGGCCAAGCCGGTTTTCGGGCAAAGAACGGCATCAGGGACCGGAACCGGTCGCGGATTCCCCCGAGGTATCAGCGGACCCCGCCAGAAAGGCGGGGTCCGCTGATTTCGTGGGCGCTAGGACCCGGAGGAGTTGTAGTCGTCCCCTTCCACGCACTCCGATTGTGCCTGCAGGAACGATTTCCGGTTGGGGTCCCTGACGATCTCGACGGCACCGTGATTGACCGACCAGACGGTTCCGCAGGCGCGGCACTCCATGATCTGCTCGGCAAACCCGTCGGTCTGCAGGTCCATGGCGCTGTAGTCGTAGCTGCTGCATGCGGGGCATTTCATGGTCTGCTCCTTTCCGCCGTACATATTGCGGACCGTGGCGATAAGGGGGTAGGTGAGGTATATCTTTAGTATAGCGCCATCGCCCCCCTTTGCATGTAAAAATAAGAACGGATTAATCGAACGCACGGTGGATAGTTCAATCATTTTGGGTGAGGAGATCATCTCATGAGTATTTCCGAAGACAAGAAGGCGTGGCAGGACGGCATCGTTGCAAAAAATCTCGCCAAGGCGCCGGAGCGCAAGCCGGAGTTCCGCACCAGTTCCACTATCGAGATGGAGCGCTGTTTTACGCCGGAATTCGAGTACCCCGGCTATGAAGAACAGCTCGGGTTCCCCGGCCAGTATCCCTACACCCGGGGGGTGCAGCCGACCATGTACCGGGGCCGTTTCTGGACCATGCGCCAGTATGCCGGTTTCGGCACCGCCCGGGAGTCCAACGAGCGCTACAAGTACCTGCTCCAGGCGGGGCAGACGGGCCTGTCCGTCGCCTTCGACCTGCCGACCCAGATGGGGTACGACTCCGATGCGGCCATGGCCGCCGGCGAGGTCGGCAAGGTCGGCGTGGCCATCGACTCCCTGGCCGATATGGAGATCCTCTTCGACGGCATCCCCCTGGACAAGGTCTCCACCTCCATGACCATCAACTCCACCGCCGCCATCCTGCTCTGCATGTACATCGCGGTGGCCGAGAAACAGGGGGTCGCGGCGGACAAGATCTCCGGCACCATCCAGAACGACATCCTCAAGGAGTACATGGCCCGCGGGACCTACATCTATCCGCCCAAGGAGTCCATGCGGATCATCACCGACATCTTCGCCTACTGCAAGGATCATGTGCCCAAATGGAACACCATCTCCATCTCGGGCTATCATATCCGCGAGGCGGGCTCCAGCGCGGTGCAGGAGGTGGCCTTTACCCTGGCCGACGGCATCGCCTACGTGGAGGCCGCCATCAGGGCCGGGCTGAACGTGGACGAGTTCGCCCCGCGCCTGGCTTTCTTCTTCAACTCCCACAACAACCTGTTGGAGGAGGTGGCCAAGTTCCGCGCCGCCCGCCGCATCTGGGCCAGGATCATGAAGGAGCGCTTCGGCGCCAAGGACCCCAAGTCGCAGATGCTCCGCTTCCACACCCAGACCGCCGGCTGCACCCTGACCGCCCAGCAGCCGGACAACAACATCATGCGCGTCACCATCCAGGCCCTGGCGGCCGTGCTGGGGGGGACCCAGTCGCTGCACACCAACTCCCGGGACGAGGCCCTGGCCCTGCCGACCGAGGACTCGGTGCGCATCGCCCTGCGCACCCAGCAGGTGATCGCCCATGAATCGGGCGTGGCCGATTCCATCGACCCCCTGGCCGGCTCGTTCCTGGTGGAATCCATGACCGACCAGGTGGAAAAGGCGGCCATGGAGTATATCGACAAGATCGACAAGCTGGGGGGGCGGTGGAGGCCATCTCCCGCGGTTTCCAGCAGAAGGAGATCCAGGACTCGGCCTACGCCTATCAGAAGGCCATCGAATCCGGCGACATGGTCATCGTGGGGGTCAACAAATTCACCGTCCAGGAGCCGCCGCCCGCCGGCCTGCTCAAGGTCAAGGAAGAGGTGGAGATCTCCCAGAAAGCGTCCCTGGGCGCCATGAAGGCCGGGCGGGACGCCGCGGCGGTGCGGGCGGCCCTGGGCGCGCTGGAAACGGCCGCCCGGGGGGCCGACAATCTCATGCCCCACATCCTGAAGGCGGTCAAGGCCTATGCGACGCTGGGAGAGATCGCGGACGTCTTTAGGGAGGTCTTCGGCAAGCACCACGAAACCGTGGTGCTTTAGGAGGCTGTTGAAAAACAGCCATCAGGCCTTCTTCCTCGAACGCCCTTTCGTGCGGCGTAGCGCCCGGCCTTCGCAGCCAACGCTGCTTCGGCGGAGTAGGCCTGCTACGCCTCCTCGTAGCTTTCTGCGGGTGCGACGATCTGACTATTTTTGAACAACCTGGGTTTTTACAACAGCCTGCTAGGAGCGCATTATGCTTACTAAGATCAACCATATCGGCATTGCCGTGCGGTCCCTCGATGAGACCCTGCCGTTCTACCGGGACAACCTGGGGATGGCCTTTGCGGGTATCGAAGAGGTCGTCGAACAGAAGGTGCGGGTCGCCATGTTGCAGGTGGGCGAATCCAAGATCGAGCTCCTGGAGCCGACCAGCGAGGAGAGCCCGGTGGCGAAGTTCCTGGAAAAGAACGGCCCCGGCATCCATCATCTGGCATACGAGGTGGAGGACATCGAGGCCGCCATCGCCCGACTGCTGGCCGACGGCGCGCGGATGATCGACGAGCGGCCGAGAAACGGCGCCCATGGGACGCGGATCGCCTTCGTGCATCCCAAAAGCAGCAACGGCGTCCTGACGGAGCTGTGCCAGCCAGGTTGCGAAAATCCACGGTCTTGAATTTAAATTCAACCCGGCAGATTTTTTTATTGACACGTAACCATTCTTTCAGTAAGTTACATCTCTTCGAAAAAACCATGGTCTGCTCTTGGCAGATCGTGCAGTATGTGAGGAAGCTATGAAAACCGAAGTTGCAAAAGCGGAAAACGTAAAACGTGACTGGTATGTGGTGGACGCACAGGACGCCGTATTGGGGCGCCTTGCCACCCAGATCGCCAATGTGCTGCGCGGCAAGAACAAGGCCATTTTCACCCCCAGCGTGGACACCGGCGATTTCGTCATCGTGGTGAACGCCGAGAAGATCGCGCTGACCGGCCGCAAGCTGGACGACAAGGTCTACTACAGCCATACCGGTTTTCCGGGCGGCCTGAAAGAGATCACCGCCGGCAAGCTGCTGGAGAAAAAACCGGAAGACATCATCCGCAAGGCTGTCAAGGGCATGCTCCCCAAGAATAAACTTGCCCGGCACATGCTCAAGAAGCTCAAGGTCTACGCGGGCGCCAGCCATCCCCACGACGCCCAGCAGCCCAAGAACCTGGCATTTTAATACTCTGAGGAGATATACGATATGGCAGCAGTCAGCTATTATGGCACAGGAAAGCGCAAAAGCTCGATAGCCCGCGTATGGCTCAAGCCGGGCGCCGGCAAGATCACCGTCAACGACAAGACCCTGGACGAGTACTTCGGCCGCGAGACCTCCAAGATGGTCGTGCGTCAGCCGCTGGAACTGGTGGAGAAGGTCGGCGTGTACGATATCTATGTGACGGTACAGGGCGGGGGCGACTCCGGCCAGGCCGGCGCCATCAAGCACGGCATCACGAAAGCCCTGCTGGAGACCGACGCCGAACTGCGCGGCGTGCTCAAGAAGGCCGGCTTCATTACCCGCGATTCCCGCGTGAAAGAGCGCAAGAAATACGGCAAAGCCGCAGCCCGCGCACGGTTCCAGTTCTCCAAGCGTTAATCGCTGGATTACACCGCACTGGTATGGTAGAAGGGGAAATCCGCAAGGGTTTCCCCTTTCGTTTTTTCAGGATCGAAGAGCACTCGTTGACTTTTGAAAAACTCAGGTTGTTCAAAAATAGTCAGATCGTCGCGCCCGCAGAAAGACCCGCGGAGGCGTAGCAGCGCTACGCCGCACAAGGAGGCTTTCGAGGACGGCGGCGAGATGGCTGTTTTTCAACAACCCCCAAGAAGGAGGCTTGCCATGTTGAACGTCGCCATTGTCGGAGCCAGCGGCTACACCGGCCTGGAACTGATCCGCATCCTGTACTGCCATCCCGAAGTCGCCGTGACCTGCCTCACCTCCGAGCAGAGCGCCGGCAAGCGGATCTCCGAGGTTTTCCCCACCTTGCGGGGCCGCTGCGACCTGGCGCTGGAGAACCTTGAGCCGGTGCGGGTTGCGGAGAAGGCCGACGTCGTCTTCACGGCCCTGCCCCACAAGGCGGCCATGGAGGTGGTGCCCACCTTCCTGAAGCTGGGCAAAACGGTGATCGACCTGTCGGCCGACTACCGGCTCTCCGACCCGGATGTCTACGGGGCGTGGTACGAAAAGCACCTCAACCCGGTCAACCTGAAGAAAGCGGTCTACGGTCTGCCGGAGATCAGGCGGGCCAAGGTCAGGGGGGCTCGCCTGGTGGCCAACCCGGGCTGTTACCCCACCAGCATCATCCTCGGCCTGGCGCCGCTCTTGAAAAAGGGGCTGATCGACCCGGACAGCATCATCGCCGATTCCGCCTCGGGCACGAGCGGCGCTGGCAGGTCGGCCAAGGTGGACAGCCTGTACTGCGAGGTCAATGAAGGCTTCAAGGCCTACGGCGTCGGCGGCGCCCACCGGCATACGCCGGAGATCGAGCAGGAACTGTCGCTTTTGGCCGGGACGGAGCTCAAGATCACCTTTACCCCGCACCTGGTTCCCATGGATCGGGGGATACTCTCCACCATGTACGCGACCCCGGTGAAGGAGGCGACAACCGAGAAACTGGCCGCCCTCTACCGGGAGTTCTACAGCGGCGAACCCTTCGTGCGGGTGCTTCCCCCGGGGAGCCTCCCCTCCACCGCTTTCGTGCGGGGCTCCAACTTCTGCGACATCGCCCCCCTGGTGGACGGCCGCACCGGCCGGATCATCGTGGTTTCGGCCATCGACAATCTGGTCAAGGGGGCCTCGGGCCAGGCGGTGCAGAATATGAACCTCGCCTGCGGCTTCCCGGAGACCCTGGGGCTGGAAGGGCTGGCGCTCTTCCCGTGACCCGGCACCTGCCCATGGATCTGGCCGAAGCGCGGGCCAGGGGATGGAACGAACTGGACGTGGTCTTTGTCTGCGGCGACGCCTACATCGACCACCCGGCCTTCGGCATCCCGCTCTTGGCCCGCTGGCTGGAGGCCCACGGCTTCCGGGTGGGGATCATCCCCCAGCCGGACTGGCGCTCCAAGGAGCCGTTCATGGCGCTGGGGCGCCCGCGGCTGTTCTTTGCCGTGGGCGCCGGGGCCATGGACTCCATGGTGGCCCACTACACCCCGGCCCGCAAGCTGCGCCACGATGACGCCTATACCCCGGGCAACCGCCACGGGGCCCGCCCCAACCGCGCCACCATCATCTACACCTCGCGCCTGAAGGAAGCCTATAAGGATGTGCCGGTGGTCATCGGCGGCATCGAGGCGTCCCTGCGCCGTTTTGCCCACTACGACTTTTGGGAGAACAAGGTGCGCCGGTCGCTGCTCCTGGACGCCAAGGCCGACCTTTTGATCTACGGTATGGGGGAATCCCCCCTTTTGGAACTGGCCAGGCGCATGGCCGGCGGCGAACCGTTCGGAGAGATCCGCAACCTGCGCGGCACCTGCCATGTCGTGGGGAAGGGGGGTGACGTCCCGGCGGACGGGGAACGTCTTGTCATCCCCTCCTACGACGAGGTAGCCGTCGACAAGAGGAAGTTCGCCGAGGCGTTCCGCCTGGTCTACCGGGAGCAGAACCCCTTCTCCGCCCGGACGGTCGTCCAGCCCCACGGCGACCGCCTGCTGGTGTGTAATCCCCCGGCCTTCCCCCTGAACCAGGCGGAGCTGGACCGGGTCTATGCGCTCCCCTTCGAAAAGTCGCCCCATCCCTCCTACCGCGAACCGATACCGGCCTGGGAGCAGATCAAGACATCCATCACCAGCCACCGGGGCTGTTTCGGCGGCTGTGCCTTCTGCGCCATCGCCCTGCACCAGGGGAAGGTGATCCAGTCCCGCAGCGAAGCCTCGATCGTCGCCGAGGTGGATGCCATGGTCCGCCAGGGATGGTTCCGGGGCAGCATCAGCGACGTGGGCGGGCCGACCGCCAACATGTACGGCCTCGCCTGCAAAAACCCAGCGGCCATGCGGGCCTGCCGCCGGGAGAGCTGCATCTATCCCGCCGTCTGCGCCCATCTGGATACCGCCGACAAGCGCGCCGTCGCCCTCCTGCAGCGGGTGCGGAGCCACCAGGGGGTCAAACACGTGGCGGTCTCGTCGGGGGTGCGCTACGATCTGCTGGAACGGCAGCCGGGCTATTTCCGGGAACTGGTGGGGCATCATGTGAGCGGGCTGCTCAAGATCGCCCCCGAGCATCTTGCGGAGCATGTCACGGCGCTGATGCGCAAGCCGGGGCGAAAGGCCTTCGAACGCTTCCTGGCCCGTTTCCGCGAGGAAAGCATCCGCCTCGGCAAACGGCAGCACCTCATACCCTACCTGATTTCGGGCCATCCCGGGTGTACCGTGGCGGACATGCTGGACCTGGCCCTGGCGCTCAAAAAACTGGGGCTGGCCGTCGAACAGGTTCAGGATTTCACCCCCACGCCGGGAACGCTCTCCACCTGCATGTACTACACCGGCATCGACCCGGAAAACGGCAAGCGGGTGCATGTTCCGGCCAGCGACCGGGAGAAGGGGCAGCAGAAGGCGCTCCTGCTCTGGCATCAGCCGGGGGAGAGGGGCAAGGTGCTGGAAGCGCTCAGGGAGATGGGGCGCGAGGATGCGGCGGCGCTGCTGGGGGTGGCGGGCAGGATGCCGGGCGGGCCGCCTGCCCCGAAGCCGAGGACAAAAAAAACCCGCTGAGGTGTCAGCGGGTTTTCGGGTTGCATGGGGTGCCGAAATTACTTGATTTTGTTGACGTTGGAAGCCTGGAGCCCCTTGGGACCCTGGGTGATGTCGAAGGTGACCGCGTCGCCTTCGGCGAGGGATTTGAAGCCTTCGCCTGCGATGGCGGAGAAATGTACGAATACGTCCTCGCCACCTTCCTGCTCGATAAAGCCGAAACCTTTGGTGTCGTTAAACCACTTAACCTTGCCCTGTGCCATTTTCCTACCTCCTTTTTTCTCCGGTCCTTCGCCGGAACAGATGGGTTACCGCTTAAGTTTCCGGAGTCTTGATGCAGGAAAACCGCCAAGCTTGGTAAAACTTGATACTGCAACGTTCTGCAAAAACTTCCGAAACTTGCTGCCCGTGTCGTTTATCATAGACCTAAAGCGCGTGTCAAGTACTTTTAACGATAAAATTCGTGCCTTGTTACGCTGTTACGGGGCCTTCAGTTCGTCGGTTTTCGTCTGGAGTTTTTTCACCAGTTCATTATAGCCGTTGGTGGTGATGATCTTGTTGAACTGGGTGCGGTAGTTGGAAACCAGGCTGACCCCTTCGATGACCACGTCGTACACCATCCATTTGCCGTTTTCCTTGATCAGGCGGTAGTCTAGGGAATATTCGTCGCGTTTCGGGGTGATCACCTTGGACCTGACCTCGGCATGGTCGCCATCGACGGTCTCCTTCAGGTACGCGATCTTTTCGTTGTTGTAGGACTCGATCTTGCCCGCATAGGAGTTTTCCAGGAGCGAGGCGAAGAGGTCGGTAAACTGCCTGCGCTCTGCCGGGCTGCGCTGGTTCCAGTGCTTGCCGAGGGAGCGCTTGGCCATTTCGGAATAGTCGAAGATGACACTGATGGTCCTCTTGAGGGCCTGGCGCCGCTCCCGGTCATGCTTCTTCAGGTTTTTGTCGGAGACCACGCGGACCACCTCGTCCACGGTCTTTTTCACATCGTCGGTAACCCCGGCAAAGGCGGTGCCTGCCAGGAAGATCCCGGTGATGATAGCCACTGCGTAACGTTTCAGCATTGCTTCCTCCCGCTTATTTGGTGCCGTCCAGGGGCGTTTCGCCGACGGCGTAATCCAGGTTGGCCCTGGCAATCTTGTAGTTGTAGATGGACTGGAAATAGGCGGCGCGCATGCGGGCGTAGGACTGCAGGGCGTCGAATATCTCCTTGGCGGGGCCGACGCCGAAATCGAAGTTGGCCAGGGCCGCCACCGCCCACTTTTTCCCGCTGGAGTAGGCCGACTGGGTCGCCGTGACGCTCTGTTCGGCCTCCTTCAGGTCCAGGTAGAACTTTTTGATCTGCAACGGAATGTTGGCGTCGGCAAATTCCTTGGTGCTGAGCAGCCGGTTGTACTGGGCCCGCTCCCCCGCCACCTTGGCGCCGGTGATGCCGAAGTCCAGTTTCCAGCGCAGCCCCAGGGCCGCACCGCCGTAAAAATGCTGGTACTGGTCGGTGATATAGGGGTTGTTGATGTGGTCGCGGCCGGCGGAGTAGGCCCAGGAGACCAGGCCGCCCAGGAAGACGTCGGGGTAATAGTTGGCCTTTGCCGCCTCCACCAGGGCGGCCCGGGCCTTGAGACCCTCCGAAATCTGGCGGAATTCGGGGCGTCGCGAGCGGGCCCTGTCGACAAAAACGTCATAGGCGGGGACCGTCTCCTCGTCCATGGTCAGTCGCTCGCTGCCGATGTCCAACGGGGTGGCGGCGGGAAGCCCGAGGCGCGTCCTGAGTGCCGCCAGGGCCAGCTTTTCCCCCTTCTGGGCCTCTTCCAGCAGTTTGGCTACCTCGCCGGAGAAGGCGTCCAGTTTGTAGATATCGATCTGATCCACCGATTCGGAACCTTCGTCGAGGAGTTTCTGCGCCTTCTTGCGTGCCGTGGCCAGGCTCTCCTGGACCTCGAGCACCACCTCTTTCAGTTCCCGGGCCAGCATCAGGCCGTAATAGTACTCCCGCACCTTGAGGGTGATCTCGTTGGCGCGCTGCTCCTTGCGGGAACGGTCCACCTCGATGCCGTGGCTGGCGGCCTTCATATTTTCCGAGATCTTGCCGAAGGTGTAGAGCGGCTGGATCAGCGTGGCGTCGGCGCTGGAAAACCAGGTGAGCTTGCCGAGCCTGGTGCTTCTGTCGGTGGCGATCGTGGGGGTAATATCCTGGGCCCGGGCCTGGGGCGCCGGGCCCAGCAGGCTCAGAACCTCGACCTGGGGATAGCGGTAGGATTTCGCTTCGTCCAGTTTGCTGGCGGTCTGCTCGATGTCGGCCTGGGCCTCGCCCAGTTCCGGCGCTGCTTTCAGGGCCATGCGGATGCAGTCGTTCAGCCCCAGCACCAGCTTGCCCTGCGCGCCATCCTCTGCGGCGTGGCTGCTGGGAAGGGGGGCAACGAGCGCACCTGCGATCAAAAGCGATGTGAAGAGCGATTTCATGGCGCTTCCCCTGGGTCAGACCTTGCCGTGGATGAATTTACTGACCAGTTCTTCGATGTCGATGGCGGATTCGGTCTCACGGATCGTGTCGTTGTTCTTGAGAAAATGGTCGGAGCCGCCCGGCTTGAGCTTGATGAACTTGTCGCCGATGATGCCGCTGGTGCGGACGGAGGCGATGACGTCGTCGCCGATCCTGGTGCCGCTTTTGATCTTGAGGTAGGTCCGGGCCTGATCCCACCCTTTGGGATCGAGTTCAATGCGGTCCACCTTGCCGATCTCCACGCCGGCGATCTCCACCCGCGCCCCCGGCTTCAGTCCCGAAACCGAGTCGAATTTGGCCGAAACCGTGTAGTAGTCGCCCCCAACCAGCTCCATCTTGCCGAGCTTGACCGAAAGGTAGCCCAGGCAGAGTATGCCGATGATCATGAATGCGCCGACCATCATTTCCAATTTTGCCATGTTCATGGTTCCTGCTTCCTTACTCTAGTTTTACACCATATGTATGGGGCCGTCCAGGCTTCCACTGATGAATTGGCTGACGACCGGGTGGGTTGAATCCCGGATCTCGTCCGGCGTCCCGTGCTGGAGGATCTTTCCCTGGTAGAGCATGGCCACGTTCTGGGCGATATCGAAAATCTCCGGTATCTCGTGGGAAACGATCACCGCCGTAAAGCCGAATTTGGCATGGGTCTCCCGGATCAGGTGATGAATGGCCCGCTTGATGACCGGATCGAGTCCGGTGGTCGGCTCGTCGAAGAGGATGATCTTGGGATTGAGCACCACCGCCCGCGCCAGTCCCACCCGTTTCTTCATGCCGCCGGAGAGCTCGTCCGGGAACTTGTTTTCCACGTTCTTGAGCCCCACGTCCTCCAGGGCCGAAAGCACCCGCCGGCGGATCTCCTCCCCGGACAGTTTCGTCTTCTCCTGGAGCGGGAAGGCCACATTCTCGAACACGCTCATGGAGTCGAACAGGGCCGCGTTCTGGAACAGCATGCCGAACTTCTCCCGGATGCGGTTCAGCTGGGAGCGTCGCAGGCCCTGGATGTTCTCGCCGTCCACCTCGATGGTGCCGCTGTCCGGCTGCAGGAGACCGATGATGTGCTTGAGCAGGACGCTCTTCCCCTCGCCGCTGGGGCCGATGATGGCCGTGATCATTCCCGCGGGGATCTCCAGGTCGAGGCCGTCGAGAACCTTCTGAGCGCCAAAGGATTTATGTACGTCGGTCAGTTTGATCATAAGAGTATAGAGGTCAGGAAATAGTCCCACACCAGGATGATGACGGAGGTCAGTACGACCGATTCCGTTGTGGCCCGCGATACGCCTTCGGCGCCATGGCCGCTGAAATAGCCCTTGTAGCAGCCGATCCAGGCGATGATGACTCCGAAAGAGAATGATTTGACGATGCCGGAAGAGATATCGCGCCACTCCACCGATTTCTCCATCTCGTAGAAATAGGCGCCGGGATTGACTCCCAGCAATTTGACCCCCACCAGCCAGCCCCCGTAGATGCCGACCACATCGAAGAGGGCGCACAACAGCGGCAGCGAGATCATGGCGGCGATGAACTTCGGGGTGATCAGGTACTTGAAGGGGTCCAGCGCCATGGTCTCCATGGCGTCGATCTGCTCGCTGATGCGCATGATGCCGATCTCGGCGGTAATGGCGCTGCCGGCCCGGCCGGTCACCATCAGGGCCGACAGTACCGGCCCCAGTTCGCGGATCAGGGAGAGGGCCACGGCGGTTCCCAGCATCCCCTCGGAGCCGAATTTGGCCAGGGTGTAATAGCCTTGCAGGCCCAGAACCATGCCGGTGAAAGCGGCGGTCAGCACGATGACGAACAGCGACTTGGTGCCGATGAAGCGCATCTGTTTGAGTATGTAGCGGGGTCGTCCCGGCCGGCGGGCGATCATGTAGAGGGAGTAGAGGATGAACCACCCCATCCTCCCCAGGTCCCGCACGTATGTTATTGTCAGATGGCCTAAGGCCTGGACCGGAGTGAACACGCCGCACATCCTTTGAAATGAATAAACGGTACTTTATACGACTGTTGCCGGGACCTGTAAAGCAGGTACCATTGTTGAATGAACAGTCATTCATATTTATAGTGGTCACACGGCCATTTGTCAAGCACTTCATGCAATTTCCCCAATCAGGGGAATCATGCAGCGGCAAAGACGGCGGTCAAACGGGGGGCTGCGGGAATCGCCTGCTCGCCGTGCTGCGTGGCTATCCCGCATTGGGTATGAGTACGGCGGGACATCGGCGTGGTCAGGCCAACTCCTCGATCTTGCCGCCCGGCCTGAGGCGAAAGCGGCTGCCGCGCCATTCGACGCGATTGCCCAGAAAGGAGAGCGCCCAGGTGAAGAAGGCCAGCATGTCCCGGAGCGGGATCAGCCAGAGCCAGGCGGGGAGGAGGCCGTCGCGGACGAAGCAGCGGCTGAAGGCGGTGGTGACGGCCAGGCGCACGCCGTAGAGCAGGGCAATGGCGGCCAGGGCCAGGGGGAACGACGGGGCGACGAATGCCGCCAGGAGCGCCCCGGGAAAGGGGAGGGTCATGCCGGACGCCAGGTAGCCCCCCGGCCTGCTGGCCCGCATGGTGCGGGCCCAGCGCAGTTGGCGCGCGAGCACCGGCAGCAGCTCTTCCGCCCTGAGCATGCTTTCCACGAAGGTGCCGTCCAGGGCGATGTGCCACCCGGCGCGGTGGACCTTGTTCCCCAGTTGGTAGTCGTCGGCCAGATAGTCGGCCAGGGCCTCGAAACCGCCGATCGACGCCAGGGCCTCGCGCCGTACGGCCATGGAGGCGCCCAGAGCGAAGGAGAGCCCCTCCAGGTGGAGCGCCACCAGGACGTTGGGGATCATCTCGGCGGTAAAGCCGGTCGCCTCGATGGCCGCGGCGATGGTGGGAACGCTGGAGGTGCGGTAGAGCGAGGTGACCAGCCCGACCCGGGGATCGCTGAAACGGGCGGTTACGCTTTTCAGGTAGTCCGGGGGCACACGGATGTCGCTGTCGCAGACGATGATGATGTCGTGACGGGCCTGGGGGAAAGCGTTGATCAGGTTGGACACCTTGTAGTTGGGCCCGTGGAGGGCCGGGTTGATCACCAGGGAGATGCGGTCGCCGCCGAACTCCTCCATGAGCCGGCGGATGACCGGGATGACCGGATCGTCGGCCGATGCGGCGGCAAACAGCATCTGCACCGGGCCTGCGTACTCCTGGCGGCAGAAGGAGGCGAAATTCTCGTAACTGCCGGCGTCCATCCCCTTGACCGGTTTCAGGATGGTCACGGCCGGGGCCTCCGGCGAGCGGGGCGGCGGCACGGAGAAGAAGCGCCGGGCGCAGGCAAACGCAATCAGGCTGTAGGCCAGGGACGGCAGGATGACGATGAAGGGGAGCAGGGGCCGCAGCACGTCACACCCCCTTCTGGGCGATGACGACGTAGGGCGCATCGGCCGTGGCATTGGTCTGCCCCATGCGCCAGACGTGGAACAGGGGCGCCTGGAGGCGCGCCGCCCATTCTTCCACCATATGCCGCTCGGCGTCGCCCCCCTTGTGGCCGGGGTAGACGGTCAGGGCCACGATGCCGCCCGGGGCCAGGAGGCTTTGGGCCTGTTCCAGGGCCGCCGCGGTGGTTGCCGGGCGGGTGATGATGCTGCGGTCGCCCCCCGGCAGGTAGCCCAGGTTGAAAACCACGGCGCTCAGGCCGGCTTCGAGCCGCCCGGCCATGGTCTCGTGCCCCGCGGCCACCAGCGTCACCCGCTCCCCAAGCCCGTGTGCCGCCAGTTTGCGGGCGGTGCCGTCCACGGCCTCCTGCTGGATGTCGAAGCCCCAGACCCGGCCGGTGGGCCCCACCAGCTCCGCCAGCAGAAGCGTGTCGTTGCCGTTGCCGCAGGTGGCGTCGACGGCCCGGCCGCCGGAGCGGACGAAGTGCCGCAGCAGCAGGTGCACCAGCGGTACGGGGCCGCGCAGCCGGGTGATGTCGTGAAGCGGTTCAAGACTCATGGCGGCAGAGGGTACCAGAGTCGTATCCCTTTTTCCACAGGGAATTTTGATTGGTTTTCATTCGTAAACGGCCAAATAATCGCCATCTGGAATTTTCGGGTGAAACTATTTGCATTGCAGCAGGGAATCGGGGTAGTAACGAGATCATGATATGCAAGAAAACAGTGGATGAACAGCAGGGGGGGCGCCGGCTGGACGACGCCGTGGCGCTCTTGTTCGACGGCCTCAGCAAGTCCGAGGCGCGGCGGATCATCGACCGGGGCGGGTGCAGCGTCAACAGCGCCATGGTTCGGGTGGCGTCGCGCATCGTCCGGCAGGGGGATACGGTAGAGGTCGGCGTGATGGAACCGGGGCGGTTCCGGGAACTTGTCCTCCCCCCCGAGGCGCTCCTGTACGAGGACGACGACCTGATCGCGGTCAACAAGCCGGCCGGGGCCAATACCCAGCGCACCCCCTATCAGCTTAAGGGGACCCTGGAATTCTGGGTCGCCGAATACTTCCGCCGGCAGGGGATCAACGAGCCGGCCCGGGTGATCCACCGTCTCGACCGGGGCACCTCGGGGGTGATGGTGTTTCCGAAGCAGAAGCGGGCGGCCGCCTGGCTTTCGGCCCGCTTTCACGACGGGCTGGCGGACAAGCGTTACCTGGCCCTGGTGAGCGGGCAGCCCCGGCAGGAGGCCTGGGCAATGGACGGCCCCATCGGCAAGCTGGGCACATCGCGCTACGGCATCATGGCGGGGGGCAAGCCGGCCCTGACCGAATTCCGCGTGGCGGCTGCCGCCGCCGGGGGGGCGCTGATAGAGGCGCACCCCCTGACCGGGCGCACCCACCAGATCCGCGTCCACCTGGAGGCGTCGGGGTTGCCCATCGTCGGGGACGCCACCTATGGCGGCGCACCGGCGGAGCGCATGATGCTGCATTGCGCCCGCCTCTCCTTCAAAAACGAAAAGGGGGTGGAGATTCGTCTCGAAGCCCCGCTGGACCGGGCGTTCGAGGCCTGTCTGCGGCAGTGCGGAATACCCTGATGCTGCGGCTCCTGCTCTCTCTCATGCTGGTTGCGGCGCTCCATTCCCCAACCTTTGCCGCCGAGCCGTTTGCCCGGCAGGGGGAGCTGGATCTCGCCGGCCGCAGCCGGGACTGGACCGTGCCGGTGCGCCTTGACGGCGAATGGGAGTTCTACTGGGGGCGGCTGTTGGCGCCGGAGGATTTTCACACCCCCCGCCCCCCGGAAAAAACCGGCTATCTCACCCTGCCGGCCACCTGGAACGATTTTCGGCTCAACGGCGCGAGGCTCGGCGCATCGGGGTGCGCCACCCTGCGCCTGCGGATACTGGCGGGACCGGGCAGGCGCGAACTGGCCCTGCGCCTCTTCGATGTCGCCTCGGCCTACCGCCTGTGGCTCAACGGCCGGCCGCTCGCCGCAAGCGGCCGCGTGGGAACCGGCGCGGCCACAGAGGTGCCCGCCCCCTCGGTGTGCATCGCCCGCTTCCCCAGCACGGGAGAGCCCCTGGAGCTGGTCCTTCAGGTGTCCAACTACCACTACCGGGATGGCGGGGTCGCCTCCTCCATCCTCCTCGGTGATGCCTCGGTAATCGAGGCGGGCCAGATCCGGCGCTGGGCCATGGCCTTATTCTTCATCGGCAGCCTCATGGTCATGGGGGTCTACCATCTGGTGCTGTATTTTTTCCGCCGCAAGAACGTGGCGCCACTCTATTTCGGATGCTACTGCCTGTTGTGGACGGGGACGTTTTTGGCCTCAAATACGGCGGACTGGAGCATCCGGCTCTTTTTCCCCGAGATTCCGGCGCCGTTTCTCATCAGGGTTGACCTGATCTGTTTCTTCCTGTCCGTGCCGGTCGGCTACAGCTTTTTCCGCTCCCTCTACCCCCGGGAGTTTTCCGTGCTCGGCCTGCGCTTTTCCCAGATCATGGCGGCGCTGTTTTCGGCAGGGGTCCTGCTCCTTCCCCCCCTGGCGCTGAGCAAGCTGGTACCGCTCTACTACGCCGGCACCGCCCTGCTCATTCCCTACAGCCTGGCCATGCTCGCCCGGGCAAAACTGAGCAGGCGGGAGGGGGCGACCTTTATCCTGGTCGGGTTCCTCATTCTGGGGCTTGTGGGGCTCAACGACATGCTCTATGATCTCCACCTGATCAGATCCCTGTTCCTGATACCGGTGGGGATGTTCGTTTTTATCCTGTTTCAGGCATTTGCCCTGTCGCTGCGGTTTTCCCGTGCCTTTTCGGCCGTTGAACGCCTGTCGGGCGAACTGGAGGGGAAAAACAGCTCCCTGGAAGAGGAGATGGCCGAGCGGATCCGCCTGGAGCGGAAGATCGTCATGATCAGCGAAGAGGAGCGCCGGAGCATCAGCCACAATCTGCACGACGGGCTCTGCCAGCAGTTGACCGGTGCCAGGCTGCGCTGTTCGGTGCTGGAACGCAAGCTGGCGGCGGCCGGAGAGGATACGGCGGAACTGCGGCAACTCTCTTCCCTCTTGGAGGAATCGGTGGACCATGCCTACGATCTCTCCCGCGGGCTCTGGCCGGTGGAGCATGACCCGCGCGGCATGAGCCCTTCCCTGGAAGAACTGACGCGGCGTTTCGCCGAATCCACCGGCATCGCCATAGAATTCCGGCAGGAGCGGGCCTGCGTCTCCTGCGCCAACGAGCAGGTCACCCACCTGTACCGCATCGCCCAGGAGGCGATCACCAATGCGGTGAAGCATGCCCGGCCCAGCCGGATTACGGTGGCGTTCAACTGCCTGAACGGAGGGGTCATCACCCTTGCCGTCAGCGACAACGGCATCGGCAGGGGCCAGGCGGCCCGGTCGAAGGGGGGGCTGGGGCTGGGGATCATGTCGCATCGCGCCAAGATGATCGGCGGTTCCCTGCACATCGGGGACGCCGTGGGGGGCGGGACCGTGGTGACCTGCACGGTCCCGTGCGAAACCGCCGCAGGAGAGGGGGCACAGGATGGCTGACGAAACGGGAAACGGCACCAGGGTCTTTCTGATAGACGATCATCCGGCGGTGCGCCAGGGTTTGGCGCTGCTTCTCGGCCAGAAGGATTATGCCGTCTGCGGCGAGGCGGGCAGCCGGGCCGAGGCTCTGGAAATGCTCGACGGCTCCCCCGCGGACATGGCGCTGGTGGACCTTTCCCTGGGGGAGGAGAGCGGACTCGACCTGGTCGGCGACCTGCACGCCCGAGGCGTCGCGGTCCTGATCTACTCCATGCACGAGGACGCCGAGACCATCGAGCGGGCATTCACTGCCGGAGCCGATGGCTACGTCACCAAACGGGAGGTCTCGGACGTCCTGCTGGAAGCGGTGGGCGACGTGCTTGCCGGGCGGCGCCACGTCAGCCCCAATGCGGCCCAAAGTCTCGCCAACAGGGTGCTTGCCACCCCGGCCTGCCACCGGGAAGGCCTGCTCAGCGAACGGGAACGCCAGATCATGACCATGATCGGCCTGGGCGACACCAGCACCGACATCGCCACAAGCCTTGCCATCAGCGTCCGCACCGTGGAGACCTATTATGCGCGGATCATGGAAAAACTCGATCTCGATGGGATGAAGGCCCTGAGGCGCCACGCCATCCAGCATTACCAGTAACCGGTCCGGCGGCCGGGAGCCCCGGTTCCCGGCCGGTGACGGCCGTTTCCCCCCGTTGCGGGCTTCTGTCCGTAAAAACCCCGACACAAAAACCGTAATTCCCCCCACATACAAGTGAACCCCTTTGGGCTATAGTGAGAGATACGCGGCCGTGCGCCCGGCTGAACGGATGTGCCGGCCCGGCCGCTTCGGCTCTGTTTGTCATCGAAAACGGGAAAATCATTCATGCAGACACGATACATCGTCCTTCAGGTGCTGGCGCTGTTCCTGCTCATCGTTATCCGGAAAATCATCCGGTTCGACCGCGCCGGCGATACTCCCAAAACCGCGGGCGTGGCACACAGCGCCACCCCTGCCGGCATCCCCGAAGGATTATCCCATGCGCCACGAGAAAACGAACCCGCGAATCATTCTGGTTGACGACCACCCGGCAGTGCGCCAGGGGGTTGCGCTGCTGCTTGCGCAGGAGGGGGTTGCCGTCTGCTGCGAGGCGGAAAACAGGGCCGGGACCCTGGAGGTGCTCGACGGGTGCCGGGCGGATGTCGCCCTGGTGGATCTCTCCCTGGGGGACGAGAGCGGCCTCGACCTGGTGGGCGATATGAAAAGGCGGGGCATAGCGGTAGTGATCTATTCCATGCACGAGGACACGGGCAGCATCGAGCGGGCGTTCGCCGCCGGCGTGAACGGCTACGTTACCAAGCGGGACCTGGCGAGCGATCTGATCCGGGCGGTCCGGGATGTCCTGGACGGGCGGCGGCACATCAGCCCGCGGGCCGCCCAGAGTCTGGCAAGGAAGCTGGTATCCGACCCGGCCGGGGTGCAGGACGAATGTCTGAGCGAACGGGAGCGCCAGGTGCTGTCCCTGATCAGCCAGGGCGACGCCACCGTGGACATCGCCACGACCCTTGCCGTCAGCACCCGCACCGTGGAAACCTACTACGCCCGGATCATGGAGAAGCTCCATCTCGACGGGATGAAGGCCCTGCGGCGCTACGCCCTCCGGAACGTCGAGCAGGTTGCTGAAAAATCCGTCCACGGCGTTGCCGGTACTCGCGGCCTCGGCTAACCAGCCGTCGTGCCTCGGCCGCTCCGTTCCGGACGTCCGGCATCCGGCCTTCCCCGGGCGTTTTTCAACAACCCGCTAGAGGCCCGGTTCCCGCTGTTTCTTCCCGTGGCAGCGCACGCATTCCGCGTCGGAAACCCTCCGTCGCAGCAGGCTCTCCGTGTCCTTGGGCTCCCTCTTGCCCATCAGCCTGTCTCCCACCTTGTGGCAACCGAAACAGTTTTCTCCCCGAAGGGCCGTGTGCATGGCCACCATGCGGGGGTTCTTGCTGTGGCAGACTTTGCATTCGAAAGCCGCGGCAGCCGTTGCCGCGGCCAGGCCGATTGCCAGGGTAAAGAACGGCATGAGCGTTTTTTGCATGTGGCGGTAACCTCGCTTCTTGCATGATCCCATCAACCTGACTCTAGCGGACGCCCGACGGAAAAACCTTGACCGTTGTCAATAAACCATGCACGGCGTTTCGGAAAAATATGCTTTGCACCGTGGGAACTTTATGGTAATTTTTCGCTCTTCGGCTCCATAAATCGCAATCCGCATCAGGCAAGGCCCATGCTGTCATGTCCAAGATAATCTGCATCGCCAATCAGAAGGGGGGGGTCGGCAAGACCACCACCGCCGTCAATCTGGCCGCCTCCCTGGCGGCGGCCGAGAAGCCGACGCTGCTGGTTGATATCGACCCGCAGGGCAACGCGACCAGCGGGGTGGGGATCGACAAGTCCCAGCTGCAACAGACCATCTACGACGCCCTCGTCAACGAAACCGACGCCCAGAACCTGATCGTGGACATCGGGCAGCCTTTCCTGCACGTCATACCGGCCAACTCCGACCTTGCCGGCGCGGAACTGGAACTGGCCTCCGAGATCGGCCGGGAACTGAAACTCAAGTTCGCCCTCGCCTCGCTGGTGGACCAGTACCGCTACATCATCATCGACTGCCCCCCATCGCTGAACCTTTTGACCGTCAACGCCATGACCCTGGCCGATTCCGTGCTGATCCCGCTCCAGTGCGAGTTCTACGCCATGGAGGGGCTTTCCCAGATCCTGCATACCATCCGCCTCATCCAGAGGGGGCTGAACCCGCTGCTGAAGATCGAGGGCATCCTGCTCACCATGTTCGATTCCCGCGGCAACCTGGGCAAAGAGGTCATGGCGGAGATCAGGGCCCATTTTTCCGATCAGGTCTTCGATGCGGTCATCCCGCGCAACGTGCGTCTGGCCGAAGCTCCCAGCCACGGCAAGCCGGTCATCCATTACGACATATCATCACGCGGTGCCGCCAGTTATCTGCAGTTGGCCCGGGAAATAATCCAGAGGGAGACAGCCAATGGTTAAGAAAGGCGGCCTCGGGAGAGGGATGGCGGCGCTGCTGCAGGTTGCGGAGATACCCGAGGGGCGCTCCGATTATTTCATCTGCCCGATCGAAAAGATCCGCCCCAACCGCAACCAGCCCCGCAAGCATTTTGCCGCGGACAAGCTGGATGAACTGGCCGCTTCCATCCGCGAGCAGGGGGTCATCCAGCCGCTGGTGGTGACCAAAAAGGCAGACTTCTACGAGATCGTTGCCGGCGAGCGCCGCTGGCGCGCCGCCCAGAAAGCGGGCGTCAGGGAAGTGCCGGTGGTCATCCGCGAGGCCAGCGAAGACACGGTGCTGGAACTGGCCCTGATCGAGAACATCCAGCGCCAGGATCTGAACGCCATCGAGGAGGCCCAGGCCTACCGTTCGCTGGTGGAGCATTTCGGCATCTCCCACGAGGATGTGGCCAAGCGGGTCGGCAAGAACCGCACCAGCGTCACCAACTCCATGCGCCTGCTCAAGCTGCCCGCCGAGGTTCAGCAGGACATCGTGGAAGAGCGCATGAGCATGGGGCATGCCCGCACCCTCCTGGCCCTGGAGGCCCCCGAGTCGATCCTCAAGGCCCGCCATGAAATCCTGCAGCGCCAGCTGAGTGTCCGCGAGGCGGAAAATCTGGTGCGGCGGCTGAAGATGAACCCCCACCCGGCGCCGCACAAACGCCCGCAGCAGCCCGACCTGCTCATGGGCGCCCTGGAAGAGCAGTTGCAGAAGCGCTTCCAGGCGCGGGTCGCCATCCGCAGGGTCGGAAACAAGGGGGGGAGGCTGGAGATCCATTTCAGCGACCCCGACGAATTGACCCGCATCATCGATCTGCTTGAACTGTAAGAAAAACTGCGGGGCCGGAGCCACCCGGTCCCGTCCCGCTGGTCTGTGCCCGCCACCGCTGTCCGCCAGAATCCTACAGGTTTGTTTGCAATACATCTTGACATTATGCGGAAATATATGATAGCTAGGTCCGATATGTGGATACAGTATACAAGTATACACTTAATGCATGCCTGCAAGGGGTAGGTCGTGATTGAATTAAATTTGGCATTCGTTGTCCAGGTAATCAACTTCGGAATTCTCGTCCTCGTTCTCAACGTTTTCCTCTACAAGCCGATCCGCAAGGTTCTGGCCGATCGCCGCCAGGTAATCGACTCTGCCCGCGAAAAGGCCGCTTCCGTCGATCAGGAGGTCCAGGAAAAGATGGCCCGCTACGAGGCCCGTCTGCGCGACGCCAAGACCGAAGCCGCCGGCCGCAGGGCCGAGGCCCTCAAAGAGGCCCAGGCTGAAGAGACGGCAGTGCTGGAGAAGGCACGCAAGGAGGCCGCCGCCTCTTTGGAAGCCATCCGCGGCAAGGTGGCCAAGGAAGCCGCCGATGCCCGCGCGTTGCTGAAACAGCAGGCCGAGGCCCTGTCCGGCGACATCTGCGAGAAAATCCTGGGGAGGAGCCTGTAACATGTTGATGGTATCCAAGCGTACGAAAAAAATCGTCTTCTCCCTGGCCGGTATCGCCGTCATCGTGCTGGCCGCCTCCGCCGGTTTCGCCAACGAAGGGGGCGAAGGCGCGCAGCACGCCGATCACGCCGCCGCCCAGATGAAGGACCTGGGGTGGCGCGTGCTCAACTTTGCCGTGCTGGTCGGCATCCTCGTGTGGGCCCTGAAAAAGGCCAATGTCAAAGGCACGCTGGCCGCCCGTCAGGCCCAGATCGAAAAGGACCTGAAAGAGGCCCAGGCAGGGAAAGCCGCCGCCGAGGCAAAGCTGGTCGAGTACAGCGCCAAGCTCGACCAGGCTTCCCGGGAGATCGACGAACTCCATGCCGCCATCATCCGTGAGGGAGAGCAGGAGAAAGAGCGCATTATCGCCGAGGCACAGGTCGCCGCCCGGAAGATCGCAGACCAGGCCGCCCAGTCGGCCGAGCAGGAGACCCTCAAGGCCCGTGCCGAGTTGCGTGCCGAGGCCGCCCGGCTGGCGGTGGAACTTGCCGCCGGCAAGCTGACCGGCGCCATCCAGAAGGCCGACCACGACCGGTTTGTCGGCGAATATCTTGACAAGGTGGTACAGATCCAGTGATCAACAATACGATTGCGAGACGATACGCCAAGGCGCTGGTGCAGCTTGGCTCAGAGGCCGGTCTGATCGACCGCTTCAGCGAGGAACTGGCCGGGGTTGATCGCCTCTTCGCCGCCAATGGCGAACTGCGGGCCGCTTTCGGCAATCCCGCCTTCACCGCCGAGCAGAAGAAAGAGATCATGAAGGAGTTGGTGGCCAAGGCTGGCTGCTCCGAACTGGTGGGCAACTTCCTGCTCCTCCTGGTGGACAAAAACCGCGTGGCCTTTCTCGACCAGATCGTTCAGACCTACAAAAAACTGGCCGATGAGCACTCCGGCGTCATTCGTCCCTTCATCAGGACCGCCTTCCCGCTGGACGACGCCCAGGTGGCCGCCATTCAGGGAGCCCTGGAGAAGAAGACCGGGAAGAAGGTCGTCCCGCAGGTGACGGTTGATCAGACCCTTCTGGGCGGCGTAGTGACCCAGATCGGCGATACGGCCTTCGACAGCAGCGTGAAAACTCAGCTTAAACGGATTCAAGATATACTACAGAAGGGGTAAATGCTTCCATGGAAATCAGAGCCGAAGAGATCAGCGAGATCATCAGGAAACAGATCAAGGAGTATGGCAAGGAGGTAGAGGTGTCGGAAACCGGCACGATCATCTCCATCGGTGACGGTATCGCCCGTATCCACGGCCTGGCTGGCGCCATGGCCGGCGAGCTGCTGGAGTTCCCCGGCGGCGTGTCCGGCATGGTCCTCAACCTGGAGGAAGACAACGTCGGCGCCGCCATTCTCGGCGAATTCGCCGAGATCAAGGAAGGCGACACGGTCAAGCGCACCGGCCGGATCACCGAGGTCCCGGTTGGCGACGCCCTCATCGGCCGCGTGGTCAACGCCATCGGCCAGCCCATCGACGGCAAAGGCCCCATCAACACCGCAAGCTTCAGCAAGGTGGAGATCAAGGCCCCCGGCATCGTCAGCCGCAAGTCGGTACACCAGCCCATGGCCACCGGCCTCAAGGCGATCGACTCCATGGTTCCCATCGGACGCGGCCAGCGCGAGCTGATCATCGGCGACCGCCAGACCGGCAAGACCGCCGTTGCCATCGATACGATCATCAACCAGAAGGGGGGCGACGTCGTCTGCATCTATGTCGCCATCGGCCAGAAACGTTCCACGGTCGCCCAGGTCGTTTCCAAGCTGAGCGAGCACGGCGCCATGGATTACACCATCGTCGTCGCCGCCACCGCCTCCGAGTCGGCTCCGCTCCAGTTCATCGCCCCCTACACCGGCGTCACCATGGGCGAGTACTTCCGTGACAACAAGAAGCACGCCCTGATCATCTACGACGACCTTTCCAAGCAGGCCGTCGCCTATCGCCAGCTCTCCCTGCTGCTCCGCCGTCCCCCCGGGCGCGAAGCCTACCCGGGCGACGTCTTCTACCTCCACAGCCGTCTGCTGGAGCGCGCCTGCAAGCTGTCCGACGAGTGCGGCGCCGGTTCACTCACCGCCCTGCCGATCATCGAAACCCAGGCCGGTGACGTGTCCGCCTACATTCCGACCAACGTCATCTCCATCACCGACGGCCAGATCTATCTGGAAACCGACCTGTTCTTCTCCGGCGTCCGCCCGGCCATCAACGTCGGTCTCTCGGTTTCCCGCGTCGGCGGTTCCGCCCAGACCAAGTCCATGAAGCAGGTTGCCGGTACGCTGCGCCTCAGTCTGGCCCAGTACCGCGAGATGGCCGCTTTCGCCCAGTTCGGCTCCGACCTGGACAAGGCCACCCAGATGCAGTTGTCGCGCGGCGAGCGCCTGGTGGAGATCCTCAAGCAGCCCCAGTACCGTCCGATCCCCAACGAGAAGCAGGTCCTGATCATCTTCGCCGCCAACAACGGCTTCCTGGACGACTATCCGGTGGCGGTGCTCAAGCGCTACGAGCAGGAACTGTACGCCTTTTTCGACAACCGTCAGGCCGATGTGCTGGCCGTGCTGCGCGACAAAAAGGCCATCGACGACGAACTGAAAGGCAAGATCGTTGCCGCGCTGGAGCAGTTCAAGAAGGAATTCACTGCGTAAACAAGGACGGTTTGAGACATGGCAAGCCTTAAAAGCATAAAAAAACGGATTGCATCCGTAAAGAATACGCGCCAGATCACCAAGGCCATGAAAATGGTCTCGGCCGCCAAGCTGCGCCGCGCCCAGGAAAGCGTCGTTGCGGCGCGCCCCTACGCCCGCAAGCTGGCCGAAGTGCTCCAGTCCCTGGCCGGCAACCTGGAAGGGGATCTGCATCCGCTTCTGGAGAAGCGCGACGCCAAGAAGCTGCTCTTGATCGTGGTCACCTCCGACCGCGGCCTGTGCGGCGGTTTCAACGGCAACCTGTGCAAGGCCGCCGAGCATTTCATCAAGGAAAAACAGGGAGCGTTCGAGCAGATTTCGCTCATGACGGTTGGGCGCAAAGGGTACGAGATGCTCAAAAACCGCCATGCCGTGACCAAGAACTACCCGAACGTGCTGGCCAAGCCGAGCTACCAGACCGCGGCCATGCTGGCCCACGAAGTGATCGACGGCTACCTGGCCGAGGAGTACGACCAGGTCATCCTGCTCTTCAACGCCTTCCGCACGGTCATGTCCCAGGACATCACCTTCCAGCAGCTCCTGCCGGTGGAACCGGAGGAGAAGACCCTGGCCGACGAGACTCCGGTGGAGTACATCTACGAGCCGTCGGTGGCCGAGCTTCTGGCCGAGATCCTGCCCAAGAACATCGAGGTGCAGATCTTCAAGGCCATGCTGGAGTCGGTGGCTGCCGAACACGGCGCCCGCATGACCGCCATGGACAGCGCGTCCAAAAACGCCAACGAGATGATCGGCAAGCTGACCCTCCAGTACAACCGGGCCCGTCAGGCCGCCATCACCACCGAGCTGACGGAGATCATCTCCGGCGCCGAATCGATCAAAGGATAACAAGAGAACCGAATCACTATATGAGGCTTCACGGCCACAGGAGGACAGAGTTCCATGAGTCAGAACATCGGTAAAATTTCGCAGGTCATCGGCGCTGTTATCGACGTCGAATTCGAGCCCGGCAAGCTGCCGGAGATCTACCATGCACTTCGGGTGACCAATCCGGCCATCGATGACCGGGAGAACAACCTGGTTCTCGAAGTCGCCCAGCACCTGGGCGAGAATTCGGTCCGCACCATTGCCATGGACTCCACCGACGGTCTCAAGCGCGGCCAGACTGTCATCGACACCGGCAAGCAGATTTGCGCCCCGGTCGGTCACAAGACCCTGGGCCGCATCATCAACGTCATCGGCGAGCCGGTCGACGAGATGGGACCCATCGGCAACGAAAAGGAATACGGTATCCACCGCGAAGCCCCCTCCTTCGAGAACCAGTCCACCAAGGTCGAGGCCTTCACCACCGGCATCAAGGTCGTTGACCTCCTCGCCCCCTACGCCCGCGGCGGCAAGATCGGCCTGTTCGGCGGCGCCGGCGTCGGCAAGACCGTTCTCATCATGGAGCTGATCAACAACATCGCCAAGCAGCACGGCGGTTTCTCCGTCTTCGCCGGCGTCGGCGAGCGTACCCGCGAAGGGAACGACCTCTGGATGGAGATGAAGGAATCCGGCGTTCTCGACAAGGCCGCCCTGGTGTACGGCCAGATGAACGAGCCTCCCGGCGCCCGCGCCCGCGTCGCCCTGACCGCCCTTTCCATCGCCGAGTACTTCCGCGACGAAGAAGGCCAGGACGTTCTCTTGTTCATCGACAACATCTTCCGTTTCACCCAGGCCGGTTCCGAGGTCTCCGCCCTCCTGGGCCGCATCCCCTCGGCCGTCGGTTACCAGCCGACCCTGGCCACCGAAATGGGTGAATTGCAGGAGCGCATCACCTCCACCAAGAAGGGTTCCATCACCTCGGTCCAGGCCATCTACGTCCCGGCCGACGACTTGACCGACCCGGCCCCGGCCACCGCCTTCGCCCACTTGGACGCCACCACGGTTCTGTCCCGCCAGATCGCCGAGCTGGGTATCTACCCGGCCGTTGACCCCCTGGACTCCACCTCCCGCATCCTGGACCCCCAGGTCATCGGCGACGAGCACTACGCCGTGGCCCGTTCCGTCCAGTACGTGCTCCAGAAGTACAAGGACCTCCAGGACATCATCGCCATCCTCGGTATGGACGAGCTCTCCGAGGAGGACAAGCTGGTCGTGGCTCGCGCCCGCAAGATTCAGCGCTTCCTGTCCCAGCCGTTCCACGTCGCCGAGGCCTTTACCGGTTCCCCCGGCAAATACGTGGAACTGAAGGACACCATCAAGGGCTTCCAGGAGATCGTGGCCGGCAAGCACGACGCCCTGCCCGAGCAGGCCTTCTACATGGTCGGCTCCATTGAAGAGGCCATCGAAAAGGCCGCCAAGCTGGCTGCGGTATAAACTAACCTTACGGGGGCATCCCCCTTTCAAGGACTGATATATGGCTGAAAAGATGAAACTGGAAATCGTCACCCCTTACAAAAAGGTGGTTGACGCAGAAGTCGAAGAGGTTACCGCCACCGGCAAGCTGGGCGAGTTCGGCGTCCTGCCGGGCCATGCCCCGTTCCTGACCTCCCTCAGGATCGGCGAACTTGCCTACAAGTATGATGGCAAGGTCGAGCACATGGCCCTCAACTGGGGCTACTTCGAGATCAAGGACGACAAAATCATCGTCCTGGTGGAAACCGCCGAGGCAGCCGAGGATATCGACGTGGAGCGGGCCAAGGCCGCCCTGGGGCGCGCCGAGGAAAAGCTCAAGCACCTGACCGCGGAAGACAAGCAGTTCAAGGTCTACGAAGCGGCCCTGGAACGCGCCCTGATCCGCATGCAGGTTGCGGGCAAGGCGGTTCGCAAATAGGTTTTTCTTGAGATATTCATTTCCGAAGAGCGGCAGCAATGCCGCTCTTTTTTTGTACGGCTTCGCTATCGTCCGCTGCCCGCACCTGCCGGCCCGGCGCGTGGTTAATAAGGGTGCCGCCGCCCTTTCGGCATGAATAATTTGGGCCGCCGTATTTCTAACAGTTGTCCATTACCCCGGAGCAGTGTACTATTGAACCTATGATATTAGAAATGGATAATAGTGTTGCCGCTGGTGCCAACGGCAAGCCGCAGCGGGCGCCGGAAAAGTACGATGCGCGGGTCGTCATCTGCGACGACGAGGTGGAAATCGTACGCTATCTGAACAAGATCCTGACCGCCCAGGGACTCGAAGTGGAGATCTTCACCTCCGGCGAGGCCCTGCTGCGCACCCTGGAGCATCGCGCGCTGGAGGAAAGCGACCTCTTGCTGCTGGATGTGAAGATGCCCGATGTGGACGGCATCGAGATCCTCCGACGGATCAGGGAACTCAAGCTGGAGATTCCGGTCGTCATGATGACCGCTTTCGCCTCCATCAACTCGGCCATCGAGGCCATGAAGCTCGGGGCGTACGACTATGTCACCAAGCCGTTTCCCAAGGAGAAGATCTTCGGGATACTGGACAAGGTGCTGGAACGCAAGGAACTGCTCAAGGAAAACTCCGCCCTGAAGGACGAGTTGGGCAAGTCCGCGCCGTCGGGCTATCTGGTCTATACCAGCGACGCGTTCCGCAAGGTCCACGAAATGGCCGTCCAGGTGGCCCAGAGCGATGCCAACGTGGTCATCCTGGGAGAGTCGGGGACCGGCAAGGAGTTGATCGCCGGCCTGATCCACAGTGTGAGTCCCCGGAAAGAACAGCGCTTTCTCTCCATCAACTGCGCCACCCTCTCGGATACGCTTCTGGAAAGCCAGCTGTTCGGCCATGTGCGCGGCGCCTTCACCGGCGCGGTGACCCACCAGAAGGGCCTCCTGGAGGAGGCCAACAACGGCACCCTGTTCCTCGACGAGGTGGGCGACATGAGCCCCGCCATCCAGGCAAAGCTGTTGCGGGTCCTGCAGGAGGGGGACTACATCCCCGTGGGTGAAACCAAGGCACGGTCCGTGGATATCCGTTTTCTGGCGGCCACCAACAAGGACCTGGAGGAAGAGGTGCGCCAGAAGCGGTTCCGCGAGGACCTGTTCTTCCGGTTGAACGTCATCTCCATCCACCTCCCCCCCCTGCGTGAACGTGCCGAGGACATCGAACCCCTGGCCCGGTACTTTTTGCACAGGATCTCCCAGCGGATGAAGAAAGAGTTCGTCAACTTCACCCCGGAGGCGCTGCTGCTCATGCAATCCTACTCCTGGCCGGGCAACATCAGGGAGTTGGAAAACGCCATCGAGCGGGCGGCCATCCTGGCGCGGGGTACGGTGATCTCGGCCGAAAACCTGCCGGTCTGGAAAAGCCCCCCTCCCGCCATCGACCAGCGGGGGGAGGAACAGCTCCTTCCCCTGGACGTGGTGGAGCGGGAGCATATCCTCCATGTATTCCAGAAAACCGGCTGCAACAAGAGCCGGACGGCCAAGATCCTCAATATCGCCCGCCGGACCCTTGACCGGAAACTGGAAGAGTATGGCATGCTGGACAGGGGCAGTGCGGTGGATACGGAGGACGATGCCTGATGCCGCGGCGTTTTCCCATCAGGGCCAAACTGACCGTTGGGGCACTGGCACCGCTGTTCGTCGCCTTTTTCATCTGCTCCCTCACCGGGCTCTATATCATCGACGCCAAGATTACCAGCCAGGCCCAGGAAAAGGTCAGGACCGACCTGAACTCGGCCCGGGAAGCGTACCGCAACGAGCTGCGCCATATCGACGAACCACTGGAACTGACCGCCGGCAACCCCTTTGCCGCCATGTCCATCGCCTCCGGCAACCGCTCGGCCATCTCCTCGCTCCTCACCCCCCTCCTGCACAAGAAGCGCCTGGACATCCTCACGGCCGTGGACCGGGAGGGGCGGGTCCTGTTTCGGGCCCATAACCCGGCCCGCTTCGGCGACAAACTGGCCGGCGCCTATTTCATCGATCAGGCCCTGAAGGGAAAAACGGTTGCCGGCACCACGGTCCTCTCTCCCGGGCAACTGGCTGCCGAAAACGACGAACTGACGGCCCAGGCGCGCATCGATGTGGTAACCACGCCCCACTCCCGGCCACGCCAGAGCTCCGTGGAGCGGTCGGGCATGGTCATGATCGCGGCGGCGCCGGTCCTCGACAGCGCCGGCAGGATCATCGGCGCGTTGTACGGCGCGGAACTGCTCAACAACAACAATGACCTGGTGGACAAGATCAAGGATACCGTCTACGAAGGGGTGAAGTTCAAGGGACAGGATGTGGGCACCGCCACCGTCTTTCTCGGCGACACCCGCATCGCCACCAACGTGCACGCATCGGACGGGAAAAGGGCCATCGGCACGCAACTCTCCGAGGAGGTCTACAACAAGGTCATCTTGGAAAACAAAAAATGGGTGGGACGGGCGTTTGTGGTGAACGATTGGTACCTGACCGCCTACGAGCCGATCGTGGACCTGCGGGGCGAGGTCATCGGCTCCCTGTACGTGGGGATGCTGGAAAAACAGTACAGCGTCTTGAAGAACAACGTCAATTCCATTCTGGCCGTTGTCCTCTTCATCAGCTCTCTGATCGGCCTGGCGGTTTCCGGCGTTATCGGCACCCGCCTGGCCGATCCGATCAAGGAGCTGGAGCAACTCACCCGGCGGGTGGCCCGCGGCGAGCGGGACCTGCACATAAATGTCCGCTCCGCCGATGAGCTGGGTGATCTTGCCGGGGAGTTCAACCAGATGACCCATGCCCTGGCCCAGCGCGAGTCCGAGATTACCATGCTGAATCGCAGCCTGGAACAGAAGGTCCTGAAGCGGACGGCGCAGCTCGAAGAGAAGAATGCGCTGCTTCTGGAGGCCCAGGCGGATCTCGCCAAGGCGGAAAAGCTGGCGGACCTGGGCATCATCGCCGCCGGCGTGGCCCACGAGATCAACAATCCCCTGGCTGTGATCCGGGGCAACATCGAGTTTTTGGAGATGTGCCTGCCGCCCGATCACGCCAATCGGGAAGAGGTGGGGATCATCAGCGAGCAGGTGGAGCGGATCGCGAAGATCGTAGGCAATCTGCTGGTCTTCGCCCGGCAGAAGACGCTGCACCAGGAACAGGTCGCCATCCATGACCTTCTGGACGGCATCCTCGGCCAGATCGGTCACCAGGTCCCCATGGACGCCGTCACCGTGGTGCGGGAGTACACCCCGGACCTGGCCACGATCCGGGGGGACGGGGACCAACTCCGGCAGGTTTTCACCAACCTTATCTTGAATGCGGTCCAGGCCATGGGGAACAAGGGGGTCCTGACCCTGAAGACCACGGGGCTGTCCCCTCTGGGCGGTTGCGAGGTCGCCATCTCCGACACCGGCCCCGGGATCAGGCCCGAGCACCTGAAAAAGATCTTCACCCCCTTCTTCACCACCAAGGACGCCGGCAGCGGCCTGGGGCTCTCCATCTCCTACGGCATCATCAAGGATCACGGCGGGGATATCAAGGTGTCGAGCGTGGAAGGGGAGGGAACCACCTTTCGGGTCACCATACCCTGAGGGGGAGGCAGTGGGACTGCCAAGGCTTACGGTACAGGTCCTCCAAGTATTCCATGTCCCATGAGGTGGGGCGACTTTGAATCAATCGAGACGCTGCACCTGGTCCCCCGGCCGAATGGCCCCGCCGGTAATGACCTTGGCGAAGATCCCCTCCTTGGGCATGACGCAGTCGCCGGCCTGGTAGTAGATGGCGCAGCGGGTGTGGCATTCCTTGCCGATCTGGGTCACCTCCAGCAGGGTCTCCCCCACCCGCAGCCGGGTCCCGATGGGCAACGTCACCAGTTCGATGCCGCTGGTGGTGATGTTCTCCGCGAAATCCCCCGCAGTGACGTTCAGCCCCAGGGCCCGCATCTTGTCGATGCTCTCCTCGGCCAGAAGGCTCACCTGGCGGTGCCAGTCGCCGGCATGGGCGTCCCCCACGATGCCGTGGTTCTCCTTCACGGTGACCTCTGCCACCGGCGTCTTGCGTTCGCCTTTCTTCTCGCTGATGCAGACGGCGACAACCTGTGCCATCCTATCCTCCAATCTGTGCCATCGTGAAATTCCGGTGCTCATACCCGTTGTTGGTGATGTGGTGCCCCTGCGGCTTGCCCGCGACGATGCGCTTCATGACCTCCGCCAGGGCGGTGGGGTTCGGCGGCCGAAGATGCGGCGCCAAATCGGTGGTCTCGTCGGAGAACAGGCAGCCCTTGGCCTGGCCGGTGGAGGTCACCCGGATGCGGTTGCACTCACCGCAGAAGTGACCCGAAACGGCGGTGATGATCCCCAGCGTGCCCCGGGCTCCCTGGATGCGGAAGTCCCGCGACGGACCCGCAAAGGCACCCTTGCACACATGTTCCAGCGTATGCCGGGCCGCGATGCGCTCCAGGATCTCCTCGCCGGAGATGCAGTAGCGCTGCCATCCCTCTTCCTTGATCACCGGCATGTATTCGATGAAACGCACCGAGTTGCCGCGGCTCCGGGTCAGTTCGGCGAAGTCCAGGATCTCCCCGTCGTTCACCCCGCGCATGACCACCATGTTGATCTTGGGCGGCGGGAAACCGGCCTTCTCCGCCGCATCCAGCCCGGCCAGGACCCGGTCCAGGTCACCGCCCCGCGTGATGGCGGCAAAGGTCTCGCTCTTCAGAGAGTCCAGGCTGACGTTCAGACGCTGCACCCCCGCCTCATACAGATCTGCGGCCATCTTGTCCAGCAGCAGCCCGTTGGTGGTCAGCGCCAGGTGCCGCAGGCCGTCGATGTTCGAGAGGCGGGAGAGGAATTCCACGATGCCGGCACGCACCAGCGGCTCACCGCCGGTGATGCGGATCTTCTCGATCCCCAGGCCCACCGCGGTTTCGGCGATCAGGTGCAACTCCTCGTAGCGCAGGACGTCGTCATGGCACTTCCGGGCGACACCTTCGGCCGGCATGCAGTAGGAACAACGCATGTTGCAGCGGTCGGTCACCGAAAGACGCAGATAGTTTATGGTTCTCCCGAGGGAGTCAGTCAGTTGCATGGATGATCCGTTCTGCCACGAAATCGGCTATCTGGGACGGGTTGTTGAGATCCAGCACCGGCACGTCCACCTGCAGGGGTTCGTCACTGGCCACCGCCAGCAGGGTGGGGTCATGCTCCTCGCCCCGGCAGAGCAGGGTTGCGCTCCGCTCCCGGCGATGGACCTCGATCTTGGGGAGGCTGCTCTTCTTGAAACCTTCGGTCAGGACCAGATCCACATCGCCGAAGTAGGCGGCGATCAACTCTTCGATGGGGGGCGACGCCTCGTGCTTCTTGATCATGGCCAGCTTCTCCGGGGAGGTGATCAGCATGGTGTCGGCGCCGGCCTGGGTGAGGCGGTGGCTGTCCTTGCCCGGATGGTCGATGTCGAACTGGTGGGCATCATGCTTGATGACGCCGATGCGGTAGCCCCGGCTCTTGAGTTCGGCAATCACCTTCTCCAGCAGGGTGGTCTTGCCGGTCCCCGATTTTGCGACGAATGAAATGGCATGTGCGGTCATGGGCGCCTCCGGATATGATATGGTTGTGGGGTTAAAACGTCGCGGCCGACGCCGCGATCTGGTGAACGGGAACTCCGATGGCGGCCGGGATGGGTCGCTCCGCCATGATCTCCGCCTGCTGCTCGATACCTCCGGCAACCAGGTGAATGGTCCTGCCGCCGAGCCGGTCCGCATGGTTCGGTTCGTGGGTCGTCATGATGGTGCATACCCCTTGCCGGGGCAGGGAGATGATGATGGATTCCAGCAACCGGGCGGTTTCGTGGTCCACATTGGCCAGCGGCTCATCCAGCAGGAGCACCTGCGGCTTGAGGGCCAGCGCCCGGGCCATGGCCACCCGGCGGATCTCCCCGCCGGAAAGGTGCAGCGCATTGCGCCGCTCGAAGCCGGTCAGGTTGGTCAATGCCAAGGCTTCGTCAACCCGCTGCCGCTGTTCCGCCGCGCCGATCCCCCGTAGCCCCAGGCCGTAGGCGACGTTATCAAAGACGCTGCCGGCGAAGAGGTAGGGAAACTGCTGCATGAGGGTGACGTTGCGCCGCAGTCTGAACAGGGAGGGGCTCCCCCAGGGGACCGGGGTGCCCTCAAAGACGACCTCGCCCGACGTGGGGGGGTAAGGAATGCCAGAACGTTGAGGAGGGTGCTCTTGCCCGCTCCGTTGGCGCCGGTCAGGATGTGGAGGCGGCTCCCCCCGATGGCCAGACGGTTCACGTCGAGCACCCGGCGACTGCCGAAGACCATTGTAAGCTCATGTATGCTGTAGATGCTGTTCACGGGCTACCTTTGCTGAAGCGTATTGAGAAACAGGTTGATCACCAGGGCCACGGTCATCAGGATCATGCCCAGGGCCAGGCCGAAGGCGAACTCTCCCTTGCTCGTCTCCAGGGCGATGGCCGTGGTCATGGTCCGGGTATAGCCGCGGATGTTGCCGCCGAGCATCATGGCCACCCCCACCTCGGCGATGATCCGCCCGAAGCCGGCGATCAGGGCGGCGATGATGCCGAAACGCACCTGGCGCATCAGCTGGAACACCGCCTGGAGCGGGCTGGCCCCCAGGGTCAGGGCCGTGGGCATGATGCGCGGGTCGGCCCCCTGGATGACGCTGACCGTATAGTTGGCCACGATGGGCACCGCCAGGAGGGTCTGGCCGATGACCATGGCCGACGGCGTGAACAGAAGCCCCATGGCCCCCAGCGGTCCCTGGCGGCTCAGTATCCCGTAGAGCAGGAGGCCCACCACGACGGTCGGCATGGCCATGAGCGTATTCAAGAGCGTTATGGCGGCCCGTTTCAGGGGAAACTCGTGCAGTCCCACCGCAACCCCGGCCGGGATCCCGACCGCCGCCGCCAGGACGATGGCGCCGCCGGAAACCGCCAGGGAGGTCGTAACCGTCGCAAAGACCTCCGGGTCGAAGGAGGCGATCAGCGCGACCGAGGTATGCAGGGATTCGGCGATGAAGCCCACTCAGCGCCCCTTCGTGCCGTAGGTGAAGAAGACCGGGTCCCCGTGGACCCGGAAGGTCGCAATGACCTTCTGTCCCTCGGGACCGGTGATGTAGTCGATGAACTTCATGGCCAGGGCGTTCTTGACATGGGGGAAACGCTTGGGGTTGACGGCGATGACGCCGTAGGGGTTGAAAAGTCCCTTCTCCCCCTCGAAGACGGTCTTCAGGTCGGTCTTGCCGGAGCGGTAGGCGTTGTAGGTGCCCCGGTCGGCCAGGGTGTAGGCCCGCCGCTCGGTGGCCATGGTGATGACCTCGCCCATGCCCTGGCCCGACTCCACGTACCATGTGCCGGCAGGTTTCATGCCCGCAGCCTTCCAGATCTCCTTCTCCTTCTGGTGGGTGCCGGACTCGTCGCCGCGGGAGATGAAGGGGGCCCGGGCGGCGGCGATGTGCTTGAAGGCATCGGCGGCGGTTTTGGCGCTCTTGACCCCGGCCGGATCGTTGGCGGGGCCGATGATGATAAAGTCGTTATACATGACGTCCCGGCGGTTGACCCCGAAACCGGCGGCCACAAAGGCGTCCTCAAGGGCGCGGGCGTGCACCAGCACCACATCCACATCGCCGGTCTCCCCCAGTTTCAGGGCCTTGCCGGTGCCGACGGAGATGACGTCAACCGTGCAGTTGTACTTCTTTTCAAAAGGGGGCAGGAGCACCTTGAGCAGTCCCGAATTTTCGGTGGAGGTGGTGGTGGACATGCGCAGGCGCTCGCCGGCACTGGCTGCGCTGCACAAGCCCGCGATCAGGGCCAGGGTCAGGCAGAGTCTCGAAAACATCTTCATGGTGTTCCTCCTGGAATCGTAATTTAGGTAACGGTTTGCCACAGAGCCACAGAGAAAATCTCAGTTCAAGGACGACTATGATTAAAAGCCTTGTGCTCCGGCCCGTAACGGGTTTCTGCTGTATCCTGTTCATTCCAGATAACTGAGAATTGCCTTTGCCGTTCTCCGTGCCGTCCTCTGAGTCTCCGCGTCTCCGCGCAGAATCGTTTCTGAAGTAAAAAAGCCCCTTCCGTTCGGAAAGGGCCCCTGGAACATGCGGCTGGGCATGTCGCGTGGGTCTCCTTTCCAAAAGGGAGGTACCGCAGTTTCCCGCAGTGCCCATTGACCGGCCGCCACGGGTTGACCCGGCAGGCGGAACGGCTCGGAGATGTGTATACCTTAACTATATTACCTGCTCAGGAGAACCGAGTCAATTCTCTTGGCGACGCCCCCTAGCCGCTGTGGGCGGCTAGGGAGGCTTCGGGATGGTTCTTTACCCGCTCGCCGTCACGCAGCTCGAAGTAGTCGGCCGGGGTATTGATGTTCCTGAAGGAGTCGAGCGAGGGGTCGAAGGTCGTGACCTCGTCACGGGAAAAGACGCTGACCCTGGCCTCGGGAAAGAAGGAGACGATCCTTCTGCTGCCCGATTGGAGCGCCTTTTCCATGGCGTTGCGGCACTGTTTGCCGTAGAAGGCGTGCAGCGGTTCCAATCCCTTTTCCCCTTCGGGGATGATCACGTCGGCCTTGGTTCTCAGGGCGGCAAGCCTCTTGATCAGGGCGCTGTTCAGATAGGGCATGTCGCAGGCCACGGCAAAGATATGGGGGGTGTCGCTGTGATGCAGGCCCGAGTGCAGCCCGGCCAGCGCTCCCATGCCGGGGTGCAGGTCGGGCACCTTGCGGCACGGCAGGAAGGCGTATTCGTCCGGGGTGTTGGTGACGAGAATGACCTCGTCGAAGAGTTCCGACATCTGCCGGTAGATGGCCTCGATGAAGCGTCCCCCCTTGTAGGGGAGGAGCGCCTTGTTGCTCCGCATGCGGCTGGATTTGCCCCCGGCCAGGATGACGCCCGTGACGCCCGGGATCGTCCTGCCGGTGGAGGAGGCGTGCCGGCCCGCCTCGACGGCAATGGCCTCGGGATGGCTGTACACGGTGAACTTGCCGCCGCGCACGTAGCCGATGAGGGTGATGCCGGCCTGTTCGCACATGGTGATGGCCATGTCGGTGGGCGAGGTGCGGGAGGCGATGAGGGTGATGCCCAGGAGGGCCGCCTTGGCCGCCATCTCGGTGGAGATCCGGCCCGACGTGACCAGCAGCTTGCCGGCCAGGTCGATGTTCTTTAAGAGTGCTTCGCCGGCGATGCGGTCCAGGGTGTTGTGCCTGCCGATATCCTCGGCGGCGAGGATGATGCCCTGCCCGTCGCCCACCGCTGCCGAATGGATGCCGCCGTGGCAGCGGTACTGTTCGGAGCGGCGGTTCAGCTCGTCCATCAGGCGGAAGATCGTATCCGCCGCCACCCGTGCGGATGCGGCCGGGACCGTGCGCGCTTCGGCGCTGGGGAGATTGAAGGTGATGCCGGTGCCGCAGCCGGAGGTGAGGACCGGTTTGAGCCGTTCCGGCAGTTCGCCCTTGATGCGGACGTTGGCGGTGCCGAAATCCTCGCACACCGCCAGCATGTGGAAATCGGCGACAGAGGTCACGAACCCCTGCAGGCGGAGAAAGCCGGCCACCAGCGACCGGAGGTCGTGGGGAGAGGCGATGAGGGTGGCTATCTCCCGGCCGTTGACATGGAGCACGACCGGAAACTCCTTGACGGTATCGCCCTGTTCCTGTTCAAGCCTGCCCTGATGGTACACATGGATTGATTTCATACGTTATGAACCCATTACCCAAAATAGTATTTCTGCCACAGAGGCACAGGGGACATCACAGAGGTTTTTCACATATTCCCGCATCTGGGGCGGGTGAAGAGAAGCTGAAACGAAAGACTTGTATCGCTCTCTGAAATGTTGACCCTGTGTCTCCGTGGCACATGCTTTTCCGGGGTTGCTGTTTGAGATTGAAGGGGAGCCGCACCGCGAACGGTGCGGCTCCCCTGGACAGATGAACTACGCCTCGTGTGCCGCCTTGAGCCCATCGTGACCCTTTTCGATTTTACGGAAATGGTCGGGGATGGTGTAATCGGTGGCCTCGGGATGATGTTCAAAGATCGGGAAATACTTGGCGATCAGGACGAAAAAGAGGATATGGGCGGAGATGATGCCCATGGTCACCAAGGATTCCAGAACGGACGGAACGTAAATCTGCTGCCCCGGTTGCTCCATGCCGAACATGGAGACGTTGAAGCGGTTCAGGATCAGCCCGAACATGACCAGGCTGGCGGCCCGCAGCTGCAGTTTCTTGTCGCTGCGGATCTTCTTGGTCAGGAACATGCAGAAGGGAACGAAGACGCCTAAGACCACCTCCGCCAGGAAGAGTGCCAGGAGCACCGGCCGGTCGAAGAGCGGGCCGTGGGTGAGGAAGGCCAGGGCATAGGCCTTGACGATGATATAGAGCCCCATCACCCAGGGGATGATCTTGGTCAGGGTTGCCAAAAGGTCCGACTCGTCCGGCTGCCCCATGAACTTATGCACCAGGCTGGCCTCGAAGATGACGATGGAGAGGCCGGTGAAAATGGCCGAAAGCCAGAACTGGAGCGGCAGGAGCGGGTTGTACCAGAGGTTGTGCAGCTTGTCCACGGCGATGAGGAAGAAGGTCCCCAGGGTGGACTGGTGCAGAGTGGAGATCATGGCCGCCAGGATGGCGAACGGCAGCTCCAGGGTGCGCAGCAGGCGCAACGGCAGATGCCAGCCGAAGCGCTCGGCCACCGGATGGAGGAATTCCAGCGTCAGGACCGTGGTATAGGCCATGACGCACATGGAAACCTCGAACATGGGGGAGTGGACGTTCCAGTACAACAGGACGTTGATGCCCCGCTGGGGCTGCCCCAGGTCGAGCAGCAGGCCGATGCAGACCAGGGAGTACCCCAGAAAGCCGGTCACGATGGCCGGCCTGACCAGGGGTTCGAGCTTCTTGATGTGGAAGACGTGGGCCACGACGCCGATGGTGAACGCCCCGGCCGCCAGGGGCACCGAGGTGACGACGTCGAAGGAGATCCACAGCCCCCAGGGGTAGGTGTCGTTCAGGTTGGTGGTGGCCCCCAGGCCGAAGATGAAGCGAACCAGGGAAGCCAGGGCGCCAACTCCGGTCAGGACGATCATCAGCTTGATGAAGTTGTGATAGCCCTTGATTTCATTGATAACCAGCTTGGCGGCGGTCATTGGTTCTCCTCCTTCTGCTCCGGGTTCACACGGGAATTTTTGAACTCTTCCTCACGGCGGATACGTTCCTTGCGGTGCTGGAACCAGGTAATGGCCGAGAGGGTGCCGCCGACTCCCAGGAAGATGCCCGGCACCAGGCGCAGGGCCTGCCAGGTGTAGGAGGGGAGGGGACGCTTGGTTACCGGCTTGAAGCCCAATTCGTCCAAGGGCTGGTGGGTCAGGTAGAGGACGCTGGTGCCGCCGGCCTCCTCCTTGCCGTAGATCGCCTGGAAATAACGGTCGGGTTTGCTTTTGAGGCGCTGTTCCGCCTCTTTCAGCATGTCTGCCCGGCTGCCATAGGTGATGGCCGTGGGGCAGGCGGTGGCGCAGGCCGGCTGCAGCCCTTCCTTGACCCGGCTGTAGCAGCCGGTGCACTTGCGCACCAGGGGGAAGGCCTTGCTCCATTCGTACTTGGGGATGCCGAAGGGGCAGGCCACCATGCAGAAACGGCAGCCGATGCAGCGTTTTTCGTCATAGACCACCGGACCTTCGGCGGTCTTTTTGAAGGCCCCTACCGGGCAGACCGAGGCGCAGGCCGGCTCGTTGCAGTGCATGCACATCTCTTTGTAAAAGGCGAACTCGTTCTGTCCGTTCTTCTGGTAGTCCCGGAACTTGATCCGGGTAAAGGTGTACTCGGACATGGCGGGGGGATTCTGATACCCCTCGCCGCTGAAAAATACGGTTTTTTCCGCCTTGAGCTGGTTCCACTGCTTGCAGGCCACCTGGCAGCCGCGGCAACCGGTGCACTTGGTGGTGTCGATCAGGAACGTTTTGGTTTTGTCGAAATCGATATGTCCGCTGCTCATGCCTTGGTACCCCCTTTCTCGATATTGCAGAGAAACGCCTTGAACTCGGGGATATTGGTGTTGGCGCAGCCCACGGTCGGGGTCAGCAGATTGGCGCTGTCTCCCTTGGCCAGGCCGGAGTAGCCGAAGTGCCACGGCATGCCGACCTGTTCCACCGGCTTGCCGTTGACGTTGAGAGGTTTCAGACGGGAGGTGACCAGGGCCACCGCCTCGATGGAGCCGCGTTCTGTGGTCACCTTAACCTTGTCTCCTTTTTTGATCCCCTTCTGCTTCGCCAGGGATTCGCTGATCTCCACGAACATGTCCGGCACCAGCTCCACGAGCCAGGGGAGGCTTCTGGTCATGCCGCCGGTCTGCCAGTGCTCGGTCATGCGGTAGGTGGTGCCGATGAGCGGGAACTTGGCGAGGTCGCTGCTGATGTTGGCCGGGACCTTCACCAGCGGGTTGTTCTGCACCTTGGAGAGCTGATTCCGGGCCGGGCTCTCCATCGGTTCATAGTGCTCGGGGAAAGGACCGTCCTTCATATCCAGGGCGTACAGCCGGCCATGTCCCTCGGCCAGCATGATGAAGGGATACTTGCCCTCTTTTGCATCCTTCATGGGAGGCCAGGGGCCGTCCGGCACATCGCCCTTCCACTTCTTCTCGGTGGCGTCCCAGGCGATGACCGGCCGCTTGGGGTTGAACGGCGCGCCGTCCGGTGTGACCGATGCGCGGTTGTAGATGATGCGGCGGTTGACCGGCCAGCACCAGGACCATTTGGGGAACAGCCCCAGGCCGGTGGGGTCGGCCGCGTCGCGCCGCGCCATCTGGTTCCCCTCCTTGGTGTAGGAGCCGCAATAGATCCAGCAGCCGCTGGTGGTGGAGCCGTCGGCCTGCAGGTACTTGAACATCGGGACCTGGTCTCCCTTCTTGAACTCCAGGGTCTTGTCCTTGTCCACGATGGTCGTGTCCTTGGTGAAGGAGCCGTTGATCTCCTTGGCCACCAGGTGGACGTCGGGCTCGTGCCCCTCGCCGTAGTTCCAGGCAAGCTTGGTGAGCGGCTCGGGGAATGTCCCCTTGTCCTTGGTGTAGAGCGCGCGTACGCGGCTGAAGAACTGGTTGATGATCCACAGGTCGCTCTTGGATTCGCCCACCGGTTCCACCGCCTTGTAACGCCACTGGGCCCAGCGTCCCGAGTTGGAGATGGAGCCCTCCTTCTCCACGGACGAGGCGGCCGGCAGCATGAACACCTCGGTATGGATATCCTTCGGGTTGACGCCGGGGCGTTTCCAGAAGATGGAGGTCTCGGTCTGCCACAGGTCCACCGTCACCAGCCACTTCAGTTTGCCCAGGGCATCCCGGGCGCTGTTGGAATCGGGACCGCCCATGGCCGGATTCATGCCCATGCAGACCAGGCCTTCCACTTCGCCCTTGCCCATGCGCTCGATGATCTTGGAGTAGGAGTAGTTGCCGCTCCGTTTGGGCAGGTAGTCGTAGCAGAAGTCGTTCTCCGGCGTGGCGTTGTCGCCGTACCACGCCTTGAGCAGGCTGGTGATGTATTTGGGGGTGTTGCCCCACCAGTTGGCGCTTTTGGCGTCCTTGGTCTTGGGGGTGTACTTCTCGTTGTAGGCCTTCAGGTCGGTGTTGTCGAACTCGGGCGATTTGAGGTAGCCGGTCAGGCTGTTGAACAGCAGACCGTAGTCGGTGGAGCCCTGGACGTTGGACTCCCCGCGCAGGGCGTTGACCCCGCCGCCGGCGACGCCGATGTTGCCCAGCAGCATCTGGAGCATGGCGACGGCGCGCACGTTCTGGGTGCCGTGGGTGGATTGGGTGATGCCCATGGCGTAGAGGATCGTACCGGCCTTGTCGGCGCGACCCGTGGCGCAGAAGGTCTTGGCTACCTTGAGGAAGTCCTCTTTGCTGGTGCCGGTGATGGAGCAGACCATGTCCACGTTGTAACGGCTGTAGTGTTTTTTGAGCAACTGGTAAACGCTGCGCGGATCCTTCATGGACGGATCCCGCTTGGGGTTGCCGGCCGCATCGTTCTCGTAGGCCCAGGATTTCAGGTCGTAGCTCTTCTCCTGGTCGTCGAAGGAGCAGAACAGGCCGTCCTGGAAATTGAACTTCTCGTTGATGATGAAGGCGGCGTTCGTGTATTCCCGAACATACTCTTCGTGGATCATGTTGTTCTGCAGGGCGTAGTTGATCATGCCCCCCAGGAAGGCGATATCGGTCCCCGGACGGAGCTGGGCGTAGATGTCCGCCTTGGAGGCGCTCCTGGTGTAGCGGGGATCGACGACGATCAGTTTGCCGCCATCGTCCATGGCCT
Source organism: Geobacter sp. FeAm09 (assembly GCF_008330225.1). Lineage (NCBI taxonomy): Bacteria > Pseudomonadati > Thermodesulfobacteriota > Desulfuromonadia > Geobacterales > Geobacteraceae > Geobacter > Geobacter sp. FeAm09. Next base: position 3,417,957 of record NZ_CP042466.1, on the reverse strand, counting down.
TTTCGATCCACTTGAAGGAGATCGGGTGATTCTCGGCCGGGTTGCAGCCGATGATGAAGATGGCGTCGCTGTTTTTCAGGTCAATCCAATGGTTGGTCATGGCACCACGACCGAATGAAGCCGCCAGACCGGCGACTGTAGCGGAGTGTCAAAGTCGGGCCTGGTGTTCCAGCATCCCGACGCCCATGGCGCGGGAGAACTTGGACCAGAGGTAGCACTCCTCGTTGTCCAGTCCGGCCCCGCCGAAGAACGCCATACCTTCGGTGCGGTTCACCACGTATTCCTTGTTGTCCTTCTTGTTGACCTCTTTTGCCTTGAAGGTCTTGTCGCGGGTCTCCTTCATGCGCAGGGCGATGCGGTCCATGGCCCAGTCCCAGGATTTCTCCTCGAACTTGTCCGACCCCGGTGCCCGGTACATGACTTTCTGCAACCGGTTTTCGTTGACCGCCACCTGGAAGAGCGAGCTTCCCTTGGAGCAGAGCGAGCCCTGGTTGATCGGATGCTGGGGGTCGCCCTCGATGTTGACGATCTTGCCGTCCTTGGTGTGGACGATCAGGCCGCAGCCGACCGCACAATAGGGGCAGATGGTGGTGGAGCTCTTAAGCCCCTTGGTCCTCATCTGCGGGGCATCGGCGTTCGCCTCGCCCTGCCTGCCGGTAAGGGCCACGCCGGCTGCCGCCAGCGCTCCTCCCCGCAGGAAGTCTCTTCGTGACATTCCCATACAGCTAACTCCCTTCACTATGAATAATTGTCCGGGCAGCAGAGGAGAGGTGGGGTGCCCGGCGCCTTTGAGGTCACGCGTATACAGCAATTGGTGTGCCCAATGGGAGAAATGGCTATTGTATTTGACAACATGCTGCAATTGCTTGATATTTTGTATACGGCCCCGAAGCACGCATGGCGGGAACGGTGGGGTGAGGTGATCCCTTTTGACCAGGGGGTGCACCCTTTTGTCAATGGGATAAAAAGAGTCCGATGCGGGCAGGGCGGTTCGACAGGGGGGCGGGTGAACTGTCACATCAGGCTGGCGATGGTGTGGCCGGAAATGCGGCTTTTGCGGGAGTGCGAGCCGGGAGGGGAAAGAGGACGGCAGACTTTCAATCCGTACCGTTCTCTCTCCCGGCTCGCACCTGTCGCTGGCGGGTCAATCCAGGTATTTCACCTTCATCTCGAACGGTTCCTTCTTGGGGCCGTTCCCCCCCTCCCGGGAGGCATAGCCCACGGGAACCACCGCCATGAACTCTCCCTCCGGTTCTCCCAAAAACGACAGCACCTCGTCCTTCATCAGGAACATGATGCCGAGCCAGACCGAGGCCAGCCCCAGGGACGTGGCCGCAAGCAGCATGTTCTCGACCGCTGCCGCGGAACTCTGGATCTCCATGGTTCTGAAGAAGTCGTAGGCCATCTCCTTCTCCACCTTGAAGAGTTCCGTGCCGTGATCGATCAGATCCCCGGTGTTAGCCACGGCGATCACGACCGGCGCGCTGGCGATGCTCCGGGCCGACATGCGCAGGAGCGCCTGGGCCGGCCGGGAGAAGCGGGAGGCACCCTCGGACACCAGTTCGGCAAGCTCGTGTTTCTTCTGCCCCCTGAGGACGATAAAACGCCATGACTGCTGGTTGTGGGCGGAGGGGGCCTCGTTTGCCGCCTGAAGGAGGGTGCGGACCTGCTCGTCGGAGACCTCTTCCTCCTTGGCAAAGGCCCTGATGCTCCGCCGTTCCTTTATGGTTTTCAGTGTCTCGTTTGCGGAAAAGCTCGTTTCTTCTGGGTGCATGATTACCTCGATTGAAATATGGGGGAGAGCAACGGTGGCGGGTCGCCACAATGTGCCGGGGCAAGGGTAAGGGCTGGGACGGGCACCGCGCGGTGCCCGATATGTCATTCCCTCATTAACACAATTGAGCGCCTCTTGAAAGTGATTTCCCCGGACCTGCCGCTCTGCAAGGCCGGGAGCAGGCCTCCTTACGGCACCTCCGGCAGTTATGTCCGTCGTGGCCGGGTATGGTATCGGTTTTGTAATTGCACAGTGTTGATTTGATTGAAACTACCAATTTGACCTGGCCGGGGCGTCGCGTTATAAGTGTGGCCGTTTTTTTGAGAGCACCACAAAGGAGAAGTACATGAAAACCAGCAGATTTCCGGCCACGGCAGCGGTGCTGCTCGCGGCTCTTGCCCTTGTCCCGGCCTCGTGGGCGGCCCCCGGGAAACATTCCGGCACCATCACCACCACCGTGGACCTGTCCGCCTATGACCCGGCCGGCGAAGCGGAGCTGTGGCTCCCCTATCCGGTCTCGGACCGGGACCAGGCGATCACCGACGTGAAGGTCAGCGGCGACTTCGCCGCCTCGGCCGTGTACGCCGACGCCGCCTTCAGCACCCCCATGCTCTACGCCCGCTGGAACAAGGGGGCCACGAGCCGCAAGCTGACCTTCTCGTTCAGGGCCGAGCGCAGCGAGGTGATCCGCCGGGACTTCCCCGCCGTTGAGGGAGCCTGGAACCGGGCCGACTTCGCCCCGTACCTGGCCGCCACCAGCCTGGGACCCCTGGATGGCGAAGTGGGCAAACTGGCCAGGACCATCACCGCCGGCAAGACTACGGTGCTGGAAAAGGCCAGGGCGATCTACGACTGGACCTGCGAGAACACCTACCGCGATCCCAAGACCCGGGGGTGCGGCGCCGGCGACGTGTGCGCCCTGCTCAAACAGCCGGGGGGCAAGTGCGCCGACATCCATTCGGTGTTCGTCGCCCTGGCCCGGGCGGCCGGCGTCCCTGCCCGGGAGACCTTCGGCATCCGCATGGGGAAGAAGGCGACCGAAGACGTGTCCACCTGGCAGCATTGCTGGGCCGAGTTCTACCTCCCGGGCTACGGCTGGGTGCCGGTTGACCCGGCCGATGTGCGCAAGGCCATGCTGGTGGAGAACCTCAAGCTGGATGACGCCAAGACCAGGGAGTATCGCACCTACTTCTGGGGCGGCATCGATCCCTACCGGGTCAAGCTCTCCGCCGGCCGGGATCTGACCCTCAACCCGCCCCAGCCGGGCGGGCCGGTCAACTACCTCATGTACCCCTTTGCCCGGGTTGGGGGCAAGATCATCGATTCCCTCGACCCGGCCACCTTCAAATATTCCATCATCTATACGGCCCGCTAGGGAGCGCCGGTGCCGGGTGATGAGAGAAAAAGGGTATGAAGGCTGCAGAAATCGCCTGGTACAGCGGGCAGGGATGAGGAGACCGTTGGGGCGGGCCGGTGGTGGCAGTTTATCCACAATTGACGAGTATACCCGGAAGATATTTTTTTTAACAGACTGTAAATTATCCGGTCCGGTGGTATAGTGAAATCGTAGAAAAGAGGTACAAACTGTAGCGAGGAGGTTTTACTCATTTATGGAAGACACTCCACCCGACAGGATAACGAAGCCATAGCCGGTAGTCATAATCCGATGGCAGATTGAATCGGATACGTCCTTGCAAAAGGAACAAAGAACAAAAAAATTACAGAAGCCCACCGAATCGCCTGGTGGGCTTTTCCTTTGTCGGGAGGTTGGAGGTGCCGGCTCTGGATGAGGGGTGGGCTGAGTTGCGGCGGGTTTGCGGTGGAGGAGCGGCGGGGGAGTTGCGGCGTTGACAGGTAGGTGCCGGGAGGGTAAGGTATGGTTTTTCATGAAAGAACAGGCCAAAATACTGGTCCGCGAACGGTACGAGTGTAAACCAGAAGAGGCGGTATCGGCTTTGGGGATAATAGGTTCTACTCAATCGTCCTATGACGCTGAAACGGGTTGTATTTACGGAGGAGTGAAAGAAGCCTCTCAGTTGTCGATCTGACCGCCCAAGGAGTAAAAATGGCCAAGCCAAAACCGGAAAGCCCGCAGATTGTTCTGTACCAGACCGAGGACGGCAACAGTCGCATTCAGGTCAGACTTGAGAATGGAACCGTTTGGCTATCGCAAGCCCAATTGGTCGAGCTGTTTCAGACGACCAAACAAAACATTAGCCTGCATATCCGCAACATACTTGCCGAGGGAGAACTGTTTGAGGGAGCAGTTGTCAAGGAATACTTGACAGCTGCCGCCGATGGCAAAAGCTATCTGGTAAAGTTCTACAGTCTTGATATGATTATCGCTGTTGGCTACCGGGTCCGCTCCCATCGCGGTACCCAGTTCCGGCGCTGGGCCACGGAGCGACTGAACGAATATCTGGTCAAGGGTTTCACCATGGATGACCAGCGCTTGAAAGAGGCCGGTAATCTCGGTTCTGACTACTTCGATGAACTCCTGGAGCGGATTCGGGATATCCGCTCCAGCGAAAAGCGTTTTTACCAAAAGATTCGAGATATTTACAAGCTGGCCGTGGATTACGATCCAAAGGCGGAAGAGACACTGGAATTTTTCCGCATCGTTCAGAATAAGCTGCACTTTGCCATCTCCGGCAGGACCGCCGCCGAACTGATTGCCCAGCGAGCCGATGCCACACAGCCCAACATGGGATTGACATCATGGAAAGGGACGAAAGTGCGGCGCGGCGACGTGACCATCGCCAAGAACTACCTCACTCAGGAAGAATTGGAACAGCTCAACCGGATCGTTGCCATGTATCTCGACTATGCCGAGGACCAGGCCAAACGCCACCGCCAGGTATTCATGCGCGATTGGCGGGCGAAGTTGGATGCCTTCTTGAGTTTTAACGAACGTGATATTCTGGATGACGCGGGCAAGGTCGCCAAAGATATGGCCGACCGGCTGGCCTTGGAACGGTACGATGCCTTCAATGCCGCTCGTCTGCATGACGAGGCCGTGACGGAGGCGCTGGCCGATGATGAGGCGTTCAAACGGCTAGAAGAGGCAGGACGGGCATTACCGAAACCTGGGAAGCGCCAGAGGCGAGAGGAATAATCGAAACGCTGAAACGGCATGGCCGTACACTCTGAAAGATCACGAAGCGAGTCACCATGCCCTCGTCAACCCGTGACTTCTATTGCGACAAACTCCCGAAACACCTTCCGGACATGCCGGTGCACTTCGGGAACGAACAGGGGAAGCAGAGACACATCCAGAAACAACGGTGCCGCCCCATGGAAAAAAACCGGCTGGAAGCCTTTAGCGACGGCGTGATCGCCATCATCATCACCATCATGGTCCTGGAGATGAAGGTGCCCCACGGTTCCAACCTCCCGGACCTGCTGCCGGTCCTGCCGGTATTCCTCAGCTATGTCCTCAGTTTCGTGTACATCGGCATCTACTGGAACAACCACCACCACATGCTGCACACCGTCCGCCGCGTAACCGGCGGCATCCTTTGGGCCAACCTGCACCTGCTCTTCTGGCTGTCCCTGTTTCCCTTTGCCACCGGCTGGATCGGTGCCAACCATTTCTCCTCCGCTCCCCTGGCGCTTTACGGAGCGGTGCTCCTCCTGGCGTCCGTTGCCTACTTTATCCTGCAACAGACGATCATCGCCAGCCAGGGGGCCGGTTCGATCCTGAAAAAGGCCGTGGGCCGGGACGTGAAGGGGAAGGTGTCGCCCCTCCTGTATGCCGCCGCCATCCCGGCGTCGTTTTACGAACCCCGGATCGCCAACGCCATCTACGTGGTCGTGGCGCTGATGTGGCTGGTGCCCGACCGCCGCATCGAACGGGCATTGGGGGCGGCGGAGGGGTAAGGGTTCGGGTTTGTCTTTCCCACGCCAACCCTCTCTGGTAAATACCATGTGGTCCTGCAACAGGCTTTTTCGGGTGGAGCGGCTTCATGAAAAAGGCAGATCGCTACGACACATCGAAAATGGGATTATCGAGCGGACGTTGAGCGCGTGCGGACAGTAAAGACAGGCGCATCTTCCTTGACGGCGCCGCCGGTCTCTTCTTGCAGGTAGATCCCCTCGACGGCAAACGACGACACCAGCGAACGCCGCAGCAAACGTTTGCGCTGTTCGGGATTTTTCAGGTAGGGGTTGGTTTCAAGCAGTGACTTTTTCATGCTGTTACTATACCGTAAAACGAACTGAAACGTGAGCAAAAAGAGGCAGCGAGCTACCATGACCCAACCCGCCTGCGACTTCTACTGCGACAAGGTCCTGAAAGGCCTCATCGACGTGCCGGTGTACTTCGAGAACGAACACGTCTTTGCCTTTCACCACACCAACCCCCTGTGGGAGAACCATGTGGTGCTGCTCCCCAAGCGGCACGTGGAGTCCCTCATCACCCTGGAGGAGGCGGACAACGAGCTGCTCCTGGAACTTATGCGCACGGCGAAAACCATCGCCCGCGACTTCATGGCGCGCTTCGGGGCCTGCCGGGTGTACACCAATCTGGGCGACTACCAGTCCTCCAAGCACCTGCACTGGCACATCGGCTGCGGCGCCCAGTTGCGCCCCTATTGACAAGACCGGAGACATACCGTATTCAATAGCGATCCTTGGTGTTTGACCCTCACGCCGGTCCGTGCCGGCCAGGAGTGAACCATGTCCTCTTTCACCTATTTCCCCACCCCGGATTTCGCCGCCAAGCTGGCCAAGATCGAGAAACACGACCCGCCGGGCCATGCCCGCATCCTGGGGGTGATCGACCGCATCCTGGACAATCCCGGCGACGCCGACGGCTGGATGCACGGCGACCACCACGGCCGCCTCAAGAAGTACGTGGGCCGCAACGACTACCGCCTCATCTACAACTGGTGCGAGATCTGCCGCAAGCAGGCCAAGACCCTGGAACAGAAATGCGGCTTCTGCCGCGAGGTGGGGGACAACAGCGTGATCTTCTTCACGGTCTACCACAAGAACGAGGCGAGCCGGGTGTAAGTCCTTTTGCGCTCGGTTGCACACGCCGATTGAATTCCCGCTCCCCCCATGGTATGATTTGGGTATCTAAAACAGTACCTAAAGAGGTATGAGTCATGAATACCGTACCAGCCCAGGAGATCAAGCGGCGCGGCATAGCGGCGGTGGACGACCTGATCGTCAAGGGCGACGTCCACGTGATCAGGAATAACCAGCCGCAGTATGTGGTGCTTTCCGAGGAACGCTATCAGGAATTGGTGGCCGAGGCCAACGAGGCGTATCTGGCGCGGGTCCGTGCCTCGCTGGAGGACGTGAAGGCCGGACGGGTCAGGCGGTTCGCCGGCGTCGACGAACTGATGCGGGCGCTTGACCCGGAAGAACCGGCGTAATGTACACCATTGCCACGTCCGAGCGGTTTTTGCGCCAGGCCCGCAGGTTTTTCAAAAAACATCCCGACCTGCGGCCCCGCTTCGCCCAGGTTCTGGCCGACCTGCAAGAAGATCCGTTCCAGCCGGGCCTTGCCCTGCACCCCTTGGGGGGTAAGCTCGCCGGTTGCCACGCCGTGCGCCTCACCTACAGCTATCGGATCACCCTGACCCTGCTGATGAGCGAAACAGAGATCATCCTGTTGGACATCGGCAGTCACGACGATGTGTACCGCTGATACCATGGACCGCTCCTCCCACAATCGGCTTACGGAAAAACTCCTCCCCCAGTTCAACGGCGACACCCTGTTCGACGCCGTGGGCCGGGCGGTGTGCGCGGCCGGCTGCCTGCCGCGCAAGGAGCTGTACGAGGCGTGGGAGGTGGCCCGCCGGGTGCGCCGCCGCTTCCGGGGCGGGCGGATCGTGGACCTGGCCTGCGGCCATGGGCTCGTGGCCCAACTCCTCTTGTTGCTGGACGACACCTCGCCCCTGGCCCTGGCCGTTGACCGCCGGATACCCAAGAGCGCCGCAACCCTGGCGGCGGCCATGAACGCGGCCTGGCCGCGCCTGCACGGGCGCACCCGCTTTGTGGAGGCCGACCTGGAGGAGGTGGAGCTGCACGGCGACGATGTGGTGGTGTCGGCCCACGCCTGCGGCGGGCTGACGGATCTGGTCCTGGAGCGGGCGGTGGCGGCGCGGGCGCGGGTGGTGGTATTGCCCTGTTGCCACGACCTGAAGGGGGCCGACCTGGGCGGCCTGGAGGGATGGCTGGACGGCCCGCTGGCCATGGACGTAACACGGGTGGCCCGGCTGCGCTCCCAGGGGTATCGGGTGGTCACCCAGCGCATATCGGGGGATATCACTCCCAAGAACCGGCTGCTGCTGGCAGAGCCGGAAGAGGGACAAGGAATATGACGACAGGGAAGCTGACCGATCACCATGAAGAGGGGGTGGAAGTCCCCTATGAACAGATCAACCCGGACACCCTGCGCAACCTGATCGGTGAGTTCGTGACCCGGGAGTGGGAGGAGGGGGAGGTCAGCTATACCCTGGACCAGAAGATCGAACAGGTGCTGGGGCAGTTGCGCGAGGGGACGGCGCAGGTGGTGTTCGACGCCGCGTCGGAAAGTTGCAACATCGTTCCGTGCCGCTCTTGACAGCGGGCGCATTCCCGTGGTTCACTACGCCATGATATCCGCCGCGCGACAACTCCACCGCGTTATCTCTCCCGTACCAAAGCACACCAGCCGCGCGCCGGGCAGGGAGTGACCCATGCTCCTGCGCCTTTTTCTCGTATTTACCATTGTGCCGGTCATCGAGGTCTGGCTGCTGATCCGAATCGGCCGGGTCATCGGCGCGCTTCCCACCGTGGCCGTCCTGCTGGCCGTCTCCCTGGCCGGGGCGTGGCTGGCCCGGTCCCAGGGGTTCCGGGTCGTCGCCGCCATCCGGGACGAACTGGTGGCGGGGCGCATGCCGGGGGCCCATATCCTGGACGGTGCCCTCATCCTGACGGGAGGGATGCTCCTCTTGACCCCCGGTTTCTTCACCGACTTCATCGGCCTGTTCTTCCTCATCCCCGCCACCCGCACGCTCCTGAAGCGGTGGCTGGGGATCTGGCTTGAACGGCGGCTGCGCCAGGGGAGCTTCGTGGTCCGCCGCTTCTGAAATATCCCGTAAAAACAAGAATAACGCTACCACGCTATCAGAAGGAGACCCTATGAGCGATATGATGGAACTGTTGAGGAAACGTCGCAGCATCCGCGCCTTTACCCCGGAACCGGTGGTCCCGGAAACCGTGGATCTGCTGGTGGAGGCGCTGCTTCGGGCCCCCTCGTCCCGTGGGAAGAACCCGTGGGAATTCGTGGTGGTGGATGACCGGGAGCTGCTGGAGCAGCTCTCCCGCGCCAAGGAGCATGGCTCCCAATTCATCAAAAACGCCCCCCTGGCCATCGTGGTCTGCGCCGACACCGCCCAGTCGGACGTGTGGGTGGAGGATTGTTCCATCGCGGCCATCCTGGTGCAGATGGCGGCCCTTTCCCTGGGGCTGGGGAGTTGCTGGGCTCAGATGCGCAAACGCAGACATGACGCCGACAGCTCCGCCGAGGAGTATATCCGCAAGCTCCTCGGCCTGCCGGAGCAGTTCGCGGTGGAGTGCATCGTCGGCATCGGCCGGCCGGCCGAGGAGAAAAAACCGGTGCCGGCCGATAAGCTGCAGTACGATAAAGTGAAGCGCAACCGGTATTCCTGAGGGCGGAAGAGATGAAGAGTTATCGCAAGGAGTTGTGGTTCGAGACCAAGAGCCGCCGGGAGTTGATCAACATCACCCCCCGGGTCGAGGAATGTCTCCGGGAGAGCGGCATCCGGGAGGGGCTTCTATTGTGCAACGCCATGCACATCACCGCCAGCGTGTTCATCAACGACGACGAGTCCGGCCTGCACCAGGATTTCGAGGAGTGGCTGGAGGGGCTGGCGCCGGAAAAGCCGCACTCCCGCTACCGTCATAACGGTTACGAGGACAACGGCGACGCCCACCTCAAGCGGACCATCATGGGGCGGGAGGTGGTGGTGGCGGTGACCGAGGGTGCGTTGGACCTGGGGCCGTGGGAGCAGATCTTCTACGGCGAGTTCGACGGCATGCGCAAGAAGCGGGTGCTGGTGAAGATCATCGGGGAATAGGGGCGCCGTGCCCCGCGACATCCCTGTCATAGCCTACGGGAGGATGCCATGCCACAGACCAACGACCTGAAGCGGTACCGCTGTTACGAGATCTTTTCCCAGTCTACCGGGGTGGAGATCCGGGAGGCGTTCAAGGCCCACGAGGAGGGGGGGCTGGTCACGGAGCGGACCGGCAGGGTGCAACTGCGCTTCTTCAAGCTGACCCCCAGGACCGCGCCGGACGAGGTGACCCAGATCCGCTTCATCTGCGAACCGGACGAGGCCTTCGGCCTGGCGCTCATGATCGGGCAGGTGGCGGCCTCCACGGCCCCGTGCAAGGAGAAGCTCGCCCCCCACAAGTTCCCGGGCCACGAGCAGGCGGCGGAGACGGTGACCACCCTGGCCGTGGAAAAATGGGAGCGGGGCGGCAAGAGCGGCTATGCGCTCACGGTAGGGCGCGGCAAGGATTTCATCAGCGTGCCGGTCCCCCTGGGCAAGTTCCTCTTCGCCGGAGAGTTCCTCAAGTCCCTGGCCGTGGAACAGTGCTGGGTGGAGCGGGTGGAGAAGAAGCACTAGTGTCCCAACCCAAACGCTACAATGCCTTTTCCGACGAATTGAAACGGCTCTTCGGCTGCAAGGTGCAGCGCATCTCCGTTGATGCCGGCTTTACCTGTCCCAACCGGGACGGGAGTCTGGATACCGGGGGGTGCATCTTCTGCGGCGGGTCCGGCTCGGGCGCTTACAGCATCCGCCCCGAACTCTCCGTGGCCGCCCAGGTGGAGGACGGCAAGGAGGTCATGCGCCGCAAGTACCGGGCTCAGAAGTTCATCGCCTATTTCCAGGCCTATTCCAATACCTACGCACCGGTGGAACAGCTGCGGGCGCTGTTCGGCGAGGCACTCGCGGTCCCCGGCGTGGTCGGCATCATCGTCGCCACCCGCCCCGACTGCCTGCCGGACCCGGTGCTCGACTGTCTGGCCCACGTTGGTGAAGAAACCTATCTCTGGCTGGAACTGGGGCTGCAATCCATCCACGACAAGAGCCTGGCGTTCATCAACCGCCGTCACGACCACGCCTGTTCCGTGGCTGCCGTGCAGCGGGCCAAGGCCCGTGGGATACGGGTCTGCGCCCACGTCATCCTGGGGCTGCCCGGCGAATCGCGGGAGGAGATGCTGGCCATGGCGGGGGAGTTGAACCGCCTCGGCGTGGACGGCGTCAAACTGCACCTGCTGCATGTGATGAAGGGGACCCGCCTGGCGGAGATGTACGGGCGGGGCAAGGTGGAGCTCATGGACCGGGACGGCTATGGGGGGCTGGTGTGCGATTTCCTGGAGCTGCTGGACCCGGCGATCCTGATCCACCGCCTGACCGGCGACGGCGGCCGGGACCACCTGGTGGCGCCGCTCTGGTCGCTGAACAAGTTCGAGGTGCTCAACCTGATCGACGCCGAGTTGGCGCGGCGCACCAGCCGGCAGGGGATCAGATTCTCCCTGAATCCGTGACGCCTCCAGGTCTTCGCTGGTCCGGAAGGCCTCTGCCTTTGCGTTTGAAGCGTTTGCGACAATCAGCCGGGGTACCGGCCGGATTAGTGAGATGTTACAGCATGGCGGCGTGCGGCCCCCGGCTCTTCCGGGCGCTGCGGCATTCCGGCGTCACGGTTTCAGATGCCCCTCATCACGATGCAGGCGATGAACGCCAGGTAGAAAATCCCCCCCACCAAGAGCGTTCCGGGCGTCAGGTGCCGTTTCCAGCGGATCTGGCAGTAGGCCACGCCCACCGAGGCGAAGGTGATGCCCACGGTGGTCAGGGCCGTGGCGTCCAACCGCCATTCGGTCATCAGGATGCCGATGGCCGTGATGACCGCCCCCTGAAAGACCATGGCGCCGGTGATGTTGCCGATGGCCAGGGTGTCCTTCCCCTTGTTGATCCAGATGACGCTGTTGAATTTCTCGGGCAGTTCGGTGGCGATCGGGGCGATGATCATGGCCAGCACGAACGCCGAGATGCCCATCCGGGCCGAGATGACCTGGACCTCTCCCACGAAGATGTACGAACCCCACACGATCAGGAGCAGGGAGCCGAGCACCTGGAACGCGATGATGCTCATGTGGGGGTCATGGGATCTGGGCGCGAAATAGCACGGGTCCAGGTCGGCCTCCTCCACCTCGTGGTTGGTGCCGTTCCCCCCCCGCAGGGTCTTGAGCACGTAGCCGCCGTAGACCAGGAACAGGGCCAGGGCTATGAAGGTCTTGATCACCGGGTGCCCGCCCAAAAACGAGGCGGCGATGGCCAGGGCGTAGAGCGTGAGGAAATATTCCATGTCGCGGCGCATGACGCTGGTGTCCATGCGCATGACCGGGTAGTCGTCCCGTTTCTTGCGGTTGGCCATGACCGCGATCCCGCTGATGCAGAAAGCCAGGGTGCCCAGCATGAAGGGGGCGCCGATGATGGCCCCTACGCCGATCTCGTGGCCGGAGCCCTTGGAACCGAAGAGGATGGCGATGATCGGCACCAGGGTTTCGGGCAGGGCCGTGCCGATGGCGGCGAAGATGCTCCCCACGGCGCCGTCCGACAGGTTCATCTTCTTGCCGAACCACTCCAGGCCGTTCGTAAAAACGGTCGCCCCCAGGAGGATGATGCCCAGGGCGACCAGCAGCAGTAACCAGTTGATCATGATCGGATGACGTTCTTTCTGCGTTGGAGCGGGGCGGCGAAAGCCGGGCTTTCATCCGCTCACATCTCGACGCGGGTAATGACCCCCTGCAGCTTGGCTGCGGGAAGTTTGTTGAACTGCACGAAGTTGGGAGTCAGCTTCTTGATGGCGGAGAAGATCTTCCAGACCGGGTTGGCCGTGGCGATGTCCTCGATGCCGTAGAAGATGACCTTTTCCTGGATCCCCTTCTCCTTGAGCAACTGCTCGATATCGAACATCTCCATGTAGCCGGCGATGACCTCGAAGGCGTCCAGGCCGGTCCCCAGGCCGGCGGTCAGGGTGCTCTCCAGGCCATAGGGCTCATCCGTGCGGATGATGGAGATGAGCACGTTGCGCTCGTAGATGATGTTGCTGCGGATGGTGCAGTGCACCAGGTACGGGGGGATGGTGATGTACTCCTTGACGAAGAACAGGCCGGTTCCGGCGATGTGCCCCTTGCGGTAGATCTGTTCGTAGCTCATCAGGTAGGTTTCCAGGTCCAGCGGCTTCAGGGCGCGGTACAGGGCCCGCTGTCCCTTGGTCCAGATCAGGATGGCCGCCAGGGGGATGGATGCCAGGACCAGCGACCAGTAGCCGCCGGCCGGGAGCTTGTGGAGATTGGACAGCAGGAAGGCGGCGTCGATCAGGACCACGAACAGGGCCACCGGCACCTTCCACTTCTTCTTGGTGCGGGAGAAAATCATGACCATCATGATGCCGGTGATGGTCATGGTGCCGGTCACCGCCAGGCCGTAGGCCGCCGCCAGGTTGTCGGACTTCCTGAAGATCAGCATGATCATGATCACCAGGGCCAAAAGGAGCCAGTTGACGGCGCCGATGTAGATCTGCGACTTCAAGTGGTGGGAGGTGTAATCCACCTTGAGCAGGGGGAGGATGCGGGTGGTTATCCCCTGGTAGACGATGGAAAACACCCCGCTGATCAGGGCCTGGGAGGCGATCACCGTGGCCATGATGGTCAGGATCAGGAAGGGGATGTAGAGCATGGGGGCTTGGGACTGGACCATGCCGAACAGGGTGTTCTTGGTGTGGGGATGCTGGAGCACGAAGGCCCCTTGCCCCAGGTAGTTGATCACCAGGGCGGCGAAGACGTAATGCCAGGCCCGCTTGACCGGTTTGCGCCCCAGGTGCCCCATGTCGGCGTAGAGCGCCTCGCCCCCGGTGGCGCAGAGGATGACCTCCGACAGGACGAAGAAGCCGGCCAGGCCGTTCTTGGCCAGAAACTCGATGGCGTAGTGGGGGCTTATGGCGGCGATGATGCCGGGAAACGAGGCCAGGGAGATCATGCCGGAAAGGGTGAGGGAGGCGAACCAGACCAGCATGATCGGCCCGAAGGCCTTGGCCACCTTGTCGGTCCCCTTGAACTGGAAGATGAACAGGAGCAGGGCGATGACGGCGGCGCACAGGATGATGGTGCCCTGGGAAAGGCCGCTCAGGGCCGGGATCAGGAGCGTGCCTTCCACGGCCGAAAGGATACTGATGGCCGGGGTGATGACGCCGTCCCCCAGGAGCAGGGCCACGCCCAGGTAGGAGAGAAAGGTCACGAAGACCATCTGCCGCCCCGGCTTGATCATGCGCACCAGGATCTCGCGCAGCACGATGGTCCCACCCTCGCCCTTGCGGGAGAGGCTCATGGCCAGGAGGGCGTACTCGATGTTGACCAGAATCATCAGGGTCCAGACGATCAGGGAGAGGATGCCGAAGACGTTCTCCCGGGTCGGCTGGGTCAGGGCGATGATGACGGTCAGGGTATAGATGGGGCTGGTACCGATGTCGCCGAACACCAGCCCCATTGATTTGACGATGCCGCCCCAGTAGGAGTCGGCCTCAACATGTTTCACCACGCAATGCCTCCGGAAAATTACAATTTATACCACTGGAGGCTATCGCGCTCAATGTTTTTTCTGAATGCTCCCTAACCGCCCTCCCTATGCATGGTCCGGCGGCTCGTCACGGCTACCCGGCCGGGGCGGCTTGCTCCGCGACGTTTTCCGCCAGCCTGCCCCTATTCCATGACCTTGAGCCGGTAGCCCACGCCCGGCTCGGTGACGATGTGGCGGGGGCGTGCCGGGTCCGCCTCGATCTTGCGGCGCAGGTTGCTGATGTTCACCCGCAGCACGTGGGGCTGTTCCTGGTAGGCGATGCCCCAGATCTGCTTGAGTATCTGGCTGTGGGTCAGCACCTTGCCGGCGTGGCTGACCAGCAGTCTGAGCAGGTCGTACTCGGTGGGGGTCAAGGGGACCTCGGCGCCGTTGACGGTCACCCGGCGGAGGTTCAGGTCGAGGGTGAGGCCGCCGCTGGTGAAGACCGGTTCTGCGGCCTGCTGGAGGGTGCGGCGCAGGGCGGCCCGGATGCGGGCCAGCAACTCTCCCACGCCGAAGGGCTTGGTGAGGTAGTCGTCGGCGCCGGCATCCAGAGCGGCGACCTTGTCGTCCTCCCGCTCCCGCACCGAGAGCACGATGATCGGAACCTGGGACCATTCGCGGATGCGCCGGATGACCTCGATCCCGTCCAGGTCCGGCAGTCCCAGGTCCAGGAGGATCACATCCGGGCGGAATGCGGCTGCCGCCGCCAGCCCGCTATGCCCCCCTTCCGCCTCGTGGAGCGCAAACTCCTCGTTGGACAGGATGGTATGGAGAAAACGGCGTATCGCCAGTTCGTCGTCGATCACCAGGATGCGGGGCAGGAGGGTGCCCTTGTCATCGGCCATGTGGTGTGCCCTTTCCGCCTCGTGCGGTCGCTTTCATCATACGTCACGCTCCTTGTCCGGCAATGCTCGGAAACGATCATCCCTCCGCCCCTTGTGCGCCGAGGGGGAGGCGCAGCACGATCCCCAGCCCTCCCCCCGGCCGGTTCTCCGCCCTGATGCTGCCGCCGTGCGCCTCCACGATCCCCTTGCAGATGGAGAGTCCCAGGCCGGTCCCCCCAGCGCCCTCGGGGACCGGGATGCGGTAGAACTTGTCGAAGACGCGCTGGAGATCCTTTTCGGGAACGCCGGGGCCATGGTCGGCGACCTCGATGACAAGCCACGAGGCGGAGGTCTTGGCGGCAATCTCGATGGGCGCCGTGGGAGGCGAGTATTTCAGGCTGTTTTCCAGGAGATTGACCAGAACCTGCGTCATCAGAACCAGGTCCATGGGGACCAGCGGCATGGCCGGGGGCGTCCTGAATGAGATTTCCCGGCTCCCGATGCGCGGTTCCAGCACCGCCAGGGCGCAGCCCGCCAGGTCCTGCACGTCGCACGGCTCCAGGTTGAGCCTGACCGCGCCGGCTTCGATGCGGGTCATGTCCAGCAGGTTGCCCACAAAACGGTTCAGGCGCTCGGCCTCGCCGCAGGCCGTATCCAGAAGTTCGCGCCGCGCCGGGTCGCTTAGATGGGCCCCCTCGTCCCTGAGGCTGGTGAGGACGCCGGTAACCGATGACAGGGGGGTGCGCAGGTCGTGGGAGATGGAATTGAGCAGGGCGCGCTCCAGGTTCTCCCGGGCCTGGAGTATCTGGGCCTGCTCGGCCTGCCGCGAGAACTGCACCCGCTCCATGGCCATGGCCGCCTGGGTGGCAAAGGCGTCCAGCAATCTCCGGCTTTCGGTGGAACGGTACTCCACGTCGTTCTCCAGGCGCACCCCCATGACGGCCAGGACGCTGGCCGGGGTCTGCAGGGGGAGGTAGAGCAGGTCGGCGGAGACGAGGGTGTCGGTGCCCCGCCCCGCCGGGTGGCGGTTGCGGAAAGCCCAGTCGGCCACGGCCTGCTCCTTGGCGTCGATGGTAAGGCCGTCGCTCGTTGCCATGACGTCCAGCCGTTCCCCCTCGGGCAAAAACAGGGCCACATGCGCGTTCAAGGCCTCTTCCACGTTCCTGACCAGCGCCTTCATGACCGCGCCGATGTCGGCGGCTGCGGCAAGGTCGCGGCTCAGGTAGTAGAGACTCGCGGTTTGCACCTCGCGGGTCCGCATCGCCTCGGCCCGCTCCCGCGAACGGGCCACCAATGTGCTGATGACCACGCCGACGGTGAACAGGGCGATGAAGGTGATCAGGTACTGGGCGTCGGCCACGGCAAAGGTGAGGCGGGGGGGGACGAAAAAGAAGTCGAAAGCCAGCACCCCCAGAAAGGAGGTGACCACGGCCTGTTTCCTGCTGAGGCGCACCGCCGCGACCACCACCGCCAGCAAATAGAACATGACCATGTTGGTGGGGTCCAGCAATGGCCGCAAAATCTCGCACACCCCTGAGACCGCGGCGACGAGCATGAGGCTCGCCGCATAGCCGCGGAGTTCGAGCTGGCTCGGTGCCGCGCGTTTCCCTTGCCTGGCAGGTTTCACCCCCGCTTCGAAGCTGACCACCACCACGTCGATGGCGCCGCTGCGGCGGATAAGCTGGTCCACCACGGGGGGGTGACCAACTCACGCCAGTGCGGCCTGGTCGGTTTGCCCATCACGATCTTGGTGACGTTGTGCCGCGCGGCATAGTCCAGGATCGCGTCGGTAACCGAGGGGGCGGTGACGGAGGCGACCTGGGAGCCCAGACTCTCGGCCAGGCGCAGGTGGCGCCACACGTGCTCCCGGTTCTCCCGGGCGTGCCTGCCGCTGCCCGGGGTTTCGATATGGACGGTGTACCACTGGGCCTTCAGCTCTTCCGCCAGGCGGCAGGTGGCGCGGATCAGCTTTTCGCTGTACGGGCTGCCGCTGACGCAGACCAGGAGCCGCTCCGTGGTAGCCCAGGGGCCGGCAATGGCCTGGGTCTCCATATAAGCCCGCATCTGGTCGTCCACGCGGGCAGCGGTGCGGCGCAGGGACAGCTCCCGCAACGCCATCAGGTTGCCCGGCCTGAAGAATTTCTCCATGGCCCTGGCCGCCTGGTCGGCGATGTAGACCTTCCCCTCGTGGAGGCGTTGCAGCAGGTCTTCGGGGGGATGTCCACCAGTCTGATCTCGAAAGCGGTGTCCAGCAGGTGGTCGGGGAGGGTCTCCCGCACCACCACGCCGGTGATCCGGGCCACCACGTCGTTCAGGCTTTCGAAGTGCTGGATGTTGACCGTGGTGAAGACATCGATGCCGGCGGCCAGGAGTTCCTCCACGTCCTGCCAGCGTTTGTCGTGGCGCGATCCCGGGGCGTTGCTGTGGGCCAGTTCGTCCACCAGGGCGACCTGGGGCCGGCGGGCCAGCAGTCCGTCCAGATCCATCTCGGGGAGCCGCACCCCCTGGTGGACGACCTCCCGCCGGGGGATGAGTTCCAGGCCCGCCAGCAGGGCATCGGTCTCGGAGCGGCCGTGGGACTCCACATACCCCGCCACCACGTCGCGCCCTTCGTCCCGGCGCTGCCGGGCGGCCTCCAGCATGGCGTAGGTCTTCCCCACCCCGGCGGCATAGCCGAGAAAGATCTTCAGTTTTCCCCGACGGGCCTGCTCCGCCTCGGCCTCTTCGGCCTGGGCGAGCTTCAGGAGGGTTTCGGGGGAGGGGCGGTTGTCGTCGCCGTTAGCGGACATGGGGCAGGCCTCGTTGCAGGGGATGGCATGGTTTCATTATAGCCCATTGCCCCTTGGTGTCCACCGTTTGCTTCCCAAGGGCAGGGGCAGGATCACGGCGGAGCGGCGCGGCGGGCATGACGCCCCAGGCCCGCCGCGCCGGGTCGAAGACCGGAACCTGCCCCGGCCCATAGGGGGGTGGGGCGATGGTGGTGATCCCGTCCACGTATTTCAGCATCTTGTCCTCTTCGAACAGCTCGCCGGCATAGACGCCGGTTTCCTGGTTGTACTGGTAGACTTTCATGGCCAGCCTCCTGTACGTCTTCTTTCCATGATTACAGGATAGCAGGGGGCTCGTAAGGCCGGTGTCAAAATGGGGGCGCGGCGCGTCAAGGAGGCATCAAGATGCCCGCCCCCGGCCCGGTGGCGGCGGTAAAGCCATATTTGGGTTGTACACGGCGGCCAAACCTTGATAAACTCCAGCGCTATCGCAATCAAGCGGGGGATGGGCGTTTCATGGCTGACAAGATCGTTGCTTTGAAGGTGGATGTGGATACCTATGCCGGGACGCGCGACGGCGTGCCGGCCCTGCTGGAGGACATGGCCCGCTTCGGGGTCGCGGCCACCTTCTATTTCTCCCTGGGGCCGGACAATTCGGGCAAGGCCATCCGGCGGATCTTCACCCGCAAGGGGTTCCTCAAGAAGATGCTGCGCACCAAGGCGCCGGCGGCCTACGGCATCAAGACCATGCTCTACGGCACGCTCCTGCCGGCACCCATGATCGGGGCGGCCTTTCCCGACGTGCTGCGCGAGACGGAGCGGCGCGGCCACGAGGTGGGCATCCACTGCTGGGACCATGTCAAATGGCACGACTACCTCCCCTGGTTCCCCAAGCACCTCACCGCCATGGAGCTGGGGCTGGCCGGCGCCCGGTTCGAGGAGATCCTGGGGCATCGCGCCGCCACCACGGCGGCCCCCGGCTGGACCGTGTCGCCCGATTCCCTGGAGGTGCAGGACGCCATGGGGCTGAGCTATTGCAGCGACGGCCGGGGCACCCGCCCCTTCTACCCGGTCATGGAAGGGCGCCGTTTCCGCACCCTCCAGATCCCCACCACCCTGCCGACCGCCGACGAGATCCTGGGGGAGCACGGCATCACCCCGGACAACATCCACGACTATTACCTGGGGCAGTTGCGGGACGGGCTCAACGTGCTGACCATCCACGCCGAACTGGAGGGGGGCGCCATCCGCGCCTCCTTTGTCCGCCTGCTGGAGGGGTTCGCGGCAGCGGGCATCCGCTGCGTCACCCTGGGGGAGGCCGCCGGCCGGGTTTCCGGCGCGCCGGCATGCCGGCTCTTCATGGGCGAGCTTCCGGGCCGGGCGGGCCGGGTGGCCATCCAGGGGGAAGAGGTCCCGTGATGGCGTGCCAAGCCCCTCCCCCCGTCCCCCTGTCCGACGCCGTCTGCCGTTATTTCCGGGTGAAGCACCGGGACATGGTCTACCTCAAGTTCATTCTGGAGGCCTACGAGGGGACGAACACCATGAGCACGGTGGACAATGTGGCCGGCATCATCCGCATTGCCGTCATGCCCGGCTTCGTGGCTGAGATGGACGACCTGCTGGCCGAACTGGGGAGGAGGGTGACCATGACGCCGGTCTCCTGGGAGCAGGAGGGTGAGTGATGCCGTCGGCCGCCGGGGCCGGTATGCCCTGGCACTGCTTTTGGCGGTGAACCTCCTGAACTACGTGGACCGCCAGGCCCTGTACGCCGTTTTCTCCCTGATCAAGGCGGATCTGCGCCTCTCCGACACCGCCCTGGGTCTCTTGGGCAGCGCCTTCATGCTCTGCTACATGGTGGCCGCGCCGTTCTTCGGCCGGCTGGGGGACCGCTGCAACCGCAACCGCCTGGCCGCCGGCGGCCTTTTCGCCTGGAGCCTGGCCACCATGCTCTCGGGGTGGGCCCCCTCCTATCGCCTGCTTCTGGCGGCCCGCTCGCTGGTGGGCATGGGCGAGGCGAGCTTCGGCACCGTCTCGCCGGGGCTGGTGGCCGATTTCTTCCCCCGGGAGCGCCGGGGGAGGATGCTGTCGCTCTTTTTCCTGGCGATCCCGGTGGGGAGCGCCCTGGGCTATATCCTGGGCGGGTCCCTGGGGCAGGCCTTCGGCTGGCGCCGGGCTTTCATGCTGGTCGGCCTGCCGGGACTTGCCCTGGCCGCGCCGCTATGGTTCCTGGCCGAGCCGCGCCGGGGGCGCGCGACGCCGGACGAATCTCCGGCGGGCGAGGGGCTGGCCGCCGTGCTGCGCAGCTTCGCCGCCAACCGCACCTTCGTGCACGCCACCCTCTCCATGGCGGCCATGACCTTTGCCCTGGGGGGGCTGGCCCAGTGGGTCCCCTCGTTCCTCCACCGCAGTTTCAGCCTGGACGTGGCCCGGGGCAACACCCTGTTCGGCATGCTGACCGTGGTGGCCGGCATCGTCGGGACCCTGGCGGGGGGCTGGCTGGGGGACCGCCTGCAACGCCGCAGCGCCGCCGGCTACCTGCACGTCTCCGCCGCCGGCTTCCTCCTGGGCGCGCCCCTGGCCGCCCTGGCCATCCTCTCCCATTCCCTGCCGCTCTGTCTGGCCGCCATCTTTGCCGCCGAACTGTTCCTGTTTCTCAACACCGGCCCGCTCAACACCGTGCTGGTCAACGTCGTGGCGCCCAACCGGCGCGCCACGGGGTTCGCCATTACGATCTTCACCATCCATGCCCTGGGGGACGCCGTCTCCCCCGCCATCATCGGCGCCCTTTCCGATGTGTGGGGGCTGGCGGCCGCACTCCTGACCACCCCGGCGGCCATCCTGGTCGCGGCGCTCTTTGCGCTTTTGGCCGGCCGTACCGTGGCCGGGGACCAGCGGGCGGCAGAGGCTTAAATCCGATGAGGTTGTTGAAAAACAGCCATCAGGCCCTCATCCTCGAACGCCCTTTCGTGCGGCGTAGCGCCCCTCATCCTCTCCTTCTCCCAAAGGGAGAAGGGATACCGTTACCCTCTCCCTCCGGGAGAGGGTGGCCAAAGGCCGGGTGAGGGCCTCCTCAGGGCTTGTCGAGCGGGTGCGACGATCTGACTATTTTTGAACAACCTGTCAGGAAGGCACAGGCTGCAACTTGGAATTGACAGGGCTAAACAGGATGAACCTCAAAATTTTTGCTCGTTTTTTTCAGAACTTCGGATGCCGGGTCGCCATCCTCTGCCTCCCGGTTGCCCTCTTTTTTCCCCCACAGGTGCGTGCCGCCGGCGAGCCGGTCGTCCTCCCGGGCATCGACGTGCTGGAACAACGTGGTTTCGACCTCCTCCAGGGGAAGCGGGTCGGCCTGATCACCAACCACACCGGACGTTCCCGGGACGGCCGCAGCACCATCGACATCATCAACCGGGCCCCCGGCTGCCGCCTGACGGCCCTGTTCAGCCCCGAGCACGGCATCCGGGGCGAGGCGGACGACAAGGTGCCGTCGGCCACGGACCGGGCCACCGGCCTGCCGGTGCACAGCCTCTACGGCGCCACCTGCCGCCCCACGCCGGAGATGCTGCGGGGGGTGGATATTCTGGTCTTCGACATCCAGGGCATCGGCACCCGTTTCTACACCTACATCGGCACCCTCTCCCTCGCCATGCGCGCCGCCCGGGACGCCGGCATCCCCTTCGTGGTCCTGGACCGCCCCAATCCCCTGGGGGGCGAGCGGGTGGAGGGCGCCGTCCCGGCACAGCCCCTGCCCGAGCGGTCCAGCGGCTGCGGCGCCCTCACCAGCATTCACCCCATCCCCACCCGCCACGGCATGACCATGGGCGAGTTGGCGCGGCTCTTCAACACGGAGTTCGGCATCGGCTGCCGTCTGACCGTGGTCCCCATGCAGGGGTGGCGGCGCGCCATGTACTACGACGCCACCGGCCTGCCCTGGGTCAACCCCTCGCCCAACATGAAGAGCCTCACGGCGGCCATCCTCTACCCCGGCCCCGGCACCCTGGAGACGGCCGACCTCTCGGTGGGGCGCGGCACGGACCGCTCCTTTCTGGCCTACGGCGCCCCCTGGGTGGACGGCGCGGCAGTGGCGCGCAATCTGGCGGCGCGCACCATCCCCGGCATCCGCTTTGCCCCGTGCAGCTTTGTGCCGACCGCGGCCGGCCACCCCTACCGGGGCAAGCACTGCTCCGGCGTCTGCGTTACCGCCCTGGACCGGGACCGGCTCGACCCGCCCCTGGCCGGCCTGCACCTGGCCCAGGCCTTTTACGAGACGTATCCCGGGAAATTCAAAGTGTATGAAGGGTTCGGCACCGAGGTGGGGGATCGGGAGGCGTGGCCTTTGCTGCGGCAGAAGGGGGTTACGCCCCGTGATGTGGTTAGGCGGTGGGATAGGGAACTTGAGCGGTTCAAGGTGGTGCGGAGCGGGTATTTGTTGTATTGAGGGGAGAATGGCTGGGCTTCAATAAGCTTTGTGGATATGTTGGTATTAAGTTGGATCAGTCGATAAAGACTTATAAAAAAGAGCGGTCCCGATTAAAATGGAGATATCCCTATTTAAACCGGCTCCATTTCACCACTTTAGGTAATTTCAATTACCAGGTTAGCCATATTTACGTCGATATAGAACTGATGGCTGTCAATTATGTATAATGATGTATTAACCTTCAGACCACTCTCGCATAATGCCAGCAGCAGTTTTCTCAATGTATTCTTTGCTTACGCCGTGTTTTTCCATATATCTTCTAATCTCTTCACAAAATATTCTCCCGAGGTATAGTGCCTCGTCTGCAACCCATTCGACCCTTTCGAAGAAAACATGGTGTAATTTCTCTTGGTAAAGATGTTTCCTGCTTTCACCTCGACTACGGTGGGCGAGCCAGTTCCGATGTTCAACAAATCTTTCGAGTCTTTCCAGAAGTTCCGCAGGTACCTTTTCCTTGCTTTTTAAATCAGTTACAAGCTGTCCTAACGTCTTTTTTCGAGTTTTTTCTAGAATGCCCTCGGCAACGTCCTTTGCAACTCCTGGCTCAATTTTGTGAACTATGACCAGGTAATGGGACAATGTGTTTTCAAGTTCTTGTATTTGCCAAAGGGCAAAGCCAACATCTTGAAAAGCTTTGAGAAGGACATCTGAATTTATGGGAGGGGGGTAAGCATGTTCTGTTGCTCTTAAACCGCTACCGGAATAAAGTCTTGGCTAACATACTTTATTGAGTCGAGCTGCCTGCCATGGACCAAAAGATAAAGGTCGATGATTGCAGGATGAACACTGCGTGATAGACAATATTCCTGAATTGTCTTCACAACTAATTTCCGTTCTGCCGGACGATAAGCGTTGTGGTTATCTCGACCTTGAACTAAACCTATCTGTGCTGCGGTTCTCATAACTACAAGGTCTGGCTTTACGCACGGAAAGCCGACGTGAAGCAATAGATGTAATAGCGTCGTCATGTTTTTAAAATACGGCATCCTCTCCCGTTCGTATCGGATAAGTAAGGTGTCGAATTTTTGCCAGAAACTGTCTATGTCTTCACTATTGGCTAATTTTGTCGGGATATTATATTGCTGATAAAGGGATTCGATGGTTGCTTTATCTTTGCCATGCTCCAAAAGAAGTCTTGCGCATTCCACTATATAGCCAACTTTTTTCTGAAAACGAATTGCCTTGATGGTTGGCCAATGACTTTTAACAATTCTTTCAGGGGTGTCGCTCGCTACTGCTGCCAAGTCAAATCTATGGAATGCCAGTTCAAAATAGTCCGTCTCAAGTAGCTGAGTTATTTTGTCGGAAGGAGCATTATTGCTATACGCTATCAGTTTTGCCATCACCCGCAAAAGGTTATTGCCTTCCCTTGTGATAGTTGTTTCGTATCGGCTATTCAAAGCCGATACCTCAATGGAAAACAGTGGTTCAATCTTATGCAAATCAACCTTTGCCATAATCTCGTCAAGCTTCTCGAAGACCGTCATTGTTACTCCTTCAAATCCCTTTTCCACTTTTTACTCTCCGCAAACACAAATTTCAATCGTAAAATCAATATGTTAAAATAATTAACATTTTTTATAAAATGTTATAAAAATTACCACAATTTGACCATACCCATAACCCGCCGTTATCACACAAAGAGGGGCTCCCGGATTACCTCCGGAAGCCCCTCTTTGTGTTATTTTGACCCATGCCCTTTTGCGAAAGAGTCGAACCCCAAATAGCTCAATGATCTACACCACCAACACCTGCAATCCCCGCCCGGCCCCGGAGGCGTACACGAAGGTAATCCCCACCGCGCCGTTTTTCCACTCCTCGCAACGGTAATCCCTAAAAAAGGTGCAGCGGAACGCCTTGACCCGGCTGTCCGCCGGCAGGTCCGGGGGATTGGGCAGGTCGCGCGGGGCCGGCCAGGTACAGTCCGCTTGGCGTTCGGCGGCAAAGCTGGGGAGCTTGCCCATGAGCGGCATCTCGTGGCGGCAGTAGTCGAAGAAGAGCGCGTCGTGCAGCAGGCGCCGGGTGGCGTCGTCCACCAGCGGCCCCGCCAGGCGGGCGAACAGTTCGTACACGCGCCGGGTGGAAAGGCCGGAGAGGTTGTCGTTGCCCGCCTGGCGCGCCATGCGGTCGAAGAGGGAGGCGGTGTCGATGCTGCGCCGCAGCAGGGCCAGCGTCGCGGTAAAACCGTCATGGTTGTAAAACAGGTCCAGCAGGCGCCCGATGGTTTCGATGCGGCTGATGTCGGCAAAGGCGAGCCACGGGTTGCGCAGGATCGTGTAGGGGGGGAACCCGGAAAAGTGGTAGTCGTCCCGGCTGGCGATCTCCCGCATGGCAGAGCCCTTGAGCACCTTGAGCGGCTCGATCTGGATCACGTGCGGGTTCAGGTCGGCCACGGCGCGCAGGGAGGCGAGAAAACCGGTGAAATCCTCACCCGGCAGCCCGGCGATCAGATCCAGGTGCAGTTCTATGGCGGTTTCGGCCCGCAGGCGCTGGACGGTCTCGAAGATGCGGCCCAGGTTGGCCGTGCGGCCGACCCGTAGCAGGGTGGTTTCCGAGGCCGACTGGACGCCGATCTCGAAGCGGAACGTTTTGGGCGGGACGCGTTTCAGCAGGGTCAGGTTCTCTTCGGTCAGAAGGTCGGCGGCGATCTCGAAATGGAAGTGGCTGCCCCGGTTGTGCTCCAGAATGAAGTCCCAGATCCGGTTGGCCCTCTGGGCGTCGAAGTTGAACGTGCGGTCCACCAGCTTGATGGTGCCCACCTTGTGCCCCATGAGGAGGGTCAGGTCGCTTGTGATGCGCTCCGGGCCAAAGGAGCGGACGTGCCCCTCGGCGGCGGAGAGGCAGAAGGCGCAGGAGAAGGGGCAGCCGCGGGAGGTCTCGTAGTAGATCAACGGTTTTTTCAGATCCACCAGCCCCGCCTCGAAGGGGGAGGGGACCGTGTCCAGCTCCAGGAAATGTTTGCCGAGCGGGCCCGAGGTTATGTCGTCGCCGTCCCGGAAATACAGGTTGTCGATCTCGCCCAGGGAGCGTTCCAGCAGGTTGCCGCCGCCATGTTTGACGAGGGTTGTGATCAAGCGGTGGAAAACCCGCTCCCCCTCGCCCTTGATCACGAAATCGATGGCCGGGTTCTCGTGCATCAGCTCGAAGATGTTGAAGGAGGCCTCGGGCCCGCCCAGGACGATGCGGGTGTCCGGCGCGATCTTCTTGATGTCGGAGGCGATGCGCAGCGTCTTCTCGATGTTCCAGATGTAGCAGGAAAAGGCCACCATGTCCGCCTGCTCGGCCATGATGTGGCGCAGGAGCTGTTCGCGCGGCTCGTTGGTGGTCCATTCCCGGATGACGACCGCTACGTCGGGAATGGTGCGGCAGTATGCCGCCAGGCAGGGGAGCGCCAGGGATGCGTGGGAGTATTTGGCGTGGAGCGTGGTAAAGAGGATTTTCATGTCAGAAGCTCACAAAGTACGAATTGTTGTGGGATTTGATCTCTGTTTCCAGCGTTTTCGACAGGGAGTTCAACCGTTCTATAACGTTTGCGGCCGGTTTCCCCGACAACAGCCGGGGCTGAAACCCCACCCGCCGGTAGAGCACGTCCAGCGGCAGTATCTCGGCCTCGCGCCGCGTGTCGTCCAGCCGCAGGCGGATGATGACGCTCCGGTCGGCGGTCGTGCTCGTGCTGGCAAAGGTGAAGTTGCCCAGGCTGTAGAAGATGATGCCCTTGCCGTAGCGCTCGATGCCCTGCAGCACATGGGGATGGTGGCCGATGATCACGTCCGCCCCGGCATCGATGGCCTTGTGGGCGGTGCTGCGCTGGAAAGGGATCGGCATACCCTGCCCCTCCCGGCCCCAATGGAAGGAGACGATCACGTAATCCGCCTCCTTGCGGGCCTGGGCTATATCCGGGACAAAGATGTCCTCATAGCCCGGTGCGGTCCCGGGGTGCCGGCGGGCGGCAAAAAACTCCACCGGCTGGGTCAGGGAATATCCCAGAAAGGCGATTTTCTTCCCCTTGACGGTAAAGATCGCCGCCCTGCGCGCCTCGGCCAGGTTCTCGCCGGCACCGATCCAGGCGATGCCCGCCGCCTCCAGGTTGGCCATGGTCTCGGTCAGCGCCGCCGCGCCGAAGTCCATGCTGTGATTGTTCGCCAGGGTGACCAGGTTGAAGCCGGCCTTGCGCACGGCCGCGGCCACTCCCGGTTCGGCCCGGAAGCGGAATTTCTTGGCGGTGTATTCCCTGCCGCTGCTTGCGATGGGGGACTCCAGGTTGCCCAGGTTGATGTCGCTGCCGGCCAGGGTCGCCGCCACCCCGCCGAAGGGGTGGTCGTATCCCCTGCTCTTCAGCAGCGGTGTCCACCTCCCGGCCAGCATGATGTCGCCGACGGCGCCGATGACGATCTCTTCGCCATCGGCCCACAGCGGCATGGCGAGGAGCAGGATGGCGACTGTTATGGCGAGGGATGCTATCCGTTTCATGGAGCTCTTTTGTTTTTATCCGGAACCGGCCCTTTTCCGCCATGGCGGCGTCAATCTTCAGGCTTGCTTGTGCGGCGTACCCAGGTACGCTTCCGCGCAATCCTTCGATTTCCTGGCCACGACGAAAAATTGCTCGGTTCCGAATTGAAAACAAATAGTTTCCCATCCCGAGTTTCCAGATGGGAAACTATTTTAAATTGACGTGGCGTGATGCAGGTGCTAAAAAATACACTTTTAATCCCTAAAAATAAAGGTGTTTCAGATGCTTGACATGAAATTTATCCGTGAAAACCTGGACGAGGCCGAACGCCGCCTGGCCACCCGGGGGGCGCCCCCTACCTGGAGCGGTTCCGTGACCTGGATGACCGGCGCCGGGCGTTGCTCCGGGAAGGCGAATCCCTCAAGGCCGTCAAGAACAGCGTGTCCGAGGAGATCGGCAAGGTCAAGGACAAGAGCCAGGTCCAGGACAAGATTCTGGAGATGCGCGAGGTGTCCAACAGGATCAAGGCGCTGGACGAGGAACTCAAGCAGGTGGACGAGGAACTGAGCGGCGTGCTCATGACCGTGCCCAACCTGCCCGACCCCTCCACGCCGCTGGGGAAATCGGAAAACGACAACGTGGTGGTCAGGACGTGGGGCGAGCCCCCGGCGTTCGCTTTCCCGGCCAAACCCCACTGGGAGATCGGCGAGGGGCTGGGCATCCTGGATTTCGAGCGGGCCGCCAAGATCACCGGCGCGCGCTTCACCCTCTACCGGGGCGCCGGCGCGCGTCTGGAGCGCGCCCTGACCAGCTTCATGCTCGACCTGCACACGGAGCAGCACGGTTATACGGAGGTGTTGCCCCCCTACATGGTCAACCGCGACTCCATGACCGCCACCGGCCAGCTTCCCAAATTCGAGGAAGACCTGTTCAGGCTGGCGGACCCGGAATACTTCCTCATCCCCACGGCCGAGGTGCCGGTGACCAACATCCATCGCGGCGAGATCCTCAAGCGTTCCGACCTGCCGATCTGCTACACCGCCTACACCCCCTGCTTCCGGCGCGAGGCCGGTTCCTACGGCAAGGACACCCGGGGGCTGATCCGGCAGCACCAGTTCAACAAGGTGGAACTGGTCAAGTTCGCCCACCCCTCCGAGTCGGCAGCCGAACTGGAAAAGCTGACGGCCAATGCGGAAAAGGTCCTGCAACTGCTGGGGCTCCCCTACCGGGTGATGGCCCTGTGCAGTGGCGACATCGGTTTCTCCGCCGCCAAGACCTATGACCTGGAGGTCTGGCTGCCGGGGCAGAGCTGCTACCGCGAAATCTCCTCGTGCAGCACCTTCGGCGATTTCCAGGCGCGGCGTGCCGGCATCCGTTTCCGCGAGGACGAAAAGGCCAAGCCGGAGTTCGTCCACACCCTCAACGGCTCGGGCCTGGCCGTGGGGCGGACCGTGGTGGCCGTGCTGGAAAACTACCAGCAGGCGGACGGCTCGGTGCTCGTTCCCACGGCGCTCCGTCCCTACATGGGCGGGGTGGAGCGAATCTCCTGATACCCTTTGAATTTCGGGAGAGAGTGTGGTATAGGATACAGCTCACAAATACGGAAGGGTGGCCGAGTGGTTTAAGGCAGCGGTCTTGAAAACCGCCGAGGTGCAAGCCTCCGTGAGTTCGAATCTCACCTCTTCCGCCAGTTTACATAACGTCTTGAAATAATTAAGTTTTCTTGACGATAATCATGGGTAGCCATATTTTAGTCCACATTTTGAGGCTGATATGGCTACTTTTTTTCAGGCACGGCACATGCGGAAGCAAGGCGACATCTTCTATTACCGGCGTCGGGTCCCCAAGGATTTGCAGCCACTGTTCGGGGTTGCGGAATTCACCAAGACCCTGAAGACCGCGTCGGCGAAGGAAGCCCGCGCCGCTAAGACCAACTACGATGCCGAGATAGACCGGATCATCACCGGCCTTCGCCTGCGGTTCATCGATGCCGCCACGGCCAGGGGGACGATCGAGCAGCTCCTGTTTGCCAAACCTTTCAAGCCGCAGGCCCAGGCGGTTGACCTGGAAACACTCCCCACCAGCCCGAAGCCCAAGACCATCACCCAGGTCGTTGACGAATACGAGGCGGCCAACAAAAATAAGTGGTCCCCAAAATCCGCCAGTGAATACCGCACCATTTTCTCTAAAATCAAGGACAAGTTCGGCAAGATGCCGGCCCCGGCGCTATCCGCCGTCGTAGTCACCAACTGGCGCAACGAACTGGCCGAAACATTGGGTGTGTCGACAGTCAACAAGTCCATGTCGATCCTGTCCAGTGTGATGAAGCTGGCTGTGAAACGCCAGTACGTCTCGTTGAACGTCGCCGAAGGACTCTTGCTCGTCGACCGGCGCAAGGAAAACGAAATCAAACGCCCTTACACCGATGCGGAGATGAAGCAGATCCTGGATACCCTCTTCGATCAGCGCCTCAACATGGCTGGCCTGACTGCCGCCGAAGCCGCCGATTTCACGCCTGGTTATCTGGATGGAGGGGCCGTGTGGCACCTGCGTCCGACCGCCCGGCCGGAGCGCTATTGGGTGCCAATTATCTCCGCTTTTACTGGCATGCGCCTGGACGAAATTTGCCAGTTGTACACTGACGATGTGCAGGCTGCGTGCTGCGGTGACGATCCGGACAAGGACATGTTGCTTTACTTCGACGTGAACGACGACCGCGACAAAAAGCTCAAAAACAAGACTTCCAAGCGTCTTATCCCGTTCCACCCGGCGTTGACCTATCTCGGCTTTGACGAGTATTGTCAGATGGCGCGGGAGCGCCAGCAAGAACGCCTGTTCCCTAACTTGAAGAGGACGGATACGGGCTATTCCAACGCCGTGCAGAAGTGGTACAGCCGCTGGAACCGCGAGCACATTACCGAGGACGAGACCAAGACGTTCCACAGTCTGCGGCATGTGTTTGCGGACCGACTGAAGCAGTCAGACGTGGGGGAAAGTCTGATTTCGGAGATCCTCGGTCATCACGTGTCCAACATCTCGATGCGCAGATATTCGAAAGAATATTCGCTCAGGGTGCGATACGAGGCAATCAAGCAGGTTCAGTACGAAACAAAGATGGTGGTGTATAAAAGCCTGGTGGGCCGCGACTATGACGTTGTCAAGTCATCCGAAATTGTTTAAGACAGCCCCTTATTTTTTATTTAGTGCTGGTGATATAAGCTCATTGTATATTCTCTGGTAGAGTGGTTTAAATTAGGTTTGATGATTTCTTTGCAGTGTTGTAATTGCAAAATCACCTATTGGCTTTAGGTTTCTAACTCCGAGTGTTTCTGCTACTGCGTAGTTTAACAGACGCAGTTGGAAGGAATCGGCAGCACGAGTAATTTCGTGCATAGCATCACCCTGAATGGAGTATCCTTCCATAACGCCTATCCTCATCGGATCAATAGCACATAATTTAGCGTCGTCAGTGACTACGAAGGTACGGCAAATAAGCGGTCTGACAGGATAAATAGCGCATGAGTCATTGTCGAGGAAGAAACATGGGATATGATCTTCAGCCACTTTTGCAGCAAACTTATTAATATCAGAAGCTTCTAAAATATCTGTGTTTGGTGTGCAGTCTTTCAAATAATTCTTCCATTGCTCAAGCCGAGCGCTGAAAGTTTCAATTTGATCCTTAGAAAATGTTTCAATAATGTACTTTTCTATCAGAACTCCTTCAGCCCAGTGTACCTTGATCAATTGATGACAACAGTGAGAACAGCCTTGACAGCAAACAGCTGGAACCTTTTTCATTCTCAGATCAACATCTTTGTAGATGCGTTTCGTTTCTCTCGCTGCTTTATTCGGATTTCTTGTCATTAATTCTCCTCATTTCAACGTTCTAAGTTTGACCGGCTGGCTTTTTGGGCCGGCCGTGGCTCTGGTTGACTCTTTTTTTAGTGTTGCTACACCTTATTCAAGGAGCAGTCTTTGATAAGTTTCCGCAAGCTGTGGATATTCAGGATTCCGCTTCTTGTTAACGTACCGACTTAGGCACCCACATGCGTTGAAAGCTGCCGAATAGTTATTATGGCAGGCAGGGCAATACAAGGCAGTCCCTTTTTTGTGTCGTTTTCTGATGCTTTCGCTGAACCTCTCCACGACGTGCAAAACCACCCCGTTTGCTTTATAGGGAGAGTTGGAAGCCGTACAATGCGCACTTCGGTGGCCAGCCATTCCTCCGCGACCTTCTTGGTATGGGTAGTCGCGCCCACCTCGCCCATGGACGTGCCAAGTCCTACAATGGATGCACCAGAAGTGAAGGTGAACTTCCTCGTCATCGTATGCCCTCACAACAGGTAAGCTCTTTCCGTTTTCTTGTTTCTCGACATCAATGACTTCTGGTTCCAACTCAAATATCTGCAGCAACTCCGATTGCGACAGTTCTTTCGGTGCCATATTTCCTCCTTGCCCTTCGTGTGTCATTTGTTGAATCGCTAGTTAAGTGCGCGGCATAGAAATCATTTCATGAACTTCTTTCCTCAACATCTCAACGGCTCCATCGAGAGCATCATATAGCTCAGTCGCTTTTTCTTTTGCTGTTTTGTTGGCGATTGGCTCTTGCTGTTCAGAATCCCAATAAAACTCGAACTGACCATCAGAACAAGCACTTATTGCACTCCTGATTCGTTTGAGAATTTCATCTGACAATGTTGATTGATATTCGCAAAGAAAGTCATTAAGAGCCTTTTCGTGAGCAGAAAAACCTAATGCTATTGCTTCGCAGGCTTCATCCCAGTCCATGTCAGGATAGGAACGCTTTGGAATAATATCTCGTAGTATTTTATAAAGATATTTTGACGCATCAAGCTTGTATTGAAAGACTTTTTCAGAGTTTTTCAAAAGAAATTTATGATCTTCAAGCTGTTTTTTGTAAACACTACTAATAGACTCTTTTATTCCATTTTTCAAAAGAGTATTCAATACAAAAGCCATACTTAATCCTGTAAATCCTCCAACACCTAATACAGACATTGTTATTTCATATGTACTCATAGATTCTCCATATGCCAAATCATTATTAGTAGTTCCATATATGAGTCATTTATTGCCTATACATATGAGGTTATACTCGACATAGATAAATTGTGATATCCCTTATATCAGGAGCCTCCATATTCTCTCCACCAGTTCTCTGTCCTCTCGAATCATCTCCCATCGCACATGCTTCGCTAACACTGTATATCACATTAATCCATCCATATAAATAAACCATCCTGCATTATTTTGCATTATTTGGCAGCAATGCTAAGCAATTTTGGCATACCAAGTGCAATAAAAACAATCATGAAGCATACCGAAACCACCGGAGGACACGACAATGACGGCAATCACGACGAAAGACGGAATGGTCAGCAACGAATTTCTTCGCCAGCTCATCCAGGCCGACGAGCGCCGGGCAAGCCGGGAGGAACGGCGACGGCTGGAGGCGATGGCCCCCAAGAGCATGATTGACGTGCTGGTAGACTTCTTACGGCGGCTGTTTTTCTAAAGAGATCAGGAGGAGATGATGAAGGCGAATATACTCATAGCTATAGCAATCACGGCCGCTATTGCACTTCCACGATACGGCTTCCACCTCCCCACTGGCCCTGTCAGCCAGCTTGCGGCCAGGGGAGAAACAAGCGGCGTCGGACTGACAGGTGCTTTGGAAAGGGTCAAGGCCCGCCATGCAGCACGGGCGGCGGCCGGGAGCGGCGGGGTGATGGTCGGTGAGTACCGGAACACCGGAGGGATATTGCAGGGGCACCAGCCCCACAGGCCCGCCGAGATAGCCCAAGCGGAGGCGGCGCAGGAGATCCCGACTCCGGTCAACGTAGCACCGGCGCAAGCAATGACCGCTGAGGAGATCGTCGCGGCGAACTACCCGGGGTACAAGCCGGGACATCAGCAGGAGTAGGAAAGACAGAGCAATAAAAGAAAAGCTTTATCGATGTTCTGCAAGTTTCTTCAATGTCTTCGCAATTTCTTCAAGCTGTTCTGCTGCCTTTTTGTCCCAATTATTGTCTGAAGCGTCGGTCCCTTCGAACGATTTGAGGTCAATATTTGAGGTTGTTAGGTGCTTTTTAGGAGTAACCTGAAATGATGGATGACTTTTGTATATCGCTGTAATTTCCAATATATTGTTATTAAGACCTTTCGTCAATCCACCGTACTGCCCCCATGTAATTGTCCTTTTTTCGCCTGGAGCAAGAGCCGAAATCCCATGAATAAACGGGCCATCATCCATCACATCTGGTGTTTCTGCATCGTCAAAACCGAATGCTCGCTTGGGGATCGGATGGTCCGACTCAAACCTAATATGGGTTGCCCTACCTTTGCCGATATTTTCAATAATTATATTGATAATTGTAGGGCGCCGTTGATCAGGTAAAGCGTAAACTATAACCTCCGGGTCATATTGATGGTGCAGCATCAGGTAATTGATGATCGTAGAGGTAAGAGCGACAATCAGTGCCATAAAACTTAAAAGTTCAGGGTTCATTTCATTCTCTCAGTTGCTCAATCCGTCCACAAGTCCATAGGCCAGTCCGCCGTAAGCGAAAGCCGGGCTTTCGCGGCGGGCTGAGACTGTGGACCCTGTGGGCGGTCGGCTTTATCCTTGTTTATCATTGACACACGGCACGGAAAAAATGCCGGAAAAGTTCGCGATCAACAGGGCGCCAAGGTTCAGTATAAACCGCCCGGCTCTCCAGATACCGACTGCAGACTACTCCGTACAACATGGGTTCACCTTGAAACTCTTTGCTCGCCAGTATTCTGACCTGTTCTTTTGCACAATCGAACTGGACGTACTGCAGGAGCACAGGCGCGGGAAGCTGAGTAACGGTATCGCCGGGTTTTATGATGACTTTGAGCTTCACACTTTTGACGGTGCTGGAAACATTCATAACGTCGGCAAGATACATGCTTGGGCTTTCCAACGGCGGGTCTGCCTCAATTTGGGTCCAATATTGTTCCGCACCGAAAGCAACGACAGGCAGCAGCGACAAGGCAATTGTGACGAACAAGCTTTTCATGCATGACCCCAGATTATTCATGTTCCCTCCCTAATCTTTGGGTGCCGACGAAGCGCGGATATCTTATCTGTAGTTGAAAGATTAGGAAAGGGAAATTAGTGGCAGCATTAATAGTGGTAGGTCGGTTTGAATCAGTGCAAAAAAATAGCCCCGGAAACTGGATTCCGGGGCCGAGGTTTGGGCGGGATCAGTGCTTGGCAGCGTACGCGGCCGCTAGTTGAAACTCAGTCAGTTGAATTTCCGTCGTCACCCCCTGCCCCTTGAGGTAGTAGTTACCGCCGGGCCCTGTTTCGCCGCTCACCATCGACACGTACCGGATCGACAATGCGCCCGGGCCGTTGCCGTTGCGCGGGTTGCTGGCCAGTTCGTTGGTCTTGGCGACCTGGTCCGCCGAAACCCCATACGTTTGCCTCCCCGCCGTGACCTGCTGTATTTTAATGACGACCCCGACCCCTTGGCGGTCCTGGTCTGCGCGCCAGGTGATCGCCACGCCGCCTTTCGCGATCGTGATCGAGTCGGGACCCGCCTGCCAGTTCGTCCCGACCTTATACCCTCGCCGCCTGAATTCCTCTGCGGCGGCTTTCGCGAACGGAACTGTCCACCCCCGCCTGTCCACCTGACGTGTCACGGAATCTAGGTACGCAGTGGCTGGGATGCCGGCGGTGGCCGCCGTTGCGACCTCAGTGACCTCGTGAAGGTCGTAGAGGATGAATTCCGCCAAAACCGATAGGTACGGTTTCAGCGGCTCCATCAGCTTATCTTGCTGAGCGTACTTGTAGTCTACCGTCAAGCCCTCAGAAGTGGTCGTGCCTGCAACGGCGGCACAATCAGCAGACCTGATCTGTCCGGACCCCGCTACAAGATCCACGACGACGAGATCCTTGCTTTCCCTGGTCCAGTGGTATGCTCGTGCCGTACCAGCCGCGTCGGCGGCCTTGACGCCCTTGAGCCGGTAGCCGGCCGTCTTCAGGCGGGCTTCCACCGCCGCCTGGTCGCCGAGGTAGTTTTCGGCGCACTGGTCAGCCCATGCCGCGCCAGCAAACAGAATCAGCAAAATGACAAGAATGATGGCTCTCATTATTTCTCCCCCTTTTCCCAGAGGAAAGACGGCCCGGGGTTGTGATAGACGAGCGGCAGTCTGTTGGTCCAGTTGCCCGCCGGCCGGGGGCCGCAGGGATAAACGGTGGAGCAAGAAACATCGTGGATGCGGCCCTTGTAATCGATATGCAGGTAGGCATACCCGCAACTGCGGGCATTAGGATTGGCTGGCCAAGCGTCTCTGTCTGGCTGTACGATCCAGCCGAAGGTGTCGAACGGGTAGATGGAATGGTCGCTGGATTTGCGCTTATCGTAGCTATCGTAGGCAGCACTGTCCAGGCGACTCATCAACACGCCAAGGGGAACGGGCGAATCGTGTGGGGTGTAGTCGCCGGGCGGCAGCATATCGATAGCCTCTTTGACGGAGAGACCCTGAGCGGCGCGGGCCTTGACCTCTGCCCAGGGGGCACAGACCGGGGACGGCGATACGGTGGCGCAGCCGCATACGGCCAGGCTGGCGAGGACAATCAGAATTACTCTTTTCATGGATTCTCTCCTTTGTAGGGGAAATCTTCACTTCATGGTTGATAAAGCGGCGGAGGACTGCAAAACCAAAGGCGGCTATCGCCCATCTCCATATTTTCTCCGCAGTTCCTCGTAGCGGCGCTTCTCGCGCTCCGCAGGCGTCATGGCGGCATCGTCGGCACGGTTACGGGTGTAGCTCAGGAAGCCTTCCTGGGTTCCGGGGTCGCTCAACAAGCCTTTCGCAAATTCCACAACGCTGGCACCATCCGGCTCCGCCACTCCCGTATAGTAATCACGAATCAGGTTGTACAAACTGCGGCTATTGCTCACCCCAATCGCACTATTGCCACGCTGTAGTGTTTCGTTGATTGATGTGGCGATCGGCAACCTGGCGTCGGTGATTGCCAAATATCGAGCGTTGGGGTCGGTTTGACCGACGAGGTAAAACTGATCCATGTAAACCACGCGGAAAACCGTCCCCCCGCCCGTTTCGGCTGGCATTATCGTGATCGTGTACTTTCCGTCCCTGCTATCGACTGATGCTACCCGATCAGCAATGATATGTGCTGTCAGAGCGCCGGGGGCGTAATCTCCGGTTGCGGCCACGCAGCTTCCGCGCCAGCCCGCGAGTCCCATTGCCCGCTGATCGGCTTGTTGGAGGAGATTATCCCTAACAGCTATATGCATGCTAGGACCCAAATCGCCTCCTCCTAACGTGAGATCGCCGCCCTCGCCGGTGTAATGACCACCCCATATGTTGCTGTTACCATACGGCCTGCCGAAGCCGTTGCACATGTTCCTTATATTACTTTTGAGGTCATCGCCGTCGCGAAGCGCACTGCGAAATTCGTCTTCCGACTTGCCCCACCCCTGCCCCGGCCGGGCGGCCAGGGCGTGGGTGGAGAGGGCGGCGACCAACAGGATCGCAACGATAATCATTTGTCTCATAGCCCCTCCTATTGCAGTTTGGACGGCTTCGCGCCCTGGAATTTCTGTTGCAGGCGCTCGAACTCGGCACGCTCCGCCTCTTCCTTCGCGGCATCGGCAGCCGAAGCAACAGCATTCTGTCGCTGGTAGCCGATGGCAACGACGAAAGCCGCCTCCTGGGTGTTCGGATAGCTCAGCACGCCTCGGAGGTATTGATGCAGCATGACGCCGTGAATGTCTGCGGACTGAACAGAGTTATAGTGTGCGGTGAGAGCCGCGAGTAGGTCGTCTTTGCCGATTTTTCGGGAGACCCCGGAAATCGTGAGAACGCCGTCTTTGTAGATGCCCGGGGCGGCAAGGGCGGTGATCCGGGTATCTTCTTGAGTATGGCCAAGGATCGCGGTGATCCAGTTATCTCCGCAAGATACCCGAACGATGGCTTGATCGACGACCAAGGACTCGGGATTGCCGCTTTGCTCGAAGCTTGTCGTGCAGGTCGTTATCTTGCGAAACGAAGAGTTGTTGTTGAGCCCGTATCCATCCTCTTGCCGGTCGGGCCGCAATTCGTAGGCATAGGGGATTGCATTGCGATGGATAACTACCTCTGCGCCAAGGTCGTACGTAATTCCCACCGGCACGCCGCCCTCGACCTTGTAGACGTAGCCGTACTTTTGCGGCTTTCTCGAATATTCATTTTTGTCGTCGAGGCGGGCATCGTAAGTGCCATCACCGGTCGTGCAGTCGATGTGCGTCCTGGGGTCAGCCGCCCCCTGTTTGCAGGCAGCTTTGACCGAATCCGAAACAGGGTAGCTTAGCGCAGTGGCAAAGACCTTCCAGGTCTCTTCGAGTCCCAGGACGCCGGCTTTCTGCATAGACTCCCTGGCGGCGAACTGCGCTTTGCCAAGTGCCATGAGATCCGGACTATAACGGAGGTCGGCCGCAGCCTTCCTGTTGCGTTCGTTCATCTGCGCAGCCGGTGAATTAGGATCGGGCGTCAGCAGCCTATTCACAAGCCCCCCGGCATAGGCACTCCCGGTCCCGCTGATGGCCAGCATCACCAGCACTATTGTTACGAAAACCCTCTGTTTCATAGTTCCTCCTTCCGCCCCGGCCGCTGTGCCGGGGCGGGGGTGATGTGCGCCGAAGGCGCGGAGTTACATGGCGGCAACGGTGACGACCGCTGCGGTGGCGTTGCCGAGGGCAATTAAGCCCAGGATCAGTCCGATGATCATGGCGGGTCTCCTTTCTCGTGGATTTTCTACTACTGACTCAGATAGCGGGGTTACGACCAAAAACCAAAGCGGCGTGTCAACAGGCCATGGGGAAAGCCGTGGGGAAAAGCCTGTTGACGGTGCGGGTAAGGTCGTATAGCTGCGGCGGTTTCAACGGATTGCCGGAGAAGCGGGCACGCCAGGCTTTCGGCGATCAGGTACGCCAGTGCGGGACCATATCGCTCATCGACCGTCTGGCGGATTTCCGCCGGCGAGGTGGGCCGCCCAGCCATCGCCAGGTCTCTGAGCGTCTCTTCGAGCACTTGGCCGAGGATGTGGCTGTGTTCCCGCACCAGCGCCAGGGGATTCAGGCCCCCGGGGGATCGGTTTTTGTGAGCACTCATAGCTCACTCCTTTCCGGATTTTTCGGGACCACCCGCGATCACGGTGATATTGGCCACCGCAGTCTTGCCGTCGGCCATTGCCAGAGGCTTTGGCTTTGACACTTTCCACCATCCGGCCAGGACAACGGTTGAGATGGCTAAGGCAGCTAAGACGGTCTTGATGATTATTGCGGTTTTCTGCATGGCGTTTCTCCTCTGTTGACGTAGTGGTTCTGGAATTGAACCGATACATAAGAAAGCGGGTTTGCGGGGTAAAACCAAAGGGGGGATGGAAAATTTTTCAGGCAAGAAAATGAAAAAACCCCTTTGCCGGAGAGCAAGGGGGTTCAAGTACCGCAAGCGCCGCCTTTCGCCGGCACTGGCTGGCGAGGAGCGGGGCGTCGCTGAAAGAATTAGATAGACATTCCCATTCCTTCGTGCTCCCGCTCCGGTTTGTCAGCTTCAAAGACCCGCTCGGCAGTAATCGCGATATCCTCGATATTGCGGTCAGGGTCACGGATAGCGAGATCCTGAGTGGTAGGGAGGTTGAGATCCTGGGCCTGTTCCCTGCCCTCATTCGCCAAGCTGAACAGCAGAGTGCTGGTTTTCTCCTGCTCCTCGCCGATGCGGTCTTTCAGCCGCTCAATGTCATCGGTGTAGATCGTCACGCCCTCCTTCCCGCGAGTCAGCGCCACGTAGAAATCGTTGTAGTTCTCCATCTTCGAGTCGGCGGAAACAATGACGTGCTCGATGCTCTGCCCTTGAGACTTGTATGAGGTCAGGGCATGCCCCAAGTCGAAATTCGCATACTGGCCGATATTCCACGAAAGCTCGGCGCCGTCCCGGTCGCGGACTGCGGTGATCCAGCCGTTTTCGTCAATGTGCGAAATGACCGCCGTGTCCCCATTGACACTGCCGATGCCCCGCTCTCCCTCGTCGTTTTTCAGGAACACGATCTTGTCGCCGACGCTGGCGGTGATCTGGTGCTCGCGCCAGACAGTGAGCTGGTCAGCGGCCTGCATGGGGTCAATGATGCGTTCCTTGCCGTCTCTGCCCGTGAGGGTAATTGTGTTATTCTCGGCGTCGACGCCGGTCACGCGGCCCTCATAGCCCGCCGCCATGCCTGCGCCGCTTTGGCTGTTCATGATGATGTCGCCGATTTGGTACGAAGCGGCGAAATGCCGCTGTGCACTGTCGAGGCTCTTGTTCTCCCGGACAGTCAAATTGTACTCTTCTTCCCCGAGACGCCCCTGGGCGTGCAGATCCTCGTGGATCGCTGCGTTCAGGCTATGGCGCTCCGCATTGCCCTGGACGATGAGCATGGTCTTTGAAGGGTCCCGGCTCACATAGTCGGCCGCCATCACCGTCAGGCGGTCGGGCTTGCTCTCGATCTCTCGCACCTGCCCCTGTGCTTCCACTATTTCGAGGGCAGCGCGGGCCTGCGTGATGTCCCGGATCTTGCCCGCCGCCTCGCGCATGTAAGCGGTCTCGGGGGTGTCGCCGCGCTGGCGCTGGATGTCCGACAGGTAGAGGGTCTCGGTGACGCCTTGTTGCTGAAGCTCGTCGAATAGCCGCCCGGCTTCGACGGCTTGGAGCTGATTGCGGTCGCCGATCGGGTAGACCACGGCGCCGGCGGCGGCTGCTTGTTCGACGAGGCGGGCGAATTTGTAGCTCCCGACCATGGAGGTCTCATCGACAAACCACGCCTCTCGGCCGGTGTTGTACTCCCCGGGGGATGGGGGCTGCAGAAGAAACTTGTCGATGGTCTGCGCTTCGACCCCGAGGGATTTACCCAACTCACTCTTTGCAGCGGCGGTCGGGCCGAAGGCGCGGATTGTGAAGCCGTGCTGATCGCGGAGGATGTCGGCAAGCTCCTTCGCTGCGAACGTTTTGCCGGCGCCGGAGTACCCCTGAACCAGCACGACGCTTGCAGTGCTCGACAGAGCCCGGGCGACGAAATCTTGCTGATTTTCTGACAGGGTCTTCTCCCCGTTGGCCGCCCGGGCGCTTTGGCGGTCTGCGACAAGCTGCGTCGCGGCCGCGTAATCCATAATCTGTTCGCGGGCCTGGGCGGTGTCGCGGATGCGATCGTATATCCGTTTCTCGGTCTCGATCATCTGCGGGGTCGCCCACTGCGCCTTCTCCCCGTCCTTGTCGTTGATCCTCATCAGCGTACCGTCCACCTGGGCCGCCGCGATCGCTGCGCGGAGGTCGTCGGGGCCATGCTGGCCGATGCACAGGCGCTCGGCGGTGTGGAGAATAGATTGAGTAGTGTAGGCGCTCTCGTTCTGTTCGAGGGAAGCCGCTGCCAGGCGGATATATTCCGATGCGGGCAACATGGGGCCTTGCCGCTCCATACCTTCCCGGAGTGCGTTGTCAACCTCGCCCCTGACTGTCGTGCCGTGCTCAGTGAAGCGCTGCTCCCAGTCTGCGAAGAGCGCCTCCGCAGTGGTTTCCTGCTTCTGACTCTTCGTCTCGTTGCAAGCCATCTGATGACGTTCAGCGCTGTTCACATTCTGATACAATCCGGCGGCGTTATATTCTGCGACCTTTGCTTCGATCTCTTCCCGCCGGTGCGAAAAATCGGCGGTCAACTCTTTGTTGACGCCAACGATCTCGAATGAACCGGTGCGGGGGTCTGTGATATTGATCTGATAGCCAAGTTCTGACAGGCGCTTGGAAAAATCACTGTTGAAGCTGACGCCGAGATACATTTGGTTTTTATAAACCACGTCGTTGTGCAATGCCCGCCATTGCTCGGTTTCACCGGGTTTCATGCTCATGTTCATGAGCGCGGCGTGAATATGGTAGTGGAGGTCTCCGTCGCGATTGGTCATGTGCTGGATCAGGCCGGCAACGATGTTACCGGTATCTATCGCGACGCGGTTGCCGTTTTCGTCGTAGATCCGGATCTGGGCAAACTCCCGTTCCAGCAAGCCCATCACATGTTTCGCGCTCTCCATCATTGCGTCCTGGATGCGCTCGTCGCCGAGAGCCAGCACGGACACGCTCTTGTCGGGGGCAAAGGTGAGATCGATGCAGGCGCGGTGCTCAGCGTCTTGGTGCGTGCTGTCGCGGACCAGGACGCGGCCGTCAGGGGTTTTGCCTTGAGCAATTGCGGTGAAGTCCTCCTTGGTGATCTCCTTGCCTTCCAGGCCAAGGGCGGCGGCACCCTTCCCGAACCACACGCCCGGGTCCTTGGTGTAGTAGTCGGCGGCGGTGAAGTATTTTCCGGCGGCTGCGGCGGGCATAGGGGGGGATACGGAAGTCATGATGTTCCTCCTTGAAGGATTTTTGTAGGTTGAGTAGATAACGTCAAAAAAAGGGGGGGCGGAACAGCCCCCCCATGATTCAGCTCGGGAGGGCTACTTTCCTCCCGCCTGCCTCTTCATGATCTCCTCCGGTGTCTCAGCCGGGTCGCCCTGTTCGCTGCCTACCATCTTGTCCAGGTCCTTGCCTGCGGCGCCGGCACGGCGGCGGGCGTCGCGCACCATCGCGTCGGAAACTCCCTGTGCGCCCTCAACCGTTTTCTCGGTCGCCTTGATCTGCTCATCAAGCTCTGCGGACCTCGCGGAGTACCGGTCGCGGGTCTTCTTGTCCGGCACGAAATCCTTGTCCTGGAGAAACACGTCGTTTATGACTTTTTCCTGACGCATGCTCCGCACGTCCATCTTCCTCTCCATCTTCTGCTGCTCATGCGTTGCATACTCGAAGTACAGCAATACCGCGACCGCCGTACTCCCG
This sequence comes from Geobacter sp. FeAm09, assembly GCF_008330225.1. NCBI lineage: Bacteria > Pseudomonadati > Thermodesulfobacteriota > Desulfuromonadia > Geobacterales > Geobacteraceae > Geobacter > Geobacter sp. FeAm09. Next base: position 3,376,122 of record NZ_CP042466.1, on the reverse strand, counting down.
ATGCCACCGATTGCCCATTTCACTGCCGTGATCATTGCTTTCCTCCTCCTTTCGAGTTGACAGAATTGCTGGATTTTGCACTCCGCTCCACGCCTTCGCGAAGGTCCCACACCGCGTCGACGCTCTTACCCTTGCTCAGGCTGTCTTCCGACCGCTTGGCATAGTCAGAAGCTATCCGACTGCTTTTTCCGATGGACTGCAAGTGATCTAAGGTCTCGCTGTACGACCAAGCTGACGACAGCCGGTAGCGGCCCTCAAACCCCGCAAATGCAGTCCCCGCCCACTGGATTCCCGCGATCTCTAAGACCGCCGGGTTGCCGAAGGTCAGGATAGCGGGCCCGCAGCTGACTCTGACGGTATCGATGGCCCCTTTCAGCACACAGCCGGATTCGTCGCTGATTGACAGGAGCCGGTTACTCATTGATTTAACCCACGTGTCCTTGATCCCCTCGCGGAAGACTTTTATCAACGCTCCCAGCGCCATCCGTTGAAAATCTTCCGCGCCAATCTCGGTGATTTCAGCTTCCACCGGCCGGGGCCGGCCGGTGGCGTCCCGGAGCGGCGCAGAGATCAGGCGGCTGCGGCCTTTCCGCCCCTCCGCCTCCGCGATCTTTGTCTGTAAGGCGCTGATGTCATCGGCAAGGAAGAGATAGGCTTGACCGATGATCGCGCCGAGGATCGCGAGATCATGGGCGTAGGCGATCACAGCCGCCTCGTCGCCCCCTACGGCCAGCAGGCGGGCGCTATTGCCCGCCTGGCTGTGGAGATAGCCCTTCCGCGTCTCGTCGATGCTGTACTTCCCGCTGCTCGCGCCAAGGCCGACATTTGCCGGGAAAAGCGGATTGGACAACCGCCCCCGGCGAATGACCTCGACAAGCTGCCGCTGCGGCATCCCGTCGAGCGCGGAAGGGTACGCCTCCATCGTCAGCAGGTAATCGAGAAAAACAGCCTGAGCCGGCCGGGACACGTCGAGTTCGCGGCTTTTACGAGCATCGCGCATCTGTTTGATGCTCGACTGTATCTGTTCGTCATCGCCTGCCGAGGTAGTAGTCGAGCGGCTGTTGCTGTCGGAATGACGTTTGTCCTTGCCGAGCTTGAAGGTGCTCACCCGCCCGTCGTTGCTGCTCTGCCCGCCTTCGGTGCTGTATCCGGTGTTGGTCTCAGCCACCACTGCGGCGGCGGAAAGCAGCAGGATCGCCGTAGCGGTGAACAGGATAAGTGTTCTCATTTTGTGCCTCCTCTTCCTCTCCTGCCCTTGGGCTTGGAGTCGTCGGCCTTGGCGGTCTCTTCGGCCTGGCGGCGGGTAGCTTGGTCTTGGAAGAAAGTCTCGCAGCGGTCACGCAGGCCCTGCATGTACTCTTCCGAACGCTGACGGAGACTGTCGGCTTCGGTCAGGGGTGCGTCAGGATCGTCTGGTTTAGTGATCATGGTCAGACCTCCCTCTCCAGGGTATCGGCCGCTCCGCGCTCGTTCGCTTGCGTTTTTTCGGCAGCGAGCTGCTGCGAGATGGCTTCTTGGCGCTCCATGCCTGCGGCAACGCCGTGCTCCGCTCGCTGCCTGAGATCCGCCATGTACTCATCTGCAAGCTGGGCTTCATGAGCTTTAGCTTTGTTCTCGTGAAATGTTTGCGTCGCGCCGTCGATCTCGGCGCCATGCATTTTTTGATACTGGACCGGGTCATACAGCGCCCCGCTGCGTTCGTACTGCTCAATACCACCGAACAGGTGCTCCGCGCCGTCCACGCCTTTTTCGGTCGCGGTGTTCTCCCAGAAAATGTGCGCCCGATCCTGACTGAACGCCTTCGGCTCCTTCGCCCACTCGTCCCGGTATGGCTGGATGAGGGCATCGATCTTTTCGGCCGGCGCATCCTGCTCGCGAAGATGCTTCAGGTCGATGAACTTTGCCGGTGGAAGAAACTTTTCGGAAAAGGGGAATCTCTCCGCTTGCAGTTCTATTTCCACAGCCTGCTTTTCAGCGGCAATTTGCTGCGAGGCGGCCTGTGCTCGTTCCGTACGCTGCGTGAGGTCCGCTGCGTACCCTTCCGCTATCTGGGCTTCGTGAGTCTCACGATTTTTGTCATAATGAAACGCTGCCGCCGCTTCATTGATCTTATCGCCATACATCTTTTCGAATTGGACGGGGTCGTACAGCGCTCCGCTACGTTCGTACTGCTCAATACCACCGAACAAGTGCTCCGCACCGTCGACACCTTTTTCGGTCGCGGTGTTCTCCCAGAAAATGTGCGCCCGGTCCTGGCTGAATGCCTTCGGCTGCTTTTCCCACTCATCCCGATATGGCTGGATGAGGGCATCAATCTTTTCGGCCGGCGCTTCCTGCTCGTGGAGATGCTTCAGATCGATGAACTTTTCCGGTGGGAGAAATTTCTCCGAGAACGGAAATCTATCCGCCTGTAGCACTATTTCTGCGGCCTGCCTTGCTTCGGCAAGCCGCTGCGAAGCCTCGCTCAACGATGGCGCCGGTTGCAGCACTTTTTCAGCAGCCTGTCTTGCCTCTTCAAGTCGCCGTATGATTGCCTCGTCCGTCAGCGCTTTCATCGCCTTGAAGCTCTGTCGAGTTGCAGCAGGCACGTCGGAAACGGTCCGGTAGGGGTTGAAGGGCTGGGAAAGTGCAGCGCCCAGGCGCTCAAGCAAGCCAGGCTTATGGACGGCTTGGGACTTCGCCTCGACTTTGCCCGCCGGAAAGCCGCCAGGCTGATTGTGCCCTCCCTTTGCTGCCCGGTCCTCGGCTTCGCGCTCAAGTTCAGCGGGAGAGCGCCAATTTGAGGAGGGAAGGTGGCCAGTGGTGCGGATGTGGTTCATCACATCAACCGCATGCTTGAAGTGGTGCCAGATGTTTTGCAGGAAGCTACGTTTTGCTGCCATGGTGTTGTCTCCTTTCGTGGCTGTATAATAGAGATAGCGGTTCAGGTCGGGAAAACCAAAGGGCGGCGAAACATTTTGGATAAAAAAATGGGGCCCCTGGTGGGAGGCCCCGAATTCTGCCAGTTACAGGTTGACCGGCTTCGACCCTGCCGCCGGGTCCGTCGGCGCCGTCGTCGCCTGGGACTCGGCGGCTTTGAGGCGGGCCTGCGCTGCGGCAACCTCCATCTCGACGGCAGCAAGATCGAGATCGGGGCGCGGCACAAAGGCTTCGTGTAAAACCGGCCGAGCGACGTAATCGACATGGGCCTTCGTCACGCCGTATTCCGCGAGCCGCGCATAACCTTCCAGGCTCGGCAAGACATTCAAAAATTCCGCCGCCGGGGCAAGTTTTTCCGTCTTACGGACTTGTCGGACAGAGCCGCCTTCAGGGGTGTCGCCGGTCTTGTAGGTGTTCGAAATTTCGCTCTCGATAAAGACTGTGTCGGAGATTACATCGCTCATCCATTTGGCGGTTTCGGGGTCCGACCCGACCCGGAGAAACATACTGTTGCCCATGGCATTACAAACATCACGGGCCACCTCTCTACCGAGGGTCTTCTCCATCCCTGCAAGTCCCTGGAAGCCAAGGATCGGTACGGCCCCTTTGCTCCGGCCGGTAATCGCCAATTTATGGATGGTACCGCCAACGGTAGCGTGGAGCGTGTTCAGTTCGTCCAACTCGTAAACCACCCGGCGCTCGTAGCTGTCAGGCAACGACAGGTGGGCGGAAACCAAGCAATCCACGAACAGGGTAAGCCACGGCTTGAGCACTGCCGAAAGATCTTCGTGGTTCGTGATGAAAATCCAGCCGTTTCCTCCCTTCCCCTCCAACCACTTCTTCATATCGAACTTGTCGCACTGCCGAGGCAGGAACTTGAAGATCCCGGTATACCCGGCGATGACTGCAGAAACGTTTGAAGCGAGTTTCTCATCAGAGAAATACTTCAGCGTCTCCTCCGACCCGAAGTAAGGGGCCACCTTCAACAGAATTTCCTGGCGTGTGTAGCACAGGACGCTCCAGACCTCAGCATTGTTTCGGAACTCTTCCCCGCGCATGTAACAGTAGTTCAGCATGGCCGCGAAACAGTCCCTGGCCGCAGTGGTCCAGAAAGGGTCCGCTTGACCCTTCGGCTCAGGGATCAAGATCGTCGCAACGCGGAGGAAATCCGTTGAATTGCGGATCAGGTCAAAGACGTTGAGACGCAGGCTACGCAGGTCGAAAGCATTGAAGATGATATCTCCCCTGCCAGGGTCATAGAAGCGCTCCACGAAGTCACCCTTGAATGTGTAAGCGATGACTCGGTAAACAGGCATTGATTTCAGTTTTTCCAGCATGTGGGATATCAGTACCGTTTTCCCTGCGCCGGGCGCTCCGACGATCAAGGTGCCGAAAACTTCGTTGCACTTGCTGAGGAACAGATTTGCCGCCAGCGGAAGCGTGGCGACATGTCCCCGGTTTGGCTGTTCCTTATTCATACGTGCCATCTTCGACATAATCTTCTTTTCATCGTCAAGGGAAGTGCCGCCAACGTGCTTCAACGTTTCGAGCTTTTCCGCTTCCTCCTTGTATGCAAACTGCATCCTGAGATAAACCAGCCAAGCAGGCACCAGCGCAAATGCTCCACAAGAGAAAAAACGCAAGACAAGATGCCAAAGACCCGCTTTGACGGCTGACTCATAAAGCCAGATGGCCGCAAAATCCTTACCCTGAAATGTCATTTTGTAATCCGGGTAAAACACACTGAAGATGCCGTAATAGAGCCCTCGAAACACAAACAACGCCACGCCGATCACCCCTTCGGCACCACGCGGCGTTGTCAGAACAACGATTCCCCCCCACGAAACTAACCACGCCAGAAACGAAAAAAAGAATGCATGGAAGTAACGTTCGAGGGTTAAGTGAACATTGCGGTCCCACATTTTCTGTCCAATGCCAGGATCAACTTTTTGATAACCATTACGGTCAGCCATGAATTTTCTCCTTTCGACCTTATTCTTTGAAGTATTTACCCAGGTCTGCGTAAAGCTCGATTGCTTTCGCTTTGTACTCCGCGTCAAGCTGCATGTCGGTTATGCCGAGTTTCAGTAAATCGGTGACACGCTCATGAACCTGTTTGAGCGTTTTGGCGGTTGCATCAACGACGGTGGTTTGATTCCTGGTCAATTCATCAATCTGCTTTGTAAGCAACACCAAGGTCGCTCGCAAACTTCTGATTTCGTCGTCGGACGATTTTTTCGAATCGGCGACCGCCTTCGACGCATAATCAGAGAGATGGCTGTTGACGATGTTTTTGATGAAAGCAGACAGATTTGACCCACTCTGCCGCGCAAGCTCCTTCCAGGCCGCCGCATCCTTTTCAGGGATTTTGAGTTGTATCCTTGCCGACATATTGCCCCCTTATGGTACACTTTTCGTACACACGTTTTTTAGCAGCCATAACAGCTAGTTAGGTATTATTGTGCGGCTTTTGTGTGTATTCAGCATTTTGCCAGCAAACCCTTGTTTGAAGCTGGTTTACGCGGGTTTGCTGGGCCACACACCCCATGCCCAATTTGGGCGTGGGGTGTGTCCTGTTTCAGTGGATTTTGCCTTTTTGCCTTTTCGTTTTTTGGCTTCTTGCCTTTCGAGCATTTTGAGCCGGTGCAGCTACTTGGCTTTTGCAGAACCCGCTTCAAGCCAAGACAAATTCTTGAGAATTTCCGCAACGCACGCAAGTATCGCCATGTCCTCCGGAGTATATGCAGTCAGAGCCCGATAAAGGCTCACATTGTCTCGGTTTCCAGCGGCGCTGCATTTCACCATGATGTTTCCCAGCAGATCCGCTTCAAGCTGGAGAAGGTTGTGGGAAACATCAGTGCCCAGTAAGACCAATTCAGCGTAGTTATGCGCTTCCTCGGAACTCGGATAATTTGATGACAACCCATCAAAGATATTCATCTCGTTTCTCTTTGATTTCAGGCCGTCAATCTGGTCGTAAATCCAGCGTTCACTCATTCCTGCATATAGCGCCTCGCGGAACTGATCGGAAAAGATAATCCCTTTTTGTGCTGCCTTGGCGTCCAGGCGATTAAAGAGATCGGTGCTGATCCGAATTGAAATGGGATTATTCACGCCTGAACAGCTACTGGGCAACCCATCGAAGTTTTTGAAAAGTTTCAGGGCGGTAAACAGGTCGATTGCCGCTTGTCTCTGATTTTGCTGTCCCTGTTTCTGTTCCCGTTGCACGGCCTTCATGCTGCGTCGACGAGTAGCTTTATTTCCCGTCTCCATGGGTGTTCTCCTTCTGTCTGGATTTCTGATTTTGCTGTTCCTCGCGACACATCACTTCCTGCATTACGGCGGCCGTTGCGACGTCCCCTGACGGGGCTAATCGAGTTTCTATTCCTAACTTAGGCATTCCGGCCGCGATCAGTTTGGAAGGCGGCAGAGGATCAGATAGGCCAATAGTTAAGGAGCCAGGGGAGCGGACGGCTTTGATCATCTCATTCAACTCCATAGTAGGCGTTCTCCTGATTCTGAAAATTGATATTGCTGTACCGTGTGGCATGAGTGTTGTCAGCTCTTCGCGGCGGGACATAACTTCCCTTATTTGCCGGACGAAATAGCCGGAAAAGACGCAACCTATGATTGAGACATCGAGGACGGCGGCAAAGAAGTCGGCACGGGAGTAGTCGATAAAGACGGTAATCAGGCAGATCAAGGCAACGGCTCCGAGCAAGCCTCTTTGCCCCAACTGGGCGAAGAGCGCCGCTTTGCGGTTCGCCTGCGGCGGTAATCGCATATCCATCCGCTCCTGCCAGATGCAAATAAAGGCGGAGATAAGGACGATGAGAAGCATTCTGGCGATCATGTTTTATTCCTCCCTGGGGTGGGCTACTTGGTTTTTACAGTCCCGGCCGCGACCATATTTTTGATTTCTGCGGCAAGGCCCTCGATGGTGAGACCTGCGAAACCTTTCTCGTAATGTTTGAGCACCGCTTTGCCGATGCTCAAAAAAAAAGCCTGCTCTTCCCGCTCTTTTTTCTTCATGAGCTTTTGGCGCTTTACCTCCAACTCCTGCAGTTGCTCGGTTATCGACTTGGTCTTCGGCATAGCTATCTCCTTTCCGGTTGAAATTTTCATTCACAACCGTAAGCGGCTTTTTTGCAGAAAACCAAAGGCCGAATTCCAAAAAATATTTGAGGTATGGGATGGTAGTTATCCGGATGGTCAAAGGGGCACGCCGTCAAAGTGCCGATCAGGCTGAAACATCCTTGACGAGGTAGGGTGCAAAGGTGATACTGATCAAAGGCAAGGCCGCATAATCTGGTAGTGGGTCAGTTTGAAATTTCGGGCAGCTTGGGGAGGCGTTGAAAAAACAATTGGGCAACCAGGCCACACTCCAGATGTCTCCCCCTGAAACAGAAAATCCCTCTTAGCCTTGTGCTAAGGGGGATTCGGTTTATTGACTGTTCTCAAAGACGGACTGGCGATCAGCGAACCTTTTTCTTGAGCTTTTTCAGCGATCCGTCAAAGGAAACGATCTCCAGTCCGCCTATTCGGGATTTGGCAACCAGGACGCAATCGACAATATCTAGGCTGTTTTCCCCGTAGAGTTTCAACGCCTCCCGCAAATCGGCCTTGTCCTGGTTGACGACGCCTGGATACCGCAAAATCCCGTCCAGATGCTTGACTATTTCAGCCTTCGGGACTTCATAGCGTTTCTGAAGCACATAAACACACTCGACCAAGACGCTTTCGAGTAACAAAGCGGCCTTCTCCCCTGATCGTAAGCCATCAAAAACCGACTTTACAGCCTCTGCTACATCGGGCCGGTTACCTAAAACGTAGATCAGAACCGCGTTGGCGTCAATGAGACTATCGGGATGCTTTGTCATTGGCAACCTCTGTCCAGACCTGATCGCGTATCTCGGCCCACGGCAAATCCGGCTTATTTTTGGCGTACTTCGCCAGCCCCCGGCCATATCCGGAATTGGCTGTACCGTGATGATGTTGCCGTTGACCTGGAATTCAATCGCCTTGCTATCGCCGATCGCCTCGCGTACTACACGGGGGAGAGTTACCTGCCCTCGGCTGGTTACAGTCGCAGATGCTGTAGTCATAGTGTTTACCTCAATTTGATTCTTGCATTATTTAGGTGTATTGTAATGCAGATTAAAGAAACGGACAACAAAAAAAGCAAGGTCTTCCGACACTTGCTAGAAGAACCTTTGTTGACCAGATGGTGGCTTTCTCTGTCAAGTTTACCCCTCGGCGGGTAGTGAGTCAGTTTCGGAATTTCAGTAACGGCATATTTTGTAACTTGCTAAAATTACTTGTGACTTAGAATTTGACGTCTGACCAAGGTTTCAAACTGACCCACTTCCCATAATCTGTTTCATTTTGCGGAGCCTTGATATAGGATTTAGCGTATGTCAAAATACGAAAAGCTACTTCAGAGGGTGGTTGACGCGCCGGGAAACCTCCGCACCAAAAATGACAAGGGGCCGCAACTCACGACCCCTTTTGCCTTGGATCACATTTCGAAGGTAGGGGGATTGCATGGAGAACATCACAACACGCATTATTGACGGCCCAAATTGCACTGAATTTGAAGGCTACAACGACTACATCGGCGTATGTTATGGCGACACCATAACTTTTAAGCGCGAGGGTGGCACTTATGAAGCGGAAGTCACCAACGTTGATGCTCGTAATACAGTATCCCCCAAAACCGGTGTAAAATACTTTGTTGAAATAACTGTGACGGGAACGCGTCGCATAAGCCCGCCGTCTATCTGGTCTCGCATACTCCACCTATAACCAAAGGGGCCGTGAAGTGCGGCCCCTCTTTATCTTGGTTGTACGGTAGCGTCCGGCGCCGGCTGGCCGAAACCCCGACGGGGGTTCGGGGGCTTGCCCCGCCAGAGCGTTAAACCGCCGGCTAATCATCATTGATCGCAGGGGCATTATGGGCATTATAGAAAATTGGACATGGAAAGGCTTTTTTGAAGCTGTTCAAGCAATAGGCGTCGTCGGCGGGCTATGCTTCGCGGGCTATCAGTTGCATTTGCAGACCAAAACAATGCAGGACGCGCAGCAAGTCAACTCTGCAACGTTCGTGCTGAAAATCAGCGACGAGTTTGACAAACCGAAGTTCCAGAAACTCATGGATGCGATTGATGACCACGCCAGCACATTTCCGATCATTAAAAAATTCGACGGCAAACTTACTGAAGACTACATCGGAAATTTTGAAACGCTTGGGAATCTGGTTGACGACGGCATCATTTCTGAACAAATGGCGTACGACGAGTTAAGCTATGAGCTGGAAAAAGCATGGTGTAATAACGATATACAAAGGCTTATCAAAAAAAATCGGGGTGCAGATAATTTAATTGGCCGAAATGCGATGTATAGCGGATTTGAACACCTCGCGAAAAGATTTCTCATGATAGATCATAAGACCTGTTCTGATATAGAGAAAGAATGAAAACGCAGACATAGTGGAATTGCGCGCTGGTTTCCTGGCTTTGAAGCTGGTTTCAAACCGGAAACAGCCAATTCGTTGAATAGCCTGTATATGTCTTACAGGAAAGAACATAGAGCTCGCATAAGGCGATGCCGAAGCTAACCACCATGCAGAAACACCGTCGGCCGGCACACAGGCAGGCGACACGGCTGGCGGCGTAACACTTCTACTTTCGGCCGCTTACGGCAGTCTCCCTCACTTTTTACGGCAAAACCCCTCACCACTCCTCCCCGGGAGGGAGTCCTCGGATTTTACGGTAGACCTCCTCACTTTGTCCCAGTTTCAGGGTGGTTTCCTTCACGTTTTACGGTAAACCCCCTCAGTCCGTGCGGCAGTCACCCTCATTTTTGGCTCGAATTTACGGCAAAACCCCTCACCTCCCCCGGGGTCCCTCGGTTCATCTCCCTGACTTTCTCGGCCTTCAGAAAAGCAGTATTTAGGACGCGGATTGATGTCTGGATGAAGGTAGCAGCCGGGTTGCCCGCGTAGCGGGCGGCGGGGGTGGTGGACCCGGCGACGTGCCGCGCCGGCTGATGCAGTTTACGGCCTGCGGCCGGATGCTCAGGTCCCTTGCCCTTTTTGATGTCTGCACTATATAGTGCTTTAAGTGCACATATATAGCGAGTTACTATATCATATACTATATAGTAACGCTTCATATATGAAGTATATATGGCGGGGTGAGTGTTAATATACAGCGCGTATATGAAGTAGTAACCACTCTTTTTCTACTATAAATTAGTACAAAATGTGTGGTTAAGTAGCAATATATAGCGTCATACTCGTCATATACACCGCATATAGAGCACGTATATAGCGTATATATAGCGTGATAGAGCGCATATATGACGCCTTTATGTAGTCTCAACTCTTTGATTTCATTCTGTTTTCACTGACGGCATGTACGGTTCTGAACCACATCGGAACGGCGAAAAAGGGCAAAAAAAGGCCCGCGCCGGAGGAGGGAATCCCGACGCGGGCATGGAAGTGCGTTCATATGCCTACCTATTAATATTTAAATTTACAGCCTACCAGAGAAGACGTATATTCCCGAAGAATTTAAGGTAAATATGAGACAGTGATTCCGGATAATATTCCTTATATAAGGAGCTTTTCTGCCCGTATAATTCCGAGTTAGATTGAGAATGAATACCATGAAAAAACCCGATCCAGAAAAGGATCTTCCAGCACTGCGAAAACATGTTGAAAGAATGATCGTCACGACTCAGAAAGTGATCGACCGGCCTTTAAACTATAACGAAGCAGATCACTATGCGTTCATGTTGCTCTGTTTTTTGATGAAGCAATCGGAACATGTTCGCTCCGTGGCTATTCTCGTTGATGCGGCGCAATATCGCGATGCAACTGCAATAGCTCGAATGATGCTTGAAGGAATGAGCACTTTGATGTGGGCCGCGTGTGACCGTACGAATCGGCCACTTCAATGGCGTGCATATGCGCTGGTTTCGGATTGGGAGCTTTTATGTGAAAAGAAAGCGAACGGAGAAGACGTTGACTTAGAGATGGAAAAACGATTGTGTGATCGACTGAAGCGGCATGGTCCAAAGTTTTTGACGAAACGGGCCAGAAGAGACGGTGCTAACGACACAGATTGGCGTTTTCAAAAGACATGGTTGCTAGATGCGGAGGGGAGTCACATAACTCGCAGCAGCATGTTTGAAGAAATCAAAGGCGAAAGTCTCTATGAACTCTATGAGGATTTTTCGCAGTGGCTGCACTGGACACCAAGGGCTCTTGGGGATTGCATTGTGCGCAACGAGGACGGCAGAACAGCATATAATCCCAACTCATATCGTCAGGCTGCTCAAGCACTTGTAGTCGCTTTCCTGACAACTCTTCAGACGCTGAAACTTGTGTATGAGCATTTCAAAATACAAAGCAAGCCCCCGCTCGACCAGTTGAAGATGGAGTTTCTTAAAGATATCGGTGTAGAAACATAACCAGATATTTAGACGCTGACCGGGGCTGAGAAGAACACCGGTGCGGGGCAAGGCCCGGCCCGTTGAGTGAAAAGTAAAAAATACTTCTAGGAGAGATGAATGGACGCCTCTGCCCCCCAAAAGCTTTACAAATACAGGAAATTTGACCTTTATTCCCTGAAAATGCTTACCAACGGCACCGTCTACTTCTCCGATCCGATGAACTTCAACGACCCGCTTGATTGCAAGCCTGAGATATTAGTAGATGTGGATCAGGATAGCCTTGAAGGGTTGTGTATGAGAATGACAGACCGAAGCTCGCAAATTCTTCACGAATGCAACTTGGCTGTCGGGTACCATCACGGTGATGCTACCGAAAAGGAAGCTTACCTTACATACTTGCTGGGGAACCGAGTAAAGGAGGAACTGCATTCAGAACTGAGGAAGAATGGAGTGCTCTCATTGGCTGAGAGTTGGAGCTGCCCGTTGATGTGGAGCCATTATGGCGATCAGCATAATGGAATCTGCCTTGGCTATGAGACCACTCGGTCCTCCTACGACTTGATGAAGAAGGTCGACTATGATGGGACGAGGTGTATAAAATGCAGCGACCTCGTGAACAGCTACGTCAATGACTGCAGTACAGCTAAAGAGAGAATAAAGGATGCGTTTTTCTTCACTAAAGCTAATGACTGGAAGTATGAGAGGGAGTGGAGGCTGATTTCTGACAAACCTGGCGAAGAAAGTAGCCCATTCGAACTCACTGAGATTTACTTTGGTATGAGATGCGATCACGCTGTTAAAGCCACGATTGTGAACCTAATGTCTGGTTTCGATATAGACTACTATGAGGTTTTTCCGAGGACGGACACGTTCGACCTGCAGGCGAGACGGCTTGATACAGAGGCTAAGCAGGATTTGAAAGCGCGGCCACCTCTACGATTCGTATTCGGCCTCGCTGATCGCCATCAATTCGGTTATTCACCAGTTAGTCTTTCAACGGAGTTGCCTAGCGACGAGGCGCTCCCGTGAGTAAAGACAAGACCCCAACAAGGGAGTTGGACCGGAACTGAAAAACAGCCGGCCAACTCCCGGCACGTTGGAAAAGGAAAATACATGGCAAAAAATATATCAGGGCGTTGTGTCAAATCGAGGGAGAAATGGGCCGACAGTTTGATGAGTGCTGGCACCACGATTCACACAACTGTAATCATAACCATTTTCGTCTCACCTTTGACCGCATTAGTAGGAGTTTTTTTTTCACAAGGTAAACTACCAGCACTGTCGGAACCTTTATTAAATAAGTTCCTTTTTTATGTACAGATATGGACTGTGCTGTTCTTCCCAATTGCGATTTTTTTGGGAATACGGCTCAAGAATAATGCTATGGATATTTACGATGACTTGTTTGAGAAGGAGATGTCCAAAGATATTAAATCTGAGTAAAAAGTGAACCCCTGTGGCTTTACATTATGGAAAAGGGGTCTCAACTGAGGCCCCTTTTCGGCTGGTACCTTATTTATTGGTTGTTATCTTTCCGCCTACAAAAGATCGGTGATTTTGGTGAGGTGGACAACGCCGTTCATAGTATCGACATCGACGACGTAAACCACGTTGACTATGGTTACCATTCCCCTGATTGTTGCTGGCGTGAAATTGCTGTAGGGACAAATCCAAGCAACGCCGTACCCCGTGCCGGCAGGGTTGGTAATTGTGGAAAATCTGGCGATCCCGCCGTTGCTTTCAAGATAAGTGGTTCCGAGATTTGCCCCATTTCCTGATGTGACATAATTCCCATATGACCACCCAACTTTCGTGATATCCAGCGAGATCCCCAGAGTGCCAGTGCTGATGTCAACTCGGCGGAGAAAGGTGTCAGCGGCTGGTGCATCTTGCGCCGTGTACCACAACCCGCTTGTATCAGCTCCGACTATAAGTTGATTGTTGGTCTGAACCGGGCCCCCAGAGTTAAAGACCCGGGTGGCGACGTAGCCGGTGGGGTTGACCCTGGTGAGATTCGAGTTTTTATCGAGGTAATAAACGTTTCCATCAGTTCCGAGTGCCGCCGCCCTGACGTTATCCGAAACCGAATTCAAAAGCGCACCGGAAAGTGGCTCAAACGTCCTGAGGAGCCCCATAGTGGCGCTCGTGACCCACACTCCCTGATTCGTCGCGAAAAGGCTGTCGGCAGGGTTCACATCCAAGCTCACCGAGAATCCCAGCGTGCCAGCGGATTTGCTATATTCTTCGAGGACGTTGCTGGTGCCATGGTAGGAGACATAAATTCCGGTCCCGTTCGCCGCTATGAACAGGCCGCTCTCAACAGTAGAATTGCCGGAAATCTGCTGCTGCCAGTTCATCACCCCGGCAGTTGTATAACTCGTGAGCCAGAGATTAGGTGTCGCGCCGGAGAGCACATATATGTTGGTCCCGTCCGTGGCAACCACCGCCGCCGTCTCCGCGTGTGCCGGCAGCGTCGCCCGCCAACTCTGCACCCACGCAGGCGCAGTGACAGTCACGATCGCGCCGGCGGCGTATTTGCCGGAAACGGCGTAGACATTGTAGGTACCGGCGGCGGAGGCGGAAAACGTCGTGGAAGCGGTTCCAGAGCCATTGGCCGTGACCGTCGCGCTGCCGAGGGTCCCGCCGCTGGAGGAGAAGGTAATGGTTTTACCGGAGTTGGCGGCGCCCATGCTGGCTGTGACCGTGATGTTGACCCCGGGCGCTGCGCTAGTCGCGGAAAGCGACATCGGCGCCGGGATCGCCGTGACGGCTGCGAGCTGCTGGTTCAAAGTAGTGATCTGATCGTTCAAGCTCGCGATCGTGGCGGCCTGCGAGTCGCCAGTGCCGGCCAGGGCGGCGATCTGGCCGTTCAGGGTCGTAACCTGGGCCTGGGCTGCCGCAAGCTGATTTTGGAGGTCGGTGTTCGTGGCAGCGGCAGTGGTAAGTTGGCCGTTCAGGCTCGCCACCTGGGCGTTGAGGCCCGCAACTTGGCTGTTCAGGTCGTTGGCCTGGCTCGTGAGGCTCGCCACCTGTGCCAGGGCGGCGGTAAGCTGGCTCTGGAGGCCGGAATTATCTCCCTGGGCCTGGCTCAATTGAGTCGTCAGGGACGCCACCTGGGCGACGGTCGCCGCAAGCTGGCCCTGCACCGAGTTCACCTGCCCGGTCAGGTCGGTGATCTGCTGGGCCTGCTGGGAGTTCGCGGCGTTCGCGCCGGCAAGCTGCATAGTGAGGGTGTTGACTTGCCCCTGGACCACGTTCCGCTGCGAGGTGAGCTGCGCAACGGCCGCCGAGGTCAGAATCCCCAGGTCGTCAGCGTCGCCAGCCAGTGCGGCGGCCACGCTCTGGAGCACTGTGACCTGGTCGGAGGCGGTCTTCAGTTTTGCCAGCTTCGCGGACCAGCTCACCGTCGAGGCACTGGACAGGTTCAAAAAGCCCACAGCGAGCTTTTGCAGATACGAGTCCGTGGACTGTAGGGACGTGATAGCGGCACCGATGCCGGCCTGATCGGCATCCGCCTGGTTCTTGGCACTGCTGAGCTGACCCTGCAGCGCCGCAACCTGGCTCTGCAGGGCAGCGATCTGGCCATTCGCCGTTTGGATCGCGGCCGGGTCCCCACCGCTCCCTCCCCCGCCGCAGCCGGCCAGGGCCAGCGCCAGGGTCGTCAGGATTGCCGAAAACAGTTTTCTCATGATTCTACTCCTCCTTTCCTTTGGTGTTGGTGGGCGTGGACGGCGGCGTGACGGCTGGGCGGCGGCCTTTGGCCAGGAAATCCAAGATTTCTGACCGACTGTAACGACGGGCGCCGACGACCTTGTACGACGGGATGACATTCCTTTTGGCCCACCCGGCGACTGTATAGGGACTAACGCCACACATCGCGGCGGTCTCGTGTTTGTCGATCAGGTCGGACGGCGGATAGGGGTCTCTTTTCTTCTTCATGGCTTTTTCCTCCTTGATGGAATTTTTGAGTTGTTAATTGATAAAGCGGCGTAGCGCGGAAAAACCAAAGCGGGATTTAGGGGATTTAGCACAAAACCTTCCTTCGGAGACTCTTGTCCCATACCGTCGTCCCGATCGGGATGGAATCTCCCGGGACTAGTTGTGCGGACGGATCGGTTCTTGGGTCAGTAAGGTAATAGTGATGGTGCACCTGAGGATTCCTGAGATTCGGGGCCGGGCCGTCCGGCTCAGCGGCGCTGTAATCATCTCGGATCGCAGCCCGCAGTAACTTTCCTGCCGGGGAGGGGCGCGCCGCGATGAGCCGGATGTTGCGGGCCACCCGCGCCGGATCAACATCGGCAGTTTGCGCGATCAGCTCGGCGTCCCGCCTAAATTGGCGCAGGTGGCCCGGGATTTTCTCGATGGCCGCCGTTACCTCTGGGTGGAGGGGTTGGGGGTTGGGGGAGAGAGAAGAGGGAGGGGCAGCAGCAGTGTGGTTGTCTCTGCTGCTGCTGTAATCTCCTTGGTAATTTTCTGCGTAATCTAATGTAGTAGTCTGCGGCTTTGCCTCATCCTTGCACGCGGCATTGCCGCAATCTTGCTTGCGGGAATCCCGCATCCTTGTTTGCGGCATTTGCCCATTCTGTTGATTTAATTGATGTTTCTTATATAACTCATTCACTCTTTTCAGATCGAGGCGATAAAAAAGTCGACAGGGGATACCTTTTTTTTGCTCGTGCAGTATCCCAGATTTTTTTAAATATTTACGGGCGGTTTCCTGTTCTTCGCGCGTTAACGCCGTTTCTTGCGTCAACTCCGCCTGTGATTTGTATATCCAGCCTTCTGGATCTTTGCCGCCTATTTTTGTCCAATAGTACAGTTGGCCAAATAAGACAGTGGCGGTTACACTCCCGCAAATCGGCACCAGTGCTGGGAAATACCGCACCTGTCTAATTGCGACATCGCCCAAAAAATCAGTAAGCTCCATATCATCTGCCCTCCTTTTTCCCCCAGATGCTTACCTGGAGGGCTTCCGCGTTCCGCGTGTTACATATAAGGGGTATCCGTAATAAGTCGTTGGTATTGAGTAACCGTATTTACACACTATGACCATCAGCCTCTTCAACATAGAACTTGAAATCTCCGAGGACTCGCTTAATCTCGCTCACAAAAAGGGCGTCTGCCTCTGCATCAAGCTTTATGGCCTTCTCCGCCTCACGCCAATCCATGTGGCCGCGATAGCTATGTGTGGGGGAAAAAAAGACATGCGAGCCAATGGAATCCGGCCCAGAGCCGCTGGGGATGAAAACTGAAATTTGAGGGTTATTCTGCCGAAACTGAACCCATGCATTATGGACCTCCGCCGACTGCCGAGCGTACCGCGCCAGATCGTCGGATGACATTTCCGCGTCAACTCTAAATGCTGTTTTGCCGGTGAAAGTATGGATTGTTATTTTCATCTGGATACTCCTTTTTGCGTAACTCAATAGAGTTTGAATTTACTCAACAACGAGATTTTACGGATACCCCATATAAGTCGTGCAGATTTCCCCGGCCTGCCGCAGGATCTGGCCGAGACGCTGCTCGCTGTATCCGAGTAGGGCGGCGGCCTCGCGGACCCCGGCGGCCTCGCCGCTCATAACCAACTCAATCGTCTTGGCCATCACTGCCAACTTAGGGTTGTCGCTGGTGCGCGGGTGGTTTGCTATCTCGACCAGCTCTGCCAGCCTCTCCCGCTGCTCGCGCCGGAGCCGCGCATCGGGGGTGTCGATGTTGGGGGTGTCGATGTTGGTGTCGATGTTGGGGGTGTCGATGTCGCGGTCGTTCAATTTATGGTCGTCCTCCTTTTTCTTTTTCAGGATCGAGAAACCAATCTGTACCGGCAGCGGCTGGGGGGTAATTATCACGCCGCGCTTGTGGTACCGGTACGCCTCCCCGCCAACAAACCGTCGCATATAACTAAAATTGATATTTCCATTCCTCCATCTCCCCGCGCGGTCCCAAGCCCGCACCGCCTGGTCTCTGGCGGCGGCGGCGAGATCCTCGCGATCCATCGCCGGCAGGCCGCCAAAGCACTTGTCCGCCACTAGGCGAGACAATCGGTCCATTTTTACTATCTTCTCATCCCGTTCATACCGTGCTGTAGTAGTAGCCATCGAATATACCCTCCATTACTCTAGATTAACCTCAGCAACCCATATTTGTCGTTTATCACCACAAAAAACGAATTTCAAGCACTTTTTTCTAATAAAAACAGCTATTTGTGGACAAATTAACGGAATTGTGTTATCACCCCACAGAATGCAATAGTTGTTTTTCAATATGTTGTAAGGTTGAAAATGGCGGGAGATATCGCATTAATTGCTTTTTGTCCACAGTAAAAAAATTCGTATCTACATTGTTGCTTAAAACCATTTTACTTTTGACAAAAACAAGTAAATATGTTACTCAAGACTAGTAGCACTATATTCCAACAAATAGATAAAATTTTGACACTAGTTGCCAAATTTTTGACAAAAGGATATTTTTAAACGCATTTGCCATTACTGTAAATGCACTACTGATCTAGCTTTGTGGGGATTTTGAAGGTTGAGGGGAGCAGCGGTGTCCAGGCGTCAATTCTGTGAAAACTGACGCCTGAGATGGATGGGTGGGAGAGGGGAAAAAGGGAGAAAAGGCCCTGCGGGTAACACTATTCTTTGATTTTGTCCAGATTATGTGTTATTTGATTCTCAGTTTTTCCGTGTGATTTGGCTTAACCACAGATTAAGCCACAAAATAAACCACAGACAAATATGGCAGGGTTGTAATACCCTGATATCATGCGATAAATTGATTGGGAGAGCGAATCTCACCCTTTCCGCCATAACTGATCAATATCTTTGCGATATTATAGAAGAGGCCACCGGCAGCAGCTCGTGGCCTCTTTTGCTCGACGCGACTCTGTGATCGCCGCCGTATCCCCCGCCCCATGTCTTCCCTGATCATCTTTCCCGAGTAATTCGAAAATATCGTTCAAAATTGTACAAATGATAAAAGTTATAATGCCATAGCTACGGTTATGGCATTTTTTTGTGTCTTGTTAAGGCTGCCACTGCAATGAAACGGTTAAGTCGTAATATTGCCAAAGGTATTTTAATAATAAATAGTAAACTCAAATTGCATTAAATATTTGAATATGGCTGTACTATCGCCATGTTATTTGCTTATAACGTCCATTGGCATCTGAATTGCTAAAAATGCTTTGCTTTTATTGAAAGGGAGGAACAGGAAAATGAAGCAGATTTGGGGTATGTTTGTCCTCGTGATACTTGGTGCCGTATTGCTCAGCGGGTGCGGCAGCTCTTCAGGTAGTAAGGTCAGCGCCGTGCCGACCCTCTCGGCGGCCATGAGCGATTATCCCAACGCCGGTCTCCTCGTGTCGGCAGCGTCACTGCAAAACAGCCTGGGTGCCAAGAAGCTGATTGTCATCGATACCAGGGCGGCGGCGACGTATGCCGCATCCCATATCCCGGGAGCAATCAACCTCAACTGGGCGGACTACCGCGACGGGAGCGCCATGGCGTTGAAACCGCTCGCTACCTTGCAGCAGCAGTTGGGTGCGGCTGGCATCAGCCGGGACGCAACCATCGTCATCTACGATGACACCATCAATTCCTGGGGTGCTGCGGGACGTATTTTCTGGATGCTGGACTATCTGGGATGCGACGATATCCATATTCTTAACGGCGGCTGGGACACGTGGTCGGCGGATAAGCGGCCCGTACAGGCGGGGGCGGTTACGCTTGCCGCGGCCACGTTCACCGCTGCGACAAACTTGCGTACCGACATCTCGGCGCTGAAGACACACATCGAGAATCGTCTGGGCAATAGTGATTTCGTGGTGCTTGATACCCGTACCGATGAGGAATACATGGGGTGGCAGCTTTATGGAGAGGCGCGGCCGGGGCATATTACCGGTTCGGTCAATATTCCCTATGCCAGGTTCTACAATACGGATGGCTCCACCCTCGACTACAAGAACCTGAAGGCACTGTTCGAATCAAAGGGGATAACAAGCGACAAGGAAGTCGTTGCGCATTGCACTTCCGGGATTCGGAGCGCCTATGCCTATTTCCTGATGCGGCTCATGGGGTATTCCCGCTGTGCCAACTACGATGGCTCCATCAAGGAATGGGCGGCCACAAGCCCCGACCTGCCAATGGAGTATGCGGCAAACTACAAGCAGGTGGTTTACCCGGGATGGGTCCAGACCCTCATTTCAGGCGGTACGCCGGCAACATTCCCGTCGGGGAACAATTATCAGATATTCGAATGCAGTTGGGGGACAACTTCAGCCGCATACAGTGCCGGCCATATCCCGGGCGCCATCCATTTCAATACGAACAATGTGGAGGCCCGCAATTACCTCGACCTTACAGCAGCCTTCCCGGTTACCGACGCCAACGAAATCGTGTGGGACCTGGTGCCGGACAGCCTGCTTGAAGCGCGGCTTGCCGCCATGGGGGTGAGCAATACGACGACCGTCATCGTCTATGGCGCTGACGCCATTGCCGTGACCCGTGTCTACTGGGCGCTTCGCTATGCCGGAGTCGACGTCAGGTTCTTGAACGGCGGGTTGGGGTACTGGACGGCAAACGGCGGCGCAACCGAGACGGCCGCCCATTCCGCAACGGCCGCAAGCTTTACCATCAATCCGCAAAGCGGGCTCAAGGCGCTGACCCCCGAAATCAAGACGTATGCCGATTACTACCGCTCAAACGGGACATTGGCCGCTGGAAAGGTGCTTGTTGATGTCCGCGGCATCCAGGAGTATACGGGCGAGATTACCGGCTACAGTGATGCGAACCTGACCCGCAAGGGCCGGATACCCGGCGCGGTGTGGGGCTACGATGCCGACAGTTCGAGCGGGTATTATCTTGATAGCGACTCGACGTTGCGCAGTTACACCGAAGTGCGCGACATGTGGTCTGCCAAGGGCATCACTGCCGACAAGACGGTTATTTTCTACTGCGGGACCGGGTGGCGTTCGACCCTGAGCTTCCTCTATGCGGACCTGATGGGGTGGCCCAATATCAAGAATTACGACTCCTGGTATGTCTGGAGTACCTTCTATGAGCTTGCAACCGGAACGATTCACCGGGATGCCCCGTTCAATGATTCCAACATGCCGATAGACACCGGATGGTCGTTGCTGACGGCCTTATAAATGCTTGGCGGAACGTTGTACGGTTCCCGTTCTGCCGACGCCATCCCCGCCGGTTGGCAATCGCCTCAACCGGCGGGGAATGAGGCGTTGGGCGTTTTCCTTTTTTCATGCGCATTGAATCGCTTGCGGAGGTCATGTGTGGATCAACTCTATTTGAAGACAATCATGCCGGTGCTGCTTGTTGCCGTTTCGGCCGCCACGGCTTTTGCCGGCGCCTGGACCGAACCACGGGGGGCATTTTACGAGAAGCTTTCCTATAACTATTACTACGCCCATGAAACGTTCGATGGTGGCGGCAACCGCGCCGGTACCGCCGGCAACGGGAAATTCACGGACAACAACATCAGTAACTATGCCGAATACGGCCTGACCGATGACCTGACGGTCATCAATGCGCTCACCTACAAGTGGCTGGAAAACGAGAACGATGATTCCCGGGCCACCGCCGCCGGCATCGGCGATGTCGATCTGGGGGCACGGTACAAGCTGCACGAAAGCCATGCCGGCATCGTCTCCGCCCAGGTGCTGGTCAAGATTCCCGGCACCTACGGGAAGAGCGATCCCCTGCCGCTGGGCAACGGCCAGGTGGATGCCGAGCTGCGCTTTTTGTACGGCCGTTCCCTCTACCCGTTCATTCCGGGATACGCCAATGTGGAACTCGGTTACCGGTGGCGCACCGACGGTCCCGCCGACGAGTTGCGCTACCTGGCCGAGTTTGGGCTGGATTTCACCAAAAGCGTCTACGGCCGGGTGAAGCTTGACGGCATCTACAGTATGGACAACGGCAGGAAGCTGGATGGCAGCGGTAATCCCACCGCCACCAACAACTTCGACCTGGGCAAGCTGGACGTGGCTGTCGGCTACAAGATCGGTCCCGCATGGGGGCTGGAGTTGAGCTGCCGGCCCGACATCTATGGACAGAATACCGCGGCCGGCACCAACTACAGCCTGGCCGTGTACTACAAGACCCCCTAGGGGGGGCCAGACGCGGGTGCGGTATGCCTCACCCGGAGCTTACGAACGGATAATGACCCATGGTACGAGAAGGACATGTGTTGGCGGTGTTCAATTCCAGTCACCGCGTAATGAAGGCCGAGGGCATTCTCAAGGCCCTCGGCCTGACGATTCTGCTTGTCCCGGCCCCTCGCCAGCTTCAGACTGATTGTGGGCTGGCCTTGCGTTTCGGAGCCGATGCCACGGAGCAGGTAATGCAGGTCCTGCGGCAGGAAAAGCTCTTGCCGGCCTTTGCGAGCGAGTTCAGGGGCGGCCGTTTTGTTACGGTCTATGAGTGCGAAGCGGGCATTATCAACCATGGCACGCGAGGAGTTGGTGCATGATTACCATTGATTGCAGGAATCTGGCCTGTCCTGCCCCGGTCATTAAGGTCAAGAAGGCCCTGGAGACGCTGACGGAGCTGCGGGTTGTGCTGGATGACGGTGCTCCACGCGAAAATGTCACCCGTTTTGCCCATAATCGGGGATGCCAGATCCATGAGGAGCGCGCCGATGATGCGTGGGCGCTGACCATTCACGCCAGTGGGCAAAGTCAGAGGCCGTTCGGAAACCTTGCCGACAGCGAACGTATACTGCTGATCACATCCGATCGCCTGGGAGACGGCCCTGAGGAGTTGGGGCGATTGCTGATGCGGAATTTTATTCACACCCTGCTTGAGCTGGACAACCTCCCCTCCCAGATGTTTTTTGTCAACACCGGCGTGCTGCTCACCACTGAAGGGTCAGAGGTGCTGGAGGCCTTGGAAAAACTGGCGGGTATGGGCGTAGAAGTCCTCTCCTGCGGCCTTTGTCTGGATTTTTTCAGGCTCAAGGACAAACTGAAAGCGGGCAGCACTACCAACATGCTTATGATCGCGGAAACTCTCCTCTCGGCAAGGCCGGTGCTGCGCATCTAAAGCGAGGTGCCGGGGCTTGCCTTTACGATGCCGTTCAGATGCCGAGAAAAGCATAACCCAGCCCTGGCCGCCTCGCGTGTCGACCGCGGCCACGGCCCGCTCCGGCGCGCTGCCGTTGCCGTGCCCACGGCGCGCCTGGTTCTCTTGAAAAACTCCTTCGATTACACAACATCGTCACCTGCCGTGCCGATAATGCCTTGACCCCCATTCTCTCCCTCGCCTCATTTCGGGGCTCCGCACATAACGAAGTCCGGAGCTCCTGTCTCGACGATAACCGCAGTTATGCCTCCATGAAATTGGTTATGAACTCCCGGGCCGTTCAAATTTGCAAAGTAGTGTGATTATACGTTGTTGCGCCATTCGTGCGGCTGGCACCGGAATTGCTGAACTACCGGCATGGGGCTTGGGCGGGAGCATTTCGCCCAGTGGTTCCCACAAACAAATCGTAGGGGAGGATCGTCAAATGAAGCGGAGGTTGGTAACTGTGTTGTTAGTGGTTTTCGGGCTGCTTTGCGCGCTCGGTGTGCCGGTGGCGTTTGCGGGGCATCCCGACATACCACGGATCACCATTGATGAGTTGAAAACCCTGATCGACAAAAAGGTAGACGTTGTCATTCTGGATGCTCAGCTCAAATCCATTTATGACGCCGGTCATATTAAAGGAGCCATCTCATTTCCTTGGAAGGCAGATCTAACGGATTCTGATGTGAGTGAAATACCGAAGGATAAACTGGTAGTCACTTACTGTGACTGCGGGCCGGGGGAAACCGACAGTTCTGACTTGGCTTTCCAGCTGCTCGGTCTGGGGTTTCCCGATGTAAAGATACTGCTCAACCCCGCCATCAGGGGCTGGAAAAAATTGGGCTATCCGCTTGAAGGCGGAAAGTAGCCAGGTACCCACTCGAATAAGGAGCATTAACGTTATGGTCAAGAGAGCAGCATGTTTGACGGCGGCATTCCTGCTGGCAATGGCGGTTCATGCACAATCGGGTTATTCGCAGCCTGCAGCAGACGAATATGCCGGCGTGGAAACCTGTGCCGGTTGCCATGAAGAACTTGTGGCCGGTTGGAAGACGACGCGCCACGCCAAGGCTTTTGCCACGCTGCAAAAGAAGCATCAGGAGACACTCGGCCATTGCCTGAAGTGTCATGTCACCGGTTTTGAAAAAGAGGGCGGCTTTATGGATGGGGAACTGACTCCCCACCTTGCCGGCGTCCAGTGCGAAGTCTGTCACGGCGCCGCGGCAGCCCACGCCGCCAATCCCGACAGCAAAAAGGGCCTCGTTGCCCGCCCCGGCGAGGATACGTGCCGGGAATGCCATACAAAGGGGCAGGACCCAAAGTTTGATTTTCACAACAAAAAGCTGCTGGTACATGGAGCAGCCAAGAAAGGAGGCAAGTAGAGCATGGGTGATTATTTGAAGAAGGCATGCTGCCTGTTGTTTGCCCTGACCACGCTGGCGGCGGCAAGCCCGGT
Organism: Geobacter sp. FeAm09; assembly: GCF_008330225.1. Taxonomy (NCBI): domain Bacteria; kingdom Pseudomonadati; phylum Thermodesulfobacteriota; class Desulfuromonadia; order Geobacterales; family Geobacteraceae; genus Geobacter; species Geobacter sp. FeAm09. Next base: position 3,352,212 of record NZ_CP042466.1, on the reverse strand, counting down.
GTTTGCTGCGGACGTGCTGCACATCCAGCCGAAGCAGCATGATTGCGGCCTGGTGGATGAGGGGGTGCCGGCAACCATGACGGCTGTGGTCGAGAACGTCAGCGGCAGGGATGTTCATGTCAGCAGCGTCAAAACCAATTGAGCATGCACGGAAAGTGTGCTTGGAAAGCACACACTGAAGGCTGGAGAAAAAACTGAGCTGAAGGTGACGTTTGCCACGAAGGGGGCGCCAGGCCCGTTTGAGAAAATCGTGACGATAGACGTGGACATTCCCGAACCGCAGCAGATAGAAGCGGTCATGACCGGCACGGTGAAGGAAGCGCCCGGTGCCAAACTTACGGTATCGCCGCGCAAGCTGGACGTCGGCAGCATGAAGCAGGGGGTTTCAAAGAAGCTGAAGCTGACGCTCTCGAATACCGGAGAACTGCCGCTTGCCGTCAAGAAAATTTTTCTGAAAGGCGGCTCGACGATGTATTTCGATGGCGCCAAGCAGGGTGATGCCATTGTCGCAGCCGGCAAAACGCAAAGTATGGAGATCGAATATACCCCTTCCAAGCCGGGAGCCCTTAAAGACGTCATCCTGATCGAGTCGAATGCCAGGAATGCCCCCAAGGGCGGCGTGGCAATCATGGTTACCGGAAAAAGCGAAGAGTGAAAATAGAAAGCAGTACCACATATCACATCCCGTAAGGGACATCACACAAGGAGGAAAGAGAGTATGCGACAACGATCAGTAGTATCCTTTCTGGCGGCGCTTGCCATCGGCGCGAGTTCGTTCGTGCCATCGTCGGCGGTTGCCAAGGAGGCAGTGCAGGAATGGGAGTTCCTGAATCCCGCTGGGGTGGTTGAGGTCAAACCGGCACAGCTTGCCCCGCGGATCACCACGCTTGAGGGAAAGACCATTGTCCTGCGTTGGAACAATAAGCATAATGGCAACAATTTCCTGGACAGGATTGCAGAGCTTTTAAAGGCGAATGTCCCCAGTGCCAAAGTGATCAAGCTTTATGAAGTTGATCCGTCTACCATAAAAATCAGTGGGTCAGTGGAAGAGTCGGCTCGCATAGCCAAGGTTATAAAAGGTCTGCATGCTGATCTTGTGATCGGCAACCAAGCCGATTGAGGGTCGTGCACCTCATGGCTGGTGGTCGACCAGTCCCAAGTAGAAAAAGTAGGTATTCCCACTGTAACCATAGCATCCGATCAGTTTGTAGGGTTGGCAAAAGGTACCGTAAAGAGCACGGGTCTTCCGGATATGGCCTTTGTAGAAGTGCCACATCCTCTTGGCATGATCCCGTTGGAAGAGATTCGTGCCAAAGCCGATGAAGCATTCCCCAAAATTGTGCAGGCGGCGACACATTGGAAGCCATTGGCCGCGACTGCCCAAGATCTCACGCCTCCTTATCCCGCTGAACGGATCAAGTTCAAGGGGACCTATGAGGCGCTCAACAAGATGTTCTATGACAAGCATTGGTCGATAGGCTTGCCGATAATACCACCTACACCTGAAAAAGTTGCAGCAATGCTCAAAGGCACGACCCACAAACCTGATGAGGTCGTGTGGGCTGTGCCGCCACGAATGGGGCAATTGACCGTAGAACTTGTGGCGGCTTATGGCGTGATGGCAGGTTGCAAGCCAGAGCATATGCCGTTACTGTTGGCTGTCGTCAAAGCCCTCAGCCATCCGGATTATGACTGGAGAGGAAGTACTACGACCACAGCGCCGACAAACCCGGTGGTCATCATTAACGGACCTATACTTGACAAGCTGCGCATAGGTTATTCAACCGGAGTGCTTGGCGGTGAACAGCCGGTCAATGTGGCCGTTGGGTACTTTATCAACCTGGTCGGCGATGTTGTCGGCGGATCGACTCCTCCTGCGATCGACAAGAGTTCGCAAGGCAGCCGTGGCGATCTGGTAGCTGTAGTCATCGGCGAAAACGAAAAGCAGAACCCATGGGGACAATCCTATGCGGTCGAGCAAGGCTTCAAGCCTACCGACAACGTTGTTACTGCCTATTCGGCTTATATGGGAAGCAACAACGTTGACCATACAAGTGTCAAGGCGCAGGAGTTGCTTAATACCCTGGCTGCTGGCTTGGCCGGCGCTGCAACAGGTATTACGAGCTGCCTGACGCACTTCGACAAAGGGTATGATATAACAAACAAAGTTAAGTTTGCCTTCCTCTTTTTGGGGCCCGAACATGCGGACACTATCCATAAGGAATTTCAAACAAAGAAATCAGCTTCGGAATACCTTGTAAAAAAGACCGTGTTGCCGTTCTGGATGTATGCCCCTGATCTGTGTAAACCACCAAAGGAATTCGGGCCTTATGACGCGAATACCATGGTTCCCCGGTTTACAGGGCCGGAACAGGTTCGCTTGGTCGTGACGGGCGGCCCGGGAAAACAGTCGCAAATCTGGCCGACATTCACAACCGTAACAAAGCCTGTCTCGGTGCTAATCGAAAATTAGAATCGTTGTCGGTCTGATAGTTGAGCGGGGGGGTCTTGTACGACCCTCCCGTTCAGTTGTTCCGGGGAAGGTTCTTCGCCGGCATGCGCTCCCTTGTGCAAATTATGTAAATGTGGCCCATAGGTGCCTGGCGCGATAGTCCAGTTTTGGAGCATTGTTACGTTTGCGGGCGTTGATTTATGTTATAAAATTTTATAAAATCATACTTAATGTTCTGTAGTGCCCAGAATATATCAATGGCCTGTTGACGCTAATGATTCGATTCCTCCCGGTTGAAACAGGAAGTTATTGCGATCCACCACACTCTGTGGCGAACTGGATGTCATTTGGTCTCTCGCTGCTGAGGATTAGTGGATTCATTTTCTACTATAAAGTGAGATGCTGGTGGTGAACTACAACTTTATCAAAAATATTCCGTCATCCACAATCAACACACGCCTTTGCTCAATTTCAGTTGTATATCCAGATATTTCCCCAATTTCGAGAATGCAGAATATGTGTACTTCGATAAAGCCGGCGATATGCCAAGCTATTGCAATAATATTTCTTGCATTGTCGTGCTGTGGAGAACTCCATGCATCTGGTGAACATCTGGTTCAAGAAAACAAAACTATTATTGTCGGGGCCAATATTAACTACCCTCCCTATGAATTCCTCGATAAAAATGGGAAGTTGACCGGATATAATGTTGACCTCTATCGGGCAATTGCAAGAGTGATGGGTCTAGACATAAAGTTCTCGTATGGTCCCTGGCACGAAAAAATGAAGGATCTCCAACAGGGCAGAGTCGATATCCTCATGGGGTTGGGGTACACGCAGGAACGCACAAAGTTGATGGATTTTTCTCCACCTCATACGATAATTAACGTTTCCCTGTTCGGTCGATCTGGGACGCCTAAAGTTAAGTCGATTAAGGAGCTGAAAGACAAAAAGGTCATAATCTTACGGGGTGGCAGGCTGCACGAATATGCCATTGAACAGGGGCTGACCGGCAATTCCATCGTGCTTGTCGATAATTATGCCGATGGCCTGAGGTTGCTGGCTTCAGGCCATTACGACTATGCGCTTTTTCCAAAAATGACGGGAATATTCGTCGCTCAGGAGTTGGGGCTTGCCAGTATTAAGCCTATTAACGAAATATCAGAAGTCATTGAGTACTGCAGTGCCGTTAAAAAAGGGAATCGCGAGCTGCTTGCACGATTTGCAACGGGTATGGCGATTCTCAAAAAGACGGGGCAATATAAGGATATTCACGATAAATGGCTCGGTGTACTTGAGCCTCGCGGCATTCCTTTAAAGCGAGTCATAAAGGTAGGGTCGATAGTCGGTTTCTTCCTGTTGGGCGGGCTCCTGCACTCGTTTGTTTGGTCCGCAATGCTGAAAAGGCAAGTCGAACAACGCACATCGGCACTTTCTCTTGAGGTAAAAGAGCGTCAACGGGCTGAGGAGGAGCTGCGCCGCAACCAGGAGCAGCTGGTACAGGCAAGCAAGATGGCCGCCATTGGTACGCTCGTTTCCGGCGTGGCCCATGAAATCAATAATCCTAATGGTTTGATTTATTTGAATGTGACTATGCTGTCCGATATGTACGAAAGCATAAGGCATATTATGGAGGATAAATTTGCTAAGGATGGCGATTTTATCGTTGGAAAATGGCAATATTCCGAGGTAAGGGAGAACTTGGAACAATTATTGAGTGAAACACTCGATGCCTCAAAGCGCGTAGGACGTATTGTTGAAGATTTAAAAAATTTCAGTAAACGCGATAATTCAGAATTGAATGAAATAGTTGATATCAATTCAGCTACAAAGTCGGCAATACGGCTTATTTCAACATCAATCAAACAATCGACAGATTTTTTCTCTGTCTCTTATGATGAGAAAATTCCTAAAATACGTGGCAATATGCAACGCATTGAACAAGTTGTTGTCAATCTTATAGTGAATGCCTGCCAGTCTCTTGCTGGTCGCGATAGAAGCATTACCGTGATGACCCGTTATGATTATGACCATCGGATGGCTGAACTTGAAATCACGGATGAAGGTGTCGGCATTGCTTCAGATCAGCTCCAGTACATCGCCGATCCTTTTTATACCACAAAACGTGAACAGGGGGGCACAGGCCTTGGGCTCTCGGTGAGCAGCAAGATCGTCAAGGACCACGGTGGAATCCTTACCATAAATTCATCAGTAGGAAAGGGCACTACAGCCATTTTGTCACTCCCGATTTATGAAAGCGGAGACATCTCATGACAAGAAGTCTTTATCCCCACTTCCCGGTTTTGCTTGTTGATGATGAAGTGCCATGGTTGCGTTCTTTGAGCATGGCGCTTCACGGGAGCGGCATCAACAATATCATCCAGTGTCAAGATAGCCGTCAAGTATTGGATGTCATAGGACAGAAGGGGGTCGGACTCGTTCTTCTCGATCTCACGATGCCCCATATTTCGGGAGAAGAACTTCTCTCGGCAATCTCAGAATCCTATCCATCGGTTTTTGTCATTGTCATTACCGGCCAAAACCAGGTTGAGGATGCCGTGCGCTGTATGAAAGCTGGAGCATTCGATTATTATGTGAAGGCCGGTGACACAAATCGCGTTATCACGGGGATATTGCATGCTGTTCGCATAATTGAGTTACAGAGGGAAAGTCAGGATGTGCGCACCAGGTTGCTGACCGATCGGTTGGAAAGGCCTGAAGCGTTTGCGGATATTGTGACGACAAGCAAGAAAATGTTCTCAATTTTTCAGTATATGGAAGCCATATCGGTTGGTAAGCAACCTGTGCTGATTACTGGCGAGAGCGGAGTAGGAAAAGAGTTGATCGCAAAGGCTCTCCACAAGGCATGTTGCTATGACATGCCAATGGTCTCCGTAAATATAGCGGGACTTGATGACAATATGTTTGCCGATACCCTGTTTGGTCATAAGCGTGGTGCCTTTACCGGTGCTGATGATTTTCGCAGAGGGCTTGTCGAGCAAGCGGATGAAACAATATTGTTTCTGGATGAGATTGGAGATTTAAGCCCTGCATCACAGGTTAAGCTGCTGAGGCTTTTGCAGGATGGGGAATATTATCCTGTTGGCAGCGATCAACTGAAGCGGACAAAAGCAAGATTTGTGCTGGCTACCAATCATGATTTATTGAAAAAACAGCAAACTGGAGAGTTCAGGAAAGATCTTTTTTATCGTCTGCAGACCCATCATATACACGTGCCGCCACTCAGGGAACGTAAAGAAGACATCCCTTTGCTACTGGAACATTTTGTAAAAGAGGCGGCGCGTGAGTTCGGCATGAAACATCCCCCGGGAATCCCAAAACAAGTCCTTGCCCTATTGTCTCGCTATACTTTTCCGGGCAACGTCCGTGAACTGCGATCCATGGTCTTTGATGAAGTGTGCCGCAATAAAACGATGCTGTCCGTCGATGAGATCAAGTATCTCATCGAGCTGCGGCAGGAAATGGAATTCAGTTCCGATACCACAGTGCTGGGAGAGGATTTAATCCTTCAAGCGTTTCTCGGCGCCCAGCGGTTACCTACTTATGCGGAAGTTGAGAATATTCTGACTGAGGCGGCGTTAGACAGGGCAGGTGGAAACCAGACACTTGCCGCTAGAATGCTTGGCATCTCTCAGCCTGGGCTCAGCAAGCGTATTCATTCCGGCAAAAATTGCGCGAGAAAACAGTAGATTGTTTACTGAAATACGAATTAATTTTATGTGATATTTTACAAAATATTATTGCTTATCTGTTGCAATATAAAAGGCAAACATTATATTTATGTTTGCCTTTTATATTGCAACTATTTTTTTAACTGTTTAAGCAGCTAATGGATATATCTGGCACCATAGCTATGGTTATGTATGATAGCCATAGCTATAGTAATACTAAAGTATTATAAAATAGCATCTTTGTTCTGCTCTGACGCATCGTTGCCATTCCAACAGCTATTGTCTACTGTCTGTGCAATAACTCCTTCCTTCAAAAATTTAATCAATATCAGTATGTTAACTGTTTTGGGCCGTCTGGCATCCGAATTGCTGAGGTATTTGTAATGCCGAGAGATAGGCGATTTTCTATCGCTTCCAGCTCTGCCGCAATGGCGCCCTCACGTTTCTGTGATGGGGCATTGCGGAAGCATATATATGGAAGGGCAAAGAATGCTGCTGGCTGCTGCCTTTATGCTCAGATTTCATGAATAGTAACATACAAATTAAATCGTACTAAAACTATTTGAAAGGAGGTATTTGATATAATTAATTGGGTGTAAATTGAATTATAATTGGTATTAATAACAATTAAAGGGGGATAACGTGAAACAATTTTGTGTAGTAAATAAAATATGTACAGTATTATATTGTGTAATGTTTGTGTTTACTTTTAAAGCAATGCCAGCTTTTGCATTTGAAAATGAATTTCATGGTTCTTATACGTTGAAATACTTTGTTACCAACTATGAGCAGGCCAGCTCGGGTTATATTTTATCTGGGGCTACGCCATCACTCCCGTCTGGAAACTCAACGAAAAATCTTCGTGCGAACAACTATTTTGAACAGCGTGCCCGCCTTCATTATACGGCAAAAGCCAGTGACGATCTGAAATTGGTAACCGCTTTTGAGATTGATTCAGCCTGGGGCGACAAAGCCCAGGGAAGTTTGACGGCAACAAATTCAAGTGCGACTTCTCAGACCACGACAGCCGCTTTTCGAAATTCAGGCGGTGCCTTGGAGTCTGATGCCGTAAATCTTGAAACCAAGTGGGTCTATCTGGATTTTAAAATTCCCTCAATCCCCACCCGGGTAAAGGCTGGGATTCAGCCATTCAAGGACTCAATTAAAGGAATCATGTTCAATTTCGATGGCGCCGGAATCCTGGCATCAACCACGCTTGGTGCGTCTGCGATCAACACCGCCTACATCCGTGGCTATGACGAATCCTTCTTCAGTGCCGGCACGCCGATCAGCCAGGCAAATGTGCGCGGCAATCAAAATCTGGATATCGGCGTTGCCGAGTTCGGTTATGCCCTTAATAAAGATACGAAGTTGGGGGTTGTCTACTACCTCTATGCCGATGGTCGCCCTCTCTATCTCTCTTCGACTGCTACGACTGCGACAGACACCTCTACCCAGATCCATGCCGTTGGCCTGACTGGTGACGCCAAGGTTGGCCCGGTGGCACTGAGCGGTTTTGCCGCCTATCAGGGAGGTGTCCTCAGAAACATTAACAGTGCCGGCGACAGTGCTTTCCTTAACGCTTTCGCTTATAACGTAGCCGCTAAAACGCAAGTCGGCCCCGGCACTTTGAGAACAGCTCTGCTCTTTACCTCTGGTAATGACAATAATGCCTCGACTTTGAAGAGTAAACATCTGACAGGGTGGGTTGGGGTTAACCAGTCATTAAACGCAACTTGGAGCAGTACATCAATAAACAGCTACGATGAGAGCTCCATGATTCTGCTCAACAGGAACGCTTTGTCTACAGGAACTACTACTGATTATGCAATAGTATATAATATTGGCAATGGAACCAATACTGTAAATTCTCAAGGGCTCTATCTCTATACGCTTGGTTATGATGCTAATATTACGCCGAAACTTTTTGCATCTGCCAATGCTGGTGCTGCCTGGGCAGCGCATACCAATGCACTCAAACCGACTGACAAAAGCAACAATATGCAGAACGCAACAAACTATATTGGAACTGAGATAAACTTTGAAGCTAAATATAAAATATATGAGAATCTTAGTGCAAAAGTACAGGCAGCATATGTATTTTTAGGTGGTTATTACAAAAATTCTGTCAAAGATACTAATAATTCAGCTACGGATCCTGATAATCCGTATACGACGCGATTGGTTCTTCAATATGTATTTTAGCGGGTATTAATATATTTGAGAGTGACTCATGTACATAGAGTCACTCTCAAATACTCTACACAGCAGAAGTGCCCGATTGCGGTAAGATCAGGACGACTGAACAAACATTCAACCGTTGTCTATGACACGTTATATATAGTGAATATGTGTCTCAGGCACCTCTTCGTGACCGATATATCGTTGCCAGTCTCTCTCGCTTTCCCCAATCTCTTATCGATGAAACATTGGTGCCTTGAGCCAAACATGGAGCCGACGAGATAGTGGGTCTGTTAGAATAGTTCCAAAATTACACGTTGTTAAAACTCATGCGCCGGTGACTGACACTATGAAATTGAGCCATAAATTCATAATAGCCAATGTAGTGATTGTGTTGATGTCTGTAGCGGCATCGTCATCTCTGTGTCTTTATGAAATGCAAAAAGAGCTTAAGCATCAATCCGCAATGGATATGGATGTCTGCATGAATGTCTTTCGCGAATTGTTGAAATTGAAAGGAGGTGGTGAATTACGGGTCGCCGATGGCAAGCTCATGCAGGGTAGTTATGTTCTCAATAACAATTCTGAACTGCCGGACAAAGTTAAGGAGCTCTTTGGTGTAGAGGTCACGATATTCATGGACGATATCCGCGTGGCCACCACTAAGTTGAACCCAGATGGCAGCCGTGCCGTAGGCAAGAAGCTTATCGGTGCCGTTTACGAGACGGTCGTCAAACAGGGAAAACGGCATCGGGGAGAAATATTGATTGATGGTATTCCCCAGTTCGCCGCCTACGATCCATTAAAAAATGCGGCAGGGCAGGTCGTCGGAATTATTTATGTGGGGCAAAAGCAGAAAGAATATCTGGCTGTTTATGACCACCTGAAATATATCATCGCGGGCGTAGCCGCCATTCTTGCATCGGTCTTTTCGCTCATATCCTTCATGCTTGTCCGCAAGGCGCTGCAGACCTTGGGGCGGATGGTGACCATGATGCACGATATTGCCCTGGGAGAAGGAGATCTGACGGTCAGGTTGAACATTACGGCAAACGATGAAATCGGCGAGGCTGCAGGCTATTTTGACCGTTTTGTCGATAAGCTTCAAACGGTCATGCTCAGGGTCGCCGGAAGCACCCATGATGTGGCTTCCGCATCCGCTGGGTTGCATGATATGGCCGCTCAAATCGCTGCCGGCACCGAAGAGGTGGCCTCCCAGGCTGCCATTGTGTCAACGGCGGGTGAAGAAATGGCGGCAACCTCCCATGATATTGCCGACAATTGCAATGCCGCTGCCGGGAATTCGCACCATGCCAGCCAACTGGCCTCCAATGGTTCTGAGGTTGTCATGCTGACGGTTGGCAACATGCAGCAAATTGCCGTCAGGGTTCATGAAACGGCGCGTCAGGTCGCAGGGTTGGGAACGCGTTCCGACGAAATAGGTGCCATTGTTGGTACCATCGAGGAGATCGCTGATCAGACCAACCTACTGGCACTCAATGCAGCCATCGAGGCCGCTAGAGCCGGGGAGCAGGGACGTGGTTTTGCCGTTGTCGCCGATGAGGTCCGGGCTCTTGCCGAGCGAACGACCCGCGCGACCAAAGAAATATCCGAGATGATACGGGTTATACAAAACGAAACCAAACTGGCGGTTGACTCCATGGAAGAGGGAGTGCGAGAGGTGGAAGCGGGAACTGTTGAGGCCTCACGATCGGGGAGCGCCTTGCAACAAATCCTCGACCAAGTCAACGAAGTGACCGGGCAGATAAATCAGATTGCCACGGCAGCCGAGGAACAGAGCTCAACCAGTCGTGAAATAAGCAATAACATGCATCAGATTACTAACGTCATACAGGTGACGGCCCAATCGGCCCATAGATCCACCGAGGCCGCCGACAAGCTGTCCGGTTTGGCCGATGAACTAAAAGGGCTTGTCGGGCAATTCCGTCTGGCCTGATGGCAACTGCTGGGAAGGTGGCAGCCTGGCTTACAACGGAAGCACTACCATCGCTGGTGGGTGGCCCGGTCTTCAAAACCGGTGAGGGGGATGAGAAATCTCCCTGGTGGGTTCGATTCCCATGTGCTTCCGCCAAGCCTGACCGTGAGCTGCCGCTTAAAAAATGGCTTCACAAGGCTCATAAAATGAGCCTCCTTCATGCAATGGGGGGGAGAAATCCCCCCAAATTTTGGTATGAGAACAGCCGGCTATGGAATCTTTTGACTATAGACAACGTAAGCAACCCTTTTCCGACATTCACGTTGCAACCAAACATCTTGCTGTAAGGGCGTCCACCTGCGACAGCCGGTACAAAAACATCATAGACCCTCTGGACGCCCTGTTTTCGCAACTTCTCCGGCAGCCTGAAAAAGATTTGAGGGCAGACTTCGATCTGCTGCTGGACGCCGTCCTGGAGCATGTGGGCAGTGAAAACGCCTCCATGGCTGCCGTGGACTTCCCCCAGGCCATGCAGCATGGCCGGAGCCACCAGTCCGTCTGCGCCAAAACTGCCGAATTGCGTCACCGTTTCCGGGAAGGACGGCAGGTATCAGCCGCGGAGTTGAGTGCCATTCGCCAACTCTGGCTTGAACATATCGAGACGCATGACCGCGTCTTGGCTGATTTTCTGGCCACGTAACATGTGGGTACACACCAATGACGCTCCCGCAAAAAAATCCCAACGTCGCAGCAGATCAGCCTTTGCTCTGCGATTTCGTCCAGGAGCCTTCCCCCGAATGCTATTGCTACATCATATCCAGCAGAACGATCGCCAACATCATCACGTTTTGCGGCGGCAATTTTGAGTCATGTCACATATATCGCCAAAAGATGGAAAAATGATCGGGAATGCACCGGGTGGGGGGCGCGGCACCCGTCACGCGGTCGTTACGATTTTCAATGAACCCGCGTCGGACATTTCGTTCTTTATCCGGGGATGCAGCCCATGAAGCACCTCATACTCGGCACGGCAGGCCACATCGACCACGGCAAGACTTCGCTGGTGCGGACCTTGACCGGCATCGACACCGACCGGCTCAAGGAGGAAAAGGCACGGGGCATTACCATTGAGTTGGGGTTTGCCCACCTGGAACTTCCCGGGGAGATCAGATTCGGGATAGTCGATGTGCCGGGGCATGAAAAGTTTGTCCGCGCCATGGTGGCTGGCGTCGGCGGCATGGATATGGTCATGCTGGTGATCGCCGCCGATGAGGGGATCATGCCCCAGACGCGGGAGCACATGGATATCCTGCGGCTTTTGGGGGTCAAAAGCGGCCTGGTGGCCCTGACCAAGAGCGACATGGTGGACAGGGAATGGCTGGAGCTTGTCACCGAAGAGGTACGGGAATTCGTGGCCGGCAGTTTCCTGGAAAACGCCCCGGTCGTACCGGTATCGGCGCGCACCGGCGCGGGCCTCGAATCGCTGAAGGGAGAGCTGGCACTCCTGGCGGACATTGCTTCCGGAAAACGGCGCGAAGGGCATTTCCGCCTGCCCGTAGACCGGGTCTTTACCGTGGCCGGTTTCGGCACGGTGGTGACCGGCACCTTGTTGTCCGGGGAGATTGCCGTAGGAAACGAGTTGGCAGTGCTGCCCACGGGCAGAGAGGGGCGGGTGCGCAGCATACAGGCCCATGGGTGCACGGTCGATAACGGCCTGGCCGGCCAGCGCCTGGCGGTCAACCTGCAAGGCGTGGACCTGGATGAGGTGCATCGGGGGGATGTGGTCACGCCCCGCGGCGTGTTCCGGACAACCCGGATCGTGGATGCCCGCCTCGACTATCTGGCGGCGGCGTCCCGCGAGTTGAAACACCGGGCCTGCGTACGTCTTCATTCGGCCACGTATGAAGTGCAGGCCCAGGTAATCCTGCTGGACCGCAATACCCTGCAGCCCGGGGAGAGCGCATACGTGCAATTGCGCCTGAATGAACCGGTGCTGCTGGTTTCTGGCGACAGCTATATCCTGCGCACCGCGTCGCCTGCCGCGACCGTGGGGGGAGGCGTGGTGCTCGACCCCTTTCCGCCCCGGCGCCGGCGGCGGAACGGAGAAGCCGTGCAACTGCTCTCTTCCCTGGACAACCGGGAACACCAGCGCATCATCTCGTTGCTCGTTGGGCAGAGCCTGCTGTCCGGAATTGCGTTCGAAGATGTCCTGCTGCGGGCCGGTATCCCCCGGAAAGCGGCTGAAGCAGCACTCGCGGCGCTGCTGTCCGCCGGCGACATCGTCCAAATGTCCCGCGAACCGAGAATCCTGCTGGGACGGGGGGCCTTTGCAACGCTCAAAAAGGTGCTGCTGGACGCGGTGACCACCTATGTGACGGCCAATCCGCTGAAAAGCGGGATAGGAAAGGAAGAGCTCAAAACACGTCTGCCGCAAAGGAGCGACCAGCGCTTCTATACCCCGCTGCTGCTTGCGTTGGAGCACGAAGGCAAGCTGCTTCCCGACCGGGATATTGTGAAACCGGCCGGGCAGATCTCGCGTCCGGCAAGTTCTGCCGTCAACCGGGGCGAGGCCATTACGTCGTTTCTCCAGGAGAAGGGCATCGAAGCCCCTACCGTCAAGGAGATCATGGAGCGCTTCCGGTGCGACGAGAAGTGTGTCCGCGATACCATGGCCATGCTGACGCGCAACGGCGCTGCGGTACGGGTCTCCGATAATTTGTTCTATTCGGGTGAGGTCTTGAGCGGCTTACGGGACAAACTGGTATCCCTCCTGAAAGACAACGGTGAAATAACCCCCCCCAATACCGCGCTGTTACCGGTCTGTCACGCAAATATCTGATCCCCCTGCTTGAATATTTCGATAGTGAAAAGCTTACGATCCGTGTGGGGGGGTTGCGCATTTTAAGAAGATGACGGCATGGGGAGAAAAGCGGTTTTACGCCATTGCTGCCGCAACGATATGATCGGGGGAGGCTGCAGAAAAGAGACGGCCCCTTGGGACTGCAATTCCCAAGGGGCCTGGTGCAGCCACACAATTGAAGGAGGAGATGGAAGTATGTCATCGGGCATGATGTAAGTCAATTAAAACAGTGACTTGCACAAAGTATCCTTACTTGTGAATATGTGGTTGTCCCGGCCTTGCCACCCCACATGCAGCGCGCGGCGATCTCAGCTTTCTCCGTCGGCCGCATCCAGAAAAGCCATGATCGCATGGTACAACGACAGGGGTGAATCGTGGCGGTCTTCCCCGCAGCCAAAGGTTTTTTCCCAGCCGTAACCCTGTAAATCCACCCCAACCACCCTGGCGGCGCCCCGCATGCTGATGTGCGGGGTTAGCTGTTTCACCACCCGTTGTCCTGGCTTTCGGTTGAAAAAGTTGTGTTCTTCCTCCATATGCCGGATCAGTTCTACAAGCTGGGTAATGGTCACAGGAATGCGGCCTCGCTACGGTGTGGTTTTCCCTCAAGTGCGCTCACCGGGATTGGCTAATAGGAGACCCCCCAGGCGGGCTGATCGCCTGGGGGGTCTGGTACGGCATACAAATGAAGGTTGCCAGACCATGGCACTGAGCTTGGGAGAAGTCAACCGCAACAAAAGCGTTGCACATTGTTTCCCCATTTGAGCGCCATAGGTGTCGAACAAGGCTCGTTTCCGAGCCGGCCAGCTTCGGGAAGCGGCGGCAGGCGATGACATCAGCGGGCACGCAACGCCCGGCCAGCCGCCGGAGCAACGGAGCTTCCCCGGTTTTTCACGACATCGGTGTCCTAGAAATCGTCGTTCTCGCGCTGCTTCTTGAGCATCTTCTCCAGATACAATTCCGGAGAGGTCAGCTTCGCGACCTCCGCTTCGCTGTAACCGAGGGCGCGGAAGTTCAGCACGCCGTTGACGATGTGGCAATTCTCGCAACTGAGCGCCTTGGTCTTGGTCACGAGGTGGCTGCTGGAGAAATAGACGGTTTGCCAGCCCGGCTCCGCCTGGTACTTCTTGATCCCCAGCGTTTTGGCCGCCGAGGCCACCCCGGCCAGGGTGTCGCCGTTGGCCATGGGTTGGGCGAAATCCATGGAAAGCAGGTTGCCGGTCAGTTTGTCGTAGTAGGCCTTGCCCTGGAAGATCTTGAAGGGGTAGATCTTGCTGGCCGCGTCCCCCCTGCTCCCCTTGGGGCCGATAAAATGGGGCTCATTCCGGACGGTCCTGTTATACCAGGCGTACACCGGGACCGTCTCGTTGGCTTCCTTCTTCAGGGTTGCAGGCTCGTAAAATCCGTTGGCCAGTTTTTCCCACTTGGTAAAATCCTTGGCGCTCGCCCCGCCGGTCCTGGGGATATGGCAGGTCTGGCAGGCGATCCGCGCCGCATGGCGGTTGTAGTCGTCATCCTTGTGGGGGCGCTCCGGGTGGCAGCCGGAGGTGGTGCAGGTCAGCCGGGTGCCGTCATTGGCCCAGTTGTTGGGGTCATAGCCGGTGGGGAAACGGTGATCCCTGGCCTTGTGGCAGTCCGCGCATTCCATCTTCTTGGCGGCGTGCACATCGTTCGCCGCGGTAAAGGCGAAGCCGCGCTTGATATAGACGCCGCCGCCGGCCGCTTCGTGGCAGACCATGCAGTTTTTGACCCTGGGCTTGGCAATGGCCAGTGCCGCCTTGGTGCTGCGGTCCTGCCCCATGACGATCCGCCCCTTGTCATCCTTGTACGGTTTGCGGTTGCTGAAATCGTAGGCCGATGAATGGCAGATCAGGCAGTCGATGGCCGCCTCGGCTTCGGGACCCGTGCTCCCCACATCGCTCAGGTGGTTTCCCGGATGGCAGGTGTTGCATCCCGTGTACTTGGTCTTGCCCGCGGCGTTCACCGGGATCTCCTTCAGGTTGTTGACGATGTCGTTGCCGTTGCACATGGTGTAGATACGGTTTTTCATGCCGTATTCCTTGCCGGCTTCCAGGTTGTCCACGTTGTCCACCTTTGATGCGTGCTTCCAGTGGACCGTTTCCAGAAACTTGCGCGCGGTCCCCTGGTGGCACTCTTCGCAGGTGGCGGGACCTTTGTACCCGTTCTTTTCGATGTAGTCGCGCCCGGGATGCTCCGCCGCCTGGCCGATGCCGGATAGCCCCCACAGTACTGCCGCCGCTGCCAACAACTTGAGATTCATGGTCCCCTCCGAGACAGAAATTTTCACAAATATACAAAATACTATATATATGTCAATACAAATTTATGAATATTATTTCAGTGGCTAATATGGCGCTTCCCGGCCATCGCGGCGTCTGCCTTCACCGCGGCATACCCCTTCCGGTCCCTGATGGGGGGGAGGGAGAAATCCCCCTTCACTTGCCACGCATCCTTCAGGTAGACCCAGGGGGCCAGGGCCGACAGGGTGTACCCCGGTTCGAGTTCGATCTTCTCCGAACGGATGGCGCGGATGAACAGGCCGCTCGCGTCGGCCAGCACCTCGTGGCTGCCGGTGAAGGGGAGTGCGCCGGGATCGCTGTACTCCCAGGCCACCTGCTGGCGCTGCACGCCTCGGAGGTCGCCGTGGCAGGAGTCGCAGCCGCGGCTTTTGCCGTACTTGTGGGACAACTTGTCCAACTGGATCCAGAGCAGGGCCTTGTTGTTCTCCGGCAGGCCGTCGAAAAGCCCCACATAGGCCCAGGCGTCGTCCGTGCGTTTCAGGTCGGGAAGGTCAACGGGGAAACGCCAGTGCAGCCCCGGCTTGAAGGGGGACGAGGTCTGGTTCATGACCGCCATGGGGAACGGTTTGACCGGAATCCAGCGTCCCTTCTGGTCTTTGATCAGAAAAGGATCGGCCATGATCCCGTAATAGGCCTTGAATTTGAAATAGGGGGTTGCTGCGCCGGCCAGCTTGCCCGGCCCCCAGTAGGTCCCCTGGTAGCCCCCCACGTTGCGGATATGGCAGGCTTCGCAGGTCAGGTTTCTGTGCCGGGAAGCGGCATGGTTCCTGACGATCTCCCCGTGGCAGCGGACACAGGAGTCCCGGGCCTGGCGCCTGACCATGGCGTGGCCGATGGCGGGATTGCTTTTGCTGCTTTCGTGACAATCGAGACAGCCGACCTTGGCGGCCACGTGGACATCCGGCGTTCCACCTTCGGGAAAGGAGAAACTGCCGCCGAAGTACCCGGCGCCGCGGCGGCGGTCCTCCGGCCCGGCATGGCAGACCGAAGCGCGGCCGTTGCCGTAGCAGCTCTCCGGCGCGGGGGTCTTGACAAAGGTGTGCACGCCTTTGGCCGGGTCGGTCCCGCTTTTGGGCTGGGGGGCGTAGTGGCAGTCCAGGCACCCCACATGGCAGGTGCTGCAACTCTTCTGCCCCAGGGCGGCGGCCTGGTCGCTGAATGGCTGCGCCGTTGCCCCCCGCATCGCCCTCACGTTCCCCTCGAACCACGGGCCGCAGTTGTGCGGCCCGCGCTCAACGTCAAGCCACCCCCCGTACTGGCTCTGCTTGCCGTTCTGCGCCATGGTGCTGCGGCTGAATTCGGCAAACTCCTGCTGGTGGCAGGCGCCGCAGGTTTGTTCCATCATGGCGAAATTCTGCGACAGGGTGTCGCCCCGCTTGTCATGGTAGAGGAGCGCGGTCACCGAGGCGTCCCTGACCTTCTTCCCCCCCTTGTCGGTACTGACGATCAGGCGGGAAGCGGGGGCGGCGCCGAATTCCAGCGGGTAGCTGCGGGGACTGGTCATGACGGCGAAGCCTTTCCGGGCCACCGGCATGAGGCGCCCCATGCCCCGATGGGCCTCGCCCGGCACGCGGGTGGACGGGTTGCCCCGATGACAATCGCTGCAGGTGGCCGGCATACCGCTTTGGGCTGCCACCTCTTTCTGCGTGACCGTAAAACCGGGATATCCCAGTTTTTTCATCGTCTGACCGTCTTCGTGGCATTCCCGGCAACTGTCCAGGGGCCAGGCGGTCAGAGGGGCAAGAATCCAGAGCACCAGCGCCAGGCTCATTGCCGACATGTTCATCAAGCACCTCCTCACGACGGGTTATGGGTGGTGGCCCGGTGGTTTCACCGGTGTCGGGGAAAAGGCGGCAGCGCTTTCACGGCTCGTGCCGGATGGCGGTACGCCTCCGACTGCCGCCGCACCATCATAAATATTCAAATATCAATATGTTGCAATGTAAAGGGGAGCGGTCCACATTATGGGCATTTTTTTTGCTTAATTCAACATTTTATATATACACTTAAAGAAATGTTTCACTATTCATATAAAATGATACAATGCGGCAAAAAAAGTTCAAGGGGGCCAGACACGCGGGAAGGGGGGGGAAGGCGAAACTGGCCGTAAACCGCGCAGTGGAACGGGAAAACGGCGGCGCGTCGCGTGCCGCCACAGTACACACAAAAAGGAGGAGACCGTGAAGAACAGAATGCTGTCCATGCTTTTGGCCGGGTTGGTTGCGGGGATGAGCCTGCCTCTCCCGGCGCAGGCCGCCGATGAGGAGCTGCTGCAAAAGGTCGACAAACTGTACAAGGAGATCGAAACCCTGAAGGGTTCGGTCAAGAAGGTGGAGGACAAATCCATCGGCAGATGGCTGACCATCGGCGGGGATTACCGCTTCCGCTACGACTACCTGAGTGGCCGCACCAAACCGTTTACCGACGTGACTGCCACGTTCAGCAACGCCCAAAGCCAGATGCAGCAGGGGTATTTCAATGCCGTGGCGGCGGGCGATGCTGCCGCCACCCAGCAGTGGGCCGGTGCCATT
This sequence comes from Geobacter sp. FeAm09, assembly GCF_008330225.1. Taxonomy (NCBI): domain Bacteria; kingdom Pseudomonadati; phylum Thermodesulfobacteriota; class Desulfuromonadia; order Geobacterales; family Geobacteraceae; genus Geobacter; species Geobacter sp. FeAm09. The sequence continues at coordinate 3,334,242 of NZ_CP042466.1, read as the reverse complement.
GCCGGGATGACGTCGTTTTCCCAGGCTATGGCAAACGTCAAGACCTACAATCAGGCCCTTGCCTTTCTGGGAGCAAACCAGGCCATGCTGCAAGGATTGGGCAATTACGCGGTAACGGTTCCTTCCTACAAACCGGAGAACGCCACCCTCTACACCAACCGGCTCGGCCTGGACCTCCACGTCAAGGCCACCAAAGACGTGACGGTCACTACCCGCCTGGTCATGTACAAGGTCTTCGGCTCCCAGGACGACCAGGCCGTCACCAACGGCAACTCCGCCCCCTACTTTGCCGACCGCGTCGGCGTGTTCGACGGCACCCTCGGCCATGTCCCCTCCAGCAGCTACCTGGACGTGGACCGGGCCTACGCCACCTGGAGCAATATCGCCGACCAGCCGCTCTGGTTCTCGGTCGGGCGTCGCCCCTCCACCAACGGCGCCCCCAGCAACCTGCGTCTCAACAACGAACGCCCGGGCAATGGCGGCACCCCGTCGCTCCTGGTGGATTATGCCTTTGACGGTATGACCATCGGCTATGCCCCGGACATCGAAATGCTCCCCGGCGCCTACGCCAAGGTCTGCTACGGCCGCGGCTTCGAGAGCGGCTTCCGTTCGACCCCCAGCAACTCCATCGCCGATACCGACATGCTCGGCATCGCCGTGATCCCGGTCGATACCGACCCGCTGCGCGTCTGGCTGCAGTGGAACCGCGGCTTCAATATCTTCGATGCCCCGACCATGAGCAACACCTACTTCGGCAGCACCGCGCCGAAAACCAACCTGGGCGATATCGACTGGTGGGGCGCCGGTGCCATGAGCACGCTCAAGAAGGTCGGCCCGGGCGACCTGAACTTCTTCACCGACGCCGCCCTGAGCGTCACCCATCCCAACAGCAACGTTTCCGCGCAGTTCGGCTTCCAGGGGCTCATGAGCGGCGGCTTCTTCAATCCTGAGGCCCCGACCAGCAAAACCGGCTGGGCCGTATCCGCCGGCGTCCGCTACGACCTGCCGTCGAAGACCAAGCTGGGCTTCGAGTACAATCACGGCTCCAAGGACTGGATCACCTTTGCCCCTGCCGCCGACGACATGTGGACCTCGAAGGTCGGAACCCGCGGCAACGTGTATGAAGGGTACGTTATCCAGGAGTTGAACCTGAAACCGGTTTCCTCCTACTTCAGCAAGACCTTTTTCCGCGTAGGGTACCAGTACTACGACTTCGAATACACCGGCAGCAACAACTGGGTCGGCGCACCGGTCAAGATCTCCGAGGTGAAGGGCCAGATGATGACCACCACCCCGCTGGAATACGCCCATAACGTGTATGCGACCTTCGAGGTGCATTTCTGACAGGTTCGAAATGCCCGCGCATGATGCGGGCAGCACACCGGGGGAGTGGAACCGTGCCTCCCACTCCCCCGGTTTTTTTGCCGGCCCGAATTGATCCCGGCTAGCGGGGCACGGAACCACACATCGTAAAAGGAGCAAGCATATGAAAAAGGTTCTCTCTGCCGTCGTCATGGCGGCCTTGTTGGCGTTCACCACCCTGACGATCGTGTCCACCGCCAGTGCGGAAGATGTCAAGATGGTCGGCGTCATCTCCAAAATCGAAATGGCCGCCGACGGCAAATCGGCTACGGCAACCCTCAAGGACAATAAGAGCGGCGAAAGCGTAACCATCGTGGTTACCGACGACCTGACCCTGGACAAGTTCAAGGACAAACGTATCGTCGAAGGCGACGAGATCCGCTGCAAGTTCGAGAAGGAAGGCGGCAAGAACAGCAGCAAGATCTTCAAGAAAACGGCGGGATGTTAGCCTGATCCCCGCAGGGAGCCGCATGCCCCACAGCGCCTACCGCCGGTGCGCCCGTTACCGGGCGGGTGCCACCGCTCAAGCCGGTGAACGCCCCGTAACGGGCGGCAGCGTCCGGACCGGGGCCGGGGCACTCGGCGAGGATGGGCGGATACCTCATTCAAGGTGGCGGCGGGCTTATACGAGGTGCGCTTTTCCGGCGACTTTGGGCGCCTCGACAAATTATCTCTTTGATTGCAGTATGATATGAATTTTTTGGTATTGGCACCCGTTCTGCAATGTCCTTGGCAGCACCACATTTCCGAACGAGGAGATCTAAAATGAAAAAAGTTCTTTCCACTATCGTAGCCGCAATCGTTGCCCTGTCTTTCTCTGCCGTCGTTTTTGCTGCTGACGCCGCTGCTCCGGCCGCCCCTGCCGCTCCGGCCGAAAAAGCCGCTCCTGCTGCCAAAAAGGAAGTGAAGAAGGCGAAAAAAGCGAAGAAAGCCAAAAAAGCCAAAGCCGAAAAGAAAGAAGCCGCCCCTGCTGCCGAAGCTGCTCCTGCTGCCAAGTAATTCACTTTTCAGCAGTTCAAATAGAGAGAGCCATGTCGCGTGACGTGGCTCTTTTTTAAGCTCGGACAGTCTTCCCGGCAGATGAAAAGCCCACCATGTCGTTCGGTGGGCTTCTCTTTTGGGTGTGTCTTTGATCGCTTTTCAAGCTGTTACCCGATGTGTGCTGCAATCGGGGTACCTGCGCCTTCTATTTCGGAAACCAGCCCGGCGGAGTGTCTTCCATAAAGTAGTAAGCCTCCTTTCCCTGGTTTGTACTTCCTTCCTGCTGATTATAGTATAGCATCAATTTGTCCAGATAATAGCCTGTTTAAAATAATTATTGAGAGTATACTGGAAAGATTGGCGCAGGCTCGGCAGTCGGGTGCCCGTGGGGCGTAAACAATGACGCTGTAATGGCGGCAAAGGGGAGGGGGCACGCGAATGACGCGCGCCCCCTCTGTGCGTGTCAGGGTATTACGGTGCAGTGCCGGGGAATGGGATTAATTGAAAATAACAATCAAAGTCATTTACATTTAAAATCGGATTGGGTACTATACAACCATAAGAAGTACCAACAAGTTGAGAGGAGGTAAGCCATGAACAGCATAGCGAGAACGATGACCATAATCGCGGCATCTATGCTCTTTTCGGCTGTGCCGATCCTTGCCGATGAAGGAAACATGGGATCAATGGAGTCGCAGATTCCGCAGGCGCAGGAAGGGACGAAGGATGAATGCCTGCTGGTTGCCATGAACTGCGGGAAGGACGTTGATTCCATCCAGGAACGGATTGATCGACTGAACAGGGAAATCGGCCGGGGAACGGACGTGTACACGTCGGAAGAGCTGCAGAAACTGAGGGAACAGGTGGATGATTACAACAGGCAATTCGAGCTTATCAACGAAAACAGCGGCGGTTAGACGTGGCAGCGGCAGGAGCCCCGCCCCCCGGTAACCCGGTAAGCAACGGACGAAAGAGGCTGTACGGCATCACGCTGTACAGCCTCTTGTTTTTGGTGAGGATCAAGAGTCCTGGAGGCCCATCATGAGACGGTTACGGTTTATTCCTGTCCTGGCGGCAGCCATAATGGCATGCAGCGAAGGTTCGGTCTTGGGTGGTGGTGAAGGCGGCTCCCCGGGTGGTGGGGAGAAGGAGTCCGGCCCGGCAAAGGATGAGTGCCTGCTGCTTGCCGTCAAGTGCGGCAATGGTTTTGATACGCTTCAACAGCGGATCGAGAGGCTGCAAAATGAAATTGCCAAAGGAAGGGCGGTTTATACGGTGGACGAATTGAGAATACTCCGGCAGAAACTGGATAACGCACGGAAGACCTTGGAGTTTTTCAGATATGATGGCGCCGGCACCCGGTACGGATTTCCCGGGGGATGACCGGGAGATACCCGGTTATGGGGCTGCGGCAGCCTCATGTGCCTGCGCCCCATGACGGTCTCTCCTGTACTCTTTACGAAAACCGCGCTATGGTATACTCCAAGACGCGTGGAGCCTCCTGAGTCGCTCCATATTCAAGATACACCGGATACAGATACATTCGAATGCCCTCCGGGCGCCCGCTTTCGCCTTTTGTCGCATCTGGCGCCGCGCGTGCCGTCCGGGGCGGCGGGAAAGGGATACATGTCTTTTCAGATTACGGGCGAGCACATCAAGCTGGACAGCTTTCTCAAGGCGGTCAACGCCGTGGGGTCGGGCGGAGAGGCGAAGCTGATCATCGGGGAGGGACTGGTGCGGGTGAACGGCGCCGTCGAAGTGCGCCGGGGGCGCAAGCTCCGCCCCGGCGACCGGGTGGAGCTGAATGGCCATTTCTTTCTGGTGGAGGGAGAGCGGTGATTGGCGCCCCGGGGCGGCGCAACCGCAAATTGATTTGACTTTTCCGGTGGTGTCGAACTAAAATCCCCCTCTATTTTACAGTTTTACCTGCAGTCATCACGTTCAGGGAGATGATATGAATACACGTTTTCTCGATGCTTGTTGGGGTAAGCCGGTGGACCGTACGCCGGTCTGGCTGATGCGCCAAGCGGGCCGCTACCTGCCGGAATACATGGCGGTGCGCTCGAAATGCACCTTCCTTGAATTGTGCAAAACGCCGGAACTGGCGGCCGAGGTGTCCATCCAACCGGTGGACATCCTGGGGGTTGACGCCGCCATCCTGTTCTCCGACATCCTCACGCCGGTGGAACCGATGGGGATGAAGCTGGACTTCGTGCCGGGGCCGGTGTTCGAACACCCGGTCAGAAGCATGGCCGACGTGGAGCAGCTCCGCATCCCGCAGATGGAGCAGGACGTGCCCTACGTCCTGGAGACCATCAGGATCCTCCGCCGTGAGCTGGCCAACAAGGTGCCGTTGATCGGCTTCGGCGGTGCTCCCTTTACCCTGGCCTGCTACATGGTGGAAGGCAAGGGGTCCAAGGATTTCGCCCAGATCAAGCGTATGATGTACGCCGCGCCCGATGTCTATGCGGCCCTCATGGAAAAAATCACCATGATGGATATGGAATATCTCAACGCCCAGATCAAGGCCGGGGCCCAGGCCATCCAGATATTCGATACCTGGGGGGGCATCCTGTCGCCGTCGGATTACGAAACCTATGTCCTTCCCTATACCACCAAGCTGATTAACGGCCTCAACCGGCTGGAAACGCCGGTGATCCACTTCGTCAAAGGCTCCGGCGCCATGCTGGAATCGGTCAAAAAGGCCGGCGGCGACGTCATGGGGCTGGATTGGCACGTGAACCTGGGCACGGCGCGTGACGTGCTCGGCCAGGGGATGGCGGTGCAGGGGAACCTGGACCCGACCGTGCTCTACGCGCCGAAGGAGGTCATCGAGGCGGAGGTCAAGCGGGTCCTGGACGAAAACGCCGGCCGGCCGGGGCACATCTTCAACCTGGGGCACGGTATCCTGCCGACGGTCCCCCCGGAGAACGCCATCCACATGGTGGAGTGCGTGCACCGGCTGTCGCAGAAGGCCTGACCGGCCATCGGGGGAAAAGGGGTTTTCATGGCCGTAACGATGAAAAATGTCGTGGTCTTCGTCACCGATCTGGCCAAGGCCAAACGGTTCTACGCCGAGCTGCTCGGCCTGCCGGTTGCCGGGCAGAGCGAGATGATGATGGAGTTCTTTCCCGGGGCGCCCGCCACCTTGGGCGTGTCCCTGGCGCTGCACGAAGATGCCCGCCGGCTGGTGGGACGCCATACCGGCATCACCCTGCGGGTTGAAGGGATCGAGGCGCTGTGCGAATCCTTGCGGGTCGGCGGCGTGACCTTCGTGGAGCCGCTGGAGTCGAGCCCCTGGGGCAAGATGGCGGTGGTCGCCGATTTTGACGGAAACCAGCTCGCCCTGGTGGATCGCTGAGCCAGAGTCCTTGAAACGGCGCCGCTGAGGCGCAAGATAAAAAAACAAGGTTTTCAACAGGTGTGGAGGGGATGCGCAGGATGATTTTTATCCGGTGTATCCCCTTCATCCCTGTTGAGGTTTCTTCTGCCCGCCTCTGTGGTTGCGGCGGGACGCAGGCCTTGCGAATCATGGAGAAGGGGATAGATGAAGATAGTCACCACCGACCTGCTGCGCCAACTTTCCGAACAAGCCCGCACCTCCCCGCGCCTGCGCAAGAATCACAACATCCATCGCCGTGACGAGTCCCGATGCCATCGCCTCCTGAATGCCGTCGAACCGGCCACGTACATCCGCCCCCACCGCCACCTGGACCCGGAGAAAGACGAGGCCTTCATCCTGATGAGCGGCACGCTGGGCATCGTCACCTTTGCCGACGACGGGGCCGTTGCGGAAACGGTCCTGCTCTCGCGGGAACAGGGCACCCTTGCCGCCGACATCCCCTCCGGCACCTATCATACGGCGGTGAGCCTCGAGCCGGGAACGGTCTTCTACGAGGCCAAGGCCGGACCCTACCTGCCGCTCGGCGACGCCGAGAAGGCGGCGTGGGCGCCCGGCGATGATGAGCCCGGAGCGCCTGCGTATCTGGAACGGCTGAGAGAACTCTTCACAAGGTGAGGCTCTCGGCGATGAAGAGTTGCGCCCTGGCGCTGGCCCTGCTGCTTCTGGGGGCCAGCCCGGCGATTTCCCAGCAGCAGATGCGCCCGTACAGCGGCATCGGCGTCCTGCTCCTGGCGGTCGAGCACGGCGGAGACGGCAGCCGGCAGGAGCCGCTTTATCTGTACGAGGAGCCGGCCGTCCGGCGCATGGGGGCCCTGGACAGCGGCCGCCCACCTTCCTACGAGTGGCTCTTCACGGGAAACGCTTCCGGGGTGCCGTTGATCGTGACGGCCCGCAAAGGGGAGTGGTTGCGGGTTGCCTATGACGACGCGGGCCGACAGGGGTGGCTGGAACCGCGGCAACGGGGGGCTTTCCAGTCGTGGAACACCATGCTGAAGGGGCGGTCGTGCCGGTTGCTGCCCGGACTGCGCAAGCAGTATTACCAGATATTCCGGCAACCGGGCAAGCTGCCTCTGGCGCTGCCGGCGCTGGCGAAGCAGCCTTTCAGGGTCGTCAAGCTGGACGGCGACTGGGCGCTGGCCATGCCGGACCAGAGCACCCTCGGCTGGCTGCGCTGGCGGGATGAGGATGGGCGGCTTTTGATCTCCGTGGGCCTGGACCCCGGCTCACAAAAACATTGACGCTCACAGGTTGGGTGTGGTATAGAAAAAAACCTATGTTTACCATGATGACCGCCATTGCAGCAGCACGAGCTATCAGCGCCGCGGCGAGCGACGCCGCTGGAGTGAGTTCTGCCCGGTGATCATGAATATGATCGGAATACCTTTACCAGCCGTGGGCAGAGAAGCCCGCGGCTTTTTTGTTTGTGTCGCGCCTGGCCGCCCCGTTCGCGGCCAGGCGGGAATGACTGCGATGATAGAGATGCATGTACCTATACATTGAGAGGAGACAGCTATGCGTATCGATCTGGTAAGCCCCGGGACGGGGGAGTTGACCTACGAGATCCGCAATATTGTCAACGTGGCTGAAAAGCTGCAAAACCACGGCGTGAAGATCAACTGGGAGAATATCGGCGACCCGATCGTCAAAGGGGAGGCGATCCCGGCCTGGATGAAGGAGATCGTGGCCAAGGCGGTGGCGGACGATGCCACCTGGGGCTATTGCCACACCCGCGGCGTGCTGGAAACCCGCGAGTTCATCTGCGACATGACCAACCGGCGCGGCGGAGCCCAGATCACCCCGGAGGACATCATCTTCTTCAACGGCCTGGGGGACGCCATTGCCAAGATCTATGGCTGCCTGCGCCCCGAGGCCCGCGTGCTGATGCCCTCCCCCTCCTACACGACCCATACCCTGGGGGAGATCGGCCATGCCCATGCCGCTCCCGCCCTCTTCCGGCTCAAGCCCGAGGACAACTGGTATCCCGATCTGGATGACCTGCGCAACCATATCAAGTACAATCCCAACATCTGCGCCATCATGATCATCAATCCCGACAATCCCACCGGCATGGTCTATACCGAGAAGACGCTGCGCGAGATCGTGGCGGTGGCCCGGGAGCACAACCTGTTCATCATCGCCGACGAGGTCTACACGAACATCGTGTACAACGGCGAAACCGCCGTGCCGATCTGCGACGTGATCGGCGATGTTCCGGCCATCTCGTTGAAGGGGATTTCCAAGGAATTCCCCTGGCCCGGTTCGCGCTGCGGCTGGATCGAGGTCTACAACGGCCACGAGGACAAGCAGTTCCAGAAATACGTCAACCTGATCCTCACCAGCAAGATGAACGAGGTCTGTTCCACGACCCTGCCCCAGACCGTGATTCCCACCATCATGCAGCACCCCGGCTACGCCGGCTACCTGGCGGAGCGCATCGCCAGCTACGAGAAGATGAGCAACATTACCTACGACTTCCTCAAAGAGGTGCCACAGCTCCAGGTCAACCGCACCAACGGCGCATTCTACATGGCCGTGGCGTTCAAGGAGGGGCTTTTGACCAACCGCCAGTCGGTCCCCATCGCCAACAGCGAGGTGCGCGACCTGGTGAACGGCCTGGTCAACCAGCCCGGCGTCTCCCCGGACAAGCGCTTCGTCTACCATATCCTGGCGGCAACCGGCATCTGCGTCGTGCCGCTCTCCTCGTTCTCCACCCCGTTGCAGGGGTTCCGCGTCACGCTGCTGGAGAAGGACGAGAACGAGTGCCGCCGCATCTACAGCACGCTTGCGGAGAAGATCGCCGAATACCTGGCGTCCTAGTTTCCGTCCTGGGAAAACGGGGAGAAAAAAAGGGGGAAAGGCATCAGGCCTTTCCCCCTTGGTAGTTCATTCGGGACCGACAAACCGCCATCAGGCTTTTTTGTCGTCCTCGCCCTCCTTCTTGGGCTTGATCTCGATCTCGTCCTTCCCTTCGGACGCCTTTTTGAAATTGCGGATACTCTTACCCAGGGCACCGCCGATTTCGGGAAGCTTCCCCGCGCCGAATACGACCAGAACGATGACCAGTATGATTATCAGTTCGGGCATGCCAAATCCAAACATGTGATCCTCCTAAAACATTCGGTAAATAGTTGTGTCAGTATCGCACCGGTGCACAAAAAAATCAAGCATTGCTGAAGCCCTGTCGCGGGGTTGTCCGACGGTGCGGGCACACGGCGCTGTTTTTTTTCCATCCCTTTGAAATTAAAGATATTGTTTGCTCCTCATTCGTTGACAGCCCGTGGTCGGCATGATAAAAACGATGAACTTCACATCGTTTCGCAAGGGTGGGCATTATATGTCTGACGAACGGCAGGCAAGCTTGTCGGCAATCAATGGCAGGATGGTGGTCGTTTCACTGGTTGTGGCGATCGTGGCGGCGTGCGGCCTGATGGCGGCCGGAGGCGGTGGCGTCCCGGCCATTGCCGCCGTCGTTGTTACGGCGCTCTTCAGTTCGCTGGCGTGTGCCCGGATTGTGGCCGGGGGGGTTGCCGCCGCCCGCCGCGAACAGCTCGCCATGGTGGAAAAGCTCGGCCTTGCCGGCGAGTTGTCCGGCTATGTGGAGGAAAACGACGACCTGAGATCCCTCATGTCCCGCAGCAGCTTTGTCCTGGAGATGTTGGACGCGCGCTTATGCGAGCACCGGCAGCTTCTGGCCCAGATCGTCGCGGCGGAGGAAAACCTCAAGGTCGTCATGCACAGCCTGTCCATCAGCGATGAGAAGGAACTGGTCCAGGTGCGCGATGCCGTGACCGCCATGGAGAGCATGGACGGCGCCTTTGCCACGGTGATCGGGGACATCGACGAGTTGTCGGGGCGCAGTGCCGAGCAGGAAAGCCTGTCCACCAAGATGAGCACGACCACCGACGGCATTGCCGACAATATCAACCAGTACTCCAGTTTCGTCATCGAGACCTCCAGTTCCATCGAGCAGATGGTTCGCGCCATCAGGGAGATCGCCGATAATATCCGTGGCCTGTCCGCCTCGACGGAGGAGACCGTCTCGTCCATCAACCAGATCAGCGTTTCCCAGGCCAAGGTGCGCAACAATGCCGAGCGCGGCGCCCTGGCTTCAGAAAACGTCCGCGAGCAGGCCCAGCACGGGTTGCGGAACATGGCCGCCACGCTCCGGGCAATGCAGGAGATCGAAAAGAGCAATGTGGAATCCTTTGACGCCATCAACCGTCTTTCGCGGTATTCGGCCCGTGTGGGGGAATTCCTCAACGTCATCCAGGAGGTGGTGGAGCAGACCAAGCTCCTCTCCCTGAACGCCTCGATCATTGCTGCCCAGGCCGGCGTGCGGGGGCGGGCGTTTGCCGTCGTCGCCGAGGAGGTCCGCTCCCTGGCCTCCCGCACCTCGGCCTCCACGCGGGAGATCGAGGAACTGGTGCGCAATATCCAGAAGGAAACCGCCGCGGTGCAGCGTTCGGTAACCCAGGGGAAAGACAAGGTCAAGGAGGGGGTGAAGATCTCTTCCCTGGCCAACGACGCCCTGGTGAAGATCGAGAAGAGCGCCGACGAGGCCTCCCACATGGTGGCACGGATTGCCGCCGAAGCGGCGGAGCAGACGGTCGGCATCCAGCGGATCACCGAAGAGGCCGAAAAGAATCTGGAGCGGGTCCAGCAGATCACCCTGAGTACGGAAAACCAGCAGGAGGGGGCCAACCTGATCGTCAGAAACCTGGAGCACATGCGGGACCTGGCCCAGCGCATCAATATGACGGCCCAGGAGCAGGCCAGGGAGAACCGTCTCTATCTGCAAGGGGTCATCGAGCACAACGAGCGGACCAAGGGGCTGAAGGAAAACGTCTACCGCCAGTTGGTCGTTGCCGAAAAGGCGGTTGAAGCCGTGTGCAAGGTGGACGACATGATCTCGGCCAATACCTCGGAAACCCGGAGGATTCTGGGGGCCGTCACGGCCCTGACGGGGGTGATCGACCAGCACCGCGGCGAGACGGGTGCCGAAGCGGGTGAAGGGGTGGTAAGTTATGAATGACAGAATACTGGCGGCGTCCCTGCTCCTGCTGTTGGCCGTGGCCGGGCCGGCTGCGGCCGAAGACATGGAGATCACCCCCTTCCGCACCGTCAATCAGAGTCCGCTCGTACAGATCTTCGGGCTTCCCGCGCAGTCGGAGGCCACGGTCGTCCCCTCCGGGCAGACCGTGGTCAGCCTGGTGCAGGATGTTGCCAGCGACTACACCGTCAGCGCCACCTCCCGCGAGCAGATCCACCTGGACGGCGAATCCTACCGCTGGACCCTGGCGGCCCGCCGCGGTTTCGGCGGACGCTTCGACGCGGGGGTGGAGATCCCCTATGTGCTCTACGGCGGCGGCTTTCTGGACAGTTTCATCGTCGAATGGCACAAGTTTTTCGGCCTGCCCCAGGGGGGGCGCGACAGTGCCCCGAAAGGGCGGCTGCTCTTCAGCTATACCAAGGACGGCGTCCAGAAACTCAAGATGGACCACGCCGGCTCCGGCCTCGGCGATATCAGCCTGACAGCGGGCATGCAGCTCTACGAGGCGCGGGACGGGGAATCCCACGACAGCCTGGCGTTGCGGGCAGCCCTCAAGCTGCCCAGCGGCGACAGCAATTCCCTGCGGGGCAGCGGCAGCACCGATGCCAGCCTGGCCCTGTGCGGCAGCATGAACAACTTCACCGAATGGGGGGCGCTGGGGGTCTTCGGCTCCGTGGGGGGGATGGCCATGAGCGACGGAGATGTGCTGCGCGACCAGCAGCAGCACCTGGTCGGCTTCGGCACCGTCGGCCTGGGGTGGGGACCCTGGTCGCGGGTCTCCTTCAAGTTCCAGCTCAACGCCCATACAGCCTTCTACCGGGGGAGCGACCTGGATGAGCTCTCCAAGCCATCCTTCATGCTGGTCTCCGGCGGGGCGATCAGGCTCCCGGGCGATTACCGGCTCGACATCGGCGTTTCCGAGGACGTGGCGGTCGCCACCGCGCCGGATGTGGCCTTTCACCTGGGGGTGAGCAAGCAGTTCTGAGTCCGGGAGGTTGTTGAAAAACAGCCATCTCGCCGCGTCCTCGAAGTCCCTTTTGTGCGGCGTAGCGCAGCTACGCCTCCGCAGGGCCTTCTGCGGGCGCGACGATCTGACTATTTTTGAACAACCTGAGTTTTTCAGCAGCTTGTAGCCCCGCTTTTGGCGGGGCTTTTTCGTTGATGGGGGGATGATGGCGCTGGATCAGTAGTTCTTGTCGGCGTAATCGACCCAGCCGCCGGCCAGCACCAGGGCCTTGTCAAAGGGGGAGAGGTCGAAGGCGAAGGTTTTCTGTTTGCCGCCGCCGCTCATGGTCAGGCTCTGGGCCTCGATGTCGATGCTGATGGCGGCATCGTCATCGCCGGCGTGGGAGAAGATCAGGTCCAGATCCGCCTTGGGCAGCTCGATGGCGGCCATGCCGCAGTTGAACATGTTCTGGCGGAAGATGCGGGCAAAGGACTCGGCGATCACGGCGGTGATGCCGTTGACCTCGAACACCCAGGGGGCATGCTCCCGGGACGAACCGCAGCCGAAATTGGCGCGGGAGACGACCACCCGGGCGTTTTTCGTTTTCGGCCCCTTGGGGTCGAAGCCGGGCAGCTTCAGGTCTTCCAGGATGTAGGGTTTCAGGTCTTCCTTGGTGATCTCGGTCAGGTACTTGGCCGGGATGATCTCGTCGGTGTTGATGTCGGAACGGTCGAGGAAGAGGGCCGGGCCTCCGAATGTTTTCATATGGTCAACTCCTTGAAAGATAAATTCTCTAAAATTTTAAATCCGCCACAGAGACACGGAGACACAGAGGACGTCAAAACCAAAACTGATATGGCTCTAACATACTGGAACGGCTGGAAGTGCACGTCTGGTATTTGATGTCAGGTCTCCTCCGTGCTCTGTGTCTCTGTGGCAGGTGTTCGCTTGTACGGTTTTATGTTTACAGATACTTCCGTGGGTCGGCGATCTTTCCTTCGATGGCCGAGGCCGCCGCGGTGGCCGGCGACATGAGGTGCACCATGCCCCCCTTGCCCATGCGCCCCATGAAATTGCGGTTGGTGGTGGAGGCGCAGACCTCGCCTTCGGCCAGGACGCCGTTGCTCATCCCCAGGCAGGCGCCGCAGGTGGGGTTGGTGATGCAGAACCCGGCCGCCATGAAGGTGTCGATCAGCCCTTCGTGCAGGGCATCCTGGTAGATCTTCGGCGTGGCTGGCGAGAGGATGCCGCGCACCGTGGGGGCGATCCGTTTCCCCTTCAGCACGTTCGCCGCGATGCGCAGGTCCTCCAGGCGGCCGTTGGTGCAGGAGCCGAGGTAGACCTGGTCGAGCGGCGTGTCCGGCAGGTCGGCCACGAACTTGACCTGGTCCGGTTTGTAGCCGAAGGTGGATATGGGCTGGAGCGTGGTGACGTCGATTGCGATCACCTGGTCGTACTCGGCGTCGGGGTCGGCGGCCCACCGGGAGTAGTCGGCCAGCGCAGCCTCCTTGGAGGCGAATTCCCTCTGGATGAAGGGCCAGAGGAACTCCACGGTGGTGGCGTCGGGCTGGCAGATGCCGGAGGTGCCCCCCGCCTCGATGGCCATGTTGCACAGGGTCATGCGGGATTCCATGGACATGGCGCTGATCGTGTCGCCGTGGAACTCCATCACCCGGTCCGTGGCGCCGTTGACGCCGATCTGGCCGATGATGTGCAGGATGACGTCCTTGGCGTAGACCCCCTTGGGCAGGGCGCCGGTGACGTTGAACTTGATGGTTTTGGGCTGACGGAAGGCGCAGACCCCTTTCAGGATGCCCACCTCCAGGTCGGTGGTGCCGATGCCGGCGGCAAAGGCGCCGAACGCGCCGTGGGTACAGGTGTGGGAGTCGCCCATGATGACCGTGTTGCCGGGGCGGATGAAGCCTTTTTCCGGGAACAGGGCGTGGCAGACGCCGTTGGCGCCGATATCGAAGAAGTCCTTGATGCCGTGGCGACGGGACCAGTCGCGCAGGATCTTGGCCTGGGTCGCGGTCTTGCTGTCCTTGCTGGGGGTGACGTGATCGATGACGGCCTTGATCCTGGACGGATCGAAGACCCGGTCCTTGCCGCGCCGCACCAGGTCGTCGATGGCGATGGGGGTGGTGATTTCGTGGCACAGCACCACGTCCAGTTTCAGCACCTTGGTGCCGGGGAACGGTTCCTCGACCAGGTGCGCCTCAAAGATCTTTTCCGCTGTGGTTTTACCCATGGGTTCATACCTCGCTCAAATCTGTAATGGTTTCCTGTATACCTTATTCTTTTCGCCAATAAAAGCAGTATCTGGTGACGTTGCCATCGCGAACGGCGATGGCAAAAGCCTATGCCGCCGGTTGCCTGAGGTGATCCACCAGGAGCCGGGCGGCGGCGTGCAGGGCACCATAGGAGCGGACGCAGAGCTTCAGCTCTCGGTGGGCCCAGGGTTCATCGAGGGGCACGGGACGGATGCGCAGCCCTTTGAAATAGGGCTTGGCGGCGCCCTTGGGCACGATCCCGATACCCAGGCCGGCCTCCACCATGAGGCAGAGGGCATCGAAGCTGTTCACCTGGATGCGCAGCTTGGGGGTCCGGTCCAGTTCCTGTGCGGCCCGCAGGACCTGGTTGTGGAGGGCGCTCCCCACGGTCAGACCGACGAAATCGAACTCCAGGGTCTCCCGGAAGGAGACGGCCCGCTTTCGGGCCAGGGGGTGATCCTTGGGGGTGATGACGATGAGCTGGTCCGAGTGGTACGGCAGGAACTCCAGGTCCTGGCGGTGGGTCCCCATGGTGATGATGCCCACGTCCGCCCCCCCTCGGCGACGGACTTCATGATGGTCTCGCTGATCGCACCCTCCAGGTGCACGTGTATCCGGGGGTGCAGGTCCGTGAACGACCGGATCTCCGCCGGCAGGAACTGGTTGATGGCCGAGATGTTGGCGCACAGCCTGACGTGGCCGCGCACACCGCTGGAATATTCGCTGATCTGCATGTAGAGGTTGTTCAGATCGTGGAGCACCTCCCGGGCAAGCTGCAGCAGGGTGATCCCGGCATCGGTCGGGGCGACCCCCTTGTTCGTCCGGCGGAGCAGCGGGGTCCCGAAGCCTTCCTCCAGTTCGCTGATGCGCTTGCTGACGGCCGAGGCGGCGATGTGCTCCCGCTGCGCCGCCCCCGCGATGGTGCCCTCTTCCACGATGGCGACGAACAGCTTGAGTGACAAGGGGTCGATGATCATGGCGACTCGCCGGTCCGCCCTATTCCCGCCGGCCTGGGCCGCCGGGTTTCCCGGACCGGGTATAACAGTAAACCAATAGCCGGACCTGCATCAACAGTTTTATCCGCAGCCTTTTCCCCGGGGAACCCCGGAGGTCTCTTGTCGCAATTTGCGGAAATTTCAGGTGGAAAGCGTTGGGGGCGTGGTGTATAACCATAGATTCGAGAGGTAACGCAACCATGACACCCGATCAACTGAAACTATTGCTGGACTCCGTCAAGGAGGGGGCCGTCCCGGTGGAGGAGGCCCTTGAGCGCCTGCGGCACCTGCCGTTCCAGGACGTGGGGTGCGCCCAGGTGGATCACCATCGGGAGTTGCGCCAGGGCATGCCCGAGGTCATTTTCGGCGAAGGGAAGAAAGACGAGCAGATCATCGACATCATGGGCGCCATGGCGGAAAACGGCAGCAACGTCCTGGTGACGCGGATCGATGCGGACAAGGCACAGCGGATCCAGCGGACCTTTTTCGGCGCCCTGTACCACGCCAATGCCCGGTGCCTGACCCTGGAACAGCGGCCGGCGGAGATCAGGGGGAGGGGCACGATCCTGGTGATCTCGGCCGGGACCTCCGACCTGCCGGTGGCGGCCGAGGCGCTGGTCACGGCCCGTTTTCTGGGCAACGAGGCCGAGCACGTCTACGACGTGGGCGTGGCCGGCATCCACCGCCTGCTGGCCCGGCGCGAAGAGCTTGCCGCCGCTTCGGTGATCATCGTGGTCGCCGGCATGGAGGGGGCGCTCCCCTCGGTGGTGGGCGGGCTGGTGGACAAGCCGGTCATCGCGGTGCCGACCTCCATCGGCTACGGCGCCGCCTTCGGCGGCATCGCGGCGCTTCTGGGGATGCTCAACTCCTGCGCCGCGGGGGTCACGGTGGTGAACATCGACAACGGTTTCGGCGCGGCCTGCGCCGCGAGCCTGATCAATCGGGTATAACATGACCATCGTCTACTTCGACTGCCACGCCGGCATCTCCGGCGACATGACCGTGGGGGCGCTCCTGGACCTGGGGGTGCCGTTGGCACACCTGCAGACCGAGCTGGCCAAGCTCCCGCTCCCCCCCGGTTCCTACGCCCTCTCAGCCCGCCGCACCGAACGGCGCCACATCCCGGCGCTGAAGTTCGACGTGGCCGTGCACGACCACCACAGCCACCGCCACTACGGCGGCATCGACGCCATGATTGCCGAAAGCCCCCTTGCCGATGCGGTCAGGGAACGGGCGCGGCGCATCTTCCGCCGCCTGGCCGAGGCCGAGGCCACGGTGCACGGCGTAGCTATCGAAGAGGTCCACTTCCATGAGGTTGGGGCGGTGGATTCCATCGTCGATATCGTCGGCACCGCCATCTGCCTCGATTACCTGGGCGTTGCGGAGGTTCATGCCGCGGCATTGCCCCTGGGGGGCGGCTTTGTGGAGACCGCCCACGGCCGCCTGCCGGTGCCGGCCCCGGCCACGGCCCACCTGCTGCAGGGCCTGGCCGTGCATGGCGACTGCGGCGCCGGTGAGCGGGTCACCCCCACCGGCGCGGCGGTTGTCGCCGCCCTGGCCGCAGGGACGGGGCAGATGCCGGCCATGCGCCTGGAACGGATCGGCAGCGGCGCCGGCGGCAAGGATTTCGCCGATTGCCCCAACATCCTGCGGGCCTTTCTCGGCACGGCTGACAAGGAACAGGGGGGCGGCGACCCGGTGGTGGTGGCCGAGACCAATATCGACGACTCCACCCCTGAGGTCCTGGGATACGTGATGGAGCGGCTTTTGGCCGAGGGGGCGCTGGATGTGTTCTTCACGCCGGTGCAGATGAAAAAGAACCGCCCGGCAACGCAGCTCTCCTTCCTCTGCCGGCCGGAGGGGCTGGAGAAGCTGGCGCGCCTGGTGCTGACCGAGACCTCGGCCATCGGCCTGCGCCACTACGCCGTCGGCCGCATCATTCTGGAGCGGCGGCTGGAGGAGTGCCAGACCCCCTTCGGCCCCGTGCGTTTCAAGCTGGTCTTCGATGGCGGGCAGTTGTTGCGGGCGGCCCCGGAATACGAGGACTGCCGCCGCATCGCCCGGGAACGGGGCATCCCCTGCCGTGAGGTCATGGAGCAGGTGGTGGCGTGGCGACATGTCGGAGGGGAGGCGTCGTGAGGATCTCCACCCTGAGCATCGGCAGCGAGCTGATCTGCGGCGAGGTGACCGATACCAACGCCGGGCACATTGCCGGGCAGCTGCTGGAATGCGGCCTTCGCGTGCTGCGCCACATGGCCGTGGGGGATTCGGAGCCGGATATCGGCGAGGCCCTGGATGAACTCGCCCTGAAGAGCGACGCCGTCATCGTCACCGGCGGCCTGGGGCCCACGGTGGACGACGTGACGGCCCTGGCCGCGGCCCATGCCACCGGCCGGCGCCTGGTGGTCAACGAGGAGTTGAAGGAGCATATCCGCAGTTTCACCGCCAAGCTGGGGGGAGGGCACGCCTCCGACCGGCAGGCCATGATCCCCACCAAATCGACGATCATCCCCAACCCGACCGGGACCGCCTGCGGTTTCCATTTCATCCACGGGGGGTGTTTTTTCTTTTTCCTGCCCGGCGTCCCCTCCGAGATGGAGCGGATGCTGAGCGAGACGGTGCTGCCCTTTCTCTGCGAACGGGTGATGCACCGGCAGGTTATCCTCTCTTCGTTCCTGAACGTCTACGGCCTTTCCGAACCGGAGGTGGACGGGCTGCTCAAGGGGGCCTTCGCCGGCAACCATGCACTGCGGATGAGCATCTGCGTCACCTTCCCCTGGATACGCGTGACCCTGCGGGCCGACGGGGATACGGAGACCGCGGCTCGAACCTGTCTCCAGGATGCGGTGGCACTGGTACGGGAGCGGCTGGGCAGCGCGGTTTTTTCCAAAGGGCATGAAACCATGGAGCAGGCCGTGGCCGGGCTCTTCGGCCGGCGCGGCCTGACCCTGGCCCTGGCCGAATCGTGTACCGGCGGCCTGATCGCCAAGCGGCTCACCGATGTGCCGGGCAGTTCCGCCTTTTTCCTGGAAGGGGCGGTGACCTACAGCAATGGTGCCAAAGAACGCCTCTTGGGGGTGCCTCGGGAGATCCTGGATACCCGGGGGGCGGTCAGCCCCGAGTGCGCCGCCGCCATGGCCACGGGGGCGCGCGCTGCGGCGGGGAGCGATGTGGGGCTGGCCGTGACCGGTATCGCCGGGCCGGACGGCGGCACGGCGGACAAGCCGGTGGGCACGGTCTTCATCGCCCTGGCGGCGCCGGACGGCTGCTGGACCAGGGGATTCAGGTTCGGGGGCGACCGGGATGACGTGCGCACCCTGACCGCCTGGACGGCCCTGGACTGGCTGCGGCGCTATCTGGCGGACGGCAGCCCGTTTCCCCCGTGAACCGGGGGAAAGTATGTGCCACGGCGGCCCCGGGCACCTACAGGTGACGAAAGCGCACGGCGCATCCATCCGGGGGCATGGGTGATCCACCCTTTCGACGAATGGTTTTGGCAATGAATTCGCCCTGTTCCCGACGCCTTTGCGGTCCCGTGGCTTGACTGCCGTTTCAAGGATAAATCCTTGCGGGAAAAGCGCCGGATATGATACCGTAGCAACCCCCATTCATCCACGTTCATCCCACTTTCAGGAGACATGCAACCATGCAGGAAAAAAACAAGGCGATTGAACTGGCCCTGAGCCAGATCGAGAAACAGTTCGGCAAGGGCGCCATCATGCGTTTGGGCAATGACGAGGTGTTGCCGGGCGTGGAGGCGATCTCGACCGGCGCCATATCCCTGGACATGGCCCTGGGAGTCGGCGGGGTCCCCCGCGGCCGGGTGGTGGAGGTCTACGGTCCGGAATCCTCGGGCAAGACCACCCTGGCGCTGCATATCGTGGCGGAAGCCCAGAAGACCGGCGGCATCGCGGCATTCGTGGATGCGGAGCACGCCCTGGACATCGGCTATGCCCGCAAGCTGGGGGTCAAGACCGACGACCTGCTGGTATCCCAGCCCGACACCGGCGAGCAGGCGTTGGAAATCGCCGAAACCCTGGTGCGCAGCGGCGCCATCGACGTGCTGGTGATCGACTCGGTGGCGGCCCTGGTCCCCAAGGCCGAGATCGAGGGGGAGATGGGGGACTCGCACGTAGGGCTCCAGGCGCGCCTCATGTCCCAGGCCCTGCGCAAGCTGACCGGCATCATCAGCAAATCCAACTGCTGCGTGATCTTCATCAACCAGATCCGCATGAAGATCGGCGTCATGTTCGGCAACCCCGAAACGACCACCGGCGGCAACGCACTCAAATTCTACGCCTCGGTGCGCATGGATATCCGCAAGATCGCCACCCTCAAGCAGGGGGACCAGGTGATCGGCTCCCGCACCCGCGTCAAGGTGGTCAAGAACAAGGTTGCCCCACCCTTCAAGGAGGTCGAGTTCGACATCCTCTACGGCGAAGGCATCTCCCGAACCGGCGACGTACTGGACTTGGCGGTGGACAAGGGGATCATCGAAAAGAGCGGTGCCTGGTTCTCCTACGGCAAGGAGCGGATCGCCCAGGGCCGGGAGAATTCCCGCACCTGGCTGACCGAACATCCCGAGACCCTGGCCGAGATCGAAGGGAAGCTGATGGCGCTGGTCAAGGGACCGGCCCCCGCCGAATAAAAAGCCGCATCCCGTCTTCACGGCATCTTTGCCCCGGCCTCAATCGCAAAATCCGTAGGCGTTGAGCTGCTACGCCTGCGGTTTTGCTCAATCGGCCAGGTCAAATCTACCGCAAATCCGGGCGCGGCACTCACGGCAGTTGTTTGCGAACGACCTCTGACAAGCTGTTGAAAACACAGGTTGTTCAAAAATAGTCAGATCGTCGCACCCGCAGGAAGACCCGAGGAGGCGTAGCAGCGCTACGCCGCACGAAGGGGCTTTCGAGGACGGCGGCGAGATGGCTGTTTTTCAACAACCTTCTTTGCGGAGGCATGCATGGATCTGGACGAAATTCTGACTATCGCCGTCAAGGCCAAGGGCTCGGATATCCATATCAAAACCGGCCTGCCCCCCATCGTGCGCATCGACGGGCGGCTGCACCCCATTCCCAACACCCAGCGCCTCTCGCCGGATGTGGTGGTGGACATGTGCCAGGCCATGATGAACGACCGCCAGCGCCGCCTGTTCGAGGAGAACTCGGAAGTGGACCTGGCCTATGCCGTGCCGGGGCTGGGGCGTTTCAGGGTCAGCGCCTACCGTCAGCGCGGCACGGTGGCCATGGTCTTCCGTACCATCTCCTTCACCATACCGACGCTGGACGGCCTGAACCTGCCGCCGGTCCTGAAGAAGATCTGCCAGGAGGAGCGCGGCCTGATCCTGGTGACCGGCACCACCGGCTCCGGGAAGTCGAGCACCCTGGCGGCCATGATCGATTTCATCAATCAGAACCGTACCGCCAACATCATCACCATCGAAGACCCGGTGGAGTTTCTCCACCGCGACAACAAGAGCATCATCAGCCAGCGGGAGGTGGGCACCGACACGCCGAGCTTCTCTGCGGCGCTCAAGGGGGCCCTGCGCCAGGACCCGGACGTGATCCTGGTGGGCGAGATGCGCGATTACGAAACCATCGAAACGGCCATGACCGCCGCCGAGACCGGCCACCTGGTCATGTCCACCCTGCACACCATGGATGCGGCCGAGACCATCAACCGCATTATCGGCGTGTTCCCCCCGTACCACCAGCGCCAGGTGCGCATCCAGCTGTCCGGCATCATCAAGGGGGTCATCTCCCAACGGCTGGTGCCGCGGGCCGACGGCAAGGGGCGCGTCCCGGCCGTGGAGGTCATGCTCGGTACGGCCAGGGTCAAGGAGTACATCGACGACAAGGAAAAGACCAAGCAGCTCCACGATGCCATCTCCCAGGGATTCGTCACCTACGGCATGCAGACCTTCGACCAGTCGCTGATGAAGCTCTACACCACGAACCTGATCAGCTACGACGAGGCCTTGCGCCAGAGCACGAACCCGGACGATTTCGCCCTCAAGGTGTCCGGCATCTCCTCGACCTCGGACGCATCCTGGGAAAGCTTCGAGACCCAGGAGGACGAGGCCGGCGAGCCGCGGAAGCTCGACATTGAAAAATTCTGAACCGGCGTCCCCGGAACGGGCCTTTCAGGATGGGCTGAAGCTCCTTGCCGCACGGGATTACACGACGGCGAAGATGCGCGGGAAGCTGGCGCGGCGGGGATTCGACGAAGGGACGGTTGAAGGGGCGGTGGCCCGCCTGGAGAGCCAGGGGTGGCTCAATGATCGCCGTTTTGCCGAGCGTTTCGCCGAGACGGCGGTGAACGGCGGCCGTTTTTTCGGCCCGCGTCTGCGCCAGGAGCTGCGCCGCCACGGGGTGCCGGCCGAGTTGGTGGAGGAGGCGCTGGGACGCCTGCGCCAGGAGCGCGACGAGCAGGACGACCTGCGGTCCGTCATGGAACGCAGGTTCCCCGGCTTCTCCTTTCCCGCGGCCGACGACCGGGAGCGGCGCCGGGTCGTCGCCTTCCTGCAGCGCCGCGGTTTCGGGCTCGGGGCGATCATGAAGATTTTGAAAGCTGAAGTAATTGACTGAAAACCAAAATTACCATTGCTGTTGCATATGAGGAGACCCATGACAGGGAATGAGATTCGCGCGCGTTTTCTGAAATTTTTTGCCGACCGGGGGCATACGGTGGTGTCCAGTTCGGGGATCATCCCCAAGAACGACCCGACGCTCATGTTTACCAATGCCGGCATGAACCAGTTCAAGGACTGTTTCCTCGGGATGGAAAAACGGGACTACACCCGGGCGTGCAGCTCGCAGAAATGCGTGCGCGCCGGCGGCAAGCACAACGACCTGGAAAACGTGGGGCGCACGGCCCGCCACCATACCTTCTTCGAGATGCTGGGCAATTTTTCCTTCGGCGATTACTTCAAGAAGGAGGCCATCGCCTTTGCCTGGGAATTTCTCACCAGGGATCTGGGGCTGGACAAGAACCGCCTGTACGTGTCCGTGTACAACGACGACGACGAGGCCGCCGACATCTGGCATCTTCAGGAGGGGGTCCCCCGGGAGCGGATCTTCCGTTTCGGCGAGAAGGACAACTTCTGGTCCATGGGGGACACCGGTCCCTGCGGTCCCTGCTCGGAGATCTTCTACGACCAGGGGCCCGAGGCGGGGTGCGGCAGCCCTGATTGTACCGTGGGCTGCGACTGCGACCGCTATATGGAGATCTGGAACAACGTGTTCATGCAGTTCGACCGGTCGAGCGACGGCGTGCTGACGCCGCTGCCCAAGCCGTCGGTGGATACGGGCATGGGGCTGGAGCGGATCTCGGCGGTCATGCAGGGGGTCATCTCCAACTACGATACCGACCTGCTTTTGGGCATCATCAGGCACGTGGAGCGGCTGTCGGGGAAAAAATACGGGGCCAACGAGAAGGACGACGTCTCCATGCGGGTCATCGCCGACCACTCGCGGGCGACGACCTTCCTGATCTGTGATGGGGCCCTGCCGAGCAACGAGGGGCGCGGCTACGTGCTGCGCCGCATCATGCGCCGGGCCGCCCGCCATGCCAAGATGCTCGGCTTTGCCGAGCCGATGCTCTACCACACGGTGGACGCGGTCCGCGACATGATGGGCGACGCCTACCCGGAACTGCTGGAGCGGGAGGCCTACATCAAGAAGGTGGTCCTGGCCGAGGAGCAGCGCTTCGCGGAGACCCTCGACCGCGGCCTGGCCATCCTGAACGACGAAGTCGCCTCCCTGCGCGGTGCCGGGAAGAGCGTCATCCCAGGCGACATCCTCTTCAAGCTGTACGACACCTACGGCTTCCCCACCGACCTGACCGCAGATATCGTGGAGAGCGAGGGCTTCACCATCGACGAGGCCGGCTTCGAGACCTGCATGGAGAAACAGCGGGAACAGGCCCGGGAGCACTGGAAGGGGTCGGGAGAAGAGGGGATCGCCCAGGTGTTCAAGGAGCTTCACAACCGCGGCGTGCGCAGCACCTTCGTGGGGTACGACGAGATGTCGGTCTACGGGCCGGTGCTGGCCATCGTCAGGGACGGGGTCGAAGTTGACTCCGCAGCCGCCGGCGAGTCGGTCGGGATCATCACGGAAACGACCCCCTTCTACGGCGACTCCGGGGGGCAGAAGGGGGACGAGGGGGTCATCTCCACCGGCAATGCCCACCTGGAGGTGCGCGCCACCAGCCGTCCTTATCCGGATCTGATCGTGCACCACGGGGTGGTGAAGGAGGGGGCGCTCAAAAAGGGGGACGCCGCGGACCTGAAAGTGGCCCAGCCCACCCGCAACGCCACGGCCCGCAATCATACCGCCACCCACCTGCTCCAGTCGGCCCTGCGCCAGGTGCTGGGGGACCACGTCAAGCAGGCGGGATCGCTGGTCTCCGCCGAGCGCCTGCGTTTTGACTTCACCCACTTCTCCGCCATGACCGCCGACGAGATCCGCCGGGTGGAGGATATGGTCAACACCTACATCATGGGCAACGATCAGGTGACCACGAACCAGATGCCGATAGCGGAAGCCATCGAGGCCGGGGCCACGGCGCTGTTCGACGAGAAGTACGGCGACACGGTGCGCGTGGTCAGGGTCGGCGACGTCAGCATGGAACTGTGCGGCGGCACCCATGTGCGCGCCGCCGGGGACATCGGACTGTTCAAGATCGTCGCCGAGACCGGCATCGCCGCCGGGGTGCGCCGCATCGAGGCGCTGACCGGCACCGGCGCCCTGGCCCTGGTCCGGCAGATGGAGGATGAGCAGCGGGCCGTGGCCGCGCTGCTCAAGGCCGAAGGGGGCAACCCCCTGGAACGCCTGGAACGGCTCCTCGCCCGCCAGAAGGAACTGCAGCGGGAGGTTGAAGCCCTGCAGGGCAGGCTCAATGCCGCCGCCTCGGGCGACCTGCTCGCGCAGGCTGTGGAGGTGCGGGGCATGAAGCTGTTGGCCGTCAAGGTGGCGGTGGAGGACGTCAAGGCGCTGCGCGATCTCTCCGATACCCTGAAGGACCGCATCGGGGAGGGGGTCGTGATCCTGGGCGCCGCCATCGGGGGCAAGGCCAACCTGCTGGTGGCGGTCACCAAAGGCCTGACAGCCACGGTCAAGGCCGGTGATATAATCAAGCAACTGGCGCCCCTCATCGGGGGGAGCGGGGGGGGCAAGCCCGAACTGGCCCAGGCCGGCGGCTCCCAGCCCGAGAAGCTCGAAGAAGCCTTGGCTGCCGCCGCGCAGGTGCTGGCGGGACCATAATCCGAACGGGTGAACAGGTCGCAACATGACTTTGCAGATGCAGCATAACGAGGGCCTCCAGCCGTCGAACAAGCCGGAAACGGTCCTTATCGTGGACGACGAGCAGGTTATCCGCGAACTGTGCGAAAAGGTCCTCAAGGAGTATCGCATCCTTCAGGCCGGCAATTGCGCAGAGGCGCTGCAACTCTATCAGCAGGAACATTGCGACCTGATCCTGGCCGACGTGATGATGCCGGGGGGGTCGGGCATCGACCTGCTCAGCCAGGTAAAGAGCCTGGACCCCAACGCGGTCGTGATCATCATGACCGGGTTTTCCCAGAAGGAGATCATCCTCAATGCCCTCAAGGAGGGGGCGGACGACTTCATCAACAAGCCCCTCAACCTGCTGCAGCTCAGGACCGCCGTAGAAAAGTCCCTGGCCAGGAAGCGGCTCAGGGAGGAGTTGGCCAGCCTCAAACGGCTCGACCGCTTCAAGAGCAACTTCCTCTCCCTCATCTCCCACAAGCTGCGTACGCCGATCACCGCCATCTCGCTCTTTCTCCAGAACGTGGAAAGGGGGATCTACGATCAGAACGACCAGATATTCCGCCAGAATATCAAGCTCGTCAACAACGAGGTCGAGTATCTGGGACGCCTGGTGTCGGACCTGCTCTCCTTCAGCAAGGTCATGGAGGGACGCGAGGGACTGAGCCTGGAGCCGTGCGACCTGAACAGCATCCTGGTGGAGGTCATCGGGGCGTCGGAGCGCAAGGAGGGGATCGAGACGGAGTTCCACCCATCGCCCCTGCCCGTGCTGCAGCTTGACCGGGGGAAGATCACCTTCGCCTTTCAGCAGGTCATAGAAAACGCCTACAAGTTTTCCGGCGAAACCGGGCAGGTGTCCATCACGCTGCGCAGCACCGGAGACGCTGTGCACGTGGCCGTCGCCGATACCGGCATCGGCATCCCCCGCGACGAGTTGTCCAAGGTCTTCGAGAAGTTCTACCAGGCAGACCCGGACAATGCCGGCCAGGTGCGGGGCTTCGGGCTGGGGCTGTTCTACGCCCGCGAGTTCGTGCGCCAGCATGGCGGTTCCATCACCATCGACAGCGTGCCGCAGCAGGGGAGCACGGTCACGGTGACGTTGCCCTTGCAATAACCTTTTGAGATTTTGCCTGCTTTACGGTAAACTGCCTCCTTTACGGTCGGCAGTTTTATTTATTGAGGGATCAAGGTACGCGCCATGATGGAACACCTGATAGGGAAGGCCAATACGCTGATGGAGGCGCTGCCGTACATCAGGCGTTTTTCGGGAAAGACGTTCGTCATCAAGTACGGCGGTCATGCCATGGCCGACGAGCGGCTGAAGGCATCCTTTGCCCTGGATGTGATCATGCTCAAGTCCCTGGGGATCAATGCGGTCATCGTGCACGGCGGCGGCCCGCAGATCAACCAGACCCTCAAGCGCTATGGGATCGTCTCCGAATTTGTCCGCGGCATGCGGGTCACCGACGCGGAAACCATGTCGGTGGTGGAGATGGTGCTGGTCGGCCAGGTGAACAAGGAGGTCGTGGGCTACCTGAACCAGCACGGCGGCCGCGCCGTCGGGCTTTCCGGCAAGGACGGCACCCTGCTTCTGTCCAAAAAGCTGCTCCAGGAGATCAAGACGGAGGACGGCTCCCACGAGACGGTGGACATCGGCTATGTGGGGGACGTGGTCAAGGTCAACACCGACCTGATCAAGACCCTGGAGAGCGGGAGATATCTGCCGGTGATCGCGCCGGTGGGGGTCGGGCCCGAAGGGGAGAGCTACAACATCAACGCCGACCTGGTGGCCGGCCGGGTGGCGGCGGCCCTGAACGCCGAGAAGCTGATCCTCCTGACCGATATCGAAGGGGTCAAGGACAAGAGCGGCACCCTGCTCGGCAGCATCGCCGTGGCCGACATGCACCGCCTGATCGAG
The DNA here is from genome assembly GCF_008330225.1 of Geobacter sp. FeAm09. NCBI lineage: Bacteria > Pseudomonadati > Thermodesulfobacteriota > Desulfuromonadia > Geobacterales > Geobacteraceae > Geobacter > Geobacter sp. FeAm09. The sequence goes on along the minus strand of NZ_CP042466.1, from coordinate 3,308,030 downwards.
GAAGAGGCCATTACCGGCGGCATGATCCCCAAGGTGGTCTGCTGCGCCGACGCCCTGAACGAAGGGGTCAAGAAGGCCCACATCATCGATGGCCGGGTGGAGCACGCGGTGCTGCTGGAGATATTTACCGATGGCGGCATAGGCACGGAAATCGTGAAATGAAAAGCGCCTTTTCCGCCATGCCGGCGTTGATCTTCGGTCCTCCTCGTGCGGCGTAGCGCCCGGCCTTCGCAGCCAACGCTGCTTCGGCGGAGTAGGCCTGCTACGTCTCCTCGTCATCCCTCGATCGCCTGGGCCTGACGAAAAAATCGCTTTTCATAGATTGGAAATGCAATGAACACACAACAATGGATTGAAAAATCGGATAAATACATCATGAAGACCTACGGACGCTACCCCATCGTGCCGGTGAAGGGAGAGGGGTGTCGCCTGTGGGATGCCGACGGCAGGGAATACCTCGATTTCCTCGGCGGGGTCGCGGTCAACAACCTGGGGCACTGCCATCCCGCGGTGGTCGCGGCCCTGCAGAAACAGGCCGCCGAGCTGATCCACTGCTCCAACTACTACCAGATCCCGCAGCAGATCGAACTGGCCGAGCTTCTGTGCAGCCATTCCTTTGCCGACAAGGCCTTTTTCTGCAACTCCGGGGCAGAGGCCAACGAGGCGGCCATCAAGCTGGCCCGCAAGTACAGCCGCGACAAATTCGGTCCCGAACGCTACGAGATCATTACCGCCGCCGAGTCGTTCCACGGCCGCACCATGGCCACCGTCTCCGCCACCGGACAGGAGAAGGTGCAGCGCTTCTTCGATCCGCTGCTGCACGGCTTCAAGCACGTCCCCTTCGACGATGTCGCCGCCCTGGAGGCGGCCGTCACGCCCAACACCTGCGCCGTCATGCTGGAGCCGATCCAGGGGGAGGGGGGCGTCAACGTCCCTTCGCCCGGCTATTTCCGCGAGGTGCGCCGCATCTGCGACCAGCACGGCCTGATCCTGATCTTCGACGAGGTGCAGGTGGGCATGGGGCGTACCGGCAAGCTCTTTGCCTACGAACACTTCGACGTGCTCCCCGACATCATGACCCTGGCCAAGGCCCTGGCCGGCGGTGCGCCCATCGGCACCATGCTGGCCCGGGACGAGTTTGCCGCAGCCTTTGTACCCGGCACCCACGGCTCCACCTTCGGCGGCAACCCGCTGGTCTGCGCGGCGGCCATCGCCACGGTGCGCACCATCCTGGAAGAGGGGATCCTCAACCGCACCGAGGAGATCGGCGAGTACCTGCTGGGCGAACTGGAAACCCTGGGGAGGAAGTATCCCTTTGTCAAGGGGGTGCGCGGCATCGGCCTGATGATCGGCATGAGTCTGGCCATCCCCGGCGCCGAGATCGTCAAGAAGGGGCACGTCAAGGGCCTTCTGCTCAACGTGACCCACGACACGGTGCTGCGCTTCGTGCCGCCACTGGTGGTCACCAAGCAGGAAATAACGCAGATGATCGCAATCCTCGACGGCATTCTGGCCGAGGTCGAGGCATAAACGGAGGAAAGAATGGCGCGGCATTTTCTGGCGTTGCACGATTACAATAAGACAGAACTCGACGGCATGCTGACCCTGGCGCGGGAGCTGAAGGCGAAGCAGAAACAGGGCGTCCCCCACCGGCTTTTGGACGGCAAGGCCCTGGCCATGATCTTCGAAAAGTCCTCCACCCGGACCCGCATCTCCTTCGAGGTGGGGATGTTCCAACTGGGGGGCCACGGCCTCTTCATCTCCAACAAGGATTCCCAGATCGGGCGCGGCGAGCCGATCAGGGATACGGCACGGGTCATGTCCCGCTACTGCGACGGCGTGATGATCCGGACCTTCGGCCAGGAGATCGTGGACGAATTCGCCCGCTACGCCTCCGTGCCGGTGATCAACGGCCTGACCGACCTGTTCCATCCCTGCCAGATCATGGCCGACCTCCTGACGGTTGTGGAACACAAGGGCAGCTACCAGGGACTGAAGTTCGCCTGGGTGGGGGACGGCAACAACATGGCCAACACCTGGATCGAGGCGGCGGCCATCTTCGGCTTCGACCTGGCCCTGGCCTGTCCGGCCGGCTACCGGCCGGACCAGACGGTGCTGGCCTGGGCCGAGGCCAAGGCCCCGGGCCGGATCACCGTGACGGACGATCCCAAGGCGGCGGTGGCGGGGGCCGACGTGATCAACACCGACGTGTGGGCCAGCATGGGACAGGAAGCGGAGCAGAAGGAGCGGGAGCAGGCCTTTGCCGGCTACTGCCTGGATGATGCCCTGCTGGCTCTGGCCAAGCCGGACGCCGTCGTCCTGCACTGCCTCCCCGCCCACCGCGGCGAGGAGATCTCCGACTCGGTCATCGAAGGGAAAAATTCGGTGGTGTGGGACGAGGCCGAGAACCGGCTGCATGTGCAGAAGGCGATCATGGCGACACTCATGGGGTAGAAACGCCGCTTTTCCGCCATGCCGGCGTTGCCCTGCGGGAACTCCTTGTGCGACGTGGCGCTGCCACGCCTCCGCGGGTTCCGTTGGGCGCCTTGGACTGACGGAAAATCGACGTTTCTTAGGGAATTCATACAAAAACTGTTACAGAGGAGGCCGGCAGGCCACAGGACAGGGTGGATGTCTACTATCTCAGGCAAATCAAAGATGAATGAACCGGGTGAGAATCCTCCTCTCCTCTACTACCGGACACGGGAGCAGATCCAGGAGTATCGCAGTATGCCGGTGGAGGACAAGCTGCGGCGACTGGAGATGATGGCGGAGTTTTTCCACGCGACCATGCCGGAGAAATCCCGGCGGATTCGGGACAAGTTTATGAAGGACCAACATACATAATTCAGAGGGAGAAGTGACATGGCAAAAACTCAGAAGCAGGAAATCAAGAAGATCGTCCTGGCCTATTCGGGCGGCCTGGATACCTCCATCATCCTCAAGTGGCTCAAGAACGAGTATGGCTGCAAGGTGGTCGCCTTTTCGGCCGACCTGGGGCAGGGGGACGAACTGGCGCCGATCCGCGAGAAGGCCCTGGCCACGGGTGCCGACAAGGTGTACATCGACGACCTGCGGGAAGAGTTCGTGCGGGATTTCGTGTTCCCCATGTTCCGCGCCAGCGCCATCTACGAGGGGCACTACCTGCTGGGCACCTCCATCGCCCGGCCGCTGATCGCCAAGCGCCAGATGGAGATCGCCGCCAAGGAGAAGTGCGACGCCGTCTCCCACGGGGCCACCGGCAAGGGTAACGACCAGGTCCGTTTCGAACTGGCCTACTATCACTTCAATCCCGCCATCAAGGTCGTGGCCCCCTGGCGCGAGTGGGACCTGAACAGCCGCCAGGCCCTGATCGAATACGCCAAGAAGAACGGCATCCCGATCCCGGTCACCAAGAAGCGCCCCTGGTCCTCGGACCGCAACATGCTGCACATCTCCTTCGAGGGGGGCATCCTGGAGGACACCTGGGCCGAGGCGCCCGAAGAGATGTACGTGCTGACCACGGCGCCGGAAAAGGCCCCCAACAAGCCCCAGTACGTGGAGATCGAGTTCAGGAACGGCAACGCCGTGGCCGTAGACGGCGAGCAGATGACGCCGGCCCAGCTTTTGGCCCACCTCAACTTCCTGGGTGGCCAGCACGGCATCGGCCGGGTGGACCTGCTGGAAAACCGCTCGGTGGGTATGAAGTCCCGCGGCGTGTACGAGACCCCCGGCGGCACCATCCTGCGCGAAGCCCACTCGGCGGTGGAGCAGATCACCATGGACCGTGAAGTCCTGCGTATCCGCGACAGCCTCATCCCCGAGTACGCCCGCCAGGTCTACGGCGGCTACTGGTTCTCCCCCGAGCGCCAGATGCTCCAGACCCTCATCGACGATTCCCAGAAGTGCGTCAACGGCGTGGCCCGCGTCAAGCTGTACAAGGGACTCTGCCGCACCGTGGGGCGCAAGTCCGATACCGATTCGCTCTTCAACCTGGATTTCGCCACCTTCGAAAAGGATCAGGTCTTCAACCAGGCCGATGCGGAGGGCTTCATCAAGATCAATTCGCTCCGGCTCCGGATCAGGTCGCTGATGCAGGCCAACCGGAAGAAATAGGGTTTTTCTTCCGGTACAGGCTGTCTGTTGGACACGGAGGGGCATGACTATGTTATGCCCCTTTGCTGTTTCCAGTCCATTGCAGTCTGCAAAAGGTTATAGAGAAACTGCTGAAGGGCCGCGTCTCCATTATTCATTTTTTATGGGCTAAATAGGGACACTCCCCATTTGATTCCAAGAAGACTAAGCAGCTTTACTCCGTATCTCAAGTACCGATAAAGACTCTGGATCGTGATCTAACAAAGCGAGAGCACTACTTATAGCCCGACTCGGCACCAAGTCTCCATTCTCATATTTTTGGAAAGCCCTCGGACCACCACCGATTAAAAGTCCTGCGGCTTCCTGCGAGAGATGAAGTTTTTTACGAATACGCCGAATTTCTTCCGGCTCAAGCAAACCCTCGCCTTGTGCCTTGAGACGGTTTAACATCCGGTCGGAAACTTTCATGTCCTCGCTGGTATGGATACTCTCCTCTGATTGGTCACAATACCAGCCAGGCATATCGAAAGTGACGTTCTTCCCTTTGTAGGCTAGAGTCATAGGACGCACGCCGCGATACATCGGTGCACCTGTTTCAGGACAGACGGGATTAGTCATTATCTTTCTCCTTAAACGACAACAACAAAAACTCTGTGACGACGTCGGCGGTAAATTTCACATAAATCATCCCCACTGGGGAGGGTACGTGATAGACATCCTGCCATTGTCGGGCATCGGCATAGGATGTCATTGATTTATAGAAATGACCTCGCTTCATACTCTGAATGGTGGTCACTATTTCGGCTTTGCCGAATCCAAGCGAAGCGGCCCCGCGTAGCGCTGTACCTGTGACGGCAAGTCTTTCGGTACTTGCAAATACGGCCTTAAACGCATCAAGATCATATGTGGGCTTCCGTTTTTCGGCCATGTTAAAACTTACACCATAGTGGTGTTGAAAACAAGTTTTTTAAGCACAGTACCACCCTCTCCTTCCGGGAGAGGGTGGCCGAAGGCCGGGTGAGGGGATGCCCCTTCGCTCTATCGCCCACCGTCATCCACCCAAAAAGACTCTCCGCTTTGATTTTATCCATTTTTCACGTATAGTAGCGCCCGTCATCAACTTTACTTCCACGCACGAGGAACCGAGATACCATGTCCAAAGACAAGCTGTGGGGCGGCCGCTTCACCCAGCCCACCGATAAATTCGTCGAGGAGTTCACCGCCTCGATCCAGTTCGACAAGCGCCTCTACCACCAGGATATCCGGGGCTCCATCGCCCATGCCCGCATGCTGGGCAAGCAGGGGATCATCCCCATGGAGGATGTGGAGCAGATCGTCCACGGCCTGCAGCAGATCCTGCAACAGATCGAGGCGGGCGAGTTCGACTTTTCCATCGCCCTGGAAGACATCCACATGAATATCGAGGCGCGGCTCTCCACCAAGATCGGCGAGGCGGGCAAGCGCCTGCACACCGGCCGCTCGCGCAACGATCAGGTGGCCCTGGACATCCGCCTCTACCTGCGGGACGAGATCGTGGCTATCTCCACCTACCTGGACCTGCTGATCGACGCCCTGCTGGGGCAGGCCGAGGCGAACCTGGACGTGATCATGCCCGGCTTCACCCATCTGCAGACCGCCCAGCCGATCCTGTTCAGCCACCACCTCATGGCCTACGTGGAGATGTTCAAGCGCGACAAGGGGCGCATGGAGGACTGCCTGAAGCGGGTCAACGTGCTCCCCCTGGGGGCGGGCGCCCTGGCCGGCACCACCTTCCCCATCGACCGGGAGTACGTGGCCGAGCAACTGAATTTCCCCACCATCACCCGCAACTCCCTGGACTCGGTCTCGGACCGGGATTTCGCCCTGGAGTTCCTGGCCGCGTCGTCGATCCTGATGATGCACCTGTCCCGCTTCTCCGAGGAGCTGATCCTCTGGTCCACCAGCGAGTTCAAGTTCATCGAGCTGTCGGACGGCTTCTGCACCGGCTCGTCCATCATGCCCCAGAAGAAGAACCCGGACGTGCCGGAACTGGTGCGGGGCAAGACCGGCAGGGTCTACGGCAACCTGATGGCGCTTCTGACGGTGATGAAGTCGCTGCCGCTGGCCTACAACAAGGACATGCAGGAGGACAAGGAGCCGCTCTTCGACACCATCGACACGGTCAAGGGGAGCCTCAAGATCTTCGCCGACATGATCAGGGAGATGCGGATCAACGGGGAGACCATGCGCAGTGCCGCCGGTTACGGTTTCTCCACCGCCACCGACGTGGCCGACTACCTGGTGCGCAAGGGGCTGCCCTTCCGCGACGCCCACGAGGTGGTGGGGAAGGCGGTGGCCTACTGCGTGGAGAACGAGATGGACATCATCGAGCTTTCCCTGGCCGAGTGGCAACTGTTTTCGGCCAAGATCGACAATGACATCTTCGGGGCCATAACCGTCGAAGCCAGCGTCAATGCCCGCAATGTGCCCGGCGGCACCGCCCGGGCCCGGGTGGAGAGTGAAATCCGCACCGCGCGAGAGGGAAAGTAGCGTCCGATGTACTGTGACTTTTTCGGCTTCAGCGAAAAACCGTTTACCATCACGCCCAATCCCCACTTCATCTACCTGAGCGGCAACCACCGGGAGGCGTTCGCCCACCTCCTGTACGGCATCGACAGCCATGCCGGTTTCATCGCCATGACCGGCGAGGTGGGAACCGGCAAGACCACGGTGCTGCGCACCCTGCTGTCGCAACTCGATCCGGAAAAGTACAAGAGCGCCCTGATCTTCAACCCCTGCCTCTCGGGCGAGCAGCTCCTGGCCAGCATCTGCCGCGATTTCGGCATCGAGCCCGTTGAAAAGAACAGTTTCGCCTACCTGGAGGCCCTCAACCGCTACCTCCTGGAGCAGAATGCCGCAGGCCGCACCCTGGTGCTGGTGATCGACGAGGCCCAGAACCTGGCGCCGGAGGTCCTGGAACAGGTGCGCCTCATCTCCAATCTGGAGACGGAGCAGGACAAGCTGATCCAGATCATCCTGGCCGGTCAGCCCGAGCTGGACGACGTCTTCAACCGCCACGACCTGCGGCAGCTCAACCAGCGGATCACGGTGCGCTGCCGGCTGTCGCCCATGGGGCTCGACGATACGACGGAGTATATCAGCCATCGCGTCAAGATTTCCGGCAGCCGCATCCCGGGGCTCTTCACCCCTGGCGCGGTGAAACGGATCTACCGCTTCTCGGGCGGTATCCCCCGCCTGATCAACGTTGCCTGCGAACAGGCGCTGCTTTTGGCCTGGACGCGGGAAAGCCTGACGGTGACGCCGGACATCGCTGCCCGGGTCATTGCCGAAGCCGGGGCCGTAGCCCCCCGCAGGGGACTGTGGGAACGAATCACCGGACTGCTCTTCCCAGGAAAGTGAACGGAAATCCATGAGTTATATCCTAGATGCCTTGAAAAAGCTGGAGAGCGAGAAGGAGCGGAAGGCCCGCGGTACCGGCATGGTCAATATTGCCGGGGAACTGTTCAAAACCGGCTCGGCCCCCCACAAGGAGCGCCGCAACTGGCCCCTCATCCTGGGGCTGGTGCTGCTGGCGTCGCTCGTCACCTTCGGGGCCACCTTCCTGTTCCTGCACGACGGCAAGGGGAGGGCGAAGCGGCATGCCGTTGCCCCGCCCCTGGCCCAGGTCCCGCCGTCGCCCCCGATGCCACCGCAGCCGGCGGTGCCGCAGGCGCTCCCCGCCAAGCCGGCGGCGCCCGTTCCGCCGCCCGGGCCGCCTCCGGCGGCCGCTCCCCGGAAGGTCGTGTCGCCCCCGCCGGCGGCCAAACCAGCGCAGGCGCCCCGGCGTCCCCCGGTTGCCAAGCCGGCACAGCCTGCCGCCCCGGCCGCCGAGGAGGGCGCAGCCGTCCCCGCCCCCGCGGAGCCGGCCCGGCCCGCCGCCACAGCCCTCGTTCCCGCTCCCGCGGACATCAAGGTGTCGGGCATCGCCTGGCAGGAACATCGCGGGGCGTCCCGGGCGGTGGTGAACGGCTTTCTCCTGAAGGAAGGGGATACGGTTTCCGGCGCCAGGATCGTGGGAATTCTCCAGAACCGGGTCCGTTTCAGCTCCGGTGCCGGAACATTCGAGGTGTATCTGGTCGCCACCGGCTTGCCGGCAGCGGCAAAATAGATGGGTACCGAGGTGCGCGTGGGCGTTCGTTTTCTGCTGTTCTTCATGCTGGCGTCGTTGGCTGCCGGGTGTGGGAAGAAGGGGCCGCTGCTCTATCCCGACATGCTGGTCCCGGCCGCCGTGTCGTCCCTGACCGCGAACCAGAGCGGCTCCAGCGTCAAGATCGCCTTTGATCTGCCGGACAAGGACATGGCCGGGCGGTCCCTGAGGGATTTGGCCGGCGTCACCATCTTCAAGCGGGTGGAGGCGTCGCCGCAGCAGCCCGACTGTCCCGCCTGTACCGACGATTTCCGGCTCTTTCGCAAGCTCTATCTCGACCTGCCCGACGCCACCCAGGTGTACGGCAACAGGATGGTGCTCCTGGACGGCGAGACGCGCAGGAATACCGCCTACAGCTACTACGTGGTCCCCTTTGCCCGGGACAACTCCGTGGGGGCAAGCTCGGCGCCGGTGCGCGTGCGGGTGACGCTGCAGCCGCTTCCCCCCGTGCTCCAGGTCCTGCCGGCACCCACGGAGATCAAGCTGGAATTCGTGGCCATTCCGCCCGAGGAAGGTACCTTTGTGGGGTATAACGTGTACCGCGCCGCCCGGGACGAACCCATGCCCTATCTCCCGCTGAACAAGGCGCCGCTCGCGGATACCACGTACGTCGATTCGGGGTTGGAACGCAAGACCGTCTACCGTTATGCGGTCCGGGCGGTGGTGCGCATGCCGTGGGGCGGGATCGCCGAGAGCGGGGCCTCGAACGAGGCGCAAGGAGTCTTGAAGGAAGAGGAATAGCCAGGTTAAAAGCCATCCGGCTTTCGTCCCGGGTGCGGTGGGCGCCTTCGTGGCCCTCATCCTAAAGGGGAAGGGATGCCATTGCCCTCTCCCTCTGGGAGAGGGTGGCCAAAGGCCGAGTGAGGGGTTTCGCGAGGGGTGGGTGCGGCGAGCCGGCTATTTTGAGCAGACTGATGAGAGCACGGTTTAAAGGCGAACGAAACAGAAAAGGGCATCCGACGGGATGCCCTTTTCTGTTTCTGTTACTGCCGCTGCCGGAAGAACTTACTTGGCGACGGTTTCGGCCAGTTTGGTGGCGATTTCTTTGTAGGGGTTGGCGAACAGGATGATCAGGCAGACAACCAGGGCGTAGATGGCCAGGGACTCGATCATGGCCAGACCGATCATCATGGTGGTCAGGATTTTGCCGGAAGCGCCGGGGTTGCGGGAAACGCCTTCAACGGCGCTTTTAACTGCCAGGCCCTGACCGATGCCGGTGCCCAGGGTACCCAGTGCCATGCCGATGCCTGCTGCCAGAACGCACATTGTGAAAAAGCTCATTGTTACTTCTCCTCTCTTCTGTGGGTAGTTATCCTAAACAGTATAGGATCTTATAAACTCTTAAAAGACTGTTGAACATCCAGGTTGTTCAAAAATAGCCAGATCGTTGCACCCGCAGAATGCCCTGCGGAGGCGTAGCAGGCCTACTCCGCCGAAGCAGCTTTGGCTGCGAAGGCCGGGCGCTACGCCGCACAAACGAATCCGAAGACTTACGCAGCCAGGGCGGAAAAGGACCGCCGCCTAGTGTGCCTCTTCCAGCGACCCCTGGATATAGATCATGGCCAGAAGCATGAAAACGAAGGCCTGGATGAAGGAGACCAGCACGCCCATGAGCATCATCGGCAGCGGCACCAGGAAGGGAGCCAGGCCGAAGAAGATCATCAGGACCAGTTCATGGCCGTTCATGTTGCCGAAGAGACGCAGGGTGAGGGAAACCGGACGGCTCAGGTGGCCGATGACCTCGATGAAGAACATGATCGGGGCCAGCCAGGCGATGGGGCCCATGAAATGTTTCAGGTAGTGCAGGCCGTGGTGCTTGATCCCGACCACGTGGGTCGAGAGAAAGACGATCACGGCGCAGGCGGCCGTGGTGTTGATGTTGGCCGTGGGGGGGAAGAAGCCCGGGATCAGGCCGGTCAGGTTGGAGACCAGGATGAAGATCGCCAGGGTGGCGATGAGCGGGAAGTAGGGACGGCCATGTTCGCCCATGGTCTCGACGATCATGTTTTCGATGCCGCCGACAACCACTTCCATGAAGTTCTGCAGGCCGCCGGGGACCGCTTTGAGCGCCGACGTGGCCAGCACGGAAAGCACCAGAAGCAGGACGATGATCAGCCAGGTGTAGGCGATGGCGTCGGCGCTGGCCTCGCTGACGTGCAGCGGCGCCAGCAGTTTGCGGAAAAATTCGAGGAACAGTAAGGGGTGAACCATGGAGCTAACCTCCCGTGCGCAGGGCACCGTATATTGAAAGTGCGATTATGTTGGCAACGATGACGGACAGTCCCACCAGCAGCCCTGCCAGCGAGAACCATCCCGATGTGATGACGACGTACAGTACCAGCCCGGTGACGGCCATGCGGCCCACGAACCGGATTTGGGCGTAGAGATTCGGCTTGGCCGGCATCAGGCCGAGGATGCGCTGGAGCACGTTGCGCAGCCAGGCAAAATTGGCGATGGCGATGCCGCCTCCCGCCAGGATGCCCATGCCGGTCTTGAGCGAAAAGAGGGCGAATCCCCCGATGCTCAGAACCGCCAACAGGGCGAGGCTCCCTTTGATGATGACGGCGAAGAGGTTATCTTCGTTGATCGCTGTCGTCATCCCTGCGGATCTCCCTGCCGGCTATCACGTAGATGTTCTTGAAACCGGCCGCAATCCCGATAAACAAAAAGATATAAAAGAACCACGGCTTGGTGCCGAACCACCGGTCGAGCGTCAGGCCGAACCAGACGCCGATCCCGATCGCCAGGACGACCGAGATGCCCATGCTGGACACCATGGACAGGCTTTTGAGCAGATCGCGCTTGTCACGATCCATAACAGAGCCCCCGCCCAAAGTGGATACCAAAATCGGTATTCCTTAGCATGGCAGCGCTCATGATGTCAAACAAAATAACAGAATGACGTTTGACCTAGGCGATCAGCCGGAAGCATTTCGCGGCGGCGGCGATGGTTTTTTCGATGTCGGCCTCGCTGTGGGCGGCCGACACGAAGGCGGTCTCGAACTGGGACGGCGCCAAGTAGATCCCCTCATCCAGCATGGCCAGGAAGTATGTGGCGAACGCCTTGGTGTCGCAGGCGGCGGCGGTGGGCCAATCGTGGACCTCGCCCCTGCTGAAGAAGGCGCAGAACATGCTGCCGACCCGGGTGGAGTAGATCGGGTAGCCGGCCGCCTTGGCGGCCGCGGCGATCCCCTCCGCCACCTGGCGGCTCTTCTCTTCCAGCTTGTCGTAGAAGCCGGGCTGCTTGAGCAGGGTCAGGGTCGCGATGCCGGCCGACATGGCCAGGGGGTTGCCGGAGAGGGTGCCGGCCTGGTAGATGCCGCCGGAGGGGGAGAGCTTTTCCATGATGTCGCGCTTGCCGCCAAAGGCGCCCACCGGCAGGCCGCCGCCGATGATCTTGCCCAGGGTGGTCATGTCGGGGGTGACGCCGAACAGGGACTGGGCGCCGCCGTAGGCCACCCGGAAACCGGACATGACCTCGTCGAAGATCAGGATGATCCCCTCGTTGGTGCAGATCTCCCGCAGCCCTTCCAGGAATCCCTCCCGCGGGGGGACGGTTCCCATGTTGCCGGCCACCGGCTCCACGATGATGCAGGCGATGGTGCCCTTGTTCTCGGCCACCAGCGTTCTGACCGATTCGAGGGAGTTGTATTCCGCCGTCAGGGTATGCTTGGCGAAATCCGCAGGCACGCCGGGGGAGTCGGGCACGCCGAAGGTGGCCGCGCCGGAGCCGGCCTTGACCAGCAGGGAGTCGGCGTGGCCGTGGTAGCAGCCGGAGAACTTGAGGATGTTGTCCCGCCCGGTGTAGCCGCGGGCCAGGCGGATGGCGCTCATGGTGGCCTCGGTCCCGGAGCTGACCATGCGCACCATCTCTATGGAGGGGACCGCCTCGATCACCATGCCGGCCAGGACGGTTTCCTGCTCCGTGGGCGCGCCGAAGCTGGCGCCGTTGTCCATGGTCCGCTTGACCGCCTCGATCACCTGCGGGTGGCAGTGCCCCACGATCATCGGCCCCCAGGAGCCGACATAGTCCACGAAGGCGTTGCCGTCTTCATCGAAGATGGCGCTTCCGGCCGCCTTTTTGATGAAAAGGGGATCGGCTCCCACGGACTTGAACGCCCTGACCGGGCTGTTGACGCCGCCGGGGATTGCTGCCTTGGCCTGCTGGAAGAGCGCGCTGGAACGGGTATGGTTCATGGTGGAAGGCCCCCTCGTACTTTATTTTGAAATGAGCTTGTCAATGGGCTGTTTTGAATAGCACACGACCCCGGTTTGTGTCAATCTCAAAGAGGCATTTTTAGTTGAATTTTAATATGTTGTGGAGGTCGGGCGACTATTTTTCACCGCCCTGGAGCGGGGGAAAAATCTGCTTGACAAAGAAAATCAAATAACCTATTTTGACAACGTTTTGTATACAGTATACCGCAAGTAATTAGGAGGGTTTCCGATGCTTGGTGCATATCTTCCCATACTTCTCCTGGTCATAGTCGCCGTGTTGTTCGGGCTGGTTTCCATCGTCCTGTCCTCGCTCATCGGCCAGAAGAAGCCTTCTCCCGTCAAGCTGGCCCCGTACGAGAGCGGCTGCGTGCCGGTCGGCACGGCCCGGGAACGCTTCTCGATCAAGTTCTACCTGATCGCCATGCTGTTCATCCTGTTCGACATCGAGGCCGTGTTCCTCTACCCGTGGGCGATCCTCTACAAAAAGCTCGGCGTGTTCGGCCTGATCGAGATGGGGACCTTCATCGTCATCCTCTTCGTCGGCTATATTTATGTATGGAAAAAAGGAGCACTGGAATGGGAGTAGACAATCCGCTCGGCGACAACATCATAACCACGTCCCTGGATGCGCTCGTCAACTGGTCCAGGAAGTCGTCCATCTGGCCCATGACCTTCGGCTTGGCATGCTGCGCCATCGAGATGATGGCCACCGGTGCCTCCCATAACGACCTCGACCGTTTCGGCATCATCTTCCGCGCCTCCCCCCGGCAGGCCGACTGCATCATCATCGCCGGCACGGTGACCAAGAAGATGCTGCCGGTCATCAAGACCGTCTACGAGCAGATGCCCGAGCCGAAATGGGTCATCGCCATGGGCGCCTGCGCCTGTTCGGGCGGGATCTTCGATACCTACAGCGTCGTGCAGGGGATCGACGAGGCGCTGCCGGTGGATGTCTATATCCCGGGCTGCCCGCCGCGCCCCGAGGCGCTCCTGTACGGCCTCATGAAGCTGCAGGACAAGATCATGCACGACAAGAACTCGTTTGGCTCCGCCATCGGCCTGGGTAACCGGATCGAGTCGGCTGCCGCGTAAGTCACCGGGTACACTGAATATATCAAATCCCAGACAAAGGGTTGGATGCCATGGCAGAGAACAATCGCGCAGTAGTCAAGTTGCAGGAAAAGTTCGCCTCCTCCATCATCGAGGTCGTCGAGTTTCGGGGTGAAGTGACGGTAACGATCAAGAAGGAAGACCTTCTGGCCGTTCTTGCCTTTCTGAAGCAGGCCCTTCGGTACAATCTGCTCACGGATGTGACCGCGGTTGACTACCTGGGCAAGAAGGAAGAGCGCTTCATGATGGTCTACCAGCTCTACTCCATCCCCAACAAGGACCGGCTGCGCATCAAGACCGCCGTTTCCGAGGCGGAGTGCCATATCGAGAGCGCGACCCAGGTGTGGGCCACGGCCAACTGGCTGGAGCGGGAGGTCTACGACCTGTTCGGCATCACCTTCGACAACCACCCCGACCTGCGCCGCATCCTGATGACCCCCGACTGGGAAGGCCATCCGTTGCGCAAGGACTACCCGCTCCAGGGGCCGGACCGGGAACCCTATAAAGGCCGCCTGTCGTAAGTTCACGCACAACGTACTTCGTATCCACGATCACAGAAGAGGCGATATATGGCTACTACGGAAAAGATGACGCTGAATATGGGGCCGCAGCACCCCAGTACCCACGGGGTCCTCAGGCTCGTTCTCGAACTGGACGGCGAAGTGATCACCAAGATCACCCCGGACATCGGCTATCTGCACCGCGGGGTGGAGAAACTCTCCGAGCACCGTACCTACCACCAGGTACTGCCGCTGACCGACCGCCTCGACTACCTGGCCCCCATGCACAACAACCTGGGGTATATCCTGGCGGTCGAAAAGCTGCTGGACATCCAGGTGCCCGAGCGGGCTCAGACCATCCGGGTCATCATGGCCGAGTTGACGCGTCTGGAGTCCCACCTGGTCTGGGTCGCCTGCCACGCCCTCGACATCGGCGCCATGACGGTCTTCATCTACGCCTTCCGCGAGCGCGAAGTGGTCATGGAGATCTACGAGCTGATCTCCGGCGCCCGCATGACCTCCAACTTCTTCCGCGCCGGCGGACTCTCCATGGATGTGCCGCCCGAATTCGAGAAGAAGGTGCGCGACTTCGTCGCTGCCATGCCCGGCTACCTGGACCAGTACGAGGGGCTTCTGACCACCAACCCGATCTGGCTCAAGCGCACGGTGGGCAACGGCGTGATCTCGGCCGAGGATGCCATCGACATGGGCATCACCGGCCCGGCCCTGCGCGGCTCCGGCGTGGATTGGGACCTGCGCCGCGACGACCCCTACTCCGGGTACGAGACCTACCAGTTCCAGGTGCCGGTGGGGGAGAAGTGCGATACCTTCGACCGTTACAAGGTGCGCCTGGTGGAGATGCGCGAAGCCTGCAAGATCATCACCCAGGCCCTCGACCGCCTCAAGCCCGGTCCGGTGCTGGCCGACTGTCCGCAGGTCTGTTACCCTCCCAAGGAAAACGTCTACAATTCCATAGAAGGGCTGATCCACCACTTCAAGATCGCCTCCGAAGGGTACCCCATGCCGGAAGGCGAGGTCTACCAGGGGGTCGAGAACCCCAAGGGCGAACTGGGGTTCTACATCGTCAGCGACGGCAGTTCCAAGCCTTACCGCATGAGGATCCGCCCCCCTTCATTCGTGAACCTCCAGGCCATCGAGAAGATGGCCAAGGGGGCCATGATCGCCGACCTGGTGGCGGTAATCGGAACACTGGACATCGTTCTTGGCGAAATAGACAGATAGGTTCCATCCGGAAGCTCTGGAGGAGAAACGAATTGTTTCCGCAGGGAAACCAGATTCAAAGGAGACGGCGCGAATGAGTGAAGCTGTTGCGCAACAGGCTGAAGAGCAGGAACCGGAAGTAGACCTCTCCATAGCCGACAAGGTTATCGACAAATACATCGACCTGCCGGGCAACCTCATGCCGGTCCTGCAAGGGGTTCAGGACGAGTACGGGTATGTGCCCCGCAAGGTCGCCGACCATGTCGCCGAGCGGTTGAACGTCTACCCCAGCCAGATCTACGGCGTCCTCACCTTCTACGCCCAGTTCCACCTGAAACCCCGCGGCCGGTTCATCATCCGGGTCTGCGTCGGGACCGCCTGCCACGTTTCGGGCGCTCCGCGTATCGTTGAAACCTTCTTCGACAAACTGCACATCGGCCATGCCGAGACCACGCCGGACCTGCGCTACACCTTCGAGAAGGTCGCCTGCCTGGGCGCCTGCGGCATGGCGCCGTTGGCCATGGTCAACGACGACACCTTCGGCAAGATGACGGTCCAGAGGGTGGACGACATAATTGCCGAATACAACCAGCGGCCGATGAAATAGAACCGACTCAACCATTCCAGCAGGGGACAAAGCGTTATGGGCGAAGCAATAAAGATTCTGATATGTCAAGGGACCGGCGGTATCTCGGCCGGAGCGAAAAAGGTCGAGGCTGAATTTCGCCGGGTGCTCCAGGAAAAGGGCGTCGACGCCGTGGTGGGCAAGCGTTGTGAGGTCATCCACACCGGCTGCCGCGGCCTGTGCGCCAATGACGTCCTGGTGGACATCATTACCGAAGAGCAGGGGCGGGTCACCTACGACTTCGTTCAGCCGGAAGAGGTCGAACAACTCGTCAACGAGCATATCGTCGCCAAGACGGTCCTGGAAAAGCGGAAGGCGAAGCCGTACTACAACACCTTCGTCGATGCCCAGATGCGGGTCGTCATGTCCGGCTGCGGCCAGATAAACCCCGAGTCGCTGGATGCCTTCCTGGAGGAGGACGGTTTCAAGGCCATAGAAAAGTGCATCACGACCATGAAGCCGGAAGAGGTCATCGAAGAGGTCAAGAAGTCCGGCCTGCGCGGTCGTGGGGGCGGCGGCTTCCCCACCGGCATGAAATGGTCCTTCTGCAAGGCCTCTCCCGGCGATCACAAATACCTGATCTGCAACGCCGACGAAGGGGACCCGGGCGCGTTCATGGACCGCTCGCTCCTGGAGGGCGACCCCTACTGCATCATCGAAGGCATGATGATCGCCGCCTATGCCATCGGCTGCGACTTCGGCTACGTGTATGTCCGCGCCGAGTACCCCCTGGCCGTGCAGCGGCTCCAGCGCGCCATCGATGTCTGCTACGAGCAGGGATACCTGGGGCAGAACATCAAGGGGTGGGGCCTCAACTTCGACATGCGCATCAAGATGGGGGCAGGCGCCTTCGTGTGCGGCGAGGAGACCGCCCTCATGGCCTCCATCGAAGGGCAGCGCGGCATGAGCCGCCCCCGTCCGCCGTTCCCGGCCGTGCGCGGTCTGTGGGGCAAGCCGACCAACATCAACAACGTGGAAACCTTCGCCAACGTCCGCCACATCATCAACAAGGGCGCTGCCTGGTACGCCTCGCTGGGCACCGAGACCACCAAGGGGACCAAGATCTTCGCCGTTACCGGCAAGGTCAAGCACACCGGTCTGGTGGAGGTCCCGGCCGGCATGACCGTCCGTTCGGTGCTCTACGACGTGTGCGGCGGCATCCTCAACAACCGCAAGTTCAAGGCGGTCCAGGCCGGCGGCCCCTCAGGCGGCTGTATTCCCGGCGAGATCCTGGACACCCCGGTGGACTACGACTCCCTGATCAAGGCCGGCGCCATGATGGGCTCCGGCGGTCTGGTCGTCATGGACGAGACCACCTGCATGGTGGACGTGGCCCGCTTCTTCCTCTCCTTCACCAGGATGGAATCCTGCGGCAAATGCGTCCCCTGCCGCATCGGCCTGAAGGTCATGCTGGACATCCTGGAGCGCATCACCGAGGGACGGGGCGAACCGTCCGACCTGGACACCCTCCTGGACCTGGGCACAGCCATCAAGAAGGCCTCCCTGTGCGGCCTCGGCCAGACGGCTCCCAACCCGATCCTCTCCACCATCAATTATTTCCGCCACGAGTACGAGGCCCACATCAACGACAAGCGGTGCCCCTCCAACTGCTGCAAGGAGCTGCTCCTGTGGCAGGTCGTGGAAGACAAGTGCGTCAAGTGCGGGGCCTGCAAGAAGGCCTGCCCGGTGGATGCCATTGTCTGGGAAAAGGGGCAGATCGCTTTCCTGGACCAGGAAAAATGCACCAAGTGCAAGTCCTGTTATGACGCCTGCCGCTTCATGGCGATCGAATAGAACCGGTTTCTTACAGAGTCAAACTCACTGACAGAGGTTGAGATGGTAAATCTGACGATAGATGACAAGCAGGTTACGGCTCCCAAGAACTCCACCATTTACGACGCCGCAAAGATCAACGGGATCAAGATCCCGATCCTGTGCCACGACAAGAAGCTGAAACCCTTCGGCGCCTGTCGCATGTGCCTGGTGGAAGTGGAACAGATGAAGGGGCGGCAGATCCCGGCCTGCACCACGCCGGTCACCGAGGGGATGATCATCCGCACCTCGACCCCGGACATCATCAAGGCCCGCAAGATGGTGCTGGAACTGTTGCTGCTCAACCACCCCATCGACTGCCCGGTGTGCGACAAGGGGGGGACTGCGACCTGCAGAACCTGACCTATGAATACCAGGTGAATGCCAACCGCTTCAGCGACGAGAAGTTCCACCACGAGATCGACTACTCTAACCCGCTGATCGAGCGGGATATGAACCGTTGCGTGCTGTGCGGCAAGTGCGCCCGCATCTGCGACGAGATCGTCTCCTTCGGCGCCCTGACCTTCATCAGCCGCGGTATCGAAACCAAGATCGGCTGCGAGTTCGAAGGCGCGCTCAACTGCGAGTTCTGCGGCTCCTGCGTCTCCGTCTGCCCGGTCGGCTCGCTCCTGGCCCGCCCCTTCAAGTTCAAGGCGCGCTTCTGGGCCCTCACCAACAAAAAATCCGTGTGCAGCTACTGCGGCACCGGCTGCAACCTGACCCTGGGGGTCAAGGACAACAAGGTTCTGACCACGGTCTACGACGAGAACCAGGGCTTCCACAACGGCCAGCTCTGCTGCCGCGGCCGGTTCGGCTACCAGTTCATCAATTCGGACAAGCGCCTGACCACCCCCTTGGTGCGCAAGAACGGCGCCTTGGCCGAAGCGACCTGGGACGAGGCCCTGGACCTGGTCGCCGCCCGTCTGCAGGGCGCCGGCGCAGCGGCTGCCGCCCTGGCCACGCCGCGCCTGACCAACGAGGAGTTGGTGCTGTTCAAGCGGCTGATGGCGGCCGCCGGTTCGGCCAATTACGACCACTCGGCCGGCTACGCCCATGCCGCCCTGACCGAGGGCTTCGCCAGAAGCTTCGGGGCAGCGGCCTCCCCCGCGACCATTCCGGACATCCAGAAGAGCGACCTGCTCCTGGTCATCAAGACCGACAGCTACGAAACCCACCCGGTGATCGGCTTCGAGATCAACATGGCGGTCAAGAACAAGGGCGCCCGGCTGAACATCCTCTCGGACAAGCGGGGCAAGCTCTCCAAGCTGCCCGACGCCCGGACCCTGGTGCATACCCCCGGCAGCGAGATCGCCGTCATCAACGCCCTGGCCAAGACCATCCTGGATGAAAAGCTGGCCGCCGGCACCGCCGCAGCCATCCCCGGTTATGCCGACCTGGAAAAGGCGCTGGCCGGTTTCACCCCCGATGCCGTCGCCGGGCAGAGCGGCCTGAGCGCAGACGCCATCAAACAGCTTGCCGCCGACTATGCCGCGGCCGAAAAGGCGCTGATCCTCTTCCCCATCGGCAACGCCTATCCGGGGCACAACGCCGACCTGGCCAGCGCCGTGGCCAACCTGGCCATCCTGACCGGCAAGCTCGGCATGGAGGGGAGCGGCGTCCTCTGCATGGCCGAAAAGAACAACAGCCAGGGTGCCGTGGACATGGGCTTCTACGCCACCGGCGGCCTGAATGCGGGACAGATCATGGCCGGCTGCGTCAGCGGCGCGATCAAGACCCTGTTCATCGCCGGCGAGAACCCGGTGACCTCCTACCCGGACCGGGCCGCCGTCACGGCCGCCCTGGACAAGGTGGAGTTCCTGGTGGTTGCCGACCTGTTCATGACCGAGACCGCGGCCATGGCCGACGTGGTGCTGCCCGCCTGCTCCTTTGCCGAAAAGGAAGGGACCTTCACCAGCGTCGACCGGCGGGTCCAGCACATCACGCCGGCCATCGGGAAGATCGGCCAGAGCCGCACCGATTTCGAGATCTTCGGTGCCCTGATAGCCAGGCTGGGCGGGCAGGCCCCGGCCACACCGGCAGCCGTGTTCGGCGAGATTGCGGCCTCGGTCCCGGGATACGCCGGCCTGTCCTACGCCTCCCTGGGCGAGACGGGCGCCTTTGCGCCGGTGGCCGTCTCGGCCTCGTTCGTCGCCCCCACGGCCGCCGCCGTCGAGCCGGCGGCGGGCAAGCTGGCCCTGGTCACCGGCAGCGTCCTGTACCATAACGGCACCCTGTCCCAGTTCGGGGAAGGCCCCATGTATGTCTGTCCCGAAGGGTACGTGGAACTCTCCCGCGGGGATGCCGCCAGGCTGAAGATCCAGGAAAACGACCTGGTGAACGTGGCCTCCGCCTCCGGGGCGACCAGGCTGAAAGCCAGGATCACCCCGCGCATGCCCGAAGGGGTGCTGTTCAGCCCGTACCACTTCGGTGCGGCCGCCATCAACCAGGTCTGGAGCGGCGCGCCGGTCACCTGGGTGACCGTGACCAAGTAGCCTGACACCAACGTTCTCGGACTTATTTCATACTCGCAAGAAAAGAGGGACAGATGGGAATCGAGATTTTAGGACTGCCGATGATGTACTACGTCGCCATGGTCGCCAAGGTTCTTGTGGCATTTGTCTTCGTGCTCCTGACCGTGGCCTACGCCACCTACGCCGAGCGCAAGATCATCGGCCACATGCAGGTGCGCCTGGGACCGATGCGTACCGGCTGGCACGGCCTGCTGCAACCGATCGCCGACGGGGTCAAGCTCTTCTTCAAGGAAGAGATCATCCCGAGCCAGGCGAGCACCTTCGCTTTCCTTCTTGCGCCGCTGGTCGCCCTCATCCCCGCCTTCATCACCTTTGCGGTCATCCCTTTCGGCGGCGTCATCGAGGTGGGGGGGTACAAGATCCCGCTGCAGATCGCCAGCTATTTCGACACGGCCGCAGGCCGGGTCTTCGACATCAACGTCGGCGTCCTCTACATCCTGGCCATGTCCTCCCTGGGGGTGTACGGCATCGTCCTGGCCGGCTGGGCGTCCAACAGCAAGTACTCCCTCATGGGCGGCCTGCGCGCCTCGGCCCAGATGATCTCCTACGAGCTTTCGGCCGGACTGGCCATCGTGTCGGTGTTCATGCTCTCCGGCACCCTGTCCTTGAACGAGATCGTCAACCAGCAGTCGGCGTACGGCGGGTTCGGCTGGTACGCCTTCAAGCAACCCCTGGCGGCGGTCATGTTCTTCATCTGCTCCCTGGCCGAGATCAACCGCACCCCCTTCGACCTCCCGGAGGCGGAGACCGAACTGGTATCCGGCTTCTGCACCGAGTACTCCAGCATGAAGTACGCCATGTTCTTCATGGCGGAATACGCCAACATGGTGACGGTCTGCGCCCTGACCACCACCCTCTTCCTGGGCGGCTGGAACGGCCCGATGGCCACCGCCGTCCCCCTGCTCGGACCGGTCTATTTCGTGGCCAAGGTCTATTTCCTGATGTTCGTCTGCATGTGGATCCGCGCCACGCTGCCCCGCTACCGCTACGACCAGCTCATGCACCTGGGGTGGAAGGTCCTGCTGCCGCTCTCCCTGCTGAATATCGTGGCCACCGGCATCATCGGCTACTTCATAAACTAAGAGGCATACGACACCACGTAATTCCAAGAACAAGGATGGAATCATGAATCCGATTACGCCGATCATAAACGGTCTGAGAATCACCCTGGAGCACCTCTTCAAGAAGCCGGTCACCCTGCAGTACCCGACCGAGCGCCCCAAGGTCGCCGAGCGTTTCCGGGGGCTGCACGCCCTCAACGTCTCCCATGACCGGGCAAAGTGCGTGGCCTGCTATCTCTGCCCCACGGTCTGCCCGGCCAAGTGCATCACGGTCGAGGCGGGCGAGGACGCCAACCACGACAAGTACGCGGCCCGGTACGAGATCGACCTGCTGCGCTGCATCTTCTGCGGCTACTGCGTCGAGGCCTGCCCGGTGGACGCCATCAGGATGACCGACGAGTTCGAACTGGCCAACTACCACCGCTCGGACTTCGTCTATGCCAAGGAACGCCTCTTAGAAAAGAAATAAAGGAGTGAGTCGCATGGAAACCCTTTTCTTCCTCATCATCACGCTGGTGGCCATCGTGTCGGCGCTGCTGGTGATCACCTGCAAGAACCCGATCAACAGCGCCCTGGCACTGGTCATGACCTTCTTCTGCCTGGCGACCTACTACGTCATGCTGGATGCGCCGTTCATGGCCGCCGTACAGGTCATGGTGTACGCCGGTGCCATCATGGTCCTGATCGTGTTCACCATCATGCTGCTCAACATCAGGGTTGACGCAACCAAGAGGCACTCCCACAAGATCGTGCTGGGCTCCATCATCGGCTTCTTCACCCTGATCAACACCGCCTTCATCATCGTGAAGAGCCGCGTCGCCATGCCCAACGGGCCGCTGACCGGCGACATGATCCGGCAGCAGGGGCACACCGAATTGATCGGCCGCGAGATGTTCACCACCTTCCTGCTCCCCTTCGAGATCACCTCGATCCTGCTCCTGGTGGCCATCATCGGCGCGGTCATCCTGGCAAAGAAAAAACTCTAACAGAGGGCATATACATGGAAAACCTGAACAGTTACCTCATCGTGAGCGCCATCCTCTTCTCCATCGGGACCATCGGCGTGCTGACCCGCAAGAATGCCATCGTCATCTTCATGTGCGTCGAACTGATGCTCAATGCGGTCAACCTGACGTTCGTGGCGCTCTCCCGCCACCTGGGCAACCTGGACGGCCAGATCTTCGTCTTCTTCGTCATGACCGTCGCCGCCGCCGAGGCCGCCGTCGGCCTGGCCCTGATGATCGCCTTCTACAACAACCGGGAATCAATCGACGTGGAAGACATCAACCTCATGAAGTGGTAGCAGGGCCCTCGCATCGACCGGAAAGCAGACAACGTTTAACGATTGCATAATAAGGAGTCTTACATGTTTGACAACGTATGGCTGATCCCGCTCTTCCCCTTCATCGGCTTCCTGATCAACGGCCTTTTGGGGAAAAAGATCAAGAACGAAACCGTCATCGGCGGTATCGGCGCGCTTGCCGTGCTCTGCTCGTTCTTCGTTTCCTGCAAGACCATACTTGCGCTCCTGTCCTTGCCGGGTGAGGAACGGGTGGCGAATGTCAAGGTGTTCACCTGGATCACCTCCGGCAATTTCAATGCCGACATCGCCTTCCTGATCGACCCGCTCTCCTGCGTGATGATCATGATCGTCACCGGCGTCGGCTTCCTGATCCATGTCTACTCCATCGGTTACATGCACGGCGAGGAAGGGTTCTACCGCTTCTTCGCCTACCTGAACCTGTTCATGTTCTCCATGCTCCTCCTGGTGCTGGGCAACAACCTGCTCCTGATGTTCGTCGGCTGGGAGGGCGTGGGCCTCTGCTCCTACCTCTTGATCGGCTACTACTTCCACAAGAAGTCGGCCGGCGACGCCGGCAAGAAGGCCTTTGTCATGAACCGCGTCGGCGACTTCGGGTTCCTGCTGGGCACCTTCACCCTCTACTGGTACCTGGGGCAGACCCACAACGTCTGGACCATCAAGTTCACGGAACTGGCCGCCAACTCCCATCTCCTGCCCACCGGCGGCATCATCACCGTGGTCACCCTCTGCTTCTTCCTGGGGGCGACCGGCAAGTCGGCCCAGATCCCGCTCTACACCTGGCTGCCGGACGCCATGGAAGGCCCGACCCCCGTTTCCGCCCTGATCCACGCCGCCACCATGGTCACCGCCGGTGTCTACATGATCGGCCGCATGAACTACCTGTTCATCCGCTCCCCGGAAACCCTCATGGTGGTGGCCGTGATCGGCGGATGTACCGCCCTGTTCGCCGCCACCATCGGCACGGCCCAGAACGACATCAAGCGGGTCCTGGCCTATTCGACCGTTTCCCAGCTCGGCTACATGTTCCTGGCCATGGGGACCGGGGCCTTTGCCGCCGGCATCTTCCACCTCATGACCCACGCCTTCTTCAAGGCCTGCCTGTTCCTCGGTTCCGGCGCGGTGATCCACTCCATGCACCACGCCCTGCACCATGTCCACTCCCACGACGACGCTCAGGACATGCGCAACATGGGGGGGCTGAGATCCAAGATGCCGTTGACCTTCCTGACGTTTTTGCTGGCGACCATCGCCATTGCCGGCATACCGGGCTTCTCCGGCTTCTTCTCCAAGGACGAGATCCTCTGGCAGGCCTTCTCCAACCCGCACCACGGCGAGCTGAACTACCTGCTGTGGGGCATGGGCGCCGTGGCCGCCGGCCTGACCGCCTTCTACATGTTCCGCCTGGTGTTCATGACCTTCTTCGGCGAGTGCCGCATCACCCCCAAGGCCAAGGATCACCTGCACGAGTCGCCCATGGTGATCGTCATCCCCCTGATCGTGCTGGCCGCCCTGTCGGTGGTGGGCGGCTACATCGGCCTGCCCAAGGTGATCGGCGAGCTCTTCGGCGGCATCCCCAACTATTTCGAGCACTACCTGGAGCCGGTCTTCAAGTATTCGGAAGAATACCTGGCGCAGCATGCGGCCCATGGCGCCCAGCACCACAGCGCCGCCCTGGAGTGGGGCCTGATGGGGCTGTCGGTCCTGATCGCGCTCTTCGGCATCACGGTCGCATTCACCATGTACGTCAAGAACACGGAGCTGCCCAAACGGTTCGTGGCCGCGTTCCCGGCATTGCACCGCGCCGTCTACAACAAGTGGTACATCGACGAGCTGTACGACTACCTGTTCGTCAACCCCTGCAAGGCGCTGGGGCGCTTCCTCTGGAAAGGGTTCGACGTGGTGGTGGTGGACGGGGTGGTCAACGGCGTCGCCAATGTGGTGATGGCCTTCAGCGGCGTGTTCCGTTTCCTGCAGTCCGGCCTCATCTACAACTACGCCTGGTCCATGGCTTTCGGTGTGGTGGTGATCCTCGGCTACTACGTCTTCAAGTAAACGACACTTGCAATTTGCATAAAGGAGCATGAATTCATGAGTAACCACCTACTGAGCCTGACGACATTCCTGCCGATACTGGGTGTCTTGCTGCTGCTGTTCATCCCCAAGGACAGCAAGGGGGTGCTGCGGGGCGTCGCCCTGGCGGTGACCGTGGTGACCTTCCTGGTGTCGTTGCCGATCCTCACCGGCTTCCAGAGCAATGCCGAGTTCCAGTTCCTGGAGAACGCGCCCTGGATCGCCGCCGGCCCGTTCGTCATGCGCTACAGCGTGGGTATCGACGGCATCAGCCTCTGGCTCGTCATCCTGACCACCTTCATCATGCCGCTGGCCGTGCTCTCCACCTGGACCGCCGTGGAAGAAAAGGTCAAGGAGTACATGATCTGCCTGCTGCTCCTGGAAACCGGCATGCTGGGGGCCTTCATCTCCCTGGACCTGTTCCTCTTCTACATCTTCTGGGAGGTCATGCTGATTCCGATGTACTTCATCATCGGCATCTGGGGGGGCAAGAACAAGATCTACGCCGCCATCAAGTTCTTCATCTACACCATGGTCGGCTCGCTGCTCATGCTGGTTGCCCTGATCTTCCTCTACTTCAAGGGGCTGGATGCCGGCTTCAGCAACTTCGGCCTGCTGCAGTTCTTCGACCTGCGGCTTGACCCGGCGACCCAGACCTGGCTCTTTTTGGCCTTCGCCCTGGCCTTCGCCATCAAGGTCCCCATGTTCCCGCTGCACACCTGGTTGCCGGATGCCCACACCGAGGCCCCCACGGCCGGTTCGGTCATCCTGGCCGCCATCCTGCTGAAGATGGGTACCTACGGCTACGTGCGTTTTGCCATGCCGCTGTTCCCCGATGCCGCCCACCGGTTCACGCCGCTGATCGCCACCCTGGCGGTGATCGGCATCATCTACGCCGCCCTGGTGGCCATGGTGCAGGAGGACGTGAAGAAGCTGGTGGCCTACTCCTCGGTGGCTCACCTGGGGTTCGTCATGCTGGGGGTCTTTGCCTTCAATACCCAGGGGATCACCGGCGGCATGCTGCAGATGCTCAACCACGGCGTCTCCACCGGCGCGCTGTTCCTTATCGTCGGCTTCATCTATGAACGCCGGCACACCCGCCTCATCACCGATTTCGGCGGCCTCTCCAAGCAGATGCCGATCTTTGCCACCATCTTCATGATCGTGACCCTCTCCTCCATCGGTCTGCCCGGCACCAACGGCTTCGTCGGCGAATTCCTGATACTTCTGGGCTCCTTCGAAAGCGAACTGCGCTGGTGGGCGGTGATCGCTTCCAGCGGCGTGATCCTCTCGGCCGTCTACATGCTCTGGATGTTCCAGCGGGTCATGTTCGGCGAGCTGGACAATCCCAAGAACCAGACGCTCACCGACCTGAACGCCCGGGAGATCGCCATCATGGTGCCGCTCATCGCCCTGATCTTCATCATGGGCGTCTACCCCAACCCGTTCATCGAGAAGATGAACCCGGCCGTCCAGAAGCTGGTTGCCCAAACCAAGCCCCTCGGCATGTCCGCCCGACAGATGCCGGCCATGCAGGGATTACCCGCCGGGCATCCCATGGTGCCCGGGATGGCTGCGCCGCCGGCATTTGAACAGGCCGCACCGGCTGTCGCCGAACCGAATGAAGTCAAGTAACGACACGAGTCAACCGACCGGAGGATTTCCTAGATGGACATGATTACTATTCCAGCCGTCAACATGACCCCAATCCTGCCGGAGATATTCCTCTCCGTGCTTGCCATGGCCCTGCTGCTGATCAACGTCTTTGTTCCCAGCGGCCAGAAGTCCTACCTGGGGTACATCAGTTTCGTCGGCGTTCTGGCGGCGGGGGTACTGGTGGGCGCCGGCTGGGGCGCACCGGTCGAGAGTTTCAGCGGGTCGGTTGTCCAGGATAACTTCGCCACCTTCTTCAAGATGATCTTCCTGATCTCGGCCGGCCTGGCGATCCTGATCTCCGACCAGTACATGGAGCGGGAAGGGTGCAACCACGGCGAGCTCTACCCCCTGATCCTGTTCACCGTGGTGGGGATGATGCTCATGGCGGCGGGAACCGACCTGATGACCATCTTCCTGGGGCTGGAGGTCATGTCGGTGGCCCTGTACGTCCTGGCCGGCTTCAACCGCGCCAGCCTGAAATCCAACGAGGCCGGGCTCAAGTACTTCCTGCTGGGCTGCTTTTCCACCGGGTTTCTGCTCTACGGCATGGCGTTGACCTACGGTGCCACCGGCACCACCCGCATCACCAAAATCGCCGCAGTCGTGGGGCAGATGACGGTGCCTTCGGCCAATATCATGCTGCTGGCCGGCATGCTGCTGATGCTGACCGGTTTTGCCTTCAAGGTGGCGGCCGCGCCGTTCCACATGTGGACTCCCGACGTCTACGAGGGGGCCCCGACCCCCATGACCGCCTTCATGTCGGCCGGTCCCAAGGCCGCCGGCTTTGCCGCCGCCCTGCGGATCTTCCTGGTGGCCCTGCCCACCCTGCAGATCGAATGGAGCCAGCTCCTGTGGGTATTGGCCGTATTGACCATGACGGTCGGCAACATCACCGCCCTGCGCCAGGATAACATCAAGCGCATGCTGGCCTACTCGTCCATCGCCCACGCCGGCTATGCCCTGGTCGGTTTCGCCGCCGGCAACGGCACCGGCGCCGCCGGCATCCTGTTCTACATGCTCTCCTACGCCTTCATGAACATCGGCGCCTTTGCCGTGATCATCCTGATCGGCAAGAAGGGTGAAGCCAACGGCAACGTCATGGACTTCGCCGGGCTCGGCTTCAAGCACCCCGCCCTGGCGGTGGCCATGTCGGTGTTCCTCTTCTCCCTGGCCGGCATCCCCCCCACGGCCGGCTTCATCGGGAAGTTCTATCTCTTCTCCGCCGCCGTCCAGAAGGGGTATATCTGGCTGGCCGTGCTCGGCGTTCTCAACAGCGCCGCCTCGGTGTACTACTACCTGCGGGTGATGGTCTACATGTACATGAAGGAGCCGACCGAGGATTTCGAGTGGACCCGGGTCAGCGCGCCCATCGCCCTCTCCCTGCTCATTTCCGTGGCCGGTACGCTGGTCCCCGGCATCGTGCCGTCGGTGGTTCTCCAACTCGCCGAACAGGCGGTCAAGCTGATCTGATCGCCGGTTGCACGTACGCAATGAAAAGGGCGGCCCCGCACTGTGGGACCGCCCTTTTTTCATGTGTGTCGTTGCAATATACCGAATCCGTACGCCCGGAACGGCTGCCCGGTTGCGTATCGCGGCGGAGGCGGCGGCCCGCCGACAGGAGCGCGAACGGGCGCGCTCCGTCACGCCGCCGAACCGAAACGCGGCGTCAGTGGAAGGTGGGGGTCTTCTCCTGAATGAGGACGTAGGGGCTGACGATCAGCATGGCGAACTTCTTGTGGCGATTGCCGTCCCAGGCGTGAATCTGGGACTCGGACGGCTTGCCGATCATCCCGGCGCTGATCCAGTCGGCAATGACCTCCGTATCGTCGCCCGCCACCCGCAGGGCGGCGTCGGCCAGATCGAGGCTGTCGTTGACGAGAATGATGCCACCCCGCTCCAGGTGGGCGCGCAGCCAGTCCCATTCCGCCTCGTCGATGGAAAGCGCCAGCTCCTCTTTGCTCAGTTCCATTGTATGCCCTTTTCCCCGCACCTTTCGTGCACGGTAAGAGATGTGTCGTACCACCGTGATGGCTTATTTGTATCAGGCTACGCAGATAAAGTCGAGCCCTTCCCGCAGTCCCAGGGGATGGATCAGGCGCCGGAACTCCTCGCGGGCGCCGCGGACGCCGATGGCGACCAGCATTTTTTCGCCGGATAGCTGCAACTGGTGCGGGGGGATGATCGGCGCGCCGTGCAACTGGCGCCCTATTTTGCGGGGGTCCACATCGAGCCAGCGGGAGACCCCGATGCCCTCTGCCGCCAAAAGACGCTGCCAGGCGCGTCCTTCCAGCCCGGCACCGGCCATGACGACGCTCTGCTGGCGGGCCAGAAAGCCGGGCAGCAGGTGATGCAGCTTGCAGGCGCGGAAAGCGTTGGCGGCATACTCCGCTTTGGTGCGGGTCGCCCGCTCCGGGTGGTCGCGCCAGAAGAAGAGCGGCTGCGCCAGGCGCGCAAAGCGGCAGCCGGCAGCCGCCAGCCGCAGCCAGAGGTCGTAGTCCTCGGGCCAGCCGCAGTCGCGATACCCCCCCACGCCGGCCAGCAGGTCGCGACGAAGCATGACGCTGGGGTGCACGAACGGGGACTCCACGAACAGGTCGCGCATGATGGTCCCGTGGTCATGGAGCCCGTTCTGCCAGGCCTCATAGGCCACCATACCCTGCTTGATGGCCGGGCGGGGAAAGTGGCGAAAGGCACAGGCCGCAAGCCCGATCCCCGGCTCGGCATCCAGCAGGTCCGCCTGCATCTCCAGGCGCCGGGGGTGGGCGATGTCGTCCCCGTCCATGCGGGCGATGAGGGGGGCGCGGCAGGCGGCCAGCCCCTCGTTGAGCGCCGCCACCAGCCCCCCTTCCCGGCACCGCAGGGGGCGTACGCGCGGGTCGCGGCGGGCGGCCGCGGCGAGCATGGCGGGGGTCGCGTCCGTGGAACCGTCGTCCACGACGACCAGTTCCCAATCGACCATGGTCTGCCGGAAGAGCGACTCCAGGGCGGCCGTCAGGTAGCGGGCCTCGTTGCGCACCGGCATGAGAATGGAAACGCGGGGCGGCCTGCTCACGGTTCTCAATGAAAGTTCTGCCAGATGAGCTTGGCCGTGATGGCCAGGACCATGGTGACGAAGACCGGCCTGATGAAGCGCGTCCCCTTGCGCACCACCATGCGGGCGCCGATGCGGGCGCCGACGAACTGGCCGACCCCCATGATCAGCCCTTCCCGCCAGAGCACGGAGCCGCCGCAGATGAACAGGGCCAGGGACGCCACATTGCTGGTGAAGTTCATGACCTTGGTGTAGCCGGTTGCCCGGGTCATGTTGAACCCCAGACCGAGCATGAGCGCCATCACCCAGAACGACCCGGTGCCCGGTCCGAGGAAACCGTCGTAAAAGCCCAGGACAAGGCCGGCCGCAAAAAAGAACGGGCCCGGTTTCACCCGGGCGTGGATGTCCTCATACCCCAGGCGGGGGGTCAAAAGGGTGTAGAGCACAATGGCGACCAAAAGCCAGGGGATGGCGTGGCGCAACAGCGCGGGGTCGAGCATCTGCACCGTAATGGTGCCCAGGGCCGCCCCGATGGCGGTATAGGCGATCCCGGCCCGGCAATCGTCCAGGCGCACCGTGCCCGAACGGACAAAGGTCAGCATGGCGCTGCCCGAGCCGAAGCTCGCCTGGAGCTTGTTGGTGCCGAGGGCGGCCTGGGGCGGCATGCCGACGCCCAAAAGCACCGGAATCGTAATCAGTCCGCCGCCGCCGGCGATGGAATCCACCAGCCCGGCGACGAGGCCGGTGAGGAACAGGAGAGGTAGCAGGAGCAATGCAGGCATAGGGTGTCGTCTCTGGGGCTTGAAGTGGTGCAGGAACGAACGAGGCCGGCGGCATGGGTCAGGGGCGCCGGAGCGTTGTGCAAACACACATTTTCGCGATTTGACGGCGATTGTCAAGCTATTCCGCCCGCCCGGCGCTTGGGGGCGTCGGCAAAAAAAAACGGCGCACCGTGGGGTGCGCCGATAAGGCATGACAAGAAAGAGTACTGGAGGGCAGTACTAGTTGAACTGCCTGATGATATCGGGGACCGCCTGCTGCATGATCTCGGCGAGCGCCCCCTGAAACAGTTGCTGCGGCAATACGTCGCGGTCCTTGATGGCCATATCGGACAGCTTGGAGTGGTACTCGGAACGCTTGATGACCTGGCCGTCGTTCCACAGTTCCACCTTCACCACCAGGTTGCACGAGGCCTGAAGCTTGGCCAGGGAGGCCACTTCGTTCAGGGCCACGGTGACGGCGGTCAGGACGACAACCCGGCCCTGGCGATCCTGCCGCGTTGCCGTCTGGTCCACCCGGTAGCCCGCCGCGGAAAGCTCCCGTTTCATGGCGTCGGCGATCACGCTTTGGGGCGGATAGTCGCTGATCACATCGCCCCGCACGGCGCCGTCGCTATCCGTGATCTGTCCCAATACCCAGCGGATGGAGGGACTGGAGGCTCGCTGCTCCTGGTGCGCGACCTCCGTGACCAGGGTTATCTGCCCGCTGCCGCCGCGATACACGGCCAGCGGGTTGTACAGCACATCGACCTTGTGGGCGGTCGGCATGCAGCCGGCCAGCATGAGCGCCGCCATGCCGAATACCGCCGCTTTGGTTATTGCCTTGTTCATGAGACCCTCATGGCGCCCGGGACGTCACCCCCGGGCGCCGCTGCTTGTCAGGGGGTTGCGATGACGAAATCGTCACGACGGTTCTTCGCCCAGGCCGCCTCGTCATGCCCGGCCACCGCCGGCCGTTCCTTGCCGTAGCTCACGACCGACATCTTGTCGGCAGGCACGCCCAGGGTCTCCAGGTATTTCTGGGCGGCATTGGCGCGCCGTTCTCCCAGGGCCAGGTTGTATTCCGCAGAGCCGCGATCGTCGCAATTGCCTTCGATCTTGATTTTGGCATCGGAGCGCGTCTTCAGTATGGCGGCGGCGTTCTTGCTCAGGACGTCGCGGGCCGCCTGGCTCAGGTTCGCCTGGTCGAAGCCGAAGTAAATCGTCTCGAAGCTGGTCTGTTGCGCCGTCGCCTTCGCCGACTGGCTTGCGTTGGCCGTTTTCTGTTCGGCAGCTTTCTGCGGGGCCTGCTGGGCTGCGTCGGCAGCGTTCGCTTTTGTCGTCGTCGAGGTCGCGGGTTTGGCCGCCTCGGTCTTCTGAACGACCGGTTCGTCGCTCTTCACAACCTCTTTGTTGGCGCAACCGGCGATCATGATCACGGACACACAACAGGCCATCAATGCTGTTCCTACAACGGGTTTCATTGCATTTTCTCCTTTTGGAATGGTGAATGTTTCTAGTACACATTATTTTAACTGATTATATTTGCACACTAACTAATAAGTCAATCAGATATTTGCTAAAATGTGCAAGGCCGGTGGGCACGGCTGGAGGTGGTGCCGACGGTAGCGCCCGGCGCGGAGCGGGCATGACGGCTCCGGGACGTTCACGCGATCCAGCCCAGGAGGATGGCGGCGGCGCTTGCCACGGAAACCATCAGCCAGAGCGTTGCGCCTTGGACAAGGGGTTTGACGCCGGTTGCGCCGAGGACCTCCCTGGTCAGGCTGCTGCCGATGAGAAAGAGGGTGACGACCAGGCTCTGCCGGGCGAGCCCGGTGCAGGCGTGCCAGAGGCTGTCCAGTTGGGGCAGCAGGGTGCGGATGCCTGCCGCTGCCACAAAGCCGATAATAAACAGCGGGATGCCGGCCCTGCCCTCCGATTTGGCGAACCGGGCGGCAATCAGGGCGGAAGGCATGATCCAGAGCGCCCTGGTCAGTTTGACCGTGGTGCCGATTGCCAGCGCCAGGCTGCCGTATGCCGCCCCGGCCCCCACGACGCTGCTGGTGTCGTGGATGGCCAGGGCCGACCACAGTCCGAACTGCCGCTGCCCCATGCCCAGCAGATGCCCCAGGGGAGGGAAAAGGATCAGGGCCGCGGAATTGAGGGTAAAGACCGTTGCCAGGGCCACGCCGGTCTCTTCCTCCTTCGCCTTGATGACCGGCGCCATGGCGGCGATGGCGCTGCCGCCGCAAATGGCCGTGCCGAAGGTTATCAGGAGTGACGTGCGCTGCGGGGTCTTGCACAGCCTGCCGAGCAGGTATCCCGCCGCCATGGTGAAACAGATGCTGATGGCGGTGTAGACAAAGGCGTCTCTGCCCGTTGTGAGCACTTGGGAAAGGTTCATGCCGAACCCCAGTCCGACCACCGATGTTTGCAGCAGGCGCCGGCTCCAGTCCGAGGCGGCATTGCCCCACGGGTTGCCCGCCACGATGCCGAAGGCGATCCCCCCGGCCAGGGCCAGGGGGGCGCCGACAGCGGGCAGGCAGCTTGCGAAAAACAGTATCCAGAACAATATCTTCACCGTGACGCCCCCTTTCATGTGTCTCATCCTTGTGCCGTCTTCGGTGTTGCCATTCTATGGCGCGAATGTTATAAATAAAAATGAATAATAATGATAAATTTAATAAGTAATATTTATCAATCCCATGACCATATCGTTTCGACAACTGGAAATATTCGAGAAGGTCGCCCGGACGGGGCACGTCACCCGAGCGGGGGAGGAGCTTCTGCTGACCCAGTCGGCCATCAGCATGGCGGTGTCGCAGCTTGAGTCCCTTACCGGGGCTCCCCTGTTCGAACGCTCCGGCCGGAGGCTGATCCTCAACGACCGGGGCCGTCTGCTGCTTGCGGAGGCCGGCGGAATCCTCCAGGCGGTCAGGCGGCTGGAGCAGCGGCTGCAGAAAAACGGCGGGGAGTTGACCGGGGAGCTGTTGGTGGGGGGGAGCACGACCGTCGGCAACTACCTGCTGCCGGCGCTTTTGGGCGCCTTTGCCCGGATGTACCCCAAAACCAGGGTGCAGCTGCGGGTGGGGAATACCCGGCAGGTGGTCGCCTGGGTGGAGGAAGGGAAGCTGGATATCGCCTTTATTGAAGGGCCGTGCCACAGCCGCGGGGTGGTGGCCGTCCCGTGGCGCGACGACGAACTGGTGGTGGTGGCGGGGCCGGACCATGCCTGGGGCATGGAGGGGGGCGCCACGGCGGAGATGCTGGCTTCGGCCCCCTGGGTCATGCGGGAGCGGGGATCGGGGACCCGTGAAGTCTTTGAAGCGGCAATGGACGCCCTTGGGGTCAGCTATTCCATAGCGCTGGAGCTTGGCCACACCGAGGCGATCAAGAACGGCGTCGCCTCGGGGCTGGGGGTGAGCTGCCTTTCGCGCCTGGCCGTCCACCGCGAGCTTGAGCACGGCTGGCTTGTTGCGATCGACAGCCCGCTGGCGCTCACGCGTTCCCTGGCGCTCATCAGGCGCCGCGCGAGTTTCCGCACGCCGCTGGTGTCCGCGTTCCTCGATGTGGCGCAGGGGGCGTGGGATGTTGCCGGCTGTGACGGCCTGGCAACGTAGCTTTTCCGGCGGGCGGCGCCGCGGATGGGGCGCGGTTAACGTTTTGCAAACAGACCGGCGTTTGTGGTATTGTCTCCCCATGAACAACATGCTCAACCAAAAGGGTTTTACCTTCCTGGCCGCGCTGATGATTGTGGTCATCATGGGGATCATGCTCGGCCTTATGGGGCAGCCGTGGAAGACGATCATGAAGCGCGAGCGGGAGAAGGAACTGCTCTTCCGCGGCCTCCAGATCAGGAATGCCATCGGCTCCTGGAACATGTCGAAGGCGAAGGTCACGCCGCTCAATGACCTGAAGGACTTGCTGCAGGACCCGCGCGACCTTCAGAAAAAACGGCATCTGCGGCAACTCTACAAAGATCCCATGACCGGCAAGGAGTGGGCCATCATTAAAGACAAGACCGGGGCAAAGGGGATCATCGGGGTGGCGAGCACCAGTGAGGATGTGCCGCTCAAAAACTCGTTCGCGGAATACTCGGGCCTCGATGGCTTTATCGGCAAGAAGAAGTACAGCGACTGGCGCTTCGTGTACGGGACCGACCCGGGGGCGGAGCTGACGACCGTCACCGCGCCCCAGTGATGGGACGCGGTGACGGCGTGATGCGGCGGCTTTCGGCAACGCGGCGGTTCCGCCAGGGATTCCGGCATCTGGATTTGCGCGTTCCTCCCCGTGAGATGAAAAAGCCTGGGCCACGACATCCGTCGTAGCCCAGGCCAGCAAGGCCGCCCGCTTTATTCCATGGCGGCTGTTCGCGCGTTATTTCAGGATGAGAGTCAAGCCTGCAATGTCGGCACCCGCTGCATCCTTCACGGCCAAGCTGCCGCTGACTACGGAAAAGTCCGCGGCAGTTACCGCGACGCTACTGGATACATAATAGGTAAGGGCGGCAAAATCGCCGGTACCAATTCCTGCTCCCGTGGGACTCAGTATAATGCTGAAATTCATCTGCCGTTGCGGTATCAGAAAAGTCGCAACCGGTTCCGCAGCCGCCATTCCCGCCGCAGTTCCCGTGAGCAAAAGCACATCCGACAATGTTTTGCCGTTGCTATCGGCGAGAAGCGATACCAGAAGCTGGTTGTCCGCCGTATTTACCGGCAAGGCGATGGTTCCCTGGATTGCATAGATTTTGGTTCCTGCCGGCAGCGTGCCGCTGATGGCCATGGTCACTATTTGCGGTTTTTTTCCCATTCCGAGGAGCTGATCGCGTGCCGACGGGAAGTCGGCGCACAAAGGCACGGCCGTCAATGCCGATTCGTAACTGGTTATGGCGCCTGAACTCATGCTGCCGCTACTTTCCGCATCTTCCGTCTCGACTTCGAGGGAGGTGAGGACCGAGTTCAACTTGTCCTCGTCGGTGGTCCCTGACGCCGTGCTCGCCAAATTGGACAAGGCGGCCAATGCCAGGGTGTAGGCCTGTGCCTCCTGGCTGGCGTTGGCCATGGATGCGTTGTCGGGCCGTACCGGTTCCGTGCCGATGATGTCGGTGATTCTGAAGAGATCGTCCACCAGTTTGTTGGCGCCTTGCATGGCCGTCGTTGGAGTCGGTGTCGTACCGTTTTTGCTGGCCTTGTGCCAGGCCAGGTCGGTGAGCGGAGTAATTGAGGCGATCCGGTTGTTTTTGGTCGAATTGTCGACCGAATCCACCATTGCCCGCAGCGGATTGGCTGCGGTGATGGTTACGGTATGGCCGGTCGATTCATCCGTGTAGGTGCCGCTGGCCTCGAGGAGTATTGCGCCGCTGTAAGGACCGAGGGACGCATTGTACGTGCCGTCGATGTTCGTTGCCACCGGGCCCGCCAGGAGCGCTCCCTTCGCGCCGGCTGCAGTTACCGCATAGACGTATACCGTGCCGGGGTAGATGATCCCGGCAGATACCGTTCCCTTGACCACGGTGCTGGCGGCCGGGGTCCCTCCGCCACCACCGCTGCCGCCGCCGCAGCCTGCCAAACTTGCCATTATAAGGATTCCCGCCAGTACCCATCTGGAAAAATATGTTTTCATATTGTTCTCCATTGTCGGTGGTGTAGCCCGGTCCGTCCGCAGACGGACCGGGCCATGTCATTACGGAGCATCAAAAGTCGATAAGTTTTAAGTACTTTTTGATGCATACCAAGGCATCGCCCACGTCGATCCTCCCTTTGGGGCTCGGCTTGCCGTTTACCAGCGGGCTCACGTCGCTGCGGGCCTGTTCGGCTATGGTGAGCTTCAGATGTGCGGCGCTTGCCCGCAACAACTTGAGAATATCCCCTATGTCGACCTTGCCGTCGCCATCCAGGTCGCAGGTGGCGGTCGTTACGCCTTCCGCCAGGTAGATGGTATCGGTGAAGGTATAGGTATTGGGCGCCTGCCCGGCTCCCCCCAGGTCGGTGAAGCGGAAATAGACCGTCTTAAGGGCGTCGCCCGGGCTCAGGGTCCAAGGCATGGAGTCTGTCGCCGCATAGGGTACCGGCGTTGTAAACGTGACCCCGTCATTGGAGAACGACATGGTGGCCACGCCGCCGCCGATGGGGTCCTGGGCGCGGATGCTCAAGGTAACGTTCCGGGTGTTCGTGTACTGCGCTCCCCCGTTTATTTTGACCGTGGCGGTCATGTCCGGAGCGTGGGTGAAATTGTAGGTAACGCTTTTCACCGTTTCGGCGTTGCCGGCCTGATCGACGGCATAGAACTGCACCTGCACCGACTTGCCCGGATCGTTGAGGGTAATGGGTGAAATGTAGATGGGTGAGGAGATGGTCGGCACAGTGCCATTGGTGGTGTAGTAGATCGTCGCCTTCTCGTTGGCGGCCAGCGCTACCGTCACGGCACCGCTATACGTGCCGGCCGCCGGGGTTGCCGAAGTGGTCGGAGGTACGGTGTCGAGCGTAATCTGGGCAGATACGGGCGGATAGACAACGCCGAGGGCGTCGGTGAATTTCACGTACACGCTCTTCAACCCGTCGGTCGACGGAAGCGTTAACGGCACGTTTGCGGTATAGGTGGCAACGGGCGGATTGATGACGACCGGCGTTGAGTACGTCACGTTGTCGGTAGAGACGGCGTACGCGGCCACGCCAGCCGGATCACTGGCTGAGATGGCGAGGGTCACGGCGGCAGAATTGGTGAAAGCCTTGCCATTGTTAATTGCCACCTTGGCGACGAGATCGGCGGTGTGCAGCGTATAGACGACGCTATTCACCGCAGTTTCCGTATTGCCCGCTTTGTCCACGGCGAAAAACTTCACGGTCATCGTGGTCGTCGTTGTCGATGACAGCACGATAGGGACGGTGTAGATGGTTGATGCGGTTGTCGGAGTCGTGCCATCGGTGGTGAAGTAGATGGTTGCCGCCTCGTTTGCCGCGAGAGTTACGCTGACCGATCCGCCATAGGTTCCGGCCGGTGGTGTGGCCTGAGATACCGGTGGGGTGGTGTCGGTAATGATCGACACGCTGTCGGCAATGTTCCCCCCGGCGGGAATGGCCGGGTTGATGATGGTATTGCCCACTGCATCGGCGATGGTGCCGGTGATGCCGGTGATGTTCAGAGACTGGCCGGCCGGTGTGTTCTGCCCGGCCGCCACCGTGAAGGAGCCGCTGTAGCTGCTCGCACTGGCAAGTGCCCCCGTATTGAGGGTCACGCCGTTATTCAGGGCTATGGCCAGACCGGTGGAGGTAACGGCCTGACTGAACGTGACGGTTACGTTGATGCTACTGCCTGCCTTGTAGAAGCCGTTGCCCGTTGTGGATGTGGCGCCAGCTATACCCGCGGCGGCAATCGTGTAATTGAGGGTGCTGGCGACAACATTGGCGGCAACCGTCGGATCGGCGCCCATCGGTACGGCTTTAACGGTCACGGCGTAGGTGCCGGGCACCTTCGGCGGTGTCCAGGTGGCCTCGCGGTACATGGAGTATCCCAGAGCCGAATTGAGGCTCTTGATCCCCATCATGGTGACGGCGTTGTAGACCATGTTGTCCGGCTGAGTAAGCGTCACCCCCGGAGGTCCGGTCACGCTGAAATTGTATTCGTATGCGTTTGAATCGGTATAGGGGGTGAGCCCTGTCTTCGCCGCGGCGGTAAAGACTACCGGCCCCGCCGTACCCGAAGGCTGGGACACGTTGCCGGCGGTGAGGGTCACGGACGCAGCCGGGGTGGTGACGGCGAAAGGCCGCATCATGTCGTTCTCTTCATGTGAAAGGATGTGGCAGTGGAATACGTAAAGTCCGGGGATGTCGAACAATGCCTTGATCCTGGTGACTTTGCCGGGCGGTACGAAGAGGGTGTCTTTGCTGGCGCCGGTTTCGTTGGCCGCTGGCGGGTAGATGGCGCCGGTGGCGGTCGGCATGGCCGGGTTGGGGGCAACCCCGTTAAACTGGGCCTGGACGGTCGTGCCCATCATCGGCAGGTTCATCGGAGCGGCGAACGGCGTGTTGGTGGCCGGGTCGATCAGGTCCTGGCGGTTGATTACCTGGTGCGAAACCAGGTGCGGGTGCATCGGGTGGCCATCGGGGGTGAGATTGACGATGTCCCACTCCTCCGTAGCTCCCAACGGTATGAACTGGTCTATCGCGGTCATGTAATCGACGCCGTTGATCGTGAGCGAGAGCCGTCCGAACTGGTCCACGCGCTCGGCGAGGTAGAGCGTTCTCGTTGCTGTCGGCGCCAATGTGGGCACCGGTGCTGCGCGAAGCGAGACAATTGATCCGGGTGCCATCGTGTTGGGAGCCGCCGATGCCGCCACAACGTTCAGCAGCATGATTTCCGGCACGATGGTGGAGGGGAGCTGGCCGTTGGCGGCCGAAGGAGGATATTCGCCGGTAAAGGGGAACTCTGGACCCAGGTTCTGCAGGATCACCTGGGTGCCTGCCGCCACGTTGGTGAAATCGAGCAGCACATCAACCCGCTCGCCGGGCATCAACACGATGCCATTGGTCTGGTTGAAGCACTGGCCCGCCGTCATGCCGGGAGGCGCGGGGGTGGGGACAACCGTCTCCGGCGGCGCCCCGGCCGGACAGACTATGGAGGATGCGCTTCCGGTGGCTGTGGGATCATTTATCATCACCTTAACCGGTTTGGGGAGGAACCCCTGCTCGGTGCCGATCTGCCAAATGTCCAGGCCGGCTATCTGCAGCCCGGTATTCTTGTCCACCAGGCGGAGAAGGTACGTACGGGAGTCGGAACCGTTGAGCCAGCGGAAACGGTAGACGCGTTTCTCCACATCCTGCTTGGGCCACACCTGACCGTTGACCAGGATGACGTTACCCCAGTATTCGGAGGTTATTGAGGGGAAGGTCTGGGCGCCGGCCGGCGGCGTGGTGCCGGTCGGGATAATGTTGAGGGAAAAGTCGGGATTGCGGGTAAAGTACTTGACGGGGCACGCATAGACACTCGCCACCGGTGCGATGGGCGCCGCCGGGTCGCAGGGGGTGGTAGGCAGCAGTGTCGAGCCGACACCTCCCACCAGGTTCGCTGGCGCGCAGGCATACGGCGACACGGTCGCCGGGGGAGTCGCCGTGGTCGGCAGGGTCGGATCGCACGCAACGCCGGCCAACAGGAAATTCAGATCCTGAATCGGACGGTCGGGTGAGTACACCTTGCCATTGGTGTCAAAGACCCGGTCCTGGATCGCCAGCAGGTTTTCGAAGGGGTACTTGGGAAGCGTCGCCAGCCCGCCACCGGCAGGCGGCGTCTGCATGGCGATCTCGTTGGCGTCCCGGATGATGTTGAATCCCGCCAGGCCTGCGAACACGTTGAGATGGGTGAGTCCCATGGCATGGTCGTGGTACCAGACCGTAGCCGCCTCCTGGCTGTTGTCGAAGCGATAGGTGCCGGTTACGGCACCGGGGATGTGGGTATTGGGCTGCCAGTTGTGGCCGGTGCGGGCAAAGCCGGGCGTAAACCACTGATCGGGGTTGCCGTCGCTGTCGTCGGCCACGTGGGCGCCGTGGGTATGGGGCACTACCCGGTTGAAGGGGGCACAGCCCGGGGCCTTCGGCCCGCAGTCGAGGGTCGGGTCGATATTGGCCGGATGGTAAAATGGGTTCGCGTTGGGGAGTTCGTTGGTCCAGATGGTACGGTGGGGGACATTGCTCGTGACCTCAAATGTTGGCCCGGGGACACTGTGCGCGGCGGTTGGTGCCGCGGTGACGCCGTTGTCCCGCGCGTCGCCGTAGGCCCACAGGGTGTTGGGCGTCCCGGTGCAGCCGTTGTTCGCCGCGTCAAGCGGATTGTTGTAGACCACGCCGAGGCTCTGGGTTATCTCGCGCATGGAAACGGTGTACAACGTCTCGCCGCCTTGTGTGCCGTTGGGGGAGTAGATGAAGGCCGGGGCCAGGGCGTTCGGCACAGGCGTCACATACTTTTGCAGGCTGTTTGAATCGAGAATCGGGTTGTTGAACGTGTAGAGGTTTGACAACCCCGCCTGGGGGTCTGTCAGGGATGCCGGGTTGACCCCGGGAAAGATGTTGGGCGGACACTGGCCCGCATGCCCCGGTGCCCCCGAAAGGGCCAGTGCCAGTACTGACAGGCACAGAGGGGTTCGCCACATTGCTCGCATCCTGGATCTTAGTGTCTCCATACTGCCTCCTTTTGATGAGTCTTCCCCAAAGGTGACGCTGTTGCTCGCAAAACCAGGCATTTTCCTCCTTTGACAGCCTCTTGGGCTGATTGTCGGTTGCGGTGCGTAGTGTCCCGTGCACCGCTGGCCGCTAGACCGGACTATTTCCAGCTGATGCAGTTCACCGGGCACAAATCAATGGCCTGAAGCTGAATTTCGTCCTCTGGTGCGCCGTTTGGATCGAAGCATTCGGCCTTGCCGTTGTCGCTGAAATGAAATACGTCTGGAAGGTTGGTTACGCAGATCCCGCATTCGATACACAGATTCTGGTCAACAAACGCCACTCGTGCCATGAGCTTTTCTCCTTCGCGCCGCCTTGGGCTGTCGCGGTGTGCAACTTGTCGGCAATATGGGCAGGCCCGCATGAAACCCGGCCGTCAGTTCAAGGGCCGTATCTATCTGACGGGCACGCTGGCCAGAACCAACCGTGCGGCGCCCCTTGTCGTTTCAGTTCAACACCGCCGAATCATCGTAATGATGCAACCGAACAGCTTGGTGGCCCCTTCCGGTTTCAGGTCTAACGGCCACGGCCGGCACATGTCCGTGTTGTGGATATCCTGCAGGGGGGAGGGGCAAAACCGCTTTTCGAATATCAGGGGGGAATTTCCCGAAACGGTGATGAGATTATCGTTTGCCATGGGGGGAACGCCAAAGGGGGCCGCCGACCCGACAACTGCCAAGCGGGCTCCCTTCGGCACTGGCTTAACATCTCGATTTATCACGTTGCACCATCCTCACGGGAGGGAATTGGCAGTACTTGATGCCGTTGGGGTATGTAAGCCCGTGGTAGACCCCCCTTAGCAGGTATCAAGCCAAAGAAAAAACAAATAATAATATTTTAATATCAGGTGGTTGCAGAAACAGCCCGCGGAGTGTTCGGCGTGAGATTAAGCAATAATTGTTGCAGCTTATGGTAATGAAAATAGAGGATTCCGAGATATGGAGAGGAATTGCACGGACAGCAAAATACGTTACAGGTGAAACTATTATTGCTCGATTCACGGGGCGGCGCCCGGCCATGCCTCGAAGCCGGATGGTGCGAGATGGGATCAGGCGGGAAAATTCGAGTGAATGCAGGAGGGGTTGCTAGAATAACGCCCACAGTTTGATTCCCGTTGCCCAGAGGACTCCGCTCACCCTCGCTTGAATAGCCCCCTGCCTCGGCTGAGTATCAATCAAACAAGGCTCTTGATCCAAAATTGCATGAGGTGGTCCCGCTTGACACCATCGGTCTCACGCCACGTGAAGCGGGTGGTCACCTCGGGGAGCCGAACAAAACCGGTACGGGCAAGGAATCGTGTGATGGGGATGTAATCATGCGGGCGCAGGGGGTGGTCATCGGGGCGTTCAACCGTCGCACAGGCAAGGGTCCGGTAGTCGCCGAGGGAGCGGATGTGGTTTTCCAGACGGGCAAGCAGCTTCTGGCCCAGACCACAATTGCGGTAGGCCGGACGAAAGAGCAGTTCACCAACGTAATATATCTCGTTGAGCGGAAATGCCGTTCCCGCAAAGGCATCACGCATCTGCGCGTCTTCATGGACTAGCGGCATGCCGGTAGCTGCACCGATGACGGCAGAACCATCGTATGCGAGTATGACGCATGCATCAGGTGCCTGGGCATACGTGCTCACGTACTGGAGCTCGTCTTCTCTCCGTCCCTGATACAGATAAGGGTACTCCGGGAAGATACCGAGACGCAGCGTCGCCATGGCGTCCAGGCCGTCTGCAATGGCGGTCCCGACCAGCATTCGCGCGGTGATTGATTTATTGTCGTCCATAATCCAGCCTTCTTCGTGATATCTGTTTTTCAAGCTACCGGTTCCGCGGAGGTGTCGCAACAGGCCGTACCATGCCGAAGCCGTTATTCTATTCGGTGACGGACAACAGGCGCAGTTTCGAGATGTCCCGCAAAGGAGGTGCTCCGAAATGGCGACTATACTCCCGGTTAAACTGGGACGGACTCTCGTAGCCGACCTGAAATGCTGCGTTTGCAGCATCCATTCGCTCGGCCAGCATGAGGCGTCTGGCTTCCTGAAGCCGTAGCTGCTTTTGATATTGCAAAGGGCTCAAGGCCGTTATTGACCGGAAGTGGTGATGAAACGTCGAGTTGCTCATGCTGGCCTTCTCTGCCAGGTCATCAATGCTGAGTGGCTGCATGAAATTACTCCTCAGCCATTCAACTGCCCGCGCTATCTGCTGGCTCTGACTCCCCGCCGATGCTATCTGGCGCAGGCGTGCCCCCTGATCCCCCACCAGCAGACGGTAGATGATCTCCCGCTTTATGACCGGAGCGAGAATCGGAACATCCTGCTCGTCGGCAAGCAGGGCAATCAGCCGTAGGAACGCGTTGAGCAGTGGTTGTGTCACCTCACCGGTTGCCATGCCCCGGCTGGATTGCTGCGCCCGTGGTTGCGGCAGATTGCTGTCCGCCATCATTTGCGCAACCTCACGCAGATCGAATTTCAACCTGAGGCCCAGGTACGGTTTTTCCGGACCCGCCTCGATAATCTGCACAA
Organism: Geobacter sp. FeAm09; assembly: GCF_008330225.1. Classification (NCBI taxonomy): domain Bacteria; kingdom Pseudomonadati; phylum Thermodesulfobacteriota; class Desulfuromonadia; order Geobacterales; family Geobacteraceae; genus Geobacter; species Geobacter sp. FeAm09. The sequence goes on along the minus strand of NZ_CP042466.1, from coordinate 3,265,127 downwards.
TCGTGGGGAGATGCACGGACGTGATCAAATAATGGTGCGCATCATAGACATACGTATCGTTTCCGAGCAAGACACGTTTGGCCCCTTGTGCAACCAGGCAAACACTTGGTTCGTACATGCCGCTGACCGGCTCGGTCGGCTCCTCCCTCCGGAATAGCGATAAGCCCGGAATGGCCGTTGTGTGCAACTCTCCTTGTTCGGTCCATCGGGCAATACTATCCCTCAGTGCAGCAATTGCGGTTTCCCGGCTGCTGTCCTCGATATCGTTTATTTTGGCGTCGTAGTTCATATATTTCTCCTCTTTTTCAATAGTAGCCACTCCAATGCAGCTTTACAACCGCATTTCCCCGCTCCGCAGAATCAGGCAAAAAAACGAGAGGATTGATCTATCTGTTTATGTGCTTTCCGGGATAGGCTTTAACCAATCAGGACGAACCTGACAATCACCTGGACGACAAAATACGAAATGGTCGGAATCTGAAAAATCGGCTTTTTTGTGCCAACAGTATTGCCGGTCCGTTCTGCCAACCGGAGGTCACCCTGATCGGTATTCACAACGCCTGGGACACGGTGATGCATATCATTGCCGTCAGGTTGCCCGGCGATACGGAAGGGTGAACCCAAGAAAAAGGAGTTACTATCATGAACAATAACATCAAGGGAAAAATTGTCGTCATCACGGGAGCGAGCAGCGGACTGGGCGAGGCGACCGCGCGGCTCCTGTCCGCACAGGGCGCGAGCGTTGTGCTGGGCGCGCGGCGCCTCGATCGTTTGCAGGCGCTGGCCGATGAGTTGAACCGGAACGGCGGTAAGGCGCTCGCCGTCGCTACGGACGTCACCGATCCCGATCAGGTTCGGAGATTGGTCGATGCGGCGGTGCAGGCCTACGGGCGGATCGACGTCATCATCAACAATGCCGGCCTGATGCCGCACTCGCTGCTCGAACGCCTCAAAGTGGATGACTGGAACCGCATGATCGATGTGAACATCAAGGGCGTGCTGTACGGAATCGCCGCGGCGCTGCCGCACATGCAGCGGCAGAAAGCCGGACACATCATCAATGTTTCCTCGGTGGCCGGTCACAAGGTCCGGCCCGGCAGCGTGGTCTATGCGGCTACCAAGCATGCCGTGCGGGTCCTCTCGGAAGGGCTGCGCCAGGAGGTGAAACCCTACAATATCAGGACGACGGTGATCTCCCCCGGTGCCGTGGCAACGGAGCTGCCGGACAGTGTCACCGAGCCGGACGTCGCCGAGGGTATCCGCAATTTCTACCAGGCCTATGCAATCCCGGCCGATTCCTTTGCGCGGGCCGTGGCGTTCGCCATGAGCCAACCGGATGACGTGGATATCAACGAAATCCTGTATCGGCCCACGGCTCAGGAGCTCTAAATGGCCGACTTGAATCAACTGGAAATGGAACCATATGCAGATGCCGATGCCTTGGCTTTGCCGGATTCCCGGCCCGGATGGTATGTGCTCGCCGTGCTGAGCCTGCTGATGGGGTTTGCGTCCATTTCCACCGATCTTTATCTGCCCGCCATGCCGCTCATGGGCCATTCTTTACACGCAACGACCGGGATGGTCGAATGGACGATCTCGGGCTATCTGATCGGTTTCAGCTTAGGCCAGTTGTTATGGGGGCCGATCAGTGACCGCTACGGCCGCCGAATGGCGGTCGGAAGCGGGTTGATCCTCTTTGTGGTCGGCTCGGCCGGCTGCGCGCTGTCCGACAACGTGCCGACGATGATCGTCTGGCGAGTCGTACAGGCGCTTGGGGCTTGTGCCAGCGTTGCCCTTTCGCGCGCCATGGTGCGTGATCTTTACCACGGAACCAGGGCCGCGCAGATGCTGTCAACCCTGATCACGGTGATGGCCGTCATGCCACTGGTCGGACCGCTGGTTGGTGGCCAGATTGTTGCGATGGCCAGTTGGCGGGCTATCTTCTGGCTCCTGGTGGTGGTCGGACTGGTGACCTTGGGCGCTCTGTACACCATTCCCGAAACCCTGCCCGTGCAACATCGCAATCCGGAGCCGCTCGTCAGGGCACTGTTGCGCTATGCGGAGTTGTTACAGAATCGCAGGCTGCTGGGCTATCTCGGCGTAGGCGGCTTTCTCTATGCCGGCATGTTTGCCTACGTTGCGGGCACCCCCTTTGCCTATATCAGCTTCTACCATTTCCCGGCCCGGCTCTACGGCCTGCTGTTCGGCCTCGGCATCATCGGCATCATGCTGGCCAATATCCTGAACCGGTGGCTGGTGGTCCGCTTCGGCTATGACCGGGTCCTGCTCTTCGGGTCCGTTGCCGCCATGGGCGCCGGCATGTGGGCCGGCGTCGCAGCGCATGGCGGCCTGGGGGGACTGTGGGGTCTGGTCGTGCCGTTGTTTCTGTTTGCATCGACCACCGGATTCATCGTCGCCAACTCGATTACCGGTGCCCTGGCCGATTTCCCGCACCGTGCCGGTGCCGTCTCCGCTTTGACCGGTGCCGTTCAGTACGGCAGCGGCATCTTCGGTTCCGGGCTGGTAGGCCTGTGGGCCGACGGCACCCCGTGGCCGTTGGGGCTGGTGATTGCCATGAGCGGGATCGGTTGTCTGCTGTCGATGCTGTTGCTTATCCCGAAGCGAGGCCGGTGGTGATGGCTGTCGGGACATGACGGACGGCAGAGTAAACCGAACGATTCGTTGAACCTCAAAAAGCCTTCAGGGAGAGAACAGTATGGACAAAGTCGTTTCGAACATTCTGGCTATTGTTTTTATCGCAGTGGTCAGCACCACAACCATTTCGGAGGCACGGACCGTGAAAAACGGAGTATTGAACGCCAAACAGGAAAATATCGTCACCATTGCGGCCTTCACGGCGAACGGCGATCTACAGAGACTGAAAACGGCCTTGGGCGATGGGCTGGATGCCGGCTTGACCATCAACGAAATCAAGGAAGTCCTCGTGCAGATGTACGCCTATGCCGGATTTCCCCGCAGCCTGAACGGCATCAATACCTTCATTGGGCTGCTGGAGGAACGGGAACGGAAAGGGATCAAGGATATTTTGGGCAAAGAACCGGGCGCCATGCCTGCCAGCAAGGGCAGCATCGAGTTGGGAACGGAAATCCAGACCCGCCTGATCGGGGCGCCTGCCACCGGGAAGTACATCACCTTTACCCCTGCCATTGACGCATTTCTGAAGGGCCACCTGTTCGGCGACATCTTCGGACGCGACAACCTGGATTTCCAGAGCAGGGAACTGGCAACCATTTCGGCCCTGGCCTGCATCGAGGGGGTCAATCCCCAGTTACAGGCGCATTTCAACGTCGGACTGAATACGGGATTGACCGAGGTTCAACTGCGGAGCCTGGTAGCTGTTCTCGACGCCAAGGTCGGCAAGAAACAGGCCGCACATGCCGATGAAGCATTGGGTAACGTTCTGGGCAACAGGCAGGCGGGGCAGGAAAACGATATCACCCGGAGCGGTTCCCTGTCGTCAAGCCAGGGTTCGACAGGCTACTTCAAGCCATTGCAGCACAGCAACAATCGGGGAAAGGATATTACCATGAGCACCAACAATCTTAGCCAGAGCGTGATCTTCCCCGTCGGGGAAAAGCTGGCCAGCAAGAATTTCAACGGTACGGTATGGCTCAACATGCTGACACCCTCCGGCTCGGCCCTGCCCATCGGGAACGTGACCTTTGAGCCGGGTTGCCGCAACAATTGGCATATGCACGCCGGTGGCCAGGTGCTGCTGGTAACGGGTGGCAGAGGCTATTACCAGGAATGGGGGAAGCCGGCACAGGAACTTCACGCCGGTGACGTGGTCAATATCCCCGCCAATGTCAAGCACTGGCACGGTGCCGCCAAGGACAGCTGGTTCGTCCACCTGGCCATTGAGGTCGATCCGGAGAAAGGTCCGGCGACATGGCTGGAGCCGGTATCTGACGAAGATTACACAAGTTTGAAATAGGGAGGCCGTAGGTATCGGAAACGTTCTCGATGACAGGCCAGGATTGCCCGCAAAGTAACGTAAGGAGTTATGAATGAAGAACGGAACAAAAAGCCTTATCGCCTACTATTCCCGGGCGGGGGAAAATTATGTCGGCGGCGACATCGTGAATCTGCCGGTCGGAAACACCGAAGTGGCCGCACACATGATCCGGAAATGGACCGGCGGCGATCTGTTCAGAATAGATACGGTGCGGCACTATCCCGAGGATTATTACGGGACGACAGAGGTGGCAAAGCAGGAACTCCGCCGAGATGCCAGGCCGGAACTCTCAGGGCATGTCGGCGATATGTCCGATTACGGCGTTCTTTATCTCGGCTACCCCAACTGGTGGGGGACGATGCCGATGGCGGTCTATTCGTTTCTTGAAGAGTACGACTTCTCCGGTACGATCATTATTCCCTTCTGCACTCACGAAGGCAGCGGGATGGGGCGCAGCGAGAGCGATATCCGGAACCTTTGCCCCGCTGCCACGGTACTGAAAGGGCTTCCCATCAAAGGCGGAAGCGTTCGGAAGGCAGAAAACGATATTGCGGCATGGCTCAGAAAATCCGGAACAATCGAGTGACAACTTTCCTGCGAATAGTTTCTAAGCTATGAATTCCCGTTACCGGGATGCAACGGAAAGCCGCAGAATTTATGACCGTGCCACCGCCAAAATGGCTGCTGGTTCCCGATTCATGAAAGCCACGCGTCGGGGAGATACGTACTCCATGACCGACCGCCAAAAAAAGTTGGTTATGATCCGCCGGGCAGGACAACATATCCTCATTGTGATAGGACCCAGGTATGGCCGTGGTAACGCCATCCTCAAGCAACTAGGCGTTAAGCTTGACGAGGCCGGCTAAACCGGACCGTTTGCAGCCTTATCGCTTATTACGTGTTTGCCACCGTTTACCGGGGGCAGAGGAAGACAATGAAACGCGTCATATTCTATAGCCTGATTACAGGAGTTTTAATCGTTATGGCATTCACCCAGTACAATAGCAGCAGCGGTTCGACCCAGCCCCGGTCGTCTCTGTCGCTTGACAATGACCTGAAACGTCCGGTGCCGGTGACGAAGGGCGGGCGGCTCGAACAGGCCCGCATCATGTGGGATTTCTTTTTCAACAAGCCCACAGACACGCGCCCCACCGGGAAAATCCCGGTGCAGGGCTTGACCAGGGCGCAGTTGCTGGCAGCCCCGAACAACACGGTGTATCGCCTTGGGCACTCAACCGTCCTGATGAAGCTGCACGATGCCTTCTGGATCACCGATCCGATGTTCTCCGGCCGGGCCTCCCCGGTGTCATGGGCGGGGCCGCAACGGTTTCACCCGCCACCCATCAGCATCGACGAACTGCCCCCCATCAAGGGGGTGATCATCTCCCACGACCATTACGACCACCTGGACCATGATTCCATCATGCAGCTGGCGGGCAAGGTCGAATATTTTCTGACCCCGCTCGGGGTAGGCGACATTCTTGTGGGATGGGGTGTGCCGCCGGCAAAGGTACGCTGCCTGGACTGGTGGCAGGCAGCCGAAATCGACGGTATCCGTCTGGTGGCCACACCTGCGCAACACTTCTCCGGTCGCGGGCTGTTCGACAAGAACACCACCCAATGGGCTTCATGGGTGATCATTGCCGCCGACGTGCGCGTATTCTTCAGCGGAGACTCCGGCTACTTTGGCGGATTCAAGGAAATCGGCGGAAAATACGGTCCGTTCGATATGACCTTGCTGGAGGCCGGTGCTTATAACGAGAACTGGCCGGGAGTCCACGTGACCCCAGAGGAGAGCATTCAGGCACATATCGACCTGCACGGCAGGAACCTGGTTCCTATTCACAACGGCACGTTTGACCTCTCCATGCACTCCTGGCGGGAACCGTTCGACAGGATCGTCGCCTTGGGCCGCGCTCGGCATATTCCGGTCATAACTCCTGTGATGGGTGCACCGGTGAATATCCACGACACTGCGGCTGTCGGGCACTGGTGGGAAAATCCGGACAGGTTCAAGGAAGCGGAGAGGGTGCAGGTCAAGGGGCAACCGGCTGCCGAGCGACTTTGAAACGACGGGCGATACCTATGACGACACCCATTTTTTCCGCCATACATAGGCCTTACACGTAACAATCATGCGTGAAAGTTACCCATGTGTTACCCATTAACAAAAAAGGAGCTATGGCTGTTGCCATAACTCCTTAATTTTTGGCGCGCTTGGAGAGATTCGAACTCCCGACCTACGGATTCGTAGTCCGTTGCTCTATCCAGCTGAGCTACAAGCGCAAATGGTGTAAAGGGCGAGCCCTTTGGAGATGGATGGTGCCCAGGGACGGAATCGAACCGCCGACACGAGGATTTTCAGTCCTCTGCTCTACCGACTGAGCTACCTGGGCGAAAAGGATTTTTTATATACCCCGATTCTGTTTGAGCTGTCAATGAAAAACTGCCCTTTACGTGGGGGGCGTCACATTATTTCTCTTCGGCCCGCTGAACCCGGATGGGCACGTAGTTGCAGAAAGGCTCTTCCTCCATGTAGTCGCCATGCACTGCATCGGCCCTGGCCCGGCACCCCCCGCAGACATTAATGTATTCGCATTGCCCGCATTTGCCCTTGTAGGCTTTGAAATTGCGGAGGTCCCGGAAGATCTCGGAATTCTGCCAGATCTCGCGGAACGGGGTCTGCTTGACGTTTCCGGCGACGCGGTGGAAGTAGGAGCAGGGCTTGACGTTGCCGAAGCAGTCGATCAGGCAGATGGTCTGGGCGGCGATGCACCCCTTGCCGCCGCCGGTGGAAAAGGTCAGGGAGCGCCGCTCGAACTTGAGCCCCTCCTCCTTGGCCTTCTGGGGGACGATCCGGTAGTAGTGGGGGGCGCAGGTGGGGCGCATGAGGATGTCGTCCTCGTTCTTCTCCTGCTGATAGTGCCAGTCCAGGATCTCCTCGTAATCCTCCTTGGAGATCAGTTCGTTCATGATCTCTTCGCCCCGGCCGGTGGGGACGATCATGAACATGTACCAGGCGGTCGCCCCCAGCGATTTGGCCAGCTTGAACGTAGCGGCAATGTCGTGCTGGTTGCGCTTGGTGAAGGATGAGTTGATCAAGAATTTCTGGCCGTTGCGGCGGAAGATCTCGGCCGCGCGCACCACCCCGTCGAACGAGCCGGGGCACTGGCGAAAGTTGTCGTGCATCTCCGGGGTCGAGCCGTCCAGGGAAAGCGACACCATCTTGATGTCGGCCTTTTTCATCTTCTGGCAGATCTCGTCGGTCACCAGGGCGCCGTTGCTGGCCATGCACATGCGCAGGCCCAGGGAGGTCCCGAACTCTGCCAGCTCGAAAATATCCGGCCGCAGGAGCGGCTCGCCTCCGGAAAGCACGACGACCGGTTTGGAGAAATCGGCAATTTCGGACAGCAGCTTTTTCCCCTCGTCCGTCGTGAAGTCGCCTTCCGATGAGGTCATGTCCGAAGAACAGCGGCAATGCACACAGCGCAGGTTGCATTTCTGTGTGGTTTCCCAGGCGATCCATTTGGGTACGAATTCCTCGCGCATACGACTCCCGTCACAAAGAATGGGGCGCCCATTCGTGACGCCCATTCAAGACTTTACCGCGAATGGGCGTGTAAACTCAAGGATTATTGTTGCGGGCCGTTTGTTCGCCGGGCGGCGTATCCGCGCTACCCGGTTTTTAATAAACTTGAAAGGGCACCTCAATTCTGCTATACAAAAAACGCTAGCCAGATACGCGCAATTCCGCTTGAATTTCCACGGATAAATGCAAGGAGCGAGGCATGTCCACTCCGCAGATGGTCATGTACGACGAAGAGTTTCAGGAGATCAACGAGGTTATCGGCAGGCTCCTGAAAGAGGCGAATGCCAAGGTTATCTTTCTGGTGGACAAGAACGGCCAGCTCATCTCCGGCGTGGGTGAGACCGAGCGTTTCGACACGACATCACTGGCCTCGCTCACCGCCGGCAACATCGCCGCAACGGGCGGCCTCGCCAAGCTTATCGGTGAAAAGGAATTCTCGATCCTCTTTCATGAGGGCGAAAAGGATAATCTGCACATATCGATCGTCGGCGGCAGGGTCATTCTGGTGGTGTTGTTCGACAGCCGCTCCTCTCTCGGGCTGGTGCGCCTGCGGGTCAAAAAATCTTCGGAGGAGCTTTCGGCTATTTTCGATAAATTGCTCAAAAAAGCAGAAGATAAGGAAAGACGCGGGGTTTCTGATTTTCCCTTTGCCGAGATTACTGATGATGATATTGATAGCCTGTTCAGCTAGGGTTTTGAGGTAAGCCGGCAATGTCCTTTATCAACTATGCATCCCGCGAGATCAACTGCAAGATCGTCTATTATGGCCCGGGTTTATGCGGCAAGACCACGAATCTTCAGTATATTTATCAAAAAACCGCTCCGGACGCCAAGGGCAAGATGATCAGCCTGGCAACCGAAACGGAGCGGACGCTCTTCTTCGATTTTCTCCCGTTGGCGCTGGGAGAGATACGGGGGTTCAAAACCCGTTTCCATCTCTACACCGTTCCGGGGCAGGTTTTCTATGATGCATCGCGCAAGCTGATCCTGAAAGGGGTGGACGGCGTTGTTTTTGTGGCCGACTCCCAGGAAGAGCGCATGGATGCCAATGTGGAATCCCTGGATAACCTGCGGGGCAATCTCAAGGAACAGGGGTATGACCTTGACAAGCTCCCCTATGTTGTCCAGTACAATAAGCGCGACCTGGACAATATCGTGACCATTGAGGAGTTGCGGCGCGACATCAATCCGACGAATGTCCCTGAATTCAATGCGTGCGCCACAACCGGCGAAGGGGTGTTCGAGACCCTCAAGGCGGTGGCCAAGCTGATCCTTATCGATCTGAAAAAGGGCAAGTAAGAGCGACACCAGCGTACAGGACCCATGGGATCGGTATCCCGTGGGTTTTCGAATGAGTACTTCGTGGAGGTTTAAACATGTCAACGGAGCTGATCGACGTACCCAAGGGGATGAGCATCGTCAAATCGATCCTCGTCAAGCGTCTCCAGACCCCCGGCTATTTTGCCGACGTCTATCTGGTCATGCAGAACGGGCAGTATGAGGCAGCTTTATTCATCAACGATAAGTACAAGCCCGGCCCGCCGATCCCGTACCCGCTCGATAATCCCACCGAAGAAGTCACCCACTGGATGGGTGTGCGGCCGAGCGTGGGGCTGAGCCCGGAAGAGGCGGACCGGATCATCAGCGAGGTGGAGGGCGAGAATGCCATCCACCGCAAGAAGATGCAGGACCGCTGGAACAAGAGCGACACCCTGTAGCGTTCTTTCGGCTTGATTTTTTCGAACCTGCATGGTAATTAGAAGACCCTGCTGAATCAGGGTGGCGATATTTGGAGAGATGGCCGAGTAGGTCGAAGGCGCTCGCCTGCTAAGCGAGTATACTGGGAAACCGGTATCGAGGGTTCGAATCCCTCTCTCTCCGCCATTGCGTTGTGATAATGGGTGTTTTTTTGACTATAGTCGCTCGCATGCACAGGGTATTGATTATTGTTTTGTTTTTTCTGCCGGCATTCCTGGTGGGGTGTCAGCAAAAGGGACAAGAACAAAAGCCTCAGGTGAAGATCGATGCCGCCGGGTCGCATGTCGTCAAGAAGGAAGCGACGGTTGTTGTCCCCGATGCCGTGAAAAGCTCGTGGAAGGCGGTGCGGATCGCCGTCATAGACAAGGCCAACATCAAGGAAACCGTCTATACCATTCCCATCGGCAGTTCCGTTTCCATCCCCGCATTCTCGCTGGATATTGCAGTTGAGGCCTTCCTCCCCGCCTTCATCATGGAGGGGTCCGTCATGACCACCTCCTCAAACGACCTGAAAAACCCCGGCGCAAAAGTCACGATAACCGAAAAAGGAAACATCATCTTCAAGGGGTGGCTCTTTGCGCGGTTCCCGACGAACACGTTCATGCATCCGAACTATGGCTTTACCCTTGTGGATGCGGTTCCTGCCAAATAACAATTCCTGACCGCCTGTGCTCCACGGTGTTCATCCCCGGGCCTGGGTATCGATGGCTTCCCGGGCCAGCGTGTCGCAACGCTCGTTCTCGCTGTGGCCGTTGTGGCCCCGGACCCAGCGCCACTCTATGGAATGCCGCTGGGCAAGCTCCAACAGCGCCTCCCACAGATCGCGGTTGACGACCGGTTCCTTCTTGCTGTTCTGCCATCCCTTCCGTTGCCACCCCGCGATCCACTCGGTCATGCCCTTTACCAGGTATTGGGAGTCGGTCGTCAGAATCACCCGGCAGGGGCGGGTCAGTTGGCGCAGCGCCGCAATGGCGGCGGTCAGTTCCATGCGGTTGTTGGTGGTGGGGGTCTCTCCGCCCGAGATCTCTTTCGTGCGCCCCTGGCAGCGCAGGATCGCGCCATAGCCCCCGGGACCCGGATTGCCGCTGCAGGCACCATCGCAAAAGATCTCCACCACCTCGCGCGACGGTTCATGGCTGGTTTCACGCTTCGCCGGCATAAGCCCCCTCTTTCTTCAGCAGCTCAGCGATGGCGTCCATGACGCGCTCGACGATCAGTTGGTGGGTTTCACGCGTGTCTTCCAGGGTATACAGGTCGCTGCAGTCGAGGGGGGCGCCGAAGACAACGGCGGCGGGCTGGCCGAATCCCGGGAATTTCCAGTGGTTAAGGCCGATCAGCGCCGTCGGGATGACCGTGGGGCGGGTGTCGTAGATGATCTTGCCGACCCCCCGGTTGCCTTTCCCCAGGCGCCCGTCCTTGTGGCGCGTTCCCTCGGGAAAGAGCATGACCTTCTGGTCCGCCAGGAGCTGGTTGATGATCCGGTTGGCCTTGACGTCGCGTCCCCGCCTGACCGGGAAGGCCCCCCACGAGGAGTACAAAAGGCGCGGGAAGAATTTCCGGAACAGCTCTTCCTTGGCCGGAGCCCACACCATCTGCAGGGGATGGTGCCGGACAATGGCCCAGGGGAGAAAGATCGTATCGTAGGCGGAAATGTGGTTGGAGGTAAAGAGCACCCCCCCACTGTCCGGTATCCGGTCGGCCCCTTTGGAGATGAAGCGGTTCAATGCCGAGGCATAGGAACCGACCACCCAGCAGGAAAACGTCACCCAACTACGCCGCAGAAACGATACGTTCATTCGTCAGCTTCCTTCGCAATGCCGCGGTGCGGCAGAAATTGCCCTGTGAGCTTCCCGCTTATACCATGTCCGGCGCAATTCGGCAACCTCGACCGGGGCTGGCTGTTCTGCGTTGGAATTGCCGAAGATTGCTGCTATAGTTCGAGAATGAACTGCGACAGCCGAGAGATCGTCTTCAACGGTCTGGTATACGATATTGAACAGATGCAGGTGGAAATCGGTTCCCACGGCAGCCATACCTTCCAGATTATCCGCCATCCCGGCGGCGCCGGGGTGCTGCCGGTGCACGCAGACGGGAGCGTATCGCTGATCCGGCAGTTGCGCCCGGCGGTCGGCGCCGTTCTCCTGGAGATTCCCGCCGGCCGCCTCGGCCCGGGGGAGGCGCCCCTCGTCTGCGCCGGCCGCGAACTGCGGGAAGAGACCGGGATGCTGGCCGATGCGTTGCTTCCGCTCGGAATGATCCATTCGTCGCCCGGCGTTTTCGATGAGGTCATCCACCTCTATGCGGCTACCGGCATCTCCCAGGGGGAGGCGGAACCGGAAGACGACGAGGACATCGAGGTCATCCGCCTGCCGTTTGCCGAAGCCCTCGCCATGGCTGCCGAAGGGCGCATCAGCGACGCCAAAACCATAGTGGCCCTTTTCAGATGGGAACAGAGATGCACGACGCAAGCTACGTGATCGGCAGACAGCCGATCCTCGACCGCAATGAAGAGGTTGTCGCCTACGAGTTGCTGTTCCGTTCGGCGCGGGCGTATAACGCGGCAACCGTCACGAACGCCACCCGGGCCACCGCCAGCGTGATCATCAATGCCCTGTCCGGCTTCGGGCTGGAGAGGATACTGGGGAGCCACAAGGGGTTCATCAATATGGAGCTGGACCTGTTGCTGAGCGACTCCCTCGGCATCCTGCCCCGGGACCGGGTGGTGCTGGAACTCCTGGAGAGCCTCGAGGTCACCCCCGAATTGGTGGAGCGGTGCCGGGTGCTGAAACAGGAAGGGTTCCAGCTTGCCCTGGACGACCACGAGTTCGACCCGGCCTATGAGGCGTTGTACGGTATCGTGGACATCGTCAAGGTGGATCTCCTGCAGACGCCATCCCCGCGTCTGGCCGGGATGGTCGAGAAGTTCCGTCCCTATCCGGTCAAGCTGCTGGCCGAAAAAGTGGAGACGCGGGAAGAATTCCGCCTCTGCCGCGATCTCGGGTTCGAATACTTCCAGGGGTTCTATTTCGCCAAGCCGTCGGTGATGGAGAAGAAGCGCATCGACGCGTCCGGCGTCACGCTCCTGAAATTGATGGACCTTTTGATGAAGGACGCGGAGCTGGCGATGATCGAGCAGGCATTTCGGGAGAGTCCCGGCCTGACCTACAAGCTGCTCCTCCTGGTCAATTCCGTTTCCCTGGGACTGCGGGACAAGATCCAGAACATCCGCCATGCCGTGGCGCTTCTGGGGCGCCAGCAGATCAAGCGCTGGGTGCAGTTGGCCCTGTTCGTCTCGGACACCGGCAGCGGTCCGGAGAACCCATTGGTGGAGCTTGCCGCGGTACGGGCCGCCTTCATGGAGCAGTTGGCCGGCCGGCATCCCGCCCTGAAGGGGGACCGGGATGCCGGCGAGCAGGCCTTCCTGGCCGGTATCCTCTCGCTTTTGGGAAGCCTCTACGACGTCTCCATCGACGAGATCCTTGCCAACATCAGCCTCTCCGAAGCGGTCCGTGAGGCTTTAACCTCCCGGAGCGGGGCGCTGGGCCAGCTTTTAAAGCTCTCGGAACAGTTGGAGGACCTGGACTTCAGTCTGGATACGGATTGGCTCGACGGGATCGGCCTTACCCAGGAGGATATACTGGAAGCCCAGGTCAAGGCCTACGGCTGGCGCAGCGGGATGCTCTGACCATGTCCGCCTATGCCGTAAGCGAGGAGAAGAACCGCTGGCTCATCCGCAAGATGGCCGAGTTGGGGGTGACGGAGGAGGACCTGGAGGAGACCTTTGTCCGCTCGTCGGGCAACGGCGGCCAGCATGTCAACAAAACCTCCACCTGCGTCCAGTTGCGCCACAAGCCCAGCGGCATCATGGTCAGCGCTTCCCGGGAGCGGAGCCAGTCGGTAAACCGCTTCCTGGCGCGGCGCGAGCTTCTGGAGCGGCTTGAAGCGCTGGGCGGCGGGCAGACGGCCGAGATGAAACGGATTGAAAAACTACGCAAGCAGAAAGACCGGCGCCGCAGACGGACCGCCACAAAGGTTGTCTCATGATCACCCCCGAAACCCTGAAGCGGTTGGAATTCGACAAGATTCTGACCGAAATCGCCGCCCAGGCCCACAGCGACGCGACCCGCGAACAGGTGATGGCCACCGCGCCCCTGGACGACCCTGAACAGATCCGGCTTGCGGCGGGACGGATCCATGAGGTCCGCAACCTGCTCAGCCTCGGCATCGCCCTGCGGCTGGCCGACTTTGAGGACATTCGCCCGTTGCTGGAGGCCGTCCGCCCGGCCGGAGCCTTTCTGGCGCCCCAGGATCTGCTGCTGTTCATCCCGGTGTTGAGCGCCTTCGGCGACATCTCGCGCCAGCTCGCCCCGCGGGGCGATTGCCCCCGTCTGGCGTCGCTGGCCCCTCCTTTGCGCCCCTTTCCCGACATCCTGGAGCCGTTGGCGGCTTCCATCGACCACGACGGCAGCATCATGGACAGCGCCTCGGTGCAGCTCCGGGAGATCCGCCGGGCCAAACGCTCCCTGGCGGCCCGCATCCGCAAGAAGATCGAGGAGATCGTCCGGGACAACGCCATCGAGATCTTCCTCCAGGACGACTTCATCACCCAGCGTTCGGGGCGGTGGGTGATACCGGTACGCATGGACTCCAAGGGGATGGTGCGCGGCGTGGTGCACGACGTCTCGGCCTCGGGCGAGACCGCCTTCATGGAGCCGCTGGAGATCATCCCCTTTGTCAACGAACTGGAAAACGTGAGCGCCGAGGAAAAGGCCGAGGAGATCCGCATCCTGCGGCAGCTCTCGGCATGGCTCCGGGAGGATGCCCCGGCCCTGGAGGGGTGCTTCGCCACCCTGGTGACCCTGGACGCGCTCAACTGCATGGCCCGCTTTGCCGAGCGCTACGGCCTGGAAACGCCCAATCTGAACGGCGAGGGGGCCTTGCGCCTGGTCCAGGCCCGCCACCCGTTGCTCATGATGCTCCAGCGTCAGGGGGCCATCCCCCGGGTGCAGCCGCTGGACCTGGAGATGGGTGACGACGGGCGGGTCATGGTCATCACCGGCCCCAACGCCGGCGGCAAGACCATTGCTTTAAAGACCGCCGGGGTCCTGACCCTGATGGCCCTCTGCGCCATACCGGTGCCGTGCGACGGCGCCCGCTCCACCTTTCCGCTGCTGGATACCCTGCTGGTGGACATCGGTGACGAGCAATCCATCGAACAGAGCCTGTCCACCTTTTCGGCCCACGTGGCCCGTATCGTCACCATCCTGGGGCAGGCCGGCCCACGCTCCCTGGTGCTGCTGGACGAACTGGGGGCCGGCACCGAGCCGCAACAGGGGGCGGCCATCGCCTGCGGCGTGCTGCGGGACTTGCAGGAACGGGGCGCCACGGTGATCGCCACCACCCACCTTTCGGAGATCATCGGGTTCGTCCACCGTACCCCGGGCATGATCAACGCCGGCATGGAGTACGACGCCGCGACCTACACCCCGCTCTACCGCCTGATCAGCGGCGAGCCGGGGCATTCCCACGCCGTGGAGATCGCCCGGCGCTACGGCATGCCCGAACGGGTGATCGCCTTTGCCCGGGAGATGGTGGGCAGCGGGGGGGCGGAGTTCACGGCGCTCCTGGCCGACCTGCACCGCAGGCGGGATGAACTGGAGGAGGCGCAGCAGGAGCTTGACCGGCAGAAGGACGTGCTGCGCCGAAAGCAGCAGGAGGTGGAGGCGCGCGCCGGCGCCATCGAGGCGGCGCGGCGGGAGGCCTCCGACAAGGCCTGGACCGAGGCCCGGGACCTGATTTCCGCGACCCGGCGGCAGATGAACGAACTGCTGGACGAGTACAAGCGGGAGAAACGCGCCGAGACCATCGAACGGCTGCGCCGGAGCGAGGCGGACCTGACCGAACAGCTCAAGCCCCGCACCTCCGAAGGGCTTGAGCTGCGCCCCCTGCAGGAGGTCAAGGCGGGGGATGCGGTGCATATCCGCTCCCTGGGGCACGACGGCGTCGTGGTTGCCGTGGACCCCCGGCAGGAGAAGGTGCGGGTCAGGAGCGGCAGCATGGAGGTGGAGGTGGCCGTCGGCGACCTGGCGGCCCCCGGCAGGCAGGGGAAAGAGAAGGCGCGGCGTCCGGCCCCGGGTGCCTGGAAAGCCGGGCAGGTGGAGACGGTGGAACACGGGGAGCGGGAGTTGAAGCTGATCGGCCTGCGGGTTGACGATGCCCTGGACCTGCTGGAGCCGTTCCTCAACCATGCCTCCCTGAACGGCCTCTTGGAGGTCCGGATCATCCACGGCGTCGGCACGGGACGGCTGCGCGAAGCCGTGCGCGACCATCTGGCCCGCCATCCGCTGGTGGCGGAGTTCCGTCCCGGCGGCCCCCATGAGGGGAGAGACGGCGCCACGGTGGTACTTTTACGAGGTTGTTGAAAAACCCAGGTTGTTCAACAATAGTCGGATCGTCGCACCCGCACGAAGGGGCTTTCGAGGATGGCGGCGAGATGGCTGTTTTTCAACAACCTGCTGCGGGGAGGTTTACCCTGGACAGCTTCATTATCGAAGTCAGCGAACAGGACATCAAACGGGAACGGGACAAGTCCCGGGAGTTGCGCAGAAGCCGCTGGTGGCAGAACCGCCTCGCCCTGGGGCGCTGCCACTGGTGCGGCGGCGTGTTTCCCCCCGATGAACTGACCATGGACCATATCATCCCCCTGGCCCGGGGGGGGAAGGGCTCACGCAACAACGTGGTGCCGGCCTGCAAGGAGTGCAACAGCCGGAAGAAGTACCTGCTCCCCATGGAGTGGGATGATTACGTGAGACAGTTCGAAAAGCAGGAGCAGTGAATGACGAATGCCGCGAAGAGCCGTTACAAGGTGGTCATCTACGATTGCGACGGGGTCCTGTTCGACTCCCTGGAATCCAACTACATCTTCTATGACCGGGTCCTGGAACACCTGAACCGCCCCCCCCTGGACCGGGGGGACGAGCAGGCCCGGAAGGTGCTGCACACCTATTCCTTCAACGATGTGATGGCGTACTTCTTTGCCGGCGACCGGTGTCACGAGGAGGCCCTGCGTTTCGCCAAGACCATCCATTACCGGGACCTGGCCCCCTACATGCGCATGGAGGAGGGGGTGATCGAGACCCTCGACCGACTCAAGGGGCGGGTCTCCCTGGCCATCTGTACCAATCGGGCGACTTCCATGGATATGATCATCGACGACTTCGGACTGACCGGCTACTTCGACTGCGTCATGACCGCATCCCAGGTGATGAATCCCAAGCCGCACCCCGAGCCGCTCCTCAAGGTGCTGGACCATTTCGGCATCGAACCGCACGAGGCCCTGTTCGTGGGGGATGGGGAGGTGGACATGCTCTCGGCCCGCGGCGCGGGGGTGCCGTTCGTGGCCTACAAGACCCCGCTGCCGGACCAGCCCCGCATCGAATGCCACGCCCAGATCATGCCGCACCTCTTTGGGGGGACAGAAGATCTCTAATCCGTTGTAGTTCTCCCTCCGCCCTCGGACGCCGCGCCGTAACCGCGGACCTGCTCCATGAGAAAATCCACGAAGGCCCGGTTGGCCCGGGACAGGTAGGCCCCCTTCTTCCAGGCGAGCATCAGGTCCAGGTACAGCGGCGGGTCAAAGGACACGGCCCGCAGCTCGGCGTCGTCCTCCACCACCATGCGCAGCAGGGTCGAGATGCCGAGCCCTTTTTTTACCAGCGACTTGACCATGGTGTACAGGTTGGTCTCGAAGACCACCTCGGGCGTCATGCCGCTCTCCTTCATCTCCTCGAAGAGCATCTCCCGCTGGTAGTACCCCTCCTTGAACATGATGAGCGGCTGCCGCGCAAACTCCTCCAGGGAAACGGCGGAACGGGCGGTGAAGGGGTGGTCCGGCGGAATGCACATCACCACCTCCTCCCGCAGGATGTGCCGCACCTCCAGGCTGTCGGGGGCATGGCCGCCGGCAATGACCCCCATGTCCAGTTCCCCCTGGATGATCATCTTCAGGATGCTGGCGGCCCCTTCGCCGGAAACCGCCAGGTGCAGGTGGGGATAGCGCTTGGCAAAGGCGCAGATGATGGTGGGGAAGAAGTAGGCGCTCATCATGGGGGGGACGCCGACCCGCACCTCCCCCTTGCCGAGGCCGCGCAGGTCGGCCATTTCCTGCCCTGCCGCCTTCAGGTCCCCCAGGATGCGCCGGGCATGCTCCAGCAGGATCTCTCCCTCTGCCGTCAACGACACCTTGCGGTCTTGCCGGTTGAACAGGACCAGCTCTAACTCTTCTTCCAGTTTGCGGATGGCCGTGCTGACGGCGGGCTGCGCCACGTGCAGCTCTTCGGCCGCCCTGGTGAAGTTGCTGAAGCGGGCAATCTCCGCAAAGAATCTCAACTGGCGCAGATCCATTTCCTATCCTCCATATAAAATTGTTATCGATACGATATATATTATATATTTTTGTTATCGTCATGCAAGTGGTACGCTACAACCATATCCGAAACAGGAAAGCGAACCATGAGCGAATTGACCATGAGCACGATGAGTACGGAAGCCGAGTTCATCCGCAGCGGGAGCACCACCTTTCGCCAGACCAACCTGGCCTTTTTTGCCGCCGGCTTCGTCACCTTCATCACCCTGTACGACGTCCAGCCGCTGCTGCCGGAGTTCGCCCGGGAATTCGGCGTTCCGGCCGCCCTTGCCAGTCTGCCCCTCTCCGTTACCACCTGCACCCTGGCCATCGCCATGCTGCTGGCGGGGACCGTGTCGGAAACCCTGGGGCGCAAGCCGGTGATGGTGTTCTCGCTCTTTTTGACCTCGCTTCTGGCGTTCATGACCGCTTTCAGCCATACCCTCTCTTCGCTGATCGCCGTCCGGCTCCTGCAGGGGGTGGTGCTGGCGGGGCTGCCGTCGGTGGCCATGGCCTATCTGAGCGAAGAGATCGACCCTCCGTCCATCGGCGCCGCCATGGGGCTCTACATCAGCGGCAACGCCATCGGTGGCATGTCGGGGCGGATCTTTACGGCCACCGTCACCGACCTCTCCTCATGGCGTACGGCGTTGGCCGTCATCGGGGTCGCCTGCCTGGGACTGAGCGTCTATTTCGTTCGCCATCTCCCCCCTCCGCCCATTTCCGGCGGCATCCCTTCCAGGTGGGGTACCTCTTCACCTCCCTCTACCGGCAGATGCGGGACCCGGCGCTCCTCTGCCTCTATGGTCTCGGCTTCCTGATCATGGGGAGCTTCGTCACCCTGTACAACTACATCACCTTCCGGCTCCTGGGGCACCCCTATGACCTGACCCAGACCCTGGTGAGCCTGATCTTCCTGGTCTACTTCCTGGGCTCCTACAGCTCCAGCTCCATGGGGCGGATGGTGAACCGCTTCGGCCGCCGCACCATGATCTGCGCCGGCCTCGGCGCCATGGCCGCCGGCACGGCCATCACCCTGGCCGCGCCGCTCCCCTGGATCATCGTCGGGGTGGCCGTATTCACCTGCGGCTTTTTCGGCGCCCACGCGGTCGCCTCCAGTTGGGTGGGACGCCATGCCAAAACCGGCAGGGCGCAGGCCTCCTCCCTCTACCTGTTCTTCTACTACCTGGGCTCGAGCGTCTCCGGGACCGCGGGCGGGTTCTGCTGGACCCACGGGGGATGGGGCGGCGTGGCGGGGCTGATCGGCCTGTTGCTCGTGGCCGCGTTTGTGGTCATCGCCCTGTCCACGCGCCTGTCGACAGAACCGGTTCGGGGTGGTATAGTGGGGAAAATCTGAAACGATCCGGCTGAGTTATTTTACCCGAGCAGGGAAGGGGAGGGCGTTATGGCGGCAAAGAAGATTCTGATGCTGGTGGGCGATTATGTCGAGGACTACGAAGTCATGGTGCCGTTCCAGGCCCTGCAGATGGTCGGGCATACGGTGCACGCGGTCTGCAGCGGCAAGAAGGCCGGCGACACGGTGCGTACCGCGGTGCACGACTTCGAGGGGGACCAGACCTATAGCGAGAAGCCGGGGCACAACTTTGCCCTGAACGCCACCTTTGCCGAAGTCCGCGCCCAGGACTACGACGCCCTCGTGGTGCCCGGCGGCAGGGCGCCCGAATACATCCGCCTGGACCAGGAGGTGCTGGAGATCGTACGGCATTTCAGCGCCGCCCACAAGCCCATCGCGGCCATCTGCCACGGGCCGCAGCTCTTGGCGGCCGCCGGGGTGCTGCAGGGGAAGGGGTGCTCCGCATACCCGGCCGTCGGGCCGGAGGTGACCATCTCCGGCGGGACCTATGTTGCCATCCCCGTGGACAAGGCCCACGTGGACGGCAACCTGGTCACGGCCCCGGCATGGCCGGCCCATCCCGAATGGCTGGCGAAATTCCTGAAGGTGCTGGGGACGGAGATTACCCTGTGATCAGGCGCCGTCGCGCCGCTACGGAACCATATACCCCTGCCCCCCGGCACCGTGCGGTAGCCGGTGATGGGGAGTTTTTCGCGTATGGGCCATATCCGGGCGCTGTGTGCCGCCCTGCTGCTGTGTGTCTGGGTTTCGATCCCCGTGCCGGCAGGCGCTGCGGGCGACCGCACGGTCCTCTGGAACATCGTCGCCAACTGCCTGGATGCTTCCGGTGCGGATTATTGCACGTCATGCCGTTGGCCACGGGTCGAGAGCGCCTGTTCCCCCGGGGACGCCTGCAAAGGCACGACGGAGGTGTGGGCCGAGTCGGCCGATTTCGTGGTGCTGCGCGACTCCAAGATGTGCGGCTGCCCGGAGGGGTTTGTGCACGGACTGGCGATCCCCCGCGCCCGGATAACCGGCGTCGAAGACCCGCGGCGTCCCGACGGCATCTGGGCATTCGCCTGGGAGGCGGCCCGCAGGCGCATGGGTGACGACCCGGCCATCGCCCTTGCCGTCAACCCGCAGGGGCAGCGCGGTCAGGACCAACTCCACGTGCACCTCCTCCGGCTGCATGGTGATGCCGGCAAACTCATCGCCCAGCGCACGACAACCCGCGTGCAGAGCCTTGATCAGGTCTGGAAGGTTGCCGCCCAAAGGGCTGCCGTCGAGGGGCTGACGGATTACGGCGTGCTGGTGGCCCCCCACCGCGAGGGGGGATTCATGGTGCTGGTCGCCCGGGAAAGCCCGGAAAAACTGTACACCGATGCGCGCTGCCGTTAGCACGCAACGGCCGCGCGGCGGAATAATCGAGATGTGAGAAAGAAGCATGGCCTACGTATATCTGCTGGTGGCAATTGTCGCCGAAGTGATCGGCACGAGCGCGTTGAAGGCGTCGGAGGGGTTTTCCCGCATGATCCCCAGTACGCTCGTCGTGCTGGGGTACGGGATCGCGTTCTACTGTCTGAGCCAGGTGCTGAAAAGCATCCCGGTGGGGGTAAGCTATGCCATCTGGTCCGGCCTGGGCATCGTCCTCATTTCCGTGGTCGGTGCCGTTTTCTTCAAGCAGGCGCTCGATCTCCCCGCCATCGTCGGCATGGCCCTGATCATCGCCGGGGTCGCCGTCATCAACCTGTTTTCCAAGTCGGTGACCCCCTGAAACCGGGGAATGGCCTGCAATAAAGAGTAGTGCCGCCGCTACTTCCTGCTTGCCTCGGCCGGCTGCACCAACTGCCCCTCGCTCATGCCGCTGCCCGGATTGAGCACGACCCGTTCCCCCTCCCTGAGCCCCGTGCTGCTCCGTACCATCGTGCCGTCGCTGTCGGCCACCGCCACCTCGCGGAACCTCACCCGGTTGTCGTTGTCCACCACCGCCACGTAGGAACGCTCCCCCTTCACCAGTAACGCCTCTGCCGGTACCTGCACCTGGGACGGGGCCGTGAGCGTCAGGTTGACCTGCACGAACCCGCCAGCCGGAATCGCGCCGGTCCGGTTGTCCAGGTCCAATTCCACCAGGAGCGTGCGGCTTTTGAGGTCGAGTGCGCCGCTGATGCGGGTTACGCTGGCCGAAAGTTTCACCTCCGGACGCGTCGCGTCGGCGATCACCGCCCGGTCCCCCTTCCTGACGACCGCAGCGTTTCTCTGGTCCAGGTAGACGTAGACCCTCAGCCGGTCGGTTTGGGAGATGGTCACGACCGGCTGCGCCGCGGTCTGGTTGGCGGCGGCACTCTGCAACAGCGCCCCGGGGTCTGCGAAGCGGGCCGTCACCGTGCCGCTGAACGGAGCACGCAGGGCCTCGTACCCTTTCTGGCTCTTCAGCCCCGCGGCGGTCGCTTCGGCGCTTTGGGCCGCCGCCTCGGCATTGTCGTAGTCCTGCCGGGCCACCACCCCGTCCTTGATCAAAAGCCGTTCCCGGTCGGCGAACAGCCGCTTGGTCCGGGCATCGGCCGCGGCCGCATCGTACTGGCGGTCCAACTCGGGGGATTCGAGCTGTGCCAGCAGTTGACCACGGTTAACCCGGTCCCCCTTGTCCACATGGATCTCGCGTAGATAGCCGCTTACCTTGGCGTACAGGGTCACCTCGGCAAAGGGGCGCGCCTCGCCCGACAGCACCACGTTTCGCTGTGCGGTCGAGCGGCCGGCGATGGCGACCGGCACCCGCGGCCCGGCCGTGAGGGCGGCCTGGCGCGCCTGGAGTTCCCCCCGCACCTGACTGTGGCGACTGCCGAGCAGCAGCGCCACGAGAGCCACCGCCAGCAACACCAACAGGCCACCGGCCAGAAATAATCGACTTCGCGATGTGAAACCGCGTTCATTCATTGGGATTTCCTCTCTCCTCCCCATCCTCGCCCCGCTCCGCAGCCAGGAAACGGTCGTCCAGGAGATGTTTGACCGGCATCCCGGTACGCAGCAACGAATAGATCACCGGCACCACGAACAGGGTCAGGAGCGTCGCCACCAGCAACCCGCCGATCACGGCCCGGCCCAGGGGGGCGTTCTGTTCGCCCGCCTCTCCCATGGCAAAGGCCATGGGCAGCATGCCGATGATCATGGCCAGGGCGGTCATCAGTACCGGCCTGAGCCGCGTCCTGGCCGCCTCCAGGGCGGCTTCCGCCGGAGTAACCGCCTTTTCCACCCTGATGTCGTTGGCAAAACTCACCAGCAGGATCGAATTGGAGGTGGCGATGCCGATGGCCATGATCGACCCCATGAGCGACTCCACGTTGATGGTGGTGCCGGTCAGGGCCAGCATCCAGAGTATCCCCATCAGGGCGCCCGGCACGGCCATCATGATGATGAACGGGTCGATCCACGACTGGAACAGCACCACCATGAGAAAATAGACCAGGAGAGTGGCCAGGACCAACCCCAATCCCAGGCTGCGGAAGGATTGGTTCATGACCTCGTTCTGGCCGCGCACCGTGATGCGCATGCCGGGGGGAAGTTTCCCGAGTGCCGCGATGCTCCTGTCGATATCCCGGATGACGGAACCCAGGTCGCGCCCTTCCACGCCGGCAGCCACGTCCAGTACCCGTTGCACCGTATAATGGGTGATGTTCTCAAGGCTCACCCGGTGGGAGATGAGCGCCAGGTTGCCCAGGGCCTGGGCCGGAATCTGGGGCGTATCCGCAGGTCCTGGCTGGAATGGCGGCTGGAGCAGCGCGCCGGCCGCCGGCGGGGTGACCGGCATGGCCGCCAGGTCCGACAGGGTGGCCTGGTACCGGCGCGGGATCTGCACCGCCACGGTGTAGTTGACGTTGTTGGCCGGGTTGAGAAAGAACGAGGGGGCGATCAGGATACTGGAGGAGAGGGCGATCAGGGCACTGGCGGCCACATCCCGTTCGCTCATACCGAGGCGGGCAGCCCGGACCCGGTCCACGTCCACCTGCAGGGCCGGGTAATCCAGCACCTGGTTGATATGCACGTCGGCGGCGCCGGGGATGGCAAGCAGGGCATCCCTGACCTTGAGGGCGTACGGGTAGGATTTGCCGAAGTCCGGCCCCTCGATCTGGATGTCGATGGGGGAGGTCAGGCCGAAGTTGAGCACCTGGGTGACGATGTCGGCGGACTGGAAATAGAAGGACGCACCGGGGAACGCACGGGGAAGGGCCTCGCGGAGTTGGTGCCGGTACCGCTCCGTTGGCCGGTGCCCCCGCTTGAGAGAGATCAGGATCTCGGCATCCATGCCGCTGATGTTCTCGGTCTGCACAAAGGCCAGGTTATAGAACGTGGGCACCCCGATCATGTCGTTGATGGTGTCGATCTCCTTGGCCGGGATGATCCCGCGGATCTGCTCTTCCACCCGGGCCAGCAATCTCTCGGTTTCCTCGATACGGGTTCCCGCCGGGGCGCGCATATGGAGTTTCATCAGCCCCACGTCCACCGCGGGGAAAAAGTCGGTGCCGATGACGAAGACCAGCCCCAGGCTGACCAGTCCCACCAGGGCCGCCACCGTCAGGGTGAAGGCGCGGTGGCGCAGGGCCACCGCCAGCAACCGGGCGTAGCGCTCCCGGAACCGTTCGAAGCCATCCTCGCGGTGTTCGTTCAGCTTTCGGAAGAGGGTGGTCATCCTCCCGGCTGATGGCGGGGCCCCTCTCTGACGGTGCTCCCCTCCCAGCAACATCCGCGACAGCACCGGCACCAGGGTGCGGGAGAGCAGGTAGGAGGCCAGCATGGCGGTCACCACCGCGAACGCCAGGGGGGTGAAGAGGTGCTTGGCCGGCCCGACCAGCAATACCACCGGAAAGAAGACCACGCAGATGGCCATGGTCGCCACGATGGCCGGCATCGCCACCTGGCGGGCGCTGTCCATCACCGCCATGGTGAGCGGCTTGCCCAGGGCGCGGTTGCGGTGGATGTTCTCCACCTCCACCGTGGCGTCGTCCACCAACATGCCGATGGCCAGGGCCACGCCGCCCAGGGTCATGATGTTGATGCTCTGCCCGGCCAGGTTCATGGCGATCATGGCGCTGAAGATGGCCAGGGGGATGGAGGTGGAGACCACGATCATGCTGCGCAGGCTGCCGAGGAAGACCAGAATCATGAGCGAAACCAGGATCGTGCCGACGACCGCCTCGCGCACCACCCCCTCCACCGCCGCCCGCACGAAAAGCGACTGGTCGAAGTCGATCTTCAGTTCCAGCCCCTGGGGCGCCACCTCCCTGATGGCGGGCAGGGCCTCGCGGGCGGCGTCCACCACCGCCAGGGTGGACGCATCGGCGTGTTTGAGGATGGACAGGTAGGTGGCCCTCCGGCCATTGACGTGCACGATGTTGTTCTGTTCGGCATAGCTGTCCGAAACCCGCGCCACGTCACCCAGGTAGACCGGGGCGTTGCCCACGACCTTGACCGGGATGGCGTTGAACTGGTCGATGATCCGCGGGCTGGAGTTGAGCAGCACGTTGTACTCCTGTCCGCCGATGCGGGCGGTGCCGGCCGGGATGATCACGTTGGAGGCCTGGAGAGCGCTTACCACGTCGGCCGGGGAGAGCCCCCGCGCCGCCAGGGCCGTGGGATCGATGTCGATCATGATCTGGCGGCTCTTGCCGCCGAAGGGCGCCGGCGTGGAGAGCCCCGGGATGGTGAACAGCTTGACCCGGATGAAGTTGAGGCCGTAGTCGAAGATCTTTTCTTCCGGAAGACTTTTGCTCGACAGGGTCAGTTGGGCCACCGGCACGTTGGAGGCGTTGAACTGGACAATGGCCGGCGGTTGGGTGCCGGGCGGCGCGATCCGGAGCAGGGTGCTGGAGACGGAGGATATCTGGGAGATGGCGGCGCCGATCCCGGTGCCGGGCTGGAAGTAGACCTTGAGGACCCCGGTGCCGGGGATCGACTGGGACTCGATGCGGGAGATGCCGTTGACGGTGGTGGAGTAGGCCCGTTCGCTGATGAGGACGATGCGCCGCTCCATGTCCTCCGGGGAGAGGCCGGGGTAGTTCCAGACCACGACCACTACCGGGATGTCGATCACCGGGAAGATATCGACGATCATCCTGGTGAGGGAAAGGGTGCCCAACACCAGGATCAACAGGGCCATCACCGCGACGCTGTAAGGGCGCCGCAGTGCCAATCTGACTATCCACATGACGAACCTCGCGAGAGGTTACAAGGTTTCCTGTCCTGTCGCCGGGCCGGTTTTGGATGGACTGGATGGGCGGCGTCATCAGGAAACGGCATGTTCCCTAATCTGTCATGGCAGAATCCTCATGCTCAATAATTACCAATAAGCTCTTTTATATCTTTTATACGATGATTGTACAATAAACGTTCTAATCTGCAAACCCGATTAATGAATGCTGCGGGGAAGGGGGGGCGGTGCGTCCCGACGGGGCAAAAAAAGGTGCGGGACCTGGCGATCCCGCACCTTGTGGCAATCGATTCCCGGAGCGGTGAGTTACCGCACCAGTTTGGACAATTTCTTGAACTCTTCCGTTCCCGCGATCTTCAGGAGCTGGAACAGGACCGATTCGGTGCAGGTGGGCACCGCGCCGGTGAGGGTCATGGCTTCGGCGGCGATCTGCCAGTTGCGTTTGCTGCGGCTCATGACCGCGTCCCTGACCACGTGGACCTCGAAGCCGGCGTCGCGCAGTTCGATGACGGTTTGCAGCACGCAGACGTGGGTCTCCATGCCGGTGACGATGATCTGGGTGCGGCCGGTGGCCTTGAGCTTGTCCATGAAATCGGCGCTGCCGCAGCAACTGAAGGCCATCTTCTCGAAATAGTCCGCGTCCGCGGCCTTTTCCCGCAACTCCGGCAGGGTGGGTCCCAGCCCCTTGACGTACTGTTCGGTGATGAGCGCCGGTATCCCCAATTCCCGGGCGGTTTCCAGCAGAATGGCGATATTCCTGGTCAGTTTGTGGAGGATCTTGTCGTCCATGGCCAGGCAGAGCTTCTCCTGGACATCGATCACCACCAGCAGAGCCTTGTCGCGCTCCAGAAAGAATCTGTCCTTTACCGACATGGTTCGATCTCCTTTCGAAGAGGTTGTTGAAAAACAGCCATCAGGCCTTCGTCCTCGACGGCCTTTTCGTGCGGCGTAGCGCCCGGCCTTCGCAGAAAGCTGCTTCGGCGGAGTAGGCCTGCTACGCCTCCTCAGGGCTTGTCGAGCGGGTGCGGCGATCTGACTATTTTTGAACAACCTGAGTTTTTCAATAGCTCTTAATCCCGTTTCAGCTCGATGCCCAGGTCGTTGATCTTCTTGCGCAGCGTGTTGCGGTTGATGCCGAGGATATCCGCCGCCTTGACCTGGTTCCAGCGGGTCTTCTCCAGGATGAAGCGGATCAGGGGGCGTTCCACCTGTTCCAGCACCATGGCATGGATGTCACCCTTTTCCAGCTTTTCGATGCCGTTCATGCAGGAACGCAGCTTCACGTCCACGATCGACTCCAGGGAGGCGTCGTGGGCCGGGGCCGGCTGCCCCCCGGAGAGCGGTTCGAGCCCTTCGAAGTCCCGGGGAGTCAAGAGCGGGTCGCTGGAGAGGATGACGGCGCGCTTGATGGTGTTTTCCAGTTCCCGCACGTTGCCGGGCCAGGAGTGGGCGGTCAGCACCGCCATGGCCTCGTCGGTGCACTGCTTGTCGCTGATGTCCAGTTCGGCGCAGGTCCGGCCCAGGAAGTACTGCACGAGCTGGGGGATATCCTCCCGCCGCTCCCGCAAGGGGACCAGGTTGATGGGAACGACGTTCAGCCGGTAGAAGAGATCCTCGCGGAACTCCTTCTGGCGGACCTTTTCGATCAGTTCCTGGTTCGTGGCGGCCACGATCCGCACGTCCACCGGGATGCTCTGGTTGCCGCCGGTGCGGGTGATCTCCCGTTCCTGGAGGACGCGGAGGATCTTGGCCTGCAGGTCGAGCGGCATGTCGCCGATCTCGTCCAGGAAGAGCGTTCCCTGGTTGGCCTGCTCGAACTTGCCCAGCTTGCGTTCCACGGCGCCGGTGAAGGCCCCCTTTTCAAAGCCGAACAGCTCGCTTTCCAAAAGCTCCTTGGGGATGGCGGCGCAGTTGATGGCGACGAACGGCTTGCCCAGGCGGCGCGAATTGAAATGGACGGCCCGCGCCACCAGTTCCTTGCCGGTCCCCGACTCCCCCTGGACCAGGATGGTGACGTCGCTGCCCGCCACCTTGCCGATAGTCTTGTAGACCTCGCGCATGGCGGGCGAGTTGCCGATGATGTTCTTCTCGACCTGGTAGCGCTCCTTGAGCTCCTGCTTGAGCAGGGTGACCTGGCCGGCAATCTCGCGGGCGCGGCCCACCTTCTCGATGATGGCGTCGATCACGTCAAGGTCGAACGGCTTGGTGATGTAATCGTAGGCCCCCCGCTTCATGGCCTCCACCGCGTTCTTCATGCTGGCCTCGGCGGTCATGATGACCACCAGCAGGTCGCTCTTCAGTTCGCGGATCTTGTCCAGCAGATCGAGGCCGCTGATGCCGGGCATCTTGATGTCGAGAATCGCCAGGTCGTAGCTGTTGTCCTGGACCAGGGAGAGCGCCTGCCGGCCGTCGTGGGCCAGGTCCACCGCGAACCCTTTCCGTTTCAGGGCCTTTGAAAGGACCCAGCGCATGCTCTCTTCGTCATCGGCCACCAGGATTCTGTTTAACGGCATTGTTGTTGTCCCCTGTTTTTAACGGATAAAATTGCATTATAGGACGTCACGGGCGCTTTCGGCCGGCAAGCGCGGCAGAGTCCCGTGGCGGATACGTCAGGCTGGCGATGCCGCCCGGTTATTGCACCAGCGGCAGGAGCACCGTGAACTTGGTCCCGTGGACGGCATCGGATTCCACCTTGATCATGCCGCGATGCTCCGCCACGATCTTGTGGCAGATGGCCAGCCCCAGGCCGGTGCCCGACGATTTGGTGCTGAAAAACGGCGTCCAGATGTTCTCCAGGTCCTCGGCCGGGATGCCGGGGCCGTCATCGGCGATCTCCACGGCGACCATGCGGGAGCGGCGGTCGTTCTGGGCCATGCGGTAGTCCGACAGCACCCGGCTCGCCACCGTCAACTGCCCGGTCTCCTGCAAGGCGTCGATGGCATTGCAGATCAGGTTCAGGAACAGCCGGGTCAGCATCTCCTCATCGGCCATGATCGGGGGGATGCTGGGGTCGAAATGCTTGTTGAAGGTGATGTCGCGCCCGGTTACGGCCTGCTTTTGCAGCAGGAGGATGTCGCCCAGCACCTTGTGCAGGTTGACCGGCCCCAGCTTGAGCCCCCGCGGCGAGGCAAGTTCCAGCAGTTCGCGGATGATGTGGTCGATACGCTCGGTTTCGCGGATCATCACCCGGGTGTAATCCAGCAGTTCGCTGCCGGCGTCCAGTTCCCGCTCCAGGAGTTGGGCCGCCCCCTTGATCCCTCCCAGGGGGTTCTTCACCTCGTGGGCCAGGCCGGCCGCCAGTGTCCCTATGGTGGAGAGCCGGTCGGCCTGCCGGACCGCCGCCTCCAGTTCGCGGATATACGTGATGTCCTTGAGGGACAGGATGGTGCCGATATTCTCGCCGGTCCCCAGCATGAGCGGGTAGCAGGTGGCGGCCACCGGCTTGACCTTGCCGGTGGAGCGGACCACCACGTTCTCGTGATCCGAGATGGTGATGCCGGTCTGGGTGGTCTTCTGGACCATCTCCACCAGGGTCTTTTCCAGGGCGAAGAGCTTGTCGAAGCTGGCACCCGTGGCCTGGCGCCGGGAAAACCCGGTGATCTCCTCGGCGGCCGGGTTGCACAGCGTGATCACGCCGCTGCGGTCCACGACGATCACGCCGTCGCCGACGCTGTCGAGCACGGTGGCGTAGTAATCGCCCGGATAGCTGCCTTGTTCGGCGATGTTGTCAGTCGTGGGCATGGTGGTCATCCGGTGTGCCGGATATCCTTTCGATCAGGGTGAATAAATCATCGACGGTGCGGACTGAATTGGCCTCCCGGCGGATATCCGCGGCCCCCGCGAAGCCGCGCGCATACCAGCCGATGTGCTTTTTCATCTCTCGGGCGGCCACGGCCTCGCCGCTTTCCCGAACGAACAGCTCCAGGTGCCGGCGAATGACGTCGGCCCGCTCGGCTGCGCCGGCCGGCGTCACGGTCCCCCGTTCCTCCAGCTCCAGGACCTGCCGGAATATCCAGGGATTGCCGAGGGCGCCCCGGGCGATCATCACCCCGTCGCATCCGGTTTCGGCCATCATGGCCCGGCAATCGTCGGCGCTGAAGATATCCCCGCTGCCGATGACCGGGATGGCCAGGGACTCCTTGAGCCGGGCGATCTGGCTCCAGTCGGCATGTCCCGAGAACATCTGGGAGCGGCTGCGGGGATGCAGGGTCACGGCGTCGCACCCCTCGGCCTCGGCGATTTTGCCGATTTCCAGATAGGTGTCGTCCCCGCAATGCCAGCCGGAACGGATCTTGATCGTCAGCGGCAGGGCGGTGGCGGCCCGCACGGCCTTGACGATGGCGGCAATGCCGGCCGGGTCGCGCAAGAGGGCGCTGCCGGCGCCGGTGCCGACCACCTTGCGGACCGGGCATCCCATGTTGATATCGAGCAGTTCCCCGTATTCCGCCACCATGCGGGCGGCTTCCGCCAGGCTCCCGGGCGTATCCCCGAAGAGCTGGATGCCCAAGGGGCGGTCTTCCGGGCAGCTCTTGAGCAGGGCCAGGGTGTTCGTGCCTTCGCGGACCAAGCCGTTGACGCTTACCATCTCGGTGAAGGCGAGGGCGGCACCATTGCGGCGGCAGAGGAGACGGAACGGCAGGTTGGTGATTCCGGCCAAAGGGGCAAGCACAACGTTGTGCGCCAGGGAGAGTCTACCGATTTTCAATGGTTTCAGCATGATGCACACAGGTCACGGCTAACGGAAGGAGAAAAAACAGATTGAGTAATGCCTAAATTTTGGGCATAGTATCACAGCGCTAAAAAATGGCAAGGGAAAATTCAGAAAATAATTGTTGCCAAGACGGCGGTTTACGGTTTTAATATTATTCTATCCATTACGCATGCATTGGGTGACAGGCCAGCGCAATCAAGGAGTTGAACATGTTTGGAATCGGTATGCCGGAACTTATCATCATTATGGTCATCGCCCTGATCGTCATCGGGCCGCACAAACTGCCGGAACTGGCCAAGTCGTTGGGCAAGGGGCTGGCGGAGTTCAAGAGGGCCTCCGAGGACTTCCAGCGCAACATCCAGGAAGAGGCCCGCAAGACCGAGGAGAAGGTGGAGCCGCAGGAGGCGGTGACGCCGCCCGCCGAGCCCGAGCATGTGGCTGCGGCCGCGCCGGCCGAGCATGATGCCGTGGAAAAGAAGGATGGGGCTGAGGCACAGAATGCCGCGGAGAAAAAGGATGCCCCCCACGCCTGAAGCGACGGCAAGGGTGGTGCCGGGGAAACGGAAAGAGCCGGGGCGCGCCCCGGCTCTTTTTTTGCGCTCTCAGGCCCGCAGGACGCTTATTTGACCTCGATGTTGATCTGTTTCGGTTTGGTCTCCTCCTTTTTCGGGAGGACGATGTTCAGGATGCCCTTGTCGCAGGTGGCCGCCACATGCTCCTGGTCGATGGTCGCCGGCAGGCTGAAGCTGCGCTGGAATGAGCCGAAATAGCGCTCGATGCGGTGATAGTTCTCCTTTTTGACCGACCCTTCGTGCTTGCGCTCCCCCTTGAGGATCAGGGTATTGTCCTCGATGCGCACATCGATGTCCTTCTGGTCCACGTCCGGCACCTCGGCCTTGATGACGATGGCATCCTCCGTCTCGTAGATGTCCACCGCCGGCTGCCAGATCCCCTCGCGGGTATCCTCACCGGAAATGTCATGGTTCCAGGAGACGTTCAACAGCCGATTCATCTGCTCCTGCATGGTGCGCAACTCCCTGAGCGGGTTGTATTTGACCAGTGCCATATGGGTATCCTCCCTGTTTTTAAAGTGGTGATCCTGTTCTATCAGAAAACATAATGTCGAATCTCCCAAAGTCAAGGGGAGGGGAGGCTCATTAAACTGGGTGTATTATTTTTTTGCGATAGTGTATAGTAAAAACGGATTGGCAGGCAGAATGGGCCGACAGGCCGCGGGAGACGAACCATGCCCCTGATAGTGGAAGCAATCTTCATAGCACTGACCATGCTTGTAGCCTTTTTCCTGGCATTCTTGATGATGTTCCTTCTGGCCCTGTTCCTTTCTCCCATCGAGCGCGGGCTTTCCAAGTTCATCTGGGACCTCACCGCCCCCCATACCCCTGCGCCGTCCCAGAAGGGCCCGACGTACCGGGATTTCAGCAAGAAACATTTCTGAGCCGGTCGAGTTGTCCCATGGCTGACACGCATCCAGGAAGGCGGCCGGCAGCGCGCCTCGCTGCCAAACGCGGGGCAAACCGGCCGTGACGACCGTGCTCCCCCCAAAGTGCCGCGAGCCGCGGCTACTGCTGGTCGCCACCCTGGCGGCCCTGGCCGTTTCCGCCATCCGCCCCCACGACTACACCACCTGGCTCCTGGAGGTCGCCCCGATCCTGGTCGGGCTGCCGCTCCTGATGGTCAGCTATCGCCGTTTTCCCCTTACCCCGCTCCTCTACCGGCTCCTCTTTGTCCATGCCCTGATCCTGATGGTCGGCGGCCACTACACCTACGCCGAGGTGCCGCTGGGATTCTGGATGAAGGACCTCTTCGGCTTTGCCCGCAACCACTACGACCGCATCGGCCACCTTGCCCAGGGCTTTGTCCCGGCCATCCTGGCGCGGGAAATCCTGCTCCGCCGGTCGCCGCTCGTACCGGGGAAGTGGCTCACCTTCCTGACGATCTGCGTCTGCATGACCGTCAGCGTTTTTTACGAGTTCATCGAATGGTGGAGCGCCGTCATCGGCGGTGAGGCCGCGGATGCCTTTCTCGGAACCCAGGGGGATGTGTGGGACACCCAGTGGGACATGTTCATGTGCCTTATCGGCGCGACCGCATCGCTGACCCTCCTGAGCAGGGTGCATGACCGCATTCTGGCCGCCCGTTTTCCGGGGGGCTTCGGTGATCTGCGCAAACAGTGACGGAGGAGGGCGTATGGAATTTAAGAACCTGCTGATGGAAACCGTTGACAACGTGGCCACCCTGACCGTCAACCGTCCCCGGAGCCTCAACTCCCTCACGGGCGAGGTGCTGGGCGAGCTGGAATGCGCCCTGTACGGCCTGGACCGGGATGCGGGCGTCAGGGCGGTGGTGCTGACCGGTGCCGGAGAGCGGGCCTTCGTGGCCGGTGCCGACATCAAGGAAATGGCCGGGATGAACGCCCTCGAGGGCCACGCCTTTGCCCGGAAGGGGCAGGGGGTGATGCTGCTCATGAACAGGATGAACAAGCCGGTCATCGCGGCGGTCAACGGCTACGCCCTGGGGGGCGGGCTGGAACTGGCCCTGGCCTGCGATTTCATCTACGCCGCCGCCACGGCCCGGTTCGGTTTCCCCGAGGTGACCCTGGGGATCATGCCCGGTTTCGGCGGCACCCAGAACCTGGCCCGCCTGATCGGCCCCAACCGGGCCAACGAGATGATCTTCACCGGCACGATGCTGGACGCCGACCAGGCCCGGGCCTGGGGGATCGTCAACCGGGTATTTCCCCCGGAGGAGCTTCTGGCCAAGGCCCGGGAAACGGCCCGGGCCATCGCCCGGGTCGCCCCGCTGGGGGTGAGCGGCGCCAAGGACGCCATCGCCAACGGCCTGAACATGGGCAAGGAGGACGGGTTCCGCTACGAGGCGGCCCTGTTCGGCGTGCTCTTTGCCACCGAGGACCAGCGGGAGGGCATGGGAGCTTTTGTGGAGAAGCGCCAGGCGGCGTTTACGGGGAAATAGGGGCGGTTTCATCCGTCCGGCGGGATGGGGACGGCTGCGAACCCAGGAAACCGTTTCCGACCCCCTTGGTTCCACACCTATCATATATCAAACGAGGACCCCATGTACCCTGAGTCGGACGATCTGAACGACTATCTGGTTTCCGATGCCGTTATCGACTGGCAGACCCCGGCTGTCCGGGAGAAGGCCCTGGAACTTACCGGGTCGTTGCCTGATGAGGTCGCCAAGGCCCGCTGTCTGTACGAATGGGTGCGGGACACCATTCCCCACTCCCATGACGCCGGCCTGGACGTGGTGACCTGCACGGCCAGCGAGGTGTTGCTGCACGGTACCGGAATCTGTTTTGCCAAAAGCCATCTCCTGGCCGCCCTGCTCCGGGCGGTCGGCATCCCGGCCGGTTTCTGCTACCAGGTGCTGCGGCTGGACCCGCCCGTGGACAACGAACCGGTGTTGCACGGCTTCAACGGCATCTACCTGGCGAGCCTCGACCGGTGGATTCGGGTCGATGCCCGGGGCAACACCAAGGGGATCGACGCCCAATTCAGCGTCGGGAAGGAGCAGCTCGCCTTTGCCATGGACCCGGAGGCGGACGAGTTCATCTACGAGGCGATCTTTGCGGCACCGGTGGAGAGCGTGGTCAACCGGCTGAGAAGCTACAAGAGCAGAAGCGAATTGTGGGACGATCTGCCCCAATGCCTGTGATTATTGCTTCGGTGATGGTCTATGCACCTCTTGGCGTAGGGGCGCATTGCATGCGCCCTGATTGGGCGACAGCGGTTCGCTCCGTGATTCGGATAGTTAACCGAAGCGATAACATTTGAAGGAATTGCATAAAAAGTGGCGGCACCATGAACATGACCAGGGACGTACACCTCTATAACCAGGGCAAAAACGCGCTGGCGCTGCTGGTGCACCGCTATCGGCAGCGCGGTTCGTACCGGATCATCCGCGATCCCGAAGGGGTCATCAGTTTGTGGGCCATCGAAGGGTACGAGAGAAGCCCGTTTTCCGTCTCCTTTGCGGATCGGGGGCGCATCAGCGGGAATATGGAGGACATGTCCCCCGAGTTTGTGCGGGCGTTCATCGAGTACGTGAGGAAAAACGGCGTGCCGGCCGCCTGAACCGACGGCGGGATGATTTTCCCCCCTGCGTCAAGCCCACGCCGCAAACTGCCGGGACCTGTCCGTATACCTTTTCATTGCCCCCCATGCATGCTACAGTGCCACCCTTTTCAGGTTAAGCCTCCAGGGATTCGGAACCATCGCAGTCTCCCCTCGCATCCCCCCGTTGTGCTCCATGATGCTGCGCCTCAAGTGCCATGAGCTGCCGTAACAGGCCTGCGAAACAATGCCGCCGGGAAGCCCGGCGACCTGTGCGGCACCCGCACGAACAACTTTTCATAGCCAAGGACGACACCATGATCGTACGCGAACGCCCCTCCGGGCTGCGCCTCTATTTCATCTTCAAGGGCTCCATGCTCCAGAGCATCCGCTGGCAACTGGTCAGCACCGTGCTGGTGGCCGCCGCCGTGTACCTGACCCACGGCATGCTGTTCGCCATCAAGATCACCATGACGCCGATCCCCTTCAGCCTTATCGGCCTGGCGCTCGCCATCTTTCTCGGTTTCCGCAACAATGCGAGTTACGAACGCTACTGGGAGGGGCGCAAGCTGTGGGGCGAGCTGATGATCGCCTGCCGTACCGTCACGCGGCAGATGCAGACCTTTGTTGGGGGGAATGACGCGGCTGAGGCGCGCCGCCGCATGGCATACCGCGCCATCGCCTTTGCCCACGCGCTCCGCCACCACCTGCGCGGATCAGACCCGCGGGAGGAGGTGGGCGCGCTGCTGACGGCAGGGGAACGCACGTCTTTCGAAGGAGCCGTTAACAAGCCGGATTTCCTGGTGCGCCGCATGGCCGCCGACCTGCGCGGCCTGGCCGATGAGCGGGCCATCAACCCGCTCTATGCCGCGCGCATCGACGAAACCCTGACGAGTTTTGCCACCATCCTGGCCGGCTGCGAGAGGATCAAGCAGACGCCGATCCCCTTTTCCTATACCCTGCTGATCCACCGCACGGCCTATCTTTACTGCTTCATGCTCCCCTTCGGGCTGGTGGACTCCATCGGCTTCATGACGCCGTTCGTCGTCGGCCTGATTTCCTACACCTTTTTCGGGCTCGATGCGTTGGGTGACGAGATTGCCGAGCCTTTCGGCACGTTGCCCAACGACCTGCCCCTGGCCGGGATTTGCCGCGGCATAGAAATCAGTGTCCGTGAGGCGCTGGGGGAGGAAGAGCTGCCCGAGGCGCTTGCGCCGGTTGATTTCTGCATCCTGTAGGCGCTGCCCCGAATTGTGGAGATGAGTGTTGAACTGACGCGCCGCGAGGCGCCTGGATGTCGCCCTGGCGCCTCGCGGCCGTAAGACGGCCCAGGGATGCTGTATCTTTGGAGAATACCGGCCACGGCGGAAGGGGCGGCTACCTCGCCGGCGCCCTGCCGGAGCGGCTCTGCCGGTGGCGGCGGTGTGTCAGCCGCAAATCTCGGTCTTGACGATGGTGTTCATCTTCTTCAGCCGGCTTATGGCCTCTTTGCAGGCTTCGAAGGCATCGCCGCTGTTGGGGGAGCTGACGGCTGCGAGCGAGATGATGTCGCCGACGCGGAGCCGGCCGGTGCGCCGGATCAGGAGGGCATCTTCCAGGGCGAATTCCGCGGTCAGCCCGGCGGCCATGTCGCGCAGTTCCGCCTCGGTATCGCCGTTTGCGGCATAGTCGATGTAGCTCGTGGTCCCGCCAACCCCCGCCATGGGTTTCACTACGGCATAGTGGACCACGACCGAACCGGCATTGGTCGTGGTTATCAGGTCGTAGATCTTTGCAGGATCGATAGGCTCGGTTGTCATTCTGACCATTGGGGACTCCGTTTCTGTGATGTTACCGGGATGATGGATCGTTTTATAGCCCATTTGACGTCTCTTGGCTATCTGTAGTTTCTTGTGCCGTTTCCGAGATGCATGAAGCGGGGGGGGGAGGGGGGCT
Source organism: Geobacter sp. FeAm09 (assembly GCF_008330225.1). Lineage (NCBI taxonomy): Bacteria > Pseudomonadati > Thermodesulfobacteriota > Desulfuromonadia > Geobacterales > Geobacteraceae > Geobacter > Geobacter sp. FeAm09. The sequence continues at coordinate 3,229,107 of NZ_CP042466.1, read as the reverse complement.
ACCTCGTTTTCCGTCGCGCGGACGCAATGAGCCGGTCGACGGACCAGCGTCCGCCGCCGCCGATGAGTAGCGCAACGCTGATGGCAATGGCAAGGAGATGGTACTCGATGCCCTCGCCGGCCTGTTTGCCGAACCAGTTCATGAAAAAGCCGTTCGGCCACGTGACCAGCGCGGCGGCACCGACCATGCTGGACAATATTCCGAATGCGGCCACGCGGGTTAAGAGGCCGAATACCAATCCCACCGCCCCCAGCGATTCCCCGAGAACGACCAGAATAGTGAGCGGTGCCGGAATATGCATGTTATCGGCAAACATGGCAATCGTGGCGCTCAAACCATGCCCGCCGAACCAGCCAAAGAGCTTTTGAGCTCCGTGGGGGAACATCGCCACGCCTAACATGATCCGCAGCACCAGCCCCGGCCACCCGGCATCCGTTTGAAACAAGATCAATTTTTTTGTCGTTGTCATGGTATCCCATCCTTTCACGTTCAGAATCGCGCCGCAGCTTCCAGCGCTTTTCGGATTGCCTGGTTTTTGAATTCTGCAGCCCTCTGGGGGATCGCATCAACGCCTTCGATCACGATGGCCTCGAACTCATCGATGCCCATGAAGCCCATTATGGACTTGAGGTACGGTACGGAATGATCCTCTTCCTTGCCGTAATGGAAGCCGCCGGTCGAGTGGATATGCAAACACTTTCTCCCTTGATTTTTGAGCAGCCCCTCTGCTCCTGCGGGGGTGTACGTGAACGTTTTGCCGACGACGCAAATGGTGTCGATGTACATCTTTAGTTCCGCCGGGAACCCCAGATTCCACATCGGCGTCACAAATACGTACTTGTCCATCCCGACAAATTGGTCTGCAAGCTTCCAGATGCGCCCTATTTTTCGCTGTTCATCATCGCTCAGCGCCGCAAAGCTTGTACCACTGCGCAACTTTCCCCAGCCGCTCAACACGTCTGCGTCGATCCGCTGGATGTTGTCGCGGTAGAGGTCAAGGAAATATATCTCGTCATCCGGATTGTGGCGCAGATATGCGTGCAAAAATTCCTTGGCGACCATGAGGCTTCTGGACTGTTCTACCGGTTTCAGGTTGCTGGTTATGTAGAGAACTTTTGCCATGGCGGTTCCTTCATCTGTGTCCGCGCGCTATGACCGCGCAAAATTTTTCGTAGTGCCAATGAGGCGAAATTGCAGTATGCGATAGGCATAAAACGAGGTGTCGTGCGGCTTATGCCGCACGACACCTCGTTTGCTCCGACTGAATCACAGCGAACCTGACGGCTCGTTGTTGTTGACATAATCCCTGATTTTTCCGGCGTCACTCCGTTCCTTCTGGAGTTTTTTCAGTTCTTCGGGGCTGTACACAGCGGTTCCCCTGACGATTTCCCTGTCCAGCCGCCCAATTCTCTCCTGTATCGAGTCGGAATTGTTCTGGCATATTACCTGGTGGGCTGTTGCCGCCTCTTCGGCCAGAGCGGGCAGCGCCGACATGATTATTGCCCCAGCCACAATCGACATTACGGTGTATGTTTTTTTCATGATAGATCTCACTTTCTCTTTAGTTGCGGTTAACTTGATTCTCGGTCCACGTCCTATTTTGTCGATCAAGTGCATGAACCTTCTCCCCCGGGTTGTCCTGCGGGTATCTTGCGGGAATCACCCGGCAACCGTTCGGCTGCGGGGCTATTCCATTGGTTCTGCCGGTTCGCTGGGTGGCTGATTTCTTACCCGTTGTTCTCCTTTCTGACGTAACAGATAGCCATAAACGTGCCAAAATTGTATACGTAGCAATATCAGGTAGATATGGAGTGGGTGCTGAATAATTGCAAAATATTGCTATTGCAACTTCATTATTTAGCAATCTGGGGTATAATTGCGAAATAATGCACTTTGCTGAAAATCCAGGATTGTTTGGGGGGATAGGCGTGGTCGACAGAGCCGAATTTTTCAAGCAGGTAACCAGCAGAATTTGCAGCAGCCTCCATATAGAAGTCGCCCTCCGGAGGACGTTGGAGTATTTGGTCGATTATTTCCCCCTGGACGAATTGTACCTCGACATTCTCGACGCTAATCTGGGGGCAATTCGAAGAATTGCGAATGTCAAGCTGGGTGAGACGTTGCCGCCAAAGCCGATTATTCCTCTGTCCAAAAAACTCTGGACATGGGTGGCGGGAAAACAGGTCCCCTTCATCATGGACGTGGACGACCCGAACTGCCGGGCTTTGAGTCCGCTTGTCAAACTGGAGGAAAACTCCGATTTGGTCCTGCCGCTGCGGATCGAGGAAAACCGGATCGGCCACCTTGTGCTGCGGGCCTATGGCAAGGGGAAATACACCCCGGCGCACGCGGATCTTCTGGCCTCCGCCGTTGAACCCTTTGCCATCGCCCTGGCCAATGCCCTGGCTCACGAGGAGGTCGTGAAATACCAGGACATCCTCCTGGACGATAACCGTTTCCTTAAAAACGAGCTCTTTTCCAAAGTGGGTGATGAAGTCATTGGCGGAAATTCCGGGTTGTGCAACGTCATGGAAATGGTCGGCCAGGTGGCGCCGCTTAACAATACGGTGCTGCTCTTGGGAGAAACCGGCACCGGCAAGGAAATTATCGCCAATACCATCCATTTCATGTCGCCACGCAAAGACGGCCCATTCATCAAGGTCAACTGTGGTGCCATTCCAGAAAGCCTTATCGACAGTGAACTGTTTGGACACGAGAAAGGAGCCTTCACCGGCGCGGGCACCGAGAAGCGCGGCCGCTTCGAGCGGGCAGCGGGAGGGACCATCTTTCTGGACGAGATCGGCGAGCTGCCACCGCTGGCACAGGTGCGCCTTTTGAGGGTTCTCCAGAATAGGGAGATCGAAAGGGTCGGCGGCACGAAACCTATCCCCGTGGATATTCGGGTAATTGCGGCAACCCACCGAAACCTGGGGAACATGGTGTCTGAAAATCTTTTTCGGGAAGATCTGTGGTTCCGGCTGAACGTCTTTCCCATAACCATTCCTCCGTTGCGCCAACGCCAGGAAGATATCCCCGCCCTGACCCGTCACTTTGTCGTCCAAAAAAGCAAGGAGCTGGGGATCGCCATCCCCCCGCCCATTGCCCCCGGCGCACTGGAACGGCTGAGGGGCTATGGTTGGCCGGGCAATGTCCGCGAATTGGAAAACCTGGTGGAAAGGGAGATCATACGACATCGAGGAGGGCAACTGATGTTCAACTCGTTACTGGCCGCCGAGGCCGCAGAGGTGGCGCCACCCCTTCAAGAGGGGAGTGCCCCCGGCACGCTCAGGCTTGATCATGCCATGTCGCTGCACATCAGTACCGTTTTGAAGATCGCCAAAGGCAAGATACACGGTCCGGGCGGTGCCGCAGAACTGCTCGGCATTAAGCCCGGCACCCTGAGGGCGCGCATGGACAAGTTGGGGATCAGGTATGGCCGGAGAAGGTGAACGGATGAAGATGGGTCTATATGATCGGCTGGTGCCGGCGCGATAGGGGGGCGAGGGCTGCCACGCAGGCCTCCGTATGGCGCCGGCTTCTCAATAGATGGCCGTCGTGGAACTGGGAGCCAGGAAAGGCATGTATTGGTCATATCATATTTTCATCTCCTGTTTCTGCAGCCGCTTGTAGTAAAAGTTTTGTCCGTATAGCACGGCGATGGGGTTGTGGCCGGTGACCCGGTCCTTGACCACCAGGGTGGTCACCGGGGCCTCGGAACGTTTGTTGAAAAGCATGTCGTGGCCGACGCAGAGGCCGAGAATGATGTTCATGTCGGTCTTGAGGCGGTTGCAGATCTCGGCCTGGGCAATGGGGTTGCAGGCCGGTTCGAAGGTGCCGGGCCTGACCTTGTCCCCTTCGTCCAGCCCCAGTTCCCGCTTGTCGATGCTTCCGGCCTTGCAGCAGACGCTCAGCGGTTCGAGCCCCTGGGCCTTCAGGATGGCCACGAGGCGGTCGGCCTCGTCCAGAAGGCCGATGCAGGTGGCAATGCCGATCCTTGTGTATCCCATCAGCTTGGCAAAGGCGATGGTGTCCTCCACCCGGGTCCAGCGCGGCATGATCACATCGCTCCCGGCCGTCCGCTGGTAGCAGAGTCCCTCCACCCGCGCCGCCACCAGGGCGATGCGGGCCTCCTCGCTGTCTCCCCGGTATTCCCCGAACGCCTCTTTCACCACGTCGTCATAGGTGCCGGACGGACAGTTGCCCGGCTTGGGGGGGGCACTTGCCGGGTCGCCGCTCCAGCAATTGGTGGTGCCGCACTTCTGCCATACGGCACTGCACTTGGAACATGAAACCGGTGTTTCGTCCGACATGATAAACCTCCCGAATCTGAAATTGTATGAACCTAAAAATTCCCTGAAAATCCAAACCCGCCACGGAGGCACAGAGACACAGAGAAAACCAGGAGTAAGACAAGCAAAAAAGGTTCTTGATGATAGTATTATCGAAAAATAGTTTTTGTTTTTCTCTGTGAACCTCTGTGTCTCAGTGTCTCTGTGGCAGATTTGAGGTTTTTCAGTGTTTTTGGGGATTGAGGTTGCGGGTCACCCCATGAACGCCACCAGCAGGAGCGGCGGCAGGGCGACCAGAACCGTGGCGAACAGGGCGTCGAGCCAGATGGCGGTACCGGCCTGGCACAGGCGGATCAGCCCCACCGCCGGCACGAGCAGCAGTTTTCCCGGGAAGCCCATGTGCGGGCTGGTGACGTCCCGCCAGAGGGCATCGCCGTCGCCGCTGCTGGGAAAGGCGTGCAGGGCGATGGAAAAGCCGAGCCAGGCCCCGGCAAGCACGGCAGGGTCCCGGAATTCGGCCGCCGCCGGGCTTGCGGCGAGGAGGGACGCCAGCAGGCTGACCGCCAGGGCCGCCGCGGTGGAAACGAAAAACGGCGCCACCGCCACCATGATGTGCTGAACGGCGGATGCCGGCTGTTCATGGAGCACATACCCCACGGGGTTGCCCAGACGCAGATAACAGACCTTGACGACGCGGATGCCGAGCCGGCGGCAGGCCCAGGCATGGGCGAATTCGTGCACCACCACGCCCGGAAAGGTCAAAAGCGAGACGATCAGCCGGATGCTCATGACTGCCGCTTCACGCCGTGGTCATGGTGTTGAAGAGCTGGTTCACCTCGCGGAAGACCTCCACATACTCATCGGAGAGCATGAAGAAGAAGTCTCCCATATTGTCGGGAAGGGGATGGCGCGAATGCTGCCTGAGCAGGTTCCAGGCGTATTCCTCGGACCGGTCGGGTTTGGTGGCCTGGGCCACGCTGTCCGAGATGGTGTAGGCGAGGCAGAAAAAGTCGGCCAGCGCGACGATGGCGGTCAAGAGCGGGTCCTCTATGGCCAGTTCGGAGGTGTGGTGGTGGGAGATGACGTCGCTGTACACCGGCGGGAAGTTCCAGCGCTGGGCCAGGCAGAGCCCCACCTCGCAGTGGGTGGTGCCGAAAGTCTCCTGCTCGGCGTCGTAGGTCGTGCAGCGGGTGTAATTGATGGTGGCGAGCATCTCGCCGTATTCTTCCTTGAGATAATGGCCGAAGAAGACCTTGCCGATGTCGTGGATGATGCCGACCATGTAGGCCAGCTCGGTATCGGCGTACCCCACCATGGCGGCGATGCGGCGGGACATGGAGCCGACGCTGAAGGAATGCATCCAGAAGACGTTCAGGTCGAAGGGCTGTTCCTGGACCTTGAAGCCGTCCACGAAATAGCTGGTGAGGATCATCTCGCGCACGCTCCTGAACCCCAGGTAGAGCAGGGCGCGTTTTACCGAGGTGATCTTGCTCCCCGGCATGTAGAGCGGCGAGTTCACCACCCTGATGACCCGTGCCGCCAGCACCTGGTCGGAGAGGATCAGGTCCGCGATCTCGTCCGGGTTGGACTCGTGGTTGTCCAGGAGCCTGATGACCCGTGAAACGATCACCGGGATGGTCGGCAGGTCGCTCACGTCCTTGAACAGCTTGCGGGCCTTGATCATCATTGCTGCTTTGTCCAAGAGTCGTTCCTTTCGGTCTTCCGCTTGTGTGGGATGCCCTGAATCCGTGACGTCTTCACGGATTCAGGGGCATATCAGTCCGTCTTCTGCACGAGTTCGGAAAACTGGGCCTCCGAGAGCACGGCAACGCCCAGCTCCCTGGCCTTGTCCAGTTTGCTGCCCGGCTCTTCGCCGGCTACGACGTAGTCGGTCTTTCGGGAGACGGAGCCGACCACGTGCCCCCCCTCGTCTTCAACGATCCGGCGGGCCTGATCGCGGGTGAACCCGGCAAGTCCGCCGGTGAATACGAAGCTTTTGCCGGTGAGTCTGCCGCCGACCCGTTTCTCTTCGGCGGTGGGGGCCACGCCCGCTTCCTGCAGGCGCCGGACGACGGCCACGTTGTCCCGGTTGTCAAAGAAGGTGCGGATGCTGTGGGCAACGGTGGCGCCGATGTCGCGGATGCCGGTCAGTTCCTCGATGGTCGCCTGCTCCAGATTCTCCAGGCTGCCGTAGGACTGGGCCAGGGTCTTGGCCGTGCGTTCGCCCACGTGGCGGATGCCGAGGGCGAAGATGAACCTGCCCAACTCCCGCTGTTTGCTGTTCTCGATGGCCGCCAAAAGGTTGCCGGCCAGTTTGTCCCCCATGCGTTCGAACTGCATGAAATCGTCACGGGTCAGGCGGTAGATGTCGGCCACGTTGTGCACCAGTCCCAGGGAGAGGAGCTGTTCGATGAACTTCTCCCCCAGCCCCTCGATGTCCATGGCGTTGCGCGAGGCGAAGTGGATGAGCGACTCGCGGATCTGGGGCGGGCAGGAAAGCCCCATGCAGCGCACCGCCACCTCGTCGGCGATGCGGACCACCTCCGAGCCGCATTCCGGGCAGGTCTGGGGCGGTGGCAGCAGCAGCTCCCGGCCGGTGCGTTTTTCCGTCAGCACCCTGACCACCGCCGGTATGACGTCGCCGGCCCGCTCCACCAGAACGGTATCGCCGATGCGGATGTCCTTGGCGGCGATCTCGTCCCAGTTGTGCAGCGTGGCGCGGGCCACCGTCACCCCGGAAACCACCACCGGCCGCAGGTGTGCCACGGGCGTAATCACCCCGGTGCGCCCCACCGACGGGACAATGGCCTCCACCACGGTCTCCGCCTGGCGCGGCGGGAATTTGCAGGCGATGGCCCAGCGGGGCGAACGGCTCTTCTCTCCCAACTCCCGCTGGAGGGTATAGGAATCCACCTTGATGACCGTGCCGTCGATCTCGTAGGGGAGCGACTCCCGGCGTTCCTGCATCTCGTGGTAATACGCCACCGCCGCCTCGATCCCGGTCACCGGGCGCACCAGCGGGTTGACCGGCAGCCCGTGGGCGCCAATGAACGCGAAGAACTCCTGCTGGGAATCGTAGGTCGTCCCCTCGCTGACGCCGGGGGCGTAGCAGAAGAGGGAGAGCGGCCGCCGCGCCGTGATGCGCGGGTCCAGCTGGCGCAGCGAACCGGCCGCCGCGTTGCGCGGGTTGGCAAAGGGGGGCTCGCCGTTTTCCTCCTTTTCCCGGTTGATGCGCTGGAATGCCTCCAGGGAAAGGTAGACCTCGCCCCGCACCTCCAGCACCTGCGGGGCGTCGGTGCCGGCAAGCCGCAGGGGGAGCGCGCGGATCGTGCGGATATTCGCGGTCACGTCTTCACCGGTCAGGCCGTCGCCCCGGGTGGAGGCCACCGACAGTGCGCCGTTCTCGTACACCAGCTCCACGGCCAGGCCGTCCATCTTCGGCTCGCAAACATAGCTCACCTCCGCCTCGGCCGGCAGCGCCAGGACCTTCTTGACCCGCTGGTCGAACTCCCTGATCTCCTCTTCATTGGTGGCGTTTTCCAGCGACAGCATGGGGAGCCGATGGGGCAGGGGGGCGAACTTGTCCAGGGCCGCGCCGCCGACCCGCTGGGTCGGTGATTCGGGAGTCACCAGGTCGGGGTAGTGTGCCTCCACCGCCTGGAGTTCGCGGAACAGGGCGTCGTACTCGGCGTCGCTGACCTCCGGCGTGTCCAGCACATAGTACATCCGGTTGTGGTGCTCGATCTGGCGGCGAAGTTCCTCGGCCCTGGCCCGAGCACTCTCCAGTGGATCGTGTATGTCAGGCAACAAGGGCAATTGCATGGGGCGCTCCGGGAGATGATATTTGACTTCACCGCAGATTACAGTATTATTTCAGCAATTTCAACGCCCCAGGCGAGAACCGGACGATTCATGGAACAACAGCGCCTTGCGGCTATCGGCCGATGGTTCGACGACTATACCCGCACTTTTCTCGATACCGACCCGGAAGGGGTTGAAAATATTCGGCTCAAGATCGAGCACACCCGCAAGGTCTGCGCGGTCAGCGACATCCTGGCGGCGGGCGAAGGGCTTTCGGCCGAGGAGGCCCGCATCGCGCAGGCCATCGCCCTGCTCCACGACGTGGGGCGTTTCCCCCAGTACCGCCGCTGGCGTACCTTCCGCGACCGCGACTCCGACAACCATGCCCGGCTTTCGGTGGAGGTGATCGCCGAACAGAGCCTGCTGGCCGGCCTCGATTCGGGCGAATGCCTGTTGATCGAGGAGGCGGTGCGCTTCCACAACCTGCTGGAACTGCCCGAACGGGTCGCTTCGCCCACCCGGCTGTTCATGCGGCTGATCCGGGACGCGGACAAACTGGATATCTGGCGGGTTTTCATCGAGCTTTTCACCCTGCCGGAGGAGCGGCGGGCCTCCGCCGCCACCCTGGATTTCCCCGATCTGCCGGGCTGCACGCCCGCCTGCCGGGATGCCTTGCTGGCGCAGCGGGTCGTGAGGCTCGATCAATGCCGGGTCCTCAACGACTTCAGGCTCTTGCAGATCTCCTGGGCCCTTGACCTGGGGTTCGCCTCGTCCTATCGCCTGCTGCAGGAGCGCGACTATATCGCTCGCCTGGCAGGCACCATCAATGGTAAACTGGATATCGGGACAGCCATCGACGGTATTCGGCGGGAGGTCGCCCGCCGGGCTGCATAGTTTGTACCCCCTGCGACCACCGAAGCGGAGGCGATTATGGAAACCAGACTGCGTATGGTTTTGCCGGATCAGGAACTGCTGAGGCTCTACGGGCAGATGTTTCTTTCGCGGGAATTCGAGGAGCATTGCGCCGAACAGTACGCCAAGGGGAATATCACCGGATTCCTCCATCTGTACAGCGGCCAGGAGGCCGTGGCGGTGGGGGCGACGGCCGGCCTGCACAAGGACGATTATATCCTGTCGGCCTATCGTGAACATGCCCAGGCCATCGTGCGGGGCGCCGACCCGAAGCGGGTCATGGCCGAACTGTTCGGCAAGGCCACCGGCCTCTGCAAGGGGAAGGGGGGCTCCATGCACCTCTTCGATCCGTCTCTCAACTTCATGGGGGGCTACGCCATCGTCGGCGGCCAGTTCCCCCTCTCCGCCGGGCTGGCCTTCAGCGCCAAGTACCGGGGCGAGGACCGCATCGCCGCCTGCTTCTTCGGCGACGGCGCGGTCAACCAGGGCACCTTCCACGAATCCCTCAACTGGGCCCAGTTGTGGGAACTGCCGGTACTCTTCATCTGCGAGAACAACTTCTACGGCATCGGCACCGAGGTGCACCGCTCCTCGGCCCTGGCCTCCATCCACCGCCGCACCTGCGGCTATGACATCCCCTCGGAAAAGGTTGACGGCATGGACGTGATCGCGGTCTACAAGGCGGTGAAGCACGCCGCCGAAAAGGTGCGGGAAGCCGGGCGGCCCTACTTCATCGAGGCCACCACCTACCGTTTCCGGGGGCATTCCATGGCCGATCCGGGCAAATACCGCTCGGCCGCCGAGCACGAATTGTGGAAGTCCCGCGACCCGCTGCCCAATTTTGCCAAACGTCTGCTGGAGGAGGGGATCGCCACCCGGGAGGCCCTGGACGCCATCGAGGCGGGGTGCCGGGCGCAGGTGGCGGAGGCGGTGGCCTTTGCCGAGGAATCGCCCTGGCCGGAGGATGGCGAGGTGTACAGCGATATCTATGTCTGATTTTTAAACTTTAGCATCTGAACATCTGCCACAGAGACACGGATACACAGAGGTACACAGAGAAAAACGGGAAAAGAGATGAAAAAAGATCCGATGGATCGTCCTGACGTTTGGAAAGAAACTACAGGACCATGCCCTAAGCGTGGTTTCGAGGTGGTCGTTGCAAGACGATCCCGAAAGACTCAAGAACTCTATTTTGGTTGTGCGCGGCCTAAACAAGGCCCTAAGTCTGGATGCAATTTCAAGGGATGTCGAAGCCACTAGAGTTTTCTCTGTGTACCTCTGTGTATCCGTGTCTCTGTGGCAGATGTATAGCTTTTGGAGGTTTTTATGGCGGAAATGACCTATCGCGATGCCATCAACCTGGCCCTCAGGGAAGAGATGCGCCGCGACCCGTCGGTGGTGGTCTGGGGCGAGGATGTGGCGCTGTACGAGGGCTCCTTCAAGGTGACCCGCGGGCTGTTGGCCGAATTCGGCGAGGAGCGGGTCAAGGATACGCCCATCTCGGAGAATACCATCATCGGCGTGGCCGTGGGGGCGGCCATGGGGGGCCTGCGCCCGGTGGCCGAGCTGATGACGGTGAACTTCGCCCTGCTGGCCATGGACCAGATCGTCAACCACATGACCAAGATCCGTTACATGTTCGGCGGCCAGGCGTCGGTGCCCATGACGATCCGCATGCCGGGCGGCGGGGGGAGCCAGTTGGGGGCCCAGCACTCCCAGAGCCTGGAGACCTTTTTCATGCACTGCCCCGGGATGCGGGTGCTCTATCCCGCCACGCCGGGAGATGCCAAGGGGCTCCTGAAGAGCGCCATCCGCGACAACAACCCGGTCGTCTTCCTGGAGCATGAACTGCTCTACAACAGCAAGGGGGAGGTGCCGGAAGACCCGGAATACCTGATTCCCATCGGCAAGGCCGCCGTCAAGAGGCCGGGGGAGCGGGTCACCATCGTGGCCTATGCCCGCATGACCGTGCTGGCCCTCCAGGCGGCCGAGGAGTTGGCCCGGGAGGGGATTTCCTGCGAGGTGGTGGATCTGCGCAGCCTGGCGCCCCTGGACGACGATACCGTCATGGCCTCGGTGAAAAAGACCGGCCGGGCGGTGGTGGTGGAGGAGTGCTGGCGCACCTGCGGCCTGGGGGCCGAGATCGCCAGCCGGATCTTCGAAAACTGCTTCGATGTCCTGCAGGCGCCGGTCAGGCGCGTTTCGGGGCTGGACGTGCCCATGCCCTACTCGCGCAAGATCGAGAAACTCTGCATCCCCCAGGTGGAAACCATCGTCCAGGCCGTGAAGGACGTGGCGGGCGGCCGCTATTGATTCAAGCCCAGGGCCTGCCTTGCCCGCCCCCCTGGCCCTTTAGGCCCCAGGGGGGCGGGCGTGGTTGATATGAGTAGCAGCATACTGATTGCGACTTGAAATGAAACCGCCCGACCGGCCCGCCCTGCGCGCCGGCGGAGAAGAAGGGGGCATCGCACCATGGCAACTGAAATCACCATGCCCAAGCTGTCGGATACCATGACCGAGGGGAGTTTCATCGGCTGGCGCAAACAGGTGGGTGAGCGGGTGGAGCGGGGCGAGGTGATCGCCGAGGTGGAAACCGACAAGGCGGTCATGGAACTGGAGGCGTTTACCTCGGGGGTCCTGCTCAAAATCATGGCGAAAGAGGGCGAAAACGTCCCGGTCGGCACGGTGCTCGGACTGATCGGCGAGCCGGGCGAGGTTGCGGCCGGGACGGAAGCGCCTTCCCACGAGGCTGCCGCCGTCACACCCGCTCCCGCGAAACCGCCGGCACCTCTCGCCCAGGAGGCGGCACCTCCGCCGCCGCTGGCGCCGCCTCCCTCCGCCCCCCCGGGGCACGACGGTGACGACCACGAAAAGGCGTCGCCCCTGGTGCGCCGCATGGCGCGGGAGATGGGCGTCGATCTCTCCCGGGTGCGCGGCAGCGGCCCCGAGGGGAGGATCCTTCAGGAAGACCTGGCGGCACAACCGGCAGAGGCCCCGGCGGCACCGGACGCCACAGGTCCGGCTGTTGTACCCCCTGGCCCGGCGGAGGTCGCCTCGCCTGCCGTCCCGCCGGCGCCGAGCGCCATGCGCCAGGCCATTGCCGCCACGGTCAGCCGTTCCTGGCAGGAGATCCCCTTTTTCACCGCCACGGTGGAGGTGGGGATGGATGCCTGTCGCGAAGTGGTCAGCGAACTGAAGGGGAGCGCCGGGCAGGTCGGCTACCATGCCCTGCTGCTCAAGGCATGCGGCGTTGCCCTCACGGGGTTTCCGCTGCTCATTGCCGGCGGTGCCGGCGGACCGGTCAACATCAGCTTCGCCGTGGCCCTGCCGGACGGCCTGTTGATGCCGGTGGTCAGGGATTGTGCGCACCTGCCGGCAGCGGAGATCGAACGGGAGGCCGCCCGCCTGGCGGACAGGGCCAGAAGCGGGCGGCTCGCCTCGGAAGAGATGTCGGGCGGGGGGTTCTCCCTCTCCAACCTGGGCATGTACGGGGTGGACGAATTCCACGCCCTGATCCTGCCGGGACAGGTTGCCGTCCTGGCGGCGGGTACCGTGGCCGAGCGGCCCGTGGTCAGAAACGGCCAACTCGGCGTGGCCCCCACCATGCGGGTCACCCTGTCGAGCGACCACCGGGTGGTGGACGGCGCCTACGCCGCCAGGTTCCTGGCCGAGGTGCGCCGCGTCCTGGAGCACCCGGTTTTGCTGCTGGCCGCCCATGATTCGCCGTGACGCAGTTTCCGGCCACGGAGTTTGCTTCCTATTTTTCCCTTGCGCAGGAGCGTCCCATGTCATCCACCAAACTGCTCATCCCCGCTGAAAAGCTCCGCTGGCAATGCGACCCCCACAGCCTCGATTTCGAGACCACCGAGGAGCTCCCCGACCTGGAAGACGCCATCGGGCAGGAGCGGGCCCTGCGCTCCATCGAGTTCGGTCTCGGCATGGAGGGCACCGGTTTCAACCTCTACATCTCGGGCGAGACCGGCACCGGCCGGGCCTCCACCATCCGCAGCATCCTCAGGAAACGGACCGCAACCGAGCCGCAGCCCTGCGACTGGCTCTATGTCCACAACTTCAAGGATCACGACGCGGCGGTGTCCCTGTCGCTGCCGGCCGGCATGGGCGGCGGGCTGGCGGCGGACATGAAGGAGTTGATCGAGTCCTTCAAACAGGATATCCCCAAGGCCCTGGAAAGCAGGGAGTACGAGAACCGCCGCACCGAGATCCTGGAAACCTACCAGGCCACCAACAGCGAGCTGTTCCAGGTGCTCGAGAAGGCGTGCGGGAAGCGCGGCTTTACCTTGCAGCGCACGGTCTCCGGGCTGGTGGTCGTGCCCCAGAAGGAGGGGCGCAACTACACCCAGGAGGAGTACGAGGGGCTGCCCCAGAAAAAACGCGAAAAGCTGGAGAAGGACGGCAAGGAGCTGACGGAGCGGTTGAACGAGGTGCTGCGCCAGGTGCGGGAGAACGAAAAGGCGACCAAGGATGCGCTTTCCCAGGCCGACCGGGATTTGGGCATGTCGTGCCTGGGCCATCATCTCGACCCGATACGCCAGAAGTATGGCGAGTTTCCGAAGGTACTGGCCTACCTGGAGGCGGTGCAGGAGGATGTCCTCAATAATCTTGAGGACTTCAAGCCCCAGACGGCCCAGCCCCAGATCCCCGGCCTGAGGATGCCCCGCCAGGAGCCGACCTTCGAGCGCTACGAGGTCAATGTGCTGGTGGATAACCGGGAGGCCGCGGGCGCGCCGGTCATCTTCGAGTCCAACCCCACCTACAACAATCTCTTCGGCCGCATCGAGCACGTCATGCAGTACGGCGGCGTGGCGGTGACCGATTTCACCATGATCAGGCCCGGAGCGCTCCACCGGGCCAATGGCGGCTACCTGGTGATCGACGCCCGGGAGGTGCTGATCAACCCCTTTGTGTGGGATTCGCTCAAGCGCTGCATCCGGACCGGCGAGATCAGGATCGAGGATGTGCTGGAACAGTACCGCTTCATGACCATGGTATCCCTGAAGCCGGAGCCGGTGCCGCTGCAGGCCAAGATCATCCTGGTCGGCTCTCCCTGGATCTACTATCTGCTGTTCCACCTGGACCCGGATTACCGCAAGTTCTTCAAGGTCAAGGCCGAGTTCGACAACCGGGTCGCACGCACACCGGAGATCATGCGGGACTACGCCCTGTTCGTGGCCACCCACTGCCGGTGCGAAAAGCTGTTGCATTTCGACCGCAGCGGGGTCGCCCGCCTGCTGGAGTACACCGCCCGCATGGTGGAGGACCAGGAGAAGCTCTCCTCCCAGTTCATGGAGATCGCCGACTTCATCCGGGAGGCGGGCTTCTGGGCCCAAAAAGACGGGCATGCCATCGTGAACGGCGCCGACGTGCAGCGCGCCGCCGAAGAGAAGCTCTACCGGGTGAACCGCATCGAAGAACGTCTGCAGGAGTTGTACGACGACGGCACCATCATGGTGGATACGGACGGGGAGGTGATCGGCCAGATCAACGGCCTGTCGGTCATGTCCCTGGGCGATCACACCTTTGGCCGCCCCTCGCGCATTACCGCCCGGGTCTACACCGGCCAGGCCGGCATGGTCAACGTGGAGCGGGAGGTCAAGCTCTCCGGGCCGATCCATGACAAGGGGGTCCTGATCCTGACCGGGTATCTGGGGGGGACCTTTGCCGCCACGTACCCCTTGTCGCTCTCGTCCTCCATCTGTTTCGAACAGTCCTACGACGGCGTCGAGGGGGACAGCGCCTCCTCCACCGAGCTGTACGCCCTCCTGTCGGCCCTGTCCGGCGTTCCCATCAAACAGGGGATCGCGGTGACCGGCAGCGTCAACCAGCGGGGTATCATCCAGCCCATCGGCGGGGTCAACTACAAGATCGAGGGCTTCTTTGCCGTCTGCAAGTCCAAGGGGCTGACCGGGCGGCAGGGGGTCATGATCCCCAAGGCCAATGAGCGGAATCTGATGCTGCGCGATGATGTGGTGGCGGCGGTCGCAGCGGGCCAATTCCACATCTGGAGTGTGGAAACCATCGAGCAGGGGATCGAGATCCTGACCGGCATGGCCGCCGGCGCACGCGCCAAGAACGGCGCCTTTCCCAAGGGGACGCTGTACCACCTGGTGGATGTCCACCTGCGGCGGATGGCGGAACTGTTGCAAAGGCACGAAGAAAAAGGTAAAAGAAAAACCAGAAAATGAGTCGGGTTGACCGGCCTGTTATTTAAGACTGTCAAAGAGGGGTATCGGGTATGGGAATCGCGTGGAGAGAATCGCTGGCAATCGGCGTGCCGGAGATCGACAATCAGCATAAGGAGCTGCTGTCGCGTTTCGACAGCCTGCTCAAGGCCTGCGAGACGGGCAAGGGAATGGACGAGTTGCGGCGGCTTTTGGGATTTCTCGATGAATATGTGATCAGCCACTTCAGCGACGAGGAGGCCATCCAGAGAAGCAGCCGTTATCCCGCCTATGCCGCCCATAAACAGGAGCACGACGGATTCATCGTCCGGGTCAAGGCGTTGAAGGACGAGATAAAATCGGAAGGGGTGGCCGTCCATCATGTGACGGAAACCAACAACATGCTGCTCAAGTGGCTGATAAACCACATCTCCAAGGTTGACGCGGAACTGGGCAAATACCTGCGGGCCACCGGGGCGCCATAGGAGGAACGGGCCGGGGTAGGGGGGTATCCCTCTGCCCGGTCCCGGTTCTCAGTCGCAATCCTCCCGCCAGAGACAGTTGTCCTGGCCGCAGGTGGCGGCTTTGCCGGAATCGAAGCACGACTCGTTCCCTTCGGCCTGCTGGATGGCGCGCACCAGATCGGCCTTTTTCATCTTGCCGGCCCTGATATTGAGCTGCTTCGCCCGTTCCCTGATTTCATCAAGCTTCATGACGCGTTCTCCCATCATATCGGTGATGACATCCCGTAACATCATAGCGCAGCCTGCCGGAATTTCCACAACGGTTGCGTAACAATTCGTAAAAAATCACTCATCCCACCACTCGGGCAAACGGCTCTTGAACCGCCCATAGCCCTGAAAATGGAAAACCCCGCCTGAAAAGACGGGGTTTATGGATGGTCCGCAGCGGTCGAGGCCTGGTTACGGCTCAATCTTGGTCAATTTATTCACGGACCGTTCCCGGATCATGCCCTCTATGGCGGTGAAGCAGGTCCGGTAATGGGCCGTCTCCTTGTGTTTTTCCAGAAAGGCTCCGTTCTCCCAGGTTTCGTAGAAGAAGAACAGCGCCGGGTCCTCATTATCCTGGTGCAGCCGGTATTCGATGCACCCCTCTTCGTTTCTGGTCGGCGCAATCAGGGTGAGCAGTTCGGCCCTGACCGCATCGGCCGCCTCTTTCTTCGCCAGTATCCTGGCGACAACGGTTAATCTCGACATGGGTAGTCCTCTCTCGCTGTGTTTTTGCCGGGGTTGCGGAAAGCGTTCCGCACGCCCGACGCCATTTACCGGATGAAATTCATGAAGGTTTTGGCTTCCGCCTCAGGCTCCGCAACAGACCCTTTGCCGTGTTCCACCAGTTTCATCAGCCATGCCATGTTTTTGCCCAGCACGCGCATGATCTGCTGCCCCTCGTCGTCCTGTGCCACCTCTCCCGGGCGGGTGCCGTGGATGACGTTCCAGTAATTGGTGCTTGGCACCAGCATCTCGGCATAGTGCAAAAAATTGTTCAGCTGGTCGAAGGTGGGCACGCCGCCGGAACGCCGCACCGCAACCACCGCGGCGCCGACCTTGTGCCGGAACATCCCGCCGTTGGAGCCGGCGACGTAAAAGGCCCGGTCCAGAAACGACTTCATGGTGCCGCCTATGGCGGCGTAATGGACGGGGGTCCCCAGGATGATCCCATCCGCCTGTTTCATCTTCTGGAGGGCGTCGTTGAGTTCGTCGCCCGGCAGGATGCAGCGTTCGTTCCGGTTGTTGGCGCACTGGCCGCAGGCGATGCAGCCCTGGATCACCTTGTTGCCGATGTGGATGATCTCGGTTTCCACACCTTCCTTTTCAAGCTCGGCGGCAACCATCCTGATGGCATGGTAGGTATTGCCCTCTTTTTTGGGGCTGCCGTTGATGGCGACAACGTTCATCGATTCGTCCTCCTGTTTTCGCGCGGGTTTCACCGCCGCGCTTCTCTTGTTAAATGGTGTGCGCCATATTCTGCCATAGGCGCTCATTCGTCAATAACGGACTATTTGGGTACGTAGTATCTTTTTTGTAACATTGCGGAAGAAAGATGATCCGATGGTATCTCGGGAGAGGGGGACACATGGGGTAGGGACGGCATGGCGCACCGGGAGGCGCCCCGATGTTTCGGATCACCCCATCCCCAGGGCCAGGGCGGCATAGATGCGGGCGGCCTCAGCCACCTCGTGGAAGGGGACCTGCTCGTCGGCCGTATGGGCGCTCTCCAGGGAGCCGGGCCCCAGGATGATGGGCCGGGTGCCGGCCCCATGGAAGAGGTTGCCGTCCGAGTGGGAGCGGAAGGCGCTCAAGCGGGGCGTGCGCCCCAAGCGGGTGTAGATTTCCTCGACCAGCCGGGCCGGTCGGCTGTCATCGCCCAAGTCGTAGCCGGGTGAGGCGAAGTCGAAGCTCACCTCCATGTCCAGACCCGGGATGAAACGCTCCGCTTCGGCGGCGATGCCGCGGATCGCCCCCTGGAGGGCCGCGGGGTCCATGCCGGGGGGCAGGTGCAGATCGATCCACGCTTCGCACCGGTCCGGGACGACAAAGCCGGCCCGGGACGAACTCAATTCCCGGATCGAGTAGACGATCTCCCCTCGCTCCCGGTCGAAGAGCGGCGCCTTGCCCAGATGCAGCAGCAGGCGCAGCATGGACTCCACCGCGTTGTGTCCCAGCTCGGGCAACGAGGAGTGGCGGCGCAGGCCGCGGGTGACGAACCCCGCCTCCAGGTAGCCGTAATGGGCGAAGCAGGGCGCCAGCCCGGTTGGCTCGCCGATCACCACCCAGGGGGGATGGCACTGTTGCAGGAAGGCGGCGCTGCCGTCGCCGTTCTCCTCCTCCCCCACCACCAGCAGCAGGCCCAAGGATGGCCGTTCCTCCGGCCCCAGGGCGTCGGAGATGGCCAGCCACGCCTCCACCATGGCGGCGCACCCCCCCTTCATGTCGGCGCTCCCCAGGCCGCGGATGAGGTTTTCCTCCTCGCGCGCGCCGAATTCCTCCAGGTCCCAGGCCGGGACCGTGTCCACGTGCCCCACCAGGTAGAGTGCCGGCGCGCCGCTCCCCATGGTGACCCGCAGGTTGTAGCGTTCGCGCTCCACCTCCTGACGCTCCACCCGGAAGCCGGCGCGGCTGAGAACCTCCTCCAGGTAGAGCTGGATGTCCTCCTCCTTGCCGGAGGGGGAGTAGATGTCCAGCATCTGGAGCAGGGTTCTGCGCAGCCGCGTTGGGTCAATGGCCTGCCAAACCTCGTCCAGGCGGGCGTTCATGGTTTCTTCACCGCCTTTTTCCTGGCCTTGCGCGTCAGGTTGAGGGACATGTAGACATGTTCCTGGATATCGTCGAAGCCCTGCTTCTTGAAGAAGTTGATGGCGGCCAGATTATCGGCAGAGGTATCGATGATGATCATCCGCACCCCCTGCTCCACCATGCGGCGCCTGATCTCATGGAACAGCCTGCTCCCCACGCGCCCCTTCTGGGTGTCCCGCCGGACCCCCAGCCAGACCAGGTAGCCGTACATCCAGGGTGAGTTATGCTTCTTGACTGTGGTCCCCAGGGCAAACCCGACGATGCGCCCCCCCATTTCCGCCACCAGGCACAGTTCGGTGTCCGAATTGAAGAGGGTGGTGATCTCGAATTCGTCCCAAGTACGGTAGAGGCTCTGGGAGTATTCGACGGTGAAGACCTCCTCGCCGATATGGAACACCTCGGGAAAATCGTCGATTTCCATCTCGCGGATGCGGGGGGTCTCCTCGCCGCTTAAGGTCGTTTCGGCCATGGCATCACCTCGTGCCGGCATTTTTCTTCCAGTATACCAGAAAATTCCGTTCTTCCCGGTCAGGGGCGCATCAGCAGACCTCCACAACGGTGAAGGTCTGGGCCGCGGCCCCCTCGCCCATCTGCACCTCGTCGCCGGTTCTCAGCCCCAGCAGGGAACGCCCCAGGGGGGAGCGGGGGGTGATGACTACGATCTCGCCGCCACGGTCAGCGATCTTCATGCCTCCGGCCTGGGGGCCGAGAAAAAGCCGCCGCACCTCCCCCAGCTCGCTTTCGAGGGTAACCAGGGCCGTCAGCCGGATCGGCGCGGCGTCGTCGAAGCCGGACAGCGTCAGGGTGCGGTAACTCTCCAGGGCGATCCTGATCTCCTGGGCGCGGTTGGCCTGCCCCTGGGCGATGTATGACGCCTCCAGGGCGGTGGTGTCGTACTTGTTGTCGGGGAGGCACTCCTCGTGGGTGGCCGCTTCGTGGGCCGCCCGCGCGGCGCTGGCCAGCACCGCAAGGTCGGCGGCAAGCCGTGCGGTTATCTCCTGAATCATCTGTTCCTTCGTCATGGCTCGCACCTCTCCGGCTGTTTCGGTAACGCTGGCGTAAAAAAGGGGGCGGACCGCATGCCATCAAGCGGACCGCCCCCCGAAATTCCGGGCACATGCCGCTGCCGGCTAGGTGTTGCCCCCGCCAAGCGCCAGGCCGCGGATGAAGTTGCGGAGGACCTGGTCGCCGCAGGGCTTGTAGTTCCTGTGCCCTTTTGCCCGGAACATGGCGGACAATTCGGATTTGGAAAGCTGGACCCCGGCCTTTGCCAGGACCGCGAGCATCCCCTCGTCGTTCAGCTCCAACGCGATTCTGAGCTTGCGCAGGATGAGGTTGTTGTTCAACGCCGCGTCCGGCGCCGTGGGCGCACCGGGTTTCGGCTCCTGCGCGCCGCGCCGGGAAACGATCAGGCCGTCCAGAAAGGCCCGCATCACCGCCTCGTCGCAGGCCATAAAACCGGTCTCCTCTTCCTTTTTCAGCAGTTTCAGCACCTCTATCGGTTTGATTTCATGCCCGCCCAACGCACACAGTTCGGCGATGGCCTCGCCATTCAGTTTCAGGGCGTACCGCAGGCCGCGGAGAAGATCGTTCGTGGTCATGGTGTTCCCTTCGTGACGGTCGTGATGGGTGTGGCTGTCGCACATGGAGCGGCGATGCGGCTGGTTCCGCCCGCCGGGCTCACCGGCTGCCCACCTTTACCAGGAGGGGGCTCTCCACGGTTTCTGCGCCGCAGGTCAGATAGAGCGTGCCTTCGGTGATGGTGACCGACCAGGCGATGGAGCGGTCCAGCAGCGCGACCAGCCGGGCGATCATGGCCGGGTCGATGCTGACGATGGTGAGATTGGCCAGCTTCTCCAGTTTGGGCAACTGCTGCTGGTCCCATGTGGCGAGTTGCCTGCCGCAGGCGAGCAGGGCGACCCGTTCCGAGTGGCGGCTCGCCTTGATGACACGGTCCGCCTCCGGCAGGCCGACCTCGACCCAGAGCCGCACCCTGTCGTCGCCCCGTTTCACCCAAAGGTCCGGTTCGTCCGTGGCGCTGATCCCCTTGGTGAACGTCAGCTCGGCTTCATGGAAGATCGCGTAGGCCAGCAACCGGGAGACAAGCCGTTCCTCGGTTTCCGAAGGATGCTGGGCGACCGTTGCCTGCAGGGTTTCGTAGACGCCATGGTCCACGTCCGAGAGTTGGAGGGCCGCTTTGTAGACTTTGGACGGCAGTGCCATGTGTGGTGATATCCTCGCTCCTCTGCCGGGTCGTGTCCCGGCGCAGAGGTTTGGGTGGTCTGTAACCTTCTGCACAAGTATTGGGGATGAGCCAAAAAATTTCAACCGTCTTCATGCGGCCATCAGCGGCTGAAGCCGCGAGAAGCGCCGGAACGCCCCGGCAACGCTGCAAGGCCGGCCCGCGTGCGGCCGGTTTTCCGCAGCTCCCCCTGCCGGTCGCCCGGCCATACAACGGCGTATTGCCTTTTTTCGGCAAGGGACTAAAATAATCTTTATAAAGGGGCGATTCCCATGAGCGCGGAGAAACAGTCCCGTTCGCGTGACGCTCCAGAAGGGAGGAACATCATGGGCACCACGGTAAAACCGATCCCTGACGGCTATCACACGGCGACCCCCTACCTGATCATCACCAACGCCGCCAAAGCCATTGAATTCTATAAAGAGGCGTTCGGCGCCACGGAGTGCATGCGCCTGCCAAAACCCGACGGCAAATTGATGCACGCCGAAATCGTGATCGGCGATTCGCCGGTCATGCTGTGCGATGAATCGCCCGAGTGGCATGCCCTCAGCCCGCAGACCCTGGGGGGCACCGCCGTATCCATTGTCCTGTACGTTGCCGATGTGGACGAGGTGGTGAACCGTGCGGTCGCGGCAGGCGCCACGCTGCTGATGCCGGTTGCGGACCAGTTCTGGGGTGACCGCATGGGCACGGTCGCCGACCCGTTCGGGCACAAATGGTCGATTGCCACCCATACGGAAGACGTGGCGCCGGAAGAGATCGGTGCGCGCGCCGCGGCCCTCTGTGCCGCGAAATGACCCCGTAACCGGCCACCATCACCAGGAGGTGCTGCCATGAAGTCCTTTTTGTCGCCCTACAACGCCCAAGGGTACGCCCTGATGCGGATCGTCGTCGGCTTTCTCTTTCTCTGGCACGGCGTCCAGAAGCTTTTCGGCATCCCGGTCCCCATGCCGCCGGGGGTTCCCCCATTCATTACCTACGTCGCCGGCCCGATCGAGTTGATTGGCGGCATTCTGGTCATGATCGGGCTCTTCACCCGCTGGGCGGCTTTCATCACCAGCGGGCAGATGGCCGTGGCGTACTGGATGGCCCACGGAACGAAGGCGCTGCTGCCGATCCAGAACAACGGCGAGCTGGCGGTGATCTACTGTTTCGTGTTCCTGTGTATCGCCACCCAGGGGGGCGGGATCTGGAGCGTCGATGCCCTCAGAGGCGGCGAGAGCCGGCCGGGGGGATGATGTGAGCTTCGAGGCTCGCCGTCGCCGTCTCAGTGTCCCGGCACCGCTCCCCGCATGGCTCCGGGGGGCCTGATGAATGCCAGGAAGCGCTCCAGCAGCTGCTCCGCCTCTTCGTTCCTCCCCGTACCGCGCAGGATTTCCATCACGCACTCCGCGGTGCAGAGACAGGCCTCTTTCTGGTTCTTCCGGAGGTTGTAGCGGGAGGTGCCGGCCGGCTTGAGGCAGACCCGGCGGAGTTTCAGGAGATAGGGGCTTCGCTGGTGGATCTTGCGCGCCTCGTGCCAGGTGCCGTCGATGAGGACGAAATGATCGATACCGGTCAGGTCGTCGTCACTCTCGTCCGGTGCGCCGGGATAGACCAGGGCCACGCCGCCCGCCTCGATGTCCTCCATGAGTCCGGCGGGCGGGTTCAGCCGGTCCCAGCGGACCTGCTCGGCCGCGTCTCCCAGGACCTCCAGCACCAGTTTCCCGGTATTGGAACGTTTGCCGAACTCCTTGGAATGGGTCAGGAGGGTAAACTTCATGTCATGCCCCCTCCGCCCATCCTCCCGGTGACCCGCGACCTCTTGTTCATGCCGATGCCTCTCCCCCGCCGCACTCCCGCCGGTTCCGTCCTATTGTTTGATGACCTGGAAGACCGCGGCAAGGTCCTCGTCGGCGTGCCCTGCCATGCGCGCCCGCTTGAAGGTCTCGTTGACCGCGGCGATGCAGTGGAGCGGCTGCCCCAGTTCATCCCCCAGGGCCACGGCAAGGCGCAAGTCCTTCTGCATGTGCTTGAGCGGAAAGCTGGTGGGGTATTCGCCCTTGAGCAGCATCGGTCCCTTGCCCTTGAAGAGCGGGTTGGCGAGCGCGCCGGCATCGAGGGCCTCCAGGATCTCGGCACCGTCGAGTCCCCCTTTCTGGCCAAGGGCCACCCCCTCGCAGAGGGCCGTCACCATTCCTCCCATGATCGCGTTCACCACCAGCTTCATGCGCGCCCCCTGGCCGACCGCCCCCAGGTAGAGGCGCTTCTTCCCCATCCTGTCCAGGGCCGGGGCGGCCTCGTCGTACAACCCCCGGTCGCCTGCGGCCAGGATGATCAGGGTGCCGTCCTCGGCCGGCTTTTTCGTGCCGGAAACCGGCGCCTCGAGGAAGCGGCCGCCGCGGTCGGCCACCGCCCCGGCGACGGCGCGGGCGGTTACGTCGTCCACGGTGGACATGTCGATGTAGCCGCGCCCGGCGCCGATCCCCTCCAGCACCCCATCCGGGCCGAAGCAGACCTCCGTGGCGGCGGCGGGGTCGGCGAGCATGGCAAAGGTAATGTCGCAGGCTGCCGCCACCTCCCGGGGGCTTCCCCCCTGGCGTGCCCCCAGGGCCACCAGGGGGGCGCATTTTGCCGGGTTGCGGTTCCAGACCGTGACCGGGAAACCGGCCCGCACCAGATTGGCCGCCATGGCGTTACCCATGATGCCGAGACCGAGAAAACCGAACTGGGGCATATTCCTTCTCCTTTTCACTGTTGTGGTGCCGGCGGGGCCGGCACGGGCACGGCCTCGCCTCCGCCATGTTTGGGGCAGTAGCGGGTGGGCTCGGTTCCGGCGATATAGAATTCATCGTGCTTCTTGGGGCACTCCGCCGTCGCCAGGTAGCCCGTGACCGGGTCGATGGCAACGGAAACCACCGCATCCGGCCTGGGAAAATCGACAGCCGGCCTCGCGGCCACGGCCCGGCGCATGAACCGCTCCCAGATGGGGGCGGCGACCGCGCCTCCGGTAAAGCCCCTCCCGCCGGGCCGGGGCTTGTCGTACCCCACCCAGACGCCGGTTATTACCTGGGGGGTATAGCCGACGAACCAGGCATCCCGGTAGTCGTCCGTGGTGCCGGTCTTCCCGGCGGCCGGGTGCTGCTGGCTGAATTTTCTGAGGGATTTCGCGGTGCCGTAGGTCATGACGTCCTTCAGCATCTGGGTGGTGACAAAGGCGGTGGCGGGCGCCAGGGTCGGGGCGACGATCGGGGGATTCTCCGTCCAGGCGTGGCGCCGGTGGTCATAGATCCGGATAATGGTCCGCCCTTCGGAGTGCATGCCCCCGGTGGCCAGGGGGGTATACGCCTGGACCAGGTCGTTCAGGGTGACCTCATCCGTCCCCAGGGCCAGGGAAAGGCCGTTCTGGGCCCGCAACGGCAGCCCCATTTTCCCGGCGAAATCGGCAAAATACGGCACCCCGATGGCCTCGAGCACCTTGACCGTGACGACGTTGCTGGAATATGCCAGGGCTCGCCTCAGGGAAAGCTCGCCGTACTGCTCCCTCCCGTAGTTCTGCGGTTTCCAGACCTGATTGTTGCCCCGGTCGTAGGCCACCGGCGCATCGCTCCAGATGCTGCCGGCGGTAATCCCCTTTTCCAGGGCCGCGGCGTAGATCAGCGGCTTGATGGCCGACCCGGGCTGGCGTTTGGCGGAAAAGGCCCGGTTATAGGAGCCCTTGGTAACGCCGACGCCCCCCACGGCCGCCAGCACGTCCCCCGTGGCGGGATCAAGGCACACCAAGGCCCCCTGCAGGTGGGGGGAGATGCGTTTCACCCCCTCGGCCAGCGCCTGTTCCGCCTGTTTCTGCAGGTTCAAGTCCAGGGCCGCGGTCACCTCCAGCCCCCCCTGTTCGATAACCTCCGCACCGTACCGCTCCATGAGTTTGGCCCGGATATGGGCCAGATACTGGGGGGCCTGTCCCGACGGCATGAAGGTAACCCGCTGGGTCCTCAACCGCTGTTTCTGGCGGGGGGTGATGATATTCAGGTCCACCATCCGTTTGAGGACCACATCCCGCCGCCGCGTGACGTTGGCCCCCTTGCCCAGCGGATTGTAACGGCCCGGATTCTTGGGCACGCCGGCCAGGAGGGCGCACTCGGCCTCGGTCAGGTCCTCCGGGTTCTTGTCGAAATAGATGCGGGCCGCCTGGACGATGCCCCAGGCCCCGTTGCCATAATAGATCTCGTTGAAATACATCTCCAGAATCTGCTTCTTGGTATATTTCTTTTCGAAATCCATGGCCAGGCGGGCTTCGTCCAGCTTGCGCTCGATGGTCTTCGCGCCGGACAGGTACTTGTTCTTGATCAACTGCTGGGTGATGGTCGAGCCCCCCTCGACCATTTTCCCCTTGACCACATCCTTCACCAGGGCCCGGGCGATGCCGCGGATATCGATCCCGCCATGTTCGTAAAAGCGGGCGTCTTCAACCGCCACCACCGCTTTCTGCAGAAAGGAGGGGATGCGGTCGATGGTTGCCCAGTACCGTTTCTCCGACAGGAGGCGACCGACATACCGCCCCTGGTTGTCGAAAACCTTGATGGAGCTATAGTCGGGCGCCAGGGGGGGGTAGGCGGCAAAGCCGCCCTGGGCAGCGGCCCGGCCGGTCAGGGCCAGGACCAGGGACAATGCCAGGAGGGCGGCATGCAGCAGCCTTTTACCACGGATGTCGCTGAGGAGATTCAAAATAGTCTGTCCCACACTATCAAGGTGTCGAAAAACGCTTTACGCATGGTGCCGTACCCTGTCGTCATTCCGCCCTGCCCACCGCGCCGCCGGCCCCGGCAAGGTCCCGTTCGGGCGACCTGAGAATGCGGACCATGGTCGAACCGTTGACGATGGCGATGATCGTTTCCAGGAGCGTGCCGCCGATGGAGCCGCAGATGATGTTGTTGGCCAGCCAGAGGAACGTGCTGACCAGCAGGGCCAGGCGCATGGGGATTCCCCGCATGGTGAAGACCGCCAGGGTGGCGATGCTCGAGGCGCCCACGGGAAACCAGCCGACCCCGCTTTTGGCCAGGGTGAGCCCGACGGCCATGTTGAGGCCGATGATCACCACGGCCAGCAGGGGGGAACGGATCTTTATGGCGAGGAACGAGCGCCCGCTGGATATGAGGGCGCTGGCCGCGCCGGGGAGGTTTCCCAGAAGCGTGAAATGCACCGCGTAAGCGAGGCATTCCGCTCCGTTGAAGAACTTCAGGCGGTGATCGATCTTTTGAAAAAAGGCCGTCACCCCGAGAACGAAGGCAACATACCCGACGCATTGGGCTACGGAAAACGGTTCCATCCATCAGACTCCTGCAGCGGCGCGTGTGAAATACCTTTGTGCCGCCAGGTTCTGGGAATAGCACAAAAGGGGGTACACTGCAATGGGCGCCTTGTGCCGCCATGCCGCTTCCCCGTCAAGAACGGCGCAGTTCCGCCGTCCAGCGGCTGCTCCGGGGAGATGGAAAACGCCGCACCCACGGAAAACGGCAAAGGGCTGCCGTGGGGCCGCCCTTTGCCGTTCTGCCGTCACCTGTTCCCTGCGCTGCGGGGGCCCCTCCGGGGCTCTACGCCCGGCGGGTCCGGCCATAGGGTTTGTGCCGATGGTTTTTGCCGCTCTTTTTGGCGTACTGACGGTACGCCTTGGCGTGCTTGGAGGCCGCCGCCACCAGTCTGACGCGGTGTGAAACGGTTGCAGGCTTCCGCTCAACCACCTTCTGGTGCGGGTCCGGGGCGATCCGTGCAACCTCCGGCGCCGCCGCCGGGTCGTGGCCATCGCCCGGTTTGCGGAACTCGGCCACGGCAAGGGTGGAGATGTCGCTGCGCAGTTTGTTGAACTGCCTGATATTCTGGTAGTCCAGGCGATTGGTCAGGAGAATCACGAACAGGTCCTGCTTCGGGTCGATCCAGATGGAAGAGCCGCTGTAACCGGTGTGGCCGAAGGATGCCTCCGAGAAGAGTTTCCCTTTCGGCGCGGAAAAGGGAGAAGCCATGTCCCAGCCCAGGCCGCGCACGACCGTGCCGTTGCGGCAGGAGAACGGGGTGGTCATCTGTTTCACCGTCTGCTCGGACAGGATGCGCCTGCCGTCAAGCGCCCCTCCGGCGAGCATCAGCCGGGCAAACCGGGCAAGGTCCTGGGCGGAGCTGAACAGGCCGGCATGGCCCGCAACGCTGCCGAGGCGGCGCGCATTCCGGTCCTGCACGATGCCGCCGTCCCCCCCCACCGTGGGGGCGATCCGACCCGCGAGGTCCTGGGGGGCAGGAACATGGTCTCGGCAGCGGCAAGCGGCGCGAAGATCTCGTCATGGCAGAAGGCGTTCAGGGGCTTGCCTGAAACCCGGTGGACCAGCTCGCCCAGCAGGATGAAGTTGATGTCCGCATAGTGGAAGCTGCTGCCCGGCCGCGGCCGGTTTTTCTCCGCCGCCGCCCTGAGGATGGCGTTTTTCATGGCCTCTTCCGTACCCATGTCGAAATCGGCGAGCCCTGACGTGTGGGTCAGCAGGTGGATGATGGCGACGTTTTCCAGCTCGGACCCCTTGAATTCGGGAAACCAGAGGGGCAGGGGGTCCGTCAGGGAGATCCGTCCCTCGTCCAGCAGTTTCATCACCGCCGGCGCCGTGGCGATGACCTTGGTCAGGGAGGCGAGGTCGAAGATGGTCCGCCCGTCGAGCGGCGGCGCGTCCGGGCGGGCGCTCAGCCGTCCGCGGGCGGTGCTGGAGAGGATGCCGTTGTGGTCTCCGACCACCACGACGCCGCCGGCGATGAGGTTGCCGGCAATGGCCCGCTCCATGAGAAGGTCGATGGTGGCCATACGCCCGTAATCAAGGAGGTCGTCCGATGCGAAGAGGGGCGACGCGGAAAAAAACAGGCAGCAGGAAATGAGGCAGCAAAAGAGACGCACGATAGACCTTTACGGGGTACAGGCTGTTGATCGCAGGTGTCCGGGCGATTATCCGGGGCGGCTATGACACTCCAGTGATTACCATAACATGGGAACGGATGCAAATGTTGTGATGCCGGTCACGCGAATCGGGGCCATCCCCACGGGGCGGCCCTGCCGGGCTACCACGACAGCGTGCGTCCGGAGACGAATTCCCGGTCCCGGCCGCTGAGGGGGTCCCTGAAGCGCAGCCTTCGGGCGACAAGCTGGAGCGGGGTGGCGAAGTTGTCCTCTCCCTCGGGCTGCAGCTCGGGGTAGTACCGGTCGTTGAGGATCCCGAAACCGAGACCGCTCATATGGAGCCGCAACTGATGGGTCTTGCCGGTGTGCGGGTGCAGGACGAAGCGGGCCACGCCCCCCCTGACCTCCACCAGATGGATGACGGAGCGGGCATTGGCGGTGCCGGGCACCGTCTTCATCCGAAACCACGGCTCACCCCGTTCGATCCTGTTCACCACGTCCCACGTCCCCGGCTCCTGGAGCGGCGGGCACACCGCCAGGGCCTGGTAGCTCTTTTCGACGAGGCCATTCGGGAACAGCCGGCTATAGAGCCCCCTGCTCTCCCGGTTGACGGAAAAAAGCACCAGGCCGGCCGTTTCCCGGTCGATGCGGTGCAGCGGCGCCAACTCCTCGATCCCGGTGCTTTTGCGCAGGCGGTTCAGCAGGCATTCGTCCACATACCGTCCACCGGGGGTCACGGGCAGGAAATGGGGCTTGCAGGCGACCAGGAGATGGTCGTCCCGAAACAGGATCTTTTCGGCAAAGGGGATGACCGGCTCGGCGGCGACCTCGCGAAAATAGAAGATCCGCCGCAGGGGGGCGTATTCCGCGTCCAGGGTTATGGGGTGCCCCCCTTCGCCGATGACCTTGCCTTCCCTGATCCGCTCTTCCCAGACCTCCCGGGGGATAGCGGGGAATCTCCCGCACAGGAAAGCGAGGATGGAGGGATACGGCCTCTCGGCCGGCGGCATGGTCACGACGGAAGGATGTGTGGAAATCCCCATAGGGTCTCCTCGATCGCCACGGGGTGGCGTTCAGGCGGTTTCAGGGCGCACGGGAAACGGCGCCGCCCCGCTATTTCCTGTTGGAGAATTCGAGGCGGTCCAGATGGTTGCAGATGTAGCTTCCCCCCATGCGGAGGGAGTGCTCGCAGAATTCGGGGTCGGGGCGTTTCACCTTGCACTCGAAAAAATCCTTGCTGATCATGCGGGTGCGGCAAACCTTCACGGGGTTCCACAGGTTGAATAGACTCATGATTTCACCTTCAGTCGGTATTTTCTCAAACGTGTCCGTTCCTCTGCGCCGCCGCGCTGCCTCCTCCCGGAGGCATGCGCCGCCCCGGCACCGGTATCCCGAAGAAACGGAAGGCGGCCGATGGGCCGCCTCTGTCGTCGAATCTGCATCCGGTTCGGGGCACCCAAACGGCTAGCGGGGCGGTTTTCCCAGCAGCGGCAGCAGGAATCTTTCAAACGTGGCCTTCTGCTTGGCGGTCAGCAGGTCCACGTCACCTTCGTTATCGAGCAGAAAGGTGCCGACGCCCATGACGGTCTTTGCCAGGTAGCCGGTGCCGGCGACACTCTTTTCAATCTCGTCGCCCCGCCTGCTCAGCAGGTTTTTCATCGAATCCAGGTCAACTTTCATTCATTACGCTCCAGCAGGATTACCGCGTGCGCCCTCAGGCGGCCTCCCGCGCGGGGTCTTTTTTGCCAGTATGCACTATCGTACGCAGAACTTCCACCCTCAATCGCCATGCGGTGCGTATTCACCACACAATTGCCCGGACTCCCTTGCGTGCCGCGCCATCCCGTGATACCCTTCCTCCCATGACAGACAGCACACTGGTAAAAAAGGCGGCCGTGGCGACCTCGCCGGAACTGACCGACAAGGTGATTTTCTATTTCGTCGACCACGGGATGCAGATCCTCACCGCCATCGCCCTCATGGGCGTCGGCGTGTTTATCGCCCGCTGGGCAGGCAACCTCATCCACCGTTGGCTGAAGTCAAGGGCCTATGACGAGCCGGTGAGCAACCTCATCGTCAAGGTGGTCAAGCTCCTGATCATAGGGTTAATAGGGATTATGTCCCTTGGCCAGATGGGGGTGCAGGTAACGCCGCTCATCGCCGGGATCGGCGTGGCCGGGGTCGGCGTCAGCCTTGCCATGCAGGGGCTCCTGGGGAACCTTGTGGCCGGGCTGACGATCATCTTCGCGAAGCCGTTCACCATCGGCGACTATATCGAGCTGCTGGGGGTCTACGGCCAGGTAACCGACATCGCCCTGTTTTCCACCACCCTGCTCCATACGGACCATTCCCGCGTCATCGTCCCCAACCGGAAGATCGTGGGGGAGATCCTCCACAACTACGGCACGATTCGCCAGCTTGATCTGACGGTGGCCGTAGGGTACGGTGCGGACATTACCCTGGCGCTTTCGCTCGTGGACGCCATCCTCCGGCAGCATCCCGGCGTCCTGCGGGAGCCCGCCCCCGTTGTCGGCGTGGCCGCCCTCACTGAATCGTCCGTCGTCCTGGCCATCAAGCCGTGGGTGAAGGTCGAGGATTTCGTTCCCGCCCAGGCGGTGATCTACCAGACCGTCATCGAAGCCTTCCGGGAGAAGAAGATCGAGACCCCGGTTCCCCGCCGCGACGTCCGTTTCCTGAATCCCCCTCCCTGATTCCCCGGCTCACCGTGTCCGGCGCTTCTTCCCGTGGAGACGGGGCGGTACGGCGGCGACGCTGAACTCGGGCTCGTAGCCCACCACAAAACTGGTGGCGGCGTTATTCCGCATGCTCAGGAAATGGGCGTTGCCGGTATCGAACGGGCAGATGGGCATATTACACGGCTCGAAGCCGAACCGGCTGTAGTAGCCCGGCTCGCCCAGGACAAACAGGGGCCGGCTTTTGACCGCCTCCTGGCGCAGGGCGAACCTGAGCAGCTCCGAACCCACCCCCTGCTTTTGGAAATCGGGCGCCACGGCCAGAGGGGCCAGGTGCAGGCCGCAGATTTCATTGCCGTGATAGGCAGAGGTAAAGGCGACGTAGGCGATAACCTTGTTGGTATGGATGCAGACCCATTCGTGCACGGTCCTGCCATGCGCGTGGAGTTTCTCCACCAGCGTGGCTTCATGGTCGCTGCCGGGAAAGGCGCGGCGCAGCAGGGCGTAGACCTTGGGCCGGTGTTCCATGGTCACGGTTTGTATTTTCATCGTACCTCCGGAAACCGCTACCCCAGCAACAGGGAGGCGGCGTGGAGCAAAAGGCCGATCACGCCCCCCACCAGGGTGCCGTTCATCCTGATGAACTGCAGGTCGGAACCGATGCTCAGTTCGATCTCGCTGGTATAGTCGTCGCTTTCCCATTGTTGCATGGTGCCGGAGATATGTCCGGCAACCGCGGCCCGCAGCGTATCCCCGTGGTGCAGTATCAGCCGTTCCAGGTATGCGTTCAACGACTCCTGCAGCCCCCGGTTGCGCAGAAGGGCGGCGCCCAGGCCCGCAACCGCCGCGCCGATCTTCTCCTGCACCTTCGACTCGGGTTGGTGCAGATCGTTGTTCAGCCAGCTCTTCAGATCGTCGCCGATGCTCCGGGCATAATCGGCGATGGCCTGGTTATGGACGACCTCACCCTTGATCGTCTCCACCTTGGCGCGTAGCGCCGGGTCGGATTTCAGCCGGGCAATGAACTCGGTCACGGTGGTGTCGAACCGGTACCGGACCTCGTGGACCGGATCGGCATTGACCTCCTGGATAAACGCGTTGACCCGGTGTGCGACCTTTTCCCCCACCCCTTTGGCAAACTGGTCCCGGTTGGGGATGAAGGCGCTCAGGAGCGGATACTCTTTCGTGCAAAACGTGTCGATGGCGCCGGCCAGTCTGGCCTGCGCCTCCTCGGTCGCCAGCCAGGCGGCGCAGCGGCGCAGCAGGTCGTCGAGCACGATCTGGTGGCGGTTGTCCTTTCTGAGGGCATCGAGCAGCGACCCGGCGGAGGCGGAGAGGTCGAAGCTTTCCAGTCGGTTGCCCAGGGCGGCCCGCACCAGCGACTGTACCCGCTCGTCATGGATAAAATCCAGGGAGTCGGCCAGCACGCGGGTCACCCCTTTGGCCAGCCCGGCGGCGTTGTCTCGGGACATGAGGTACACGGCAAGATGCTCGGCCGGATTGTACTCCCGCACCCTGGCGATCAGGGTGTCGCCGGCCAGGAACTTGTCGCGGATGAAACCGGCCAGGTTCCCGG
Source organism: Geobacter sp. FeAm09 (assembly GCF_008330225.1). Lineage (NCBI taxonomy): Bacteria > Pseudomonadati > Thermodesulfobacteriota > Desulfuromonadia > Geobacterales > Geobacteraceae > Geobacter > Geobacter sp. FeAm09. The sequence continues at coordinate 3,197,194 of NZ_CP042466.1, read as the reverse complement.
CCATGGCGTCCTTCTTGTTCTTGATGATGGCCGTATGGGGTATGGGTACCCCCAGGGGGTGGCGGAACAGCGCCACCACGGCAAACCAGTCGGCCAGGGCGCCGACCATGGCCGCCTCCGCGAAAGCGGCGGCCCACTCCCAGCCCCCTTGCCCCTTGTGCAGGCGGGCCACCACGAACAAAAGGGCCGCGCCGATCATCAATCCCGTTGCTATCGTCTTGTTTTTGATCAAAAGTTGTTTTCTGTTGTCCACACACATCTCCAGGTCATTTCTCGCGCACCGACAAGCAAAAGCCGCTTCGTTGGATGAAAGCGGCTTTTGGCGGCGCGGCGTATCTTATGGCACGGCTGTGGTGCTTTTGTCAACGGTTGGCGCGTAAAGGCGGCGCCGGGCGCCCCTGGTCCCGCGGCAATGCCCAGTTGCCGTGAATGGCGCAGACGCGCAGCACCATCATCGCAGCAGCCGAGGGCACGATGCCGGCAGTGGCGGCGTTACGCATGTCTCTTTGCGCCCCCATTACCTCGGCCTACGCGGACCCGGTGCCGACTTGCACCCGAGCTTGGCGTCCAACTCGTCGATCCAGCCGGCCTTGGCGTCGGGAAAGGCGTCCGCATAGGGTACGTATGGCTTGATGTCGAGAACCGGCGTGCCGTCCAGAAGATCAACGCCGCGCAGATGGAGCGTCCGTCCCGTGATCGCGACCAGTTCCACCGCCGACAGGCCGATGGCATTGGGACGGTGGGGGGAGCGGGTGGCCAGCACGCCCCGCTTCGGACCGCCCCGCGGCGGCTTGACGCTGGCGGTCCACCCTTCGCTCCGGTGGAAGGCAAAGATCAGCCACACCCGGTCAAAGCCGTTCATATCCCGGATGACCTTCCCGTCCAGCCATTCCGCAAGTTCCAGTGTGGCGGTGGCGGCCTCTCCGGCTTCGGTGCCTGCCACCACCGTACCCTGATGGGGGGCGTCGATACGGCGGGCATAGGGGGAGCGCAGGATGCCGATGGGACGATAGGTGAATTGGGGGATGTGGAGCATGGCGGGAATGCTAGCGCAAGTGCAAGGAGGTGGCAACAGGAAACCCGCTGCTCCGGCAAAATCGGGGGCACTTCCCTGTAACGCGCCCGTCACCCTGGGCACAAGATAATAGGAATGCGGAATCCTTTCGATATTTCATCAAGCTCGACAAAACAAAAAAGCTTCTCAAGCCGCCTTACGGCCGCTCCGTTCCATCTCCCGGCGCAAAATCGCATTGAGGCGGGTTTGATATCCTTTGCCATCGCGCTTGAGCCAATGAATCACATCCGCATCCAGCCTGACGGTAACCGCCTCTTTCACGGGACGATAGAACTTGCCGACAACCGCCCCGCTCCAATCGGTAATTTTCGGAATACCGGATAGGGCCATCGGATCGTCGGAGGGAATGGCATCATTCACAACGCCACCATATCCCGTTCGATCTCACGAAGCAGCGGAAAGTGAGCGGCCTTCTGACATTCGAAAGCCTCCCGCGAAAAGATTACCGGCGAGATATCCACCTCGTTTTTCAACAGTTCATCGTAGGCAATGGCGTAGATGGCGCGCTTGGTATCGAAATCAGCCGTCTGCATGACCACGGCCACATCGATGTCCGAGCCGGGGTGGGCGTCACCGCGGGCCTTGGAACCGAACATGAGGCTGTAGAGGTAGTTGCCCCCGAAGCGCTGGGCAACCTTGGCCAGAAAATCCCGCAAGGCCTGTTCTTCTCTCTCATTCAGGTTCTTGAACATGCATAACCCCTTGATGTTTCTTAAGGGAAGTATACTGATGCCCGGGCTAAAAAGCAAGAAGGGCAGCCAATCGGCCGCCCTTCCTCAATCTATTTCAAATTCTTCCTGATCCGCTCCACCGCCTCGATCACGTTCTCCCGGTTCCCGAAGGCCGACAGCCGGAAGAATCCTTCCCCGCTGGGGCCGAAGCCGGAGCCGGGGGTCCCGACCACGTTGGCCTCGTGCAGGAGCTTGTCGAAGAAGTCCCAGCTCGTCATGCCGGCCGGCACCTTGAGCCAGATGTAGGGGGCGTTGACCCCGCCGTAGACCGTGAGCCCCGCCGCCGCCAGCCCTTCGTGGATGATGCGGGCGTTCTCCATGTAGTAGTCGATGATCTCCCTGATCTGGGGCCACCCCTCGTCGCTGTAGACCGCCGCGGCGGCCCGCTGCACCGGGTAGGAGGCGCCGTTGAACTTGGTGGTGGTGCGGCGCAGCCAGAGCTTGTTGAAGCTGTAGCGCTCGCCGCCCGGGGTCGTGCCCATGACCTCTTCCGGCACCACCACCAGGCCGCAGCGCACGCCGGTGAAGCCGGCGGTCTTGGAGAAGGAGCGGAATTCGATGGCGCACTTCTTGGCCCCTTCGATCTCGTAGATGGAGTGGGGGATGGCGGGATCGGTGATAAATGCCTCGTAGGCGGCGTCGAAGAAGATCACCGCGTCGTTGGCCAGGGCGTAATCGACCCACTTCTTCAGTTCGGCCCTGGATGCCACCACGCCGGTGGGATTGTTGGGGAAGCAGAGGTAGATGATGTCCACCTTCCGGTCCGGCAGGGCCGGGATGAAGCCGTTGGCCTCGTTGCACGGCAGGTAGACGATGTTCTTGTAGTACCCCTTGTCGTCGGCCTCGCCGGTGCGGCCGATCATGACGTTGGTGTCGTTGTACACCGGGTAGACCGGGTCGCCGATGGCCACCACGTTGTCCAGGGCGAAGATGTCCAGGATGTTGGCGCAGTCGCACTTGGAGCCGTCGGAGATGAACATCTCGTCCGTCTTGAGGCTGACCCCCAGCGGCTTGTAGGATTTTTCGATGACGGCGTCGATCAGCCAGTCGTAGCCCTGCTCCGGGCCGTAGCCGGCGAATTTGTCGGTGGTCGCCAGGTCGTCCACGGCGTCGTGGAAGGCCTTGATCACGGCCGGGGCCAGGGGGCGGGTGACGTCGCCGATACCCAGGCGGATCACCTTGGCGCTCGGGTTGGCCTCGCTAAAGGCGCGCACGCGGCGGCCGATCTCCGGGAACAGGTAGCCCGCTTTGAGTTTCAGGTAGTTGTCGTTGATTTTTGCCATTGGTGCCTCAATCCTCCTTGAAGATAGGGATATAACGTAACGGAAAGCTACAACTGACTGGTGAAAACTGAGGTTGTTCAAAAATTGTCAGATCGTCGCACCCACAGAATGCCCTGAGGAGGCGTAGCAGGCCTACTCCGCCGAAGCAGCTTTGGCTGCGAAGGCCGGGCGCTACGCCGCACGAAAGGGTCTTCGAGGACGAAGGCCTGATGGCTGTTTTTCAACAACCTCCTACAGTTCCGCTTCCTTTTCCACCAGCTTGCGGCTCACCTTATCCAGGTACATCTGCTGGTCGGCCTGCTGCAGGGCCTCGTCGAGCCTGGCCGGGTCCTCCACCGTGGCACACCCCAGGGAGATGGAGAGGGAAAGGCCGTTTGCCTGGGCGGCATACTTGTCGGCCACGCTCCTGACCCGCTTCAGGGCGACCTCCGCATGGGGGGCATCCACGCCCGGCAGCAGGATGGCGAACTCGTCGCCGCCGATGCGGGCGACCACGTCTTCGGCGCGAAACGATTCCAGCAGGATCATGGCGACCGTGGTGATCAGCACGTCCCCGGCCGAGTGGCCGTGGCTGTCGTTAAAGACCTTGAGGTCGTCGATGTCGGCCATCACCACGGAAATCGGTGCGATGCGGCCGGCGGAGAGGCGGTCCATCTGGTCGTCGAAATAGGCGCGGTTGTAGAGCCCCGACAGGGCGTCGTGGGTACTGATGTAGAACAGCTCCTCGTTCTTCTTGTCCTGCTCCTCAATCATGGCGTTGAAGGTCTGCACGACGAACCCGACCTCGTCCCTGCTCTCGAGCTTGAACAGCCGGTCCGCGCCGTTCTTGGACGAAATCTGCTTGACGTGCTCGGCAAAACGCACCAGGGAACTGGTGTAGCTGCCCATGATCAGCCTGATGATCAGGATGATCAGGAAGGCGCTGACCACCACCGCCACGGCGAAATACCTCTCCAGCCGGTAGACCGATCGATAGGCCTCGTCCAGCGGATAGTCTCCCCCCACGACCCAGTCGGTGGTTTGGAGGCGCCTGAAGGAGGAGAGGACGTGCACCCCTTGGGAGTTGGTGTTCTCCGCCACCCCCTCGAAGCCGTCCAGTGCCTTGTCCAGCAGTTTGTTGGTGCCCGGCGCGATCTTGGCGGAGATGATCTTCGACCTGTCCGGGTGCATGATGACGGTCCGGTCGCCGGACACCAGAAAAAGATACCCGTTCTGTGCGATGCGGGTATGGGACAGATCCCCGAGGAAATTGTCCTGGAGCAGGTTTATGCCGCCCCCCAGTATGGCGACCACGGCACCGCTCTTGTCCCTCACCGGAGCGGTGATGTTGAGCGCCGGTGTCCCGGGGGAGTGGGTCGAGATGAAGGGGGTGGAGATAGTCGGTTTTCCCGTGGCAATGGTCTGCCGGTAAAATTGCCGGAACGACACGTCCTTGCCGCGGCGGCCGGGCAGAAAAGGGGATTCGGCGATGATCCGCCCGTCTTTCGAGAACAGGTAGATGCCGTTGTCGAAGAGGCTCTTGACGCTGTGCAGGCCGTCGAGGAACCGTTGTGCCGCATCCGGGTCGGCGACCATGTCGGCAGTGACGTCGCGGGACGCCTCGACGACCGTCTTTTGGGCGGCCGTCAGCTTCTGGTCGATGCCTTGGGCCACGACAGTCAGCAGGGTCATCTGCTGGCTGGAGATCGTTTCCTTGAGTTCCTGCTTGAAATAGTGCAGGGAGGCGACCGCCAAAAGCGACGAGAAGAGGATGACGAAGGTGCAAACCGCCACGGTCATCCTTACGGTGATGCTGTGTCGCCTGAACGGAACCCCGGCATTCATTGGTCAGAAAACTCCCCGTTGTAATGGGCGTGCTGTGGCCGCTGCGCTCTGTCTGGGCCTACCGCAGCCCCAGGACATCCTGCATATCGTACAAACCCGGCTTCTGGGACACGACCCACTTGGCGGCGCGAACCGAGCCGCGGGAAAACATGTCGCGGGTCATGGCGCGGTGGGACAGTTCGATACGCTCGCCCATGCCGATGAAGTAGACCGTGTGCTCGCCGATGATGTCCCCGCCGCGGATGGTCTGCATGCCGATCTCTTCCCTGGTGCGCTCGCCGGTGATTCCTTCGCGATGAAAGGTGGCCACCTTGTTGTAATCGCGTCCCAGGGCCTCGGCCACCACCTCGCCCATGCGCACGGCCGTGCCGGAAGGGGCGTCCTTTTTCAGGCGATGGTGCGCCTCCACGATCTCCACGTCGAAATCATCTCCCAGGGTGGCGGCGATGTCCTTCAAGATCTTGAAGCAGACATTCACCCCCACCGACATGTTGGGCGCCAGCACCACCGGGGTGCTCTTGGCCAGTTCCGCAGCCAGGGCGCGCTCCTCGGGGGTGAAACCGGTTGAGCCGATCACGATGGCCTTCTTCTGCAGGCCGCATGCCTCCAGGTTCTTGAGGGATACCTTGGGGGCGGTAAAATCGATCAGCACGTCGCAGGCGGCGATCACGCCGTTCAAGTCGTCGGAAACGGCGACTCCCAATGCGCCGCAGCCGGCGATCAGGCCCACATCCTGGCCCACCAGCGGGTGTCCCGGGCGCTCCAGCGCGCCGGAAAACCGGACCCCTTCGGATTCGACAATGGCATTGATGATGCGCTGCCCCATACGGCCGGCAGCGCCGCAAACGGCGATATTGATCATGGTAAAGTCCTTTAACTTCCGCCACGGAGACACAGAGACACGGAGGTTCACAGAGGACGGCAGAAACAGGAATCAGAGAGCGACAACCCTGCTGCAAACCCAAACGGGATCTACCTCGGCATCTACGCGTTTCTCCCGCCTATCTCTGTGCCTCTGTGGCAGATTAATGAGCGTCTAAATCAGGTTGTACTCTTGCATGATGGCAGCCAGCTTGGCCTTGTTGGCCTCCCCCATGGGGCAGAGCGGCAGGCGCATCTCGTCGCTGCATTTGCCCATCAGTCCCAGGGCGGTCTTGACCGGAATCGGGTTGCTTTCCAGGAACATGGCGTTGCTGATCTTGAGCAGTTTCAGGTGCAGGCGGCGGGCCTCATCCATGTTGCCGGCCTCGAAGGCGTCCACCAGGGCGGCAACCTCCGCGGGCATGATGTTGGCGGTCACCGAGATGATCCCCTTGCCGCCGCAGGCCATCAGCGGGAAGGTGATGAAGTCGTCGCCGGAGAGCACGTCGATCTGGTCGCCGCACAGGGCCAGGATCTCGGACGCCTGCTGCAGGGAACCGGTGGCCTCCTTGATGGCCACGATGTTCCGGTGGGGCGCCAGACGGGCCACGGTCTCGGGCAGCAGGTTCACGCCGGTGCGGCCGGGCACGTTGTAGAGGACCAGGGGCAGTTCGACGGCGTCGGCAACGGCCGTGTAGTGGCGATAAAGCCCTTCCTGGGTCGGCTTGTTGTAGTAGGGGGTGACCAGCAGGGCGCCGTCGGCGCCGATCTTCTTGGCATGGGCCGTCATCTCGATCGCCTCGCGGGTCGAGTTGGAGCCGGTGCCGGCGATGACCGGGACCCGTTTGTTGACCTGATGCACGACGACCTCGATCACCCGGTCGTGTTCTTCGTAATCCAGAGTGGACGACTCGCCGGTGGTGCCGCAGGGCACGATGGCATCGGTACCGCCCGCAATCTGGAATTCCACCAGTTCACGCAACTTCTCTTCGTCAACCGCACCATTTTTGAATGGCGTCACGATGGCGACAATGCTTCCTCTAAACATACCCTTTTCCTCCTTGCGGGTGGGCTCTTGCGATCTCGGCTACAGGAATGTGGCGACCTTCTCGCCCTTGACCAGGTCTTCGATCGTCTCGCGCTCGCGGACGACCTCGAATACGTCTCCTTTGACCATTACCTCGGCCACGCGGGGGCGGCTGTTGTAGGAGCTGCTCATGGCAAAACCGTAGGCGCCGGCCGACATGAAGGCCATCAGGTCTCCCTGCTTGAACATGGGCACCTCCCGGTCCTTGACCAGGAAGTCGCCCGACTCGCAGATCGGCCCAACGATGTCGGCGGTGATCACGCCGTCCTGGTCCTTCTTCACCGCCTGCACACTGTGGAAGGATCCGTACAGGGCCGGCCGGGCCAGATCGTTCATGCCGGCGTCGATCATGATGAAGTTCTTTTCGTCCCGCTCCTTGGTGTAGAGACAGCGGGCCACCAGGATGCCGGCATTGCCGACGATGTTGCGCCCCGGCTCGAACACCAGGTGCAGGCCCAGATCCTTGGTGGCGGCGATGATCTCCTTGCCGTAGTCGGCCGGCAGGGGCGGTTCCTCGTTATTGTACTGGATGCCCAGGCCGCCGCCGCAGTCCAGGTATTGCAGGCTGATGCCCATCTCCTTCAGCTTGCCGATCATGACCTTCAGCTTTTCGATGGAATCCACGAAGGGGTTGACCTTGGTCAACTGGGAGCCGATGTGCATGTCGATGCCGATCACCTCGATGCCCGGCAGGCCGGCGGCGCGTTTATACTCCTCCATGGCCCGGTCGATGGTGATGCCGAATTTGGCGTTTTTCAGGCCGGTGGTGATATAGGGATGGGTGCCGGGGTCCACGTCCGGATTGACCCGGATGGCGATGCCGGCCTTCTTCCCCATGCGAGAGGCGATCTCGCTGATCCTGGTCAGTTCCTGCTCAGACTCCACGTTGAACATCAGGATGCCGGTATTCAGGGCGTATTCGATCTCGTCGTCCTTTTTGCCCACGCCGGAGTAGACCACCTTCTTCGGGTCAACGCCGGCCTTGAGCGCCCGGTACAGTTCGCCGCCGGAGACGATGTCCACCCCGCCCCCCAGGTTGATGAAGGTTTTGAGCACCGACTGAGTAGAGTTGGCCTTGACCGAATAGCAGACGGTATGGGGCACCGGGGCAAAGGCATCGTCAAAGGCCTTGAAGTGCCGTTCCAGGGTGGCGTGGGAATAGACGTAGACCGGCGAGCCGACCTTGGCGACGATATCCGCAAGCCGCACACCTTCCGCATAGAGTTCGCTGGCTTTGTACTGAAAGTGGTTCATTGCATGCCTCCTGTAGGAACTATATAATGATTCCGTAAACAATTCAGGTGAAAAATTCAGGAAAAAGTGGATATTTATAACATGGGGAGCATGAAAAGTCAAAAAGTATGGGAGCGGTTTGGTCCGTTATTCCGGCCGGCGGGAAATGGCAGTGACTCCCTCCCGCTCGCCGCTTACCGCTGCGGAAAATAAAACAATGACAGGCTCCGGCATGTCCCTCTCATTTGACGCCATACGCACGAACCTTTCCCGGTTGCAGCACGACGCTGCGCCCGCCGACGGACGCAGCCGGGCCGCGGTGGCCATGATTCTGACCAAAGACTCCGCCGGCCTGCGCCTGTTGTTCCTGGAGCGGGCAACCGACGACCGCGATCCCTGGTCAGGCAATCTGGCCTTTCCCGGGGGACGGGTCGAAACGGGGGAGACACTGCGTCAGGCCGCCGAGCGGGAAACCCGCGAAGAAGCTGCCATCGACCTGACCGCGGCCAGCCACCTGGGCAGGCTGAACGACTGCGTCGGCGCCCATCTGCCGGTGCGGATCGCCTGTTTCGCATACGGCTTCGGAGCCTTCCCGGCTGTGGCCATCAACCACGAATCGCGGGATGCATTCTGGGTCTGCCTGGCCGACCTTGCGGATCGCCGGCGGCACATCACCACCACGGTCCACTTTCGCGGCAAGTCGATGGAGATCCCGGCCATTCGCCTGCCGCAGCCGGGCAAGCCGGTATTGTGGGGCATCACCTACCGGCTGGTGATGCAGTTTCTCCACCTGCATGGCTTGCTGTGACGGGGAAGGGTTGCATTTTTTCGGTTTGGGAGTAAAATTGTCCGGAAAACAGATATGCAGCCAATCAAGAGGAGGAGACCTTCATGAGCGAACGCAAAGGAATCATCACTTTCAAGGGTAACCCCATGACCCTGGTCGGCCCGGAGGTAAAGGTCGGCGACAAGGCACCCGATTTTACCGTTGCGGATAACGGCCTGGCGACAGCAACCCTGGCGACCTACGCCGGCAAGATCAAGATCATCAGCGCCGTGCCGTCCCTGGACACGCCGGTGTGCGACACGGAAACCCGCCGCTTCAACCAGGAAGCCGCCGCTCTGCCGGGCAACGTGGTGGTGCTGACCGTCAGCCAGGATCTCCCCTTTGCCCAGAAACGCTGGTGCGGCGCGGCGGGCATCGACCGGGTGGTCACCCTGTCTGACTACCGCAACCGTTCCTTCGGCAAAAACTACGGCGTCCTGATCGAAGAGCTGGTACTGCTTGCCAGGGCGGTCTTCGTGGTGGATGCCGACGATACCGTCCGTTACGTCCAGATCGTGCCCGAAGTGACCAGCGAGCCGGACTACGCCGCCGCCATTGCGGCGGCCAAAGCGCTGCTGTAGGCCGTTTCAGGTTCCGGCGGGGTGGTCCGGGAAGGGCCGCCCCGCACCACCCATCACCCCTCCATCCTCTTTAGCAGCCACGCCAGGTTCCACCCCGATTCCCCTGAAGACATGTTTGGTGAGCAACGGGGTAGCGTCCTCGTTGCGGGGATTGCCGTCGAATGCGACGAACCTTTACCAGAATGGGGTTCAGACCAGCGCCCTCTTCCCGGTCTCGGTGATGTACCACCACACCTCTTGCGGATCATGGGCGGCAGGGTGCAAGAGCGGCGTGAACCGTTTCGTGTCTTCCCGGTAGAGATATGCCTTCACCAGGCCACGCTTGCAATGGACAAGCAGTGTCCCCCACACCTCACGGCCGGTGACCGGACGGCCGAGATCGGCCGAGACATTGTCGAGGATAGCGGGCAACCGTTCATAGTCGAGGCACACCCATTCGAGGACAATTTCCTCCAATTTCGACATCATCGACGGGCGGCGGCCGCTACAGCCGTTTTTCCACCCGCTTCAGCAGGATGGAATTGAGCACCACCGAGACCGAGGAAAAGGCCATGGCCAGGCCGGCGTACTCGGGCTTGAGGGTTATGCCGTAGCGGGAGAGCATGCCGGCCGCCACCGGGATGCCGAGGATGTTGTAGAACAGCGCCCAAAACAGGTTCTGCTTGACCTTGGCCAGGGTGGCGCGGCCGATGGCGATGGCCCGCACCACATCCGTCAGGTCGTTGCGCATCAGGACGATATCGCCGGTCTCCTTGGCCACGTCCGTGCCGCCGCCGATGGCAATGCCGATATCGGCCCGGGCCAGGGCCGGGGCGTCGTTGATGCCGTCCCCCACCATGCCGGTGATCATGCCGCGCTGCTGATATTCCCTGACCACCTCCTGCTTGCGGTCCGGCAGCACCTCGGCCTCGAAACTGTCCACACCGGCCTGTCCGGCAACGATCCCGGCCACATCGGCATGGTCGCCGGTGATCATGCAGGTCTGAATGCCCATACGCCGGAATTCGGCCACCGCCTTGGCGGAACCGGGTTTGAGCGTATCGGCGAAAGCAGCCACCCCCACCAAGGTCGAGCCGGCCGCAACGTAGATCAGCGACTTGCCGGCGCCGGCAAGTTCCTTGGCCTTGTCGGCCAACGCCTTGAGGCTGACCCCCTCATCCTCCATCAGCCGTTCGTTGCCCACCGCCAGGCGGAACCCTTCATGAATGCAGGTGATGCCGAATCCTCCCCGCTCCTCGAAGTCCGTCGCCGCCCCCGGCTTGATGCCCGCCTCCTCGGCCGCCCGCACCGCGGCCTGAGCCAGGGGGTGGGTCGAATGGATCTCGGCCGTTATCAGGCACTCCAAGAGCCGCGCCGGATCAACCCCCGCCACGGCCGCCAGATCGGTCATGGCCGGCGTACCGATGGTCAGGGTACCGGTTTTGTCCAACAGCAGCACCTGCATGCGGGAAATGGCCTCCAGGGCCGAGCCTTTCTTGATGAGGATGCCGCGGGCCAGGGCCACGCCGCTCCCTACCATGATGGCGGTCGGTGTGGCCAGCCCCATGGCGCAGGGGCAGGCGATCACCACCACGGCGATGGCAAAGCGGAAGGCGGCCAGGAAACCGGCGTGGAGGGTATAGAACCAGACGGAAAACGTCGCAAGGGAGAGGAGGAGCACCACCGGTACGAACCAGCCGGAAACCGCGTCGGCAAACCGCTGGATGGGGGCCTTGTCCCCCTGGGCCTCCCGGACCATGCGGACGATCTGGGAGAGGAGGGTGGCCTCCCCGACACGGGTGGCCCGGACCCGCAGGACCCCGTTTTTATTGATGGTGGCTCCGGTCACCGTATCGCCGGCCTTCTTTTCCACCGGCAGGGACTCGCCGGTCACCATGGACTCGTCCACCGCGCCGTTCCCCTCGATAACCTCGCCGTCCACCGGGATCGCCTGGCCGGGCCGCACCAGCACCACGTCCCCCACGCGGATGAGGGAGGCCGGCACTTCCCGCTCCCCCTCCTCCGTCACCAGGCGGGCCTTGTCGGCCTGGAGGCGGAGCAGCTTCTTCAGCGCCTCGCCGGCCTTGCCCCGGGCCCGGGCCTCAAGGTACTTGCCCAGGCGGATGAAGGCGATGAGCATGGCCGAGGTTTCGAAGAACACCTCCCGGTGGGGTCCCAACAGTCCGGCATAGGCAAGGAGCGAATAAAAATAGGCGGCCGAGGTCCCTAGGGCCACCAGCACATCCATGTTGGCGCTGCGGCTTTTCAGGGCGCTCCAGGCGCCGCGGTAAAAGGTCAGTCCGGCCGAGAACTGGACCGCCGTGGCCAAAAGCAGGTTGAGCTGCATCACGGCCCGGTTGGCATGGACCCCCATGGTCAGCATGATCGGCAATGAAGCCGCAAGGGAGAAGAGGAACCAGTTGCGTTGCCGGCGGAGCGCATCGTCGGCCGAAGCTTCGGCGCCGCGCAACTCGACCGGGGTGTAGCCGGCCTCGTGGACCATGGCGAAAATATCCGCCATGCCGAGGCGGTGCGGATCGAAGCGTACAAACCCGGTCTCGGCCGCCAGGTTGACGATGGCGGCACTGACGGCCGGGTTCTCCAGCAGTTTCTTTTCCAGTCGGTTGACGCAGGAGGCGCAGTGCAGTCCCTGGACGCCGAAGGTCAACTCATCGGCTGGTTCGGGGCGGACAACGCCGTAGCCGAGTTTTTCGACGCGACCGGCGATCTCCTCCAGTGAAACGGCCGTTTCATCGAAGCCGACGGTCAACTCTTCCATGGCAAAGTTGACCGCTGCCGTGGAGATGCCGGGCTGTTTTCCGATTTCCTTCTCGATCCGGGCGGCGCAATTGGCACAGGACATGCCGGTGATTTTCATGCTGATCGTAGTCATAGGCGGACTTTCCGGAGGTTCGCCCTTCACCCTTGGTCAAGGAAACCGGGTGGAGGTGGGAACGTCCCGTGAGAATCAATCCCTGAAATCGCCGTTATGCAGGTGCCCCCAGGTTATCTTTATGGCGGCGGCGATGGGCAGGGCCAGCAGGATACCCCAGAAGCCGAGCAACTCGCCCAGCGCCATGACCATGATGATGGTCACCAGGGGATTAAGATTCATGGAACCCTTGAATACCAGCGGTTTGATCACGTACCCTTCCAGGAAGTAGATCACTCCGAAGGCGGCGGCGGTCTGGGCCAGGCTGGACATGGTCTGGTATTTGAACCAGGCGAAGAACAGTGCCGGCAATGCGGCGATAAACACCCCGATAAAGGGGAGCACCGAAGCGGCGCCGGCAAAGATGCCGCTGATGATGGGGTGGGGGATGTCCAGTATGAAAAGCGCCGTCAGGGACAGGACCGCCACGATGATGGAGACGATGGCCTGCCCCCGCAGATACCCGCCTATGCTGGTATTGACCTCGCGGCCGATATGAAGGAGGATCTCGCGGCGCTGTTCCGGCACCCAGGAGGCAGCGGTATCGATGATGGTCTGTTTGTAGTAGAGCATGAAAAAGACCAGGATCGGGGAGAGGACGATATTGAATATGTTGAAAAATATCCGGGTACCGAAGACGTACACCCAGGCACCGGCCTTTTCTGCCGCCGTATCCACATTGGCCGAAACCTTGTCCAGCAGCCACTGGATCTCTTCCGAACCGTAACGGTCGGGAAGCCGCGACTTCCATTCCAGAGCGGCCTGCTTGATCCTCTGGATATAGGTGGGTAGTTCCGCGAGGATACCGTTCCAACTGATGGTGAGCTTGGGGAGCATGAAGGCAAAAAAGAAGACGATCAGGATACTGAGGGCGACGTAGAGCAGCCCCAGGGCAACGAGCCGTTTCATGCCGCGCCGTTCGGCCTGCACGAGCAGCGGATCGAGGAGATAGGCGATTATCCACGAGAGGAGAAAACAGGAAATGGTGTGCTGAAGGGCGTATCCGGCGGCGGCCAGCAGGCAGAGCAGCAAAATGATGGCGATCAGCCGGCCGTAATCGCTCCGGTGGACCCCCTGGTGTTCGCTATGGTGTTCCATGGCCGCCTTCCTTACATACGCGATGAAAGCAGCGTTTCCGAATCGACCGTGAACAGGTTGTTCTCGTCGAGCCAGGTTTTGACCCTGCTGGCAAGGAAATCGTCCTTCATTGCCATAAGCCGTTCCTCCTCTTCGGGAAAGAACGAGAGGATCTCCTTGATGTCGCCATAGGGCTTTCTGCCGGCCAGGGAGCCGTTCAGGATGCTGCGCAGGCCCGTATCCTGGATGGCCCCGATGAAGCCGGACATAAGCTGCCGCTCGACGCCGTAATCGAAGCGGGGAATCTCCAGAAAACGGTCCCGGCCGTTGTCCATCTGCTGCCAGACGTCTTCGTCCTCCAGTGTGGTGGGGATGAAAAAGACCTCGCCGGTATAGCGGTCGAGAAAGTAGACCCGGTCGCTCTGCCCGCTGGTGAAGGCATCCATCAGTTCATCCCAGACAATTTCCACATTATGTATAACAGCCATGACGCTCGTTCCTCTTATCCTGTTGACATATCATGCAAGTGACAGCACAATCTCCGGCATGCGAACCATCTTCCTGGCCGATGCCCACCTGAAAGCGCCGACGGACCCGAATTACCGCCTGCTGCTCCGCTTCCTCGATTCCCTGAAGGGGAGCACGGAAACCCTGTTCATCATGGGTGACCTGTTCGACTTCTGGCTGGGCTTTCCCTCCCACCCGTTCCGCCAGTACGACGCCGTCCTGGAAGCACTTGGGGATCTGGCCCGCAGCGGCTGCCGCATCGTGTACTTCGAAGGCAACCACGACTTCCATCTGGGCACCATCTTCAGCAAGCAGTTGAAAGCCGAAATCCACAGCGGCCCGGCCGCTGTGACGGTACAGGGGAAGCGGCTTTTTCTCTGCCATGGGGACCAGATCAACCGGGAAGACCGCGGCTACCGCCTGCTGCGCCTTGTGCTGCACAACCGTCTGGTCGCCTCCGCCGTCCGGCATTTCCCGCCATCCCTGGCGCTGAAGGTCAAGGAGCATCTGCAACGCACCAGTCAGTCCGGCTACCAGGTCAAACGGGAACGCTGGAACTACCGGGAGATCATCCTCGCCTTTGCCCGCTCAATGCAACGACAGGGGTACGATGGGCTCGTTACCGGCCATTTTCACCTGGCGTTTCGCGAGGAGTTGTCCCTCCCGTCCTTTACCGTCCTTTCCCTGGGGGACTGGATGGAACAGCTCACCTACGGCGAGATGCGGGGCGGGGAGCTGCACCTGTGTGCCTACCGGCCATAACAGCCCTTCGTCCGCCCGAAGCCCCCTACCGCCTGAAAAACTCCTCCAGCGCCTGTTCCCCCACCTGGGACGACTTGATCTTCCACCGGTCCTGATTGATGACCAGCGCCACCAGCGCTATGCGCGGCTCATGGGCCGGCGCGTACGCGGCAAACCAGGAATAATGCCCCTTGGGGGAGGTCCCGTCGATGGAGCCGGTCTTGGCGGCGATATCGATCCCGGCCAGCATCGGCCGTCCCCGGCGATCATGGAAAGCGCGCCGGGAGGTGCCCCGGGTAACGGTATTGGAGAGCATCTGGGTGAGGGATGCCGCCGTTTCGGGCGAGACGAGCCGGCGCAACTCACGGGGCTTATGCCCCTCTTTTTCCGCCCCGGTGGCGCTGACCACCTTGTCGGTCAGGGTCGGGGCCATCATCCGCCCCTGATTGGCGATGGCTCCCATGATCACCGCCGCGTGCAGGGGCGATATCTTGACCTCGTGGTCGAGACCCGCACCCATCAGCATCAACGCGTGACCCGGTTGGGGGTCGCCGGCCTTGCTTACCTTGACCGGAACGCCGGGAAAAAGCGCCTGATTGAAGCCGAATTTATGCACATACTCCATGACCGACGCCTTGCCGGCAATATCATTGGCGACCCGTCCGTAGACCGGGTTGATGGACTTGCCCATGGCATAGCCCACATCCATGCGATTGTTGTTGCCCCGGGGGCTGATATCCCAGTAGCGGGGATTCTCCGAATAGGGCGCACCCCGAAATTCGACCACCGTCTGGGGGGTGATCTTCTTGTTTTCCAGGGCGGCGGAAGCGGTGATGATCTTGAATAGCGACGCCATGGGATAGAGATCGAAGAACGCGGACTGCACCCACTGGGGATCGACGGAAGAGTAGGACGTCATGGCCAGGATCCGGCCTGTTGAGGGTTCAATGGCCACAAACACCCCGAAGGGCACCTGTTTTTGGGCCATGAAATCATGAACCCGCCTCTGCAGATCGTCCCTGATGCTGTAGTGCAGGGTGTCGCCGCCCGTGCTGCGGGCCGTGAGCTGTCCATCGGTCGCAACCGCCGTATCGAACAGGCGCACCGCCGCCTCGAAACTGCCGTTGGCCGGGGGCTTCGCCGCCTCGGCCGCCTTGATGTCGGGGGTGGAGTGGGAATGGAGCCATAGCGTCATCGCCCGCACCGCATGGGGTGACTTCTGGTACACAAGGGCGCAGACCGGCGTCAGCGCCAGCACGATGGCCAGGAACAGGAGGAGGTGCTTCAGCCGTTCGCGTTGTTTGCCTACCGGGATGGGTAGCCGCAAGACCGTGCGCTCGCCAGAGTCCTTGATTCTCCTGTTGCTGCGATAGAAGCCGAAAAAACGGAAGCCGGAAAACTGCTTTTTTCTGGATAGATGTTTAAGGTCCTGCATGGCATTCCGGGAATAGTGAGTCCAAGTAAGATAATGAGACTATACCGTCAATTGGCGGTCTTTGTCAACGAATGCCGGGCGCGTCGATGAGAACGTCCGGCCTCAGAAGGTGTTGATCCGGTGTATAAAGGCCAACAGCAGGCCGTAGTGGTGGTGGTCGAACTTCATGGTTATGCGCGGCAGGTCGATCAGGTCCGGCTGGTCCGCCTCTTCGGGCATTGCCCCGCAGCAGACGATGCGCTCCCCATTCTGGAGCAGCTCGGGGAACTCTTCCTCCAGGGTGCGGACCTGATCCGGGTCGAGCGCTTTGTTCAACCGGATGACGAGGCGGTGGTCGATGAAGCGCATGGAGTGGTAGATGCGGTAAAAGGTCTCGATGACTTCGGCCGCCTCCCGCTCGTCCCTGGTGATGGTGAACAGGGAAAAATCCTCCCCGGAAATGAAGCCTTTCACCAGCAGGCTCCGTTTGACAAAGGCGAAGAACTGCTCCCAGTAGCCCCCCTCGTCGTCCACCAGGATCAGCGGTTTGGGCGAGGTCTTGCCGGTCTGGATGAGGGTGAACACCTCCATGGCCTCGTCCAGGGTGCCGAAACCGCCGGGGAAGACCACAATGGCGTCGGCCTCCTTGACGAAAGCCACTTTGCGATTGAAGAAGTATTTGTAGGTGATCAGGCGCGGGTTGCGGTACATGACCGGGTTCGGCTGCTGTTCGAAGGGGAGCCGGATATTGACGGCAAAGGAATTTTCGCTGCCCGCCCCCTCGTTGCCGGCCTGCATGATGCCGGGGCCACCGCCGGTGATGATCATATAGCCCTTATCCGCCAGAAGGCGGCTGAAGCTGACGCACTTGCGGTACATCTCCTCATCCCGCCCGGTGCGGGCCGAGCCGAAGATGGTGACCTTCTTGCGGTCGCGATACGGGCCGAAGACCCGGGCCGTGAACCGCATCTCGCGCAGCGTGCGGTTGATCAGCTTGAGATCCGCCGGATAATCGACCTCCTGACCGATCTTGAGGGTTGACAGGATCATCTCGCGGATGATCTCGGCGTGGTGGATGCCGCCGGCCGCCTCCACCAGCCGGTTGATCACCTGGTCGATTTCGGCGTTGGGTCGTGAAAAGCTGAGTTCCATTACCACATCCTTGCGATGGATTGGGGAGATGACCAGATGCACCCTACCACAGGTCAGGGCGCAAATCAAACGCCACCGACAGAGCTTGACCGCCCGGTCATGGCGCCAAACAACCATCTTGCATTCAGGTGGGACGTATAGTACTATTTGCTCTCTTTTTCTTCCGCCACTAGGGCACTTATCCACGAAAACCAATCAATTCAAGGAGTGTTTCGGCCATGCTGGACTTCATGCGCAGGAAGAAGGAATCCATCATCATCAAGATCGTCTTCGTCGTCATCGTGCTTTCCTTTATCGGCACCATGTTCCTGGTATGGGGCAAGGGGAGCGAGGGAATCGGCGGGCGCGGGGGGTACGCGGCCAAGGTCAACGGCACCAAGATATCCCTGGAAGAATACCAGAACGCCTATCAGCGCATCCGCAACATCTACCAGCAGATCTATGGCCAATCCATCACGCCGGACATGGAAAAGACGCTGGGCCTGAAAAAGGTGGCCCTGGACAGTCTGATCGACAACGTCCTGATCGCCAGGGAAGCCAAGTCCATGGGAATCAAGGTGTCCAAGGAAGAGGTGGCAAACTCCATTGAAGCGCTGCCCACCTTCCAGAAGGACGGAAAGTTCAATTTCGACCTGTACCAGCAGCTTTTGCGGAGCAACCGCCTGACCCCCAAGGACTTCGAGGAGGGACAGAAACAGGAGCTGCTCCTTTCCAAGACCCGCCAGGCCATCAAGGACAAGGCTACGGTCAGCGACGACGAGGCCCTGGCCCAGTACAAGAAGGAAAACGACAAGATCGATCTGGAGTATGTGTCCTATGCGCCGAACGAGGTGATCGCCGAGGTGAAGCCGACCGACGGGGAGCTCAACGACTATCTGCAGAGAAACCAGAACGAGTTCAAGACGCCTGAAAAGACGGCCCTCTCCTATATCCTGCTCGACCCGGCCTCCCAGGCGGCAAAGGTGACGGTTTCCGAAGAAGAGATCCAAACCTTCTACCAGAAAAATATCGACCGCTGGCAGGGCAAAGACGGCATCCTCCCCCTCAAGGAGGTCAAAGAGAAGGTCAAGGCCGACGCCCTCAGGCAGAAGGCGGCCAAACAGGCCTTTGAGCTGGCGGCCGATACCCTCTACAAAAATGCCAAATCCAATGATCTGAAACAGATCGCCGGGCAATTGAACCTCAAGGTGCAGGAAACGCCGCTGTTCGACGCAAATGCCCCGGCAGCCGTCCTGAACGGTGAGACGGCCGTCATCAAAAAGGCCTTTGAACTCAAGGAAGGCGAAGTGGGCGGCCCGGTCGAGACCGCCAAGGGGATCTACATCATCAAGGCCAGGGAGCGCAAGGCCGCATCCGTCCCGCCGCTCAACGAGATCAGGGGGGCTGTGGAATCAAAGGTCAAGGGAGCCATGGCGGTGGAACTCGCCAAGAAAAAGGCTGCCGACGCGGCCCGGCAACTTGCCGCCAAAGGGACGCTCAGGACCCAGGCCACCGGTACCTTCGGCTTCTCGGACAAGGGCGACATCCCGGCGATCGGCAACGCCCCCGACCTGATGGAGGCGGCTTTCAAGCTGACCGCAGCAGCGCCGGTGACCAAAGAACCGTTCAAGGTAGGCAACCGCTGGTATGTGGCGCGCCTCAAGCAACGCATCGAGGCCCCGAAAGCGGACTTCGAGAAGACCAAGCAGCAACTCAAGCTGAAGATGCTGCCCAAGAAACAGGAAGAAGCCTTGGCTGCCTGGACAAAGGGCCTCAGGAGCAAGGCCAAGATCGAGATCAACCAGACGCTTATTGCTGAAAAATAGGAGAGAGATCATGTCACAACCCGTTTTGCAGACCGATTTTCCCGGCCTGAATCTCATGGCCCGGGGCAAGGTGCGCGACATCTACGACCTGGGAGACACCCTGCTGCTGGTCACATCGGACCGTATCTCGGCCTTTGATGTCATCATGAACGAGCCGATCCCGGACAAGGGGTTCGTGCTGACCCAGATATCCGCCTTCTGGTTCCGCCAGATGGAGGACATCGTCAAGAACCACATCATCTCCACCGATGTGGCCGATTACCCGGCGGCGTGCCAGCCCTACGCCGATGTGCTCGCGGGACGGTCCATGCTGGTGAAAAAGGCCAAACCGCTGCCGGCGGAGTGTATCGTGCGCGGCTATGTCTCCGGCTCCGGCTGGAAGGACTACAAGGCCAGCGGCTCCATTTGCGGCATCACGCTCCCGGCCGGGCTCCTGGAGTCGGACCGGTTGCCGGAGCCGATCTTCACCCCTTCCACCAAGGCGGAACTGGGCACCCACGACGAAAACATCTCCTTCGAGAAGATGGCTGACATCTGCGGCCGCGAACTGGCCGAGCAGGCCCGCGACTATACCATCAGGATCTACACCCGGGCCCGGGACCTGGCCGCCCAGAAGGGGATCATCATTGCCGACACCAAATTCGAGTTCGGCGTGTACGAGGGGGAGCTGATCATCATCGACGAGTGCCTGACCCCGGACTCCAGCCGTTTCTGGCCCAAAGACCTGTACAAACCGGGTGGGCAGCAACCCAGCTTCGACAAGCAGTTCCTGAGGGATTATCTGGAAACCCTCGATTGGGGCAAGACCGCCCCGGCCCCGCCCCTGCCGGCGGAGATCGTCGAAAAGACCGCCGAGAAGTACCGCGAGGCGCTCTTCCGCATCGCCGGCATCCGTATATAGGCACACCGGTTTACCCATCATGCAGAAAAGGGGGAGGGCGATGGCCCACCCCGGCGTGCTACCAAGAAAGTCCCCGCCATTGGCGGGGACTTTCAGACCATTGACAAACCCCGTCTTTTCAGGCGGGGTTTTCTATTTTCAGGGTTATGAACGGTTCGAGTGTAATTTGCCTGAGTGTTGTTATTAGCGAATAGAGGTCCTTGGCAATCCATTTATAGAGCTTCCATGGCTTTCTAAACGTCTGTAACAGCCCCAATAAGCGCAATAAGTCGTCCCGGTCTACCACCAAGGCGATCTTTTTCATGTTTTGGACCGCTGCGCATAACAGACACTGCTCAAAGACCTTGCCGATCCCACGTAGTCGCGCATAACGATGACCGTGCAGTTGTTTGGAATCGGCAAAGCTCCGCTCGACCGTTTCCTTTCGTCTGCGATAGATCTCTTTACCCTGTTCCGTGTAGCGATGCTCATTGATCCGGTCTTTATGGTCCTGCCAGATGTGCCGGGTAACTATCTTGGTGAAGTTGGCAGATTTGGTACATTGGGGCTGAAGAGGGCAGGACTTGCATTGGGATGAATCTGAAGCGTAATGACGATAGCCTATGCGATCGGTGGTTCGGTAACGAAGAAGGTGGCCTTGAGGGCAGCTATAGACGTCGGTTGCCGCATCGTAGCGGTAGTCGCTCTTACGCAGATAGCCTTTGATATGGGTGGGGCGGCGATAGGCAATGGCGCCGTAGATATCCCTCTCTTCAAGCCCTTTGCAGATGCCGGCGGTGAAGTAGCCGGCATCGAGACCTACCGCCTCCACATCGAAGCCGAAGCGTTCCCGCTGACGGTCGAGGCGAGCAAGATAGGGAATGCTGTCATGGACGTTGCCAGGGGTGACAAAGGTATCGGTGATGATGCTGTGACGACTGTCAACCGTGCGGTGGTCTAGATAGAAGAACCCTTCCGGTTTGCCTTCACGCACCATATAGCCGCTATCGGGATCGGTGGTGCTTACCTTGGTTGCCTTGACTTCCGGGGC
This sequence comes from Geobacter sp. FeAm09, assembly GCF_008330225.1. Classification (NCBI taxonomy): domain Bacteria; kingdom Pseudomonadati; phylum Thermodesulfobacteriota; class Desulfuromonadia; order Geobacterales; family Geobacteraceae; genus Geobacter; species Geobacter sp. FeAm09. The sequence goes on along the minus strand of NZ_CP042466.1, from coordinate 3,176,155 downwards.
AATCTCTTTGGCTTTTAGCGGTTTCTTACCGTGGGCTTCTCGGTCCTGGTCAATGTCCTCTTCCAGTCGTGCCATATAGTCGCGAGTCGATTTCTGAACATCGAGGACTTCGAACTTGTGCTTGTTGGCATTGGCCTTGAGGTGAGTTGAATCGCTGTAAAGAACACTGCCATCCACCATCTTGCGATTGGCAGCCTGGACCACGATCTCGTCAAAGATGTCCTGATAGATCGTGCTCTCGGAAAAACGCCGGCGGCGGTTCTGGCTGATAGTTGAAGCATCGGGCACCTTGTTGGTCAGGCCAAAGCCCAGAAACCAGCGATAGGCCACGTTGACCTGAATGTCCCGGACTAACTGCCGCTCACTGCGAATGCCGAACAGGTAGCCGATAAAGAGCATCTTGAACAGGACTACTGGATCAATTGCCGGACGACCGTTGTCGGCGCAGTAGAGGCTCTTTACTCGCTCACGGATAAACCCGAAGTCGATAGCCTTGTCAATTTTGCGCAGCAGATGATCAGAAGGAACCAGTTCCTCAATACTCACAAACTCCATGGAAATCTGACGGGTGTCGTTCTCGATAAGCATGCAAGCATTATAAAAAAAGTCCCCGCCAGAGGCGAGGACTTTGTCAGCAGTCTGAAAGTCCCCGCCATTGGCGGGGACTTTTTTTATGATCTTATGGACAGAGAGCCCCGCCAGATTCCCCAGGAATCCGTGAGTAGCGAGGAATTGGTACCTTCTGACCACCTGCGGCAACGCGTTGAATTCTGGATTCATCCGGGAGATGTTTTCCGGTATGATCGGTAAATCTGGCCATAACGCTGGTCATGGCTTTTACTGCTCCTTCCCGGCTAGAGTGCCGCCGCGATGGCTGCGCCTACCTGGCTGGTGTCGGCATTGCCGCCCATGTCGGGTGTTCGCGGTCCTTCGCCGAGTACGCTTTCCATGGCGTTGACGATGGCGTCGTGCGCGGCTCGGTACCGTGGTTCGCCATTGCCCAGGAAGTCGAGCATCATCGCTCCGGACCAGATCATGGCAGTGGGGTTGGCGATGTTTTGGCCGGCAATGTCGGGGGCGGAACCGTGCACCGGTTCGAACAGGGAAGGAAAGGTGCGCTCGGGGTTGAGGTTGGCCGATGGCGCGATGCCGATGGTGCCGACACAGGCGGGGCCAAGGTCGGAGAGGATGTCGCCGAAGAGGTTGGAGGCCACCACCACGTCGAAACGTTCCGGGCTGAGGACGAAGCGCGCGGCAAGAATGTCGATATGGTACTTGTCCCAGGCGACCTCCGGGTACTGCCGGGCCACCAATGCCAGCCGCTCATCCCAGTAGGGCATGCTGATGGCGATGCCGTTCGACTTGGTGGCGGCGGTCAGATGCCGTTTGGGCCGGCTTTGGGCCAGGTCGAAGCCGAATTTCAGTATCCGGTCCACCCCTTTGCGCGTGAAAATCGACTCCTGCAGGACCAGTTCCCGCTCGGTGCCTTCGAACATCCTGCCGCCGACGTTGGAGTACTCGCCCTCGGTATTTTCACGCACCACATAGAAGTCGATATCACCCTGTTTTTTGCCGGCCAAGGGGCAGGGCACCCCCCGCATCAGCCGTACCGGCCGCAGGTTCGCGTATTGGTCGAAATCCCGGCGGAACTTGAGCAGCGACCCCCAGAGGGAGATGTGATCGGGTACCACCTCCGGCCATCCGACCGCGCCGAAATAGATGGCGTCGTACGTCTTGAGCGTCTCGAACCAATCGGCTGGCATCATCCGGCCATGCCGCAGGTAATAGTCGGCGCACGCCCAGTCAAAATGCGTGCAGTCAAGCTCGATGCCGAACCTGCGGGCGGCGGCTTCGAGTACCCTGAGCCCTTCCGGCATCACTTCCCTGCCGATGCCGTCCCCTGGAATAACCGCGATTTTGTGAGATTTCATCCTTCGCTCCCGTGCTGCGTGATTTTTGCGGCTCATGCGAGTCAAAACCACTTTATCATTTCAATTCCGTGAAATAATCAGCTAATATGTGAATATAAAGGACACGAATAGTGAATAATCTGCCGCCGCTCGAAGATCTGCGACTGTTGTGCGCCGTGGTGCGCAACAGGAGTTTCGTTGCCACCGCCACGGAACTGGGGGTGTCCCCGGCCTATGTCAGCAAAAGGATTGCCCTGCTGGAGGATGTGCTGCATGTGCGCCTGCTGCACCGGACAACCCGGCGCGTGAGCGTGTCCGAAGACGGGGAACTGGTGTATCGGTGGGCCCAGCGGATTATCGAGGACGTGGAGCAGATGGCCGAGTCGGTCACGACGGCAAAGACGACCCCGCGGGGGCTCCTGCGGATCAGCGCCAGCGCCGGTTTCGGCAGAAAGCGCATTGCCCCGGCGCTTTCAGAGCTTGTCGAGCTGTATCCCCAGTTGCGCATACAGCTCGAACTGCTTGCCCGCCCGGTTGACCTGATCGGGGAAGGGTTCGACATCGACATCAGGATCGGCGGCACGTCCGAACCGAATCTGATCGCCCGGCGCATCGCCGCCAATTCGCGCATTCTGTGCGCTGCGCCCGCCTATCTGGAACGGCGCGGCGTGCCCGCGCGGGTCTCCGACCTGGAGCGGCACGATTGCCTCGTCATCCGCGAGCGCGACCAGAGTTTCGGGGTATGGAGGCTGAAGGGACCCCACGGGGTGGAGACGGTCCACGTATCGGGGCCGCTATCGTGCAACAACGGCGAGATTACCCGGCAGTGGGCTCTTGATGGGCATGGAATCATGCTGCGTTCCACATGGGACGTGGCTTCCCGGGTGCGGGAAGGGCTTCTGGTCAGGGTGCTCCCCGATTACCAGCAGGAGGCGCACATCGCAGCGGTCTATCCGCTGCGCCTGACCGAATCGGCAAAGGTGCGGGTCTGTGTGGAGTTCCTTCAGCAATGGCTCGGCCGCTGACGGCTTGTGCCGCCCCGCGCCGCCTTTGCGCCCGGATTTAGGCTGTTTCCTCCCCGGCAGGGGCCTCTTCGCGGTTTTCGTCGCTTGAGGCGCTGTTCCTGGCCGCCAGCTTGCGCTGCTGCTTTTCCTCGTTCTTTTTCTTCCGCTCCAGTTCCTTCTGCTTTTTCTGAAACTGGAAATTAGGTTTGGCCATCGTGTCACTCCCTGACGAGGTGATTTTCAACAAAAAAAGCCCCGAGTATTCCCCGGGGCTTTTGAGGCCAATTACGGCGCTGATTAGGCTCTCTGTACGTTGGCGGCCTGAAGCCCTTTCGGACCCTTGGTGATTTCAAACGTTACGCTATCGCCTTCAGCAAGGGATTTGAAGCCGTTGCCTTCGATTGCGGAAAAATGACAAAAAACGTCTTCCCCATTTTCCTGCTCGATAAAACCAAACCCCTTGCTGTCATTAAACCATTTTACTGTTCCGTTTACCATTTTCTTGCTTTCTCCTGATACTGCTCTAAATTTCGTCGGGAAATATTCCGAACGTAGTGTGACCCTATCAGCTTTGAATGAGGCAAGTCAAGCTAAAAAACATAATATTTTGCCAGATACAATAATATACCTGTTGAAATGTGGACTTTTAGATAATAAAAACAATTATAACATTACGTTGTGAATATTGTGTCTGAATGATGCTAACCGTGATTGTTGCCGGAAGTTATACTGAACTTACTACCGAGTACAAACGGTAAATATTATAAATAACCTTGCTAATATATGTATTGAGGCGTATTATTAATAATATTACTGAATTTGAACGGGCGATACTTGTAATGGGGGCAGACCGGAAATGGTGATTTCAATCATTTCTAAAAAGAAAGCGATATGACACCATGGTAATCAAAGTCGGTAACATTGTAAGTCACACGGGCGCGCTTGAATGGGGCGCCGGCAAGGTTATGGAAATAACGTCCTCCTCGGCGCTGATCCAGTTCAGCGACGGCAAAAACAGAAAAATCGCCGTATCCCACTTTCCCACCCTGCAACCGGCCGCTCCGGGCTCCTTTTTACCCGCTCCCGAAGTACCTGTCGTGATGAAGGCGGTCCGGGCTCCCAAGACATCCAAGGCACCCAGAAAGAAACTGTAAAACCGTCAGGAAAACCTGCAGCGGCAACGGGCCCCCTGTCATCGGCAGAGGGCCCGTTGCCGTTCATATTCCCTATGCCGGGGTGCTCGCTACGGGTGTATAATAGTCTGGAAGGGCACGCCGCCTTCGGAACAAGTCGGGAGGTACGTCATGAAAGTCTTGGATGTCATCGTAACGGTATTACTGCTTATCGGGGCCCTTAACTGGGGCCTGGTAGGTTTCTTCGGCTTCAACCTCGTGGCCGCCTTGTTTGGCGAGGCGGGGGCGATCACCAGGCTCATCTACGCCGTTGTCGGTGTGGCGGCCCTGTATGAAATCGGCTGCTTCACGTTCGGGCTCAAGGAGACCCAGCATCGTTGGTGCGAAACAATCGCCACCATCAAACATTAATCGGAACACTCCCGAAGGCGGGGAATGAGATCTTCTCCGGGATCGGTCCCGGGGGGATGACCCACAGCGCAAGGCGGCCGCATGGCCGCCTTGTCCGTTTGGGGATAGCTCCCGGTCAGCGGGCGGCGGCGGTGCCGCCGTGGGCCGGGATGCGGATGAACTGCGCCAGGGCGAGGGAGATCACCCCGAGGGCGGCGCCGCCGAGGAAGGGGATGCGGTAGTCGATCATCCAGAGGTAGCCCCCCAGGGCCGGCAGGAAGACGGCGGCGACGTGGTTGATGGTGAAGCCCACGGCCGAGGTGGGGGCGATATCCTGGGGATCGGCGATCTTCTGGAAGTAGGTGCGGATGGCCACGGCAAAGTTGTAGAGGATGCAGTCGATGATGTACATGGCGGCCACCATCCCCTTGGACGAGGCGTAGGCGTAGGTGAGAAACACCGCGATGACGCCGATGTACTCGATGCTGCAGAGCAGGCGCTCGCCGAAGGCGTTGATGGCCCGGCCGATGAGCGGGTTGATGAACCAGTTGATGGCGTTGTTGATGATGAAGAGCAGGGTCATCTCCCGCACCGAGAAGTGGAACATCTTGACCAGCAGGAACATGGAGAAAACCATGAATACCTGGCGTCTGGCCCCGGACATGAAGGTCAGGGCGTAGTAGAGCCAGTAGCGCCTTTTCAGGAACATGCGCAACCGCTGGGGCGGGATGCTCTCGTGGGTCGGGTCCTGAAACATGGCCCAGACCCCCAGGCAGACCACCACGCCCCCCAGGATGAGAAACATCCCCCGATAGCCCACGTAGCCCCCGAGAACCCAGATGATCCCTGCCGAAACGATGCTGGAGACGGCCGCCAGGCTGCGCAGCCGGCCCATCACCAGCGGGGAGAGGTGGGTGGAGAAGTACTGGAGGGTCAGGGACTGGTTGGCGGTTTCATAGTAGTGGAACCCGAAGCTCATGACCAGGGTGGTCAGCGCCACGCCGGCAAAGCTGGGGAAAAATCCGGTCAGGCCGACGCCGATGCCGAGCAGGACGATGGAGAGGGCCGCCAGGCGGTGCTCGCGGATGACCATCATGGCGTACACGGCGGTCAGGGCGAGGAAGCCGGGGATCTCGCGCACCGACTGGGTCAGGCCGATGTGCTGCCCCTCCAGGTGCACGGTTTCCACGGCAAAGTTGTTGAAAAGGATGCCGTAACCCTGCATCCCCACCATGGAGGCGGCGGTCAGGACGGCCAGGAAACGGAACATGGGTTTCTGGTGAGCGGCGAACATACGCCGTCGTACCACGTTTCCGCCCCCGAAAACAAGCCTTGGCACTTCGAAATAACGGGATATAATCAAATAAACAAACGATGCGCTGCTCTCCGGCGCCCCGCAACCGGGCCGCCGGGGAGCACCACCAGGAGGTCATCATGTCCGCCGCCACCATACAGGACCGTGGGGCCGGGGCCGTCATGGGCGCTTTCATCGGCGACGCCCTGGGGCTCGGGCCGCACTGGTATTACGACCTTGCCGAACTGCGCCGCGACTACGGCGAATGGATCAGCGGCTACACCGATCCCCGGCCCGGCCGCTACCACGACGGCTGCACGGCCGGCCAGCTCTCCCAGGCCGGCTTCATCCTCAGGCTGCTGGTCGCGTCGCTGGTGGAGCGGGGCGGGTACGACGAGGCTGATTTCTGCCGCCGCATGGACGGAGAACTGCTGCCGCTCCTGGACGGCACCCCCATCAGCGGGCCGGGGGGGTACACCAGCCAGTCGATCCGCGAGTTGTGGCGGCGGCGCGTGGAGCAGGGGCGTCCCTGGGGCGAGACCGGCGGCCATGCCGACACGACGGAGGCCATCGAACGCACCCTGGCCCTGGGGGTGCGCTACGCCCAGGACCCCGCCCGGCTGGCCGGCGCCATTGCCGGCAATGCCGTCCTCACCCAGTCGGACGATACGGTGGTGTCCATGACCGTGGCCTACGGTGCGGTGCTGGGGCAACTGGTGCAGGGGCACCCCCTGGATGCCCGGCTGTCGGGCCGGCTGATGAAGCTGGTGCATAGCGGGGCGCTCCCCTTCCACGCCGTCACCGGCGACAACCTGCAGCCGCCACGGCCCGGCGACCCCGATCCGCCCCGGGCCGGGAGGTTCGCCTCCCCCGACGCCCTGCTGACCCCGTCGTACATGGCCAGCGCGGCCGCCGACCCGGATATCCGCATCGAACCGGCCTGGAAGGTGTCCATCGTCTACGGCATGCCTTGCGCGATCTACCACCAACTGCCGGCGGCCTACTACCTGGCGGCCCGTTTCCCCGACGATTTCGAAGCGGCCCTGCTGCATGCCGTCAACGGCGGCGGGCAGAACCAGGCGCGGGCCATCCTGACCGGGGCCCTGGTGGGTGCCCAGGTCGGCCTCTCCCGGATCCCGCAGCGCTTTCTGGACGGCCTGGAGGATTCCGCCGCCCTGTGCCGGCTGGCCGCCGACCTGGCCGCGGGTATCGGCACACCATAACGTCGCAGAGAAAAAACGAGGTGATGCGGATGAACACCAAGAGGATAACCTTTGCCAACAGCCGGGGGGAACGGCTCGCCGCCCGGCTGGAACTCCCCGAGGACGAGCAGCCCCTGGCCTACGCCCTGTTTGCCCACTGCTTCACCTGCTCCAAGGATCTCACGGCGGCGGTGCACATCGCCCGCGCCCTGAGCAGCCGGCGCATCGCCGTGCTGCGCTTCGACTTCACCGGCCTGGGCGAGAGCGAGGGGGAGTTTGCCGCCACCACCTTTTCCTCCGAGGTGAGCGACCTGGTGGCGGCGGCCCGTTTCCTGGAACAGGAGTATGAGGCCCCGCGGCTGCTCATCGGCCATTCCCTGGGGGGGGCGGCCGTGCTGGCGGCGGCGGCCGAGATCCCCACGACCGCCGCCGTGGTGGCCATCGCCGCCCCGTTCCGGCCGGTCCAGGTGTGGGATCTGCTGGGAGAGGCGGCGGAGCGGATCGAGGAAACCGGGCAGGGCACCGTCACCATCGCCGGCCGCACGTTCACCATCCGCAAGAGCCTGCTGGACGACCTGGATGCCCATCACCCGGAGGATACGCTGCGCCGGCTCAGGGCGGCGCTGCTGGTGATGCACGCCCCCGGGGACCAGGTGGTGGGGATCGACAACGCCACCGACATCTACCGGGCCGCCCCCCACCCCAAGAGCTTCGTCTCCCTCGACTCGGCCGACCATCTGCTGTCCGACAGCCGGGATTCCCGCTACGCCGGCGGGATCATCGCCGCCTGGGCTGGCCGTTACCTGGGGGTGCCCGAGACGCCGGTCCCCTCCCAGGCCCCGCCGGAGGCAGCCGACAGCCGGGTGACGGCCCGCACCGGGGCGGCGGGGTTTCGCACCGAGCTGTTTGCCGACGGTTTTTCCCTGGTGGCCGACGAACCGGTGGCGGACGGCGGCGGCAACGAGGGGCCTTCCCCCTACGATTACCTGCTGGTCGCCCTGGGCGCCTGTACGGGGATGACGCTCCGGATGTATGCGCGCAGCAAGGGGTGGCCGCTGGAAGAGGTGGTGGTGCGGCTGTCGCACCGCAAGGTCCACGCCGATGATTGCCGTGACTGCGACGAGAAGGAACGCCGGTTGGATACCTTCGAACGGGAAGTGGAACTGCGGGGGGAATTGGACGAGGCGCAGCGGCAGCGTCTGCTGGAGATCGCCGGGCGCTGCCCGGTGCACCGCACCTTGACGGCAGGGGTGCGGGTCGTGACCACCCTGCGGCCGGTCTGAGGCGCCGGCCGGCGTTGTGCGCGGACCGGGCTGCGTTCCCGCTGCAGCCCGGCCCCGTGACGGGGATTAATCCCGGTGGTGCTTATCCTTACGGTGGTGTTTCTTGTAGTGCCCTTTGTGTTTGCCCCGGTCGTGCCGTTCTCCCCGTTCGTGGGTGATGACGCGCTCCCGCTCCACAATGACCGTGCGGGGGGCAAGGGGGGGCGGCGGCGGTGCCGGCGTGCCGACCTGCACCCGCACGTTGGGGGTGTTGGCATCGACTCCCACCGCCACGTCGGCCGCGCCGGCCACGGTTGCCATCGTCATTGTCCCGGCCACTGCCCCGATGATTGCTTTCATGCCATACCTGTTCATGTTCGTTTCCTTTCGTGATTGGAGCTGCCGTGCGTCTCCGGCATCCCGGCACGAAAAAAGCCGGGACGCCGAATATGGTGATAGTTCGGCATCCCGGCTGTCTCAGTGAGACCCTATGGGCTTTCCGCCCCACCCTCGCGGGTGGTTTAGTCTTGTCGCGTATCTGCTGCCTGATGCTGAAACAGGCGACATTATAGAGGACAAATCTCCCCGCGTCAACCATCAGGGGAACCCGCCCCATGGACCGGCATCGGCGCTTCCGGGACGCTTCACGCCGCCGCTTCTTCACGAGCCAGCCCCCCGGCCGTCCGCTCTTCCGTGCCCCTGATGTCCCCCGTCAGGCTGCCTTGGCGATCAGGTGCCCCAGGAGCCCGTTGAGGATCGCCTCCTCTTCCCGCAAATCCGCTCGCCACGCACGATTGTCGGTTTTGCTCCTCTCCGTCTTCAGGTCGGAGAGGTAGGATTCCAGCGCATCTATCAGGACGATCCGTTCCTTTTCCGTCAATTCGAGGACTGCCATGATGCTGCCCCCTTTCTGCTGCCCGATCTCCCTTCCGGGCCGGACAACGTGCCACCACGTACCGGTGTCCTTCTTATATTCTATGCCCCCGCCCGAAGCTGGTCAATGCCCTTGGGGGGCGGGGACCAGGGGGGACGGACACCGCCGCTTCCATGCTATAATTATGGTGTAGTCTCCATGGCCGTCATCGTTGCGCCGGGGGGGATGCCTGCCCGGAGGGTGGGATGAAGGGCCGTTTGGCGAAAGGGGTGGTTGAAATGTTGCAAGGATTCGAAGTGAGCGCGGAAACGGTCAAGGCCCATATGCATGACGCAGTTCTGCCGGTCTTCGTCAATGTGCGCCATCATCAGGATTGGGACAGCGGCCTCTTCAAAGCCAGGGGGGCGTTACGCATACCTGATGACGAGGTGGAACGGCATCTCGACGAGATCCCCCATGACCGTACGGTTGTGGTGTACTCGAGCTGCCCGGGGGATGAGGCGAGTGTGCGGGCGGCTCAGGTCCTCAGGCAGCATGGCTGGGACGATGTCCACCCGCTGGCGGGCGGCTTCAATGCCTATCTCCAGGCCGGGCTTCCGGTCGAGGGTCTCGGCGGGAACGTCCCGGCAACGAAGATCATGCTGCTCTAAGGTCCCGGATGCCCCCTCCACGGGGATTCACGGGGGGGATGAGCGAGGTGTTGCGCACAGGCGGCCGTGTGGCCGCCTGTGCGTGCCCCGGATGGCGGCCCTGGTGGGAACGGCCGGGGGACGGGCTCATTTTTTCAGGGTGATGCAGAGGCACTCCCCTTCGGCGTAGACCGTTTCCCCGCTGCAGATACGGCCATGCACCAGCACCTTGCGCCCCTCGGCGGAGACGACCCTGCTTTCGATCGTCACGACCTGTTGCAGCGGCAGCAGATTGCGGAAACTGACGTTCAGGTTGCCGACCACGATCGAATACCCGGCCGCCCAGGCGGCCAATCCCAATACCTCGTCGAGCACCGCGGCCATGGCGCCGCCATGGGCATGGCCCGGGGGGCCTTCGGTCTCGGGGCCGAACCAGATGCGGGCTTGCAACTGCTGTTCCCCGTCACGGTAATAGCGCGCCCGGAAACGGTTGCCGTCCGGCTCGCCGGAGACGAAGCGCAGGGACTCCCCCACCAGCGACGGGGCGTCGAAGGGGGTCCAGCCGGCCTCACCGTTCAGGTCGGCCGGCGGGCAGAGCGTCGTACAAACTTTTTTGGCAGTAGTCTTTGTCACGGATTCCTTCCTCCACAAGAGCGCCGCCCAGGTGACGGCGGCAGGATGAGGCGCCATACTAGCAGACTCGGGCAGGTCAATAAAGGGTTTTGGGGGATGGGGGGAGCGAAAAAGGCGGCCGATCGGGCCGCCTTCCAGGTGGTGGAGCTCTTCCGCCAGGGAAAGGGTCACTTCCCGCAGCACTTCTTGTACTTGAGGCCGCTGCCGCAGGTGCAGGGATCGTTGCGGCCGATCTTGACGACGGTGAGCGGCTTGGGCTTCACCATGGCCCCCTCGGTGAAGTACCACGTACCGCTTTTGCGTTTGAACTGGCCGCACTCGTGATGTTCGTGGGCGCCCCCCTTGTCCTTGAACCGGGCGACGAATTCCACTTGGCCGATGCTGTCTTCCTGCCCCCCCTTGTCGGTGGCGATGATGTCGAGGCCCAGCCATTCGGAATTCTGCGCCCATTCCTTGGTCCCGGCATGGTCGTAGCCCTGGCGATGGTCGGGATGGGTGCTTTCGAAGATGAAGTCCATCTGCACGCCGGCATAGGCCGAATAGCGGGCCCTCATGAGTTGTTCCGCCGTTTCGGCAGGGCGCGTCCCGTTGATGACCGGTTCGCAACAGTCGGCATAGGCGGCGCCGCTTCCGCAGGGACAGGTGTTCATGTCTGGTTCTCCTTGGTGTGTTTTGTTCGCAGCCTACTCGGGTGCCACAGAACCGGCCCATTTGTCAAATGGTATCTGTGCTCATACGCCATGAACTGCACCCAGCCGCCGTAACCCGGTAAAAAAGAGCCTGAAAAGTCCAGTATCACATTGACGACCGATCTTGCGGAGTGATATTCTCGCCACCCGCAATCGTGAAATCCTTTGTCGTCGTGCGTGGTGATATGCGAAGCGTTACCTATCCCTGTCAGGAGGTGTTCCATGAACAAGAAACTCGGTTCGTTGCTGGTGTTCCTCGCGGTCTTTCTTATGGCGGCCACGTCGCTTTTTGCCGCTGCCCCGCCGAAAAAGGTGCTCATCGGCATATCCAAGATCGTGGCCCATCCCGCCCTCGATGCCGTTGAAAAAGGCATCAAGGATGAGCTTGCCGCTGCGAAGATCGCGGCGGACTACGACCTGCAGAACGCCAACGGCGATATCGGCACCGCCTCGTCCATTTCCAACAAGTTCAAGTCGGAAAAGGTGACCCTGGCGGTGGGGATCGCCACGCCGACCGCCCAGTCGCTGGTGAACACCCTGAAGGGGACGCCGGTCGTCTTCTCGGCGGTGACCGATCCGGTGAAGGCCGGTCTGGTGGCCTCCCTGCACAAGGGGGGCAAGACGGTCACCGGCGTTTCGGATATGACCCCGGTGAAGCAGCAGATCCAACTGCTGCTCAAGATCAAGAAGGTCAAACGCCTCGGCCATATCTACACCAGTTCCGAGGAGAACGCCGTGGTGCTGGCCGGTGTCGTGAAGCAGGCCTGCAAGGATCTGGGGATCGAGTACGTGGAGACCACGGTGTCCAAGTCGTCCGAGGTGAAGGAGGCCACCCAGTCCATCGTCCGCCGGGTGGATGCACTGTACGTCAGCACCGACAACACGGTGGTGTCGGCCATGAGCGCCGTCGCCGACGTGGCCATGAAGAACCGGGTGCCGATCATGTCGGCCGACCCGAGTTCGGCCGAGAATCACGCCATCCTGGCCGCCTGGGGATTCGACTATTACAAGATGGGGCGTGCCACCGGCAAGATGATCGTCGAGATCCTCAAGGGCAAAAAGCCGGAGCAGATGCCGACCCGCTTCATGACCAAGACCTCGGACATCGACCTGCTGGTCAATCTGGATACGGCCAGGAAACTCGGCCTGACCATCCCGAAGGATATCGTCAAGAGCGCCAACAAGGTCGTGGAAAACGGCAAGTTGACCAAAAAGTAGCAACCGGCGGTTGGGTCACGGAGCCGCGGAGACACGGGATTTTTTGACTAAAATGGTGAGCCGGCGCCGGGCCGCCCGGTTTTGGTGCGGCCTTGGGGCTTTGCTCACCTCCGTGTCTCCGCGTCTCCGTGGCAAACCTGTCTTTTGAGGATCATTTCACGAAGGGTACACGGCATCGCTATGATCGAAGGCATTCTGGTAGAAGGACTGATTTACGGGATCATGGTCCTGGGGGTGTTCATCACCTTCCGGGTCCTGGATTTCCCCGATTTGACGGTGGACGGCTCGTTCCCCCTGGGGGCCGCCCTCATGGTGCAGTGCATCCTGCTGGATGTGAACCTCTGGCTGGCGCTCCTGATCGCATTCGCCGGCGGGGTGCTGGCGGGCATGGTCACGGCGCTGATCCACAACCACCTGCGGGTGCCCAACCTCCTGGCCGGCATCCTGACCATGACCATGCTCTACTCCGTCAATATCCGCATCCTGGGCAACCGGGCCAATGTGCCGGTCCTGCAGCATGAAACCATCCTGACGAACGTTTCCGAGCGTTTCACGGACGTGATCCCGGACGAGTACATCCTGCTCCTGTTCTTCATCGTGGTGGCCATCGTGATCAAGGTCCTGATCGACCTGTTCTTCCGCACCGACCTGGGCATGACTCTGGGGGCCATGGGCAACAACGAGCAGATGGTCATCTCCCAGGGGGTCAACCCCAAGACCCTAAAGACCATCGGCGTGGGGTTGTCCAACGGCCTGGTGGCCGTGTCCGGCGCCTTTGCGGCCCAGTATCTGGGGTTTGCCGATGTGGGGCTGGGGCAGGGGATCATCGTCTCGGGCCTGGCTTCGGTCATGATCGGCGAGTTTCTGATCATGAAGAGCAACCGCATCGGCGTCCTGACCCTCTGCGCCATCCTCGGTTCGATACTTTTCCATGCGGTGCTGTACCTGGGCAGGTATTACGGCTATGTCATCCACATGACGCCCAACGACCTGAACCTGATCAAGGGCATCCTGATCATCATACTGCTGGTCCTGACCCAGGCCAAAAAACTGAAAAAGGTTGCCATCAAGGCGGTGGTGGAGAAATGATCGAGCTCAAGAACGTATCCATGCTGTTCAATCCCGGCACGGTGAACGAGAACCTGGCCATCAGCAATATCGACCTGAAGGTCAAGGAGGGGGATTTCATCACCGTCATCGGCAGCAACGGCGCCGGGAAGTCCACGCTTTTCAACCTCGTGGCCGGCACCATTATCCCGAGCCGCGGCGCCATCCTGGCCAACGGCAGGGACATCACGCGGGAGCCGGAGTACCGGCGGGCCCGGTACATCGGCAGGATCTTCCAGAATCCGCTCCTCGGCACCGCCTCCAACATGAGCCTGGAAGACAACATGATGATCACCTACCGGAAGGGGTTCAAGTGGCTGAAACGGAGCCTGAACAACAGGATGAGGGCGTTCTTCCGCTCGGAGCTGGTCCAGTTGAAGATGGGGCTGGAGGACCGGATGAAGGAAAACCTCGCCATGTTTTCCGGCGGGCAGCGCCAGGCCCTGACCCTGCTGATGATGGTCCTCTCCAAGCCGGAACTCATCCTGCTGGATGAGCATACGGCGGCGCTCGATCCCAAGAACGCCCAGATCGTCCTGGAGCTGACCGACAAGTTCATCAGGGAGTACAAGCTCACCTCGATGATGATCACCCACAACATGAGCCATGCCATCGAGTTCGGCAACCGCCTGCTGATGATGGACAAGGGGGAGATCATCTTCGACGTGGAGGGGGAGGCGAAACGGGAACTGACGGTGGAAAAGCTGATCGAAAAGTTCCATGAGATCCGCCACGCCTCCTTTGGGGACGACAAGGCGCTGCTCTCTCCGTGAATGGCAGCGCACGGTTGTCCGCCTGAATCCGCCCCGGATCGGCCTCCACTTCCTGGAACGGGCGGGGGACGCATGATCGGCATGCTGCGAAGACGAAAGGCCGGCACCCCGGGTGGGGTGCCGGCCTTTTTTTCCGGCCTGCATCATCCCCGAAGAGCCGCTAGAAGCAGGCCCGCACCACCCCCCCATCGACCCGCAGGGCCGCGCCGTTGGTGGCCGAGGAGAGGGGGCTGCACACGTAGACGGCCAGGCTGGCGACCTCTTCCGGGGTGGCGAAGCGTTTGAGCAGCGAGGCCGGGCGCACGGTCCGGAAAAACTCCTTCTCGAAATCGGCAAAGGATGTGCCGCCGCTCAGTTTCGCCACGAACCCGTCCACGCCCGCCGTACGGGTCGGGCCCGGCAGGAGCGCATTGACCGTCACTCCCGTGCCGGCGCAGGTCTCGGCCAGGCCGCGGGAAACCGCCAGTTGCGCCGTCTTGGTCATGCCGTAATGGATCATCTCGGCCGGGATCTGGATGGCACTCTCGCTGCTGATGAAGAGGACCCGCCCCCAGTTTTGCTCCTTCATGCCCGGCAGGTACGCCCTGGCAAGGCGGACGCCGCTCAACACGTTGACCTGGAAAAAACGCAGCCACTCTTCGTCGGAAATCTCTTCGAAAGGCTTTGGCTCGTAGATCCCCAGGTTGTTCACCAGGATGTCCAGGGAGGGGAGGTGCCGGCGCAGCCGGTCCACCTCTTCGACGTGGGCGAGATCGCCGTGGAAGCCTTCCACCGATGCGCCCGGCAGGGCGTTGGCGATCTGTTTCAGTGCCGCCGCCAGGGAGTCGCGGTCACGCCCGTTGACGACGACGTGCGCCCCTTCCCGCGCCAGTGCGGTGGCTATGGCAAGGCCGATCCCCTTGGTCGAGCCGGAGACGAGCGCCTTTTTACCGTTCAGTTGCAAGTCCATGATAGCTCCTTCTTACGTGATGTGATAGCTGTGCGGCGTTGGCTTGAGAGGCCCGACGGCCCCTGAAGGAAAGTCTATCACGATGACGGAAAAAGCAAGCGGCCGCCAGGGGGCTACGGCTCACGGAGCGGGAGGCTGCGCCGGGAAATAGGGGTTGTGTCCCCGAAAATTTCCCTGTAGGCTTGCGGAAAAATCATGCGAGATCCCGGAGGACCCTATGACAAAGGCCGATAAGGCGCTGCTGGTGGCGGCATTGACGCCGGAAGAGACCCGCTGGGCTTCGGAGCTTGCCGACAAGTTGCCCGGCGACGTGGACCTGACGTTCGAGGAGGTCAAGATACTGACCAGGATTCCCATCGACCGGTGGCCGAAGAGGCTGCTGGCCAAGGTGCGGGATGTGATCGACTTCGGGGATTTCCTCGGCGACGACCATGAGGGGGAAGAACCCTCATGACCTCGGCGTAACCGGCAACGGCTGCGAACGGATGCGACAGAACCGCTGCACCCGTTGCCGGCTGCGGACGGCCTACTTCGTCACGCCGAGCAGTTCGATCTCAAAGACCAGCGCCGCATTGGCGGGGATGGAACTGTTGCCCTGTTCGCCGTAGGCGGTCGCGGCGGGGCAGACCAGTCGGGCCTTGCCGCCCACCTTCATCAGCTGTACCCCCTCGGTCCAGCAGGGGATCACCCCCTTCAGGGGGAATTCGGCCGGTTCGCCCCGCTTGTAGGAGCTGTCGAACTCGGTCCCGTCGGTCAGGGTGCCGCGGTAATGCACCTTGACCTTGTCGCTGGCCGTGGGGGCGACGCCGGCGCCTTCCTTCAGGGAGAGGTAGACGATGCCGCTCTTGGTGGTGACGGCCCCCTTCTCCCGGCCGGCCTGGGCGAGGAACGCCGCCGCCGCGGCAGCCAGTTTTTCTCCCTTGGCATTGCGCCGCGCGGTTGCCAGCTCCTGGACCTTCTTCAGATAGGCTTCCACTTCCACGAGGGGTTTGGTCCCTGCGGTTCCGTCCGTCAGCCCCTGCCGCACCAGGTCGAGCTCTGCCGGGGTGAGGTTGAAAACGGACAATTGGCGGGCCACGATGAGGCCGATGGCATAGAGGGTCTTTTGTTCTTCGGTTTGCGGGGCCTCGGCGGCAAAAGCCGGGATGGCAATCAGGGTGGCCAGGACGGCCAGGAGCAATCTGCGCATGATGTTCCTTTCAACGGGCATGGATTTGAAGAAAGCTTTATTTTAGCAGAATTGGCGGATGAGACAACCAACAGATGCGCCGTTGGGCAAATCCACAATTTTTATGGGATTTGCCCCTGGCCGGGACGTTCACCTTTCTTGCTTTTTTCGGCTATCGACGCTATGATTTCCCCCCGTGCGCATACGGAGCGCGGTTGCGCGGCGACGGGACGCTGCCGGCGCCGGGGAGGAGCACCGGGCCGCCGGGTACTCCGGGAGTACCCAGTACCCGGTCGCGCGCCGGATCTTCGTGACACCGTCAGTTGCAGACACGTGATACCGCATGGCCGGTTTTGCCCAGCCAGTTCCCAAGGATTGCCGAATGCCCATTTCGCTGACGATCCGGCGGCTTCTGTCGATACAGCCCATCGACCTGCCGGTCTTCCATCCCATAGCCCTCAAGCTGATCCACCTGCTCTCCGACCTCGATTACACCATAGACGAACTGGCGGACACGGCCAACGACGACCAAGCCCTTGCCGGCCAGATCCTGAATATGGCCAATTCGTCCAGCTACAGCGGGCGGGTCAAGGTGGAGACGATCAAGGACGCCCTGATCCGGCTGGGGGCGCATCACGTGTCCAACCTGGCCATGGCGGCCTCCCAGGCTGCGCTCCACGCCTCGCACAACGGCACGGTCAACGCCATCATGCAGGAGTTGTGGCTCCATTCCCACGGCTGCGCCGTCGGCTGCCGCTGGGTCGCCATGAACACCGGCAACCGCGGCCTGGCGGAGCAGGCCTACCTGGCGGGGTTGCTCCACGATGTGGGCAAGCTGTACCTGATCAAGGCCCTGGAACGGATAACCGGCGCAGGGGTCGCCCAGGCCGCGCTGGAGCGGGAGCTGCTCCTGGAGATCTTCGGCGAACTGCACGTGGAGCAGGGCACCCGCCTGATGGAGCATTGGAACATGCCCGCCGTGTATCGCGCGGCCGTGGACCGGCATTCCGGTGAGCATTTCGATCCCGATGACACGGTCCTTGCCATCGTCCGGCTCGTGAACGCGGCCACCAGGACCTGCGGCCTGAGCCTGGGCGCCGAGCCGGACCGGCCGCTCGTGGAATTCCCCGAAGCGGCCCGGCTCGGCCTGGACGAACAACTGATCGCAGAACTCGGGAAGGTGCTGGATGGGTCCCGCCGCGTTTCTTTCCTGCCTGCTCCGGCATGATGCGCCGGCCGGCCCCCGCGTTCCCCGATGGTGAAGGGTGAGAGGTCATGACGACGAAACATCTGAAAATGGCGTGCCTTCTGGCGCTCGTCGTTGTCGGCGTTGCCCGGCGGGATGCCTGCTCCTTCTGCTTCGATGAGGCCGGAGAGATGTACGGCATCAACCCGCTGGTATTGCGGGCCATCGCCAAGGTCGAGTCGAATTTCGCCCCGGAAACGATCAACAGGAACAGCAACGGGACCTTCGATATCGGGCTGATGCAGATCAACACCATCTGGAAGCCGGTGCTCGGGGAAAAACGGTGGCAACATCTCGGAGACGCCTGTTACAATACGAAGACCGGGGCCTGGATACTGGCCACCTGCATCAGCAAATACGGCTACAACTGGAAGGCCATCGGTTGCTACAACAGCCAAACGCCGGGAAAAAGCGAAGTCTATGCCAAGAAGGTCTTCGACCGCCTCAAGCAACTGGAGCGCCATAAAGAGCCCCAGCCGGTGGACAGCACCATGAAAGCGGTCATGCTGGGCCAGATCAACGACCTGGTGGAATCCGCACAACAGGGAAGGGCGGAAAAAAAGGTCGTCAAGTTCGTCCCCTATGTGCGCGTCCCCCGCCAGACCCTGCGCAACCCGCCACCCGCTCCCGGGGATACGACCCCGCAGGAGTTCTCGCGCTAGCGCACCCGGGGACTTTTTGCTCCCGCCATGGCGCACCCGGCAGTTCTCCCCCCATTGAGCTTCCGCCCGTTTCAGTGCTAAGTCGTTGAAAAGTATACGTTGACACGTTCCGGTGGCAGAGGTACGCTCCTTGCCGGCTCCCCATGCCGCACGCTCCCCATGTGCCCCAGCCCTCGTTCCCTGTGTCCGTTGCGTCGAGTTGTCGAAAGGATGTTCAACCCGTATGAGACCTTCCGGATGTAACGGTACCGCCATCCCTCCGCCCCTCCCGTCTCTCCGGAAAACCACTCTCTTCCGCTGGCCGGGGCGGTGTCTCGCCCAGGCGCTCGTTTGCTGTCGTGCCCTGTCGGCACCCCCCCTGGCGGCCGCCGCGGTGCTGGCTTTTTTTCTTGCGGGCATTGCCGCCGCGCCGGCGACAGCGGCGGAATGGCGCGACAAGATCGTCGTGGGCCATATGAACAACTACCCTCCGTACCAGTTTTTGGACAAGGACGGGCAGCCGGCCGGGTTCACCATTGACTTGGCCAGGGCCGTGGCAGACGTGATGGGGCTGAAGGTGGAGATCCGGGTCGGGCCCCTGGCAGATGTGCTGGACTGGCTCGTGACGGGGCGGGTGGACCTGATCGCCGGGGTCAACAACACGGAGCAGAGATCCAGGATCATGGACTTTTCGGCGCCCCATGCCATCGTCAATCAGACGATCTTCGCCCGCAGGGGGACGCCGATGGTGAGTTCGCTGCAGGAGTTGCGCGGCAAAAAGGTCCTGCTGCTCCGCAACGGCAGCATGTTCGACTACCTGAGCCCGATCTGCGACCCGCGCGACCTGATACCGACCAATACCCACGCCGAGGCGCTTCGCCTGCTTGCCGCGGGGAACGCCGATTACGCCGTCGTGGCCATGCTCCCCGGCACGTACATCATCCGCGAAAACAAGCTGACCAATCTGGTGCCGGTTGCAAAAAACGTCGTGACCCAGCGGCTTTCCTTTGCCGTCGGGAAGGGGAATACCGAACTGTTGTCGCGCTTCAACGAGGGGCTTACCATCCTCAAGAAGACCGGTCAGTACGACGCGATCTACAACAAATGGCTCGGCGTCCTGGAACCACGGAGGATTTCCGGGGCGGCGATAGCGAAATCGGCTTCGGCGGTCATCATTGTCCTCTCGGTCGTCCTGGGGGGGATGGTCCTCTGGTCCTATTCGCTGAAGGAAAAGGTCCGGCAGCGAACCGAATCGCTTTCCCGGGCGCTGGAGGAGCTGCGCCTCAACCAGCAGCAACTGGTTCAGGCCGGCAAGATGGCCGCACTCGGGACCCTCGTTTCCGGCGTGGCCCACGAGATCAACAACCCCAACGGCCTGACCCTCCTCCACATGCCGTTTATCCAGAGATCCCACCGGGATGCGGTGCGCATCCTCGAAGAACACTACCGCGCCCACGGTGACTTCCCCATTGGCGGCATCCCCTATACGGAACTGCGGGAGGAACTGCCCCGGGTGCTCGACGAGATCTACGAAGGGGCCCGGCGAATCAAGCGGATCGTGAACGGCCTCAAGGATTTCGCCCGGCGTGACGATGCCGGCGACAGGGAATGCCTCGACGTCAACGCGGTGGCCCGGACGGCGATTCAACTCGTCGGGCCCACCATCAGCAGCTCAACCGGTACCTTCATCGTTGACTTCGCAGACGGCCTCCCCGGCATCTCCGGCAACGCCCAGCAGATCGAGCAGGTGGTCGTGAACCTGATAATAAACGCCTGCCAGGCCCTTCCCGACAGCGGCCGGAGCATCTTCCTCGCCACACGTTTCGACCCCGCCGCCGGGACCGTGATCGTCCGGATACGGGACGAGGGGGTCGGCATCGCCCCCGAGCAGTTGCCCCACGTGACCGATCCGTTCTTCACCACCAAACGGACCCGCGGCGGAACCGGTCTCGGACTGTCGATCTCGGCCGGCATCGTCAAAGACCACGGCGGGACCCTGGCGTTCGATTCGGCGCCCAACCGGGGAACCACGGTAACCCTGTCGTTTCCCTGCGCACAGGAGGTTGACAGCGTATGAACAAATATCCGTCGTTTGGCATTCTCATCATCGATGACGAACCGGCATGGCTCAAAGGGCTCTCCCTGACGCTCAAGAGCAGCGCGGGGGTCACCAATACGTTCATGTGCCAGGATGGCAGGGAGGCCATGTCGATCATAGACCGGGGGGGGATCGGCCTCGTCCTCCTGGATCTCACCATGCCCCATCTCCCCGGCGAAGAGCTTCTCAAGCAGATAGGAGAACGCCACCCCGAGATCACGACCATCATCGTGAGCGGCCTGAACCAGTTGGATACGGCCGTCAGGTGCATGAAGCTCGGCGCGTACGACTATTTCATCAAAACCGATGAAGAGGACCGGATCGTGGGGGGCGTGCTGCGTGCCGTCAGGATGCTGGAAATGCGGCGGGAATACCAGGAGATGTCCGATCACCTCGTTTCCGGGACGCTGAGCCACCCGGAGGCCTTTGCCGGAATCATCACCCGCGACCACGCCATGCAGGCGGTATTCGCCTATATCGAGGCGGTGGCCGGAAGCCCGCAACCGCTCATGATTACCGGAGAAAGCGGCGTCGGCAAGGAGCTTCTGGCCAAGGCGGTCCACCAACTCGGCGCCCGCAGGGGCAAGCTGGTGACGGTGAACGTTGCCGGGCTGGATGACGCCGTCTTTTCCGACACCCTCTTCGGCCACGTGCGCGGCGCCTTTACCGGCGCCGACGGCGTGCGCAACGGCATGGTGGAGGAGGCCGCCAACGGCACCCTCTTCCTGGACGAGATCGGGGACCTGGCCATCCCTTCCCAGGTCAAACTGCTGCGCCTCCTCCAGGAGGGGGAGTACTTTCCCCTCGGCAGCGACCACCCGAAACGCCTCTCGGCGCGCATCGTGGTTGCCACCCACCAGGACCTGGCGGCCAAGGAGGCGGCCGGGACCTTCCGGCGCGATCTCTATTATCGGCTGCGCACCCATTTTATCGAGGTGCCGCCGCTTCGGAAGCGCAAGGACGATCTCCGCTTTCTGATGGAACATTTCCTGGAGGAAGCGGCCCGGGTGCTCGGCAGGGAAATGCCGACGCTCCCCCCGGAGTTGATGCCGTTGCTGATGACGTACCCGTTCCCGGGGAACGTCAGGGAACTGAAGTCAATGGTGTATGACGCCGTCAGTCTCCACAAGGGGGGCGTTCTCTCCGTGAACCATTTTCGCCGCGCCATAGGGCAGGCGGCACACGATCCGGAAAAAACGGGGGTGCATCCCCGGGAAAACCCCTTTGCCCACTTCGAGAGCCTGCCCACCTTCACCCAGGCCGCCGAGCTCCTCATCGACGAGGCCCTCTCCCGCGCCAACGGCAACCAGACGGTTGCCGCGCGCCTGCTCACCATCTCCCAGCCATCCCTCTGGAAACGCATCAAACGTGGACATCGCTGACCGTTATTCCCAAAGGCTATTGAACGATAGCTTTTGGGAATAACCGCGGTAACTCACGGTATTCACTGCATTGTTCGCCTTTGTTTTTCGCCGGTGATTGCCAGAGTCAATACCCGCCTTTCACGCTCCATTTGATCCTGTTAAAAAAACTCAAACAAATCAATAGGCTGTGGTCCGCTGGACATTGGCATTCTTGATGCTAAACACGCAAAGGCCTGGCGACACCACGTTGCCTGCGGCAACACCGGACCGCTCCCCTTTCTCCCGGGCGTTTTGTCCGTGGGCGCGACGGCAGCCAGGGCTTCAGGTCGTGAGCGGATACCCGGTATCCGTATTTTCATTCTTCAGGGAGGTAGTTAGAGTATGCAGGAAGTTGACACGGGAACGAATCAGGAGGCGGAAACCGGCAACGGTGCCATGAGCCGCCGCGGTTTCCTCCAGACCGTCGGCGGCATGGGGGCGCTCGCGGCCACCTCGGGGCTGGCGTTGAATCTTCTGGGCCGGGATGCGGATGCCGCGGCCGTCCGCCCTCTGCCCAAAAGTTGGGACGAGGAGATCGACGTCGTCATTATCGGCTCGGGCTTTGCCGGGCTCTCCGCGGCGGCCGAAGCCGCTTCCCGGGGAAGCAGCGTCGTCATCCTGGAGAAGATGCCGATCTTCGGCGGCAACTCCATCATCAACGGCGGCGGTTACAACGCCTGGACCGACAAGCTCAAGTTGCGCCAGAAGCTCGATCGCGGCGACGACAGTGTGGAACTGCACGTCAAGGACACCCTCAAAGGGGGAGACTTCTACAACGACCCCGAATTGGTGCGGATGATGGTCGAGGGGTCCCCGGTGGCGCTTGACTGGATGATCGATGAAGGGGGCCTCAAGCTGAAAGAGGTCCTGAACCGCATCGGCGGCCATTCGGCCTACCGCGGCCATGTCACGCTCGACGGGACCGGACGGGGCTTCGTGTACGCGCTCAAGAAGATTGCGGACCGTTCCGGGGCCAGGATGCGCCTGGGGACGAAGGTGAGTTGGATCTGGCGCAAAGATCCCGCCAGCCCGGTGCTGGGCGTGGAGGTGGAAACACGCAAGGGGAAACGCAATATCAAGGTGAAACAGGCGCTCATCATCGCCTCCGGCGGTTTCGGCCGGGACGTCAAGATGCGCCAGATGTTCAATCCCAGCATCACCGCGGCGTTCAACTGCACCAACCAACCCGGCGCCACGGGAGAGGTGATCCGCTTTGCCCAGGCCATCGGCGCCGACTCCCTCCAACTGTGCTTCATCCAGTTGTACCCCACCGCCGACCCGGACAGCGGCACCCTCGACCGCTATGCGCTCTATCCGTCCCGCTCCCCCGGCAACGGCTCCGTGTTCGTCAACAAGCTCGGCAAGCGTTTCGTCAGCGAGCTGGAGCGGCGCGACAACGTGGCGCGGGCCGAGATCAATACCGGTATGAAGCGCGCCTTCACCGTGTTCGGCGAAAAGATGATCCCCAAGATGACCACCATGGAAGAGGTCAACGAAGGCATCGCCGCGGGACGCGTCTGGAAGGCCAACACCCTGGCGGAGTTGGCCAAGCAGATGGACGTGCCGGCGGCCGCGCTCGAAGAGACGGTCGCGAAACACAACGGCTACCTCAAGGCGGGCAAGGACCCCGAGTTCAACAAGCCGTTCACGCCGCAGATGATGGCGCTCGAAGGCCCCTACTACAGCGTCGCCCAATGGCCGGCGGTCCACCATTGCATGGGAGGGCTCAGGATCAACGCCCTGGGGCAGGTCATCGACATCTGGGGGAGCCCGATTCCCCACCTGTATGCCGCCGGCGAGGTCACGGGGGGCGTGCACGGCTCCAACCGCCTGGGCGCCAACGCCGGGCCCGACGCCGTGGTTTTCGGCCGCATCGCCGGAGCGAACGCGGCCAGGGAAAAGGCCTGATCCATACGGTACCATTCACGTTCAATCGCTCAAAGGAGGCACGATCTTCAATGAATATACTACGCTGTTCGTCATACCTGTTCTGCCTGGCCCTGGTGGCCGGGCTCCTCGGCGCGGGGCCGCTCTTCGCGGCCGACGCCGCAAAGGGGGGCGCGTCGTGCCGGCAATGCCATAAAAACCTGGCCCAGCTCCTGCCCCAAAAACATCCGGCACTATCCGGCACCTCCCTCGGCGCCTGTCTGAAGTGCCACCTGTCCAAAGCGGCGGGAAAGCCGGAGAAGAACGCCTTTTTCACCGGATTGCACGTTGCCCATGCCAAGGCTGCGCCCAAGGTGCCCTGCACCGCCTGTCACGTGTACAAGCCGGGCAAGGTGTTCGGGCTTGCCGGCACCAAGACCTCCTGGGGCAAACCGGCCCAGGCCGATATGGCCCTGATCGAGGAAAAAACCGTGTCGTGGGCCGGCTCTGCGCATCTGGACGCGATCCATGCCAAAAGCAACGTGGGGTGTGGGGCCTGCCACGGCAAGGGATTGCCGGAGAAGGGGGCCGAAGTGGCGAACGAACGCTGCCTCGCCTGTCACGGCAGCTATGAGGAGTTGGCGGCCAAGACCACATCCGCCAAACCTCCCGTGCGCAACCCGCACAAATCCCACCTGGGAGAGATCGGCTGCACGGTCTGCCATCGGGCGCACGACGTTTCGGAGGCCTATTGCAACGGTTGCCATGCCAAGATCAACATGAAGATTCCGGGAGGGAAGTAGCCCCGGGGGCTCTGAAGCCCTGGGCATTGCGCTGCAGGCACGGCAAGAAAGGCGGCTCTCCCGTGCGGAAGGCCGCCTTTCTTTGCTGGGAACGGGTAGTTGCGGGCATCGGGGCGTTGTCGGCACGCTTGTCCTTGGCTCCCGCGCCAATTGGTGGTATGGTGCCTCCAGCTCGCAGCGCCACGGAGACCTACGCCCAATGCCCCAAAGCCCCCATCCCTTCCAGACCCTTGTCCCCGCTTTCATCATGGATGCCGTTGAAAGCCAGGGGTTTCGCTGCGATTGCCGCACCCTTGCCCTGAACAGTTACGAGAACCGCGTGTACCAGGTCGGCATCGAGGACGGGCTGCCGCTGATCGCCAAGTTCTACCGCCCCGGCCGCTGGAGCGACGCGCAGATCGTCGAGGAACACCGCTTCTGCTTTGAACTGGCCGAACACGAACTGCCGGTGGTGGCCCCCTGGACCAATGCCGCCGGCGAGAGCCTCTTTCACCACGACGGATTCCGGTTCGCCCTGTACCCGCGCCAGGGGGGGCATGCCCCGGAGTTCGACAACCTGGACAACCTGCTGATCCTCGGCCGCATGCTGGGCCGCATCCATCTCATCGGGGCCGTGCAGCCGTTCGCCTGCCGGCCTGTCCTCGACAGCCGGAGTTTCGGCCATGCCAGCGTGGCACTGATCCGCGAACGCTTCATCCCGGAGGAGTACCGGGCAAGTTACACCGCCGTGACCGATCAACTGCTGGAGGCGGTGGACGGCATCCTGGCCGAGGTCGGGCCGGTCCGCTACCTCCGCTCCCACGGCGACTGCCACAGCGGCAACATCCTGTGGCGCGACAATGCCCCCCACTTCGTGGATTTCGATGACGCGCGCATGGCCCCGGCGGTTCAGGATCTCTGGATGATGCTTTCCGGCGACCGCCAGCGCCGGATCGCCCAACTGGAGGTGCTGGCGGAGGGGTATAACGAGTTCTTCGACTTCAATCCCGCGGAGCTGCGCCTGGTCGAGGTCCTGCGCGCCCTGCGCATGCTCCATTACAGCGCCTGGCTCGCCAGCCGCTGGGAAGACCCGGTCTTTCCCGCCACGTTCCCCTGGTTCAATACCGTCCGCTACTGGGGGGAGCACATCCTCGACCTGCGCGAGCAACTGGCCGCCCTTGCGGAGCCGCCGCTGGAGCTGGGCTAGCGCTTTCCGGCCGGGAGCCTGCGCCGCTGCGCAGGCCCGTTCCGGGCATAAAAAAGGGGACTCGCGGGAGTCCCTTTTTTAAAAGATTCTGGCTGGCACCAGCCTGTTTCGCTGCCTCTTCCGCCACGAAACAGCGCGGCCGCCCGGCATCCCGTCCGCCATCGCCCCTTGCCCCCAAAGGCAAGGCTACCCGCAGCGGAGCAGCTTTTTGCCGTCCTGGAACAGCACCTGCATCTTGTTGGGCGCGGCGACCGCCTTGACGACGCCGAGGCCGAACACCGGGTGCGCCACCAGGCTGTTCACGCGGAACTTGCCGTTCATGTCGTAGGGAAGCGCCCGCTCCGGCTCCATGGCCGGGCTGAGGGCCTCCCACTCTTCCCGTTCGGCTGCCGCCGGGTCCTTCCTCGTTTTGCGGGGGGCGGCGGTTGCTGCCGTCCGGGCGGTCCGTGCCGCCGGCTCCCTGGCCGCCTTCTCGCCGTGGTAGTTATGCATCCCGCGGCAGGTGTTGCACTCGACCCTGATGATTTTTTCCCCGACCATGGCGACGATCGTATGATTGAGCACCGCCCGGCAGCGCGTGCAGCGCGCCTCGATACAATCCCCCGCCGCTAGTTTTTTGGTTGCCATACTGCTCCCCCGTATTCCCGACGATTAAATTTCCATCATTCATCACAATAAAAAAACTCCGGACTGCTCCGGAGCATGATGTGGCGACGCACGTGACACGGTCTGCACCGTGATGTCGTCGTCCACGGATGTTACCAGCGTACCAGCTTTGCCGGGTCGCTGTCAAACAAAAGGGCGTGCCGCCCCGGCGGACGTCGGGCGCGGCACGGGCATCTCCGTGAAATACGGCGGGAAACGGTGCCGCGCATTGTTGTTCCTGCCCCCGGCAGGGGGGCGGGCACAACGGAGAAGTGGTCCGGCACCACCCGCCGCTGAATACCGGCTGGTCATTCGTCCCGATTTCGGGTATACCAGCAAGAAGATGGCAACTTGCCGGTACATGGTCCCGAACGTATGACACCCAATCAGGAAACACAACTGATGGATGCGTGCCGCATCCTGTTCCCCACGGCGGAGGTCACCAGGGACTTTCTCTGCTACATCCAGCCGGAGGGGCTGAAGAACGCGTATCGGAACCGCGCCCGGGAGTGCCATCCCGACGCCTGCGGCGGGGTGGGTGACCCGTTCCGGCGCACGGAGCTGTTCCGCCGCTCGGTCGAGGCCTACAAGCTGCTGAGCGACTACCTCAAGACCCGGAAGCCCGCCGTGATTCACCTGCGCCGCGGGCACGGCACCAAGCCCGTCCTCTCCCAGGCCCCGGTCGCCGAACGTGCCGAGGGCGAGCAGTACTACGAAGGGGAGCTCCCCGCCATCGAATTGAAGTTGGGGCTCTATCTCTACTACCGCGGCGTCGTGTCCTACCAGGCGGTGGTGCGCGCGCTCATGTGGCAGCGCGATCTGCGCCCTCCGCTGGGGGATTACGCCTGCAGGTGGGGGTGGCTCAGGGAAGAGGATGTGGCGGCGATCCTGCGCGCGACCCATATCGTCGGTTCGTTCGGCGAGCGGGCGGTGGCGCTGGGGTTGCTTTCCCCGTCGCAACTCAATATCATTCTGCTGCATCAACGGTCGATGCAGCAGCCCCTCGGCCGTTATTTCGTCGTAAACTCCCTGGTGTCCGAGCCGGCCCTGCGCCACCATCTGCGCGAACTCACCCGCCATAATCGCCAGGTACGCGAATCCCGGCCCTGATCCGAACCGAGTCGCGAAAAGCCTTCCGCATACAATCAGAGATTGCATTCGGGCAATTTTTTTGTAATCTTGTGCATCACTGTAAACACGAAGCCGCATTGATCCGGCCACCGGGAACCCCTCATGGAACTCCGCAGCATCAAAGCAAAGTTCATTACCATCATCGTCCTTGTGTACCTGGCGGTCGGTGTGGTGACGCTGTTTGCCTTTTACAGCGGGAGCAATCGCATCATCGCCGTTTTTGCCCAGCGTTTCGCCACCAAGGAAGCCCTGCTGGAGAAAAACAAAATCATTTCCATCATCGACCGGGAGGTGGCCCTGGCCCGGAAGATGTCCGACGATCCGGTCCTGAAGAACTGGGCCGTGGCGGAGGCGGACCCCCGGCAGAGGCGGGAGGCCCTGGAGCAGCTGGAAAGCTACCGGCGCTCGTTCCGGGACCGCAGCTGCAACATAACCCTCGCCGCCTCCCGCACTTACTACTCCATCTCGGAGGGGGACAAGCGGGGCGCTCCCAAGACCACGGTCCTGCACGCCGGCAACCCGGCGGACGCGTGGTACTTCGCCACCATGCGCGAGGTGGACGGCTACGCCCTCAACCTGGACTACGACCGCCTGATCGACAAGAGCAAGGTGTGGATCAACGCCATCATGAAGGGAGCGGACGGCAAAAAGATCGGCATCGCCAGCAGCGGCCTCGACATCACCGACTTCCTCAACGAAATCGTCTATTCCAAGGAAAAGGGGCTCTCGACCATACTCATCGACCGCTCCGGCATTGTCCAGGCCCACGAAAACCGCAAGATCGTGGAACACAACGCCAACGAACGGGACAAGGACAAGAAGGTCACCATCTACAGCCTGATGGACGAACGCGGGAAACGGGAGGAGTTGCGTGCGGCCATCGCCACGCTGGCCTCCCAGAAGAGCGAGGTGGTGGCGTTCCCCGCCCGCTTCGGCGGCAAGAACTACCTGGCGGCCATCTCCTTCATGCCGGGGGTGGACTGGTTCAACGTAGTCCTGGTGGATGTCTCCCGCGTCATCAGCATGGGGGAATTCCTGCCCATCGTCGTCATCATGTTTGCTTCGCTGCTGCTGGTGATCGTGACCATCGCCCTCCTCATGAACCGCATGGTGCTGGCGCCGCTTACCAACCTGTCGGCCGCCACGCGCCAGGTCGCCGGCGGGCGCTACGACATCACGCTGCCGGTCACGCGGCGGGACGAGATCGGCGAACTGAC
Source organism: Geobacter sp. FeAm09 (assembly GCF_008330225.1). Taxonomy (NCBI): domain Bacteria; kingdom Pseudomonadati; phylum Thermodesulfobacteriota; class Desulfuromonadia; order Geobacterales; family Geobacteraceae; genus Geobacter; species Geobacter sp. FeAm09. Next base: position 3,147,684 of record NZ_CP042466.1, on the reverse strand, counting down.
GGCCACCTTCAACGCCATGACCGGGACGGTCGCCGATTACACCAACAATCTGGAGGCCAAGGTCAGGGAGCGGACGGACGAGCTCTCCACCGCCAACCGGATGCTGGAGGAGTCCCGCAACCGGATCATGGAGAGCATCAGTTATGCGCGCACGCTCCAGACCTCGATCCTGCCCGAAGCGGAGCTCATGGCGCGCTGCCTGGGCGAGCACTGCGTGCTGTACCGTCCCAAGGAGATCGTGGGGGGGGATTTCTACTACCTGCGGGAGTTCCCGGGCCACAGCCTTCTGGCGTGCATCGACTGCACCGGCCACGGCGTCCCCGGCGCCTTCATGACCATGACCGTCAACTCGGTCATGAACCACGTGGTCGATGTGATCTGTTCCGACGACCCGGCCCGTATCCTGCGGGAATTGAACCGCGTCATGCAGCAGACGCTGCGGCTGCGGGACGTGGATGCCGGGTTCGATATCGCCCTCTGCCTGCTCGACCGGCGGGCCGGGCGGCTCCTGTTCGCCGGGGCGGGGCTGTCGCTCTACATCGCCTCGGCTCAAGGGGTGCGCGAAATCAAGGGGGACCACCAGCGGGTGGGCTACAAGGGCTCCAGGCAGGATTTCGCCTATACGAACCACGAGGTGGCGCTGGCCCCGGGCGACGCCTGCTATCTCACCACCGACGGACTTCTGGACGAACCGGGCGGCGACCTGCGCTACGGCTTCGGCTCGCAGCGCTTCAAGGCCATGCTGGCCGGGCAGGCCCGCCTTGCCATGCCGGCGCAGGCCGAGGCCTTCGAACGGACGTTGTCGGAGTACCGGGGCGCGAACCGGCAGCGCGACGACGTCACCCTGGTGGGGTTCCGTCCGGAGCGCCCCACAAACGATTGATCGGCCATTTCAGGCAAGGAGGCAACGATGGACCTCTTTAAGCTCAGAGAGGAATTTTCCCAGGAAGGCATCATGATGTGTTTCAACGGGCCGTTTTCCCACAGCATCATCGAGGAGATCGGCACCGCCATCAGGAACCACCTGGCGGCGGAGAACATCGCCCGCATGGCGGTGCAGGACGTGTTCGCCGTCTACATCGAGATGACCCAGAACGCCCGCAACTATCTGGTTTCGCGGGAGATCAACAGCGGAGACACCGCCTCGGCCACCATCATCATCGCCAAGCGGGGCGAGAGCTACGCCGTGACCTCCGGCAACCTGATCAAGACGGCGGACATTGCCGAACTCAGCGCGCGGATCGACGCCGTCAACGGCTATGAGCGCGACGAGCTGAAAAAACGGATCCGGCAGCAGTTGCGCAACGAGGTGCCGCCGGGGGCGTTGGGGGCGGGGATCGGGCTGATGGAAATCGCCAAGCGGGCCGTCGCCAAGCTGGAATATTCCATACGGGACATTGACGGGCAGTATGCCTTTTTTACGCTGACCGCGCAGGTGTAGGGGGAAACAGAATGAATATGCTTGATATGCCGCAGTCATCATCCACGCCGCTGATCCGGTTCGACCTTGCCGAGCGGAAGATGCGCATCTCGGGGGAGTCCTACCCCGAGAACTCCTTCGGCTTCTATGCCCCGGTTTTCGACTGGGTGAAGGAGTACCTCGCCGGTGCGGACGAGCTTCATCTCGACATCGACATCAGCTATATGAACAGCAGCAGCACCAAGTGCGTGCTCGACCTGCTCGACCTCCTGGAGGACGCCCATGCCAGGGGGGCCAAGGTGGACATCGTCTGGCGCTACGATACGGAGAATCCCCGTTCCCTCGATTTGGCCGAAGAGTTCCAGGAAGAGGTTACGCTGCCGTTTTCCATTGTTGCCGCCACCGAATAGGGAGGCGCCATGGCCCGCAAAAAAACGAAAATAGCGGCGACGGACCCCACCCTGGAGCGGGCCGGCCGCATCCTTGCCGAGTCCTCCTCCCCGCCACCGGACCTGATGGCCGAGTACGGCGCCCTTGCCGAGGGCTACCGCGCGCTCCTGCGCAAGCTGAACAAGACGCTGGTCATCAGCGACACCTACCAGATGCAGCTCCGGGAGATGATGAAGCAGATCGAGGACACCACCTACAAGTACCGCCAGCTCAAGGACGTCGCCCTGCCGCTCTGCATCTATTGCAAGAACATCCGTACCGACAACGACTATTGGCAGCGCCTGGAAACCTATTTCGGCACCCATGCGGAGATCATGTTCAGCCACGGGATCTGCCCCGAGTGCATCAAGTCCACCACCCGGCAGCTGGGGGCGTGGCAGCACAAGGAGAAGTTCCCGGACCTGCCGGCGTCTGCGGAGCCGTCCGCCGGGCCTGCCGCGCCGGCCGCCCGGAAGCCGGCCGAGGACGAGACGCTCAAGGAGCTGCGCACCCTGCTCCAGGAGAGCGCCGCCGCCGGCAACCCGCTCACGTCCGAACTGGAGCGGGTCGTGGGCAGGCATGCCAAGCTCGTGCGGCGCTTCAACAAGATCGTTTCCATCAGCGACGGCTACCAGTCCCAGCTCATGGAGCTCAATGCCCGGCTGGAATTCTCGGCCCGGACCGACCTCCTCACCGGCCTTGCCAACCGCTGGGAGATCATGGCCCGGCTGGAGTCGGAAAAGAGCCGTTCCGAGAGGTACCACAAACACTTTTCCATCCTGCTCTGCGACCTGGACCATTTCAAGGCCATCAACGACGGCTACGGGCACATGGCCGGCGACCGCGTACTCAGGGCCATCGCCGAGGTCCTGCGCACCCATGTCCGCGCCGGGGATTTCTGCGGGCGCTGGGGAGGGGAGGAGTTTCTGGTCATCCTCCCGGAGACCGACCTGCCCAAGGCCCGGACGGTGGCGGAGAAACTCCTGGTCAATATGCGGAAAACGGCCGTGCCGTGGGAGGGACGGAAGATCACGACGACCATGAGCGTGGGGCTCGGCGCGTTCAGGCCGGGGATGAGCATCGACGAATGCCTGAAGAAGGTGGATGACGCCTTGTTCGCCGCCAAGGCCGGCGGGCGCGACCGCCTCATGATGGTAGCCGAATAGGTCCCGGCGGTGGCCGGGCGACCAAATGGCGCCCCTTGGTTGCGGCTCCCGCCGATTTGTGGTACTACTTCAAGGTGCCCGGTTTCTCCGATGGAAGCGGGGCGTAGGGACATTCTGAAACGAGGAGCCGTATAAACCATGGAACTGCTGGACGGTAAGAAGTGCGCTGAGAGCCTGGTGGCCGATATTTCCCGAAAGGTCGCCGGCTATCTCGATTCCGGCCTGCGCAAGCCGCATATGACCATCATCCTGGTCGGCACGCACGCCCCCAGCGAATCCTATGTCAAATCCAAGATCGCCTCCTGCGGCAGGGCCGGTTTCGAGGGGAACCTGATCCGCCTGCCGGAAACGGTCACGGAACAGGAACTCCTGGCGAAGATCGGCGCCATCAACAACGACCCGGGTACGGACGGCGTGATCGTCCAGCTGCCGCTGCCGTCCCATATCAACGAGCAGAACGTCATCAACGCCATCGCCCCGGAAAAGGACATCGACGGTTTCCACCCCACCAATTTCGGCCGCATGGCCCTCGGCCAGAAGGCCTTCCGCCCGGCGACCGCCTACGGCATCTGCAAGCTGCTGCAGTTCTACGACATACCGGTCAGGGGAAAGCACTGCGTGGTCATCGGCCGCTCGAACATCGTCGGCAAGCCGATCTCCATCATGCTGGCCAATGACTTCGACATCGGCAACGCCACCGTCACCCTGACCCACATCGAGACCCCACGGCCGCTCCTGCTGGACGAGACGCGCCGGGCCGACATCGTGATCGTGGCGGTGGGCATCCCCGGTTTCATCGGCGAGGACATGGTCAAGGAGGGGGTGGTGCTGATCGATGTGGGCATCAACCGCCTGGCGGACGGCAAGCTGGTGGGGGATGTGGATTTCGCCGCGGTCGCCCCGAAATGCTCCTGGATCACCCCGGTGCCGGGCGGCGTCGGCCGCATGACCGTGGCGGCCCTCATGATCAACACCCTGATGGCCTACGAAAACAATTTCAATCTGACCTGAAGCCGGCAGCTTCCGTCATAGCGGCAGAGACAATCCTGAATCCGTGACGCCTCCATGCCTTCGCTGGTCCGGCAGGCCTCAGCCCCTGCGCTTGAAGAGTTTGCGACAAGCAGTCGGGGTACGGGCCTGGTGAGTGAATTGTTACGACACGGCGACGTGCGGGCCCCGGCTCTTCCGGACACTACGCCATTCCGGCGTCACGGATTCAGGATAATGGGAGCAACGCTATGGCATGGCTGAACGGTACAATGGCTCGGATAACGCGCTGCGGGGCGGCGATACTGCTTGCAGCGCTCATGTTCTCCCCTTGCCGTGCCGTCGCCCATGTCGAGGAGGCCCCGCAGCAGGAGCGGCGCGCCGATCCCTTCCCCCGGGACGAGGGACCGGTGGTGGGGGTCGATGAACGCCTGGGCGCCAAGATCCCCCTGGATGCGACCTTTCGCGACGAGACCGGCAGGCAGGTCCGCCTGGGAGAGCTGATCACCGGGCCGACCATCATTGTCCCGGTGTACTACGGCTGCGCCAATGTGTGCAATTACCTGCAGGGGGGGCTGGCGCGGGTCCTGCCGACCCTGAAGAACCGGCCGGCGACCGAGTACCGGGTCATCTCGGTCAGCTTCGACGAGAGCGAAACCCCGCAACTGGCCGCCCGCTACAAGCGCATGTACCTGACCGCCATGAAGGTCCCCTTTCCCGAGGCCGGCTGGCGTTTTCTCACCGGCGATACCGCAAACATCCGGCGCGTGACCGATGCCGCCGGGTATCGTTTCCAGCGCCGGGGGCGGGACTTCATCCACCCGGTGACGACGCTGGTGGTCGCCGGGGACGGCACCATCGTCCGGTACCTGTACGGCACCACGTTCCTGGCCAAGGATGTCTCCCTGGCCCTGCTCGAGGCGCGGCAGGGCAAGGCGGGGGCATCCATCCGCAAAGTCATGGAATTCTGCTTCAGCTTCGATTCCGTCGGCAAGACCTATGTCTTCAATCTGCTGCGGGTGAGCGCCACGGTGGTCATCCTCTGCGCCGGGGGCTTCCTGGCCTTTTTGCTGCTGGGCGGGAAGAAGCGGAGAAAGACAGGTACGCAAGCCGATGCGGGTGGGCGGGATTAGTCGGACGCAGGTCGAACTGCCTGTTTCTTTTCGGCTTTTATCCTGTTCATCCCTGTAACCATTCGTGATTTGGCCGTTCTTCTCGAACGTTGCTCTTACCGGGAGGTTTGATGACCACCGCTCAGCCAACGCAGCCAAGTTTCTGGAACGATACCGGCAAGACCGGCCTCGCTGCCTGGATATTCTCCACCGACCACAAACGGATCGGGCTGCTCTATTTTTACGCCACCTTCGGTTTCTTCCTGGTGGGGGTCCTCCTGGGGCTCCTGATCAGGATCGAACTGATGGCGCCGGGGCGCACCATCATGGGGCCCCAGGCCTACAACGCCCTCTTTACCGTGCACGGCGTGGTGATGATCTTCCTCTTCATCATCCCCGGTTTTCAAGGTTCCTTCGGCAACCTGGTCATGCCGATCCAGATCGGCGCCCGCGACGTGGCGTTCCCCCGCCTGAACCTGTTCTCCTGGTGGCTCTACATGATCGGCGCCGTGATCATCATCGCCTCGCTCTTCACCGGCGGCGGCCCGCCCGACACCGGATGGACCTTCTACGTCCCCTTCAGCTCCCGCACCGGCACCAACGTCTCCCTGGCGGTGTTCGGGGTCTTCGTGGTCGGCTTCTCGTCGATCCTGACCGGCCTCAACTTCATCACCACCATCCACCGCCTGCGGGCCGAGGGGATGACCTGGGGGAGGCTCCCCCTGTTCGTCTGGTCCCTGTACGCCACCGCCTGGGTGCAGCTCCTGGCCACGCCGATCCTGGCCATCACCCTGGTGCTGGTCATGGCCGAGCGGCTCCTGGCCACCGGCCTGTTCGATCCCGGCCGGGGGGGGGACCCGCTCATGTACCAGCACCTGTTCTGGATCTACTCCCACCCGGCGGTCTACATCATGATCCTGCCCGCCATGGGGGTGATCTCGGACGTGATCCCGGTCTTCTCCCGCAAACCGATCTTCGGCTACAAGATGATCGCCTTTTCCAGCATCGCCATCGCCGCCTTCGGCTCCCTGGTCTGGGGGCACCACATGTTCACCAGCGGCATGAGCGACACCGCCATCCTGGTCTTCTCGTTTTTGACCTTCATCGTGGCCATCCCCTCCGCCATCAAGGTGTTCAACTGGGTGTCCACCCTCTACCGGGGCTCCATCTCCCTGGACGCGCCCATGCTGTTCGCCCTTTCCTTCATCCTGCTCTTTTCCATCGGCGGTCTGAGCGGCCTGATCCTGGGGGCGGCCGCCACCGATATCCACGTGCACGACACCCATTTCGTGGTGGGGCATTTCCACTACGTGATCTTCGGCGGCGCCGGCTTCGCCTTCTTCGCCGCCATGCACTACTGGCTGCCCAAGTTCTACGGCCGCCGCTACGCCGAGCGGCCGGCCATCGTGGCCTGGGCGTTCATGTTCGTCGGATTCAACGTCATGTACTTCACCATGCAGGTGCTTGGCATGCAGGGGATGCCGCGGCGCTACTACGACTACCTGCCCGAGTTCGCCACGCTCAACCTGGTGGCCACCGTGGGCAGCTGGGTCCTGGCCGCCGGCCTGGTCCTCATGCTGGTGAACCTGTTCCGCGGCCTGTTCCGCGGGGAGCCGTTCACGGGCAACCCCTGGGGCGGGGCAACCCTGGAGTGGACGACCCCCACGCCCCCCCCACGGAAAACTTCACCCGGGAGCCGGTCGTCACCCACGGCCCCTACGACTTCAGGGGGACCGGTATCCCATGAGCCACCACAAGGACGACAACGGGGCCAAGCTGGGCATGTGGCTGTTCCTGTTCACCGAACTGCTCCTGTTCGGCGGCCTGTTCCTGCTCTATTCCGCCTATCTCTCCCGCTACCCCCACGAGTTTTCCGCGGCCGGCCGCCAGTTGGACATGGTCTTCGGCACGGTCAACACCGTCGTCCTCCTGACCAGCAGCCTGCTGGTGGCCATGGCGGTCACCGCCGTGCAGCGGGACGAGCGGCGCCATGCCCTGTGGCTGCTGGGGGGGACGATCCTCTGCGCGGCCATCTTCATGTCGATCAAGTACGTGGAGTGGAGCGCCAAGATCCGGCACGGCATCTATCCCAACTCCCCCCACCTTGCCGCCGCCCCTCCGGGGGAGTCGGTGTTCTTCAGCCTGTACTTCATGACCACCGGCATCCACGGCCTGCACGTGCTGATCGGCGCCACGCTGCTGGCCTGGGTGGGGTGCCGGGTGAAACGGGGCGCCGTCCATGGCGGGGATTACGTCCTTTTGGAGAACAGCGCCCTCTACTGGCACCTGGTGGACCTGATCTGGATCTTCATCTTCCCGCTGTACTACCTGATTCTTTAGGAGCCCCCATGACATCCGACACAGGCGGTCATCATATCGTAGGCTACGGCAAACTGACGCTGGTGTGGCTGGCCCTGCTGCTTCTGACCGCCCTGACCGTTCTTGTCACCCGCGTCGAGCTGGGCGGCTACAAGGTGGCGGGGGCGCTTGCCATCGCCTGCCTCAAGTCGGGGCTCGTGATCGCATTCTTCATGCACATGAAGTACGAAGGGCGGCTCTTGCGCTGGCTGTTGTTCGTGGCCCTGACGATCCTGGCCATCTTCATCGGCCTTACCTTCTTCGACGTGCTCTACCGCTGAGGAGCTACCGTGAATAGCGCATATCTCACAACCACGACCGACGCCATCGACCCGGTCTTCATGTTCATCTTCGGGGCCTCTCTGGTGCTCCTGGTCGGCATCACCGCGGCCATGGTGTTCTTTGTGGTCCGCTACCACCGCTCCCGGGCCCCGGAGCCGACCTCCCGGGCCGCGGGCAACCTCTGGCTGGAGATCGTCTGGAGCGTGCTCCCGACCCTCCTGGTGCTGGCCATGTTCTACTACGGCTGGGCGGGCTACCTGGCGCTGCGCAACGTGCCCACGGGGGCCATGGAGGTGACGGCCACGGCCAGCATGTGGTCGTGGAGCTTTGCCTACCCCAACGGCAAGACCAGCGCCAAGCTGTACGTGCCGGTGAACAGGCCGGTGCGGGTGGAGCTGGTTTCCCGGGACGTGATCCACGGCTTCTACCTGCCCGCCTTCCGGGTCAAACGGGATGTGGTGCCGGGGATGAGGAACCACGCCTGGTTCGTGGCCACCGGGCCCGGCTCCTACGATCTGTTCTGCTCCCAGTACTGCGGCACCGGCCATTCGGCCATGATCACCACCGTGGAGGCGCTGCCCGAGGCGGAATTCGGAGCCTGGCTGGAGCGGAAGGCGGCCGGGGAGGAGCCCGCCGGCCATGAACTCCTGGAAAAACACGGCTGCCTGGGGTGCCATTCCCTGGACGGCAGGCCGGGGATCGGGCCGACCTTCAAGGGGATCTGGGGGCGGAGCACGACGGTCATGAGCAACGGCCGGGAGCGGCGGATCACCGTGGACGAGGCCTACCTGCGGCGCTCCCTGCTGGAACCGAACGCCGATGTGGTCAAGGGCTTCCAGCCGATCATGCCTCCCTTTGCCGGGGTGCTCAAGGAAGGGGAGATCAAGGCGATCATCGGCTACCTCCGCAGCGGCGGCATCGCTTCCCCCAAACTCGACGGCAGGAAGCTGGCCCAGGAAAAGGGGTGTCTGGTCTGCCACTCCCTGGACGGCAGCCGCGGCGTCGGCCCCACCTTCAAGGGGCTGTTCGGTGCCCGGGTCACGGTGCTGAAGGGGCGGGCGAAGAGCACGGTCACGGCCGACGAGGGGTACCTGCGGGAATCGATCCGCCAGCCCGGGGCCGCCGTGGTGGAGGGCTTCCAGCCGGTTATGCCCGCCGACCCCGGCCTGTCGGACGACGAGGTGACGGCCCTGGTGGAATTCATCGAGGGGCTCCGGTGATTGCCCCCCTGGTCAGGCTGTTCCGGCCGCGCCTGGCGTTTTTGAACGGCGTTGCCGCAGTGAGCGGCTACCTCCTCCATCCCGCCGGGGTGCAGGCCCTCCCCCTGGGGGCGCTCCTGGGCGGGGTGACGCTCCTGGCCGCGGGGGGCTCCGCCATCAACCAGGTGCTGGAGCGGGACCTGGACCGCCGGATGGTGCGCACCAGACGGCGCCCCCTTCCCCAGGGCGATCTGACGCCCCGTTCCGCCACGGCTCTCGGCGCGGCGGCCGTCGCGGGCGGCCTGTCTCTCCTGGCCGCCGCGGGGGGGCTGCTGCCCCCGTTGTTCGGCATCGCGGCCCTTTTGTGGTACCTGGCGGTCTATACCCCCCTCAAGCGCCGCACCTCTCTTGCCCTGGCCGCGGGGGCGGTGTGCGGCGCCGTGCCGCCGCTCATCGGCTGGTGCCTGGCCGGAGGGAGTCCCACGGATTACCGGGCCATGTTCCTGACCGGGCTTTTGTACCTGTGGCAGATCCCCCACTTCTGGCTTTTCCGGCGCCGCCACGTCGCCGATTACCGCGCCGCCGGCATCCCGCTCCCCTGCTCCCCGGCGGGGGAGGACGGACTGATGTGGCTCTGGATGGCCGCTCTGACCGCCGCGGCCATGCTGCTGCCCGCCTTCGGCATCATCGGGCGGCCGGCCGCCCTCTGGTACGCCCTCTTTCCCCTGCCGCTGGCCGTCATCGCCCTGGCCCGTTCCGAAAGGCTGCTGTTCCCGTACCTCAACCTGTTCCCGCTGCTGGTGACCGCCGCGCTTTCCCTCGGCCGCTGCTGAACCGCAGGCGGGTTCTTTCGCCGCTGGTAGCGCCCGGTTGCCCAGGAGGCTCCCATGTTCAGAACGATGATACAGGCGTGTGCGCTCGTGGCGGTCGCCGTGCTGCCGCTGGGAGGGTGCCGGGATGAAGCGCCCCGGCGCGAGGCCCCCCCGGGGGCGGTGTCGCAGCAGCAGGTGCGCAGGGGCGAAGAGCTGTTCAAACGGTACTGCGCCGCCTGTCACCCCGATGGCGGCAACGTCAGCGACCCGGAACGGACCCTGCGGGGGGACGTCCTGCGCTCGCGCCGCATCGCCAGGCCCCAGGATATCGTGCGGATCATGCGCACCCCCCTGTCGCGCATGATCGCCTTCGATCCGGCAACCATTCCGGACGAGGATGCCCGGGCCATCGCCGAGTATGTGCTGTACGCCTTCAGGTAGAAAACAGGGACCACCGGCGGAAGGGGGGCGGCCGCATCCCGGTTTGTTGCTTTTTTCCGCCGGCATGATACTATCGGGCACACATTTTCTCCCGTGAACCGTCGTGAGCCGGTTTTCGAGGTCGCCAGGCAGGTACGTCATGACCATATTCAGGGTGTTTGGGGTCGCAGCGGCTCTCTGTGCCGCTGCCGCAGTCACGGATGGTTGCTCTTCAGGCGCGTGGGCCGCGGAAGGTGCGGGCGGGGGGAGCGATCCCGCAGTCCCGGTTGCGGCCGATCAGGCTTCGCCGGCCCCAAAGAAGAGTCTCGGCGCGGTTGTTCCCAAGAAGGTGAAGAAGAAAAAGACATTGGCCAAGAGCAAGGCGTTGCACAAGGCCGCGCCGGCGATAAGCGAAACCGCTCCCGGCAAACGGCTCTCCCTGGAGGAGGTCCTGGCACTTCTGAAAGCGGGACGGGACCTGTCGGGCAGGAACCTGAGCGGCATGAACCTGACGGGGGTCAATCTCGGCAAGTGCAACCTGAAGGGCGCCGATCTGAGCAATGCCAACCTGGAGCGGGCCGACCTGGGGGAAGCGGACCTGGAGCGGGCCAACCTTGCCGGGGCAAACCTCAGGATGGTCAGTCTGAAGTTGAGCGGCCTGACCGGAGCGAATCTGGATAACGCCATTCTTGACGGGGCCATCTGGCAGGATGGCAGGATCTGCGGGAAGGGGTCCCTCGGTGTGTGCCGGGAGGCTGTTTCGCCCTTCGCTTCCCGGTGATCCCGCGGCGGGGTCGCGGACGGTTGGCGGCGGCGCCGGTTCTACCCCGAGGTACATGGGGAAAACCGGTCATGCAGCACGTACCCGAACGACAAAAGGCGGCCGATTGGCCGCCTTTTTGATTGTCGCTCCTTCATGCAATGCCTGGCTGGCCGTTACGCCGCCAGATGGAGATCGTCGTTCTCCGTATATTTGGAGAACGCCTTGAGGAAGGATTTTTCCTTGCCGTTCCTGATGATCTCCGTCAGCGTACTATCCGTCGTCCGGGTCGTTCCGCAGAACAGGCAGGTCACCACATTCTCGGCGGACCCATCGGCGGCGGAATCAATCCCGAAATAGTGTCCATTGGTGTTGCATACTGGGCATGTCATGGTTCTTCTCCTCTTGAACTACCTCTCTTATTTAGTAATACTATAATCGGCGCATTTTAAAAATGCAAGTGGTAATACCAAAATTATTCAAACAAAACAAAATGTTACATGACTGTTGTATTACTGGTTAGATATGTTTTCTATTTTTGACCGCCAGTTGGATTTAGTATTACTATAACATGCCGAAATAAAAGTAAAAAAATAAAACAAACAATATTTGGTAATCGCGCAGAAGGGTGCCGGCCCCGTGGCGGATTGGCCGGCAGGGCTCGGAGCGGGGCGCCGTCGGGTGGCTCTAACCCCCTGGAACAGAGCGAAAAAATGGGGTACCCGGCGCGGCGGGACGGAAAAGGCGGCCGTCGGCCGCCTCGGAGGAGGGGTGGCAGCGGTGAGGGACGGCGGTCACTCCGAGAGGTTGACGATGGTCCTTCCCCGGAGCCCGCCGTGCAGCATGGTCTGGATCTTCTGCTCGAGTTCGTGGAGGCCGCATTCGGTGGCCATCCCGGCGAGCGACGGCAATTTCCAGTCGTCGGCCAGCCGGTTCCAGACGGTGACCCGCGGGGCCATGGGGCACTGTACCGAGTCGATCCCCACCAGGCTCACCCCCCTCAGGATAAAGGGGAAGACGTTGACCGGAAGCTCCGAGGAGCCGACCAGGCCGCAGCAGGTGACGGTCCCGCCGTAGCGGGTCCCCTTGAGGATCGCCGCCAGGGTGGTCCCCCCCACCACATCCACGGCGCCGGCCCACCGCTCCTTCATGAGCGGGCGCTCGCTCCCCAGCAGCAATTCGTCGCGGCCGATGACCTCGGCGGCCCCGAGGGAGCGGAGGAACTCCCCTTCATGCTCCTTGCCGCTGGCCGCCACGACCCGGTAGCTGGCCTTTGCCAACAGCCCCACGGCGATGCTGCCCACGCCGCCGGTGGCTCCGCTCACGAGAATATCGCCGCTCCCCGGCCGCACCCCCGCCTCCATGAGCCGAAGCACCGAGAGGGCGGCGGTGAACCCGGCGGTGCCGAGTATCATGCTCTCCCGGAGGCTCAGGCCCGGCGGCAGCTTCAGCACCCAGGCCGCGGGCACCCGGATGTACTGCCCGAAACCGCCGGGGGTGTTCATGCCCAGGTCGTAGCCGGTGACGAGCACCCGGTCGCCGGGGGCAAGGGCGTCCGTGGCGGAGGCCGCCACCTCGCCGGCCGCGTCCACCCCGGGGGTATGGGGAAAGATGCGGCTGACGCCGGGGTGCCCGGTGGCGGAAAGGGCGTCCTTGTAGTTGAGGGACGAATAGTGGACCCTGATGAGAACCTCTCCCGGCGGCAGGTCGCCGACCCGCCGTTCGCCGATGCGGCGGCTGAAAGCTCCCTTGTGCGGCTCCTCGACGATCATGGCCTTGAAAACGGTATCTTCCATGGGCTTGCTCCTCGTGTGGTTGTGGGGATGGGGCCGGCGATTCTCCCCCTGAAAGAAACATACCCCACTCTGTCCGATTCTCAAGCGCCATTTTGACCAATCATGGCAGCACGGCCGACGATCCGCCTCTTCTCATGGGGTCAGGCGTCCCGAATCCTCCTCCCGCCGGTGAAGAGCATGCCCATGGCGCCAGCCAGCAGCAGGGCGCCGAAGATCCCCCACGAACCGAGTCGTTCACCGAAGATCAGCCACGCCAGGAGCGTCGAGGTCAGCGGCTCCAGCAGGGTGCAGATGCTCGCCGTGGTGGCGGTCACGGAACGCATGCCGGCGATGAACGCCACATAGGCGAGGGCGGTGGGTACCACCCCCAGGTAGACGAGCAGTCCCCAGCCCTCTGCCGGATACCGGACAACGAGCCCCTGGGGCAGGTTGCAGAGGAACAGGAGCAGTGCCCCAATGCTGAAGCTGATGGCTATGGGCTGGAAGGGATGATGGCGGCCGGCCAGCATACGGGTTGCCAGGGCTACGACGGCATAGCCGAATGCCGAGCCGAGCGCCAGCAGGTGCCCCGTCACGCCGCTTTTTGGCCCCGGCCCCCCTGGCCCGATGCCGACCAGCATGGCCGTGCCGGCCAGAGCCAGGGCCAACGCCAGGAGCAGGCGGCCCGTCAGCCTCTCGGCGGTGAAGAGTGTCGCCAGCAGGGCGACCATGACCGGGGCGGTGCAGAGGGTGATCAGGGTGGCCACGGCAACGCCCACCCGGGCGATGGCGGCGAAATAGCAGGCCTGATAGAGGGCCGTCATGGCCCCGATCAGCACCATCAGGGCGAAATCGCGGCGGGTAACCCGCAGCATCCCCCTCCCGAGCTTGAACCAGCAGGCCAGCAGCAGGACCGGCACCGCAAGGGCCAGGCGAAAGAATCCGATGGAAAGCGGGGTGGTTGCCGATATCGCGTAGAGCGTCTTGCTGCTGACGCCGACGGTGCCCCAGAGGACCGCCGCCAGCATGACCAATAACAAACCGCGCCGCGCCTCGGCGTGGCGTGTGATGGAGTTGTGCATAAATGTCTCCCTATCCGTTGTGTGGGTGGTAAAGGCGTGTTACGGACAGGCGGGCGCAACTCCGGCGTTGACGTTCAATGACGTGCGGGTGGAGGAAAAGCGGGTGCCAACCTGTCCTGTCAGGCAGGGATAGGTGGCGGCGGTGGCAGTATGCTCAGGCAAGGATAATACATGTCATTCCTATAGCACTATTCGGGGCCGGAGTCACGAACTAAGCGCACATCCCGGAGCAGGGGCGACGGCGGCTTTGGGCCGGGAGGGCCGGCACCGGGTGCCGGGCGCCCGGCAATGGGGAATTAATGAGGAAAGTGCTCAAGGTAACGCCGTTTGATGCCGATGCACCTATGGTTGTACAAAATTCAACTCAACGAGGAGTTCTAGATGGTTCATCGGAAGGTTTCCCGCTTCAGCATCCTGCAGCAGATCATTGCCCTGGCGTGCGTGTCCCTGGTCGGGCTCATGGTTTTTTCCCTCACGGCGTTCACCGTGCTCCACAAGGTAAAGGTCAATGGTCCGGTGTACGGTGAGATCGTCCAGGGAAAGGACGTGGTTGCCGATATCCTGCCTCCCCCCGAATACATTATCGAGCCGTATCTGGTCGTGCTCCAGGCGCTGCACGAGTCGGACGGCGCCAGGCAGAAGCAGTTGTACGAAAGCTTCGTCAAGCTGAAGAAAGAGTATGACGAACGCCATGCTTACTGGCAGAAGGAGCTGCCGGAGGGGGAGATGAAACAGCTGCTGGTGGACGCTTCCTATAAGCCGGCCGCGATGTTTTTCGACACGGCCGCCACGGAGTTCTTTCCGGCCATCCAGCGGGGGGATGCGGCGAAGGCCGGAGACATCGTGAAAACGTCCCTGGCCGGGTTTTACGAGGCCCATCGCAAGCAGATCGACAAGCTGGTGACCCTTACCGAGGCCAAGGGGAGCCAGATCGAAAAGGACGCGGAAAAGCTGCTGGGGCGGTCCCAGGCGGTCATGATCGGGGTGTGTCTCGTGGTGTTCCTGGGGTGCGCCATCCTGAGCGCTCTGATCATCAGGAGCATCAGCGGCACCTTTGCCTACTGCAGTGCCATCACCGACCGGATTGCGGCCGGCGACCTGTCCCTCGAGGTCGCCGTTGCCGGGCGTGGCAGCGTGCGGACCATGCTGGGCAGCCTGAAGAGCATGGTGGAGAATTTCCGCGTCGTCATCGGCCAGGTCAGCGTCACCTCCGCCGATCTGGCCACCGCCTCCCGGAACCTTTCCACGACCTCGCTGAGCATTGCCGAAACGACCGGGAAGGTGGCCTCGGAATCGGAAAGCGTGGCGACCGCCGGCGAGCAGATGGCCGGCACGTCCCACGAGATCTCGCGGAATTGCCATGCGGCGGCCGACAACTCCCAGGCGTCCAGTTCCATCGCCACGACCGGCGTGGATGTGGTGCAGCAGACCATCACGGTCATGGGACGGGTCGCGGAACAGGTGCGGGCGCTCTCGGCCACCGTGGAGACCCTGGGGCAGCGGAGCGACCAGATCGGCGCGATCATCGTGACCATCGAAGACATTGCGGACCAGACGAATCTGCTGGCGCTCAATGCGGCCATCGAGGCGGCCCGGGCCGGCGAGCAGGGGCGGGGATTCGCCGTGGTCGCCGACGAGGTCCGGGCGCTGGCGGAACGGACCACCAAGGCGACCCGCGAGATCGGCGAGATGATCAAGGTCATTCAAACCGAGACCAGCGGGGCGGTCAGGGCTATGGAAGAGGGGGTCCGGGAGGTGGAAGGGGGGACGGCCGTGGCCGCCAGGTCGGAGCATGCCCTGCACGAGATCCTGGAGCAGGTCAATTCGGTTTCGCTCCAGATCAGCCAGATCGCCACGGCAGCCGAAGAGCAGACGGCCACCACCGAACAGATCAGCAACAACATCCAGCATATAACCCTGCTGGTCCAGGATACGGCAAAAGGCTCCCACGAGTGTGCGGATTCGGCCTCGCGGCTTGCCGGGTTGGCCGACGGCCTGCAGACCGTCGTCAACCGTTTTCGGGTGGCCTGACGGCAGTACCGCCACGTGCGGTCAAAGAGGGAACGCCCATGGCAGCCGCCGGCCGCCGTGGGCGTTTTTTTACGCAAGCGGCTAGCGCAGGGGATCGAAAAGGTATTCCAGGCCGTTGGCCTTGATCTCGTACACGATGCGCAGCCGGTCGCCCAGCTTGCCTTTGGGAAAGCCCTGCTGGGCGAACCAGACCACGTAGGGCTCGGGCAGGTCGATCAGCAGCCGCCCCTGGTACTTGCCGAAGGGCATGCGGGCCTCGGCCAGGTCGATCAACTGCTGCGGGTCCACCTGTGGCGACGATGTGTCCATGGCTTACTCCAGTTCCGCGAGCCGCGCGCTGAACGCCGCCGCGGTTTTGGCCTTGCGGAGCTGGCGGACGGCCTTTTCGAAGTCGGCATCGTCGAAGGTTGCCAACACCCCCTTGACCTTGTTCAGCACCTGGGTCTCCCCGCAGAACAGTTCGCCGTAACGGGCCAGAAGCTCCCCGAGGTACCGGTGCAGCATGGCCGCCCGCTCGCCCCTGGCTGGTTCGGCGGGGGCACTGCCGCGCAGCCGCTGGAAGAGCAGCGGGTCGGCAATGGCGCCCCTGCCCAGCATGAGCCCGGCGGCGCCGCTTTCCTCCAGCAGGCGGGCTCCGGCGGCGGCCGTGCGGATATCCCCGTTGGCGATGACCGGCAGCCGCGTCTGCCGCACCACCCGGGCGGTGATGCCGTGGTCCGCCAGCCCCCCGTATTCCTGGACCACGGTCCGGGGGTGCAGCACGAGGAAATCCACGCCGGCGGCTTCCAGGAGGGGGAGCAGTTCGAAGATCTGGTGCGGATCGTCGTAGCCGGCGCGGAGCTTGACGGAAAAACCGCCCGTGATGGCGCCGCGCAGGGCGGTGACGATCTCCTCCAGCAGTTCGGGGCGTTGCAGCATGCCGCCGCCGGTCAGGCCGCTGGTCATCCTGCCGTAGGGACAGCCCAGGTTGAGATTGATATGCACGGCCCCGGCAGCCTGGGCGGAGCGGGCGGCGGAGACCAGGGCCTCGCGGCCGTGGCCGATCAACTGCACCACCAGGGGCACGCCCCCCTCGTGGGGAGCGATCTCGCGCAGGTCGGCGGCCGAAAGCCGGCGCACCGGCGCCGCGGCATTGACCCGCATGAATTCGGTAAAGACCGCATCGGGGCGGACCCAGTCGATGAAGAGCCGCCGCATGGCCTGGTTGGTCAACCCCTGCATGGGGGCCAGCATCAGGGGGGGATGGCCCGGCTGCCAGGGGAGGCGGGAAGGGGAGGTCATGGGCGTCGCTCCTGTGGCGGGGGTGTTATTTCCAAGTGCGGCCGGTGTTGTCATCTGCCTCCCCCGAGGCAGACCTGGTTCCGGCCCCTGTTCTTTGCCTTGTAAAGCGCGCCGTCGGCCGCCTTGAGCACCTCCTGAGGCGCTGTCTGCCGTCCCCCCGCTTCGGCCACGCCGATGCTGACCGTCACCGAGACTTCACCGGCCCTGCGCGAGTTGGAACGGCGGCTTTTGCCCCGCTCCTCGTCCTTGGGGCGGTCCTCGCCGCGCAGCGTCATACGGTAATCGGCAATGGTCTGGCGGAGCCGTTCCAGATGGGGGAGCGCTTCCTTGGCGCTCTTGCCGGGAAACAGCACCGTGAACTCCTCGCCGCCGTAGCGGAACGGCGAACCGCCGCCCGTCATGTTCATCAGGCGTGCCCCCACCATCTTGAGCACCTGATCCCCCACATCGTGGCCGTAGCTGTCGTTGAAGTTCTTGAAATGGTCCACATCCACCATGGCGATGGCGTACCGGCTCCCCAGGCCGGGCAGCTGCTCGTTGAGCACCCGCCGGGAGAGGAGGCCGGTGAGGTCGTCGCGGAACGCCATGTTGTAGGAATCCTGGATGACGGCCATGATCAGGATGAGGGCGGCGGCGGCGCAGAAGGTCTCCGGCACATGGGGGGACCACATCCACCGGAACAGCACGAAGAGGGTGACGCAGCTGGCGAACACGCCCCCCTCGATGGGAGAGCCGAGGGAAACGGCCCGCCGCACGGCAATGCCGGCCGCCAGGAGGATCAGGATCAGGCTCAGTTGCGGCATGGCGAAGCGCTCGAGGGCCGGCCAGTGGACAATGGGCCGCGTCAGGGCGACCCACAGGGCATGCTGGTCGAGGCGCACCGTCAGCCACACGGCGCCGATCTGCATGGCGACGAACAACAGGCGCATGCGCCCCGCCACGGTCCAGAACCCCTTTTCCCGCATCAGGGCAACGAGCAGGATATTGAACGGCACGACCACCGTCAGGGCGCGGTAGATGAGCCACGCCTCCGGGGTATCGGTGCCGTGGGCGAGCTGGGTGCGGAAGAGGTGGTAGCAGGCCCCCACGGCCAGCAGGGCGAGGAAGACCCGCCCCCGCCGGAAATGGCAGGCAAGGAACACCCCTGCCACGTAGAGCAGATAGGTGGCGAGCGGCACCAGGCCCTGCTGCTCAGGGGGCAGCTGGGGGATCTGGAAGACGGTGATCCAGGCGGCGAAGAGAACGGCCGCCGGCACGAGAATTGTGGAGATTTTTCTGAACATGGGGGATGGTGCATGATAGCATAAAGCCACGCGTCATCCAAGGCACAATCTCTTGGTTCCGCCCGGCTTTATGTCCTGTTCCCGCCACGCTGCCGAAGCCCCTACGCCGGCACATCCCGCGGCTCTCCGCTTCGTCCGGGCGATCAGTGGCCCGGTTTCTGGAGCGCCCGCATCAGCTCGTTGGTTTCCTTCAGTTTCCTGTTCAATAGCTGCAATTCGTCGCGGTTGGCGGTCGTCGCCCCCTTTTCCCGTATCTCGGTCCGGAGCCGCTGGATACGCTGCTGGATGGTGTCGGCCTCGCGGGCGCATTCCTTCAGAAGCATGTCGCATTCCTTGGCGCATTGGTCGTCATGGTGGTTGTGCATGGTCTCATGGGACATATCCATGGTTGCCTGATCGCCATGCTCCCCCTGCTCATGGGCATGGGACAGCACCGGGGCGGACAGGGCCAGAACGGCGGCGAGCGTTACGGTTAGTCTTTTCATGGTGATGGTCTCCTTTGGGCGGAAATTCTCTCCGTATGCCTTCAGGATAGCATGGGGCGTGCCAGGATCGTAACCGCTTGATATGATTACAATGTGTTCCGCCGGCATGGCGCGATGGTGAAGAATATTCGACACCGTGCGCGGGATATTCGGCTCTTTGTCGTGAACGTACGGGTCGATGTGGTGTACGATCACACCGGCCACGTCGCTCGCGGGCCTGCATGTATCTGTCGCTGGTCCTTTTGGCCGCCAGCCTCGGTTACGAAGCGACCGGGATCGGCAGCCTCGATGCCGTGGGCGCCATGCTGATCGCCTGGCTGAGTTGGCGGGAGGGGCGCGAAGCGTTTGGGAAAGCCAGGGGGATGGCCTGTTGTTGCGCCGGGAAGTGCGGCGGCGAATGACGGCGAGGGGCTGCGGCCGCCCCGGTTGCGGCGGCCACAGTTTTAGGGGATGTCATGGGAGGTGATCAGGGCCTGCTGCCGGAACCCCGCCACGACCGTGGTTTGCGGCTGCCCCCGGCTGCGGGTTTGGCGCCCGGTTTCGCCGCCGGTTTCGCCCCGGCGGTTTTCGTCTCCTCGCCGGCTACCTCGCTCTTGGTCCGGAATGGCCCGGAACCGCTGGCAGGGCTTTTCGCCTGCTGCCTGGCGTCGCTTTTGGCCGCCGGCCGGCGGTTGCCCATCTCATGGGGGTGCCGCTTGAACTCTTCATCCTTCGCCGGGGCCGGAACCGTGTAGTCGAAATCCGGCAGCGTCCTGCGCTCGATCTGTTTGCCCAGGAGTTTTTCCAGCGTCCTGATGGCGCCGGTGTCGTCCCGGGTGACGAAGGTAATGGCTTCCCCGGTGCGCTCCGCCCTGCCGGTCCGTCCGATCCGGTGCACGTAGAATTCTGCCGTCTCCGGCATATCCAGGTTCAGGACCAGGCCGATCAACGACACGTCGATCCCCCGGGCGGCGATATCGGTGGCCACCAGGATCCGGTACGAACCGTCCCTGAAGCCGTCCATGGCCTCCTGGCGCCGGTTCTGGGAGAGGTTGCCCTGCAGCGAGGCGGCCTTGTAGCCGCCCTTGACCAGTAGTTCCCCGACCCGTTTGGCCCGGTGTTTCGTCCTGGTGAAGACCAGGACCGAACCTTCGGTGTGCTTTTCCAGTATCTTCATCAGCAGGGCCGTTTTCAGGTGCTGTTCCACCGGATAGAGGGCGTGGCGCACCGTGGTGGCGGGCTTGATCTTGTCGACCTGCACGGTCACGGGGTCCTTCAGCATCTCCTCCGCCAGCTTCCGGATCTCGTCCGGCATGGTTGCCGAGAACAGCAGGGTCTGCCGCTTGGCGGGAAGCTTCTGGATGATCTTCTTGATCGTGGGCAGAAATCCCATGTCGAACATCTGGTCGGCCTCGTCGAGGACGAGCACCTCGACGCTGTCGAGCAGCGCCACCCCTTGCTGCATGAGGTCCAGCAGCCGCCCGGGACAGGCCACGATGATTTCGGTGCCTTTTTTGAGGGCCGCCATCTGGGGCGTCTGGCCGACGCCGCCGTAAACCGTGGCGCTTTTCAGGCCGGTCTGCCCGGCGAACAGCCGGAAGGATGCCTCGATCTGTTCCGCCAACTCCCGCGTGGGGGCGATGACCAGCGCCCGGGTCGCATGGCGCGCCCCCTTGCTCAGCCGGTCAAGTATGGGCAACGCGAAGGCGGCCGTCTTGCCGGTCCCGGTCTGGGCCAAGCCGAGCACATCGCGTCCTTCCATGATTCTGGGTATGGCTTCCTTCTGGATCGGTGTCGGGTGCGAGTAGCCTGCCTCGCGGATGCCGGCCGACACTGCCGGGTGAAACTTGAAATGGGTGAATCCCATACGTGCCTCTCTCTTCGGTTTGGTTTACAAAAAAAAGCCCCGGCTATTCCGGGGCCTACGATGACGTGACGTGTTGTCCGGTACTGCTAATTAGTGCAACGGTAACAGCTTTTGGCGGGTTATGTCAAGCGGTCTGTTGGAAAAGGGGGGGCGGGGGCGGGCGGCGCCGGCAAAAATGAAAGGCCCGCGAGCTTCGCGGGCCTCTGTAAGTGTCTGTCCTGTCGCCCTCTTCACGGGCTATTCCGGCCGCACCACCTGCCGGATCTCTGCTGCACCATCATTTTCGGGTGAAACTTCCGCTATGTTTCCCCCTCCTTGTCGTGGCAGTCTGTTCCAGTAGCGCTACTGTAAGTACACTATACCCCCGGGAACGACAGATGAAAAGACTGTTAAATAATTTATTTCCGTGTACAATTTCAATTTGGGCTTCATGCCGGGGAGTCCGCCGGGCCCCAAGGCGCAGGACGATCAAAACCAAAAAAGGCGACCCGAAGGCCGCCTTTTTCATGTGGTTATGGGAAGCGCCGTCTCAACGCCTCACAGTATCTCCAGCAACGATACCTCGAAGGTGAGATCCTCGCCGGCCAGGGGGTGGTTGGCGTCGAAGGTGACGCTCTCCGCGGTGGCCTCGATGACCAGCACGCCCAGCTCTTCCTCATCTTCGTTGGCGAGCACCAGCTCGTCGCCCACCACCGGCTCCAGATCGTCCGGGAGGTCGCTGCGCGGCACGGTGAAGACCCGCTCCTTGTCGTATTCGCCAAAGGCGCTGGCGGCGGGGATCACGACGGTCTTCTTGTCGCCCGGGGCCATGCCGATCAGGGCCTCGTCGACCTGGGGAAACAGTTCCCCCTCGCCGATGGTCAGCGTCATCGGCCCGCTTTCGCAGCCGCAGCCGCAATCGTCATCGCCGCAGTCGCCGTCTTCCTCGCACCCGCACTCCTCGGAATCGCATTCGCTCTCCAGTGTCGAATCAAAAACGGTACCATCTTCCAGCGTGCCGGTGTAGTCGATTTTAACCTTGTCGCCTTGTTTTGCCTGTGCCATGTGTCGTATACCTTTCACCTGTAATGCGGCTCATCGCCGTTGTCTCTTTCTATAAGGTACGAGAGAACACGGCCTTTCGTCTACAAAAATCGTGCGGGCCCCCAGCGCAGAAGGGGTCGCGGGCGGCCCCGGCGGCCGGAGCCGCCCGTTGTCAGGACAGGAAGGCGGAGATGGCCGCTGCGGCCTGTTTGCCGTCCCCCATGGCCAGGATGACGGTCGCCCCGCCCCGGACGATGTCGCCCCCGGCAAAGACCCCCGCCAGGTTGGTCAGGCCGTTCCCGTCGGCGATGATGTTGCCCCACTTGTTCAGGGCAAGGTCCGGAGCCGTTGCCGTCAGGAGCGGGTTGGCCCCCGTGCCGACCGCGTTGACGATCACGTCGGCCGGAATGTCGTACTGGGCCCCCTCCACCGGCACCGGTTTGCGCCGGCCGGAGGCGTCCGGTTCACCCAGCTCCATGCGCTGGCAGCGCAGGGAGGCCGCCCAGCCGTCGCCTTCGCTCAAGATGGCCACCGGTGCGGTCAGCATGAGGAACTCCACCCCCTCCTCCTTGGCATGCTTGATCTCCTCCACGCGGGCGGGCATCTCGGCCTCGCTGCGGCGGTAGATGATCATGGCCCGTTCCGCGCCCAGCCGCCGGGCGGTGCGTACGCAGTCCATGGCCGTGTTGCCGCCGCCGATGACCGCCACGTTGCGCCCCTTGATGATCGGCGTGGCGGCGTCGGCCTGGCGCCCGGCCCCCATGAGGTTGACCCGGGTCAGGTATTCGTTGGCCGAGTAGACCCCCTTCAGGTTCTCCCCCGGGATGTTGAGCATGGTCGGCAGGCCGGCCCCGTTGGCGATGAACACGGCAGCGAATTCCTGGCTGAGTTGGGCCAGGGTGAGGGTCTTGCCGACGATCACGTTGCATTCGATGGCAACGCCCAGGGCCCGCAGACGGTCAACCTCCACGTCGATGATCGCCTTGGGGAGGCGGAATTCGGGGATGCCGTAGCGCAATACCCCGCCGGTGTCGTGCAGCGCCTCGAAGATCACCACGTCATGGCCGGCGCGGGCCAGCTCGCCCGCCGCGGTGAGTCCGGCCGGGCCGCACCCCACCACGGCCACCCGCTTGCCGGTAGGGGGTGGGGGCGTCTCCGCGTCGAGCCGGGCGGCGTTCGCCATGGCCCAGTCGGCCACGAAGCGCTCCAGATAGCCGATGGCGACGGCCTCGCCCTTGATCCCGCGCACGCATTTCGCCTCGCACTGGGTTTCCTGGGGGCAGACCCGGCCGCAGACGGCGGGCAGCGCGTTGTCGTGCTGCAGGATGCGGGCGGCGCCGGGCAGGTCGTTGTCCGCCAGCAGGCCTATGAATTCGGGGATCGAAACCCCCACCGGGCAGCCCTCGACGCACTGGCGGTTCTTGCACTGGATGCAGCGCTGCGCCTCGCGTATCGCCTCGTCGTGTCCGAGTCCGCGGTTGACCTCTTCAAAGTTGGTGCTGCGTATGGTTGCCGCCAGTTCCGGCATCCTGACCCGGTCGATGGCGAGACGTTCCTTGGTTGTCATGGGTGTGGTCATGGCTGCACCTGCCTGTTCAGTTTGCAATCGGCGGCCTCGTGGCTCCGATAGGTGGAGAGGCGGTCGAAGAGGTTTTCGAAGTCTACCTTGTGACCGTCGAATTCGGGGCCGTCCACGCAGGCGAACCGCGGTTCGCCTCCCACCAGGACGCGGCAGCCGCCGCACATGCCGGTCCCGTCGATCATGATCGGGTTGAGGCTGACGATCGTCGTGATGCCCTGGGGGCGGGTGAGTTCGGCCACGGCCCGCATCATCGGCACCGGGCCGATGGCGAACACCGCCTTTGGGCAGGTGGCCGGGTTGGCCATCATGTCGGCCAGTTCGGCGGTAACAAACCCCTTGCGCCCCATGCTGCCGTCCTCGGTGGTGACCAGCACCTCCCGGGAAAAGGCGGACAACTCGTCCTTCAGGATGATGTAGGGCTCGGCGCGGCCGCCGATGATGGTGGTCACGTCGTTGCCCGCTTCGGCCAGCGCCTTGGCCAGGGGGTAGAGGACCGCCGTCCCCACGCCGCCGCCGATGCAGGCCACCCGCCCCCACTGCTCGATGTGGGTCGGCAGGCCGAGCGGTCCGGCCACGTCGCGCAGAAAGCCGCCGGCAGGTATGGCGACGATCGTGCGCGTCGATGCGCCGATAGCCTGGATGAACAGGGTGATGGTGCCGGCTGCGTTGTCGGCGTCACCGATGGTGAGGGGGATACGCTCTTCCCCCGGTGCTGAGCGAACGATGACGAACTGTCCCGGTTTCCGGGACGCCGCCACCCGCGGGGCTCTGACCACCATGCGGTGGAGAGACGGTGCCAGGATGTCGTTGCTTACTACTTCATACATGTCGCTACCTGCCCAAATGAGATATGCGGCCCGAGGGCCGACTTTATGGTATACGACATGACGAAACAAACACAAGATTGTATACGGCCGGCACTCGTCCGGGCAACGATCCGTTTCATATCGATAATGGCGGGTGTGCCGCAGGGCGGTCCGGCTCGAAACGGCCCGCGGGGGGACGGCGCGCATCCCGTCGGGCGTGCGGCTTGACATGCCCCGGGCGGAGGAGGACAATCAGATCAGATACAGACGATGGTGTCTGTATGGGGACCAAGGAGCACGCCATGAAAACGGTAGGAGGAAAAGCCGAGGTTAAAAATTTCGCCGCTCCGGATGAGGTCAGGACCTTTCCGAAGGGACGGGTCGAACTGATCACGATCGGCGGGGCAACGGTGGGGCGGGCCATATTCGAGCCGGGGTGGCGCTGGCTGACGTCGGTGCAGCCGCTGGCGAAGACGAAGAGCTGTGAGGCGCCCCATTTCCAATACCATGTTGCCGGCACCGTGCATGTGGTCATGGATGACGGCAGCGAGTTCGATTGCCGTCCCGGCGAGGTATCGCTCCTGCCCATGGGGCACGATGCCTGGGTAGTTGGCAACGAGACGGCCGTCGTGGTAGACTTTCAAGGCATGATCGACTACGCTAAGGCCCGCTGACCGGGACCGACGCGATGGCCGGCCGGCGGAAAGGGGCTGCGGCCAATGGGCAGATTCATCGACATCGGCGCCCAGGAGTGGCGGCAGGTGCGGCCGGACGTGGCGCACGGGGTGCTCGGCACGACCATCCTCGACGAGGGGGTCACCATGACCGTGACTCGCGTCGTGCCGGGGAGCGGCTTTGCGGCCCATCACGACGCCTACGGCCACCTGCTCTACTTCCTGTCCGGCTCGGGCGTGGTGGGGGTGGCCGGTGAGGAAACGGCCATACGGCCGGGGCTGGCGGTCCGCATCCGGGCTGGGGAAGAGCATTATTACCGCAATACCGGGACAGACGAACTCACCCTGGTATCGGTCAATATCCCCGAGGAGGGCGCTGGCAACCTGGCGGGCGCCCGCGGCGCATGCTCCAGGGACTACGACGATCGGGGGCCGACGGCAGGGTGACGAACGACGCACAGCAGGCCGACAGGGCAGGGATTTATTGCAAGCTGGTCCTGACGACCTTTTTCTGGGGCGGCACCTTTGTGGCCGCCCGTTTTGCGGTGCATGAAGCGCCGCCGTTCTTTGCCGCGAGCTGCCGTTTTGCGATCGCGGCCGTGGTGCTGATGGCGCTGGTGGCCCGGCAGGCGCAGCGCCGGGGGGAGGCCGTGCCGGTGCCCCGCAGCCTGCGAGAGGTGCTGGGCCTCTTTTTCCTTGGCCTGACCGGGATCTTCTGCTACAACGCCTTCTTTTTCAGCGGCCTGAAGCTGACCGGTGCGGCCAACGGCTCCCTCATCGTCGCCATCAACCCGCTGCTCACGGCGGTGCTGTCCGCCTGGTGGCTGCGGGAGCGAATCCGGCCGCTCCAGGGTGCCGGGCTGGCGGTCTCCCTGGCCGGCGTCGGGGTGATCGTCACCCGGGGCGATCCCGGCGTGCTGCGCACCCTGACCTTCAACCACGGCGATCTGCTGCTGCTCGGGGCGCCGCTCAGTTGGGCGGCCTATTCGATCCTGGGCAAACGGGCCATGGGCACCTTTTCACCCCTGGTGGCGACCGCCTATGCCGCCCTGTCCGGCACCCTGCTGTTGATCCCGGCCGCCGCCCTGGAGGCGCTGGGCGGGGCCGGGCCGCACCATTTCAGCATCCTGGGCTGGGTGGCCATTCTGCAGCTGGCCCTGCTCGGCACGGTGGCCGGCTTTGTCTGGTGGTACGAGGGGGTCCAGGCCCTGGGGGCGAGCCGGGCGGCCCTGTTCGTCAACCTGGTGCCGCTCTTCGGCACCCTGCTGGCGGCCCTGCTCCTGGGGGAACGGCTCGGCTGGCCCCAGTTGTGGGGGGGAATGCTGGTCATCGCCGGGGTGTGCGGCGGGACGGTCCGCCTGAAGACGGGCTGAGACAGGTTCGCCGTTGTGATATAATGAAGTCCTGGACGGAAACCGATTGATCCACGACGCCGTACCCGCGAAGGAGGAATACAATCATGTCACTTCCTCCCCAACTGCGCAGAATCTCTCCCACGTTGTGGGAACTCCCCGTGTCATACAAGGACGGCATGCTGGTCCCGGCCCGGATCGTCGCCACGGAAGGGCTGCTGGCCGGCATGGAGGCGGGGGTCTTCGACCAGGCGGCCAACGTGGCCTGCCTGCCCGGCATCCTGAAATACGCCTACTGCATGCCCGACGGCCACTGGGGGTACGGCTTCCCCATCGGCGGCGTGGCGGCCATGGACCCGGTGAGCGGCGTGATCTCCCCCGGCGGGATCGGCTTCGACATCAACTGCGGCATGCGCCTGGTCCTGACCTCCCTGACCGAGGAGGAGGTGCGGCCGCGCCTGCACCAGCTGGTGGACCTGATGTTCGCCCGCATCCCCACCGGGGTTGGCTGCACCGGCTTCGTGCGCTGCTCCCGCGCCGAGTTTCGCCAGGTGCTGGAGCGGGGTTCCCGCTGGTGCCGGGAAAAGGGCTACGCCTGGCCCGAGGACCTGGAGATGACCGAGGAGGGGGGCTGCTTCGGCGGCGCCGACCCCGACGCGGTGAGCGACAAGGCCATCGAGCGGGGCTTCGACCAGATCGGCACCCTGGGCTCCGGCAACCACTACTGCGAGATCCAGGTGGCCCGGCCCGAAAACATCTACGATGCCGCCACGGCCCGCGCCTTCGGCATCACCATCCCCAACCAGGTGGTGGTCATGTTCCATTGCGGCAGCCGCGGCTTCGGCCACCAGGTGGCCACCGACTACCTGCAAAGCTTCCTGCGGGTCATGACCGCAAAGTACGGCATCAGGCTCCCCGACCGGGAACTGGCCTGCGCCCCGTTCAGTTCTCCCGAGGGGCAGGCCTATTTCGCGGCCATGAAATGCGCCGTCAACATGGGCTTCGCCAACCGCCAGGTGATCCTGCACCGTCTGCGCGAGGTGTTCTCCCAGGTGTTCCACCGTTCCCCCGAGGAGTTGGGGATGCGCATGGTCTACGACGT
The DNA here is from genome assembly GCF_008330225.1 of Geobacter sp. FeAm09. NCBI lineage: Bacteria > Pseudomonadati > Thermodesulfobacteriota > Desulfuromonadia > Geobacterales > Geobacteraceae > Geobacter > Geobacter sp. FeAm09. The sequence continues at coordinate 3,120,417 of NZ_CP042466.1, read as the reverse complement.
GGCCCACAACACGGCAAAGCTGGAACGGCACCTGGTGGACGGCACCCTGCGGGAGGTGCTGGTGCACCGCAAGGGGGCCACCCGCTCGTTCGGCCCCGGCATGGCCGGCATCCCCGCGTGCTACCGCGAGACCGGCCAGCCGGTGATCATCGGCGGCAGCATGGAGACCGGCTCCTACCTGTTGGCGGGTGCGGCGGGGGCGGCGGCCACCTTCTTCACCACGGCCCACGGCAGCGGGCGCACCATGAGCCGCCACCAGGCCAGGAAGATGGTCAAGGGGCAGAAGCTCCTGGGCGAAATGGCACAGCGCGGCATCTACGTGCGCACCGATTCCTGGGGCGGTTTGGCGGAGGAGGCCGGCTTTGCCTACAAGGATATCGACCTGGTCGCCGCGGCCACGGAAGAGGCCGGATTGTCCCGGCGGGTGGTCAAGCTGGTGCCCATCGGCAACATCAAGGGATAGGGGGCTCTCCGGCCATGCCCTACCGGTTCCTGGATCACATCGCCACGGCCGACGTGGCCTTCGAGGCGTGGGGGGCGACGCGGGAAGAGCTGTTTGCCGCCGGCGCGGAGGCCCTCCTGCACACCATGGTCCACGATCCCGGGGCCGTGGAGCGCCGGGAACATGCCGCCATCGCCCTGGAGGAGGGGGAGCTGGACCTGCTGCTCTTCTCGTTCCTGCAGGAGCTGGTCTTTCTCAAGGATGCGCGGCAACTGCTGTTACACCCGGATGAGGTGCGGATTGCGGAGAATGGCGGCCGCTTCCGGCTGGACTCGGCCGTGCGGGGCGAGCGGATCGACCGGCGGCGCCATCCCCTGGTGGTGGATGTCAAGGCGGTCACCCTGCACCGCTTGCGGGTCGCCTGCGAAGCCGGAATCTGGCGCGCCGTGGTGGTGCTGGACGTGTAGGCCTGCGTAACATGGCAGACATGTTATTCCTGAATCCGTGACGCCTCCATGCCACAGTGCCCGGAAGGCCTCAGCCTTTGCCTCTCAGAAGATGCCGGCACCCCATCGGAGGGCCGGCAGCATGAGTGACGTGCCACGACAGGGGCGACGTGCGGGCTCCGGCTCTTCCGAACACTGCGGTATTCCGGCCTCACGGATTCAGGTTATTTCCTTCAATCAGGCTGCATCGCTTGCCGTTCGTCTTTCTTGGGGTATACTGCCCAACACGCAGCGCTTTCCATCTCCCGTCATTGAATAGAGAGGACACGCCATGGACCTTAAGAATACCCGCACCACCATCCTGAACGAGGGTGACCCGGAGCAGAAACGGGCCGAGATCCTGGACTATTTCCACAAGACGTTCGACATCGACGAAAAACTCTACGAGACGCTCCGGTACGACGACACCTTCCACCTGCGGGCCGACCGGCTGCGGCACCCGTTGATCTTCTACTTCGGCCATACCGCCACCTTCTTCATCAACAAGCTGACCATCGCCAAGGCGATCGAGACCCGCATCAACCCCGGTTTCGAGTCCCTGTTCGCCGTGGGGGTGGACGAGATGTCCTGGGACGACCTGGATGCCACCCATTACGACTGGCCGACCCGGCAGGCGGTCAAGGAGTATCGCGATAAGGCGCGGGAACTGGTGGACGGCCTGATCCGCCGCCTGCCGCTCAAGCTGCCCATTACCTGGGAAGATCCGTTCTGGGCGGTCATGATGGGCATTGAGCACGAGCGTATCCACCTGGAGACCTCATCGGTGCTGATCCGCCAGCTACCCATCGACCAGGTGGTGCAGCTTCCCCTCTGGTCGATCTGCGACGAGGCGGGGGAACCGCCGGAAAACCGGCTGCTTCAGGTTGCGGGAGGCAGGGTGGTCCTGGGCAAGCCCCTGGATCATCCGCTCTATGGGTGGGACAACGAGTACGGCTGCCACGAGGCCGCGGTGGCCGGGTTCAAGGCCTCCCAATACCTGGTGTCCAACCGGGAGTTCCTGGCCTTTGTCCGGGCCGGCGGCTACGGGGAACGGCAGTGGTGGACCGAGGAGGGGTGGGGGTGGCGCCAGTTCCGGCAGGCCGAGCACCCGCTCTTCTGGATCAACAACGCCGGCGGCTGGAAGCTGCGCACCATGGCCTCGGAGATCGACCTCCCCTGGAACTGGCCGGTGGAGGTAAACTGCCTGGAGGCCCAGGCTTTCTGCGCCTGGAAGGCGGCCGCTACCGGCCTCCCCATCCGCCTGCCGACCGAGGACGAATGGACCCGGCTCAGGGATGTGTGCGCCATCCCGGACCAGCCCTGGTGGGAGAAGGCGCCGGGCAACATCAATCTGGAACAGTGGTCGTCCTCCTGTCCGGTGGACCGCTTCCGTTTCGGCGATTTCTGCGACGTGGTGGGCAATGTGTGGCAGTGGACCGAAACCCCCATCTACCCCTTCCACGGTTTCCGGATTCATCCCTGGTACGACGACTTCTCCACCCCCACCTTCGATACCCGCCACAACCTGATCAAGGGAGGGTCGTGGATAGCCACCGGCAACGAGGCGACGCGGGATGCGCGCTATGCCTTCCGCCGGCACTTCTTCCAGCACGCCGGGTTCCGTTACGTGGAGAGCGCCGCGCCGGTGGAGGTGCACCAGGACCAGTACGAGACCGATACCCTGACGGCCCAGTATTGCGACGCCCATTACGGGGCGGAACGGTTCGGCGTGGCCAATTTTCCGGCGACCTGCGCCAGGCTCTGCCTGGAGGCCATGGCGGGGCGCGCCACGGGGCGGGCCCTGGACCTGGGGTGCGCCCTGGGGCGGGCCTCTTTCGAACTGGCCCGGGGCGGCTTTCAGCGGGTAACCGGTTTGGATTTCTCCACCCGCTTCTTCCGTTTGGCGGCCCGCATGCAGGAGGAGGGGCATCTGCGCTACGCCTTCCCCGAGGAGGGGGAGATCCTCTCGTTCCACGAGGTCGGCCTGGCCGACCTGGGGTTGGAGGGCGCGCGCGATCGGGTGGAGTTCTACCAGGCCGACGCCTGCAACCTGCCGGAAAAATTCACCGGCTACGATCTGGTCCTGGCGGCCAACCTGATCGACCGGCTCTACTCGCCCCGCCGTTTCCTCGCAACCATCCACGAGCGCCTCAACCCGGGCGGCGTGCTGGTGATCACCTCCCCCTACACCTGGCTGGAGGAGTTCACAAAAAAAGAAGAATGGCTGGGGGGGTACAGGGATGCAGGGGAGAACGTGACCTCGCTGGAGGGGCTGCGCAAGGCACTTGCCCCCCGTTTCCGCATGGTGGGCGAACCGCGCGACGTCCCCTTCGTGATCCGCGAAACCCGGCGCAAGTTCCAGCACACCATTGCCGAAATGACTATATGGGAGTTGACATGACATCGGAGGAAACCATGAAGGAACGGATTATCGAACTGGAGCTGCGTTTCATGCAGCAGGAACACACCATTCAGGAATTGAACGACACGGTCTGTCGCCAGGAGTTGACCATCGAGCGGCTTGTACGGGAACAGAGCCTGATTCGCGAACAGCTTCGCCTGCTGGCGCCCTCCATCAACCGCAGCGACGAGGAGGAGGAACCGCCGCCCCATTACTGAGGGTGGGACACGGCATAACGTGCCGACGATAAGATATTTATAATTGATTGCCCCGCAGATTAGTGGTATACAATTTTGCTTTCGAAATTTTCATAATGTATTCTCTATTGGTTAGTTAAGCTCATCGAAGAGGCAAAACCAGGGTGACCTGGCGACGCAAAGCTACCTGTCCAACATGGTGTTGGATAGAGGGGCCGCCGAAGTGACACAATAATCAGGCTTATTGTGACAAGGCCCACCTTTGCGTAAAGGTTGGGCCTTTTTTTGTGGCGAACTTCAGCAGAGATCATACAGGTTGTCGGAAGCAGCTCCGGAATTTTGCGGAACGAGCGTCGGCCGACGAAAGGGACAGTATCCATGTTCTCGAATCTTAAGATCGGTACCCGTCTGGCTTTGGGATTTTCGGTGATGCTTCTGCTCATGGTCGTGATCAGCGGGATCGCCATGACCAGCTTCGGCCGCATGAACAAAAAGGTTGACGTCATTACGGACGACCGGTGGCCCAAGGCGGTTCTCCTGAATGAGATCAACAACCACATCAACGTGGTGGCCCGTTCCCTGCGGAACGCCGTCATCCTCAGCGATCCCGCCGAGATCAAAAAGGAGCTCCAGCGGATCGACGCGTCCCGGGAAGCGGTCACGAACTGTTTGGAAAAGCTTGCCAGGACGATCACCGGTAGTGAAGGAAAGGCCATGCTGCAGGCGATCAGGGAGAGCCGGGCCGCCTACGCTCAGGCCCAAAAGGAGATCATCTCCCAGATCGAAGCGGATAACAAGGCAGAGGCGGGGCAGGCCCTGATCACGACGCTTCGGCCGTTGCAAAAGGCCTACTTCGACGCAGTGGGCAAGATGATCGAATACCAGGCCAGGGAACTGGTCAAGGCAGGCGATGATGTGGAGAAAACCTACAAGGGGGCTGAAGGGATCATGATTGCAACCCTCGTGGTTTCCCTGTGCGCCGCAGGCCTGATCGGTTTCGTCATCACCCTCAGCATCACCGCGCCTCTTGCCGAGGCGGTGAGGGTCAACCGCCTGATCGCGGATGGAAACCTGAATGTCGTCGTTGCCGTTGACCGCAAGGATGAAATCGGGCAGCTCAATGGATCGGCCAGGCTGATGGTCGAGAATCTGCAAAGCATTATTGGCCATCTGGCCGGTACCTCCGATCGAGTGGCCTCCGCCGCCACACAGCTGCATGCCGCATCCGAGCAGATGGCCACGGCCTCCGAAGAGGTCGCAGCCCAAGCCGGCACGGTGGCCACGGCCGGAGAAGAGATGGCGGCGACCTCCGGCGACATCGCCCAGAACTGCAACAGGGCTGCGGAAGGGGCGCACCAGGCCAGCAGCTCGGCCATCGAAGGGGCGGGTATCGTAAAGTCCACCGTGGATGTCATGGGCAGAATTGCCGAGAAGGTCCAGGCTTCGGCGCGGACCGTTGACACCCTCGGGGCGCGCTCGGACCAGATCGGCGCGATTGTCGGCACCATTGAGGACATTGCTGACCAGACCAACCTCCTCGCGCTCAACGCCGCTATCGAAGCGGCCAGGGCCGGCGATCAGGGGCGCGGTTTCGCGGTGGTAGCCGATGAGGTCAGGGCGTTGGCAGAGCGCACGACCAAAGCCACCAAAGAGATCAGCGACATGATCAAAAGCATCCAGAGCGAAACCAAAGGCGCCGTCGGCATCATGGAGGAAGGGGTGCGCGAGGTCGAGAGCGGTTCCGCCGAGGCGGCCAGGTCGGGCGCGGCGCTCCAGGCCATACTCGACCAGGTCAACGCGGTGACGATGCAGGTGAGCCAGATCGCCACCGCCGCCGAGGAGCAGACCGCCACAACCAATGAAATCAGTAATAACATCCATCAGATGAGCCAGGTTGTGCAACAGACCGCCCAGGGCGCCCAGGAAACGTCGGCGTCTGCCAGCGGGCTGTCGAAGCTGGCCGTGGAATTGAAGGAAATTGTCGCTAAATTCAAGCTCGCTTAGAACGGTGACGACCGTCGAAAGGTCGAAAGGAGAAGGAATGTCGAACGCACTGGTACCGGTGGCAGGGGGCGGCGGAGTGGGTGAGTTGGCCCAGTTGGTCAGCTTCACCATCCTCAACGAGGAGTACGGGGTGGAGGTCCTGAAGGTGCGGGAGATCATCCGCATGACCGCCATCACCCACATGCCCAACACCCCTCCCTACGTGGAGGGGATCATCAACCTGCGGGGCAAGGTGATCCCGATCATGTCCATGCGCAAACGGTTCGGGCTGGCCGAGACGGCCAGCGACAGCCAGACCCGGATCATCGTCATCGACATCGCCGGTACGCTGACCGGCTTCATTGTGGACTCGGTGGCGGAGGTGATCCGCATCTCCGGCAGCGAGATCCAGCCGCCCCCCAGCGTGACCGGCGGCGGCATGGAACAGGAATTCATCGTCGGCGTCGTCAACCGCGCCGACCGCATGCTCATCCTGCTCGACCCCGACAAAATGCTCTCCCGGACCGAGCGCGAGTACCTCGGCGAGTGCTGACCGCCCAACCGGACGGAGGAAACCAATGTACGACGAAGCATATCTGATTGGCCGGCAGCCGATCCTGAACGTGCGGGAGGAGGTCGAGGCCTTCGAACTGCTCTTCAGGTCGGCGGAATCGATCGCGTCCGCCCGGTTCTCGAGCTCCCTGCGGGCCAGTTCCCAGGTAATCGTCGCCACCGTCTCCGCCATGGGCATCGAAGCGCTCCTGGGGGGGCAGCACGGCTTTATCAACGTGGATACCGAACTCCTCATGAGCGACGTCATCGAACTGCTCCCCCCCGAGCGCATCGGGCTGGAACTGCTGGAAACCGTCGAACCCCACCCGGAGATCGTCAAACGGTGCCGGGCGCTCAAATCACGGGGCTACCGGCTGGTCCTGGACGACCACGAGTACAGCCCGGCCTTCGAGCCTCTCTACGACGGCCTGGTGGACGTGGTCAAGATCGACCTGGTCAGGACCCCCCTCGGCCAACTCCCCGCCATGGTGGAGCGCCTGCGGCGCTACCCGGTCAGGCTGCTGGCCGAAAAGGTGGAAACCCGGGGCGTCTTCCTGCGCTGCCGCAGCCTGGGCATGGAACTGTTCCAAGGATACTTCTTCGCCCGTCCCACCCTGGTCCAGAAACAACGGGTACGAAACGCCCTCTCCGGCTTCCTCACCCTCATGCAGCAACTGTCCAGCGGCGCCGAGACCGACGAGATCGAGGCCACCTTCAAGGAAAACCCGGCCCTGGTCTACAAACTCCTCATGCTGGTCAACTCGGTGTCCGTCGGCCTGCACGAGAAGATCCGCACCATCCGCCACGCCCTGACCATCATCGGCCGGCAGCAGCTCAAGCGGTGGGTGCAGATAGCGCTCTTTGCCGGCGACGGCCGCCAGGGCGCCGACAACCCGGTCATGCACCTGGCGGTGGCCCGCGCCACCTTCATGGAAGAGCTGGCCCGGACGCCGCCGCGCGTCGGGAGCTGTTCCCCCGACGAAGCGTTCATGGTGGGCATCCTCTCGGTGCTGAAAGAGGTGTACGAGATTCCCGTGGACGAGGTGGTGTCCGGGCTGGGGCTCTCCGACGACATCCGCAACGCCCTTGCGGACCGCAAAGGGGAGATGACGGTGCTCCTCTCCCTGGCCAGGATGCTGGAGGCGAACGAGTTCGGCGAGGCGGCCGAATGCTTCGAGGTGCTGGGCATCCCGCTCCTGTCGGTGCTGGACTGCCAGAGAAAGGCCTTCAACTGGCACTTGGGGGCGGAGTGACGCAGGAAGGCCCCAGGGGCGCCATGGGCGTGGGACATGCCTTGCCAGCGGGCCATGCCGGTAAGCTGCAGAAATTGAAATGTTATTGGCGCTGAGCCACATCCAAGGAGGTAGCACAATGAAGAATCTGACTATTGGAACCCGTCTGCAAACGGGATTTTGTATTGGTTCGCTCTTGCTGGTCATCGTGATCGCCACGGCGGTCAACGGTCTCTACAAGAGTGCCGACCAGCTCGAAAACGTCAACCGGGTCAGCGACCTGAGCGACAGGACCGCAAAGGTGCAACTGAGCCTCAAGAATATCGATGAAGCCATCAAGGGGCTGATCCTGGCCGATACCCCCGCGGATCGGGAAAAACTCAGCGCCCGGATCGAGGAATACCGGAAAACATATCGCGAGAATATGGACATTGTCGATAAAAACACCAAGACCCCCGATGGCAAGAAACTGCTCGGGGAACTCAAGCAGGCGCTCGACGCCGAGATAGAGGTCAACAAGAAGCTTACGGCGGCGGCCCTGGCCAGTGACGGCCCCCAGTTCAAAACCCTGATGAACGGCGAGGGGGAGGCGGCAATCAGGCGGACGACCCAGGCCGCCAACGCCTTGCTCGGTTTTTACGAAAAGCGGGTGGACCTGCGCGTGGCGAGCGCCAAGGATGCCGGCAAGACGGCCATGACGGCGATGTATGGCCTTGGGGCCGTGGCCCTCGTCCTGAGCTTCCTGACCGCCCTGGCCATCACCCGGAGCATCAGGCGGCCTCTGGGCGAGATCGTCGCTTCCATTACCCATATCGCCGACGGGGACCTGACCCGCCGCGTCGCGTACGAGAGCAGGGATGAACTGGGGCAACTGTGCGCCCATTTCAACGACTTTGTCGGCAGGTTCCAGGACATCATGCTGCAACTCGTCACCGATGCCAGCAAGGTCGCTTCGGCTTCCACCCAGCTCATGAGCACGGCGCACCTGATGGCGGAAGGCTCCGAGGAGGTGGTGGCCCAGGCGAGCACCGTCGCGACCGCCGGCGAGGAGATGGCCGCGACCTCCAACGATATTGCCCACAACTGCCATCTGGCGGCCGAGAGCGCCCAGCGCGCCAACGATGCCGCCGTGGAGGGCTCCGGCGTGGTGCAGGCGACGGTTGCCGTCATGGGCTCGATAGCGGAACGCGTCAAAAGCGCGGCTAAGACCGTCGAATCCCTTGGCTCACGCTCCGACCAGATCGGCGCCATCGTCGGGACCATCGAAGATATCGCCGACCAGACGAATCTTCTGGCCTTGAACGCCGCCATCGAAGCGGCCCGTGCCGGCGAGCAGGGGCGCGGTTTTGCCGTTGTCGCCGATGAGGTCCGGGCGCTTGCCGAGCGGACGACCCGCGCAACCAAAGAGATCTCGGACATGATCAAGTCCATCCAGAACGAGACCAGAAGCGCCGTCTCCGCCATGGAAGAGGGCAACAGCGAGGTCGAGCGGGGAACCCAGGAGGCCGGCCGTTCGGGGAGGGCGCTTGAGGATATTCTGGAGCAGATCACCGCCGTTACCACCCAGGCCAACCAGATCGCCACCGCGGCGGAAGAACAGACCGCCACGACCGGCGAGATCAGCAGCAACATGATGCAGATAACCGCCGTCGTGCAAAGAACGTCACGAGGCGCGGGAGAGACCGCCGAAGCGGCCAAGAGCCTGTCGGCCATGTCGGAGGAGTTGCAGCGCATGGTCAGCCAGTTCAAGGTGACGTAAGCCGACCGCGTGCGGCGGTAGCCGGGGCCGGAAGAAAACGCCCCGGGCATTCCCGGGTGCTCTTGACGCGGGAACAAAAAGTATGTACGTTGTGTAGCACACGGCCAAAGGGGGTTGCGGGATTATTTCCGCATCTCCCTTTTCCGTTATGGTAGCCGGTTGCCGGGGACACCACCATGGTATACTTTACGTGGCAGGTGCCGTGCACGGGCCCCCTGCCGTCCGCCATACCGCCGCATCCCGGGAGAAGCATCATGCGCTATTCACCTCTTTTGACCGATCTGTACGAATTGACCATGCTGGCCGGCTACCTGGACGAGGGGATGGCGGACAAGCGGGCCGTCTTCGACCTGTTTTTCCGCGCCAACCCCTTCGAGGGGGGCTATGCCGTATTTGCCGGGCTGGAACCGGCCCTGGAGTTTCTGGAGAGCCTGCGCTTTTCCGACGAAGAGCTGGCCTACCTGACGGGACTCGGCCTGTTTCGCCCCCGGTTCATCGATTTCCTGCGCGACTTCCGTTTCCGCGGGCGCGTGACCGCGCCGCCGGAGGGGACGGTGGTTTTTGCCAACGAGCCGCTGCTGACGGTGGAGGGGACCCTGGCGGAGGCCCAGCTTGTGGAAACGGCGCTCCTCACCATCATCAGCTTTCAGACCCTGGTGGCGACCAAGGCGGCGCGCATCTGCCACGTTGCCGGTGGGGCCGAGGTGATCGAGTTCGGCCTGCGGCGCGCCCAGGGGCCGGACGGCGGGCTTTCCGCATCCCGGGCCGCCTGCGTGGGCGGGGCCGGCAGCACCAGCAACGTCCTGGCCGGCATGGCTTTCGGCCTGCCGGTGCGGGGGACCCATGCCCATAGCTGGATCCAGGCCTTTCCCGACGAATTGACCGCGTTTCGCGCCTATGCCAAGGTCTTCCCCGACGCCACCATCCTGCTGGTGGACACCTACGACACCCTGGGGAGCGGCATGCCCAACGCCATCGTCGTGGCGCGGGAACTGCGGGAACAGGGCCATGAACTGCGGGGCATCCGCATCGATTCCGGCGACCTGGCCTACCTGTCCCGCGAGGCGAGGCGCATGCTGGACGAGGCCGGCTTCCCGGATGCCCGCGTTGTCGCCTCCAACGAACTCGACGAATACGTGATCGAGTCCATACGCAACGAAGGGGGGCGGGTGGACGTCTACGGGGTCGGCACCAAGCTGGCGACCTGCTCCGGGCCGGGGGGCGTCTCCTTGGGCGGGGTCTACAAGCTGGTCCGGGTCGATGACCAGCCCAAGCTGAAGGTGACCAGCGACATGGCCAAGGCGACCCTGCCGGGGAAGAAGCGCCTCCTGCGGGCAACCGGGCCGGACGGCGCGTTCATTCAGGATGTGATCTGCCTGGATGAGGATGACCTGCAACCGGGCGAGACGGTCTACGACCCCACCAACCCGCTGCACCACAAGATCCTTCCCGAGGGGGCCCGGCTGTCCGATCTGCGCGGCGTGGTCATGGAAGAGGGGCGCCGCACGGTTGCCGGGGAGCCGCTCTCCGCCATGGCCGCCCGCTGCCGGCGCGAGCTGGCCCTGCTGCCCCAGGGGTGCCTGCGCTTCATCAACCCCCACCGCTACAAGGTGTCGGTGTCCCCCCGCCTGAATGAACTGCGTTGCCGTCTCATCAGCGAAGTGAGCAAAAGGGGGGTATAGCCGTGGAACGGGACAGTGCGCTTTTGATCGTGGACGTGCAGAACGATTTCTGCCCCGGCGGGGCGCTCGGCGTACCGGACGGCGACCGGGTGGCGGAACCGCTCAGCCGGGCCGCGGAACGGTTCCGGGAGGCCGGGCTGCCGGTATTTGCCAGCCGCGACTGGCATCCCGCCGTGACGAGGCATTTCAAGGAGTACGGCGGGATGTGGCCGCCTCACTGCGTGCAGGGGAGCCGGGGGGCCGATTTTCACCCCGCTCTGCGCCTGCCGCCGGGCACGACGGTTATCTCCAAGGGGACCGCACCCGACAGCGACAGCTACTCGGCCTTCGAGGGGACCCGCGAAGACGGGGCCACCCTGGGGGCGTGCCTTGCCGCTCTGGGAGTGGGCCATCTCTACGTCGGCGGCCTGGCCACCGACTACTGCGTCCGTTCGTCGGCCCTGGATGCCGTACGGGCGGGCCTCACGGTGACGGTATTGACGGATTGCGTGGCAGGGGTGGAGCTGCAAGCGGGGGACTCGGCCCGGGCCCTGGAGGAGATGGCGGAAGCCGGGGTGCGTTTTGCCACGGTTGACGGGATATAGTGCCCCAGGACGACGATACCCCAAAGAACAGGTTGGCGCCGGTTCCCCCCTTTGGCAAAGGGTGAAGACAAACAGTGCCTTTGTTTTGGTCACCGTTCCGTTGTTTTTTGTAAGTAAGCGTCCTCATTGATACAATTTTTTCTGCATCAAAATGATACAACGAAAGGCTCCCAAGCAGGTTTTGGGGCCTTTTTTTATGTGAAAACAGAAGGTTGAGAGGGGTGAACGTTTTATGTTAATTTTATTAACATTTTGATTTTACGTTGAAATTTGAGTTTGCGGGGTGTAGAAGGGCAAGGGACAAGTGCACAGGGATCGGTGGTGTTAAAGGGTCGGTTGAAAATATGTAGAATGTAGAGCTGGCCCTTGGAGAGTGTCATTTAAAATTTGAGTTTTGGAGACCTGACTTCATGTTAGTTTTCTGGCTGGGTAACTTATAAGGGAACTCTGTACATATGGAGCACTATTAAATATGAGAAATGACCACATTTTTTTTCCAGTAAAATTGTTTGCATATTTATATTTCTTAGGTACTTCGCTATTAATCTTTTCAATACCTTTGACTGGAAAAAGTGGTGGTCAAAATTCAGAGTTATTTTATAAATTTTGTTGTTTGTTTGGAATTATTCATTTGATTATATGTTTTAGTATTATATATAAACTTAAGGTTGGTTATAAGTTACTTAAATACTACTTGTTGTACTTCTTAAGGCTAGGCTACCCTATAGGATATATCATTGCTAATAAGATGCTAGAATATATGTATGAAAATAATATAGAAAAATATTTTAACAAATAAAACTTATAAGGGTCAGGTCTACATTCTACATATTTCTTTGATAGAATAGGAGGAAACTCTAGCGATCAAAGGAGAGTGAAATGGCACGACCATTAAGGATCGAATATCCGGGTGCCTTTTACCATGTGACATCGAGAGGCAACGAGCAGAAGGACGTATTCAAGAGCCAGAGGGACAGGGAAAAGTTTCTTGTCTACTTGGCCACAGCAACAGAGCGGTATGGCGCAGTGATTCATGCTTATTGCCTGATGGGCAACCATTATCACCTGTTGCTGGAAACGCCCGGAGGGAACCTGTCTCAGATCATGAGGCACATAAACGGCGCATACACCACCTACTTCAACGTCAAGAGGAAGAGGGCGGGGCATCTGTTTCAGGGAAGATACAAGGCAATCCTTGTTGAAGCTGATGATTATGCAGCGGAACTATCCCGTTATATTCACCTGAATCCAGTGCGAGTGGGAATCGTCGAGAGGCCGGAACAATACCAGTGGTCAAGTTATCGGGATTATTGCGGAGAAAGCGAGCCGCCTGAATGGCTGAAGACCGGATTCATCCTCGGTTGTTTTGGGAAAAAGAACGCGGATGCGCACAAAAAGTATCGGGCCTTTGTCGAAGACCGGCTTGGCAAGGAATACGAGAGTCCTTTGAGGGGAGCCATAGGCGCATCAATATTGGGGAGCCCGACTTTTGTTGAGGAAATAGCCGCGACGCATCTCAAAGGGAAAGAAGACAGGGATATTCCAGTGCTGCGGCAATTTGCCATGCGACCTACACCGGAACAGATAATAAAAGATGTGGAAGCCGAATTTGGCGAAGACATAAAGCTCGCTCGACGGGCAAGCATTCATCTTTGCCACAAATACAGCGGCATGAGACTTCGGGAACTAGGCGAGCGATTCAACGTGCGCGATACCGGGATAAGTGAAGCAAGCAGGAGGTTTGCCAGAGAACTGGAAGGCGATAGGAAACTAAGGGAAGTAGTGGAGAGAATAACGGGTAGGTTGAAAATGTGTAGAATGTAGACCTGACCCTTTGAGGGTATTAAATAATCCTAGATCGATAAGACAAGGACTGAACCAACTAAATAAATACCAAAAAGCATTTGAACAAAAATTTGGCGGCGAGTGGAAGACTGTACTAGATCTTTATTGAAGAGGCACAAATATGGAACATAAAGAATTTATTAAATTTTTAAATGAAATACTTACACAATATGGTTTTAAAAAAAAAGGTAACAAATGGTTTGGTGAAAGCAATGATTTGTTGAAAGTTGTTGATTTGCAGAGATCATTATACGGTAATTCATATTATTTGGACTATGGTTTTATTCTCAAAAAAATCGAACTTGGTAGTTTGCGAATGCATATTAGTTATGGATTTGGTTCCAATGTTTTAGAAAAAAACAATAGAATAAAGGAACTTCTAAATTTTGAAAATAATATTAATGATGAGCAACGCAAACTTGAACTTAGTAATTACATTGAAGATATTTTATTAGCAGTTACACAAAATGTAGAGACTGAATCAGATCTGTTAAATGAAATCATGAAAATGCAAAACCTAAATTTAGTACCTTTACGTATCAAAAAGCACTTTAGTTTGAGTTAAAATTGTGAAGACGCCAATAATGAGGATTGCTTGTGATTCTGACTGACAACGAGACCAAGGTTGATCTCCTCAATAAGGAGAACTTATAAGGGTCAGGTCTACATTCTACAGGGAACTTACAAGGGGGCAGGTCTCCAAAATTCAAATATGATGGTATGCTTTGATCTGTTAAATAAAAAAGGCGACCGCTTGGCCGCCTTTCTCAATTACAGGGTATCTCCTCACGCCGCCCGGGCAAGGGGCATCTTGTCGATTGCCGGCGGCGCGCCGATTTCGAGAAGCGTCTCGATGGCGTCGAAGTCGATGACCTTCTCGGCCTGGCTGGTTATGAGCGAGATCTTTTCGGTATCTTCGGCCGATATCTTGGAGACATGGCCGCTCAGCGCGGTGAAGGTCTCGGCCGTGGTCTGTTCGATGCGGATGTAGGGTATGCCGCTGTCGTCGATGATCCGTTGGGTAATGGCCGACACCGGCGCGTGCCCGGGGATGACCATCCCGGCGATCAGCTTGTGGTACGAGGGGATGTTGTACAGCGACGAGAGGGTGACCAGGAGTTCGTCGCGGGAACTGGTCGAGATCAGCAGGGTCGATTCCCGCAGGTTGTCGATGACCTTTTGGGAAGAGGCGGCCCCCAATTGAAAGTTGTGGATGATGCGCAGTTTTTTGCCCGGGTCCCCCATCAGCGGCCGTTCGAGCAGCTTGGCGATACTGTGCAGGGTCGGGTTGGCCAGGACCGGAGAATAATCGAAGGCCCCGCAGACCCGAATCCGTTTGCTCTCGAAATAACGCTCCAGGTAGGAAAGGGACGAGGCGCGCTTTTCCGCCAGCAGCTTGTTGACCAGCAGCATGCGCACATCCACGCCTTCCTGCTCGTACAGCGCCAGGTTGAGCCGCACGGAATCGATGACGTTGCCGATGCCGCCGCCCGCCACCATCACGACCGGCGCATCCAGCAGTTTGGCCACGTCGGCGTTGTTGAGGCCGATGACGGAACCGACGCCGCCGTGCCCCGCCCCCTCGATCAGCAGAAGGTCGTAGCGCGATTCCAGCTCCCGGCAGGCCGTGACGACCTTCTCCATGGCCCATTCCCGGGACAGCTCGCCGTCCACGAATTTCTTGGTGGAGTGTTTGCCGATGACCAGCGGCGACATGAGGGCGATCTCGCTCTCCATGCCGAAGACCTGCGCCATCAGGGCCGCGTCCTTATCCACGACGACGCCGCCGAATTCAAAGCATTTCGGCCCCAGCGGCTTGATGTAGCCGACCCGTTCATACCGCTGCCGCGCCAGATGCATCAGCGAGAGGCTGATGGTGGTTTTACCGCAGTGCTGGCCAGTGGCGGCAATGAAGAGCTTTTTGCACATGAACGAATACTCCCTGAGCGCACAAGACATACGTATAACATGATAAGTATAGCGGCCGGCTGCGTCATTACCAATCACGTATACCTGTAGACGTGTATACAGATTGCGGCGTGCGGCCGGCAAAATCCGGTGCCCGGCCGCGCGCATCGTGATATAGTGGCGGCACGTGGTTATGCGCTGCGCGAAAGGAGCTTTTCATGGATAATCTGCTGGATAGTGTGGAGGTGCGGGTTCTCGGGTGCCTGATCGAAAAGGAGCTGACCACGCCGGAGTATTATCCCCTCACCCTGAACGGGCTTACCAACGCCTGCAACCAGAAGTCGAACCGCGACCCGATCATGGCCCTGGCCGAGGAGGACGTGGTGCGCGCCCTGGACGGCCTGCGCTTCAAGCAGTTGGCCGTGGTCGCGGCCGACGGCGGGCGGGTGCCCAAATATCGCCATATCCTGGCGGAAAAGCTGGGGCTGGTGGCGGCCGAACTGGCCATTGTCTGCGAAATGATGGTGCGCGGTCCCCAGACCGTGGGCGAGCTGCGCACCAGGGGGGAGCGGATGCATCCCTTTGCCGACCTGGCCGCGGTGGAGGAGGTGCTGCGGGAGCTTACGGAGCGGGAAACGCCCCTGGTGATGCGCCTGCCCCGGCAACCGGGGCGGAAGGAGTCCCGCTACGCCCAGCTTTTCAGCGGCGAGCCCGAGTCCGTGCCGGAGGAGGGGGCTCTGCCCGCCGAAGCGGCCCGGCAGCGGGTGACGGCGGAGCAGGAACGGATCGGGGCGCTGGAGGGGGAGGTGGCCCTGCTGCGGGCCGAGGTAGCCGCCCTGCGGCAGGCGGTGGAGGAGTTCAAGGCGCAGTTTGAGTAGTTGCGTCCCACTCGGCCTGTTCTGCCGGCCAGAAGCGCCGCTGTAGCTCCTCGACCAGCGGCGCGAGGCTTTTGCGGTCCCGGGCCGAGATGGTCAGGGCACCGGTGGTGCGGGCAACCTGGCGCACCTTGAGGAAGGCCACCGTGTCCTTCTTCTTCAGGTCGTTCAGGACGTCGGACTTGTTGAAGATCAGGAGTTCCGGTTTGTCCCCCAGCCCCAGTTCCGCGAGGATGGCCCGCACCTGGGCGATCTGGTCCTCGAAGCGGGGGTTGGCCGCGTCCACCACGTGCAGCAGCAGGTCGGCGTCCTGCAGCTCTTC
The DNA here is from genome assembly GCF_008330225.1 of Geobacter sp. FeAm09. Classification (NCBI taxonomy): domain Bacteria; kingdom Pseudomonadati; phylum Thermodesulfobacteriota; class Desulfuromonadia; order Geobacterales; family Geobacteraceae; genus Geobacter; species Geobacter sp. FeAm09. Next base: position 3,104,150 of record NZ_CP042466.1, on the reverse strand, counting down.
CAGGGTGGCCTTGAAGGCGCCCAGCAGCGACGCGGGCAGGGAGCGGATGAAGCCGACCGTGTCGGTGATGATCACCTCCCGTTCCCGGGGGAAGCGCAGGCGGCGGGTGGAGGTGTCCAGGGTGGCGAAGAGCAGGTCTTCGGTGAAGACCTCGCTCTGGGTCAGGGCGTTCAGCAGGGTGGATTTGCCGGCATTGGTGTAGCCGACGATGGAGATGATCGGCACGCCGGCCTTGACCCGCTGGCGGCGGCGCTGGTCGCGGCCCCGGGAGAGTTCCTTCAGCTCCCGCTCCAGGCTGGCGATGCGGTCGCGGATGCGGCGGCGGTCGGTCTCCAGTTTGGTCTCGCCCGGTCCGCGCCCGCCGATGCCCCCCATGAGGCGCGACATCTGCACCCCCCGGCCGGTCAGGCGCGGCAGCAGGTACTTGAGCTGGGCCAGTTCCACCTGGACCTTGCCGTCCAGGCTCCTGGCCCGGCGGGCGAAGATGTCCAGGATCAACTGGCTGCGGTCGATGACCTTCAGTTCGGTCATGGCCGAGATGGAGCGGATCTGGGCCGGCGTCAGTTCCTGGTCGAAGACCAGCATGGTGGCGCCCCTCTGGAGGGCGCGGATGACCACGTCGCGCATCTTGCCCTCGCCCATGAGGAAGCGGGGATTGAGCTTGCGGGGGCGCTGGATGAAGGTGTCCAGCGCCTCGATGCTGGCGGTCCTGGCCAGTTCGCGCAGTTCGGCGATGGAGTCCTCGGCCTCCTGGCGCGTCCCGCTGGTGGTGACCGAGATCAGGATGGCGCGCTCCAGGGCCTCGCCGCCCCGGCCGGTCGTGCGCGCGGCCCGCTCCAGGTCGGCTTCCAGCTCGGCAAAGAAATGGCTGCAGTCCAGGTCGATGCGCTCAAGCGGCGCGACAGGGCCGGTAACGGTGGAGGGGCCGCCGTGGGCCGGGGAAAGATGGGCGATCTGGGCCGAGATCTGGTGCCGTTCCGCTGTGAAGAGCAGGGCGGCCAGGAGATCGAGGCGCAAGAGGGCGAGGTCGGTGATGTCGTCTTCGCTGACCGGTTCGTGCTTGAGGTGGGTGTGGATGAGGCGCAGGCCCCGCAGCGGATGCTTGCCTAGGGGGTAGTCCCGCAGTTCGGGGATGACGAGCCCCTTTTCATCACCCACGACGACGTACTCCACCATGCCCTGGCGGTTGACCAGGATGCCGAGTTGGCGGCGGATGTCGGAGGAGATTTCGACGAGGCGGGCGGCCAGTTCGGAGGAGCAGAATTCGGCCGGCGGGACGCGCCGCCGGTAGAGGCGTTCCAGTGCCTGGATCTGGCTCTGTTTGAGTCCTGCGAGATTGCCGTAAGGTTCTTTGATGGGAAGGCTCCGGAGAAAGCCGGGCACAGGCGCCTATCCGCCCGTGCCCGGCCTTGCGTTATAGGCCGATTACGTTGTAGCCGCCGTCCACGTAGTGGATCTCGCCGGTCACGCCGCTGGCCAGTTCGCTGCACAGGTAGACCGCGGAACGGGCCACGTCCTCCTGGGTGATGGTGCGGCGCAGGGGGGCCTTGGACTCCACGTGGTTGAGTATGTGGATGAAGCCGTTCACGCCGGAAGCGGCCAGGGTGCGGATGGGGCCGGCGGAGATGGCGTTGACGCGGATGCCTTCGGGGCCGAGCGCCTCGGACAGGTAGCGTACGGACGCCTCCAGGGCGGCCTTGGCCACGCCCATGACGTTGTAGCTCGGGAAGACCTTCACGGCGCCATGATAGGTAAGGGTCAATGCCGCGCCATTGCGCCCCTGCATCATCGGCTGGGCCGCCTTCAGTATGCCGAGGAAGGAATAGACGCTGATGTCCATGGCGGTGGCAAACCCCTCGCGGGTGGTATTGACGATGGTGCCTTTCAGTTCTTCCTTGTTGGCGAAGGCCACGGCATGGATGATGATGTCGATGCCGTCCCACCTTTTGCCCAGTTCCGTGAAGACGGCAGTGATGTCGTCGTCGCTGGTGACGTTGCAGGGGAGGACCGCCGCGGCGCTCACCGATTCGGCCAGGGGCCTGACCCGTTTTTCGATCGCTTCGCCGGCATAGGTGATGGCCAGTTCGGCCCCCTGCTCATGAAAAGCCCGGGCAATGGCCCAGGCGATGCTCTTTTCGTTTGCTACCCCGAAAATCAGTACTTTTTTGCCCTGCAGCAGCGGCATCTGTCATGTCCTCCGATTCTTATTGGTGCGGTGATGAATATGTACAATACAACGTGTAATCAGACAAGGGGGGAGGAGGCGGGTACGTCGTCGGGCCGGTCCTGGGCCGGCGCTACGGGGGCCGTAACATGCGGAATAGTCTCGGCTGCGGCGGGCCGGCCAACCTGCTGGAGCGTCGCCAGCCGGTTTTCCACCTCGGCCAGCCGTTTTTCGATACGCTCCATCACGTCCAGGGTGCGGTCCTGCTTGCCCTTGATGGCGAACACCACGAACGGCATGATGAGCCAGATAACCGCCAAAAAGAAGCCGATAATGCTCATCATTACCATGAAACCGCCAAATATTTCCATGTATTCTCCGATACTGCATAATAGCTGCATATTTATACCACAGCATAGGGGAAATGTTAAGGTGTTTCCGTCCGGAAACTAAGGAAAAAAGTGCGGAGGAACGCTGTCCGGCCACTGTTGTCGCCGCCGGCGCGGCTATTTTGCCCCCGGGAGCAAAAAGCGATGAAAAATTGCCGTGAGATGTGGTAAATTGAAACGATTTACTACCAGAAAAGGTGAATGCGTGACGCTTATTCCCATAACCTCCCCCCGATTTATCGACGCGGAATCGCTGGCTTCCATGCCGGCCTGGAACGAGATCTTTGGCAACGACAACCCGCTGGCGCTGGAGATCGGCTGCGGTACGGGGCATTTCGTGGCCCAGATGGCCCAACTGCACCCCGACTGGAATTTCATCGCCGTGGATTACTACAACAAGGGATGCCTGAAGACCTCCAAGCGGGTGGACAAGGCCGGCCTGGACAACGTGCGGGTCGTGCGCGCCGAGGCGCGTTCCTTCATGGAGCGCTGCATCCCGCGCCGGTCGCTGCAGGCGGTGGTCATCAACTGCCCCGATCCGTGGCCCAAGAAACGCCACCGCAAGCGGCGGCTGGTCAACGGAGAGTTCGTCGGCTATCTGGCGGAATTCATGCTGCCCGGCGGCGATTTCCATTTTGCCACGGACTTCGACGACTACGGCGAGGATGTGGCCCGCTTCATGCCGGAGATGCCCGGATTCGCCAACGTGCTGGCTCCCGATCCCTATCGGCATGCCCTGGAGGGGTATCCGCTTTCCAAATATATGCTAAAATTCATGGATGCTGGCAAGCAGATCTACTTTATCCATTACCGCAAGGTTTCATAACAGGGCATTGCAAACGGGGGTAACGCCATGGGGGAGCCCAGTACGGACAGGGAGATCAGTTTTTTCAGGCCGCGGGGAACCGCCATGCGCGGCGAGGTCCGGGTCATCCGGCTGGTCCTGGCCGGTTGGTTTGCCGCCATCGTCGGCATCCAGGCGTGCGTCTACCTGCTGGAAATCAATTATTCCGAACTGTTGCTCGAAGAGATGACCTTCTTCAACCTCCCGATCCACTTCTGGCTGACCGGCCAGGTGCTGCCGCTCTGGTTCATCGTTCTCTGCGTGCTCTTCAACATCTGGATGGACCGCCATGCGGCCCGCCGCCTGGACGGCGCGCTGCGCTTCCGGATCCGCCGCGACCGGGAGGATGAGTAAATGTCCGAATCCGCGGTGCAGCTTCTGCCCCTGGCCATCGTCGTCGGCATGTTTGCCCTGTTCATTGTCTCGGGACTGCGCACCAGCAGCAGGCAGGCCTCGGAGTACGGCGTCGCCGGGGGGTACACCGGGCGGATCGGCATCGGCGCCGCCATCGCCAGCAACTGGATGAGCGCCGCCAGCTTTCTGGGGCTGGCCGGCATGTTCTACCTCACGGGGTACTACGCCATGGCCTTTGTGGTCGGCTGGACCGGCGGCTACGTCCTGCTGCTGGTGCTCATGGCCACCCAGATCCGGCGCTTCGGCAAGTACACCGCCCCGGACTTCGTCGGCTTCCGCTATGAATCCGAGGTGGCGCGCACCCTGGCGGCGCTCATCGCCATCGGCATCACCATCATCTACGGCGTCGCCCAGTTCCGCGGCATCGCCCTGATCGTCTCGTGGCTGTTCGGCATCGCCTATGCCCCGGCGGTGATCGTCGGCGCCGCGCTGGTGGTGGGGTTCGTGGTCGTGTCCGGCGCCCTCGGGGTGGCGCGGAACCAGAAGCTGCAGTACTTCGTGCTGATCACGGCCTTTATCCTGCCGCTCATGCTCATGGTCCGCAAACTGGGGTATTTCTGGATACTCCCCCAGTTCGGCTACGGCGCCGCCATCAGGGACCTGCAGCAGCAATTCGGCTTCGCCTGGTCGGAGCCGTTTGCCACGGTGACCCCCTTTCGCTGGCTGGCGCTCTGTTTTACCCTCATGTTCGGCACGGCCGGCCTGCCCCATGTCCTCTCCCGTTTCTACATGGTCCCCTCCATCCGGGATGCCCGCTGGGGGGTGGTGTGGGGGCTGTTCTTCATAGCCCTGATCTACTGGTCGGCCCCGGCCTACGGCGTCCTGGCCCGGCTGTTCGAGGCGCGCGGCGGCATCGCGCTGAACGGTTCCGACCCGATGGCGGCGGATATGGCGGTGCTTTCCGCCGCCCGCTACAGCGGCCTGCCCCCGTGGTGCATCGGCCTGTTGGCCGCCGGCGGCATGAGCGCCGCCTTTTCCACGGTGGCGGGCATGCTTCTGACCGGTTCGGCCTCGTTTTCCTATGATATCTATCCCCGCCTCATCAGGCCGAATGCCAGCGAGACGGACAAGGTCTTCGCGGCGAAAGGTTTTTTTCTGGTCCTGGCGGTGATCGTCATGACGCTGGCCCTCAGGCCGTGGGGCATGATCGCCGAGATCGCGGCCCTGGCCTTCGCCCTGGCCGGCAATACCATCTTCCCGGCTTTCCTGCTGGGAATCTGGTGGGGGAGGGCCAATGCCGCCGGGGTCATCAGCGGCATGCTGGCCGGGGTCGCGATCACCTTCGCCCCGTTGCTGGCGGGCGTCCTGCCGCTTCTTTCAGTACTGCCCCCCGCCACGTCATCGGCCTTCCTGGGCGCGCCGCTGGTCATCCTGGTCATGGTGGCGGTTTCGCTCCTGACCCCGCCGCCGGGCGAAGGGATCAAGCTGTTTCTGGCCCGCAACGTACACGACACTGCGGAGGAGTAATGGCGGTTCTGGCCACGGCAAAGGGGAGCGACATCAGCACCTGGCGGGCGGCCGGGGAGTTTGGCGCCGCCTTCCGCCAGGCGCTTTTGCAGCGGAGCGCCTCCTGCCGCTCCGAGGAAGCGGAGCGGCTCTTCGACGAGGCCTGCCGGGAGCTTGAAGCGCTCGCCGGGGAAAACGACGAGCGGGTGGCGCGCCTCGAACGCCTCACAGCCGAGGCGGCGGCAGGCACGGACCCGGCACGCCTCGGGGAACTGTGCACCGCCTTCTATGCCGGGCTCTACGATCACGTCGGCCGCTACGGCTCGGCAGTGGCCTTTTACCAGCTCAGCACGCTGTTCCTGCACGGGTTGGCCGGTTCCTTACACCGTTATGCCCTGCACCAGCTCGGGGCGGCCGCCGGGGGGCTGCACGACACGAGGCTCGTAGCTGTCGGGCCGGCCGGCCGCCGGGAGTTTTCCCCCCTCTGTCCGCTGCAACTGGCGCTGGTTTTTGGCCGGGACGACGGCGGCGACCCGGAAGCGGGCTTCCGGTATGCCCGTCTTCTCCTGGAGGGCTTTGGGGCCTGCGGCCTGCGGGTCGATGGCGACATCGCCCCGGTGCATCCCCAGTGGCGGGGCAGCCTGCCGCAGTGGGACCAGCGCCTGGAGCAGGGGCTGGCGCGGGGCACGCAGAAGGAACTGGTCGAACTGCTCAGATTGTCCGATCACGATGTCCTTTTTTCCGCCGGGGGGGAGGAGGGGGAATTCCGCGAACTGGTGCTGCCGCACCTGCAACAGAGCCGCCGCGCCATGGGCGATCTTGTCGCCCGCTTGCTGGGGCTGTCCAACGGCCTCGGGATCATGGGCGGGTGGCGTCTGGAAAAGAGCGGCCCGCACCGGGGGATGTTCCGGCTGTTCGAACATGCCCTGCTGCCGCTCTCGGCCGCGGTCGCCGCCCTGGCCCTGATCCACCGGGTCGATGCCCCCGATACCCCCCGGCGTATCCGGGTGCTGCTCGGCCGCCAGGCGCTGGACGTGGATACCGCCGAGCGCCTGCTGCAGTCATGGCATACCCTGAACGAACTGCGCCTGATGCGGGAGCGTGAGTTCTTTCCGGCCCGGAACAATGGGGCGCCCCTCTACCTGGACGTCGCGAGCCTGGACGAGGATACCCGCGGCATGTTCAGGGATGCGCTGGAGACCGTCGCCACGGTCCAGCGCCTGGCGGTCGTCGTCTATAACGGGACGGAAGAGTAGCAGCCGTGCAGATCTCGCTCTCCACAGGCAGCCTCTTCACGCTTCCCCTGCCGCGGGTCTTCGAGCTTGCGGCGGCCGCCGGCTTCGACGGCGTCGAGTTGATCATCAGCCAGAACTTCCAGAAGGTCAATCCGGTCAGGCTGATCAGGTCGCTGCAGCAGATCACGGTGATCCACTCCATCCATGCGCCCTTCATGCCGCTGGACGGCTGGGGCGGCCCGGCGGCCTCCCTGCGGCGGAGCGTGGCTTTGGCGGCGGAATGCGGCATCCCGCTGGTGAACTTTCATCCGCCGTCGTGGCTGGGGTTCGAGATCGGCTACTGGCGCTGGCTCTACAGTGTGATCGATTTTCAGAAGGACGTGGGGATGGACGGCCTGGTGACCGTCACCCTGGAGAACATGCCCTGGGTGGGCAGGATGAAGATCAATCCCCACATACTGTCCAACACCCAGCGGATGATCGAGTTCATTCGCGACCACAACCTGTTCATGACCTTCGACTGCACCCACATGGGGTCGGGCAAGGCCAATTTCATCAATGACTTCTACCAGTTTTACGAATCCGGGCGCATCAGGAACATCCATTTTTCCGATTACGGCCAGGGGCGGGAGCATCTTTTGCCGGGCCACGGCATGCTGCCCTTGACCCGCTTCCTGAACCACTTGCGAAATACCGATTATCAGAGTACGGTAACGCTGGAACTCGATCCGACCGAATTCCCCAAAGCGGAGCATATCATCCTGGAAAGCCTGAAAGAGATCCTGATGTACCTTCGTGCCGAAACCGGCAAACAGAACGACGCGGTGCTGAACTACGACCGGGGCTTCCAGACCGTTCCCCTGCCCGAGGCGGGCTAGCCGCCCGTACACCCGGCGGCGGCATATCCGAGTTCTATCTTTTTTCCCGAGTGACCACCCTGCATGTCTGACAGATATATCGAAAAAAACTTTATCTATCTCCTGGCAATCTCCGTGGCACTGCATGTGGGCATGTTCGTCCTGATCTACTACCTGCCCCACGAAGAGAAGCCCCCTCCCAAGGAACCGGTGTTCATCGACATCCAGCAGATGCCGGAACTGAAGCCCCAGCAGCCCACGCAGCAGGAGACCAAGCGCTTCTCCGAGCAGCGGCAGCGCGTTCCCAAGGAGATGGCCCCCCGGGGAAACGCACCCCGGGACAGCTTCGGGCCGGCACCCCGGCCGGCCACGCGGCCGCAGCCCCAGGAACCCGGCAGGGCCGCACAACGGCAGGCGCCGCCAGCCAGGCAGGCCCAGCCGCTGCCCGCCAAACGCCAGGAACCGCCCCTGGCACCCGGCTCGTCGGTCTCCAGCCTGCTCAGGCCGAAATCCCCCAGCCGGCCGCAGGCCGCCCAGCCGCAGCTCTTCCCCGGCGCCCAGCGCCTGGCCACGCTGGAAGAGGGGTACCGCCGCAAGTTCGAGAACGACGTGGCCGAAGGGGATACCCGCTTCCTCAACAGCGACGACATCCAGTTCGGTTCGTTCCTGCGCCACTTCGAGAACGCCGTGTACGGCGTCTGGCGCTACCCCCAGGAAGCGGCCATGAAGGGGATCGAGGGGGTGACGCCGGTGCGGATCACCTTCAACCGGCGCGGCGAGATCACCAAGGTGGAACTCTTGGAAAGCTCCGGCGCACGGATACTGGATGACGAGGTCATGCGCACCCTGCGCGCCATCGGCCCGGTGGGATCGTTTCCCCGGGGCTACGACAAGGAGGAGTTCCACCTCATCGCGTTTTTCCAGTATGGCGGCGCCCGCAGGTCGCTGCGGTGACCCGGCGCGCCTTCCTCATCGCCGCCCCCCAGAGCGGTTCCGGCAAGACCACCGTGGCCCTGGCCGTCATGGCGGCCTTCAGGCGCCGCGGGATGACGGTCGCGCCCTTCAAGTGCGGCCCGGATTTCATCGATCCCGGCTATCACCGCCTGGTCACCGGCCGCCCCTCCATCAACCTGGACGGCTGGATGTGCCCGGAGGCGTTCGTGGCCGACACCTTCCGCCGGCATGTCGCCGGGGCCGACGTGGCGGTGGTGGAGGGGGCGATGGGGCTGTTCGACGGCATGGGCCACGCACCCATGGAGGGGAGCAGCGCCCAGGTGGCCGCCATGTGCGGCGTGCCGGTGGTGCTGGTGGTCAACGCCCGTGGCATGGCGGCCAGCGCCGCGGCCCTGGTCAAGGGGTTTGCCGGGTACGACGGGCGGGTCAGGATTGTGGGCGTGATTTTCAACAATGTGGGGAGCGCGTCCCACGGCGAGCTGCTGCGCCACGCCCTGGCAGCGGCGCTGCCGGAGGTGGCGGTGTTCGGCTGCATCCCCCGGGACGCCGCCCTGGAGATACCTTCGCGCCACCTGGGGCTGGTCACGGCCGAGGACAACCCCCTGCCGCCCCGTTATCTGGAACGCCTGGCGGACCTGGCGGAGACAAGCCTGGACCTGGACGGGCTGGCCGCAATTCAAATCCCCCCGGCCCCCCTTTTATAAAGGGGGGAGAAGAACCCTTGCAGGCATCCGGCGATGCCTCCCCCTCGCCCGTGCGTATCGCCGTGGCGCGGGATGCGGCCTTCTGCTTCGTGTACGAGGACAACCTGCGGCTGCTGCGGGAGGCGGGGGCCGAGATCGTCCCGTTCTCGCCCCTGGCCGATGAGCGCTTGCCGGCCGATGTCCAGGGCATCTACCTGCCGGGAGGGTACCCGGAGCTGTATGCCGAACGCCTGGCCGCCAACAGCGCCATGAAGGCTGCCGTGGGGGCCGCCGTCGAGGCGGGCATGCCGGTGTATGCCGAGTGCGGCGGCTTCATCTACCTGACCCGCGGCATGGAGGACGGGGAGGGGGGGCCGCCGGCCGATTTCGTCGGCGTCTTCCCGGTGCGGGCGCGCATGCTGCCGAAGCGCAAGGCGCTCGGGTACCGCCAGGTCGAATTCACGGCAGCTTCCGGTGTGATCGCCGCCGCCGGCAGCGCCCGCGGTCACGAGTTCCACTATTCGGAGGTCGGGACGATGCCGGATGCCGTGGAGCGCTGTTACCGGGTGTCCCGGCAGGGCAGGGAGCTGGGCCGGGAGGGGTATCGTCACCACAACTGCCTGGCGTCCTACATCCACCTGCATTTCGGCAGCAACGGGGGGATCGCGCCCGCCTTCACGGCCGCCTGCCGGCGCCATGGCGGCATTTGAGGCGTGGTGGAGTTATTATCCCCTCACCCGGCCTGCGGCCACCCTCTCCCCGGGGACCCAATGGGCCTAAAGGAGAGGGGCTGATGAGCATCCCTTCCCTATCCCTTCTCCTTTAGGTCCTTGAGGCCCTTGGGGGCCACGGGGAGAAGGTGCCCCGAAGGGGGGTGGACGCGGGGAGGCATGTCGCTCGATCCGTCGGTCAGCCGCTGCGGATTCGGGTTGTCTTTTGCCGTTCGCCGTGTTACACAGTACGAAAACTGCTTCCGGTCCAAGGGAAGCCGGTGCGAATCCGGCGCTGCCCCGCAACTGTGAGGGGGGACGGTCACCGCAGGAGGCCACTGTCCGTAAAGGATGGGAAGGCGCGGTGACGGGACGATCCCCGAGTCAGGAGACCTGACTGGAAGCCACATAAACACTCCAACCGTGGGGAAGGGAGCGTATCATGAAACATCCAGCGTTACTGTTGTCAGCCGTTTGCCTGCCTGTCGTTCTTCTGCCGTCCTCTTCATTTGCCATGCACATCTCCGAGGGGATCCTGCCCTTCTCCTGGGCGGCGATCTGGTTTGCCGCGTCGGCGCCGTTTCTGGCCCTGGGGCTGCGCACCCTGACGCGCCGCTCGGCCCGGGACCTGTCCAGCAAGCCGCTGGTGGGGATGGTGGCGGCCGTGGTCTTCGTCATTTCCTGCATGCCGGTGCCGGTGCCCACCGCCGGGACCTGTTCCCATCCCTGCGGCACCGGGCTGGCCGCGATCCTGCTCGGCCCGGCCATGGGGGTGGTGGTCGCGGCGGTCGCCCTCTTGATCCAGGCGCTCTTCCTCTCCCATGGCGGCCTCTCCACCTGGGGCGCCAACCTCTTTGCCATGGGGGTTGTCGGCTCCTTTACCGGGTTTGTGGTGTTTCGGGCCGCGCGCGCCTGCGGTGCCGGGCCGGTGCCGGCCGCCTTCGCGGCCGGGCTGCTGGCCGATTGGGCCACCTATGCCACGACCGCCATGATCCTGGCGGCCGGTATCCGGGGGACGAGCCCGTTCTGGCCCCTGGCCGGCAAGATCGGCCTGGCGTTCGTGCCCACCCAGTTGCCCCTGGGGATCATCGAAGGGGTCATCACCGCCGGCATGGTTTCCCTGTTGCGGAAAAAACGCCCGGACCTGCTTGCCCGCACCGCCCTGGCGGGAGTCGGGGGTGAAAAGCGATGAAACGTCACGCCATGATCTTGATGGGTGTGTTTTTGTGGTCGGTGGCAACGGTCTCCCCGGCGGCGGAACAGTGGCAGGGGATCGACGAGACCGTCGTCCAGAAGATCGCCCGGGAGCATGGCCGCGAGGCCAGAAAGCCGCTGATCGATACCGGCGAAGGGGATATGCAGTTGTTCATGTTCCTGCTGGCGGGGGCCGTGGGGGGCTTTGCGGCCGGATATTACTGGCGCGCCCTGCTGGACGGGAGGAAAAGGCAAGACGGCAAGACTGATGTGCCGCGCGATTGACAGGTTGTTCAAAAATAGTCAGATCGTCGCACCCGCAGAAAAGCCCCGCGGAGGCGTAGCCGCGCTACGCCGCACAAGGGGCTTTCGAGGACGCGGCGAGATGGCTGTTTTTCAACAACCTGCTAAGGAGTGACCTGCCCCAGGAACTCCAGGCTCTTCAGCCGGCGTCCGGCATGGGTGGCGATGGCCCGGTCCAGAAGCGCCCCACCTTCCGCCAGGAGGTCGGGGGGAAAGACCACCTTGCCGAAGGTGCCGGTTGCCATGCAGGCGCCCAGGGCCTTGAGGGCGGAGGGATGCAGCGGCCTGCCGGCCGGGGCGCAGGCCCGGCACACCGGCTCGCCGCTGTCCTGCAACAGCGCGCCGGCAGCGCCAAAGGGGGTGTCGCAGCGGGGGCAGCTCTCCAGCGCGGGGCGATAGCCCAGGATGTTCAGCAGGTTGATTTCAAAGAAACGGCGGTCGCTGTCATCGGCCGCCGTTGCCGTTTCCAGGCGGTCCAGGTAGGCGGCCAGCAGGCGGTAGAGGCGCGGCAGGGGATGCCCTTCGGGGGTCATGGCCTCCACCACCTCGCAGGCGTAGAGCGCCTGGGCGATGGCCGACAGGTCGCCGCGGATGCGGGGGTAGATGGTGACTATCTCGGCTTGTTGCAGGCCTGCCAGCCCCTCCTTGACCCGGACCTGGGCCTCGATGCGGGCAAAGGCCTCCAGCGCCGCGCCGAAACGCTTGCGGCTCGTGCGCGCGCCCCGGGCAAAGGCCTTGATGCGCCCATGCTCCAGGGAAAACAGCGACGCGATCCGGTCCCTGTCGCCGTAATCGATGGTGGCGAGGACTATGGCCTGGAGCTTTTCGGCATGCATGGGCGATTCCATTGATCCTGAAACGGGCAATCCGGCCACAGGGGCGCAGAGAAAATCAAAACCTGCCACGGAGGCACAGAGGCACAGAGGTCCACAGAGAAAAGCAAAAAACGGTTTTTCGGCAAAGCCGCCATCAGGGCTCTTTGTTTTTCTTGCCTTACCCCTGGTGTTCTCCGGGGCTCCGTGTCTCCGTGGCAGATGTCGGCCGGCCTCTCCGGGGCTCTGCGGCAGATGCCTTTTCTTGGTTGATGTGTTGAAAAGTAAGATGAATTTATTTATTCTAGGCCGTACGGCATGGCAAGAAAAAAATATGAACGTGTCCGTTTCCGCGAAGGAGGCAGCATGGTCCGTTTCTCTCCATCTTTGTGTGTGGCCGCCCTGTGTCTGTCCGCCCTGACCGCCTGCGCCCCCGCCGGCAGGCAGGTGATGGGCGACCCCCAAGACCCCTATCCGCTCGCGGAGCCGCCCCGGATCGGCCAGATCGTCCACCTGCCGACCGGCACCCTGGTCAGCCCCGCCCAGATGCTGGCCGTGGCCACGGACGCGCGCATCGTCTACGTGGGCGAGACCCATGACAACCCGGCCTCGCACCGCCTGGAACTCCAGGTCCTCCAGGCCCTCGCCGGGCGCCATCCCGGCCGCCTGGCCCTGGGGATGGAGATGTTCGCGCGTTCCCAGCAGCCGGCCCTCGACCGCTGGGTTGCCGGCGAACTGGATGAAAAGGCGTTTCTCAAGGAATCCCGCTGGTTCGAAAACTGGAACATGGATTTTGCCTATTACCGCGACCTTTTGAACCTCGCCCGGGAGCGGCGTATCCCGGTCATCGCCCTGGATGCGGAGAAGAGCCTGGTGAAGGCGGTGCGCAGCACGGCGCCGGAACAGCTCGGCCCGGCGGAACGGGCCCAGGTGCCGGAGCTCGACCTGACCGATCCCTACCAGCGCGGCCTGGTGACGGCCATCTTCGGCGATCACAGCCACGGGGCGCTGGCGATCGACGGCTTCATCCGCGCCCAGACCCTGCGGGACGAGACCATGGCCGAATCGGCGGCCCGCTACCTGGCCGGCCCGGACGGCAAGGACAAACACCTGCTGGTGGTCGCCGGGGGCGACCACGTGAGCAACGGCTTCGGCATCCCGCGCCGGGTGTTCCGCCGTTTCCCCGCCTCCTCCGTCATCATCGGCGGCAAGGAACTCGACATCCCGCCCGACAAGCAGGACCGCCTGATGAACGTCACCATCCCCGACTTTCCCATGGTGCCCTACGATTTCCTGGTGTACCAGGCCTACGAAGACCTGCCCGAAACCGGGGTCCGTCTCGGCGTGATGATCGAACCGGCGCCCGGCGGCCGCGGCCTGGTGGTGAAGGGGGTGCTGCCCGGTTCCAATGCCGAGCGGGCCGGCCTGCACCAGGGGGACCTGCTCCTCTCCCTTGACGGCGAGCCGCTCGCGGGCAATTTTGACCTGACCTATGCCGTGCAGCAGAAACGTCCCGGCGACCGCGGGGTCGTGCAGGCCGAGCGGCAGGGGACGGTGCTGAAACTGGAGATCGTGTTCCTGGCGCAGCAGAAGGAACACGGCAAGCGCTAGCCGTTCACTTTGAAAAACGGGAGGGGGCCATGGAGAGGAAACGGGTGGGGATCGTGCTGTTCGACGCCGTTGAGGTGCTCGATTTCTGCGGGCCGTACGAGGTCTTTTCCGCGGTGCGGCTCGATGAGGCGAAACGGCGCCAGGAACCATCCCCCTTCGAGCTGCTGCTGGTGGCCGGGAACGGCGATCCCGTCACCGCCTCGGGCGGGATGCGGGTTGTGCCCGACGCCACCTTTGCGGCCTGCCCCCGGTTGGATATCCTGGTGGTGCCGGGCGGCTGGGGCACCCGCAGGGAACTGGACAACCCGGTCATGCTCCAATGGCTGCGGGAACGCAACGCCGAGGTGGAGATCCTGACCTCCGTCTGCACCGGGGCCATGCTGCTGGGCCGCGCCGGTCTGCTCGACGGGCTGCGCGCCACGACCCACTGGCGCTCCCTGGAGTGGATGCGCGACTCGTTTCCCGCCGTGACGGTGGAGTACGACCAGCATGTGGTGGCGGACGGGCGGGTCGTGACCTCGGCCGGCATCTCGGCCGGCATCGACATGGCGCTTACGGTGGTTGCCCGCTACCATGGCGAGCCGGTGGCCCGGGCCACGGCCCGGCACATGGAGTATCCCTATCCCGACGGCAATGAGCGCAGGGTGCCGCTGTAGTTTAGTGGGCCTCGCTCCAGTTCTTTCCGTAGCTGATGTCCACCCTGAGCGGGACCTTCAGTTCCACGGCGCGGGACATCTCCTCCTCCACCAGCACTTCCATATGCAGCAACTCCTCCTCCGGTATCTCGAAGACCAGTTCGTCGTGCACCTGCATGGTCAGGCGGCTCTTCAGCCCCTCGGCCCGTATCCGCCCGTCCACCCGGATCATGGCGCTCTTGATGATGTCGGCCGCCGAGCCCTGGATCGGGTAGTTGATGGCGTTGCGCTGGGCAAAGGCCCGCACGTTGCCGTTGGTGCTGTGGATATCCGGTATGGGGAGCCGCCTGCCCAGGATGGTTGTGACGTATCCGGTCTCTTCCGCCTGGCGGATGCAGGAGTCCAGGAAGCCGACCGCGCCGCTGTGGCGCTCCTTGTAGGCGGCGATGAACTCCTCGGCCGTCTTGCGGGCGATGCCCAGCTGCTTCGCCAGGCTGAACGCCCCCTGGCCGTAGATGATGCCGAAGTTGATGGTCTTGGCCTGGCGGCGCATCTCGCTGGTGACCATCTCGGGAAACAGGCCGAAGACCTCGGCCGCGGTGCGGGTGTGGATGTCCTCGTCGTGGGCGAAGGCGTGGCAGAAGACCTGGTCGCCGGAGAGGTGGGCCAGCACGCGCAGTTCGATCTGGGAGTAGTCGGCCGAGAGGATGACGTGCCCCGGCGGGGCGATGAAGGCGTGGCGGATGCGGCGCCCCTCGTCGGTGCGGACCGGGATGTTCTGCAGGTTCGGGTCGGAGGACGAGAGCCGCCCGGTGGCGGTGACCGTCTGGTTGTAGGAGGTGTGCACCCGGCCGGTCCTGGGGCACACCAGGCGCGCCAGGGCGTCGCTGTAGGTGGATTTGAGCTTGGTCAGGCCGCGGTAATCCACGATCAGCCGAGCGACCTCGTGCTCCTCGGCCAGGGCGCTCAATACCTCGTTGTCCGTGGACCAGCCGGTCTTCCCCTTGGTCTTCTTGCCGGTCTTCAGGCCCATGCGTTCGAAGAGCGTCTCGCCCAGCTGTTTGGGGGAATTGAGGTTGAAGGGGGCGCCGGCGATGGCGAATATCCGCCCCTCCAGCTCCGCCAGGCGGGCTGAAAAGTCCTCAGACAGTTCCTTCAGCATCTCCCGGTCCAGCAGCACCCCGTAATTCTCCATGTCGGCCAGGATCGTCACCAGCGGCATCTCCAGGGTGCGGAAAAGCTGCTCAAGACCGGTTTCGGCCAGTTGCGGCCCGAATTTGCGCCGCAGGAGCCAGGTGGCGTCCGCATCCTCGCAGGCATAGGTGGCGGCGGCCGCCACCGCCACCTGGGAAAAATTCTTCTGTCCCTTGCCGGTTCCGGTCACCTCGCTGTAGCTGATCATGCGGTGGTTGAGATGCTCCTGGGCCAGGGCGTCCAGGCCGTGCCCGCTGCGGGCCGGGTTGAGCACGTAGGAGGCCAGCATGGTGTCGAACCAGGCCCCTGCCACCGTGATGCCGCTGTTGGCAAGCACCTGCATGTCGAACTTGATGTTCTGGCCGACCTTGCGCAGGCCGGGATTCACAAACAGGGGGCGGAGGCGTTCCAGCACCGTGTCCCGCGGGAGCTGGCCGGGGACGAGGGTGGAACCGGCCTCCCCCGGGGCCTCGGCCTGGGGCGGGGCAAACAGGGTCCCCGCGTCTTCGGGCGGGGGCGGGGAGGGGGATGAGGTCACATGCCCCACCGGCAGATAATAGGCCTCGTGGTCGCGAAACGAGAACGACAGGCCGACGATCTCGGCCAGGCGCGGGTCGAGGCTCGTGGTCTCCAGGTCGAAGGCGAATTCGCCGGCCTGCTCCAGGGCCGCGGCGAGCGCCTCCAGTTCCGCGGCCGTGGTGACGGTGCGGTAGCTCTCGGTGGAGAGGGTGGCGTGGCCGGTCAACTCCTTGATCAGGGTGGTGAAACCGTACTGTTTGAAGAAGGCGTTCAGGGCCGGGGTGTCCGGTTCCCGGGCGGCCAGGTCGTCCAGGTTGATTTCCAGGGGACGTTGCGCTCGATGGTGGCCAGTGTGCGTGACAGGAGCGCCTGGTCGCGGAACTCCCGCAGTTTTTCGCCGTTCTTCCCCTTGACCTCGCCGGCCCGCTCCAGCAGGGCGTCCAGGGAGCCGAACTCCTGGACCAGCTTGATGGCGGTCTTCTCGCCGATGCCCGGCACGCCGGGGATGTTGTCCGAACTGTCGCCGGCCAGGCCCAGGATGTCCGGCACCAGTTCGGGACCGACGCCGAAGCGCTCGTGCACCTCGGCCAGGCCCGAGCGCTTGTCCTTCATGGTGTCCAACAATGTGACGTTTTCCGTCACAACCTGCATCAGGTCCTTGTCGCCGGTCACCACCACGACCCGGCCTCCCCGGGCGCTGTAACGGGCGGCCAGGGCGCCGATGATGTCGTCCGCCTCGAACCCTTCCCGTTCCAGGGCCGGGATGTTGAAGGCGCGTACCACCTCGCGGATCGGCCCGACCTGCTGGCGCAGGTCATCGGGCATGGCGGCCCGGTTGGCCTTGTATTCCGGGTAGATGCCGGTGCGGAAAGTGATCCGGCCGGCGTCGAAGACCACCGCCAGCTGCTTGGGATCGTGGTCCTTGATCAGCTTGAGCAGCATCTGGATGAAGCCGTAGATGGCGTTGGTGGGGTGGCCGCTGGGCGAGGAGAGGTGGCGGATGGCATAATAGGCCCGGTAGATGTAGGAGGAACCGTCGATCAGGTAGAGGGTGTCGTCGTGGCTGTTCATGGTGAGTTTTTCTCCGTCTGGTCCCGCGTGAACAGCACGAAGGCCATGCTCGGCCGCCGGCTGGACTCGCGCATGGCAAACTGCATGCTGTCGAAGCGCCATCCCTTGGCGGTCCATTCGTTGAGCGTCTCCTCGATGGCCTCTTCGGTGACGGTGCCCAGTTCGATCACTTTATAGGTCGGCATGTTTCCACTCCGGAAGGTTTCCGGCAATAGTAGCCAACGGCGGGCATATCTTCAAGCGGAAACGGAGAGGGCGGCCCGAAAGCCGCCCTCGTTACGGGTATGATGGGGTGGGGACCTATTGAAAGCCGAGCTTGGAGGAGATCTCCTGTGCCGCCTTTGTCACCAGGGGGATGAGTTCCTTGTCCATCCGCTCGTCCGTGAAACGCATGGAAGGGCCGGAGATGCTGACCGCGCCGATGATCCGGCGGGTATAGTCGCGAATCGGCGCGCTGACGCACTTGACGCCCACATCCAGTTCCTCGTTGTCGATGGCGTAGCCCTGATCGGCGATGGTCTTCAGCTGCTTCTTGAGAAGGTCGCGGTCGGTGACGGTATTCTTCGTGTAGCGCTTGATCTCTTTGGGAGGGAGATAGTTCTCCAACTCCTCGTCGCTCATGTAGGCGATCTGGACCTTGCCCGCCGCGGTGCAGTAAGCCGGCAGCCTCGAACCGACCCGCGGGACGACGCGGACGGTCATGTCGGTCTCCACGGCATCCAGGTAAATGATGTTGAAGTCCTTGAGGATCGCCACGTAGGTGGTTTCGTTGCACTCCTTGACCAGGGCTTCCAGGACCGGTTTCGACTGGCGGAGAAGGCCCATTTGGCGGATGAAGGTCTGGCCGAGTTCAAGGGTCTTGAGGCCGAGGCGGTAGTTCTCGGTCACCCGGTTCTGCTCGATGTAACCCCGCGCCTCCAGTGTGGCAAGAAGCCTGAATACGTTGTTTTTGTGCAGCTTCAGGCGCTTGCTGAGCTCGGTGACCCCCAGTTCGTCCGTTTCGCCGTGGAATTGCTCCAGCAGGTCCAAGGCGTGGGAAACGGCCTGAATGAGATACTCCGATTTTTCTTTCTTTGCCATGGTCGGTACCCTGTTTCGTTAGATGTATAATGAAAAAAAGAGGGAAACAAGATTGCGAAATTTAATGAAAAATCCTAACCATCCCGAAAAATGCCGAAAAAACGATGGAACGACATAAATGTAGAATAATGTTTTATAATTGTCAAGTCCTAAAAATTGCATTATATTCTTAGGGAGGGGATTGCACGGTTCCCCTGATAAAGAGGTATGAATAAAACATGCGGGGTGCGGCATGCTGAACCTGAGAAAAAAGATACTCGTCGCCATCGACGGTTCGCCGCAGTCGGATAAGGCGGCCGAAGAGGCGGTCAGGCTTGCCGCCGGCAACAAAAGCCAGTTCAAGAGCCAGATCTATGCCATGCTGGTGTTGCCCAATTCCCCGACTTCGACCTATACCGATTTCGTGCCGTCGGCCCCGGTCACCGAGACGGAGCAGTGGGATGACCTGCGCCGCCGCATATTCTACGTCATCGAGAAAAGCGCTTCCGAGCACGATATCCCCCTGGAGATGATCGTCGAATACGGCGAGCCGGCCGAAAAGCTGATCGAATTCGCCAAACGCGAACACATCGACGTCATTGCCATCGGCAGTTCCGGCAAGGGGTTCATCCAGCGCCGTCTCAAGGGAAGCGTTTCCCACCGGGTGGCCAGCAGCGCCCCCTGTTCCGTGTATATCGTCAGGGGATGATCTCCCCGGCCGCCAAATCTCTTTCAGAAAGGTTGTGTATGCCGTTGTTGCGTTTCGTCTGCTGTCTGCTCATCGCCGTTTCCACCTGGTTTGCCGCCGGTTCCGCTTGTGCCGCCGAAGAGTTCCGCGTTCCGATCCTGCTCTATCACCGCTTCGGCCCCACGGTTGCCGACGGCATGACCGTCACGACCCCGGTATTCGAGTCCCATATGAAGTACCTGCACGACAACGGCTATACGGTTATCCCGCTCCGCCGCCTCGTGGACCATTACCGCGGCAAGGCCCCGGCCCCGAAGCCGAAATCGGTGGTCATCGTCGCCGATGATGCCCACAAATCCGTGTACAGCGACATGCTGCCGGTTATCCGCAGGTATGGCTATCCGGTCACGGTCTTTACCTACCCCTCCGCCATTTCCAACGCAAAGTACGCCATGACCTGGGAACAGCTGCGTGAGCTCAGGAAAACGGGGCTCTTCGATATCCAGTCCCATACCTACTGGCACCCGAACTTCAAGAAGGAGCGGAAGAAGCTCAGCGGCGAGGCCTATGACAAGTTCGTCACGACCCAGCTTCTGAAATCCAAGACCAAGCTCGAATCGGAGCTTGGTACGAAGGTCGATCTGCTCGCCTGGCCCTTCGGCATCTACGATGATTATCTGATCAAAAAGGCCGTTGCGGCGGGCTACGTGGCCAGCTTCACCATCGAGCGCCGCCATGCCACGCCCCGCGATCCAATCATGAAACTCCCCCGCTACCTGCTGATCAATTCCGACAGCGGCAAGGCGTTCATCCAGCTTCTGGAGGGGAATGCCGTCAAGCGGAACGTCGTCTACTAGGCTGCCATGACCCGGGAAAACGAAAAGAAGCACCCTTGCCCCGATTGCACCTACTGCCAATGGTGCTCCGACGACCGCTGCCGGCTGTGCCGCACCAGGGGGGCCTGCTGCCGCCGCAAGTTGTCGCTGGCCGAGCAGATCGCACGGTATGAGGCGCTCAACAGGGCTGCCGGCGAGCCCGGGCCGGACGACGAGGAGTGATGTCTCCCGCGGCGCCCTCCGGTGGCGCCGCTCGTCCTCTGCGGACGTCATCATGTCTGGACGGGAGGCGCCGGGACCTTTATAATCAACGCCGGTATGAGCGACGACACGAACGGCCTTCCGGACAGGCCGCGCAAAAGGAGCCGTATGCAGCAGCCAACACCCACTCTGGTCGCGGAGATCATCGACAACCTGCGGCGCGTATTTCAGGTCGTCAACGAACAATCCAAGAGGGTTGAACGGGAAACCGGCCTGACCGGGCCGCAACTGTGGGCAATCAAGGTGATTGCCGAACACGCGCCGATCAAGATATCGGAACTGGCCCGCAGGATGTACCTGCATCCCGCAACCATCGTCGGGATCGTTGACCGGCTGGAAAAACGGAGGCTCGTGGAGCGTGAGCGGTGCAGCAAGGACCGGCGGGTGGTGCATGTGGGGCTGACGGACGCGGGCCGGCAGGTCGTGGCGACCTCGCCGGAGGTTGCCCAGGGGCTCCTCGTCAGGGGGCTGGAAATCCTGCCTGATACGGAGTTGCGCACGATCGCGGGTGGCTTCGAGCGCATGGTCAAGATCCTGGGCGCCCAGGAAATCCCCCCCCATCTGATCCTGTCCTCCGAGGTCAACCTGCCGCGAAAACAGCCGGTGGCCGGACCGAAATAGCGATTACTTCGAAAGGGGTCGCCGGCGTGGCGATGTGAAGGCGGCCGTACAGGGCAGACGATGGAGAACACGCGCATAAGCGAACGGATCGAAGCCCCGCTGGACATCAAGGTCACCTGGCCCGCGGCGCAGCAGGTCAAGCGGGCCGTCACCAAGGATTTCAGCGACAGCGGGGCGTTTGTGCTCGTGGCGTTCGAGCCCTACCCGCCGGTGGATACCGAGATGCACCTGCAGCTCGACGGGCTGGTGCTGGGCAAGGAGCCGCCGGTGCTCAAGGCGCGAGTGGTGCGGGTCACGGACGAGGGGGTGGCGTTCCGGTTTGTGCGGGATGAGGCGGAGTGACCCGAAAAAGGCCTGTGAAACAGGGGGAGAGGGTACGCGCAGCTGCGCGGCAGATACATAAAAACGGACGGCCCGGTGCCGTCCGTTTTTGTCGTCAAGGGGTGACTATTTTCCCGACAATTCCTTCGAACGCTGGCTGGCGCTGTCCACGGCGTCCATGACCAGGCCCCGGAAACGGCCGTTTTCCAGGGTGTGCAGGGCAGCGATGGTGGTCCCGCCGGGAGATGACACTTTTTCCCGCAGCAGTGCCGGGTGCTCGCCGGTTTCCGCCACCATGCGGGCGGCCCCGACCACGGTCTGCACCGCCAGCTTGGCCGCGATATCCCGCGGCAGCCCGTTTTTCACGCCGGCATCCGCCAGGGCCTCGATGAACGCGAAAACGTAGGCCGGACCGCTGCCGGACAGCCCCGTTACCGCGTCCATCTGTTTTTCCGGTACGGTGACGACCGTGCCGACCAGGGAGAATATCTCGCGGGCGGTCTCCAGATCCTGCTCCGTCGCCTTTCTGCCGGGGCAGATGGCCGTGGCCGCCGCCTGGATCAGGGCCGGGGTATTGGGCATCACCCGCACGACCCGCACCCCGTTGTTGAAGCTCGCCTCGATGAAGCCGGTGGCGATGCCGGCCATGATGGATATGATCAGCTTGTCCGGCGAGATGGTCTGCTCCAGCCCGGCCAGGACGCTGCCCGCCACCTGGGGTTTGACGGCCAGGAGGATGATGTCGGCACGGCGTGCGACGTCGGCGTTTTCGTCGTGGAGCGCCACGCCGTACTCGCTGGCGAGGAATTCCCTGCGGAGCGGGGCGGGCTCGGCCACCGCGATGGCGGCCGCCGGGACCCCCCCGACCAGGAGCCCCTTGATGATCGCCTCGGCCATGTTGCCGCCGCCGATGAATCCGATAGTCTTTCCGTCAAGCATGGTTCTTCTCCTTTGCGGGCATCGCCCGGGCTGCCCCTAGTTTGCCCCGCCGCTTTTGGTGATCATCATGACCCCGACGCAGACCAGCATGGTACCGGCCCAACGGAGGGGCGTCACGGTTTCGTGCAGGAAGTACTGGGAGAGGAACGCCACCAGCACGTAGTTGAGGGCCTGCATGGGGAGCGCCACCGACAGGTCCTCCCAGGAGAGCACCGCCAGCCAGAGGAAGAAAAAGATGGCCAGCATGACCGTGCCTATAATGAGCTTGGGGGTGGCCAGCGCCCTGAACGCCGCGTCCATGATGCCCCGCAGGTTCATTGCCGATATGTCGCCCATCTCCTTCATCCCCTTGGCCAGCAGGATGTCGCCCACGGTTCCGGCGCTTACCGCCATGAACATGATAATCACGGTCTTAAACATACGGTTTCCTGTCTCCCCGATAATTGGTCAATTCTATGCTCAAATCCGCCAGTTTCCGCCTGATCCGCGGGCTGGTGATGGCGGCCAGTTCGTCCTCGTGACGGTAATCCGGCATGCGGCGGGTAATCTCGCTGTCCGGCAGGATGCCGGGATGGAAGTATATTTCCGTCAGCCCTTCTTCCAGCCCGTCCAGGATGCCCAGGATGTACGCCTCGCTCATCCGGCCGGAGTTGAGGACCCCCTTGACCTCCTGCGCGTGGCGGACGCCCAGCCGTTTCAGTTCCGGCAGGGCCTGGGAGGAGAGGGCTCCGAAGATGACCCGTTCCAGGGCCTTCCCCGCGATGCGCTCGCGGTCGAAGGCCAGGTTGTGCATGAGGCGCTCCCGCGAGAGGCGGAGGCTGGTGATGCCGTAGCGGGGCATCAATTCCCGGAGAAACGCGAACACCGTGGGGTGCAGGTGGATGTTGAGGTGCCCGTCGATGTGCGTCACCGGGATGCCGGCATCCTGCACCCGCCCGATCTGGGCCTCGATCTCCCGTTGCAACTGTTTGTACAGCCCCTTGTCGAAGAAATAGCGCATGCCGGCGGCTACGGGGTTGTCCCTGAAGGTGCCGGCGGCATCCACCAGGCCGGGGATCTTCTCAGGCGGCAGCACGGCGGAGCCCTGGACCAGGGTCAGGTGCAGACCCACCTGCAGGCCGGGATTGCGGCGGGCGATCGCCACCGCTTCGTCGAACGCCGCCCCCCCCGGCATGATCGAGGCGCAGGTCAGGATGCCGTCGCGCCAGGCCTTTTCCACGGCGGCGTTGACGCCGGGGGAGAGGCCGAAGTCGTCGGAGGTGATGATGAGTCGTCTCATGCCGGTGCGATGTGCCTCAGGACGCCGTCTGTTTGCGCTTGCGCATGTAGTCGAGGTACTGTTTCCCTTCCTTGAGCAGCTTTCTGCGCTCCTCGCCGTTGACGATCATCTTGCCGATGCTGCGCAGGATGTATTTGGGGCGGAAGTAGAACTTGTTGTAAAAATCCTCCACCGCCTTGAAGATCTCGGCGTTGGAGAGATGCGGGTAGTTGATGACGCACATCTGGTGCCCGGTGTCGTCGATGTAGGCGTCCGAGGCGATCCACCCCTCCCGCTTGCACTGCTCGAAGAACTCGGTGCCGGGGTAGGGGGAGGCCAGGGATACCTGGATCGACTCCAGGTCCAGCATCTTGGCGTAGGCGATGGTTTCCTGGATGGTCTCCTTCGTCTCGCCCGGCAACCCCATGATGAAGGCGCCATGGATGGTGATCCCCAGCTTCTTGCAATCCTTGACGAACTGGATGGCCTGTTCCTTGGTGACCCCCTTCTTGATGTTCTTGAGGATTTGGGCGTTGCCGCTCTCGAAGCCGACGATGACGTGGTGCAGGCCGGCGTCGCGCATGACCTTGAGGGTCTCGAAGTCGCAGTTGGCGCGGGCGTTGATCACCCATGAGACGCCCAGGGGCTTGATCAGTTCGGCCACCGCGCGGGCGTGTTTCTTGTCCGCCGAAAAGGTGTCGTCGTCAAAGGAGATGTCCCGCACCTCGGGGAGGTTTTCCTTGATCCACTTGACCTCTTCGTAGACGCTCTGGGGGGAGCGGGTCCGCATCTTCTGGCCGGAATAGGTCTGGGGCCAGAGGCAGAAGGTGCACTTGGCCGGGCAGCCCCGGCTGGTGTAGATCGCCACGTAGGGGCTCTTGAAATGGGGGATGATGTAGTCCTTGATCGGCAGGTCGCGTTTGTAGATCGGCGCCACGAACGGCAGCGCGTCCAGGTCGGTGAGAATCGGCCGGTCCGGGGTGTGGACCGCCTGCCCGTTGCGCAGGAAGCTGATCCCCTCCACACGCTCCCACTCACGCCCCTCGCACAACTCCTTGACGGCGTAATCGAACTCGCCGCGGCAGACGATGTCGATGATGCCTGCGCCGGCCTTGAGGGATTCCTCCGGCTGGATGGTGACGTGCGGACCGGTCAGGACCGTGACGGTCCCCGGCTTCTGGGCCTTGATGCGGCGTGCGGTCTCGATGTCGATCTTCAGGGTCGGCGTGGAGGTGTACATCACCACCAGATCGTAATCCTTGGCGATAGCCAGGCACTCCTCGATGGAGAGACGCTGCACCGGCGCGTCCACGACGCGGCTCCCCTCGATCATCCCGGCCGGATAGCAGAGCCAGGTGGGATACCAGAATGAGGTCACCTCGCGGGATGCCTGGTAGCGGGCGCCGGCGCCGCCGTCAAAGTCCTCGAAGGTGGGAGGATTTAAAAAGAGTGGTTTCATTTCAACTCCTTACAGCTATTGTAAAATAATAAACTTACAGATATTCGCCGATTAAGTCAAGGCATACCATTGTCCCGGGGGCAAAACGGAAGGGGGGCGGCCGCTTGCGACCACCCCCCTTCCGGAAACCGCGCGGTTGTTGCCCGGCTATTTTTTCGGCTGTTTGGCGACGAGGCGATCCTTGACCTTTTCGTAGACCTGGGGGGGCAGGATGTTGCGCGACTTGAGCTGGGTCTTGTTGGCGTAGGGGCGACCGGCGATGATCTTGGCGGCATAGGCGTCCCCGATGCCGGGGATGGCCTTCAGTTCCGCTTCCCCGGCGCTGTTGATGTCCACCGGGGCCGTTTTGGCGGCGGTCGCACCCTTGGCGCCGTCGGTCTTGGTCTTTGCCGCCTCCGCGGCAGGCTTGGCCGGGACTTTGGTGTCGGCGGCACCTGAGAGGCCGACGGCCAATAACAGGGAAACGATGGTCATGGCTGCTTTGAACAGGGTCTTCTTCATGGGATACCTCCAGAGAGTAGTCACCTTGACTCCTTCTAACAGTTCCGGCCCGGCCTGTCAATCGGTCTCGCCGGCCAGGAACGCCCGGATCAGGTTGGCGGTCTTTCGGGGCCGCTCCTCGTGGGGGTTGTGGCCGCAGTCGGCGATGGTGGTGAGCCGGGAGCCGGTTATTTCCCGGTGCAGTTTGTTTCCCTGCCACGGCTTGACGATCCGGTCGTGTTCCCCCCACAGGATCAGGACCGGAATGGTGAGGTCGGCATAGCGGCGGGTCATCTGCTCCGCATCCTCCGGTATCATCTGCCGCACCGTTGCCGCCAGGGCGCGGGCCGCGGCCAGACCGCCGTACCCTGCGGCGTAACGTTCCACGAGCCGCTCCGTAATCCGCTCGAGCCGGTAAAAGACCGATTCGAGACCTTTGCGGGCGATCCGCCGGGGGGACAGGAGCGCCATGAACAGCGGGCCGAGAAACGGAATGCGCAGGATGCGCATGAAACGGGGGAACCCCTGGGGGAAGCCGGGAGAATCCATCAGGACCAGGCGGGTGATCTGCGGGCAGTCCAGGGCTGCCGACATCCCCACTAGCCCGCCGAAGGAGTGCCCCGCCACGCACACCTCGTTCAAACCGCGGGAACGGATATAGGCGCCGACGATCCGGGCGTTGTGCAGGGTCGAATAGTCGCCCCGGCAGCGTTTCACCGAGCCGCCGTGCCCCTTCAGGTCCAGCAGGTGGAGGGTGTACTCGTCGGCCGGAAAGAACGGCGCGAGGTCGTCCCAGGTGTGGAGCGAAGCGGCGAAGCCGTGCAGGAACAGGATGTGGCGGCCGCCGCTTCCGGTCACGCGATAATGGATACGGTCGCCGGAGAAGGGATGGAAGTATCCCTCCCCGTCCCTTAGTGCCTGGTCAGCCATGTTCCTAGGTTGGCCGCCAGCTTCCGGTTGTTGTCATCCATGAAGCGGTTCTGGAAGATGGCGTCGTCCCCGAAGACGGTGAATTCGCCTTGCCCCCGGGTCCCCATGACGACGACCGCGAAGGCGCCCACGGCGTCCCCCTTGGACAGGGCCTTGTCGCCGTTCAGGTCAATCCAGGCCTCGGGAGAGGTGCGGGCGATGGCGATGGCTGACGCGCCGGGCCTGATGGCCCAGACGCCATAGGCGGAAAAACTCTTGATGCCGGAAAAGAGCGGGTTGGTGGACAGGTCGGTGACGCGGAAGTTGAGGTCGCTGTCGATGACGTTGTTGCGCTCGTGCAGCACGGAACTGGAAAAGTCGATTCCCAGCCGGGACAGGAGGCTGTCCAGGGGAGGGGCGATGTGCAGCATGACGGCCAGCCTCCCCCCATTGTGCACAAAGCGGTCGACCGCCTCAACCTCCTCAGGCCGGAGCGGCTTGAAAGCGCTGGATATGACCAGCCCGGCCGCGCCCTTGAGCGCCCCGTCGGTCAGGGGCGCTGTGACCGTGGTGATGGTGATCCCGGAGGCCCGCAGGGTGTCGGCCAGCTTTGAAAACTGGAGTTCGCCCGGGTCGCCGATCGTAAAACGCTGGCCGTGACCCTGGTCGAAGATGACCTTCGGCGCGCCTTCTGCGGCAAACGATGGCAAAACCGCCAGGATCATTGCGAATATGAGACAACATGCGATGGTAGCTTTATTCATGCGCGGGAATTCCTCCTCTGAAACAAGACTTTTCGAGTCTTTTATAGGCCCGGGCCAACAATTTTGCAAGATTTTCTTTTCCTCATTCGGCCGGGTATGGTAAGTGACATAGGAACACATCGCTCGATCGGACAATGGATCATATGAAAAGGAGATTATGAATGAACACCAAGAAACCGGAGATCACCTTCAAGTATATCTTCAACTACGGGTACAACCCGACCTACGTCAACGGCGCCCAGGGCGGCTTCTCGCCCCGCGGTGAAATGGTGATACATTTCTATCTGGAGCGCCAGCCCCTGCCCGGGTCCATCACCCACGAGATCACCCCCGAGGGCGCCATCGGCCGGGAAATCGCCGTTGAACCCGAGGGGCTGAGCAACAGCATGGTGCGTTTCATCGATACCGGCGTGGCGATGAGCTATGAAAACGCCCGCGTCTTTCACGCCTGGCTGGGCGACAAGCTGCGGGAGATGGAGGAGTTGCACAAGCTGCGCACCACGTTTGAGAACACTCCCGCCGGCGGCCAGGCCTGACGGCAGGTGCAGGATGAAAGTGAGGACGGGCAATGAATAAACCGGGGAGTACCGTGTTCCTGGTCATGATGCTGGCGCTCTGGGCGGGAGTGGCGGTGCCGCCGCGCCCGGCAGCGGCATTTCCGATGCCGGAGCGGCTGGAGTTCGAGATATCCTACACCGGCATCCCTGCCGGCCGGGCGGTGCAGGAGGTGACCCTCGAAGGCACTGAGGTGCACATCGTCTCCACCGCCAAATCCGCCGACTGGCTGAAGGTCTTTTTCCCGGTGGAAGACCGGATTGAATCGGTGCTGATCTCGGGTGCGCCCCCCCTCTACATCGGGGTGCCCCGGCTGTACCGCGAGCGCATCCGCGAGGGGTGGACCCGTTTCCAGAAGGATGCGGTCTTCGACCGCCAGAAGCTCGAGGTCCATACCAAGGACCTGCTGAAGAACAGCGAAACCACCAAGAGCATCACCAAGAGGACCTACGACACCCTGTCCAGCTTTTTCTATTTTCGTTCCATCCCCCTCCAGGTGGGCACGTCCTACTATATCGACATCTTCGATTGCAAAAAGCTCTGGAATACGGAAGTTCAGGTCCTGCGCCGGGAGGTGATCGAGACTCCCCTCGGGAAGTTCCGGACGGTGGTGATCAAGCCGCTGCTCAAATCGGAGGGGATCTTTGCCCGCACCGGCGACATGTACATCTGGTTGACCGACGATGACCGCCGCATTCCGGTATTGATGAAATCCAAGGTCAAGATCGGCAGCATCAGCGCCACCCTGGTGGGGGGGAACTACTGGCCAAAGAAGAAGTAGTCCGAAAATAGGTCGAAATCATTTGTCGTAACGATAATGTGCGAATTTTTCATAAGGAGTCAGGAATCATGGGTATATTCGGTGGTACAAACAAGCGCGAGCTGGAGGCAAAGGACGCGGAGGTCTCCAAGCTGGAGCAGATGCTGGACAATGTGGACAACATCGTCATGCTCTGCGATACGACGACCGACAACAAAATCTTCTACATGAACAGGCGGGCCAAGGATATGCTCGCCCGGCACCGCAGCGAACTCAACGCCGGGCTGAACGGGGCCGACGCAGGCAATGCCTTCGGCAATTCCATCCACCAGTACCACAAGGACCCGTCCCGCATCCGCCGCATATTCGGCAATCCCCGGACGGATCTGCCCCACACCGCCGAGATTCCCATCGGCGGCGTTACCCTGCGGACCACGGCCTACCCCGTCTGGGACAGCCTGGACTCCTCCAGGGTCTTGTGCTACATGGCCTGCTGGAGCGACATTACGGCCGAAAAGGCGGTGGTGGAGCACCAGCAGCGGGAGATCGAGCGCAAGAACTACCTGGAAACCAGGGTCGTGCAGATCGCCACGGCCATGGAAGAGATGAGCATGACCGTCAACGAGGTGGCCCGCAACACCACCAATGCCTCGGATTCGGCCGCCAATGTCGCCGCAAACGCCTATGACGGGCAGAAGATCGTCAACCAGGCCGTCAGGGAGATGCAGAAGGTGGCCGAGATCGTCCGCAGTTCGGCCGTCATCGTCGGCGACCTGGGGGCAAAATCGGAAAAGATCAGCGAGTTTGTCACGGTGATCAATGAAATAGCCGAACAGACCAACCTGCTGGCCCTCAACGCGGCCATCGAGGCGGCCCGCGCCGGGGAGCAGGGGCGGGGATTCGCCGTGGTCGCCGACGAGGTCCGCCGCCTGGCGGATCGCACCATGGCCTCCACCAAGAAGATCGGCGCCATGGTCGCGGAGATCCAGGCCGGGGCCGCCGAAGCGGTGGAGTCTATCGAAAAGGGGAAGAACGAGGCAGAGGGAAGCGAGCGTCTCTCCAAGCATGTGGAGGAATCCCTGAACGGGATCGTCATTTCCATCGACCAGATCAAGGACGTGATCTCGCAGATCGCCACGGCGTCCGAGGAACAGGCTGCCACTGCGACGGTCATTGCCGGCAATCTGGAGGAAATTTCCCACGGGGGGTGATGTCCTCCCCGGCATGCCGTTTCGTTCGTCGATGAACTCCCCGGGCACTCCCGGGGAGTTTTTTTCTGCCTGGGCGTAAAGAGGGGATGCGCCTGTGGCGCGGGAGCAACGGGCCCTTGGCGGCAATGGGCAGAACCGTCGAAGATAATGCTTGCATTTTTATTCTGTTACTAATATCGTAACAATATGTCGAACAACACGCAATTCTCCATAGCGGTGCATATCATGACCGGCCTTGGCTACGAGGATGGGGCGGACCTGACCTCCAGCAGCCTGGCGAGGAGCGTCAACACGTGCCCCAGTTTTGTGCGGCGGGTTCTTGCCAAGCTGTCCAGGGCGGGGCTGGTCCATACGACCACCGGCAAGGCGGGGGCGTGTACGCTGGCCAAGAGGGCGGGCGAGATATCGCTGTTCGATATTTATGAGGCGGTGGATGCGCCGAAGGCCTTTTCAATCCATGGCTATGACGTGCAAAAGCCGTGTCCCGTGAGTTGCAACATCAAAACCGCCCTGGAAAGGGTGTTAAAGAAAACGCAGCTCTCGGTTGAGGAGAGCCTGAAGAGCATCACCCTGGAAGAGGTCATTGCCGACGTTAAAAAATAGTATTGGGGAGAGGATTCAGCGTGTGGGAGTCGCCACGACGCACCTTTCCCCGCCGCGGTGGCCAGCCGCAGTGGCCACCGGCGGAAGCAGGCCGGGAATCGAGCTTGCGGGCTCGATTCCAAATCCTAGAGAAAGGAGGAACCGCCATGTTTACCGAACGTTTCAGGATTCGTCCCGTATCGCATTGTAAAGAAGGTTGCATACGTTAGCCTGCCGCTCTCCGCGGCAGGCGTCCTCCGCTCCCCCTGCCGTTCCGCGGCAGGGGGATTTTTCGTGTGACGGCGGGCGCAGCGCCTCGGCGAAAATGATGGTCACCCTCGCGCCCCGCAGCAAGACGATCCTCCCGGGCCGCGCGGGCAACGGCTACTTGACGATCTGTCTGCCCAGTTCCCTGGCCGCATTCTCCACGGTCCCCAGGTTGATGACGTCCTCATACCCCGCCTTTTTCAGTACATCGAAAGCAAGCGCGGTTCTACGGCCGGTGCGGCAGTACAGGTAGATTCTGCTCTTTTTATCCCCTGCCACCGCCCCGATGCCTGCCCCGATCCGCTCATGGGGGATCAGCACCGCCCCCTTCACATGTCCCGTATTCCATTCCGCCTCGGTCCTGACGTCGATGACCACGGGCTCCTTGCCGGCGCCAAAGGCCACTGCGACGTACATCGTCAGAGCGAGCGCCAGGGGCAGAAGTACCCTTTCCCGTATCCTCATTGTGCTCACCACCTCCCTCGGTCGGGCACGTGCCGTGCCCTTGAGATAACTGTAGCCATAACTGCCGGAAAACTCAATACGTTTTCGGGCGGCGGCAAACGGATGGCTCCAACCTGAGGACAAGTGGAGTATACTATATATGCATGAGCGAATGTCCGTAAGGAGCTCGGCCATGAACATCGAAATAAGAAAAGCGCGGGCAAGGATTCTGAAGCGGATCGTGAACTCCCTGACCGTCGAGATAAAAGAGCTCAGAGCGCGTGGGGAAACCGACACCGAAGAGTTGGATCTTGCGCGGAACGCGATCGCGAAATTCTGCGACAGATTGTGGCCCCTGTCCCTGGATGACGTCAAGATCAGGCACGCCCACTACGGCGTCAGGGGACGCCACCATCACAACCACCCCGCGAGCGTGCGGCATGATGCGGGGTGGAGGGCGAACGGCACTGACGGAACACGGTGACCGGCGGCCGGGAGAAAGGGCGGTGCCGAAGATGCGGCATCTGGAACAGCGCACGAGGGTGGGGCTGATCGTGGTGCTGACCGGTAACGGCAAGGGGAAGACCACGTCTGCCCTGGGCATGGCCCTGCGGGCGGTTGGTCACCGACAGCGGGTCTGCATCATCCAGTTCATGAAAGGTGATCTCTACACGGGCGAGATCGACGGCCTGAAGTGGCTCCACCCGCTGGTGGAGTTTCATCAGACCGGCAAGGGGTTCTGCGGCATCCAGGGCAACCCCTATCCCTACCACGAGCACCGGGCCAATGCCCAGTGCGCCATTGAACTGGCCCGGGAACGCTGCCAAAGCGGCCATTTTGACCTCGTCATCCTGGACGAGATCAATAATGCGCTGAAGCTCGGGTTGGTGGACCTGCCCCAGGTAGTGGAGCTGCTCGACAGCAAGCCGCCGGAGCAGCATCTGGTGCTGACGGGGCGGGACGCGCACCCGGAGGTGTGCCGACGGGCTCACACCGTAACCGAGATGCGGGAGATCAAGCATGCCTATCGGGATGGGATTGAGCCGCAGTCGGGGATAGACTGCTGAAGGCATTGTGGCGCAAAGGGACGGCGAAAGTTCATGAATATGTGCTCATGGACTTTCGCCGTTTTGCGGAGTGCCCGTTACCTGTCGGCCTCGGACTCCGGCCTAGGGAACGAGCGCAATATCCCGGGGAGTGCTGCCGACGGATACAGCCGTGGTTTCCGTAGCGGTGGCGGTGTCGATGACGGAAACCGTGCTGCTGGCGCTATTGGTCACATAGGCCTGGCCGGTGGCGGCGTTCAGCGCCACCACCCCCTACACGCCAAATCAGTTGGCCGCAGCCGGCTTCACATTCTTTACCACCGTGCCCTTCACCTTGAAGATATACCCGTTGAGCAGATAGGCCCAGAACCACCGTTCTTCGATGACCGGGTTGATCAGCCTGTCCCCGCCCTTGCTCTGCACCGCCTCGTCGTAGGCTTTCTGGAAGCGGTCGTTCTGGTTGATGGGGATGAAGTTGAACAGCATGATCCCCACCGAACTCCCTTCCCCTTCTCCCACGACGGTGTAGTCCTTCCCTTCAAGCTGGTTCGGGGGCGCCCCCATATTGACCGGCACGGAAACGCAGCCCGCAAGAAGAGCGGATGTGAGCAGCAGTGATGCAATGATTCGTTTCATAAGGCCTCCTTAAGTGGTGTGCAGGCATTGGTGTCCCGGGCCGGACAATACGGCGGCAGCCCGGTGCCCGAAAGTCCCTGCGATCTACAACTGAGGCAGGCCGCTGGCGTCGATCTCGGCCACGAGCTGGTCGAACATCCAGTCGATCTGGCTGTAGTTGTTGTACATGGCATGGGTGGAGATCCTGAAGCCGATCCTGTTGTCGGCGGTATCGTCCTTGCTGTTGTGCCAGGTGGTGCTGCGGAGGTAGATCTTGGGCGTCTGGGCCGCCAGGTTGGCGAGGATGGTGCTCATGGCGCTGCTCATGGCCGAGAACTGGGCGCTGTCGTTTTTCCCCCGGAACGGGTTGAAGCTGGTGAGGAAGGAGGCGAAGGCCGGATCGGCGTTGCGTTGCACCCAGAGGGCGCCGGGACCCCATTTGTTTTCGATCTTCCGCTTCAGGTAGGTGCCGAGGGCGACCCCCCGGTCATGGATGTTCCGGAGGCCGACGGCATCGAAGAAGGAGAAGGAGTCGGTCATGGCAAACAGGGCGGGGGTGTTGCTCTCGCCGCGCAGTTGCACGGCGATGCTCGGCGGCGTGGCCAGGGCCGGGGTAAACCTCCACTCCCTGGTGTTGTAGCTGAGGCTCGGAGCCGTGAACTGATCGCCGTAGAGGAAGAAGTTCCCCATGGCGAAGGGGGGCAGGTTGCTGCCCGAGGTGCGGATATAGAAGATGCCGGTCCCCGGCCCGCCGCAGAGCCACTTGTGGCCGGCTCCCGCGATGAAGTCCGCCCCGTAGTCGTGGCAGTCGACCGGGATCATGCCCCAGGCGTGGGCGGAATCGACGATGGAGAAGGCGCCGTGGTTCCGGGCGGCCCCGCAGATCTGCTTTACCGGCATGCGGACGCCGTTTTTGTAGAAGATCTCGGAAAACACCACATACTGCTTGGCCCCCAGGGGCAAAGGCCGGGCCAGTTCGGTCTCGAACCAGGAAACCACCTCGGGTACGGTGATCGAGGCGTCGAAGTTGGACGGGATATCGATGACGGCCACCTCGACGCCGTGGTAATCCCGGGCCCAGGCGATGGGGCCGATGATGGCGTTATGTTCCATGGAGGTGGTGATGATCCGGTCCCCCGGTTGCCAGGGGGTACCCGCAAAGATCAGGTTGCAGGCGTCGGTGGTGTTGTAGCTCAGGACGATTTCATCCGGGTTGGCGCCGTAGGCGGCGGCAACGGCTGCCTGGCGCGGCCCGATGCCCGATACCCCCAGGATCGAGTTCTCGGTGGCGAACAGGTCGGGAAAGTCGGCATTCAGGTTTGCCTGCCAGTCGCGCGGGTCGGCGCTCTTGTAGGTGTTGTACACGGCCAGGTTGTGCTGGGAGAAGAGCGCTTGGGAACCGGTGGTGCCGGTATTCATGTGGATGTAGTCGTCGGGGAGGGGAAAGGCTTTCTTGACCTGTTTCCAGAATTTTTCCGTGCCTGGAACGGCATTGATGGCCGGGGGCGGCAGCAGGGTGCCGGGCAGGCCGCTGGTCAGGCTGCAGGCCGGTGAAGCGGCATGGGCGGCGGGTTCACGCAGGCCGATACAACCGGCGGCAATGGCTGCCGAGACAGCCCCTTTCAGAAAGTCACGTCGTCCGAATCCTCCTGTTTTTTCATCGTGCATGGCATCTCCCCTCCGTTTTGTTGTGAGTATCCCACTCTGGAATCAGGGCCGGCCTTCGCCGTTCATGTGCAGCATTCAAAACAGGGAACATCCAAGGGGACGTTCCTTTCTCTCTTCCCATCCGATCACCTTGTCGCTGCTTTTTCTCTCCTTTCCCCCAAGGGATTCCCGTGTCTTCTATTCCCTGAACGCATCCGCGAAATCGATGACGCACATGCTGCCGAAAATCTGATGGGGACCGCAGGCGACCCCGGCGGTCCTGAAAACCGTGCTGAACGTGTTCGTGCGGTGCCCCCGGTCCGGCACCCCGTCGTCGATGATCAATTGCATGACCATGTCCCGGGCCGCTGTGGGGCCATAGCCGATATTCTCGGCGATCTGCCGGTCCCATATCCCGTGCCGGTCGATCCGCTGCCGCATGCCGTAGCTTCCCAGGCCGGCGTGGCCCGTGGCGTCGGAGCGTCCCTGCTCCTCGGCAAGTTCGGCCGCTGCCGCTACCAGCCCATCCGACCAGGTAAGGGGCGGCAGGGGGGGCTGGCGCACGAGGTACCTGATGGCCTCGTCCACGGCCCTGACCCCTTCGTAGGCCTGAATGCGGGTGTCGCTGCCCGACAGCAGGTAATATTCTCCTTTGAACCGGTTGCGGAACTCCCGCAGAAAGCCGGCATAGGTGTGCGGTGCGATGCGGGCCAGGTTGATCTCCTCCAGCACCTGCACGGCCAGGCTGCGATCCGTGGCCGCGGCAGGGGCGGACAGCGTCAGCAGCAGGCAGATGATAGAACAAAAAAGTCTCATGTCTCGTAACCGTGAGTGGGTATCGTTGTCGTTTGTGTCCAGATCATACTTCATTAAAGCAAAATGAATCAAAAAACAATAGGTTATATCGTTACGGGTTTTGTATCATTTTGTCCTGGTTGTTAGAAAAATGCCGTTATTGTAATGAGATACGCCTGTGTGCACCATGTTAATTTAATTAACACGAACGGCAAAAGTTGCAGTTTGCTTAAAAATATCGGTAATACCAGATTGTTGTGTGCCTTGATGTGTCGTACCGGAGCGGATTCCTTGGGGAGGGGCGTCGGGGCCGGGGGACCCGGATTGGCGGCGTCTCGGCAGGCCGGATCACCTTATTTGCTGAGATAATCCCCCAGCAGGTCCCGGCTGTGCTCGTCCTCGTGGCAGTGGGCGCACAGATTTTCCCAGTTGCTGCCGTCGGGCGGGTTGTTGTGGTGGTTGCCATCCTTGTGGTGGACGGTGAGCAGGTGCAGGTTGGACTGGTCGAACTCCCGGCCGCATTTGGCGCAGATCGGGCCGTGGATCTTCAGGGACTTTGTCCGGTAGTTGGTGTTGTCCTCCGTCTGCCGCCGCATGGCCTCTATGCGGGCCGCAGCCTCGGCGGCCGTGGGGAGTTTGACCGTGACCGGTCGTTTGGGGCGTGCCATGGCGATCCTCTCTTATTTTTCTCTCACTCGCTCACTTTGTGCGCTTTGTGAGAGCCGATTGTGACGTTCTGATTTTACTTTTTTGAAATATCTCTCACCCGCTCGCTTTGTTCGCTCAAACTCACAAAGGCACGGAGAAAAGCAAAAAACAATAAAACATGGGTTCAATCTTTCCTCTGTGCCTCTGTGTGCTCTGTGAGAATCGGTTGTGCCGTTTTATCCTTTCCTTTGTGCCTTAGTAGGCTTTGTGAGAGTCATAATACCGGCCGTTTACCCGTTCAGCAGCTTGACCGTGGCCCTGCCGTCCATATAATAGTCGATGATGTTCAGGCAGCCGTAGTTCTGCTCCACGTTGAACATCCCGGCCAAGGGAGCGCCGATGGCGCTCAGGAGCACGATGCGGTTGACCCCGCCGTGCCCCACCACCAGAACCTCCTGCCCCTTGTGGCGTTCGACGATCTCCCCGATGACCGGCATGACCCGTGCCTCCACGTCCAGGAGGTTCTCGCCCCGGGGCACCCGGTAGTTGACCAGGTCGTTCAGGCGGGCCTGCCATTCCATGGGCCAGCGCTGGGCGATCTCCTTCCAGGTGAGCCCTTCCCAGACGCCGATGTTCAGTTCCCTGAGCTCCGGCCTCTTCACCGGCTCGATGCCGAATTGGCCGCAGATGATATCCGCGCCGATGGCGCAGCGGGACAGGTCGCTGGTGTAGCAGGCCGAGAGCGGTTTCCCGGCCAGGCGCTCCTTGAGGACATGGTACTGCTCCAGACCGACGTCGGTCAAGCCCACGTCGGTCTGGCCGTTGTACCGGGGCTGGTCGTGCCCTGCCACCTGGCCGTGGCGGATGAGATAGATGCGGGTTGCCGGGGTCATGTCGATGCGCTTCCTTTCAAAGGGGCCTGGGGATCAGGGGAACCTGACGGCGATGACCGCCAGGGCCGTAATTTCGGCCAGTTCGCTGATGCATCCCAGTACGTCGCCGGTCAGGCCGTCCAGGCGGCGCTGGAAGTAGCAGCGCAGTGCCACGGTCAACAGGATGACGACGATGTAGGCCGAGAGGCCGGTAAGGGGCGGCAGCACAAAGGCCGCCGCCAGGGTGAGGGCCAGGGCCGCAATCAGCCGGCCGTTGCCGGTGCCCTGGATGAAGACCGCTCCCAGCCCCTCCTTGCGGGCATGGCGGGCGCCGGTCATGGCGAGGACCTGGGCGCAACG
Organism: Geobacter sp. FeAm09; assembly: GCF_008330225.1. Lineage (NCBI taxonomy): Bacteria > Pseudomonadati > Thermodesulfobacteriota > Desulfuromonadia > Geobacterales > Geobacteraceae > Geobacter > Geobacter sp. FeAm09. The sequence continues at coordinate 3,067,718 of NZ_CP042466.1, read as the reverse complement.
GGCTAGGGCCGGAAAGAACAGCAGGGCCGGCATCTTGATGCCGGCCGGCACCGCCAGCAGGGCCTGCCATTTCAGGAGCAGGCCGAAGACGATGCCGACGACGCCCACGGCGCCCACCCGGGAGTCCTTCATGACCTCTAGAAAGCGTTCCCGGCCGCCCCGGGCCGCGATGCCGTCGCAGACGTCGGCCAGGCCGTCCAGGTGCAGGGCGCCGGTTACGGCGGCCAGGGCGGTAATCAGCAGGGCGTCGACCAGCGGCCGGGCCAGCCAGGGGGTGAGCAGCCAGTTTAGCCCAGCCAGCAGGGCGCCGATGGTGAGCCCCACCAGGGGGAACAGGGCCGTGGAGCGCCCCAGGTCCCGGGCCTCGCAATCCACCTTGAAGGGGAGCGGTATGATGGTCAGAAACTGGAAAGCGACGAGATAGGGTTTCATGGCGTCATTTCGACCGGGGCGGTGATGGCCAGTTCCGCATAGCCGGTGGCGGCATCGTGGCGGCGCGAAAAACGCACGTCGGGCAGGACCGCCAGTACGATCTCGGCCGTTGTCAGGACGATGCAGCCGTCCAGCAGGTGCCCTCCCAGTACCCGGCCGGTACTGTCGGCAAAGGCGATGTGCAGGTGCGGCCCCTGGGGGGAGAGGGTGCCGGAGAGGGAGACGATCTCCAGCGGCCCCTCGATGATGGTGCCGCCGCCGTTCCCGGCCAGCCGCAGAGCAGCCCTGCTCAGGCTGCCGGCGCAGCTGAGCACGCAGGCGGCGGGCAATTCCCGGTCCAGGAGCAGGCGGGATAGGGAGTTTCGAATGTCATCCCCCGGCCGCAGCCGTACCGACAGCGATGTGATGGAACTGTACATTGCGCCTCGTATACCAGCTCCGAAGCAAGGCGTCATCCGCGCCGGTTTCTCCGACCCCCCGGCGTGACGCTGTACGCCGGTGACGCCTCAAACCCCGCGGCCTTGATCTGCACTCCTGCAATCGGGTGGTATCCCTGTGGTTTGTCCTGCCGATGCGATCGGTCAGATCTTATCCTGTTTCAGGTCATCTGCAAAGAGCTTTCCTGCCCCCCGGGAGGCGCAGAAATTGCCGCACATGGTACAGGTGGCGCTGTCCTCGGGCACCCGGCTGGCGCGGATGGCCCGGGCGTCCCCGGGATAGAGGGCCAGTTGGAACTGCTTCTCCCAGTCCAGGTCGCGGCGGGCCTTGGACATCTCCTTGTCCCGCTCCCGCATCCGCTCCGGGTATTTGTTCATGTCGCCGATATGGGCGGCGATCCTGGCCGCCTTGACCCCCAGGCGCACGTCCTCCTCGGTGGGCAGCGCCAGGTGCTCGGCCGGGGTGATGTAGCAGATCAGGTCGGCGCCGAAGCGGGCCGACTGGGCCGCGCCGATGGCCGAGGTGATGTGGTCGAAGCCGGGGGCCACGTCGGTGGTGATCGGCCCGAGCATGTAGTAGGGGGCGCCGCCGCTCATGCGTTTTTGCAGTTTGATGTTCCCCTCGATCTCGTCCAGGGGGACGTGCCCCGGTCCCTCCACCAGCATCTGGCACCCCATGTCGCGTCCCAGTTCGGCCAGTTCGCAGTTGATGACCAGCTCCTGGATCTGGGCCCGGTCGCTGGAGTCGTGGATGGCGCCGGCCCTGAGGCCGTTCCCCAGGGAGAGCACGGTGTCGTACTTTTTCAGGATCGCCGTCACCCGGTCGAACTGCTCGTAGAGCGGGTTTTCGCGGTCGTTGGCCAGCATCCAGGCCACCATGGAGACCCCCCCCTTGGAAACCAGGCCGCCGTAGCGGTATCCCTGTTTCCTCAAGCGCTCGATGGTGGAGCGGTTGATGCCGCAGTGCACCGCCATGAAGGCCATGCCGTCGGCGCACTGGCGCTCGATCAGGTCGAAGAGCTCTTCGGGGTCGAGGCGGTTCGGGTCGCCGTATTTGCGGGCCGCCTCGCAGAATGCCTGGTAGAGCGGTACGTTGCCCACCGGCAGGTCCACGCAGGCGATCACCTCGCGGCGCACCCGGTCCAGGTCGCCCCCCACGGAGAGTTCCATCAGGGTATCGGCCCCGCTTTCCAGGGCGGCGCGCGCCTTGGCCACCTCGGCCTGGTAGTCGATGATGTCGGATGAGGTGCCGATGGAGGCGTTGACCTTGGTGCGCAGGCCAAAGCCGATGCCGGTGGCTCTGGGCCTGCGGTTGTGGTTCCAGGGGATGACGATCCGCCCCTCGGCCACCATGGCGCGCACGAACTCCGGCGCAAGCGCCTCGTCTGCGGCCACTGCCGCCATCTGGGGGGTGATGATGCCCTCGCGGGCGGATTCGATCTGGGTTTTCATGGGGTGCGACTCCACTCTCATTTTGGATTAAGGTTTATCAGGCTGTTGAGAATCTCAGGTTGTTCAAAAATAGTCAGATCGCCGCACCCGCTCGACAAGCCCTGAGGAGGCCCTCACCCGGCCTTTGGCCACCCTCTCCCAGAGGGAGAGGGTAACAGTATCCCTTCTCCCTTTGGGAGAAGGATAGGATGAGGGGCGCTACGCCGCACGAAAGGACTTTCGAGGACGAAGGCCTGATGGCTGTTTTTCAACAACCTTCTTATAGCTGTTCCGTTACTCCTGCCTGCTCGAAGGTGGCCATCTCTTTCAACACCTTCACCCCGGCCTCGATCAGGCCCATGGCCAGGGCGGCGCCGGTGCCTTCCCCCAGGCGCAGGTCCAGGTTCAGGATCGGCGTGGCGCCGATCCGTTCCAGCATGAAGCGGTGGCCGATCTCCACCGAGGCGTGGGCGGCAAAGATGTAGTCGCGCACATGGGGGTGCATTTCCGAGGCGATCAGCGCGCCGGCGGTGGAGATGAAGCCGTCCACCACCACCGGGATGCCGTTGGCCGCGCACCCCAGCACCAGGCCGGCAATGGCGGCGATCTCCAGCCCCCCCACCTTGGTCAGCACGTCCAGCGGGTCCTTCGGGTCGGGGCGGTTGACGGCCAGGCCCTGTTCGATGGCCCGGATCTTGTTCTCCAGGCCAGCGTCGTTGATGCCGGTGCCGCGGTGGGTCAGCTCCCTGACCGGAATGCCGGAGATGGCGGCGATGATGGCCGAGGAGGGGGTCGTATTGCCGATGCCCAATTCGCCCGTTCCCGCCATGGCCACACCTTCCGCTTTGCACTGGTCGGCCTGGTCGATGCCGACCTTCAGGGCGGCCAGGACCTCGTCACGGGTCATGGCCGGTCCCTTGGCGAAGTTCCGGGTGCCGCGGGCCACCTTGCGGTCGATCAGGCCTTCGACGCCGTTGAAGTCGTAGTCCACCCCCACGTCCACCAACCGCACCTCGGCCCCGGCATGGCGGGCCAGCACGTTGACGCCGGCCCCGCCGGCCAGGATGTTGAAGGCCATCTGGGGGGTGACCTCTTTCGGGAAGGCCGAGACCCCCTCGTCGGTCACGCCGTGGTCGCCGGCAAAGGTGAAGATGACCTTTTTCGCGGTGTCGGGATTCAAGGTGCCGCTGATGGCGGCGAAACGGCGGCCGAACTCCTCCAGCCTGCCCAGGGAGCCGAGCGGCTTGGTCTTGATGTCCAGCCGGCCCTGGGCCTGTTCCAGCAATTGGGGGCTGACCGGTTTGATGCGTTCCAGCGTGGCTTCTACGATGTTCATGGTTGTATTCTCCTTTTGGGGAAAGAAAGCATTACCACGGAGGACACGGAGAAAGGCGGGAGGGAAAAGGCACAACATAATCAAAGGCCAAATTTACAGGGATGAGGACAAAGGGTGGCATACCGGGTTTGGTCCTGTAAAATAAGCTTGTGCTTTTCTCGCGTTTTTCCTCCGTGTCCTCTGTGCCCTCCGTGGTGAGCTTGTTTTTGTGTGAATGCTATTTCAACCTGAGCGGTATGCCGCTGATGACCACGTGGACCTCGTCCGCCATGGCCGCCAGAATCTGGTTGGCCTGGCCGGCAATGTCGCGGAAGCGGCGCGCCAGGCGGTTTTCCGGCACGATCCCCTGGCCGACCTCGTTGGATACGACAATCACCGGGGTCTGCATCTCCCGCAGGGCGGCCGTCAGGCGGTGCACATCCTCCAGGATGCGCGCCTCGGCGTCGTCACTCTGCTCTTCATAGTGAAAAAGCAGGTTGGAGAGCCACAGGGTGAGGCAGTCCACCAGTATCGCATTGCAGGTGCCGTCGCAGGTTGCCAGCGCCCGGGACAGGTGCAGGGGCTCCTCAATGGTCTGCCAGGCGTCGCCGCGGCGCAGGCGATGCTTCCCGACCCGTTCCGCCATCTCGTCGTCCAGGGTCTGGGCCGTGGCCAGGTAGCCGAGCGGCGCACCGAATCGTTGGGCCAGCTCCTCGGCGAAACGGCTCTTGCCGCTTCGCGCTCCACCGGTAATGAAGATCGTTTTGGTCATGCGCTCCTCGCGGCAGTTATTTGCGAACAAACCCTTGACGAAAAAAGCCCCTGCACATGAACTTACATGGGCAGGGGCTCGAAAATACCAGGATGAAGATGCTATCCGGCTCCGGCCCCTCGTTCCACGGAGGTCCCAAAAGCGTCGGAATGGCAGGTTTCCTGGCTTGGGGATCATTCCTTTGCCGCGCCTTCCCAGGTCTCCCCAGTGGCATGAAGCGGCATCGGTCCCCCCTTACAGTTGCGGGACAGCGAGGGAGTCGCACCCTCTTCCCTTTTAACCGCGCTGCTCAAGAGCGCGGCACCAGACCGGTTGGTAAACAGTTACGGATTTTGTATCAGACGGCACGGCAATTGTCAAAACGGAAAGTGACGGGCGGCATGCCATCGTTACGCGTATTCCGGTAGTTGCCCGTATTTGCTTGCATATTTAATTCGCGTGGACCAGGCGGTTGCCATAACATTGAAAACGGAACACGTGTCCCGATGGGGCGGGCGGATCGGATGATGAACCGTTTCGGCAAATATAACGGCCTGTTGGGAAAAAAATTATCACACCCCTTGATTTTTACCCCCCCGTTGATTATATTTCTTTCCGTTAGCACTCAGTCGGTTTGAGTGCTAATCTCGTCTATGACTTGACACCACCAACGGTAATGGAAAGGAGAAGGACAACATGAGTTTGAGACCACTTCAGGACCGCATCCTCGTCAAGAGGGTCGAAGAAGAAACCAGGACGGCTGGGGGGCTCTTCATCCCTGAAACCGCAAAGGAAAAACCGCAGCGTGGCGAGATCGTGGCCGCCGGCAACGGCAAGAAGACCGAAGACGGCAAGGTGCTGCCCCTGGACGTGAAGGTGGGGGACAAGGTGCTGTTCGGCAAGTACTCGGGTACCGAGATCAAGGTGGACGGTGAAGAGTATCTGATTATGCGGGAAGACGACATCCTGGCCATCGTAGAATAAAGAAACGGTCTTTTTTCGCCCTGGCCCCGCCAATTGTCGCAATGCCTTTGTGCGACGTACCTCCGGTACGTCTCCGCGGCATTTCTCAATTGACAGTCCCAGGACAAAAAAATCCTCGTTTCAAAAAGCTTTATTAAATTCTTAAATACCTACATGGAGGAATAAGACATGGCTGCAAAGATCATCAAGTTCGACCAGGATGGCCGCAACGCCATTCTGAAGGGTGTCAACACCCTGGCTGACGCCGTTAAGGTTACCCTCGGCCCCAAAGGCCGTAATGTCGTTATCGACAAATCCTTCGGCGCGCCGCTGATCACCAAGGACGGCGTAACGGTCGCCAAGGAGATCGAACTGGAAGACAAGTTCGAAAACATGGGCGCCCAGCTGGTGAAGGAAGTCGCTTCCAAGACCTCCGATGTCGCCGGCGACGGCACCACCACCGCCACGGTCCTGGCCCAGGCCATCTACCGTCAGGGTTCCAAGCTGGTGGCTGCCGGCCACAATCCGATGGAGATCAAGCGCGGCATCGACAAGGCCGTCGAGACCATCGTGGATGAGCTGAAAAAGATCTCCAAGCCGATCAAGGACCACAAGGAAATCGCTCAGGTCGGCACCATCTCCGCCAACAACGACAAGACCATCGGCGACATCATTGCCGAGGCCATGGAAAAGGTCGGCAAGGAAGGCGTGATCACCGTCGAGGAAGCCAAGGCCATGGAAACGAGCCTTGAAACCGTGGAAGGCATGCAGTTCGACCGCGGCTACCTCTCCCCCTACTTTGTCACCGATCCGGAGCGCATGGAGGCCACCCTCGAGAACGCCGTGATCCTGATCCACGACAAGAAGATCTCCAACATGAAGGACCTGCTCCCGGTCCTCGAGCAGACCGCCAAAACCGGCCGTCCGCTGCTGATCATCGCCGAGGACATCGAAGGCGAAGCGCTGGCTACCCTGGTGGTCAACAAACTGCGCGGCGTGCTGAACGTTGCCGCCGTCAAGGCCCCCGGTTTCGGCGACCGCCGCAAGGCCATGCTGGAAGACCTGGCCATCCTGACCGGCGGCCAGGTGATCTCCGAAGAGGTCGGCTTCAAACTCGACCAGACGACCATCGAGATGCTGGGCCGCGCCAAGCGCATCACCATCGATAAGGACAACACCACCATCATCGACGGCGACGGCAAGGAAGAAGCCATCCAGGGCCGCGTCAAGATGATCCGTGCCCAGATCGAGGAAACCACCAGCGATTACGACCGTGAAAAGCTCCAGGAGCGCCTGGCCAAGCTGGTGGGCGGCGTTGCCGTCATCAAGGTCGGTGCCGCTACCGAAGTGGAGATGAAAGAGAAGAAGGCCCGCGTGGAAGACGCCCTGCACGCCACCCGCGCAGCCGTTGACGAGGGCATCGTCCCGGGCGGCGGCGTTGCCTACATCCGCGCCCTCAAGGTGCTGGACGGCCTTAAGTTGGCCGCCGAGCAGCAGTTCGGCGTGAACGTGATCAAGGCCTCCCTGGAAGCCCCGATCCGCCAGATCGCCGAGAACGCCGGCATCGACGCCTCCATCGTGGTGGACAAGGTCAAAAACGGCAAGGACGCTTTCGGCTACGACGCCTCCTCCGACGAGTACGTGGACATGATCAAGACCGGCATCATCGACCCGACCAAGGTCTCCCGCTCGGCCCTGCAGAATGCCTCCTCCATCGCCGGCCTGATGCTGACCACCGAGGCCCTGATCGCCGAGAAGCCGAAGGACGAATCCGCACTGCCCGCCATGCCGGGCGGCGGTATGGGTGGTATGGGCGGCATGGGCGGCATGTACTAACCGGGAAAACGTCTCTTTTCCGCCCTGGCTGCGTCAATCGGCGGGCTTGCTTGTGCGGCGTAGCGCTGCTACGCCTCCGCGCAACCCCTTGATTTCCTGCCCAGGACGAAAAATAGAGCGTTTTCCAAAGGCGACGTTCCCGCACGTGTATGGGCAAAAGGCCGGAGGCATCATGTCTCCGGCCTTTTGCGTTTAAATCAGTTGCCCGGAGGGCATTTACGTCATATTATGAGGCCGCTGGCAGACTCTATTGGCTGAAAGAGGGGGAGAGCATGGACCTGATCGGAAAAGCCCTGACCATGAGCGACCTGGTTGCCTACCAGGACGGCTCGGTGGTCAGCAAGACCCTGATCGACAAGAAGATCGGGACGTTGACGCTGTTTTCCTTCGATGCCGGGCAAGGGCTTTCCGAACATACCGCCCCCTACGACGCCTTTGTGCAGGTGGTGGACGGCGAGGCCGAGGTGACCATCGAAGGGAGCGCCCAGACGGTGGGGGCCGGCCAGATGATCATCATGCCGGCCAACAAGCCCCATGCGCTCAAGGCGGTCAAGCCGTTCAAGATGCTCCTGGTGATGATCCGCGCGTGACCGCTCCAGGCCATGCCGGCCCGACGAAAACGGGGAACGGAGACGCTTTCCGTTGCGGACCTTTTGCCGTGCGACGCCCCCGCTGCCTGGCGGGGCAAGAGAAGGGACACTATGCCTGAAAAAACCGCCGTATTGCTGCTCCAGATGGGGGGGCCGGATTCCCTGGACGCCGTCGAACCGTTTCTCTGCAACCTGTTTTCGGACCGGGACATCATCCGTATCGGGCCGGCTTTCCTGCAGCCGGTGATCGCGCGCATCATCTCCCGCCGGCGCGCCCGCACGGTGGTCGAGTATTACCGCCGGATGGGGGGAAAGTCGCCCCTGCGTGAGTTGACCGAGCAGCAGGGCGCCGAGCTGGAAAAGGTTTTGGGGGGGGGTATCGCTGCTTCGTGGCCATGCGCTATTGGAAGCCGGACACCATCGAAGCCCTGGCGGCCATCAGGCGCGAGGGCATCAGCCGGATCGTGGCGCTGTCGCTTTATCCCCACTATTCCCGGGCCACCACCGGTTCCAGTTTCAACGAGCTGGAGCGGGTGCTGGCCCAGGCGAAGGTCCGCTTCGATCTGACCTCTGTCCGCCAGTTCTACGACCATCCCGGCTATATTGGCGCCCTGGTGGAGAAGGTCGAAGAGGGGCTGGCCGAATATGCCGACCGAAGCGCCGTGCAGCTGCTCTTTTCGGCCCACGGCCTGCCCCAGTCGTTCATCGATTCCGGCGACCCCTACCTGGACCACATCCAGGCCACGGTGCGGCTGGTAATGGAACATTTCGGCGGCATCTCGCACCATCTGGCCTTCCAGTCGCGGGCCGGACCGGTCAAGTGGCTGGAGCCGTCCACCGAGAGCAAGATCGAGGAACTGGCGGCGGCGGGGTGCAAGGAGCTGCTGGTGGTGCCCCTTTCCTTCGTCTCCGACCATATCGAGACCCTCTACGAGATCGATATCCAGTACCGGGAAGAGGCCCGGCAACTGGGTATTGCCGACTTCCGGCGCAGCGGGTCCCTCAACAGCTCGCCCGCCTTCATCCAGTGCCTGGCCGATCTGGTGCGGGGTGCCGAAGCGTCTCCATAATTGCCCATAATTTCTCCACGATAACCGCGCAGTTGTCGGGTAACCTGCAATCATCACATCACGAAACGAGGAGGATCTACACCATGAAAAAGCTGTTGATGCCGATGATTGCCCTTGCCGTTGCCCTTGCCGCCACGAGCGGCGCGTTCGCCTACGGCAACGGCGGCCGCGGATGCGGCAACTGTGCCGCCCCCAGCGCCGCGCACCAGGAACAGTTCCGCACGTTTCAACGGGATACCATCGATCTGCGGCAGGAGATGATGATCAAGCGCTTCGAACTGCAGCGGGAAAACCTGAAGGCTGCTCCCGATGCGGCGCGTATGGCAGCGCTCCAGACCGAAATCGGCGCGCTTCAGGCCAAGATCCGCGATATCCGCGCCAAGAACGGCCTCCCCGCAGGCAGGTGGGACGGCGAGTGCGGCGGCATGGGATACGGGAAAGGGATGGGGAAGGGCATGGGCGGATGCGGCGGCGTACCGTGCAACGGCCCGATGGCCCGTTAACCTTGGGACCGGCGGCACGGGAGGGGGGAAAATCACCATTGCGCTTCCCCTCCCGCGCGGCCTGCCCGCCTGAGCGGATAGGTGTGGGAACGTCATGATGCATCGCCTGTTGGCATACATAACCGTGCTGCTTGTTGCCTCGGCCCCCTTTGCCCGGGCGGAGATGCCGCAGGGCACCGGCGGGAGCGGGGAGGACCGGAGCCTGCACGGGCCGGGGCCCGGCCACGGTCAGCACGGCATGCACGGCAGGTGCGGCAAGCGGCGCGGCGACTGCTATGGTGCCCGTCGCCCCGTCGCCGGCGCCGCCGATGCCCGCAACCAGATCGTACGCTACCTGGAAGGACAGGATGTGACCGTTGCCAAGCTGGTGGAAAAGCAGTGGCGCTACGAGGCCGACATCCTCGACCGGCAGGGGACGCTCGTCGACAGGGTCATGATCGACAAGCGCTCGGGCCGTATCCGCTCCCTCTATTGACCGCTGTGTGACTCCAACGGGAGAGATCTCCCGAACTTCCCTGTTTGAGGGGCTGCCGTGCTTTCACCCGTACTCGTCGTGGAGGATGATCTCAAACTGGCCCGGATCGTCAAGGCCTACCTGGAAGGGGCCGATTTCCGGGTGGTGCACGCGGCCACCGTCAGGGAAGCCCTGGCGCGGGCCTCGCAGGAGGTGCCCCTGGCGGTGGTTCTCGATCTGGGGCTGCCCGACGGCAGCGGCGAGGAGTTGTGCCAGGACCTGAAAGCGCTGGGCGACATGCCGATCATCATGCTGACCGCCAAGTCGTCCGAGGAGGAGCGCATCGCCGGCTTCTCCCTGGGGGCCGACGATTACGTGGTCAAACCCGCCAGCCCGCGGGAACTGGTGTGCCGCCTCAAGGCGGTTCTGAGACGTTCCGAGGCCGGTTCGGCCCCCGGTCGGCCGCTCTCCTTCAACAACGGGAAGCTGGTGCTGGACGGCAACCGCTACGAGATAACCAAGCAGGGGACCATCATTACCGTCACCCCCACCGAATTCAAGCTCCTGTTCACCCTGGCCTCATCCCCCCAACGAACCTTCACCCGCGACGAACTGGTTTCCAAGGCGCTCGGCTATTCATTCGAGGGCTACGAACGCAGCATCGACTCGCACGTCAAGAACCTGCGCCATAAGATCGAGGACGACAGCCGCAAACCGGAATTTCTGAAGACGGTCTACGGGGTCGGCTACCTGTTCTGCGGAGAGCGGGATGCGCTGTAGCCTGCGCTGCAAATTCCTGCTCCTGTTCCTGGCGGTGTCGGCCGTGGCCCTGTCGGCGTCCATCGTCCTGCGCGGCTTCATCATGCGGGATTTCAACCGCTATCGGGACGGCGACGCCCAGGACCGGGTCCAGCATGTGATCGCCATGGTCGAGGGTGGGTACGAAAAACGCGGCGCCTGGGAGCCGGCCGCCGTGGCCGAGGATCTTGCCTGGGCATTGCAGCTGGATGTGGAGGCGCGCCTGTTCGACCAAGCGGGCAGAGCGGTCCTGGATACGGCAGGTGCCCTGGAACGCCTGACCCCCCTGATGCGGAAGCGGGTTCTCGACGCCAGCAGTTACGATCCCGACGAGGCGCCGGGCGAGTTCGTCCCGTATCCGCTGTTCCTCAGGGGCGAGGAGATCGGCCGCCTGGATGTGCGGGTGCTCAACCCGCTCAAGGAGGCGTATTTCATCAGTTCGTCCAACCGCTTCCTGGCCGTCTCCCTGGGGGTGCTGGGGATCGCCGCCCTTCTGCTCAGCCTGGCGGCCTCCCGCAGGCTCGCCCGGCCGGTCCTGGAACTGGCGGCGGCGGCCGGCGACATCGCCGGGGGGGATCTGGCGCGCCGCGTGCGGGTCATGGGGAGCGACGAGATGGGCCGGTTGTCCGAGAGTTTCAACCGCATGGCCGCCGCCCTCCAGACCCAGGAGAAGCTGCGCCGGCGGCTGCTCTCCGGAACGGCCCACGAACTGCGTACGCCGCTGGCCATCATCAAGGGGGAGTTGGAGGGGATGATGGACCATGTCCTGCCGGTCACCCGGGAGGCGCTCCAATCGCTGCACGACGAGGCGGTCCGCCTGACCGCGATCCTGGACGGGGTGGACGACCTGACCCGGGCCGAGGCCGGCAGCATGAACCTCCGGCCGGAGCGCATCCTGCTCCGGCCGTTCCTCGCCGCCATCGTGGGTCGTTTCGAGCGCCTCTTTGCCGAAAAGCAGGCGGTCCTCCTCCTGGATTGCTCGCGCGATCTCGAACTGGAGGCCGATCCGGACCGCCTGAGCCAGATCGTCATCAACCTGTTGAGCAACGCCCTCAAGGCGGTCGGCACGGGAGGCCGGGCCACCGTGGTCGCCGGAACCGGGGATGAGGGGATCGTCATCGACGTGGCCGATAACGGGCGCGGCATCGCCGCCGCCGATCTGCCCCACGTCTTCGAGCGTTTCTACAAGGGCCCCCAGGGCGGCCTGGGATTGGGGCTGGCCATCGTCAAGGAGCTGGTGGAGGGGCACGGCGGGCGGATCGAGGTCCACAGCCGGGAAGGGGAGGGGAGCCGTTTCCGGGTGCTCCTGCCGGCGCCGCGTTACGGCAGTTGAATTAGCCGCCCGGTTGGCGTAAAATCCATCCCGGCATAACCCTATCCCATACTGCCGTCAAGGAGGCATCATGCTGAAACAGTTTCTGGTCGTCGTCGCATTCCTGTTCACCGCCGGCGTCGCCTGCGCCGCGCCGAAGGGGGGCGGCAATCCGGTCGTCCTCATGGAAACCAGCCAGGGCGCCATCAAGCTGGAGCTGTTCGAAAAGGAGGCGCCCCTCAGCGTCAAGAACTTCCTCGCCTATGTCAACAGCGGGTTTTATAACGGCACGATCTTCCACCGCGTCATAAACGGCTTCATGATCCAGGGGGGCGGCTTCACCGCCGACTTCGTCCAGAAGCCGACCGTGGCTCCCATCAAAAACGAGGCGGCCAACGGCCTGAAAAACGACCGGGGCACCATCGCCATGGCCCGCACCGGCATGCCGGACAGCGCCACGGCACAGTTCTTCATCAACGTGGTGGACAACGACATGCTGAACCGCCCCAACCCGGACGGCTACGGCTATGCCGTCTTCGGCAAGGTGGTTGAGGGGATGTACGTGGTGGACAAGATAAAGGCGGTCAGGACCGGATACCATAACGGCATGAGGGATGTGCCCGAACAGCAGGTCGTGATCAAGTCCGTGAAGGTTTTGAAATAGGTTGTGCTGCGGTACGCTGCGCGGCCCGACAGTGGGGGGGGTATGACGATTCGCGGGATTCGCACGATGATGGCGGCAGCGGCGCTGGTTTCGATCATGGCGCATCAGGCGTGGGGGGGCGGTGGTGGGGCTGCGGTGACCACCTCGACCATGGCCGAACAGACCGGCGTGGCGGTGACCATCTACAATTCCAGCCTCGGTCTGGTCAAGGACCTGCGCGTGCTGCACCTGCCCCGGGGCCGCAGCGAACTCCGTTTCATGGATGTGGCCACGGCCATCATGCCGGCCAGCGTCCATATCCGGTCCCTTGCGGACGGGGGCGGCCTGAATGTCCTGGAGCAGAACTACGAGTATGACCTGCTCAGCCCCCAGAAGCTGATGGACAAGTACGTGGGCAAAGAGGTCAAACTCTACCAGAAAAACCCCTACAGCGAGCGGGAAGAGGTGGTGACCGCCACGCTCCTCGCCAACAACAACGGCCCGGTATTCAGGATCGGCAACGAGATCACCTACGGCCATCCGGGGCGGGTGATCTTCCCCCAGGTGCCGGACAGCCTTATCGCCAGCCCGACCCTGGTGTGGCTCCTGGAAAACGGCCGCGAGAAAGCGCAGACGGTGGAGGCCGCCTACCTGACCGGCGGCATAACCTGGCGCGCCGACTACGTCATGACCCTCAACGAACGGGACGACAAGGCCGATCTGGGGGGGTGGGTCACCATCACCAACAACAGCGGGGCAACCTATCCCAACGCCGCCGTCAAACTGGTGGCCGGGGACGTGAACCGGGTCCGCGACGAGGTGCAGCCGCGCTATGCCGCCAAGGCCATGCTGGCGGCGCCCGCTCCCGCCCCCCAGTTCAGGGAGGAGGGGCTTCTGGAGTACCACCTGTACACGCTCCAGCGCCCCACCACCATCAAGGACAACCAGTCCAAGCAGATCAGCCTCTTTGACGCCGCCGACATACCGGTGCGCAAGGAACTGCTCCTCGCCGGCGCTTCCTATTACTACCAGGACGCCTACGGCGGGGATATCGCCAAAAAACAGAAGATCGGCGTGTATATCGAACTGGAGAACCGGGAGAGAAACCACCTGGGGATGCCGCTGCCCAAGGGGACCGTGCGGGTCTATAAAAAGGACGGCGACAAGTCGCTCCAGTTCGTGGGCGAGGACGCCATCGACCATACCCCGCGGGACGAGAAGGTGCGCATCAAGCTGGGGGAGGCCTTCGACGTGGTGGCCGACAAGAAGCAGACCGACTGGAAGAAACGCGCCAAGGACAGCTACGAGGCGGCCTACGAGATCTCGATCCGCAACCACAAGAAAGAGGCGGTCGTGGTGCGGGTGACGGAACCGGTCCCGGGCGACTGGCAGGTGCTCAGCTCCAGCCACGATTACGTCAAGGCCGGCTCCGGCGTCCTGGAGTACCGGATACCGGTGGCTGCGGATGGGGAGGCGAAGCTGACCTATCGGGTGGTGATGCGCTATTAGCTGAAAGGCCCGCCCCCGGTTTTCCCCCGCCGGGGCGGGCGACCTACGGTGACCGGCCGTGAACGGATTCTTCTCAGCATTTCTGGATGTCCTTTTTCCCCCGCTGTGCCATCTCTGCCGGGCGTTCGTTCCCGATGCCGGCCCCCTGCACATCTGCCCGGCATGCCGGGAACGGCTGTCCGGCGTGCCCCACCCGCTCTGCCCGGTGTGCGGCATTCCCTTCCCGGGGGCGGGCGACGACCATGTGTGCGGCGCGTGCCGTCATTCGCCGCCCGACTTTGGGGCCGCCCGGGCGGCCCTGCTCTACGAGGGGGAGTGCCGCGAACTGATCCACGCCTACAAATACCGGTACAAGACCCACCTGCGCCGTCCCCTGGCCCTGCTGGCGGCCGCCCCCCTGCGGGAGTTCGTGGCCGCGTGCGCCCCGGAGCTGATGGTGCCGGTGCCGCTGCACGTGCGAAGGCTCAGGGAGCGCGGTTTCAACCAGGCGGTACTGCTGGGCGAGGTCTGGGCGCGGGAATGGGGTATCCCCCTGGAACGCGCCGCCATGCGGCGCATCCGCTGGACCGAGCCGCAGATCACCCTGACGGCGGCAGAGCGGCGCGCCAATGTCCAGGGCGCCTTCGACGTCAGGGATGCCGGCCTCGTACGGGGGCGGCGCGTCTTGCTGGTGGACGATGTCTATACCACCGGCAGCACCGTGCGGGAGTGCGCCCGCGTGCTCAGGGCGGCCGGCGCCGACGGGGTGCGGTGGTCACGGTCGCCAGGGCTGTGGAAAGTTGAGCTGCACCTGGTGGAATCCTGCCGAAAACCAGCGCCAGCTTGTGTGGAATAGCGGAATTGTTTTGGTTAGTTTTGTTGACGGATACGGTGTATTTTTGCTATAGATGGTGCTACCAACGATGTCACCGTCCGGGAGGAAGCTATGCGTCTGTCAACGAAAAGTCGGTACGGCCTGCGGGCCCTTTTCGACATTGCCTACAACTGTGGCACCATGCCGGCCCAGATCCAGGACATCTCCCGCCGTCAGCAGATCTCTCCCCGGTATCTCGAACAGATCTTCCAGAACCTCAAGCGGGCCGGGATACTGAAAAGCAAGCGCGGACCCCAGGGGGGCTACTGCCTGGCCAAAAAGCCGGAGGAGATCACGGTTCTGGACGTGCTGTGCGCCACCGAACTGGACGTGCTCCTGGTGGATTGCACCGGGACGACGCCGAAAAAGCGCAAGCGCAAGAGCGACTGCCCCTTCGAGGGACAGTGCGTGACCCAGACGGTGTGGGAAGAGGCCACCACGCTGCTCAACACCCTGTTTTCCGGCATAACCCTCCAGACGCTGTGCCAGCGCGGACTGGAGATGGGGATCAAGAAGGAGCAGGACCACCGCTTCATGTACTATATCTAGGGAGCGCAGGTTCCGCCGTTTCGGCGTTGCCCTGGGAAAAGGCCGCGTGCGCCGCATCTATCCGGTGCGTTTCCCCCCGCCCTTTTCCCCGCGCCGCAGCGGTGCAGGAATCCGCATCCCGCCGACCCCGTTCAAGGACAAGACCATGCCCATCACTCTCAGCACCAATGCCATCGAACAGATCGGCGCCACGCCGCTGGTGAAGCTCTCCGGATTGACGGAGGCGGGGGCGGCCGACATCTATGCCAAGGTTGAATCCTTCAACCCGGGCGGCAGCATCAAGGACCGCATCGCCCTGGCGATGATCGAGCGGGCCGAGCAGGATGGCTGCATCAAGCCGGGGGCAACCGTCGTCGAGCCGACCAGCGGCAATACGGGCATCGGCCTGGCGCTGGTCTGCGCGGTGAAGGGCTACCGGCTGGTCCTGACCATGCCCGAGTCCATGAGCCTTGAACGGCGGCGCCTCCTGACGGCGTACCGGGCCGAACTGGTGCTGACTCCGGCTTCCCAGGGCATGAAGGGGGCGGTGCAGAAGGCCGAGGAACTGGCGGCCGAAAAAGGCTGGCTGCTGCCGCAGCAGTTCAACAATCCCGCGAACCCGGAGGCCCACCGGCGCACCACCGGCCCGGAGATCGTCGCCGCCATGAAAGGGCTGACCATTGACGGCTTTGTGGCCGGAGTCGGCACCGGGGGAACCATCACCGGCGTCGGCGAGGTGCTCCGCCGCCACAACCCGGCCGTCCACATCGCCGCCGTCGAGCCGGCCGGCTCGCCCGTCCTCTCCGGCGGCCTGGCGGGACCCCACAAGATCCAGGGGATCGGGGCCGGCTTCATCCCTGAAGTGCTCAATACCTCGATTTACCAGGAGGTGATCGCCGTGCCGGATGCGGAGGCCTTCAGCGCGGCCCGTGCCCTGGCGGCCAAGCAGGGGCTTTTGTGCGGGATCTCCAGCGGCGCGGCCCTGGTCGGCGCACTACGGGTGGCGCGCAAACTGGGGGCCGGCAAGAACGTGGTCGTGATCCTGCCGGATACGGGGGAACGCTACCTCTCCATGGAAGTATTCGATTAGCCCCGGCATCGGCGGTCAGCCGAAGCTGAGCATCTCCGGCGGCAACGCCACCGGCCTGCCCTCCAGCAAGCGGGTCAGGACCCAGCGGATCCTCTCCGGTGCCGGTGGGCAGCCGGGGAGAAACAGATCCACCCCGATGACCTGGTGCAGCGGCAGCGCCGTGGGCAACAGGCGCGCCACGCCGTGTTCCGGGGCCGCCTCGCCATACACCCGCTCCAGGGTGCCCTCCCGGCCGAGCGGGTTGCGCAGGGCGCTCACATTGCCGTTCACGGCGCAATCCCCCAGGCTTACCACGCAGGCGGTCCGGCTTCTGACGATCCCTGCCATCTCCCGGTTCTCCTCGTTCGCCACCGCCCCCTCCACCAGGGCGATATCCACCCCGCGGGGATACTCCTTGATATCCGCCAGGGGCGAATAGACCAGATCGCACCGCCCCAGCAACTCCAGCAAGTCGCCGTGCAGGTTGAGCAGGCTCATGTGGCAGCCCGAACAGCCGGAGAGCCAGACGGTGGCCAGCCTGGGGCGCGTCATTTCCTGCTCCTCCGCCACTGCGCCAACCCCGCCAGGTCCATGGTCCCTTTTCGCGTCGGAGCGTCCTTTTCGAAGAGCGCGCCGGTGGGGCACGCCTGCACGCATTTGCCGCAGCCGGTGCAGGTGGCGCTGGTGCCCCACGGCTGCGCCAGGTCGCAGATGATCCGGCTGGCCGCCCCCCGTCCCGCCACATCCCAGGTATGGGCACCCTCGATCTCGTCGCAGACCCGCACGCAGCGGCGGCAGAGGATGCAGCGGTTGTGGTCGATCCCGAAACGCTCGTGGCTCATATCCACTCCGGCCAGGGGCGAGATGAAGGCAAAACGCACATGGTCGATGCCGAGGCGCGCCGCCAGGTCCTGCAACCGGCAGTGCCGGTTCATCACACACACGGCGCAGCTGTGGTTGCGCTCCGCCAGGAGCAGTTCCACGGTCGTGCGCCGCGCCGCCGCCAGGGGCTCCGAATCGGTGGTCACCGCCATGCCCTGTTCGATGCCGGTGGCGCAGGCCGGCACCGGGCGGGGATACCCGGCCACCTCCACCAGGCAGACCCGGCAGGCACCGGCCGGGATCAGCCCCTCCAGGTTGCAGAGGGTCGGGATCCGGATGCCGGAACGGCGTGCCGCCGCCAGGATGGTGTCGCCCCGCCGTGCGCTGACGCTGCGGCCGTTTATGGTGAGCGTCAGTCGCGGCACGGCTCCCCCTCCATGGCGCAGACCCCGGCCGGGCAGCGCCGGTCCCGGATATGGCTCTCGTATTCCTCCCGGAACCAGCGCAGGGTGCCGAGCACCGGCGTGGGAGCCGCCATGCCCAGGCCGCACAGGCTGGCCTCCCGCATGAAGCGGCAGAGCTGTTCCAGCAGGGCGATATCGTCCGGAGCCGCCGCGCCGGCAGCGATCCGGTCCAGCAGGCGTGCCGCCTGCTGCGTGCCGGTCCGGCACGGCACGCACTTGCCGCAACTCTCGTCCCGGCAGAAGCCCATGAAGAAGCGGGCCACATCCGCCATGCAGCGCCGGTCGTTCATGACGATCAGGCCGCCGGAGCCCATGATGGAACCGAGGTCCTTGAGCGCCTCGTAGTCCACCGGCACATCCGCATGGCTGGCCGGGATGCAGCCGCCGCCGGCGCCGCCGGTCTGGGCCGCCTTGAAGTCGCCGCCGCTCATGCCGCCGGCCATGGCCAGCAGCTCCCTGAGCGGCGTCCCGAGCGGCACCTCCAGCACCCCTTCGGTGGCCACGTCGCCGGAAATGGAAAAGACCTTGGTGCCGCTGTTGCCCGGCGTGCCCATGGCCCTGAACCAAGCCGCGCCGTTGCGGATGATCGGGGCGATGCAGCCGAAGGTCTCCACGTTGTTGATCAGGGTCGAGGCGCCCCACAGGCCGCGCTGGGCCGGGTAGGGGGGGCGGATGACCGGCTGGGCCCGCCGTCCCATGACCGACGCCATGAGGGCCGTCTCTTCGCCGCACACGAAGGCGCCCGCCCCGATGCGCAGGCGGATGCGGAAGGAAAAGCCGCTCCCCAGGATGTTCCGCCCCAACAGGCCGGCCTTGCCGGCATCGTCGATCGCCGCAGCCAGGCGCTGGGCCGCCAGGGGGTATTCGCCCCGGACGAAGATGAAGCCCTCGCGGGCTCCCACGGCATACCCGGCAATGGCCATGCCCTCCAGCAGCCGGTGCGGGTCGGACTCCATGAGGGTGCGGTCCATGAACGCGCCCGGGTCCCC
Source organism: Geobacter sp. FeAm09 (assembly GCF_008330225.1). Lineage (NCBI taxonomy): Bacteria > Pseudomonadati > Thermodesulfobacteriota > Desulfuromonadia > Geobacterales > Geobacteraceae > Geobacter > Geobacter sp. FeAm09. The sequence continues at coordinate 3,048,949 of NZ_CP042466.1, read as the reverse complement.
CTCGTCGCCGTTGGCCACCACGAATTTGCGCCTGCCGCGTGCCGTCCGTACCGATTCCCATTTGGCGCCGGTGGGGTAGCCGCCCCCGCCCCGGCCGCGCAGGCCGCTGGCGCCGATCTCGCCACAGACCTGCTCCGGCGTCATCTCTCCGATGGCGTGGGCCAGGGCGCGGTAGCCGCCGGCGGCCCGGGCGCTGTTCAGGTCGTTCGGGTCGATCCTGCCGCACTGTTCCAGGACGACGCGTTTCTGGCGGGCGATGAAGGGAAAGTCGGACGGCAGGCGTCCCTGTTCGGGAGGCGTGCCGGCCAGGTGGGCCGCCACCGTCCTCCGGGCGGCCTGGGGCGTCATGCGTTCATAATAGGCCTCCGGGCGCCCCTCCCGCTCGATCCTGATCATGGGGCCGCGGCTGCACGGCCCCATGCAGCCGGTGCCGATGACGGCAACGCCCTCCTCGCCCCAGGTTTCGCGAAGGGCCCGCAGCACCCCGGCGGCACCGGAGGCCAGGCAGGGGGAGCCCAGGCAGACGGAAACCCGCAGGCCCCCGGCGTCTGCCGCCGGGTCGGCGGTGCGCGGCGGCAACGTCCTCACGGAGCGGGCTCCCAGCCATCCCGGCGGGCCGTAACCAGTGCCACGACCGGGGCAAACGCGGCATGGGGGCAGGGCTCGCCGTCGATCATGACCAGCGGCGCCAGGCCGCAGGCGCCCAGGCAGCGCACGTTCTCCAGCGTCAGGCTGCCGTCGGGGGTGGTTGCGCCACAGGGGATGCGGTAATGCCGCTCCAACTGCCGCACAAGCCGGGAGCCCCCTTTGAGGTGGCACGAGGTGCCGGTGCAGACCGTACAGCGGTGCCGCCCGGGCGGTTCGAGCCGAAAGGCGTGGTAGAAGCTGGCAACCCCGTAGACGAGGCTGGGAGGCAGGCCGAGCCGCGCGGCTACGAACCCCAGCAACTCGCGATCCAGCCAGCCGTGCTGCCGCTGGGCGGCGTGGAGCACCTCGATGAGGCTGTCCGGGCGCAGGCGGTGCTGCCGCATGACGCGCTCGATGCCCCGGAAACGGTCGTTCTGCCGATGCGTGCCGTGGGTATCCATCCTGATGGGCCTTTGCGTTGAACCGGGATAGTTCCTGTCACGTCAATACTACCACCGGCCCGACGATACTCAACGAGCAGCGGGACAAAAAAGAAAAGCCCTCTCCGGTGAAGGAAAGGGCCTTGAAGCAGACCGGCGGGCCAACTAAATGCTCTCAGGGCAGGTCCAGGATCATGGCGTTCTCGTCGCAGTCCGGGAACTTGACGCACTTGATGCAGTCGCCCCACACCTTTTGAGGGAGCTCGGACTTGTCCACCAGGCGGAAGCCGAGGGTGGCGAAGAACTCCGGTTTGTAGGTCAGACAGAAAATGCGCTTGAGGCCGATCTGGCGCGCTTCGTCGATGCAGGCCTGCACCAGTTGGCTGCCGATGCCCCTGCGGCCGGCCTCCTCGGCCACCGCCACGGAGCGCACCTCGGCCAGGTCATCCCAGACGATGTGCAGGGCGGCCGCTCCCAGGAGGGTGCCGTCGTCCACAACGACGTAAAAATCGCGCAACGATTCATACAGTTCCGACAGGGAGCGGGAGAGCATGTCTCCCTGGCTTGCGTACTTCATCAACAGCTTCTGGATTTCCTTGACGTCGCTTATCTGTGCCTTACGGATCATGCCGTCTCTCTCCTAACGTATCCCCACATGTACCGGCATCGGTTTCAGGACCCTCACCAGTTCCGACGGCGCCAGCGCCACCAGGTAACCGCGTTTGCCGCCGTTGATGTAGATCCTGTCCAGCCCGGTTATGGTCTCTTCCAGATACACCGGCATCTGCCTGCGCGTGCCGAAGGGCGAGGTGCCCCCCACCTGGTAGCCGCTGTGCTTCTGCGCGGTTTCCGGCGTGCAGGGGGTGATCTGTTTGACGCCGATGATGCGGGCCAGCTCTTTGGTGGAAACCTGCAGATCGCCGTGCATCAGGACGATGAGCGGTTTTTTTGCCTCATCCTCCATGATCAGGGTCTTGATCACGCGGTGTTCGTCAACCCCCAGTTCCCGGGCGGAAACGGCGGTGCCCCCTTTTTCCTCGTAGGTGTAGAGGCGGTCGGCGAACTCGACCTTTTCGGCCCGTAACTGGCGGATGGCCGGGGTTATGGGTGTCTTTTCCTTTGCCATTTTCATAAAACCTTGAATCTGCCACAGAGACACAGAGGTTCACAGAGAAAGGCAAAAGAACATTTTCGGGGCAAAGTCGTCATCAAAAACTGCCCTTCGGTTTGCCTTACTCATGGTTTTCTCTGTGTCTCTGTGGCAGATGTTGTTTTGTACTTCAGCAGATCCTGGGCAGTTGCTCCCCGGCCAGCATCTCCACCGCTCGCGTGCCGCCGATGCTGGTCTCCATGCGGACCCGGCCCGGCTCGCCGTCGGCTACCTCGCCGATGATGGCGGCATGGGTGCCGAGGGGGTGCCGTTTCATTGCCGCCACGACCCGCTCGGCGGCATCGGGGGTCACAAAGGCCAGCAGCTTCCCCTCGTTGGCGACGAAGAGCGGATCGAGGCCAAGGATCGAGCAGACGCCGCGCACCGCCTGGTTCACGGGGATCTGCTCCTCGTGCAGGGTTATTGCCACGCCCGACTGGTGGGCGATCTCCTTGATGGTGGTGGCGATGCCGCCGCGGGTCGGGTCGCGGAGCACGTGCAGTTGGTCTCCCGCCTCGGCGATGATGCTTGCCACCAGGCTGTTGAGGGCGGCCGAGTCGCTGCGGATGTCGGTGCCGACGTTGAGCCCCTCGCGGCCGGCCATGACGGCGATGCCGTGATCGCCCACGGTGCCGTTGATGAGGATCTTGTCCCCCGGTCGGGCATTGGCCCCGTGGATGGCGATGTCGTGTTCGACCGTGCCGATGCCTGCGGTGGTGATGAAGATTTTGTCCGCCTTGCCCCGGGGGACGACCTTGGTATCGCCGGTCACGATCCGCACCTGGGCCTTGTCGGCGGCCTGGCGCATGTCGTCCAGCACGGTTTTCAGGTCCGCCCGGCTGAACCCCTCTTCGATGATCAGGCCGACGCTCAGGTAGAGCGGCCGCGCGCCCATCATGGCCAGGTCGTTGACCGTGCCGTGGACCGCCAGGCTACCGATGGTGCCGCCGGGGAAAAAGATCGGATCGACCACGAAGGAGTCGGTGGTGTAGGCCAACTGGCCGGCGGGCGGAGGGAGCAGGGCCGCGTCGTTCTGCCCGGAAGGGGCGATGCCGCTCAGGGCGGGGATGATCAGTTCGTCCAGAAGTTGGTGGGAAAGCCGGCCGCCGCTGCCGTGGCCGAGAAGGATGAGGTCGCTGTTCACGGTGAGATTGGGTCTCCTGCTGATTGTTTTTACCCACGATAGCACGAAAGCCCCCCATTGTCACGGCAGCTTTTTCTGTTCACTTTGCCGGCCGGTTCGTGATAAGAGTACCAAGTTTTGAATACTCTCGTTGGAAAACGGGAAAGCAGGCGGAGGATTGCATGACTGAATATAAGCCACTGGAAAAACTGCCGGATACGGCGGGATACCGGCCGGGAGACGTGCTGGTCCTGGTGGGAGAGCTTTTCGGCCGCGGGTATGCCAACGGCCTGGTGGAGGAAGCCCGGCGCGTCGGCATGGCGGTGATCGGCACCACCGTGGGGCGGCGCGACAGCGACGGCACCCTGCGGCCGCTGACCGCGGAGGAGTTGGCGGATGCCGAGGCACTTTTGGGGGGGAGCATCATCAACGTCCCCCTGGAGGCCGGCTTCGACATGGAGCAGGTGGACGGAGAGCCGTCGGTGGCCGAGCAGCTCAAGAAGGCCAAGCCGGACGACTGGGCTGCCATCGGTTTCAGCCCCGATTTTGTCGAGAAGGCCAGGAGTGCCGGAACGGCCCGCGTGCGTGCCGCGCTGGCGCAGGTGATGCACCAGCTCGCCCAGCGCATTCCGGCCGGCGCCAATGTGCTCTTCGCCCACTCCATGGCGGGCGGCATCCCCCGGGCGCGGGTCTTCATGCCGCTCCTCAACCGCGTATTCAAGGGAACCGGCGATAAGTACCTCGCCTCGGAAGGTTTCTGGAACAGCGATCTGGGGCGCCTGTGCGACGCCAGTTTCAACGAGGTCACGGGAGACACCTTCCGCTACCTGATCGAGGAATCGGCTGCCCTGCGCGAGCGTCTTGCCGCCGCCGGCGGGCAGGTGCGCTACTGTGCCTACGGCTACCACGGCACCGCCGTGATGGTGGGGGGCGAGTACCGCTGGCAGTCCTACACCCCCTACGTCCAGGGGTGGGCCAAGATGCGCCTCGAGGCAATCGCCGCCGAGGCCACCGGGAACGGCGTCGTCGCCACGGTCTTCAACTGCCCCGAGATCCAGACCAATTCCAGCGCCCTGTTCCTCGGCGTGGAAATCTCCCTCTATCCGCTTCTGTCCGCCATCCGGTATGTGGCGGGCGAGCCGGCCGCCGCGCCGCTTTACGAACGTTGCCAGGCCATGCTCAAGGACGGTGAGACGGTGGAGCATCTGCTGGAGCGGGCCGACGCCTACCTGTCGTCGCCGCTTTTGGCCGGGATGCTGGATTTCGCCACCTGGCCCCAGCATAGCACCCGGGAGCAGATGGAGCTGATGCTGGCCAGTTCCACCGAACTGATGGGCATGCATGCCGACCAGAAACAGTTGATCTGCGCGGAGCTTTCCCGTATCGTTTTTCTGTCCACCGGCCGGTTGATGCTGCACGCCTCCTGGAATCCCGGGGCCGCCGCCCTTTGGCTGAACCACGAAATCATTGCGTACCTGCTGCGCGATGAGCTTGGGGTGGGAATCCTCTGATGGCGGGCCGCCGTGAAACTACCCTATCTGTCGAACACATGCGCCCGCGCCGCGGCGTTGCGAGGAAAACCATGAAGAGCTTACTGAGTGCCATCGCGTTCTGCACCCTTGCCGCCTCCCTGTTGCCGGGGTGCGCGACGACTCCGGCGAACAAATCGCCGGACGAGCTTTACCAGGACGGCGAGCAGGCCTTCCAGCGGCGCAAGTATGAGAATGCCATCACCAACTGGAAAAAGGTCAAGGAGAGCTACAAGTCGCCGGAGCTTTCGGCCAAGGCGGAGATCGGCATTGCCGATGCCTATTTCCTCAACAGGGACTATATCGAAGCCGCTGCCGCCTATGAGGATTTCCGCAAGCTTCACCCCAAGCATGAGCGGGCCGATTATGCCCTTTTCCGGCAGGCCCTGAGCTATTTCAACCAGATAAACCGCATCGACACGGACCAGACGCCGGTCAAAAACGCCTTGGCCGTCTTTGATTCCTATGTGAAGCTGTATCCCGGCGGCGCGCACGTCCAGGAGGCCCAGGAGAGGATCCGCGACTGCAGGGACAAGCAGTTGCAGTACGAGATCTACGTCGGCCGCTTTTACCTGAGGACCGAGAAGTACCCGGCCGCCGTCGCCCGTTTCGAGGAGGCGCTCAAGACGTTTTCCGGGCTGCAGCGCAACGACGAACTGCTGTATTATCTGGGGACGGCCTACCGTGGGGCGGGACAGCAGGAGAAGAGCCGCGAGGCGTTCGACCGGCTGGTGCGCGAGTTTCCCGGCAGCACCTTTGCGGCCGGCATCCCGAAAGCGGCGGGCAAGTGATGCCGGGATTGCGCTCATGACAATGCAACCGGACCTGATACTGGCTGCCGCCTGCGCGGCGGCCTACCTTTTGGGGTCGATCCCCACGGGGCTCCTTCTGGGCAAGGCCTGCGGCATCGACGTGCGCCACGAGGGGAGCGGCAATATCGGCGCCACCAACCTGTACCGTACCGTGGGGCGCAAGGTCGGTGCGCTGACCCTGGTCGGCGACTGTCTCAAGGGACTTGTGCCGGTGCTGGCGGCTCACCACTACGCCCCTGCCACGGACCTGGCCGCCTGGGTCGGGCTGGCCGCCTTCTGTGGCCATGTGTTCTCGGTCTTTCTGCGATTCAAGGGGGGCAAGGGGGTCGCGACCGCCCTGGGGGTCTTCCTGGCCCTGTCGCCCCTGGCCGTGCTCGTGGCCCTGGCGGTCTTTCTCTGCCTGGTCCTGAAATGGCGCTACGTATCCCTCGGCTCCGTAGCTGCGGCGGCGGTCATGCCGCTCGCCGTGTACGTGCTTCACGGGGGGCGTGCGATGCTGCTGGTGACGGGGATTGTTGCCGCAATCGTGATTGTGCGGCATCAGGCAAACATCAAACGGCTGGTGAACGGGACGGAGAGCAAGTTCAAGGCGTAGGAGGTTGTTGAAAAACAGCCATCTCGCCGCCATCCTCGAAGGCCCTTTCGTGCGGCGTAGCGCTGCTACGCCTCCTCAGGGCATTCTGCGGGTGCGACGATCTGGCTATTTTTGAACAACCTGAGTTTTTTAACAGCCTGTGGGAAGGGATTATCCTCGAATGCTATTTGTCTATTCCTTTTCGCCGGCGTAGATGGTGGCGATGCCGAAGGTCAGCGGGTGGATGTGGATGTTGCGGAAGCCGGCGTCGGCGATCATCTGGGAAAACTCCTCGTGGGAGGGGAATTCCAGCACCGAGTCCGGCAGGTACTTGTAGGCGTTGTATTTGGAAAAGAGGCCGCCGATGACCGGCAGAAGGCGGCGGAAGTAAAAGTAGTAGATCTGCTTGAAGAGCTGGGAGCGCGGCGTGGAGAACTCCAGGATGACCATCCGCCCCTCGGGCCGCAGCACCCGCCACATCTCCGCCAGACCCAGCCTCCTGTCCACCACGTTCCTGATCCCGAAGGCGATGGTGATCGAATCGAAGGTGTTGTTCGGAAAGGGAAGGTCCTCGCAGGGAGCCACCTTGAAGTCGATCCGTCCGGAGTAGGGCGAGGTGGCCACCTTGACCTGGCCCAGGTCCACCATCTCCTTGCAGAAGTCGGCCCCGGTAATCCTTACGGACGCAGGGGTCGAGCGGGCGATTTCCAGCGCCACGTCACCGGTGCCGGTCGCCACGTCCAGAATCCGGGAACCCTCCCGGTACTTGATAAGCCGCACGGCTTTTTTGCGCCAGCGCCGGTCGATGCCGAAGCTGAGCAGGCGGTTGAGGAAGTCGTACCGTGGGGCGATACTCCCGAACATCCCCTGAATCTTTTCACCCTTCTCGGACAATCTGAACATAAGTTTGTACTACCTTTTTCGATAATTTACTGCTATAAATTACTATTTTGCCTTGTAGCACATTTTCAGGGCATAAACCAGAAAAAACCAACGGAGTGTCGTGAGTGAAAGATGTTGTCGCCCTTGCCGGTCGTGTCGCCCTTATCGTTGTAGTCTGTTGCGCCCTTGTCTCCTGCCGGGATGAGCAGAAAGCCGCCACTCCTCCGGCCGCTTCCGTGCCGGCCCCCCCGGCGCCATCCAAGCGCCAGCAACTGCTGAACACGGAGGTGCGGGCGCTCTACATTACCTCCTGGACCGCCGGGATCAGCCGTTTTCAGACGCTTACCGACATGGTGTCCCGCTCCCACCTGAATGCGGTGGTGATCGACGTCAAGGACAGTACCGGCAAGGTCGGCTATGACTCCAAGGTGCCGCTGGTGGCCCAGACGGGAGCCTACGAGAAACGTATCCGCGACCTGGACGCCATTCTCAGGCAGTGCCGCGACAAGAAGATCTACACCATTGCCCGGATCGCCGTTTTTCAGGACCCCAACCTGGCCAAGGCGCGCCCGGACCTGGCGGTGTCCGGCGGCGGCCAGAAGGTCTGGAAGGATCGCAAGGGTCTGGCCTGGGTTGACCCGGCTTCGAAGACGGTCTGGGACTACAATCTTGCCATTGCCAAAGAAGTGGCCGCCAAGGGTTTCGACGAGATCCAGTTCGATTACGTCCGTTTCCCCACCGACGGGAAGCTGAAGACCATGACCTATCCGGTCTACAAGCGCGACGTGCCGAAATACGAGATCATCCGCCGTTTTTTCCAGTATGTGGACGAGCAGATGAAGCCGGTGGACGTGATGACCTCGGCCGACATCTTCGGCCTCACGACCATGGTGGACGACGACATGAACATCGGCCAGCGCATCCAGGACGTGGCCGACCATGTGGATTTCGTCTGCCCCATGATCTATCCGTCCCACTACCCCCGCGGGCACCTGGGGCTGAAAAACCCGGCCGAGCACCCCTATCGCGTCATTTACGATGCCTGTCTGCGGGGTATGAAACGGCTTGAGGGGAAGCGGGCCAAAATGCGCCCCTGGCTGCAGGACTTCAAACTGGGGGCGGTGTACGACAAGAAGATGGTCCTTGACCAGATCCAGGCCGCCCGGGACGCCAAGGTCTTCGGTTTCAGCATGTGGAATGCCCGCAACGTCTACACCGACGCCGCCTACCTGGAAAAGCTGCCCGAGCCGAATCCCGCCCCGCCGCTCAGGGAACAGGTGCTGGAGGATATCCGCAAGCACGACACGGCCCGGCTTGCCATGCAGAATCGCTCCACCTCGGTCAAACAGGAGAAACCGTCCATCCACAAGCCCCGGAGAAAAGCAAAAGGGAATTGACGTGCCTTCTTTTTTGAGAATACAGGATGTCGCCGATATCCTGATCATGACCTTGCTGCTCTACCAGCTCTACAGCTGGTTCCGCAGGACCCGCGCCATGCAGGTGCTGCTGGGGCTGGGGGTGGTGACCGTCATCTACTTCGTCACCCGGTTTCTCGGCCTCTATATGACCAGTTGGATCCTGCAGGAGTTGGGCACGGTGCTGATCGTCCTGATCATCGTGGTGTTCCAGGCCGAGATCCGGCAGGCGCTGTACCGTTTCAGCCTCATGCGGCATTTCTTCGGCAGCCGCCAGGAATCCCAGCAGTTGAGCCGGTTTCAGGAGATCGTCGATACCCTGTTCGGTCTGGCGAAGAAGAGGACCGGGGCGATCGTCGTCTTCCAGCGGAGCGAATCCCTGGTGGACCAGATGCTGAACGGCGTGAGCCTGAACTGCGAGATTACCCCGCAGATACTGGAGGCCATCTTTTACGACGGTGCGCCGCTGCACGACGGCGCCGCCCTGATCAGGGAGGGGAAGGTCGCCCTGGCGTCGTGCCACCTGCCCTTGTCCCAGAACCCGGAAATCCCCCAGTTTTACGGTACCCGCCATCGCGCCGCCATTGGGCTCTCGGAGCGCACCGACGCCGTGGTGGCGGTGGTCTCGGAGGAGCGGGGCGAGGTGTCGCTGGCCGTGGGGGGGAACTGCACCGCCTCTCCTCGACCGGGGAATTGGTGGCGCTCCTTGAAGAGCTGATCTCGCCGGAAAAGGAAAAACCCCGGGCGAGCCTGCGGCAGCGGCTTTTTGCCGACCTGCTGCCCAAAACGGCGGTTCTGCTCATTGTTACGGCATTCTGGGCCCTGATTACCTCCCGCCAGGGGGCGATCGCCACGGTCACGGCACCTGTCCGGCTGCACGGCATACCGCAGGATCTGGTGTTGCTGCGCAGCTCTCCCGAAGAGGTCGAGGTCCAGGTGAAATCCTTTTCCAGTCTGACGCCTACGCCGGCGAAGCTCGATATTGCCGCCGATATCGACCTGTCGGGGGCGCGGGAGGGGCAGGCGGTCGTCAGGATCAGGAACTCCGATTTCAAGCTTCCGTCCGGCATGGTGGTCGGCAGCGTCACTCCTTCGTCCATACGCATCGTTATGGAGAAGAAGGTACGTAAGACGGTGCCGGTCCGCGTTAATTTGCGCGGCAGGCTGCCCCGGGGGCTGGGGGTGTACCAGGTGGTCGCGTCGCCCGCCATGGTCGAGGTGGAGGGGCCGTCCGGCCAGATTGCCAAGCTTGAAACGGTGGCAACGGAGGAGGTCGATGCCGGCAAGCTTGTCAAAGGGAAGGAATATCAGAAGAACCTGCTGCCGCCGTACAAGAATGTCACGATCCTCCGGGACGAACCGCTGACGTTGAAACTTGTCTCCCGCCGTTCGCTGCATCAGTGATGCTGGTTGGCATATGGGTTGCATGTGTGAAGGGGGCTCCGGGCAGTAAAGGATTGACAAACGGGACGCATTGTTATATAAAGCCAAAACCGCTGCACCGAAACTAGAACAGAATAGGAGGGGAAATGACACATATCCGCAGTCTCGCCGCGATCTGTCTCATCCTGCTTTCCTTCCCGCAACTGGTTCTGGCCTCCAAAACCCATGTCGCGCGCAGAAGTGAATCGCTTCATTCCATAGCACGCAAATATCACGTATCCGTCGAAGAACTCAAATCGGTCAACAATCTGAGCAGCACCCGCATCGAGCAGGGGGCCCGTCTCATCATTCCCGCCCGTGCCGAGCAGAAAGCGGCAAAGGCGGTGGCGGCATCGTCGTACAAGGTGGTCAAGGGGGACACCCTGCCCAGGATCGCCAGGAAGACCGGCATCAAGATGTCGGAACTGCGCCGGCTGAACGGCCTGAAGGGCAACAGGATCAAGACCGGACAGGTGCTGGCCCTGAATGAGCCCGCGCCGGCAGTGGAGGAAAAGGCCCCTGTCGCGGCCGCGTCCACCAGATTGCAACTGGTCAGCAAAGAGCTCCTGAATGAACAGGAACTCTCGTCAACCCTGGCTGAACTGAGCGACATCGACGCCGACCGGCCGGTTGACCTTGCCAAGAATATCGAAGAGAACAACCAGGGCATCAGCGGCCTGAAAAAGACCGCCTACGGTTTCCTGGGGGCCCGTTACCGTTTCGGCGGCAACAGCCGCGGTTCGCTCGATTGCTCCAGCTTTGTGCAGCAGGTGTTCCGCGAGCAGAAGATCAATCTCCCCCGCACCGCCCGCGAGCAGTTCAACGTCGGCAACGAGGTCGTGCGCGGCGACCTGCGCAAGGGCGATCTGGTGTTCTTCCAGACCTATGCCCGCTTCCCGTCCCATGTGGGCATCTACCTCGGCAACCGCAAGATGATTCATGCTTCCTCCCGCGACCGCAGGGTGGTGATCTCCTCCATGGATACCCCCTACTATCTCTCTCGCTACCTGGGGGCGCGGCGCGTCGGTTCCGTGACCAGTGGCGAAACGATCAATTTCAACGAATTGCTGCAAGGGGTTGAGGAAGAGCAGGATAACGACGCTCCGGCCAACGACACCCTGGGCATCAGCCTCAATCTGAATTAGTGCCGCCATCGATTCGTGGCAGGAATGAAATCCGGGCTCTTTGTGCCCGGATTTTTTTTGTTCGACTATGAAGATACTTTTAGCGTACATATCCGGGGAAAACGACCGTAGCGACCCCTATATCAGTCTGCTGCCCAGCGGGCTCTGCTATCTGCATGCCGTGCTGTGCGAGGCGGGCTACGATGCCGTTCTGGCCAATTTTTCCGGGTGGTCCCGCCCTGCAATCCAAAAACAGCTCACCTCCCTGAAAGCGGACATCGTCGGCATTTCCCAATGGACCCACAACCGACACGCATCTCTTGAGGTGGCGCGCCTGGCGCGCCGGTCGAATCCGGACGGCACCATCGTCCTGGGGGGAGGACACGCCACCTTCCGCTGCCATGAAATGCTGGCCGAAGGCTCACCGGTGGATATCGTCGTGGTGGGCGAGGGGGAGGAAACGTTGCGGGAACTGGCCGAGAGGATCGGGCGGGGGGTGTCCTGGCGGGATGTGGCCGGGATCGCCTTTCGCGACGGCGCCCGGGTCGTACTCACGGACCGGCGCGTGCCGCGGGGGACGCTCGACACGCTCCCGTTTCCCGCCCGCTATCTGGAGCGCTCCGTCGGGGTCGATCTGGAGCTGCAGCCGGAGTTCGTCCTGACCGCCCGGGGATGTCCCTCTGCGTGCAGTTTCTGCAGTTCGCCCGGGTTCTGGGGGCGCCGGGTGCGCTTCCGCTCACCGGCGGATATCGTTGACGAGATCCTCTATATTCGGGACCGGTTCGGCCTGATCTACTTTTCGTTGCGGGACGACACCTTTACCGCCGACCGCACGAGGGCCATTGAATTCTGCCGTCTCATGATCGAGCGTCGGGCCGCGGTGCTCTGGAACTGCCAATCCCGCGTCACCGCCCTGGACGAGGAGGTCCTGACCTGGATGAAGCGGGCCGGCTGCGAGTGCGTCCAGATCGGGGTCGAATCGGGCTCGCCGCGTATCCTGGCCCAGCTCGACAAGTCGATCCAGCCGCAGCAGGTGGAACAGACGGCCGCCCTGGTGCGAAAGGTCGGCATCAGTCTTTCCGTGTACCTGATCTCCGACGTGCCGGGGGAGAATGAGGACGATATCCGCATGACCATCGAACTGGTCCGGCGCATCAAGCCGGATGACGGCTATGTTTCGCCGCTGGTCTACTACCCCGGCACCCGGCTGTTCGAGCAGGCGGTCGCGAACGGCCTGGTGCGCCCCGGCATCTTCGAGGAAACCCCCGATACGGCCCTCCATGCCGCGGGAAAGCCGGGTCCGGCGTCCCGCCGGGTCCTGGCGGCACTTACGGCCGGCGGGGGGAAAGGGAGCGAACGCCGTTTCCGGCAGCAAAAGGCGCTGTTGGGGTATTGCGCGACCACCAACGTCATGGTGGGGGAGTGGTACCGGCAGTCCGGTATGATCGAGGCCGCCGAGCGCGAGTTCCGGGAGATAACCGAGCGCGAACCGGATAACCCCTGGGGCTGGCTGCTGTTGGGGGAGGTGCATGACGAGCGCGGCGAAAAGCGCATGGCCGCCGAATGCTATCGCCGGGTCCTTGGCCTGGTGCCGAACCACGGCGCGGCGCGCCGGGCGCTGGGCACGAAATGAAAGAAGCGGGGCCGTGAGGCCCCGCTTCTTTTGTCTAATCTGATGGAAAAACGTACTATTTGACGATCCTGATGCCCGGAATGAACATGATCTTGTCGAAGGTCTTGTTCAGGGTTTTGCTCTGGAAGTTCACCATCGGCGGAGCAACGGGGTACTCAATGGTGTCGCCAACCTTGACCTTGAATTCGGGCAGGGCCATCCACAGCTTCTCGCCCTTGTCGTTGGCCGCTTCCACGTAGGTGTAGCCGCCGGAGTTCATGGTCTGGGTTACCTTCCCTTTTTGGCCGGCGCCGGCGGGGATTTCCTGCGCCTTCATGCCGGCGTGGGGGTCACCACCCGGAGTAGCGGTGCCGGGGTGTCCAGGAGGCATTTGGCCTTGTGCAGGCATGCCAGCGGGCTGTTGAGGGGCTTCGGTTTTGGGCTTTTCTTTGCACCCGGCAACGGCAAGTGCAGAGATAACAAGAAGAGATAATACTATTTTTTTCACCTGCAACCTCCTGATTTTTAGTAACAACTGTTTCTATCACATTTTATTCTCATGTTCCAATAAAAAAGTTGGGAAGTATACGGGATACGCCGCTCCAGCCACTGCCAGCGCCCTGCTCACGGTACGGTCATGTCCTGACACGCGCTTCCGCGGCACGCAACGAAACCTTGCGGTTGACGGCAGGCGGCAACCACCCCTTGGGGCGGCCATGGGCCGGAAACCCGCGGGCCGGGAGTCAGCGGTGCTGCCCGTTGATGGTGTCCATGGTCCTGCGGTCCAATTCCCGCAGTTCCCCGACCGTGAGCGTGCGTTCGGGCAGGTTCTGGCACTCCGCCTGCAACCGGTCGACCCGGTGGCTGTTGTCGGCGTTGTAGTACTTCACCGCCAGGATATCGTAGCACGCATCGGCTACCCGCCCCTGTGCCGCTTTGTCAAGCGGGGAGGTTTCCTTCGTGGCCCCGGAGGCCAGCTCCGTCAGCTTGTTGCTGGCCGTTGCGTGCACGGCGCTGTCGAACCACTTCAAAAGGTCGGCCTCGTCCGGAATCCCCGTGTTGTAGAAGGCGCCGGAAACCGCGATGGTCGCCACCACGGTGAACGACAAAAACGGTACGACCGACAACATCGTTATCTCGTTGCGTTTGAACATGGGAAGCCTCTGTTACGTCTGCAACTCCTCGTTGCGTGGCGGCGGCAAGCAGCGGTACCTTCCGTAAACTGCCGGAATCGTCTCAGCCATATCCCTTCTCCCTTCGTTGCCGGTGGCTTGTTTTTTGTTCAATTATACCATCATACGCCGTTTTGGGGGTAATCATCTTGTTGCGCAGGCGGGGCGGGCCGCCGCAGTTCGGCCGGGCGAACCGAAAGAAATTTCAAAAGGGCGCTTTACGAGCCGGGTAAAGTCAAGTACACTTTTAAAAAATGCGCTGACGATAATTTTCTTTAAAATCGAAGACTTTTCAATCATTGGCCGCTTGGGGCCATGGTGAGGGGCAGGCCTTTGCCCCTATCCGCAGACAAAAGGGGGAACTGGAACATGACGATTACACCCGTCCTTCGCGGCGTCGCGTGCTTCATGCTGGCGGCGGTGCTTCTTGCCCTGGCCGCGTGCGTGAACAAACAGGAACCGGCAGCCAAAGACACCCTGGTCGTGGGGATGGAGTTGGCCTACCCCCCCTTTGAAATGACCGATGAAAAGGGGGCGCCCAAGGGGGTCAGCGTTGACCTGGCCAATGCCTTGGGCAAGGCGCTCGGCAAGAAGGTCGTGATCCAGAACACCGCTTTCGACGGTCTGATCCCGGCGCTCAAGACCGGCAAGATCGACCTGGTCATCTCCTCCATGACCATCACCGACGAGCGTCGCCAGTCCGTGGATTTTTCCGATCCCTATCTTGCCACCGGCCTCTGCCTGCTGGTGGGCAAGGCCTCGCCGGTCACATCGATCGCCGATCTGGACAAACCGGGCGTCACCGTAGCCGTGAAAAAGGGGACGACCGGCCACACCTACGCCACCGGGCACATCAAAAACGCCAGGGTCCTGGTGCTGGACAAGGAGGCCGCCGCGGTGCTCGAGGTCGTTCAGGGGAAGGCGGACGCCTTTATCTACGACCAGATGTCCACCTATTCCAACTGGATGAAAAACCGGGAAACCACCCGCGCCCTGTTGAACCCCTTCCAGCAGGAAAAATGGGGCATCGCCCTGCGCAAGGGCGACGACCGGCTCAAGGAGCAGATCAACCGGTTCCTGGGCGAGTTCCGTGCGCAGGGCGGTTTCGAGCGGCTGGGCGATGCCTGGCTGCACGAGCAGAAGGCAACTTTCAAGGAACTGAACTATCCATTCTTCTTTTAACCGGGCCACGGTGCGACGCTACTTCTTCATCACCCCCGACAGCCGCGGGGAGAGGATTCCGGCTGCCGCAGTCGCCGCCAGTTGGCTGGCGGTGTTTCTGCTCCTCTCCCTGCTGTTCTGGTTCGCTTTCAGCCAGGTCAAATTCGCCTGGGGCTGGGATGCGGTCTACGCCTACCGCTACAAGTTTCTGAAGGGGTGGCTGATAACGGTGGCCGTTTCCTCGGCCGCCATGGCGTTAAGCCTGGTGGCCGGCCTGGCCACGGCCCTGGCCCAGCGGGCTCCTTTCCTGCCGGTGCGGTATCTGGCGCAGGTGTATATGGAGGTCATCCGCGGCACCCCGCTTTTGGTGCAGATCCTGATCTTCTTCTACGTGGTGGCCGACGCCTTCGGGATCAACAACCGCTACCTGGTGGGGGTCGTCATCCTGGCCATGTTCGCCGGGGCCTATATCTCCGAGATCATCCGGGCCGGGATCGAAAGCGTCGGCGAGACCCAGTTGGAATCGGCGCGGGCCATCGGCTTTACCCGCGCCCAGATCTACCGCTACGTCATCTTCCCCCAGGTGACCCGCCAGGTCCTTCCCCCCCTGGCCGGGCAATTCGCCTCGCTGATCAAGGATTCGTCGCTGCTCTCCATCATCTCGGTCAACGAGTTCACCCTCAACGCCCAGGAGGTGAACGCCTTCACCTTCAGCACCCTGGAGAGCTACCTGCCCCTGGCGGTCGGCTATCTCGTCCTGACCCTGCCCATCTCCCTCTGGACCAAACGCCTGGAAAAGAGGTTCCGCTATGCGACTTGAGGCGCGCGGCATCGTCAAGGCCTACGGCGACCATCGGGCCCTGGACGGCGTGACCCTGGCCATCCCCCAGGTCCGTACCGTCGCCATCCTGGGGCCGTCCGGCAGCGGGAAATCCACCCTGCTGCGCATCCTGGCGGGCCTGGAAACCCCCGACGGTGGCGAGATGGCCCTGGACGGCGACCCGATACAGTTCAACGAGGCATACCTGCTGCGCCACCGCCGGGGGATCGGGACGGTGTTCCAGGCATTCAACCTGTTTCCCCACCTGACCGCCCTGGACAACATCGCGCTCCCCCTGGAAAAGGTGCACGGCTACGAGGCCTCCGAGGCGGCAACCTATGCCCTGCAGCTGCTGGCCCGGTTCCACCTGGCCGGACATGCCCTCAAAACCCCGGCCCAGCTTTCGGGGGGGCAGCAGCAGCGGGTGGCCATAGCCCGTGCCGTGGCCATAAAACCGCGCCTGCTGCTCCTGGACGAGCCGACCTCGGCCCTTGACCCGGAGATGACCGTGGAGGTGCTGGACCTGATCGCCGAGCTGCGCCAGGAGGGGCGGCCGCTCGTGCTGGTGACCCACGAGATTGGTTTCGCCCGCAAGGTGGCCGACCAGGTGGTCTTTCTCCACGAGGGGCGGGTGCTGGAGTGGGGGGACGCCCCACAGCTCTTTGAACAGCCGGCCACCCCCGAACTGCGGGGGTTTCTGGACAAGGTGCTGCGATACTGAAGGAGGAACGCCATGTTCGAGTCTGCAGAATTGGGACACGCGATCAGCAAAGCCGTCTGGAAGAAGGAGGTCCCCGCACTGCGCGGGGCCCTCTTGGACGCCCAGCTCGACCTGCTCCAGTCGAAGAAATTTCCGGTCATCCTCCTGGTGGCCGGCGTGGATTGTGCCGGCAAGGGGGAAACGGTCAACCTCCTCAACGAATGGATGGACCCGCGCCATATCGAGACCCACGCCCTGCGCGACCTGACCGACGAAGAACTGGAGCGGCCCTCCATGTTCCGCTACTGGCGGGTGCTGCCCCCCGGGGGAAGATCGGCATCTTCATCGGCACCTGGTATTCGGCGCCCCTGTTGGAAAATGTCTACGGCACCATCAAGAACGCCGAACTGGACCAGCGGCTGGAACGCATCGTCCATTTCGAGCGGATGCTCTGCAACGAGGGGGCGCTGGTCCTCAAATTCTGGCTGCACCTCTCCCAGAGCGAGCAAAAAAAGCGCCTGAAGAGCCTGGAGAAGGACCCCAAGACCCGCTGGCGGGTCACCGATACCGACTGGCAGCATTACAAGCTGTACGACAAATTCCGCAAGGTCTCGGAGCGGATGCTGCGCACCACCAGCACCGCCGAATCCCCCTGGACCATCGTGGAGGGGAGCGACCCCAACTACCGCTACCTGACCATCGGCACGGCCCTGTTGGCCGCCCTGCGCCAGCGGCTGGACGCCGCCGAGCCGCCGCGCCACGACGAACCGATCCCCCCCATCATGTCCACCATCGACAACCTGCTGATCCTGAGAACCCTGGACCTGGCGAAGAAGCTGAAAAAGTCCGACTACGAGGACGAACTGGAGAAATACCAGGGGCGGCTCAACCTGCTGACCCGCCATGCCGGCTTCCGGAAGCTCTCGGTGGTGACGGTCTTCGAGGGGAACGACGCCGCCGGCAAGGGGGGCAGCATCCGCCGCGTCACCCAGGCCCTGGACGCGCGCCACTATCGCATCATCCCGGTGGCGGCCCCCACCGACGAGGAGTTGGCCCAGCCCTATCTGTGGCGCTTCTGGCGCAACATCCCCCGCAAGGGGCGCTTTGCCATCTTCGACCGGTCCTGGTACGGCCGGGTGCTGGTGGAGCGGGTGGAGGGGCTGTGCGGCCGGGGGGACTGGATGCGGGCCTACGGCGAGATCAACGACTTCGAGGAGCAGCTCGTGCGCAACCATACGGTGGTGGTCAAGTTCTGGCTTTCCATCAGCCGGGAGGAACAGTTAAGGCGCTTCAAGGAGCGGGAGAAGATCGGCTTCAAGCGTTTCAAGATCACGGACGAGGATTGGCGCAACCGGGAGAAGTGGGGCGAGTACGAGGTGGCGGTCTGCGACATGATCGACCGCACCAGCACCGACATCGCGCCCTGGACCCTGGTGGAGGCCAACGACAAGTACTACGCCCGCATCAAGATCCTGAAGACCCTCTGCGAACGGATCGAGGCGGCGCTGGGGGAAAAGTGAGCATCCCGGGCGTTCGATGGGCCGTGCAGGAACACAAGAAAACAGGCGCGAAGCGGCAAGGTGTCCCGGATCTTCCCGGGACGGCTCTCTGCTTTTACCAGCCCAGGCCGACCGCCTTGCGCAGAATCAAAACGGTATCCTCAATGTCGATGCGGTTGTCCCCCACCGGTACGCCGTTCACCAGCGGGCCAACATCGCCGCGCGTCACTTCCGGGGCAGAGAGCTGGACAAGTCCGGCACTGGCCTTGAGAGCCAACAGGGCGTCGATGACATCCACTGCGCCGTCTCCATTGATGTCGCCACTGCGAAGCGTCCCCGATGGCATGGCGGCAAGGGTGGCCGGTGTAACGCTATAACCGGTGCTGCTGCTGCCTTTCGGCGGGATGAGCACTCCCAGGCCGATGGCGGCTCCGGTCGCGCTCAAACCTGCGGTATCGGTGGCGCTGCCGCCACCGCCGACGCTCCGGCCGACGGAGATGGTATAGTTGGTGCTGCTGCTCGTGGCGGCAAATGCCGCAACGGGCAACAGCAGAAGCGTGACGGCTAGTCGTGCAGCCAAGCCTGTTTTCATGCTGCTTTCCCCCGATGATTGTTTCCCTGGCTTCAAAGAGTTCGATACGTAGCGGCCGGCCTGGCCAAACCGCTACCGTTTTTTGGTCTCCCCGGATGAGGTGGCCCCGCTGTAGCGGGAAGCCCGGCTCACAGACATCCGAATGCGGTCCAGAGATACCCGCTGCCCGAGGGCGCACTGGTCCCGTCGGATTGGGTGATATGGAAGATGAGGAAGGACCCTCCGCTTACGACCACCGGGCCCGTAGCGGTGCAACTGTTTCCGTCGGCCAGCACCGTACACGACAACCCCGTGGTCGTGAGGGACGCGCCGGTCCCGGATGTGGTGCTGCTCTGGAGGTCTACTTTCAGATCCTGACTGTACTTCGAGTAGACGTTGAGCTTCGAGATGGTGCAGCTGCTGGGCACCCAGGTGAACATGTTGTCGGTAGAGGAAGCGCCGACAAGAGCCTGCACGGGGTTGAAATAAACGTACGAAGAGATGGTGCGCACCACCGTGGTGAACGGGATGCCGCTGTCCGGGCTGCTGCCGCTGGCACCCTTCAGCGCCAATACCGCCCAGGTCGTTCCCGAACCGGCAACATCCGCGGCCGGGTCTACGTTGTAATTCACCGCGAGCGCGATGTAGCTTGTTCCGTTTTCATACACGGCATTACCGGATGTGTATACCGTACTGCTGCTCCAGGTCCCCATGAAACTGACCGGCGGCCCTTGCGGGCCCGTAGCGCCCGTAGCTCCGGTGGCGCCGGTAGCTCCGGTTGCCCCTGCCGGAATGATGAAATTGAGGACCGCCGCGTTGCTCGTTCCCGTGTTCGTCACGCTGGCCGATGTCCCTGCCGCTCCCGTGGTTGTGGTACCGACTGAGACGGTCGCCGCTACGCCATTCGTCCCATTTGTCCCCTTCAGCGCCAACACCGCCCAGTGCCCTCCCGAACCTGCCACATCCGCGGCCGGGTCTGTGTTGATATTCATGGTGAGCGCGATGTAGCTTGTTCCATTCTCTGAAACGGCATCACCGGTTGCGTACGTTGTCGCGCTACTCCATGTCCCCATGAAACTGACTGGCGGCCCTTGCGCGCCCGTAGCTCCGGTGGTGCCGGTAGCTCCGGTGGCTCCTGTCGGGCCGGCAGCACCGGTCGGGCCGGGTGCCCCCTGGGGGATAGTGAAATTGAGGACCGCCGCGCTGCCCGTTCCCGAGTTCGTCACGCTGGCCGCTGTCCCCGCCGCTCCCGTGGTCGTGGTCCCGACGGCGACGGTCTGGGTGCCGACGGCAACGGCGCAACTCCAACTCGATGATGCGGTGCTGTACTTGAGCACCTCGCCATCGGCGCAGGCCTGATTGAGCTTGTCGGCGCTCGTGGCCCGGAAGGCATAGGGTACCGAGGACAATTCCTGGCGGGGGGTCATCTCGGCATCGCTGCCGACGGCAACTCCCAGGTAGTAGGTCGCATCAAAGGGGAGGCTGATCGGCGTGACGCTTCCCATGAGGACGCTGTAGGCACCGTTGACCACCTGAACGGCAGTTTGCTGTTCGCTCCAGAGCGGTGTTCCCCCGGTGGGGGCGGCATAGAGCGCCAGGGTCATGGTGACCGTGCTGTTGATGGCCTGGCCTGTTGCCGAGGAAAGGTAGCCCTGGTAGGTGATGGTTGCCGGGGGTGCCGCGACAGCCGGGCTGCGTCCGGCGAGAAGGAACGCCACGGCAAACAGCAGAAAAATTCTCATCATTTGGTAATGCCTCCTGTATGATCATGACCGCACGGTAATAACGTACAAGGTTGCAACGGGCGCAGCTATATCCCCGTGTCTCCGAATGCGACAGCCAGCGGGGCGATGCGCGCCAGAGAAATGTCTCCAGCCCGAGGAGCCGTTTCTTTTTACGCTCCATTTTTGTAATAGGTCAATAAAATTGATACGGTTTGGCGGATGGTTCCCCAGGGGGAAGTGCGTCGTTGTGATTCAACAATGCGGAAAAAAGCTGAAAAGTACCCGTTCCCCCGCCCGTAGTACCATGAAGAACAGCTCGGCCAGGGGGCGGTGGCGGAAAGAACGGTAGGGACGGCGGATGTAGAGGGGGCGGGCGCCGGCGTTGAGGGCCGCCAGGCAGCCGGTGAGCAGGCGGTCGTCCACCATCAGGACGGTGGACAGGGGGACGCGGGCCAACTCGCCCACCCTCTGGAGACCGTCGGGGTAGGGTTTCTTGCGGACGCCGGAGATGAAGCGGATGCCGGGGAAATGGTTCCTGAACCAGATTCTGCGGGCCTCGGTCGGCTTGTTGGAGAGGATGAAGATCCTGTCCGCGCCGAAAACCGCGCAGCAGCGGGCCAGCCACTCCCGGGCCTCGGGGAGCGGCGCGGGAAAGCCGTGGGGCGCCAGGACCCCGTCGAAATCCAGGGCCAGGGCGGTGATGCCCCCGGCGGCGAGCCGCTCCGGGTCCAGGTTCGTGATGGCCGCATCGCGGGGCGTTTCCCGCAGGGTCTGGCCGAGCCCCTGCCGAAATCTGAAACCGAGGGTGAACCCGGCGAGGACGTGCGCGAAAGGGGGCATGGGCTAGGCCTTGTCCAGGTCCTTCTGTGCCCGGGAGACCAGGTAGTAGAGTATCCCCAGGATCAGCAGGGTGCCGGCCAGGAAGGCCTGGGTGGCCAGGTCGTCGTGGCGGAGGGTGGAGATCAGGATCTCCCGGATCATGGCCACGATGATGACGCCGATGAAGACCAGGATGTTGAACTTGCCCCCCTTGAGGTTCTTGATCTCGTTGTCCATCAGCTCGATCATCATCCAGAGTATCAGGAGTTCCCCCAGGGCGCTCAGGATACCCTTCTCCACATCCCCGCGGAAGATATTGATGATGTCCCAGCCGAACAGCATGACCACCGAGATGGAGACGCCGGCCAGGGCCAGCACCAGCACCAGGTTGAGGCCGTAGGTGAAGCGTTCGGTCAGCTTGATGAGCTGGGATTCCAGCTTGCGGGAGACAAAGACCTTTTTCAGCTCCTCTTCGCGGTAGGAGGCGCTCATGACGTCCAGGTTCATGTCGAGGATCTTCTCGGTCGCCTCGCGCAGGGCGCGCCGCTCGTCACGGTCGGGGTAGTTTTCGTCGATCAGGTTGAGCAGGAAGTGGCGGACCCGGTTCATGGCGACATTGACGAAATGGACATTCAGGCCGACCTTGACGTGGGCGTGGCCGATGCGGGTCAGGTGGTTCAGGTAGTTGTTGTCGTAGGTGCCGCCGAAGAGCGACATGAACCAGTTGCTGTGCATCTCGAGGAGGCGCTGGCGATTGCTGGCGTTGAGGATGGCGGTGGTTTCGGGCAGACCGTAGAGATAGTCGTGGAATTCACCGGAGAAACGCTCCCGGTGCTGGGCGGCCAGGGGTTGAAAGGCCCTGAGCAATTCCTCTTCGTCGTCGGTGAAGCCGTAATGGTCTTTGAGTTCCTGCATGGAGGTCATAACGAAAACCCTTTTCCGTAGTCGGTTTTATGGGAAAACAGCTCTTTTTTCGCCAGGCGGCGTCACGCCTCGGGCCGGGGTAGGCGGCGGTCGGCGCTCTCTCCGCTTTCCCGCCGTTGTCCGTTCCGGCATCGAAAACAGCCGGTTCCTCATCCGGGATGTTCGGTTATCTCCCGTACTTGTACGCCGCGGCGCAGGTCCCCTCGCTGGAGACCATGCAGGCGCCCACCGGAGATTCCGGGGTGCAGGCCGTGGCAAAGAGCGGACAGTCGAAGGGGGACAGTTTTCCCTTGAGCACCTCGCCGCACCGGCAGCCGGGGTGCTCCCGCTCTTCCCCCGGTTCGATGGCCAACGCCTTTTCGGCGTCGAACCGGGCCAGTTCCGGCTTGATGGCCAGGCCGCTGCCGGGGAGCATCCCCAGGCCGCGCCAGGAGGCGTCGCACGGCACGAAAACCCGCTCCATGATGGCCTGGGCCTTGGGGTTGCCCTCCCAGTTCACGGCGCGGCTGTACTGGATCTCCACCCGGCTTTCCCCGGCCAGGATCTGGGCCAGAAGCATCTCGATGCCCTGCATGACGTCGGCCGGCTCGAAACCGGTGACCACGCAGGGGATGCGGTATTTCTCCGCCAGCGGCTTGTAGGCGTTGCCGCCGATGACCGTGCTGACGTGGGCCGGGCAGAGGTAGCCGGAAAGGGCCAGGTCCGGGTCGGCGGTGAGGATCTCCATCGGCACCGGCATGGTCTTGTGGGAGGCCAGGACGTAGTAGTTGTCCAGGCCGAGTTTCGTCGCCTCCAGGATGCTGGCGGCGATGGTCGGGGCGGTGGTCTCGAAGCCGATCCCCAGGAAGATCACCCGGCGTTCGGGATTGGACTTCGCCAGGGCCACCGCATCCAGGGGGGAGTAGACGATGCGCACGTCGGCGCCCTTGGCCCGCTCCTCCATCAGGGAGGAACGGCTGCCGGGGACGCGCAGCATGTCGCCGAAGGTGGCCACCATATTGCGGGCATCGGCCGTGCAGGCCACGGCCTTGTCCACGTAGCCCACCGGGGTCACGCAGACCGGGCAGCCGGGCCCGGAGACGAGCCGCACGTTCTCCGGCAACAGGGAGCGGATGCCGAACTGGTAGATGGACATGGTGTGGGTGCCGCAGACCTCCATGAAGTTGACCGGTTCGGTCAACCGCTCCGCCATGCGCCGGATGTTGGCGGCCATGTTTTTCACCAGTTCGCGGTCGCGGAATTCGTCCTGAAATTTCATGCTTCCTCCTCCGCGGCAGAGCCGCCCGCCCGCCCGCTCATCGCATATCCTCGGGGGCAAAGACCTCTTTCATCATCCGCAGGGTCT
Organism: Geobacter sp. FeAm09; assembly: GCF_008330225.1. Lineage (NCBI taxonomy): Bacteria > Pseudomonadati > Thermodesulfobacteriota > Desulfuromonadia > Geobacterales > Geobacteraceae > Geobacter > Geobacter sp. FeAm09. The sequence continues at coordinate 3,025,504 of NZ_CP042466.1, read as the reverse complement.
CCTGGGCATATTCCTCATCCAGGCGCGAGATGGCGAATCCGGCATGGACGATGACGTAGTCGCCCACCCCGACCTCCTCGCCCAGCAGCATGACGCTGGCCTCCTTCTGCACACCGTCCACCTCGGCCACGATGGTGTCGCCGTCCCTGCTGAGAATCTTCATGGGTACACCAAGACACATACCTGTTTATCTCCTTTCCTCCGCGCCCGCCTTCACGGCATCTTTGCCCCGGCCTCAATCGCAAAATCCTCGGCGTAGCGCTGCTACGCCTGCGGTTTTGCTCAATCGTCCAGGTCAAATCTGCCGCAAATCCGAGCGCGGTCCTCGCGGCTTAGGTTGTTTAAAAATAGTCAGATCGTCGCACCCGCTCGACAAACCCTGCGGAGGCAGCCCTCTCACGAGTTCTCCCCCAGAGGGTGAGGGACCTCAGCGCTACGCCCCACGAAAGGGCTTTCGAGGACGAAGGCCTGATGGCTGTTTTTTCAACAACCTCCTTGCCACCCCGCTACCGCCGCCTGCCCGAGGGCGATGCCGCCGTCGTTGGGGGGTACCAGCCGGTGGGTGAATATTTGCAAGCCCCGATCAAGCAGACCAGTATACACCATTTCGCTCAAAAGGCGATTCTGAAAAACGCCGCCGGAGAGCACCACCCGGTCGAGCCCGGTTTGCCCCGCGATTCGGCACGCCGTCTCCACGGCGGCGCGGGCCACGGTGGCGTGAAAGCGGTAGGCCATGGCCGCCCGCTCCACGCCGGCAGCCGCATCGGCCAGGAGGTCCCGGAAGAGCGGGGCGAAGTCGATGACCAGGCTCTCGTTGCCGGAAATATGGAAGGAATAGGTCCCCGAGACCTCCGCGGTCTCGGCCAGGGCCTCCAGCTCGATGGCCGCCTGGCCGTCGTAGGATACGGTCTGCCGCACGTCCAGCAGGGCGGCCGCGGCGTCGAACAGCCGGCCGCAACTGGAGGTGAGCGGCGCGTTGATGCCCCGCTCCAGCATGGCGGCAAAGATGTCCTTCTGGGCATCGGCCACCTGCCGGGCAGACGGGTGGTCCAGATCGAAGGCTTCTTTGCCCAGGGAACGGTACAGCCATGCCAGGGCCATGCGCCAGGGTTCGCGCACCGCCGCATCCCCGCCGGCCAGGGGCACGGGAAGGACATTGCCGGCCCGCCGGAACCCTTCGTAACCGCCCACCAGGAACTCGCCGCCCCAGATGGTGCCGTCCGTGCCGAAGCCGGTGCCGTCGAAGACGATGCCGATCACGTGGCCTTCCAGGCCGTTTTCGGCCATGCAGGCCGCCATGTGGGCGTGGTGGTGCTGAACCGTTACGAGCGGCAGCCCCGATTCCGCCGCATGGAGCGAGGAGATGTAATCGGGGTGCAGATCGCAGGCGGCCACCTGCGGCGTTATTTCGAGAATCCCCGACAGGTGCCCGATGGTGTGGCGGAACGACGCTGCGGTGGAACTGTTCTGCAGGTCGCCGATGTGCTGGCTCAGGAATGCCTGTTCTCCCTGGGCCAGGCAGACCGCCCCCTTCAGCTCGGCCCCCACGGCCAGAAGCGGGGGAACCGCGAAGGGGAGCCGCACTGCCCGCGGCGCATACCCCCTGGCCCGGCGGTAGAAGAGCGGTTTGCCCTGGAAGAGGCGCAGCACCGAATCGTCGCTGCGGATGTGGATCGGCCGGTCGTGGACGAGAAAGAAGTCGGCGATAGGGGCCAGACGTTTGAGGGCGTCGCTGTCTTCAAAGGCCACCGGCTCGTCGGACACGTTGCCGCTCGTCATCACCAGCGCCGGGAAGTGGTCGCGCAGCAGCAGGTGATGCACCGGTGCGTAGGGGAGCATCAGGCCGAGCCAGCCGTTGGCCGGGGCCACCAGGGGCGCGACCGGGCAGCCCGGGGTCTTGCGGGCGATGACGATGGGGCTTTCCGGGCTGGCTAAGAGCCGTTCCTCCCGGTCGTCCAAGAGCGCCAGCCTGCGGGCGGCCGCCAGGTCGGCGGCCATGACGGCAAAGGGCTTTTCGTCCCGTTTCTTCCGTGCGCGCAGCCGCCCGACCGCCTCCGGGTTGCCGGCGTCCACGGCCAGGTGGTACCCGCCGATCCCCTTGACCGCCAGGATCTTGCCGGCGCGCAGGAGTTCGACGGCTTGGACGAGGGCGTCGTCCCGCTCCGCGACCGGGGCGGCATCGGCATCCAAGAGGCGCAGCTGCGGGCCGCAGACCGGGCAGGCGATGGGCTGGGCGTGGAAGCGCCGGTCCGCCGGATCGTCGTACTCCCGACGGCAGTCGGGGCAGAGCGGGAATGCGGCCATGGTGGTCCGGGGGCGGTCGTAGGGGATGCCGGTGATAATGCTGTAGCGGGGGCCGCAGTTGGTGCAGGTGATGAACGGGTAACGGTAGCGCCGGTCCGCCGGGTCGAACAGCTCGGCTAGGCAATCGGCGCAGAGGGCGGAGTCGGGCGCCACCTGGATGTTCTTTTCGCCGTCGGCGCTGGGGAGGATGGCAAAGCCGCGCTCCGCGACCGGGGACAGGTCCTCGGCGAAGCGGGACGTGACCACGGCCAGGGGGGAAGGTCGTGGTCCAGGGCGCGCTGGAAGGCGGCCAGGGCGTCTGCCGTGCCCTGGACCTCGATCTCCACCCCGGCGGGGGTGTTGCGCACCCAGCCGCTCAGGCCGAGTTCGCCGGCCAGGCGGAACACGAAGGGACGGAACCCGACGCCCTGGACGATGCCGCCGATGAGGAAACGCCTGCGGACTATGGCCGTGCCGTCCCCGTTGCCAGCCATTGGTACCACCCGTCCATCCCCTCGCCGGTGCGCGCCGACACCTCGAAGATGATGATGCCGGGGCTTACCCTGCGGGCGTATTCCTTGCATTTTTCCACATCGAAGTCCAGGTGGGGAAGCAGGTCGGTCTTGTTGAGCAGCATGACCGTGGAGTTGTGAAACATCTGGGGGTACTTGAGCGGCTTGTCCTCGCCCTCGGTCACCGAGAGGACCGCCACCTTGTGGTGTTCGCCCAGGTCGAAGGAGGCGGGGCAGACCAGGTTGCCCACGTTTTCTATGAGGAGCACGTCCAGGTTGTCCAGATCAAACCCCTCGGTGCCGTGCATGACCATGTGGGCATCCAGGTGGCAGCCGGCGCCGGTGTTGATCTGCCGGACCGCGACGCCGGTGGCGGCGATGCGCCGGGCGTCGTTGTCGGTCTGCTGATCCCCCTCGATCACGGCAAAGCGGAACCGCTCCGCCAGGTCCCGCAGGGTCCGTTCCAGCAGGGTGGTCTTGCCCGATCCGGGAGAGCTTACCAGGTTGAGGACGAAGATGCCCTTGTCCTTGAACAGGGCGCGATTGAAGGAGGCCAGGCGGTTGTTCTTGGCCAGGATGTCCTCTTCGATGGCTATGACGGTCCGTTTCCGGTCGCCGTGGTCGTGGTCGTGATGGTCGTGGGCGGCGTGATCATGGTCGTGGTGCTCGTGCTGGTGATCATGGCCCTGATGCTCGTGGTCGTGGCTATGGCTGTGACTGTGGTGATGGTCGCCGTGCTGGTGGTCATGGTCGTGCGTATCGGTCGGGCCGCAGCCGCAAGTGGTGCACATGGGTTCCTCCGAAAATGGGTCCTGATGATGGTGTAACCGTATCAGTTTCCGCGCCGTTATGCAACAGGGTCATGGCCATGGTTCACTGGCCGTTGAACTGCAACCGGTGCAGGCGGTAGTAGAGCCCCCTGGCCTCCATGAGCTCCTGGTGCGTCCCCTCCTCCGAGTTGCGCCCCCGGTGCACGACCACGATCCGGTCGGCGTCCTGGATGGTGGAGAGACGGTGGGCGATGATCAGGGAGGTGCGCCCCGCCATCAGCCCTTTGATCCCGTCCTGGATCATCTGCTCCGAAGCGGAGTCCACGCTGGCGGTGGCCTCGTCCAGCACCAGCACCTCGGGGTCGAAGGCCACGGCCCGGGCAAAGGAGATGAGCTGCTTTTCCCCCACGGAGAGGTTGTTGCCCCGCTCCCTGACCTCCTCCCCGTACCCCCGGGGCAAGCGTTCGATGAAACGGTCGGCCCCCACCGCGGCGGCCGCTGTTCGGACCCGCGCCCGCGCCTCCTCGTCCCCCAGGCAGATATTGAACTCGATAGTGCCGGCGAACAGGCAGGGGTCCTGGAGGACGATGCCGATGCGCCGGCGCAGGTCGCCTCCCCGCATGGTGCGCACATCGACGCCGTCCACGAGGATGCTTCCCCTGTCGATCTCGTAGAGGCGCGTCAGAAGCCGCGTGATGGTGGTCTTGCCGCCGCCGCTTTCGCCCACCAGCGCGATCCGCTCGCCGCGCCGGACGACCAGGCTGAACCCCTCCAGGGCGTTCTCCCCCTCGCGGTAGGCAAAGGAGACGGTGCGGAATTCGATCAGGGGGGGCGTCTGCCCGAAGCTTCCCCCCCCCGGCGGGCGGCCTTCTTCGGCAGAGGCGGGCGCGGGGGGCTGGTGAGCCGGCTTGTCCGCCGGCGTGTCCAGCAGGGCAAAGATCCGTTCCAGGGCCGCCATGGCGCCCTGCATGACCGAATACTTGGCCGACAGGTCGCGGATGGGGGTGAAGAATTTCTCGATGTACTGGATGAAGGCCACCAGCACCCCGAAGGTGAGGGCCCCCCGGACGATCTCTCCGCCGCCGTACCAGATGATCAGGGCCACGGCGATGGACGACAGGGCCTCCACGATGGCGTACAGCGACGCATCCCAGAAGATGACCGGCATGTTGGCGTCCCGGTAGGATGCGTTCAGGTCGCTGAAGCGCCGCTCTTCGTCCCGTTCGCGGTTGAACGCCTGGATGATGCCGATACCGCCGATGGATTCGGCCAGAAAGGCGTTGAGGCGTCCCAGGCGCGCCCGCACCTCGCGGAACGATTGGCGCATCTTGCGGCGAAAGGCCCAGGCGACGTACAGGAGCAGGGGGAGGACGCTGAAGGTCACCAGGGACAGCTTCAGGTTCATCCAGAGCATGACCGAGATGATGCCCGCCAGCAGCATGACGTCACCCACGATGGTAATGATCCCCGAGGCGAACATCTCGCCCAGGACCTCCACATCGCTGGTCAGGCGGGTCACGGCGCTCCCCGTGGGGACCCGGTCGAACCAGGAAACCGGCAGGCGCATGACATGGCGGTAGAGTTCGTTGCGCATGTCGGCCATGACCCGTTGCCCGACGGACTGGAGCAGGTAGATCTGCAGAAAGGCGAGCAGCGATTCGGACAGCAGGACGGACAGAAAAGCCAGGGCAATCCCTTCCAGCCCGGCCAACCTGCCGGTGGTGATATGGCCGTCGATGGCCAGCTTGATAATCCAGGGCTGGGCCAGGCGGCAGGCGGCAACCAGCGGTATGGTGACCAGCACCGCGACGATCGCCGTGCGGTGGGGGGCGACATAGCGGGCAAAGCGGGTCAAAAGGCGGGTGTCGTAGGCCTTGCCCGCTATTTCCTCTTCATAGATGCCGCCGTGGTGCATTGGTGCTCCGAACGTGTGCTGGATGTGCCCAGAATAGCAGAATCGGCGGCGGAAGGGAAATGGTAGTGAGGGTGGCCGGGTGGAGGGTCAAATAGAGTTGGAGGGTTCGAGTCTGTACCAGATCCGGTGTGTGGGCGTTTGTCAAATCTTGCTTGCGGACTCCCCCGGCGTCGCGGCCGCCCCCTCCACAAGGGCCGGCAGATAGATGTGAAAGGTCGTTCCTTTGCCGGGCGTGGATTCGGCGGTGATGGCGCCCTTGTGTTTGCGGATGATGGAGTGGCAGAGCGCCAGGCTGAGCCCCATGCCCTTCTGGCTCCCCATCTCCTTGGTGGTGAAGTAGGGGTCGAAGATCCTGGGGAGGTTCTCGGGGGGGATGCCGATTCCGGTGTCGTGGAACGCCAGGTGAACGTACTCGCCGGCCGGGAGGGAGAGGGTGTCCTGCTCGCCGAGGGTCACATTCTCCCCCTCGACCCGCACGGTGCCGCCGTGGGGCATGGCCTCGACGGCATTGTGCGTCAGGTTGGCAAAGGTCCGCTCCATCTGGGTGTCGTCCATCCTCACCCGATGGAGGCCGGGGGCGATACGGAACTCGCTCGTTATGGCGGGCTTGCCCCTGAGGGCGGCGGAGATGGCCTCCGTGATCAGGGGCGCAAGGGGGCGGGATGCACGAAGGAGTCCCCCCCTTGGAAAAGGTCAGCAGGCGCAGGCTGAGCTCCTTGGCGCGCAGGGAGGTCTGTTCGGCGATCTCGAGCATCTCGGCGATGGTCTGGGGGGCGGAGATGTTCAGCTTGGCCAGGGAGATGTACCCGAGGATCACCTGCAACAGGTTGTTGAAATCGTGGGCCATGCCGCCGGCCAGGATGCCGATGGCTTCCATCTTCCGGGAGCGGAGGCTCTCCGCTTCCAGCTTTCTCTGCCGGGTGACATCCTCCCCGTTTTTGATGAACTTGGCGACTGAACCGTCGGGAGCCTTGAGCGGGGAGATGCTCACACTCTCCCAGAACAGCTCGCCGTTTTTCTTCCGGTTCAGCAGGCTGCCGTGCCATTCGTTCCCCTGGAGGATGGTGGCCCACAGCTCCCGGTACGTTTCGGAGGAGGTCTCGCCCGACTTGAGGATGCGCGGCGTCTGCCCGACCGCTTCGTCGGCGGCGAAGCCGGTTACCTCGCAGAACTTGCGGTTCACGTATTCGATGGTGCCGGTGGTGTCGGTGATGAGCGCCATGCTGGGGCTTTGCTCGAGGGCGTTGGAAAGGAGCCGGATGTGTTCGTTTTGCCGGCGGAGTTGCCGCTGCATCTTCACGACGGCGATGCTCCGCTCGATGGCTTCGTAAAGCTTCTGGAAGGCGACCGGTTTGAGGACGAACTGGTTGATGCCGATATCGATGGCCTGGAGCAGGTAATCGATGTCGTTGAAGGCGGTCATGACGATAATCTGGGCATCGGGGGTCCTGCTGCGGATCTCCCGGGCCATTTCCAGGCCGCTCATGAACGGCATCATGATGTCGGTCAGCACGATGTCGGGGGTGTGCGCCTGGTAGAGTGCCAGCCCCTCCCGGCCGTCCTCGGTCACCATCAGCCGGTAGCCGCGCAGGCCGAGCATGCGTTTGACCTGCTCCCGCGAGGTGGCTTCATCCTCTACGTACAGGATCGTGAGGTCGTCGTCAGGGGAGGGGGCGTCCGTCATGTCATACCTCGCAACGAGGGGCCAGCCTGCTGGCGGCGGATGCACCACCGGCTACATCATGGCCGGGGGCGGGAGGATGGGGTATTGGGCCTGTGCGGAGGCCGGCATGACCGGCGTCGGGCAGGGGAACAGGAAAAAACCCGGCTGGGGAGGGGCTGGATTGGCTGGGACATGACGGTTCACGTTGTTCCCCAAACGAGAGAGATGTCATACGGACGCCATCGGGATGGCCCATCCGTACCGACGTCAATTTTACCAGAGATCCGACCGGTGACAAGCCGCTTTAATGAAATTATCCAGAGATTGTGTCAAATCGCCTTGCGCCAGGCCAACCGCTGCTCCAGCCAGCGGGAAAGGGAGGTGAAGGCGTAGCAGACGATGAAATAGACCAGGGCGATGAAGACGAAGATTTCCGTCGGATAGGCCATGGTGCGGTTGTTGATCTGGGTTCCCACGTGGGTCAGTTCGGATACGCCGACGATGAAGGCCAGGGAGGTGTCCTTGATCAGGGAAACGAACTGGTTGACGAAGGAGGGGATCATATTGCGCAGTCCCTGGGGAAGCACGATATAGAGCATGGCCTGCCACGGCTTGAGGCCGGTGGAGATGGCCGCCTCGGTCTGCCCCTTGGGGATGCCCTCGATGCCGGCCACCACGATGCGGGACATGTAGGCGGAGGTGAACAGGGTCAGCCCCATGATGACGGTCTGGCTTTCGGCCACCTTGCCGAACAGGGCCGGCAGGAGGAAGTACATCCAGAAGATGACCATCAGAAGCGGCATGCCGCGCACGAGGTTGATGGCGGCGACGGCGGGGTAGCGCACCACCGGGGACCGGGAGATGCTGAGCAGTCCCAGGATCAGGCCGCCGAAGAAGGAGAGGATGCAGGAGATCACCGCCAGGTACAGGGTGAGGCCCAGGCCGCCCAGGGGACCGTGGGGGAAACGGCCGATCATGAAGTAGGTGAAGTTGTCGGCAATCACCGATATATTGAAGAATTGATCCATATCAGGCCGCCTTGTGAATGTTGAGGACTTTCTCGTTGTAGATGTTCACCAGGGCGGTGATGACAAGCGAAATAGCCACATAGACTACGGTTGCTGCGGTAAACGCCTCGAAGCCCTTGAAGGAGTAGCTCTCCACCTGGCGGGCCTGGTAGGTCAGCTCCATGACGCCGATGGTCATGGCCAGGGACGAGTTCTTGGCCAGGTTGAGGAACTGGTTCACCAGCGGCGGCACCGTGAGGCGCACCGCCTGGGGCAGGATGATGTACTGCATGGAGCGCAGGTAGGAGAACCCGGCGCTGCGGGCCGCCTCCATCTGCTCCTTGGGGATGGAGAGCACGCCGGAACGGATATCCTCGGCGATGAAGGCCGAGGTGTAGATGGTCAGGGCGATCACGGCGGCGGCGAACTCGAAGTTGGTGTTGTTCAACCAGTCGTTGACGGCGGTCGGCAGGATCTTGTACGACCCGAAGTACCAGAAGAATATCTGCACCAGAAGCGGGGTGTTGCGGAAAAACTCCAGATAGGCATGGGCAATCCAGCGGACCGGCCTGTTGTTGCTCATGCGCATGACGGCGATCAGGAGCCCCAGCAGGAAGGCCAGTACGATGGAGAGTGCCGAGAGCTGCAGGGTAACCTTGCACCCAGAAACCAGCCATTCGAAATACTTGCCCGAGGTGACGATCGACCAGTCGAATTGATATTTAAGCACGTGAAACCCTCATGAAGAGCGGGGCGGGGGGCAGGATGCCTCTCCACACCCCCCGCCTGCTGAACGTTGCAAATTGCGTGTTACTTGCCGGCCGTGATCTTGAAGTTGCGCTGCAGGTGGAACTGGGTGGAGGGGCCGAACCACTTGTTGAAGATCCTGGCGGCTTCGCCGGATTTTTCCATATCCAGGATGGTCTTGTTGACGAAGTCCACGAAGTGCTTGTCCCCTTTGCGCATGCCGAGGCCGTAGGGTTCGTCGGAGATCTGGACATTGGGGATCTCGAAGCGGGCCTTGTTGGGGGCCTTGGCCAGGATGCCGGCCAGGATGGCCTCGTCGGTCGTCACGGCGAATACCTTGCCCTGCTCCAGGGCGAGCAGCGCCTGGGGATAGTCGTCAAAGGAGAGCACGGTGGCGGTGGGGATGGCCTTCTTCGCGTTCTGCTCCGAGGTGGAACCCTTGGCGGTGCCGATCTTTTTGCCGTCCAGGTCCTTCAGGCTCTTGACGGTTCCCTTCTTGGTGATGAACTTCTGGCCGGTAAAGAAGTAGGTATGGCTGAAGTCGATCTGTTTGGCCCGCTCGGGGTTCTTGGTCATGGTGGCGGCGATGATGTCGATGTGCCCTTCCTGCAACTGGGGCATGCGGCTGGCCGAGGTGACCGGCTTGAGTTCTACCCTGACGCCCAGCTTCTTGGCGATGGCGTTGATGAAATCAATGTCGTACCCCACGATGGTGCGGGTTTTCTCATCCACATAGCCGAAGGGAGGAAGGGAGTCCTTGACCCCGGCCACCAGTACCCCTTTTTTCTTCACGTCGGCCAGCGTATCGGCGGCCAGCACCGTTTTGGCGGCCGTCGCGGCCAACACCGTAATCATGAATGCTATTGCCAGTTTTCTCATGTCGAACTCCTCCTTCAAGAGTGATAGTACGGACCGGTACATCCGGTTCTAGGGACATTCGCAGTGCATCGGCGTCAAGAGCTGGCGCAGGAACTGCTGGGCGCGTTCGTGCTTCGGCCTGCTGAAAAACTCGTCGGGCGTCGCCTCTTCCAGGACGGTGCCGGCATCCATGAAGGCCACCCGGTGGGCGACCTCCCGGGCGAATCCCATCTCGTGGGTGACCACCACCATGGTCATGCCGCTCACGGCCAGGTCCTTCATGACCGCGAGAACCTCGCCGATCATCTCCGGGTCGAGGGCCGACGTGGGCTCGTCGAAGAGCATGATCTTCGGTTTCATGGCCAGGGCGCGGGCGATGGCCACGCGCTGCTGCTGGCCGCCGGAAAGCTGGGACGGGTACGCGTCGCGCTTCATGGCCAGCCCAACCCGCTCCAACAACGCCATGGCCTGTTCTTCGGCCTCTTTCTTGGCGGTCTTGCGGATCTTGATGGGGGCCAGGGTGATGTTGTGCAGGACGGAAAGGTGGGGATACAGGTTGAACTGCTGAAAAACGAAGCCGACCTCCGCCCGCAGTTTGTTGATATCGGTCTTTTTGTCCAGCAGGTCCATGCCGTCAACCACCAGCGCCCCCTTGTCGATCGGCTCGAGCTGGTTGATGGTGCGGATCAGGGTGGACTTGCCGGAACCCGAGGGGCCGCAGACGACCAGCACTTCGCCGGGGGTTACGTGCAGATTGATATCGTTGAGTACGTGCAGGGTCTTGAACCACTTGTGCACGCCTTGAAAGGTAATCATCGGGGGCTCCTGTCGAAATTGGGGTGGAACATTGCGCAAAATCAGAGGATTTGTATAGCACAAAGCGGCACCGGGGGGCAAAGGAAAATTGGCCGCCGCATGGGCTGGAAATAATCCGATTGACGGGCGGCGCGGCGGACATATAATTAAAAACAAAGGGATAAAATGCCACGCCCGCCGTGTATACGTCGCCGCAAAGGGAGGGTGGAACGGACGGTTAATGAAAGTGGCTCGCCCGCCCGTTGGGCGAAAGGTGTGCCCGCCCAGCGGGCGGCTATGGATGAACGACTGCGGAACCGGACATTGGGAATGAAAGGTGCGTGATAGTATGTTGTCCAACATCTCGACAGGTGAATTGAAATCCTTGCTGGATTCGGGCGGCCCGGTCTGCCTGATCGACGTGCTCCCCCCCGAATATTTCGGCGAATGCCATATCCCGGGCGCAAGCAATGTGTGCGTGTATGAGATGGCGTTTCTGGAGAATTTGACGAAGACCGTCGGCGACCATGATACGCCGCTGGTGGTGTATGGCGCCAGCGCCCGCTCGCGGGAGGCCGCGGTTGCGGTGGAAAAGCTGCGGCGGGCGGGGTATCGGGAGGTGCGGGAGTTGGCCGGCGGCCTGGCCGCCTGGCGGGCGGCCGGCTATGCCCTGGAGGTGGGGGAGGGGCCGGCGGCCCCCGAGGCCGCCGTTCAGGACGGGGCGTATGTGGTGGAGAGCGCCGCCAGCCGGCTGGAGTGGATCGGGCGCAACCTGAACGGCAGGCACTACGGCACCATCGCCCTATGGGGCGGGGAGGTCCTGGTGAAAAACGGGGTTCTGGCCGGCGGCAGCATCACCCTGGACATGGGGTCCATCGCAGACGCCGACCTGGAGGACGAGGGCTACAACCGCCTGCTGGTCAGCCACCTGAAATCCGACGACTTCTTCGATGTGGCCTCCTACCCGTGGGCGGTCTACGACATCGCCGGTTCGGAGCTTTTGCCCGAGGCGTCCGCCTGCTCCCTTGTCTACCGGGTGATGGGGAGTCTCGAACTGAGGGGCGTGCAAAGGGAGCTGCCGCTCACGGCCGAAGTGGCGCCCCAGCCGGATGGCCTGCTCAAGGCCAGGGTGTTGTGCGACCTCGACCGCACGCGCTGGGGGGCCATTTACGGCTCGGGGAGGTTTTTCGAAAAACTGGGCCAGCACCTGGTGAACGAGATCGTCACCGTCGAGATCTTCCTGGTCGCCCGGCCGAACCGGAGTTGACCCCGCCAGGCATGCACCCGCCATGAGAACCGGCCCCTCCCCCAAACGGAAGGGCCGCTTTCCCTCCCGGAAAAGTATTCGCCGATTTCAGGTCCAGCGTCACATCATATCGACCGGATCGATGTCCACATACGTGCGGATGGCCGAAGCGGCGGGGCGGTTCTGTCGCCAGGCGGCGATCAGACGGCGCAGATCGCCACGGGTGGGGGATTTGAGCAGGATCTGGCGGCGGAAACGGCCCCGCAGCCGGTACAGGGGCGCCGGGGCCGGCCCCAGGATCTCCACGCGCAGGCCTTTTCCCCGTTTCAGATGCATGAGCAACCGGGCCGTGGTCTCGGCATGCTCTTCCACCGGCCGCTCCGCAGTGCCGGAAAAGCCGAGGCAGGCCAGAAAGCTGAAGGGGGGGTAGCCGACCTCGCGGCGGAATTCCAACTCCTGGCGGTAGAAGGCGTCGTCGTCATGCCGTACGGCGCACTGGATGGCGTAATGGTCGCCGCTCTGGGCCTGGACGACCACCCGGCCGGGGGCGTCCCCCCGCCCGGCCCGGCCGATGACCTGGGACAGGATCTGAAAGGTGCGTTCGGCGGCGCGAAAATCGGGCATGCCGAGGCTGGCTTCGGCATTGACCACCCCCACCAGGGTCACACCGGGAAAGTCGTGCCCCTTGGCGATCATCTGGGTCCCCACCAGGATGTCGGCGCTGCCGTCGGACATGCGGGCCAAGAGGCGTCCGTGGCTCCCCTTGCCCCCGGTGGTGTCGCTGTCCATGCGCAGGATGCGCGCCTGGGGCAGCAGTTCGCGCAGGTCGTGCTCCAGGCGCTCGGTGCCGGCCCCCAATTCCTTCAGCTCCTGGCAGCCGCAGGCCGGGCAGATGCCGGGGGCTGGGATGGCGTAGTCGCAGTAGTGGCAGACGCTCTGGCCCCGCTGGCGGTGGTAGGTGAGGGACACGGAGCAGTTGGGGCAGGCCAGGGGCGCGCCGCACTCCGCGCACACCAGGTAGGTGGCGAAGCCGCGCCGGTTGAGAAAGATGATCGCCTGCCCGCCGGCGGCCAGGGTCGTCTCCAGGGCCGGGATCAGGAGCGGGCTGATGGCCGTGGCGACCCCCTTCATGGGGGCCAGTTCGACGGTGGGCATGGGGCGCTGCTCAACCCGCTCCGGCAGGGTGAGCAGCGCCAGTTTGCCGTGCTCCGCGGCATACCGGCTGGTGACCAGCGGCGTGGCCGACCCGAGCAGGACCACGGTGTGCTCCATCCGTCCCCTGACCAGGGCCAGGTCGCGGGCGTTGTAGCGCAGGCCGTCGGCCTGTTTGAAGGACGCCTCGTGCTCCTCGTCGACGATGATGATGCCGATCCGCTCCAGGGGGGCGAAGATGGCCGAGCGGGCGCCGATGACGATGCGGGCCTGGCCGCGCCTGATGCGCCGCCACTCGTCATAGCGTTCGCCGTCGGAGAGGCCGCTGTGGAGAATGGCTATGCCGTGGCCGAAACGGGCGCGGAAGCGCTGCACCAGTTGGGGGGTCAGGGAAATCTCCGGCACCAGCACCAGGGCGGTTTTGTCCTGTCCCAGGGCCTGGGCGATGGCCTGGAGGTAGACTTCGGTCTTGCCGCTGCCGGTTACGCCGTGGAGCAGGAAGGGGGCAAAGGCGCGCCGGTCCAGCGCCGCGCAGAGGGCGTCCAGGGCCGTCTGCTGGTGGGGGGAGAGGAGCCGGGGGGTGTCGCGTTCCACCACGTCGTCGCCGAACGGGTTGCGGTAGACCTCCCGCGCTTCGCCCGTCACCAGGCCCAGTTCCGTCAGACGTCCGAGCTGTGGCGAACAGGTGCCGAAACGTCGCCGCAACTCGGCCGCCGGGATACCGCTCCTCCCCTCCCTGAGCAGATCCAGGATGGCCGCCGCCTTGGCGCCCAGGTGGGGGAGGGGCTCAGGCGCCGTCGCGGCGCGGTAGACCATCTCGGTCTTGATGGCCTTGCCGCCGCCGACCGTTGGGGCGTTCTGGTCCGAGCCTTTGCGGTCCTGAATGTTGATGCCGGCCGGAAGGGCCGTCTTGAGCACTTCGCCCAGAGGGTGCAGGTAATAGGAGGCCACCCAGCGGAAGAACTCCAGTTCGCTGTCCGTCCAGAGCGGCTCGGGGTCGAGCAGTTCCAGGATCTCTTTCAAGTCGTGGGGTGGGGTTTCGGCAACGTCGCCCAGGATATAGCCGGTCATTCTGCGGCGGCCGAAGGGGACGAAGACGCGCCGCCCGGCAAGGGGCTGCCCCGCCATGCCGGACGGGACGCGGTAGTGGAAAGTCCGGTCCAGGTGGAGCGGGATGGCTACTTCGACGATGTGGGGCGCAGGGGTGGACATGGGGATGGTGATAGCAGAGTACCGGCGCGAAGTAAAGCGCGGAGCTGCGAAAAAGGGGAGGGCGGGGGCGCCGTCCTCCGGGCCTACCAGTATTTCCGGGGGGGCTCGGTTTTCCCCATGAGGCGGATTTCGCCGTCGATGACCTTGAACATGTCGCCGATCTCGGTGGTCCATTCGTCCCCCTCCTCCAGGGGGCTGGGGAAGGAACGCTGGCCGAGGAACATCTCCTGGTCGCCCACATAGCCGTACCATTCCAAAGCGCCGGTCATCCATATTCTCGTTTTCAGTTCCATGGGATACCTCGAAAAATAAAAGTCAAACCGTGTCTCTGCGGCAGATGGTACAGCTAATTTGCCCGAATAGTATCAATCTCCAACTGAACCCTTCTCCCTGAGGGAGAAGGTGGCCGAAGACCGGATGAGGGGGCAACAGTGCTGCTCTATCCACCTCTTCCCCCTCACCCTAGCCCTCTCCCTCAGGGAGAGGGGATTGTCTCTGCTGTTGCAGGAGATTGAGTGTAATTTACGAAAGCCGCGATTTGAAATCCGCGTAGCCGAAGCGGCGCACCACCCGCAATTCGCCGGTTTCCGGCTCATAGGTGCAGATGGCCGGGTGCTGGATGCCGTTGAAGGTGGTGGTCTTGACCATGGTGTAGTGGGCCATGTCCAGGAAAGCCAGCCGGTCGCCCGCGTGCAGCGGCCGGTCGAAGGACCAGTCACCGATGATATCTCCCGCCAGGCAGGAGGGGCCGCCCAGACGGTAGGTATGGGCCTTCTCGTCGGGGGCGAAGCCTCCCTCGATATCGGGGCGATAGGGCATCTCCAGGGTGTCCGGCATGTGACAGGTGGCCGAGAGGTCCAGGATGGCGATATCCAGCTCGTTATGCACCACGTCCAGCACCTCGCCCACCAGGATGCCGGTGCCGATGGCGATGGCCTCGCCCGGCTCCAGGTAGACCTCCAGGCCGTATTTTTCCCTGAAATGGGTCATCAGCGCCACCAGGCCGTCGATGTCGTACCCGTCCCGGGTGATGTGGTGGCCGCCACCCAGGTTGAGCCATTTCATGCGGGGCAGGAACTCGCCGAACTTTTCCTCGAACGCCCGCGCAGTCCGCTCCAGCGGTTCGAACAACTGCTCGCACAGGGTGTGGAAATGGAGCCCCTCCACCCCTTCCAGGGAGCGCCCCTCGAACTCCGCCCGCGGGATACCCAGGCGTGAGGCCGGGGCGCAGGGGTCGTAGAGGGGGGTCTGCCCCTCGGAATGCTCGGGGTTGACCCGCAGGCCGACGGAGACGCGTCCCCGCTCCTTTTCCCACAGGGGGCGGAAGCGCTCCAACTGGTTGAAGGAATTGAAGACCAGGTGGTTGGAGATGGAGAGCAGCTCCACCACGTCGCTCTCCTTGAAGGCCGCGGCGAAGCTGTGCACCTCGCCTCCGAACTCCTCCCGCCCCAGGCGCGCCTCCCAGGGGGAACTGGCGCAGACCCCCTGGAGGGTCTCCCGGATGATGGGGAACACGCTCCACATGGAGAAGGCCTTGAGCGCCATGAGGATCTTGGCGCCGCTGCGCCTCTGGACCTCTGCCAGGATGGCCAGGTTGTGGCGCAGCCTGCCCAGGTCCACCACGTAGGCCGGGGAGGGGGCGAGCTGCAAGATTTTATCGATATTGATATCGGTCAAAGTCTAAAACCTTTTTCGCCACAGAGACACAGAGACACGGAGAACGTCAAAACCATTTTACAGGGATGAACAGGATGAAGGGGATAGAACCTTAAACCGGTTTTTGGGTAAATCTTTAAGTCCTTATCCTGTTTATCCCGTTCATCCATTTGAATTTATTAGCTTTAGATTTTTCTCTGTGTCTCCGTGTCTCTGTGGCGGATTTTATCTGATTCTACAGTTCCGGCCATTCGCCGCCGTCCACGACCACCGTGGGCAGTCCCATGGGCCCCAGCACCTCCAGGAACAGCTCCGGGTCGAACTGCTCCATGTTCCAGACACCCGGTTTGCGCCATTTGCCGGTGAGCATCATGATGGCCCCCACCACGGCCGGTACGCCGGTGGTGTAGCTGATGGCCTGGGACTTGACCTCCCGGAAGCAGGCCTCGTGGTCGCAGATGTTGTAGATGTAGACCTGCTTGCGCTTGCCGTCCTTGAGGCCGCGGGCGATGACCCCGATGCAGGTCTTCCCCTTGGTCAGCGGCCCCAGGGAGCCGGGATCGGGCAGCAGGGCCTTCAGGAACTGGATCGGCACGATCTTCTGGCCGTTGAACTCCACCTCGTCGATGCGGGTCATCCCCACGTTCTGCAACACCTCCAGGTGTTTCAGGTAGTTGTCCGAAAAGGTCATCCAGAACTGGGCCTTTTTGATGGTGGGGATATGTTTGACGATGGACTCCATCTCCTCGTGGTAGAGGCGGTAGATGCTCATGGGGCCGATGCCGTCGGGAAAGTCGAAGACCCGCTTGGTGGAGAGCGGCGGCGTCTCGACGAATTGGCCGTTTTCCCAGTGGCGGCAGGGGGCGGTCACCTCGCGGATGTTGATCTCCGGGTTGAAGTTGGTGGCAAAGGGCTGGCCGTGGGAGCCGGCATTGGCATCGATGATGTCGAGTTCCTGGATCTCGTCCAGATGGCTCTTGGCCGCCAGGGCGGTATAGACGTTGGTCACGCCCGGATCGAAGCCGGAGCCGAGCAGGGCCATGATCCCGGCCTGCTTGAAGCGCTCCTGATAGGCCCACTGCCAGGAGTATTCGAACCTGGCCGTGTCCAGCGGTTCGTAGTTGGCGGTGTCCAGGTAAGCCACGCCGGTTTCCAGGCAGGCGTCCATGATGTGCAGGTCCTGGTAGGGGAGCGCCACGTTGATCACCAGGTCCGGCTGCACCCGGCGGATCAGGGCCGCCAGTTCCGGCACGTTGTCGGCGTCCACCTGGGCGGTTGCGATGGGTGTGGCTATCTGGGCCGCAATGGCATCGCATTTGAATTTGGTGCGGGAGGCCAGGGTGATCTCGCTGAAGATATCCCGGCGCTGGGCGCATTTGTGGGTCACAACCTGGCCGACGCCGCCGGCGCCGATTATAAGGACTTTGCTCACGGAAAACTCCTTCCTGGGGCGCAGCGTCATATTCGCGCCCTAACGCCGCCGGTTCGTCCGCATGCTCCTCGACGTAGCGCTGCTACGCCTGCGGGCCTGCCTCCTCACCGTCGCCGTTATCATCGCGAATCCGGCGCTGCTTGTTTATGGGGTAGTTCGGCAAGATATAGTACGGGCATTCGCCGGTCGGCACAATGCCCGTAACAAAACTTTTACAAGTGATGGAGGGTTGTTCGTTACTCGCCCAAGTAAGTATACCCCAGAAGCGTCCGGTCCAAAAGTTCGATGAAGTGGCTGCTCTCCTCGATGGAGATCTTGCGCAGGGCCACGCTCTTCTCCAGGTTGTCCCTGACGTGCTTGAGGATCTCCGGCCCCTTGTACTGGACGTACTTCAGGCTCTCCCAGCAGGCGTCGCCGTTGATCACGGTGTCGATCAGGTAGCCGGTCTTCTTGTTGAAGGTGATATGCACGGCATTGGTGTCGCCGAACAGGTTGTGCATGTCCCCCAGGATCTCCTGATAGGCGCCGATCAGGAAGAAGCCGATGAAATAGTCCTCCTCCTTGCGGATGCGGTGGAGCGGGAGGAACTTGGTCCTGCCGGTCTCGCCGACAAAGCTGGTGATCTCGCCGTCCGAGTCGCAGGTGATGTCGGCGATGGAGGCCATGACGTCCGGCTTCTGGTTGAGCCGCTGCAGCGGCATGATCGGGAAGAGTTGGTCGATGGCCCAGGAGTCGGGGATCGACTGGAACAGGGAAAAGTTGGCGAAATAGGTCTGGCGCAGGGCCAGGTGAAAGTTCTGCAACTCCTCGGGGATCGGCTTGATCTTCTCGACGATGCCGTTGAGTTTCTTGATGATCTTGGAGTAGAGCCACTCGGCGATGGCGCGGTCGTTGAGGGTCAGGTAGCCCAGGTTGAACAGGCTGACCGCCTCGTTGATCAACTGCAGCGTGTCGTGGTAGTCCTCGCGCAGGGAGTAGCGGTCGATGCTCTTGTAGATGTCCATGAGTTTCTTGACCGTGGGCGCCAGGTTTTCGGACTGGGTCAGGATCTCCTCGAAATCGGGCATCAGATTCTGAGTGTTCGTGTTGAGGACGTTGGTGATCAGCACCGAGTAATGGGCGACCGTGGCGCGCCCCGACTCGGAGATGATGTTGGGGCACTCGACCCCGGCCTCGTCGCAGATGTTCTTGATCTGGTAGATGACGTCGTTGGCGTACTCCTCAACCGTGTAGTTGACGCTGGAAAAGTAGCTGGACTTGGAGCCGTCGTAGTCCACGCCCAGGCCGCCGCCGATGTCCAGGAAATCGATGCCGACCCCCAGCTTGCGCATCTCGGTGTAGATGCGGGTCCCCTCGATCAGGGCGGTCTTGATCTTGTCGATCTTGGTGATCTGGCTGCCGATGTGGAAATGGAGCAGCTTGACGGAGCCGAGCAGCCCGTGCTCCTCCAGCATGCGGATGGCGGCGATGATCTCGGACATGCGCAGGCCGAACTTGGCGTCCTCGCCGCCGGAGGTGGCCCATTTGCCGGTACCCTTGGAGGAGAGCTTCACCCGGATGCCGAGCTTGGGCTGGATGCCGGTCTTCCGGGACAGTTCGATGATCTTTTCCAGTTCGAACAGCTTTTCCACCACCAGGGTGATGTCGTAGCCGATCTTGGTGGCGTAGAGCACCGTCTCGATGTATTCCGTGTCCTTGTAGCCGTTGCAGATGATCGGCAGGCCGTTGCCGGTGGAGATGGAGATACCGGCGACCAGCTCCGGTTTCGAACCCACCTCGAGGCCGATGTTGTAACGTTTGCCGAAGTTGGCGATGGCCTCGACCACCTGGCGCTGCTGGTTGACCTTGATGGGGAAGAAGGTCTGGTACTTGGCCGGGTAGTCGTTCTCCTGGATGGCGTTCTTGAACACGCGGTTGATGCTGGCGATGCGCCCCTGTAGCACGTCCATGAAGCGCAGCAGGATGGGGGGCTTGATCTTGCGTTTGATCAGGTCGTCAACCAGGGCGCGCAGATCGATGGACTGCTTGGAACTGGAGGAGGGATGGACGCAGATGTTCCCCTTCTTGTTGATAGAGAACAGGTCGGCGCCCCAGTTGTCCATGTTGTAGAGCTTGACGGACTCGTTAATTGTCCAGCGTTCCATAGGCCGTGTACCAACTTTCGTCATTATTTGCTGAAAGCCATTGTGCAACAGGGGGCGAATGGCATGCTGCCCCATTATTGCATATCAATTGTCGAACAGCACCCACATAATGTGCCCGCCGGGGGCGGGAACGAAAAATGAACAAATTTGTTCTTCTATTGAATATTACGGAGTAAGTCAATCAAATAAAAATATGCCCCGGGAGATGGGCCGATTTCGGGGCGGTTCGATGGCGCCGTGACGAGCGATTGCGCCGGATGGCGCGGGCTCATCCCGAATTGTGCGTACCCGCTGCATGTGTACCTTGACTTTGTCGTGGGGAATGTTTACCTTTCAGCCAGTCCAAGAGTCTGTTTCATTACCGAATGGTAGGCAAGGTGGTCATATGCCACGTTTTTCTCGCAGACAGCCGTTTCAGCAGGAACTCTTTGGCCGGCATCTCGGTGAGATCCGGGACCTGCTGGATGCCCTCGAGCTTCGTGATGTCTTTGGCGAGGGGGAGAACCGTCCGCCGGTGGATATGTACGAGACCTGCAACGAGATCGTTCTGGAATTCGATCTCCCCGGTTTCAACATCGAGGACATCAGCCTGACGCAGCATGGCGCGACCCTCGTTCTCGAGGCGCACCGCCCCCGGGAGCAGGCGGCCGGCGACGCCCGCTATGTCTGCCTCGAACGGGGTTACGGCCGTTTCCACCATGCGCTTCACATCCCGGGTTGTATTGACACGTGCGCCATCAAGGCTGAATACCGTTACGGCGTTCTGCGGGTGAGATACCCCAAGACCGGTGACCGGCGGGTAACGATAAAGGAGATACCAGATTGAGCGAGATAGATAAGGATATGGAAAAGCCGGAATCGGAAGAATTGAAGATTCCCGAGGTGTTGCCGCTCCTGCCGGTGCGCGACGTGGTGGTCTACCCCTTCATGATCATCCCGCTCTTCGTGGGACGCGAGATGTCGGTCAAGGCCGTGGACAGCGCCCTGGCCGGGGACCGGATGATCCTTCTGGCCACCCAGCACGAGATCGGCGAGGAGGACCCGACCCCCGACAAGATCTACGAGGTCGGCACGGTCGCCATGATCATGCGCATGCTCAAGCTGCCGGACGGCCGGGTGAAGATTCTCGTCCAGGGGCTGAGCAAGGCCCGCATCACCGAGTATGTGACGGAGAAGCCGTTCCATACGGTGCGCATCGAGAAGATGGTTGACGCCCCGCTGCAGGATGTCTCCCTGGAGACGGAGGCCCTGGTGCGCACCGTGCGCGAGCAGCTGACCAAGGTCATCGAGCTGGGCAAGCAGGTCTCCCCCGAGGTGATGGTGATCCTGGAGAATATCCAGGACCCGGGGAGCATGGCCGACCTGATCGCCAGCAACCTGGGGCTGAAGGTGGCCGATGCCCAACTGCTGCTGGAGATGGGCGATCCGGTCATGCGCCTGACCAAGGTCAACGATTTCCTGAACCGCGAGGTGGAGCTGCTCAGCGTGCAGGCCAAGATCCAGAGCGCCGCCCGCGAGGAGATGGGCAAGAACCAGCGGGAGTACTACCTGCGGGAGCAGATGCGCGCCATTCAGCAGGAGCTGGGGGACGGCGAGGGCAAGGAGGATATCGCCGAGATCAAAAAGGCCATCGAGACCGCCAAGATGCCCGAGGCGTCCCAGAAGGAAGCGCTCAAGCAATTGAGCCGCCTGGAAAACATGCATCCGGACGCCGGCGAGGCCGGCATCATCCGCACCTACCTGGACTGGCTGGTGGAACTCCCCTGGAGCAAGTCCAGCCGCGACAGCCTGGACATCACCCGCGCCCGGGAAATCCTGGACGACGATCACTACTACCTGGACAAGATAAAAGAGCGCATCCTGGAGTTTCTGGCGGTGCGCAAGCTGAAGAAAAAGATGAAGGGGCCGATCCTCTGCTTCGTGGGCCCTCCGGGGGTCGGCAAGACCTCCCTGGGCAAATCCATCGCCCGGGCCATGAACCGCAAGTTCGTGCGCATCTCCCTGGGCGGCGTGCGGGATGAGGCCGAGGTCCGCGGCCACCGCCGCACCTACATCGGGGCCCTGCCGGGGCGCATCATCCAGGGGATGAAGCAGGCCGGCACCAACAACCCGGTCTTCATGCTGGACGAGTTGGACAAGCTGGGCTACGACTACAAGGGCGATCCCTCGTCGGCGCTCCTGGAGGTGCTGGACCCGGAACAGAACCACTCGTTCTCCGACCACTACATCAACCTGCCGTTCAACCTCTCCAACGTGATGTTCATCGCCACGGCCAACCAGATCGATCCGGTGCCGTCGGCCCTGCGCGACCGCATGGAGGTCATCAACCTGGCCGGGTACACCGAGGAGGAGAAGCTGGAGATCGCCCGCCGTTACCTGGTGCCGCGCCAGATCAAGGAAAACGGCCTCAAGGCGAAGCACATCAGCTTCGAGGACGATGCCATCCGCGAAATCATCACCAAGTACACCCGCGAGGCCGGCCTGCGCAACCTGGAGCGGGAGATCGGCACGGTGTGCCGCAAGGTGGCGCGCAAGGTGGCCGAGGGGGGCACGCGTACCATCAAGATCGCGGCCAAGAGCCTGCACACCTTCCTGGGGGCGCCCAAATACCTGCGGGAAGAAGATCTGGACAAGAACGAGGTCGGCGTGGTCAACGGCCTGGCCTGGACGCCGGTGGGAGGAGAGATCCTGCACATCGAGGCCACCCTGATGAAGGGGAAGAGCGCCCTGACCCTGACCGGGCAGTTGGGGGACGTGATGAAGGAGTCGGTCCAGGCGGCCCATTCCTATATCCGCGCCCACGCAGACATCCTGCACATCAATCCCGACTTCTTCCAGGACCATGAGATCCATGTCCATGTCCCGGCCGGCGCCATTCCCAAGGACGGCCCCTCGGCCGGTGTTGCCATGACCACGGCGCTGGTGTCGGTCCTGACGCGCATTCCGGTCAAAAAGGACGTGGCCATGACCGGCGAGGTCACCCTGCGGGGCAAGGTGCTTCCCATCGGCGGCCTCAAGGAGAAGATCCTGGCGGCGGTGCGTTCGCGGATGCGGCTGGTCATCATCCCCGAGCAGAACAGGAAGGACCTGGAGGACATCCCGGCCGAGATCCTCAAGAAGGTCAAGATCGTCCCGGTGCACGAGGTGAGCGAGGTGCTGAAGCTGGCCCTGGAGAAGTTCCCGCCTCCCGCGCCGTCCACCCCCAAGGAGCCTGCGAAGAAGCCGCGCAGCGGCGAAACCACCCCCAAGGTTTTGATGCGCCCCCGCAAGGAGATTTCGGCCGGGGCACAGGGGTGAAGATTGGAGAGTTGGGCGAATTCGGCCTGATCTCCCGTATCGCTTCCGGCGCAGCCAACGGCAGAGGCGTCATCACCGGCATCGGTGATGACGCCGCCGTTACGGCCCTTTCCCCCGGCATGCAGTTGTTGACCTCAACCGACATGCTGCTGGAGGACGTCCACTTCCGCCGCGCCTGGCACGACCCCTGCCGCCTGGGGCGCAAGTCCCTGGCGGTCAGCATCTCCGACATCGCCGCCATGGGGGGCATCCCCCGCTGGGCGCTGCTCTCCCTCGCCATTCCCCCTGACCTGTCCCTTGAATTTCTGGACGCGTTCACCCGCGGCTTTCTTGCCGTGGCCGCGGAACACGGGGTGGCCCTGATCGGCGGCGACACCTGCTCCTCCCGCGCCGGCCTGGTCATATCCGTGACCATCATGGGAGAACAGGAACCGGCGAAGGTCGTGCGCCGCTCCGGCGCGCGTCCCGATGACGACATCTGGGTGACCGGCACCCTGGGCGACGCTGCCCTGGCGCTGGAATCGCTGGAAAAGGGGGAGTTCCCCCCCCACGTGACGGCGCAGGAGAGGGAATGCCTCGCCTCCCGCCTGCTCGATCCGTCCCCCCGGGCCGCTGCCGGCCGGGCTCTGGCCGAGGCGGGGCTCGTGTCGGCCATGATCGATGTCAGCGACGGGCTTTTGGCGGATTTCGGCCATATTGCCGAACAGTCCGCGTGCGGCGGTGCGATCCGCCTCGATACCCTCCCGCTTTCGCCGGCCTTTCGCGCCGCCCTCCACGCCCCCTCCTCCTCCCCCCACGATCTTGCCCTGGCCGGCGGCGAAGACTACGAACTGGCATTCACCGCGCCGGTTGCCAACCGGGAAAAAATTGCCCAACTTATGAAAAAAAGTGGCATTGATGCTCGGCCTGTTGGTATAGTAACAGCCTTGCCCGGGGTCACGGCCGTTTTCGCCGACGGCAGTGCCTACGCCCCGCAGCACAAGGGATACAACCACTTTACATAAACTTCCGAAAGGAGCATCACACGATATGCAGCAGGCAGTCATTCCCGCAGACAAGGCCCGGCTCTGCGCCGACGCCATCCGTTTCCTCGCCGCCGACGCGGTTGAAAAGGCCAATTCCGGCCACCCCGGATTACCCATGGGGGCCGCAGACTGCGCCTTCGCCCTGTGGGGCAATTTTCTTTCCTTCAATCCCGAAGACCCCCGCTGGCCCAACCGCGACCGTTTCATCCTCTCGGCCGGCCACGGCTCCATGCTGCTCTACTCGCTCCTGCACCTGTTCGGTTACGACCTGCCGCTGGAGGAGTTGAAAAGCTTCCGCCAGTGGGGCAGCAAGACGCCGGGCCACCCCGAGTTCGGCCACACCGTCGGGGTGGAGGTGACCACCGGCCCGCTGGGCCAGGGCTTCGCCAACGGGGTCGGCATGGCCATCGCCAGCCGGATGGCTGCGGAACGTTTCAATGCCGCCGACTTCAGCCCCATCGACCACACCATCTATGCCCTGGTGGGCGACGGCGACCTGCAGGAGGGGATCAGCTACGAGGCCGCCGCCCTGGCCGGACATCTCAAGCTGGGCAACATGGTGTATCTCTACGACGACAACGGCATCACCATCGAGGGCACGACCAACCTGGCCTGGTCCGAGGACGTGGCCGGGCGCTTTACCGCCAGCGGCTGGCATGTGCAGAAGATCGACGGCCACGACTACGCCCAGATCCTGGCCGCCATTGCCGCGGCCAAGGCCGAGACGGAGCGCCCGTCGATCATTATCGCCACCACCCACATCGCCTTCGGCAGCCCTGCCAAGCAGGACTCCTCCGGGGCCCACGGCTCCCCCTTGGGCAAGGACGAGATCGCCGCCACACGGGCCAACCTGGGGTGGCAGCATGCCCCCTTCGAGGTGCCTGAAGAGGTCCGGGCCATCTGCCGTGAGCGGGTGGAAGCGCTCACGCGGCGCTACGCCTCCTGGCAGCGCGGTTTTTCCGGCTGGCATGCCGCCAATCCCGAAAAGGCCAAGCTGTGGGATGAGATGTGGAACAAGCAGATCCCGGCCACACTGGCCGATGAATTGCTCGCCGTGGTTGCCGACAAGGACGGCGCCACCCGTGCCCTGTCCGGCGCGGCCCTCCAGAAGGCTGCCGCCCTCGTTCCGGCCCTGGTGGGCGGATCGGCCGACCTGTCACCCTCCAACAACAGCGATATCAAGGGGGCGGCTTCCGTGCAGCCGGGCGCGTTTGCCGGCCGCAACCTGCATTTCGGCATCCGCGAGCACGCCATGGGGGCGGTGGTGAACGGCATGGCCCTGTACGGCTGCTTCATCCCCTACGGCGCCACGTTCCTGGTCTTCTCCGACTACTGCCGTCCTTCCATCCGGCTCTCCGCCCTGATGAACCTGCAGGCGCTCTATATCTTCACCCACGACTCCTTCTTTGTGGGCGAGGATGGCCCCACCCATCAGCCGATCGAACACGTGGCCTCGCTCCGCATGATCCCCGGCCTCCAGGTGATCCGACCGGCCGACGGCCTGGAAACGGCGCAGGCCTGGCAGGCGGCTTTGCAGCACGGCAACGGGCCGACGGCCCTGATCCTTACCCGCCAGAAGCTGCCGGTCATCGCCCGTCCCGCCTCCTTCGACAGCGCCGATGGGCTCAAGGGGGGGTATGTGGCATCCTCGCCGGCCGGGAAGCCCGACGTGGTCATCATGGCCAGCGGCTCCGAGGTGCACGTGGCGGCCGATGCGGCAAACCTCCTGGCGGCGCAGGGGATCGGCGCCCGCGTCGTCTCCGTGCCCAACCTGGGGCACTTCCTGGCCCAGCCGGCCGCCTACCGCGACGAGGTGCTCCCGGCCGGCGTGCCCCGCGTGGCCTTCGAAGCGGGCCGCGGCGAATCCTGGGGCAAGCTCCTGGGATGCGACGGCCTGTTCATCGGCATCGAACACTTCGGCGCCTCGGCCCCTGACAAGGTGCTGGCGGAACAGTTCGGCTTCACCGCGCCCCAGGTAGCGGAGCAGATCGCCGCTTATCTGAAAAAATAGGCTTGAACATCTGCCACAGAGGCACTGAGACACAGAGAAAACCCAAAAACGTTTTACATGGATGAACAGGATGGAGGGGATAACATCTTAGATCGATTCAGGTTATAAACATCTGTTTGTTGTATAGGCCGTTATCCCGTGTATCCTGTTCATCCATGTAAAGTCGGTTCTGTCTTTGACGTTCTCCGTGTCCCTGTGGCAGATGTAAGGTGCAAGTATGGAACTGATCGAACTGCTCAAAAAATCCCTGCTCTTCTCCGGTCTCAAGGATGACGACCTGGCTGAACTGGCCGCCATTACGGTCCGCCGCAGGTTTGGGAAGGGGGAGTCCCTCTTCAGCGAAGGCGATGAGGCGACCGGTTTTTACCTGCTGGTGTCGGGCAGCATCAAGCTCTGCCGTATCGCCCACGACGGCCGGGAAAAGGTGCTGCATTTCGTGCAGCCCCGGGAAACCTTTGCCGAAGCCGCCTTCTTCGGCGACGGCCGCTATCCGGCCGAGGCGCGCGCCCTGGCGGCCGGCGAGGCGCTCTATCTGCCCAAGGAGGGGTTTCTGGAGCTGATGGGGCGCAATCCCAACTTCTCCCTCAACCTGGTGGTGTCCCTGTCGCTCATGCTGCGGCAGTTCGCCCGTCAGATCGAGGAGCTCTCCTTTGCCGACGTCACCTCGCGGCTGGCCTCCTTTCTGGTCCGGCGGTCCGCCGAAAAATCGGCCAGCTACGGCGGCATCACCTACATCGACCTGGGGGTCAAGAAGGGGGAGCTGGCCTCGCGGCTCGGCACCGCCAGCGAGACCATCTCCCGCACCCTGCGCAAACTGAAGGACGAGGGGATTATCGAGGTCCAGGGGAGCCGGGTGGTGATCCACCAGATGGAGAAGCTGCAAAAACTGTCCGAACGCCATGAATGAGGTCGTGGTGTTTTTGCCGCGGAGCCGGAGCGGCGCGGAGAACCAACCGAATCAGGGGCGGCGGAACGGTGGCGGGTTTGGCAGCGACAGCGGGCTGCCGTCTCTTTGGGGTAAATTTTTGTCTGATGTGGCTAAAAGGAGCTATCCATGCTGATCGTCATGAGTCATAATGCCACCACGGCGGACATCGAAGCCGTTGTCCGGACCGTGAGCGAGATGGGCCTTACGGCGGCGCCGATCCCGGGCCGCGAGCGGACCGCCATCGGCGTCCTGGGCAACCAGGGCTATGTGGATGACAGCAAGATTCTGGAACTGGCAGGCGTACAACAGGTGATCCACGTTTCCAAACCATACAAATTGGTCTCCCGCGATTTCCATCCGGAAAATACCATCGTCGATGTGCGCGGGGTCCGTGTCGGCCAGGGGTGCCGGCCGGTGGTGGTGGCCGGGCCGTGCGCCGTGGAGAGCGAGGAGCAGATCGTCAAGACCGCCCTCTTCGTGAAACAGGCCGGCGCCGACATGCTGCGGGGCGGGGCGTTCAAGCCGCGCACCGGTCCCCATACCTTCCAGGGGTTGCGGGAGGAGGGGCTGAAGCTGCTCGCCGTGGCGGGGAAGGAGAGCGGCCTGCCCATCGTTACCGAGGTGATGAGCCCGGACAGCGTGGGGCTGGTGGCCGAGTACGCCGACCTGCTCCAGGTGGGGGCGCGCAACATGCAGAACTTCGACCTGCTGCGGGAATTGGGCCGGATCCGCAAGCCGGTGCTGCTCAAACGGGGCATGAGCGCCACGGTTGAGGAGTTTCTGGCCGCGGCCGAGTATATCCTGGCCGAGGGGAACGACCAGGTCATCCTGTGCGAGCGGGGCATCCGCACCTATGAGACCGCTACCCGCAACACCCTCGACCTGGCCGTGGTGCCGCTGATCAAGGAGATGTCCCACCTGCCGATCATGGTCGATCCCTCCCACGCCACCGGCAAGCGCAGCCTGGTGCCCCCCATGGCCCTGGCGGCGTTGATGGCCGGCGCCCACGGCGTGCTGGTGGAGGTGCACCCGGAACCGGAAAAGGCGCTCTCCGACGGTCCCCAGTCCCTCACCTTCCCTGGCTTCGGCCGCCTGATGGAAGAAGTGCAGCGGCTGAACGGGTTTCTCGGGTATGCGTGACCGTAGATAAAAGGCTTGTAATGATCAGGCCGCCGGTGTAATAATGAAACCACCTGATCGTTCTCTCTACCCTGTTGGTCGGCGGTAGCACCCGGGCGGAATGCTAAACAAAAAGGGGGTCGCTCCCTGCTGTGGTGTGCTGCCCCATTGCGCGGGATTTGCCTGAAGCAGCATATTGACTCCCACGGTTGAGGAAACTCGCCGGAGGTCCTTTAGCCGACGGCAGGGTGGAGAGAATGAGTAAAAAAAGGGGAAGCCTCGCGCTTCCCCTTTTTTTGTGTTTGTGAGCCTGAATCCGTGACGCCTCCCTGCCTCTACCGTCCGGAAGGCCTCTGCCATTGCGCTTGCAGGGTTTGCGACCATCAGGCGGCGGACGGGACTCGCAGGTGGGATGCCACGACATGGCGGCGGGCAGGCCCCGGCTCTTCCGGGCACGAAGGCAGGGAGGCGTCACGGATTCAGGATAAACGTGGCGTCCCTTAGTCCCGTTTCCATCGGGAACATCCGGATGTGAAACTAGCCCAATTCACGCCCCGTGGTCGTCATCACCAGTTTGCCGTGCTTGACCCCCTTCACGCCGATCAGGGAGTCGGCTATGGCCTTGATCTGACTCGCCTTGCCCTTGACGATCAGCACCTCGAGGCAGTTGTGGTGGTCCAGATGCACGTGCAGGGTCGAGACGATGCGGTCGTGGTGGTCGTGCTGGATGGCGGTCAGCCGGTCGGCCAGGTCGTGGACGTGGTGATCGTAGACCAGGGTCACCGTGCCGACCGTTTCCTCGTTGCCCTCCTCCCAGGTCTGCTCCACCAGGGCGTCGCGGATCAGGTCGCGGATGGCCTCGGAGCGGTTGATGTACCCCTTCTCCGTAACCAGCCGGTCAAAGCGCTCCAACAGCCCGTCGTCGATGGATATGCCGAAACGTATGGTCTCTCCCATTGCTCCCCCCTTGTTATGTCGTCAGGATCTTTTCCAGGCATGCGACGAGATGTTCGTTTTCCGGGCGCGTGCGCACCGCAATCCGGAAAAAGCGGGGCGTCAGGCCGTCGAAGCTGGCGCAGTCGCGGATAATGACCAATTCGGGCAGGAGCATCTGCGCCAGTTCCCGGGCCGTCATCCCGCCAGTGATCTCCACCAGCAGGAAGTTGGCGCGGGCGGGATAAACCCTGAGCCGGGGCAGGCCCGCCAGCCGGTCGGCAAGAAAGCGCCGTTCCCGGTCGATGAAGAGCAGGGTCTGCCGGTTGTGCTCCTCATCCCGGAGGGCTGCCCTGCCGGCCGCCTGCGCCAGGGTGTTGACGCTCCACGGCACGCCGAGGGCGTCGAGGCGCCCGCACAACGGCTCGTTGGCCATGGCATACCCCAGGCGCAGGCCGGGGATGCCGAAGAACTTGGTCATGGAGCGCAGGATGAGGGCGTTGCCGCCGGCGACGACGGCGTGTTTGGCGGACGCCTCCTCGCAGAAGTCCATAAATGCCTCATCCAGCACCAGAAAAGTGCCGGCGGCGCTGCACAGGTCGCGGACCCGTTCGATCGTCTGCGGCGGATAGAGCGTGCCGCTGGGGTTGCCGGGGTTGCAGAGATAGAATGCGTCGTACCCCTCGGCAAGTTTCGCTTCCAGCCGCGCCGGGTCCAGGGAAAAACCGTCCTGCGGCAGGAGCGGGAAGTGGTGCACCTCCCACTGCTGCCGCTCCAGGGCCCGCTCGTATTCGCTGAAGCAGGGCACGGCAAGCAGGGCGCGTCTCCCGGAGAGGATGGCCGGCAGTTGGTAGATCAGTTCCGTCGAGCCGTTGGCGACAACGAAGTGGGCTGCGGGAAGCCCGTGGTAATGGGCCAGGGCTTCTTTCAACTCCTCATGACCGGTGTCGGGGTAGTGGATCAGGCTGTCAAGGGCGTGGTCAATGGCCGATCTCACCAGGGGAGACGGCCCCAGCGGGTTGATGCTGGCGGAGAAATCGGCCAGGGCGGACGGCGGGACGCCCATCCGGCGCGCCGTCGCGAATATGGTGCCGCCGTGATCATAGCTGCGGGACATGGAGGCCTTTCAGCGCCCAGGCGGCGGCAATGGAGCCGGCAGCCATGAGCAGGGTGGTGGCGTACATCAGCCTGATCATACTCCGGTATGCCCGGCCGTCAAGGGGGAGGAGCGGATCGCCGATGTGTTCCTTCCAGGAGGGGATGCCGCCATAGCTGGCCGCACCCCCCAGGCGCACCCCCAAAGCCCCGGCCGCCGCGGCCTCCGGGTGGCCGCTGTTGGGCGAAGGGTGGTTGCGGCGGTCGCGTAGCGCGATGCGCGCGGCGTTGCGCCATGAAAGCCCCGCCAGGGGGGCCGCCATGACCATCAGCAGGGCGGTCAGGCGGGCGGGGAGGAAATTCAGCAGGTCGTCCATGCGGGCCGACGCCCACCCCAGCCGCAGATAGCGTTCGCTCTTGTAGCCCACCATGGAGTCCAGGGTGCTGACCGCCTTGAAGGCCACGCCGGCCACCGGCCCGCCGAGGGTCAGCCAGAACAGGGGGGACACGATGCCGTCGGCGGTGTTCTCCGCTACGGTTTCCACCAGGGCCCGCCATATGTCGGCATCGCCGAGGTCGTGGGTGTCCCGGCCGACGATATGGGACAGGCCGCGCCGCGCCGCCTCCCGGTCTCCGGCCGCCAGGGCGTCGGCAACCAGGGCCGATTCCCGGTGGAGGGAACGGGCGGCCAGACAGGTGTAGGAAACGTAGGCCGCGCCCAGGAGGCCGGCAAGGGGATGCAGGGCCGTTAACCCGCGCAACGCCAACCAGGCGGCAGCGGCGCTCGCTCCTACGGTGAGGAGCAGCAGCGCGACGCCGGCCGCCCGCTCGTGGCCGGTTGCCGTGCGCAGCCCTGATTCCAGGAGAGTGATCAAACGGCCGATCAGGACAACCGGGTGGGGCAGCCGGCGGGGATCGCCCAGGGCCAGGTCCAGGACCAGGGCCAGGAACAGTACTGCCGGCTCCAGTGGCGTCACCGTGCCAGCCCGCAGATATCCAGCAGCAGGGGGATGTCCAGGTGCTGTTCGAGATGGTCGGCCAGCCGGTCGAAGGGGTCGCCGTGATCCCGCTCGTGGGCGTCGTGCCGCAGGGGGAGCCCTTTGGGGCCGCGGATGCGGTTGAGGTAGGCCTCCCGGAAGCGGGCGTTGTCGAAGATACCGTGGAGGTAGGTGCCGAAGATTCTGGCATCGGGCGAAACGGCGCCGTCCTGGACGTCCACCGGGGCGGTCCCGCGTCGGGAGATGCCGGCAAAGGGGCGCCCCGGGCCGACCGGGGTGGTGATGCCCATGTGGATCTCGTAGCCGGCCATCTCCTCACGGCAACCGGGGGCGAGCGCCTGCCCGGCCGCAGCGAGGCGGGCCACCGCCTGGTGGGTGCTCTTTTCCGGCAGCAGTTCCGTCTCCACCGGGAGCAGGCCGAGCCCGGCCATCTCCCGGATCGCCGATTCCACGCCGTGGGGGTCCAGCACCCGCTGGCCAAGCATCTGGTAGCCGCCGCAGATGCCGACGATGTGCCCCGTGAAGTCCTTGATCGCCGGGAAGAAGCCGCGCTCCTGCAGGTAGTCCAGGTCGGGGATGGTGGTCTTGCTCCCCGGGAGGACGAGGACATCGAGCCCTGCCATCTGCTGGGGCGATTCCAGGTAGGTGAGGGCGCAGTCCGGTTCGCGGCCGAGGGCGTCGAAATCGGTGAAATTGGAGATGCGCGGCAGCCTGACGACTCCGATGCGGATGGCGTTGGGACCGGCTGCGCCGTCGGCGGGGCGGGGCGGGCGGCTGAGCGCCATGCTGTCCTCGGCCGGCAGATCCAGGTCCGCGAGCCAGGGGAGGACGCCGATGACCGGGATGCCGGTCCGCTCCGTGATGAAGTCGAGGCCGGGCCGCAGGATGGCGGCGTCGCCGCGGAACCGGTTGATGACGATCCCCCGGATCATCTTCCGCTCGTGGGGCTCCAGCAGATCGATGGTGCCGACGATCTGGGCGAAGACGCCGCCGCGGTCGATATCGGCCACCAGGATGACCGGGCAGCGCGCCATGGCGGCAACCCGGAGGTTGGCGATGTCGTTGTGCCTGAGGTTGATCTCGGCAATGCTCCCGGCTCCTTCGATGGCGATGAAGCCGTATCCGCTTTTCAGGCGCTGGAAGCTCTCCGTGACCCGGGCAAAGGCCTGGGGCTTGTAGGCATCGTACTGGGCCACATTCATGGAGCCGACCGGCCGCCCCTGGACGATGATCTGGCTGCCGGTGTCGGAATTGGGCTTCAGGAGCACCGGATTCATGTCGGTATGGGGGGCGATGCGGCAGGCCTGGGCCTGCACGGCCTGGGCACGGCCGATCTCGCCCCCCTCGGGGGTGACGGCGGAGTTGAGGGACATGTTCTGGGACTTGAAGGGGGCGACGCTGATGCCGCGCCGGACCAGCAGGCGGCAAAAGCCGGCCGTGACGACCGATTTGCCCACGTCGGACGCGGTGCCGCAGAACATGACGGCGCCCGGCCGGGGCGTCGGCGGCGTATCCTGTTCCGTCTGAAGCCGTGACGCCTCCATGCCTCCGTTCGACCGGAAGGCCTCTGCCTTTGCCGGCAAGGAGATAGGCGGCCGTCCGACGGAGGGCCGGCATGGCGCCTGGTCTGCTGCGGCATGGGCGGCGTGCGGGCCCCGGCTCTTCCGGCCGCTGCGGCATTCCGGTGTCACGGCTTCAGGCTCCGTAGTGGTGGCGATGCCGTATTTGCCGGCATAGCCGCGGGGCGTGACCATGCGGCCCCGGCTGTCCACAAAGCTTTTGCTGTTGCCGATGACCACGATGGTGGACATGTCGATCCGGTGCTCCAACAGCCCCCCCAGGGTGGTGACGGTGCTCTGCTCGTCCGGGCGGCAGGCGTTGCGCACGATGCCCGCCGGGGTCCCGGCCGGCCGGGAGGCCAGGATGATGCGGCGGGCCTCCTCGATCTGGGTGACCCGTTTGGCGCTGCGGGGGTTGAAGATCACGATGACGAAATCGGCTTGGGCAGCCGCCGTAAGGCGCGCCATGATCAGGTCCCAGGGGGTGAGCAGGTCGGAAAGGGAAATGACGGCGAAGTCGTGCATGAGCGGTGCGCCCAGGACGGACGCCGCCGCCTGGATGGCCGAAATGCCCGGTATGACCCGGATATCGGGCTGGGGCTGGCCGTTTTCGGCTTCGTGTTCCAAAAGTTCCAGCACCAGCCCGGCCATGCCGTAGATGCCGGCGTCGCCGCCGGAAACCAGGGCGACCGCCTCGCCGGCGCGCGCCCTGGCGATGGCCTCGCGGCAGCGTTCGATCTCACGCATCATGCCGGTTGCCACCGTGGCTTTCCCGGCAAGGAGGGGGGCGATCTGCTCCAGGTAACTGTCGTAACCGATAATGGTTGTGGCTTCGGCCAGGGCCTGGCGGGCGGCATCGGTCAGGTGGACGATGTCTCCGGGGCCGGTGCCGATAATATACAGGGGGGGCATGAAATCACCTATTCGGTTGGGGTGGGGCATTAGCAGGCTGCTAGGTTGTTCAAAAATAGTCAGATCGTCGCACCCGCAGAACGCCCTGAGGAGGCGTAGCAGCGCTACGCCGCACGAAAGGGCGTTCGAGGACGGCGGCGAGATGGCTGTTTTTCAACAACCTCTTAGAATCAGGCGCTGTACGATGCGTAAAGCTGCTTGACCCGTGCCAGATAATTCCGTGTTTCGCGGGGCATGCGTTCCGGTTTTCTGTCCACGTTGCCCGGGCCCCAGTTGTAGGCGGCCAGGGCCGAGTCCACGTCGCCGTTGTAGCGGTCGAGCAGGTCGCTCAGGAAGCGCGTCCCGGCCATGACGTTCTGTTCGGGGTCAAAGGAGTCGCTGACCCCGAGGGAGCGGGCGGTGCCGGGCATGAGCTGCATCAGGCCCCGGGCCCCGGCGGAGGAAACTGCCGTGGGGTTGAAGTTGCTCTCGGCCTTGATGACCGCCTTGATGAGCCCGGTATCGACCCCGTAGCGGCGCGAGGCCTTGGCGATGATCGGTTCCAGCCACTCCTTGCCGCTTTCCAGCGGCGCCGAGGAGGAGGGAGACGCGGCAGAGGCCGGTTCCGCAGGGGATTCGCTCCTGTTGGAGGACGTCTGCCCGGGCGTTGCCTGCGCGGCGGCGTCGGCATAGGCCTTGATGAGGGGTTGGAGCAGGGACGGCTGCTGTGCGCCGAGCGCCTGGGCCGGCGAGGCGTCGGGCGCGCCGTCTCCCGCCAGGCTCAGGGTGGTGTGGAGCATCTGCAGGCTGAGGACCTCGGCAAGGTTCTGGGCACTGGACTGCCGGGTCTGTTCCGACGCCGCCGTTTCCAGGGCGCGGTCGAGCCGTTCGGCGAAGACGCCGTCGGGCTGTCCGGCGGCGTCCTGGGACCCGTTTTTGCGCAATTCCTGCGCCAGAACCGATTTGAGAAGCGACAGGCTGCCGCTGATGTCGATGGTCATTGCGCCTCGAACTCCTTGCCGTAGGCCAGGTTCTTTTTCTTCAGCTTCTCGATCAGGGTCGTGCGTTTCAGGTTCAGCAGCATGGCCGCTTCCTTCTTGTTGCCCCCCGTCCGCTCCAGGGCCTGGAGGATGAGCCGGTTCTCGAACTCGTCGAGGACCGTGTTGAGGCAGATGCCGTTTTCCGGGAACGCGTTTCCGTCCGGGATTGCCGGGGCCTGCACCTGAACCGGCCGGGCAAGGTATTTCTCCGGCAGGTCATCCGGGGTAATGAAGCCGCTGTCCTTGAGGATCACCAGGCGCTCCACCAGGTTCTCCAATTCCCGCACGTTCCCCGGCCAGTCGTAGGCGCAGAGGATTGCGAGGGTTTCGCTGGAAAAGCCGGTCACCGCGTGCCGCTTCTCGCCGTTGAAGCGGTTCAGGAAGAAGTCGATGAGCAGCGGTATGTCCTCGCGCCGTTCCCGCAGGGAGGGGATGGTGATGGGGATGACCGACAGCCGGTAAAAGAGGTCTTCCCGGAAATCCTGGGACTCCACCAGGTTCTCCAGCTTCTTGTTGCTCGCCGCGATGATGCGGACGTCCACCTTCTGGGACTTCGTCGATCCGACCGGCTCGAACTCCTTGCTCTGCAGGACCCGCAGGAGCTTGACCTGCAGGTTGGCCTTCATGTCGCCGATCTCATCCAGGAACAGGGTGCCCTTGTCCGCCATCTCGAAGCGTCCGGCGCGATTGGCGTACGCGCCGGTAAAAGAGCCCTTGACGTGGCCGAACAACTCGCTCTCGATCAGATCCTCGGGGATAGCCGCGCAGTTGATCGGGACAAAGTTCCTGTTGCTTCGGGAACTCAACTGGTGTATGGCACGGGCTGCAAGTTCCTTGCCAGTGCCGGATTCTCCCTGGATCAACACGGTGGCGTTGGACGCGGCTATCTTTTCGATCAATTCGAAGAGTGCGACCATGCGGCCGCTTTTCCCGATTATGGAGGAGGAGAGCGTGTGCGGGGGGTGCGGCACCGTCGCGGCATCGGGCATTTTCATGGTCTGGAACTCCCGGGCGCGCATGACCAGGCTTTCCAGCTCGTCCAGGTTGAGGGGCTTGGAGAGGAGAAACACATTCTCTTCGCTCGCCGAGCCGATATGGACGTCGCTGCCGTAGCCGATCAACACGAGGAGCGGGTTTATCTTTTTGGCCCGATCCATGAAGTCCGGGGCAATATCGGCCAGCAGCTTCAAGTCCGCGATCACGATGCCGATATGCTTTTCATGGATGGTGTCAAAAATGGTGGACGCCTGGGTGGCGTGAACGATGTCGTACCCCTGGTATTTCAAAAAGGCCGATACGAGATCGCAGGTCTTGCGATCGTCCTCGACTATGAAAATGGTGCCTGGAGTATCCATTGACGTATTCCATTGCAGACGGAGGTGCGCGGCGATGTGCCTTTCGAAAGGCAGTGAAAATGAATAATAGGGCGCATTGACACTAAAGTCAAGAAAATGACTTTATGTTTCTTCGCGGGATCGCCGGGTGGCTTGGTTCGTCCGGCGCGAGCCGCCGCGAATAATATTTTTATCGTGCTTGATAAATGGTGGCCTGCGTGATAAATATTAGGCATAATTTAGTATTCTAATTTATTTATGGAATGGTGCGCCAGCAAACTTCCATAACTATTTTGATCATTTCGAGCATGGCTACCCACAGGGAGGAGGGAACGATGAACGATGCGCTCGTGCCGGTGAAATCTGATGAATCTCGCGACAAACTGATACAGTTGGTAAGTTTCAATCTCGATCAGGAGGAATATGGGGTCGATGTCCTCAAGGTCAGGGAAATCATCCGGATGCCGAACGTAACGCGCGTTCCCAATACCCCCTCCTATGTGGACGGTGTCATCAACCTGCGCGGCAAGGTCATTCCGATCATCTCCATGCGCAAGAAATTCGGCCTGATGGAAGTGGACAACGACAAACAGACCCGCATTATGGTCATGGACGTGGAAGGGGAGTTGATGGGGTTCATCGTCGATGCCGTTTCGGAGGTCATCCGCATTTCCGGCAGCGAAATCCAGCCTTCTCCCGCGGTCGTTGCCAGCGGCATTGACCAGGAGTGCATTGCGGGTGTAATAAACCAAGCCGAGCGCCTGTTGGTGCTGCTCGACCTGGAGAAGATGTTCTCCGGCGACGAGAGGCAGCTGTTCGCATCCATGTAGCGTAGTGTCCAGTTTTTTTCAAGGAGACGTTAATGCCACCGTTTGATAGTGAAGACCAGGAACTGCTGGAAGGCTTCCTTACCGAGACGACCGAGTTGCTTGAAAAGCTCGACGACGACCTTGTGGCTTTGGAGAAGGCCTCGGACGACCCGGAACTTCTCAACCGGATTTTCCGGTCGATCCATACCGTCAAGGGCGCTTCGAGCTTTCTGGGCTTCGACCTCCTGGTCAAGGTGACCCATAAGACGGAGGATGTGCTCAACCGCCTGCGCAAGGGGGAGCTGGCGGTGACCTCCGAGATCATGGATGTCATACTCGAAGCCACGGACCTGGTCAAGGTGCTGGTGAGCGACATCAAGGCGGGTGAGATTCAGGAGCGGGAGATCGACGGCACCATCGCCAAGCTGCTGCCGCTTCTCTCCGAGAACGCTGCCGCTCCGGCTCCGGCCGCGGCGGAGCCCGCTTCCGGGACGAGCCAGCAAGCGGCTGCCGAGCCTGCCGCCGCCCCTTCCCCGGAGGCCGCGCCGGCCGAACCGCCGCCGGCGCCGGTCACGCAGGAGGTGGCGCCGGTCCCACCGCCGAAACCGGCCGGGGACGCGGTCGCCAAGAAGGCGCCGGTGCCCAAGCCGGCCGAGGGCAAGGGCGAAGACCTTTCCGACAACACCACCGTGCGCGTCGATGTCAAGCGCCTTGACGACCTGATGAACCAGGTGGGCGAACTGGTGCTCGAACGCAACCGCATGATCCAGCTCAACCAGGACCTGCAGCAGGGGGACTCGGAGCGGCTCGATTTCAATGAGGAATTCGGCAAGCTCACCAAGCGGATGAGTTTTGTCACTTCGGAACTGCAGATGCAGGTCCTGAAGATGCGCATGATCCCGGTGGACAAGGTTTTCAAGAAGTTCCCCCGCATCGTCCGCAGCCTGGCCCGCGACCTGGGGAAAGAGGTCGATCTGCAGATCTTCGGCGAGGAGACCGAACTGGACCGTTCGGTGGTGGACGAGATCGGCGACCCGCTCATCCACTTGATCCGCAACGCCATGGACCACGGCCTGGAAACTCCGGACGAACGCGTGGCCGCCGGGAAGCCGCGGGTGGGCACCCTGATCCTGGCCGCCGTCCACGAGGGGAACCAGATCATCATCAGCATCAAGGACGACGGCCGCGGCATCGACACCGACCGGGTCGGGCGCAAGGCCGTGGAAAAGGGGCTGGTCTCCGAAGATCAACTGGCCGCCATGAGCCAGCGCGAAATCTTCGACCTGATCTTTCTGCCCGGCTTCTCCACCAAGGAGAAGGCTTCCGACCTCTCGGGCAGGGGGGTCGGCATGGACGTGGTCAAGACCAACATCAAGAAGCTCAACGGCCTGATCGAGATCAAGAGCGAAAAGGGGCTGGGATCGGAATTCATCCTGCGTCTCCCCCTGACCCTGGCCATCATTCAGTCGCTTTTGGTGGAGGTGGAGGGCGAGGTCTACTCCATTCCGCTCTCCTCGGTGCTGGAGACCCTGCGGGTCGAACAGCGCATGTTCCACATGGTCGGCGGTCAGGAGGTGCTCAAACTGCGCGAATCGGTGCTGCCGCTCATGCGCCTGCAACGGAAGTTCAACGTGCAGCAGCGCTATGAAAACGACGATTTCTGCTATGTGGTCGTCGTCGGCGCCGCGGACAAGCGCATGGGCCTCGTGGTCACGCGCCTGGTGGGCCAGCAGGAGGTGGCCATCAAGTCGCTCGGCAACTACCTGGCCAACATCCCGGGCATTGCCGGCTCCACCATCCTCGGCGACGGCCGGGTCACCCTGATCGTCGATCCGGTCGGGCTCATCGACGACGGCGAAGGCGCTCCGGGCAGGTAACCGGCGGCACCGCCCCAAGGTTTTCTTCCCGGCGGCCCGAGCCGGCGATTGGACCCGCATAAAACGAGTACCTGGACGAAACAGTACCACTGAAGGTTTCCGACCCGATAACTGTCAGAGGGATGCTGGCGTTCTTGGAGCAGGCACCAACCATAAGCCCAAAAGGATCGACCGTGTCAATATCCGATAATGATTTCATACAACTGCGCGACTTCATCTACAATATCTGCGGAATGTACTTCCATACCACCAAGAAGTATTTTCTGGAGAGCCGGCTCAGCCGGAGGATGGAGACGACCGGCACCAAGACGCACATGGAGTACTATCAGCTCCTCAAGTCGCCCCGCGGCGCCGAAGAACTGAAGTACCTGATGGACGAGATCACCACCAATGAAACCTACTTCTTCCGCAACGTGCCGCAACTGACCGCGCTGGAAACGAAGCTTCTGCCCGAACTCGTCGAGATCAAGAACAAAATGGGGTTTCGCAAACTGCGCATCTGGAGCGCCGGTTCCTCCTCGGGGGAAGAGGCCTACACCATGTCCATGATGCTGCTGGAAAAACGTACGACGCTTCTCAAGGACTGGATTATCGAGATTGTCGGCACCGACATCAACGAGACCGTCATCGCCCAGGCCAAGGAGGGGGTGTACAACGCCTATTCGGTCCGCAACATCCCCGACCTCTACAAGCGCAAGTATATCAAGGAGGAGAACGGCAAGTTCCTCCTTTCGCCGGAGGTCAAGAAGTTCGTCACCTTCAACAAGCTCAACCTGTACGATGATTCCAAGATGATCTTCATGAAGAGCTTCGATTTCATCTTTTGCGCCAACGTGCTGATTTACTTCGATACTGCTTCGAAATCCAAGGTTGTCCAACACTTTTACAACAACCTGCAACCGTACGGCTATTTCTTCGTAGGCCAATCCGAGTCCCTGCATGGGGTCAACGACAAGTTCAAGACCGTCCACTTCCCCGGTGGTTTCACCTACAAAAAGTAGCCTGAAAGGTATATTCCATGGACAAGCTCGCGATGATACAGAGAGCGGAAGAGCTGGTCGGCACCATCGAGGAGTTGCCGACGATCCCGGTGGTCGCCACCCAGGTGCTGCTTCTCCTGGACCAGCCGGACGTACGGGTCGAGGATGTGGCCGACCTGATGCTGACCGACCAGGTCATGACCGCCCGGGTGATGAAGATGGTCAACTCGCCGGTCTTCAAGCCCGGCCACGACATCACCTCCCTGCGGCTGGCCCTGGTCTACCTCGGCTTGAAGCATATCCGCGAACTGGCGCTGACCACCTCCCTGATCAACGCCTTTGACTCCGATACGGACGATTTTCAGATCAGCGCCTTCTGGGAACACTCCTTCGGGGTCGGCATGGTCGCCAAGATCATCGCCGAGAAGATCGGCTACCCGGATCTCGAGAAGGCCTATATCGGCGGCATCATCCACGACCTGGGCGTGGTGTTCCTGAGCCAGTATCAGCGCGGAGATTTTCAGGCGATCCTGGACCGCATCAAGGACAAGCCGATCAAGCTGGTGGACGCCGAGGCGGAGCGGCTGGGCACGACCCATTGCGAGATCGGCCTGTGCATGGCCCGGAAATGGAACTTCCCCGAGGTGTACTGCGAGCTGATTTCCCAGCACCACACCCCCTCCGAGGCGACCATCGACCCGGTCCTGTGCGCCATCGTCAACCTGTCGGACCTGTTCTGCAGCGTGCGCGAACTCAATTACGGCGGCAGGGAGTGGGTCAGTTTCAACCTGTCCGACGAGGAAGGGTGGCAGATCCTCCGAAAAGAGGCCCCGAATCTGGCAAACCTCGATGTCGAGCGTTTCTGCTATGAACTGGACGACGCCATTCCCGATGTCAAGGAACTGGTCAGGTCAATATTTACTTCACACGAACAGGCGGGGGATTGATGCTTACTTCCCGAAGCGGAAAAACACGGGTACTTATCGTCGACGACTCTTCGTTCATGCGCATGGCAATACGAAGCGTCCTTTCCAAGGACCCCTCCTTTGATATCGTCGGCACGGCGGCAGACGGCATGGAAGGGGTGGAAAAGGCCATTGCCCTCAAGCCGGACGTCATCACTATGGACGTGGAAATGCCGCGCATGGACGGCATCGCAGCCCTGCGCCAGATCATGGCCAAGGCCCCCACCCGGGTGCTCATGGTCTCCACCCTGACCAACGAAGGGGCCAAGGCCACCTTCGAAGCCCTTGATGCCGGCGCCATCGATTACATTCCCAAGAACGTCACCGACTCGGCCGAGGCCCAGAACATCTTCCGCGAGGAGTTGCTGCGCAAGGTCCGGGAAGCGGGCAAGTCCTATGTCGGGCGCGTCGCAACCGCCTCCTCCCCGGTCCGGACGGCCGGCGTCACCCCCGTTGCCGCACCTCCGACACGCCCCACGGCGTCGCGGTTTACCGGCAAAAAGATCAATTACGTGGGGATCGGGGCATCCACCGGGGGGCCGGTGGCGCTCCAGGAGGTGCTGTCCCGTATTCCGGTCAATTTCCCCTACGGCATCATCGTCGGCATCCACATGCCCAAGGCCTTTACCGGCCCCTATGCCGACCGCCTGAACGCCAAATGCTCCATGACCATCCGGGAGGCGGTGGATGGCGATGTGCTCAAGCCGGGGCTGGCGCTGATCGCCCCCGGCGGCATGCATACCACCCTGGTGCGCCATGGGACGAGCATTGTGGTCAAAACCGTCCCCACCAGCGCCTATCCGCAGTACGTGTACATCCCCTCGGTGGACCTGATGATGTCCAGCATGGCCGAGGCAACCAACGGCTCCATGCTGGGGGTTATCCTGACCGGCATGGGCAACGACGGCTTCAAGGGGATGCAGCTCCTGAAAAGCAAGGGGGGGCTGACCATTGCCCAGGATGAGGCCACGTCCACCATCTACGGCATGCCCCGGGCCTGCGTCGAAGGCGGGGTGGCCGATGAGGTGCTGCCCCTGGGGCAGATCGGTTTCGAGATATCCAAGTTCATGGGGTAGCCGTCAGGCTGCCGCGGGCGGGAATTGAACGGTGGGAAACAAACGGAGGGCGGCCCTGTCAGGAGCCGCCCTCCGCTGTTTTAACGTTGGGCATGCACCACCAGCCCTTTGGCGGTGGTGTGCACCGTGCAGTTGGAGTATCCCCGGCGCTTCAGCCGCCGCAGGATGAAGAAGGCGGCGATGGGGTGGACCCCAGGCAGGAAGAGCGGAAAGTGCGACAGCGGGAAATCCAGGATCGCCCCGAGTGTTGCCCGAAACGTGCGCCTGTCCCGCCGTTCCCCGGGCTTCTGCGTCTCTGCTGTGGCTTTCGGGATCATGAATGCTCGCTGGTTTCGTGAAACTCCAGTTCCTTCCAGTTCTCGATCGTATTGTCCAGGCGCCATTGGCTGCCGGCCATGTAGGTCAGTTTCCCCTCGCCGTCGATGTAGAGGTGCATGACCTCCTTCTTCTCGAACTCCTCGATCTTCTTCTTCTCCCCCAGGACCCAGCGGGCGGTCACGTAACTGACCGGCTCGAAGGCCACCTTGACCCCGTATTCGAACTCCAGGCGGTGCATGACCACCTCGAATTGCAAAAGCCCGACCGCCCCGATGACCCAGTCGGCCCCCATGAGCGGCTTGAAGACCTGGGTGGCGCCCTCTTCGGCCAACTGCACCAGCCCCTTTTCCAGGGCCTTTGACTTCATGGGGTTGAGCAGCCGGACCTTGCGGAAATGTTCCGGGGCGAAACTGGGGATGCCGGTGAATTTCAGCTCCTCCCCCTGGGTGAAGGTGTCGCCGATCTTGATGGTGCCGTGGTTGTGGATGCCGATGATATCCCCCGGCCAGGCCTCCTCCACGTTGGTCCGGTCCTGGGCCATGAAGATGGTGGCGTTGGCGATCTGCACCTCGCGTCCCAGGCGCACGTGCCTGACCTTCATGCCGCGGGTGAACTTGCCGGAGCAGATGCGGAAGAAGGCGATCCGGTCCCGATGGGCCGGGTCCATGTTCGCCTGGATCTTGAAGGTGAAGCCGCTGAAGGGTTCCTCGTAGGGCGACACCATGCGGCTGGTCGTCTCGCGGGGCAGCGGCGCGGGGGCGTGCTCCACGAATGCGTCCAAAAGCTGCTGGACGCCGAAGGTGTTGATGGCGCTGCCGAAAAAGACCGGCGTCTGCCGGCCGGCCAGGTAGGCCTCCTTGTCGAAGGGGTGGGCGGCACCCTCCAGGAGCTCCACGTTATGGCGCAGTTCGTCCACCTGACCCCCCAGCAACTCGTCCAGCAGCGGGTCGTCCAGGCCGGTGGCGGTCAGCACCTGGCCGGTGCCGTTGGCCGCATCGGGGTCGAAAAAGGTCAGCTCCTTGGTGTAGAGGTGGTAGGTCCCGCGGAAGCGCTTGCCCATCCCCACCGGCCAGGTGACCGGGGCGGTCTGCATGTGCAGGTTCTTCTCGATGTCGTCCAACAGGTCCAGGGGGTCCTGCCCCTCCCGGTCCAGCTTGTTCATGAAGGTCATGATCGGGGTATGGCGCAGGCGGCAGACCTCCAGCAGCTTCTTGGTCTGGCTCTCCACCCCCTTCACGGAGTCGATCACCATCAGCACCGAGTCAACGGCGGTCAGGACCCGGTAGGTGTCCTCGGAGAAGTCGTTGTGGCCGGGGGTGTCCAGCAGGTTGATCTCGCAGCCGCCATAGGTGAACTTCATGACGGAGGAGGTGACGGAGATGCCACGCTGTTTTTCCAGCTCCATCCAGTCGGAGGTGGCATGGCGGGAGCTCTTCCGGGCACGGACCTCCCCGGCCTGCTGGATGGCCCCGCCGAAGAGCAGCAGTTTTTCGGTGATGGTGGTCTTGCCGGCGTCGGGATGGCTGATGATGGCAAAGGTTCGGCGCTTGCCGACTTCCTGCTGGTTATGCATTTCCACGTGTGCTCCTTTGGCAATCGAAAGGCGGGCTCGGCCCGCCTTTGGTTTTCATGATGGGTTCAGAGGTGCTGCGTGCTCGGCCCCTAGGAACGGAATACCAGGCGGTCCAGGCACCAGCGGCCTCCGCCGGCGATAACCAGGTAGAGGGCCATGCCCAAAAGCGCAATGTTGAACTCGATGCCATGGCCGCGGCCCGGCACGCAATAGGTATTCAGGAAAAAACCGTTCACCCAGCTGATCTTGTAGATGGCCACCAGCATGACCGCGGAAATGCCGGCCGCCGACAACCGGGTCAGGAACCCGGACAACACGCCGAAGCCGCCGCCGAATTCGGCAATGATCGCCAACAGGGCGAAGATCGGCGGAACCCCCAGCTTCACCTCGAAAGTCTTCAGGGTGGCGGTCAAACCCTGCCCGCCGAACAGGCCCAGCAGTTTCTGCGAGCCGTGGGCCATGAAGATCAGCCCCAGCGGTATCCGCAGCATAAGCGGGGCCAAGAGATCGGTTGCGTCAAAACTGCCCTTTGCCATGAAATCCCTCCGTGATAGTCACGATGTGAAGATGATCATACCACCACATGCGCGATGCCGTCCATTCCGCTCCCCTTGGCGCTGCGCGCCAGCTCTTCGGCCCGGTGGACGAACGCGCCGATGGCGGGCAGATCGTTACGGCAGGTGACGGCGCCGATGGTGAAGCCGACCGGCCAGTCCCTGTGGGCCATCGCCTGCCGCAGATGGCGGTGGAGCGTTTCGAGCAGCGGCAGGGCCGCGCTACTGTCGGTACCGGGCATGAGCACGACGAACTCGTCGCTGCCCAACCGGGCGTGGAGATC
Organism: Geobacter sp. FeAm09; assembly: GCF_008330225.1. Classification (NCBI taxonomy): domain Bacteria; kingdom Pseudomonadati; phylum Thermodesulfobacteriota; class Desulfuromonadia; order Geobacterales; family Geobacteraceae; genus Geobacter; species Geobacter sp. FeAm09. The sequence goes on along the minus strand of NZ_CP042466.1, from coordinate 2,981,446 downwards.
GTTCTCCCGGGCGGTTGCCCTGATGATGGCGGCCACCTCCCTGAGCAGGCTGTCCCCGGTGTGGTGGCCGAACCGGTCGTTGACCTCCTTGAAATTATCCAGGTCGATGCAGGCGATGGAGACCGGATGCCCGCTCTGGCGCGAACGGTTCACCTGGTGGTCGGCCGACGCGAAGAAGGAATGCCGGTTGAGCAGCCCGGTCAGGGGGTCGTTGCTCGCCAGCGACCTTTCCGTGTGCAGGTGCCGTTTCAGGGTCGCGACCAGAAAGCTCATGATGAGCAGGAAGCCGAACTCGACAAAGACATTCCAGTAATGGAGCGGTGAATAGGAAAAGGAGAATGAGGTACCGGCTCCGTCGGCGACCAGGCGGGTGATGAACGCAAGAAGGCAAAAACACGCACCGACCGCCTTGCCCGCATGCCACGCTGCGAGCGATACCGGGATCAGATAGAAGATGATCAGGGAGTAATCGCCGGTTATGTAGTCCAGCCAGCCGAGCATGACCAGCAGCACGATGTTTACGATGGAGATGGCGATTGGAGACGGCTGGAGAAGGTTGTGGAAAATGCTTGATGTGCCGCGTGTTGGCATGGGACTGTTACCCGCGTGACGCCATGACGAACGAAGAGGTACGACATCCATACCGTGTTGCAGGATTGGCGGGCGGCATGGGATTCGAACCCACGACCCCAGGCTTCGGAGGCCTGTACTCTATCCAACTGAGCTAACCGCCCGCACCGTTCCTGCCCAACATCGAACATTATCCAGACAAATTACACTAATTGAACGGCCAACTCAAGCCAAAAATCTGTCTTTTTGGCGGATGCTCTGTTAGAATGCGTTTTCGGGGGAAAACCATGAAACGCGCGTCCTTTGCCATGGTGTTCTTTATTGCGCTCTCCGTGCCGGTTTTTGCCGCTGCGGCCAGCTTCAGGTTCCAAAAGGTCGGGGATGACGTGTATGCGGCCATTGCCGAGCCGGGGAGCAGGGCCGCCAGCAATTGCCTGATCGTCGTGGCCGACTATCAGGTTATCCTGGCCGGTGCCCATTTCACCAAGGCCACCACCAGGGAGCTGATCGACTTCGTCGGGACCGTAACGCCGCTCCAGGTGCGCTATGTCGTCCTGACCCACCACCACAGCGGTTTCGACGCCCTGGATACGGATTTCCCGCGCAATGCCGACATCATCACCTCCCGGCGCACCTGGCAGATCCTCAGAAAGGAACCGGGCCGGATCAAAAACCAGGTGATCTTCTTCGATCAGGGGCTCACCATCAAGCGCGGTTCCCGGGAGATCGTCATGACCGCCACCGAGCGCGGGCACAGCGAAGGGGATGTGTTCGTCACCCTTCCCGAGGACGGGGTCCTGTTCGCCTCCGACCTTTTGTTCAACGATGTGGGCGGTTACATGGGGGACGGCTATTTCCGCGATTGGCTCATGGACCTGGATACCCTGGCCGAGGTGGGGGCGCGCACGGTCGTCCCGGGGTTGGGGGGGGTGACGAACGGCGACGGCATCAGGCGGTTCCAGTCCTTCTTCCGCGACTTCACCACCGAGATCCTGCGGCTTGCCGCGAAAGGTCTGGATGCGGACGCCGCCAAGCGGGAGTTTTCCCTGCCGCAGTTCCAGGCCATGCCCGGATTCCGCACCTTTTTCGATGCCAATTTCCGCCGCGCGTACACCGAGCTCAGGGAGCTGCAATGAAGCCGCCCGGAATCCGCGTCATCGGCCTGACCGGCGGGGTCGCCACCGGCAAGAGCAGCGTGGCCCGCTTCTTCGAGGAACGGGGGGTGCCGGTCATCGATGCCGACCGGTTGGCCCGGGAGGCGGTGGAACCGGGGAGCCCCTGCCTGGCCCGGCTCGCCGCGCTGTTCGGAACCGGTGTGCTGCACGGGGACGGCAGCCTCGACCGCAAGCGCCTGGCTCGTATGGTTTTCGCCGACGGGGAAAAACGGCGGCAGCTTGAGGCGGTCCTGCATCCCGAGATCCGGCGTCTGGCGGAGGAACGCATCGCCCGGGCCGCGGCCGCGGGCGAGCGGATCGTGATATACATGGCGCCTCTCTTGATCGAGGCGGGCGCCACCGACCGGGTGGACGAGATCTGGGTGGTGACGGTGCGGCCCGGGATCCAGGTGGAGCGGCTCATGGCGCGGGACGGCATCGGCCGGGACGAGGCCGGCCGGATCATTGCCAGCCAGATGCCTCTGGCCGAGAAGGAACGTCATGGCAGGATCGTGATCGACAACAGCGGGACCCCCGAGGAAACGCGCCGCCTGCTGGCGGCACTATGGGAACAGGAGACAGGCGGTACACCATGAGTGAAAAGAACCACATACTACGGCGCGGCCCGCGCCAGGCCGAGCGGCCCGATCCGAAGATGACCTGCTTTGCCGCCGTCCCCCGCGGCGCCGAGGAGATTGCGGCCCACGAGCTTGAACAGTTGGGGGCGGGGGACGTGGCCGCCGGTCGCGGCGGGGTCTCCTTTACCTGCAACCGCGAGGGGCTCTACCGGGCCAACCTCTGGCTGCGCACCGCCAGCCGCGTGCTGGTGCAGCTCGCCGTATTCCCCTGCTCGTCCCCCGACGAGCTGTACGCCGGGGTGCACGCCATCCCCTGGCCGGAGCTGATTACCCCCGCCATGACCCTGGCGGTGGATTGCAGCCTGCGCGACTCGGTCCTGACCCACTCGGGCTTTGTGGCCCTCAAGACCAAGGACGCCGTGGTCGACCGGGTCCGGGAGGCGTGCGGCAGCCGCCCCAGCGTGGATACGGCGGCGCCCGACCTGCGCATCAATGTCCACCTGTCCCGCAACGTCTGTACCGTCAGCCTGGACAGCTCGGGTGACGCCCTCGACCGCCGCGGCTACCGACTGGAGCGCAACGAGGCCCCCATGCGCGAGACCCTGGCCGCCGCCGTGGTCGCCCTGACCGGTTGGGACGGTTCCTCCCCCCTGGCCGACCCCATGTGCGGCTCGGGGACGATCCCGGTGGAGGCGGCCCTGGTGGCAGCCCATGTGCCGCCGGGGCTGAAGCGCACCTTCGGCTTTCAGCGCTGGCAGGATTTCGACGACAGGGTGTGGAAAAAGTTGCTCAGGGAGGCGGAGGGCGGCATCAAGCGGCTCCCACTCGGCCTGATCACCGGCTATGACCGGGACAGCCGGGCGTTGGTCCTGGCGGCCCGCAACGCCGCGCTGGCCGGATTCGAGGGGCAGTTGCACTTTTTTCACGCCGCCCTGGAGGAGTTCAGGCCGGAGGGGGACACGGGGGTCGTGATCATCAACCCCCCCTATGGCAAGCGTCTGGGGGATGAGGACGAACTGCGGGAGTTGTACTGCCAGATCGGCGATGTCCTGAAAAAGCGCTGCCGCGGCTGGACCGGTTTCGTCCTGACCGGCAACCTGGAGCTGGCCAAATACATCGGCCTGAAGGCCGCGCGCCGCTATGTGCTCTTCAACGGGCCGATCGAATGCCGCTTGTTGAAGTACGAGCTGTATTGACCGGGTGAGAGAATGAATTTACTCACGCCACAACCAACCGGGCGGCCCGTCAGGGCTACCGGGTGCAAATCCGCACCAAAAGGTCCCCTTCGAAGAGCATCGGCTGGCGGCGGATGCCGGTCAAGAGCCCCGCGGCCGGCGCGGTGACCCTGGTGCGCACGGCGCCGTTGAAGCTGTCGTAGATGTACCCCAACTCCTGCCCTTTGCTCACCCAGCCCCCCAGAGTTTTGTCCGAGACGAACATGCCGGCCCGGTCGGCATAGATGCGCACGGAGCACTCCCTGGTGAAGTAGAGGGCCTCCTGGTCCGCCTCGGCCACCTCCACCCCTTCCAGCACGCCGATCCTCCCCAAAAACGCGACCAGCCCCCGAAAGACCTGCTGACAGTGGGGCAGTTGTATGGAACCCGCCTGGCCCACCTGAAGGAGGAAGCTCTGACCGGGCCAGTATTTCCAGGAGTACATCAGGGTCGTGGTGAATACCGGGCTTACCGAACGCTCCATGATGGCGGGGAGCCCGAACAGCCGCGCGGTTTCCCGCTCCTCCGGGGTTGGATCGTAGAGGCGCACCTGGGGCAACTCCTCGAAGTACAGGTTGGAACCGTGCAGGTCCACGCGGTAGGCGGACTTCTTGGTGGCCTCCAGCACGGTGTAGGCGATACGCTGGGTGGTTTCGCCCATCTGGTTGCCGGGGAACATGCGGTTCTGGTCGCTCTGGTCGAAGGGCCAGGCGCGGCGCAGGGTGTTGGCGCCCAGCACGTTGACCGCCGGGATTATCAGCACCCGTTGCGCAAGGCGCAGCTTCGGATATGCCCCCTCCTCCACGGCCGTGAGGAAATCGGCCAGGCGGGCCAGGATGTAGATGCCGTTGATCTCGTCGCCGTGCAGGCCGGAAACGAACGATACGGCCGGGTTCCCCGCGGCCGGGCCGATCTCGTGGCAGGGGATGGTGAAGTCCTCCCGCAGCGGGGCGGTCATGAGTACCAGATCGCGGCTGCTCATGCCAACCTCCCTTTCCTGGCCATGACCCGCGCCATGAGCGAACCTTCGTATACCAGCGGATATTCGCGCAGGGTGAAGAGGATGCCGTCCACCGGGGAGCGCACCTCGGCCAGGATACCCCCCTGGAGGGGGGAGACGATGTTGCCCAGCAGTTGCCCCTTGCGCACGTCGGTCCAGTGTTCGATGACCGGCACGAACAGCCCCGAGGTGGGGGCGTTCAGGTAGTGAACGTTGCTGTCGTCGGCGATCAGGGGGAGGTGGTTGAGCGACGGCAACTCCACGTCCGGGGCCAGTACGCCCAGGTCCTTCCAGAGGGTCAGGATGCCGGTCATCAGTTGGCGGCAGTAATCGGGGGTGATACGCATGCCGACCCCCATCTCCACCACCAGGCAGGGGGTGCCGACGCTGTTGAGGCTGTGGGCGACGGTGGCCTCCAGCACGGTCATGGCGCCGTGCAGCCAGATCAGGTCCAGGTTCAGGCGCTGGGCCAGGGGCACGAGGCGGTCGGCGAAATCGGTGTTGATCCGCACCTGGGGGATTTCCCGCAGGTAGATGTTGCTGGCGTGGATGTCGATGACCAGCGCTGCGCCGGACAGGTTCCCAATGGCGGCATGGGCGATCCGCTTCGGCAGGTCGCCGCTGGGCGAACCGGGAAAGTTGCGGTTCAGGTCGGTGTCGAAGACCGGGATGGCGCGGGTCAGGGTATCCAGCCCGAGGGGGTTCATGGCCGGGTAGAGCTCCACGGTGCCGGTCAGTCCGGCGGGGTTCTCCCGGGCCATCCGTTCGAGCCAGTCGGCGAGCAGTTGGCAGACGTAGAGCCCTTCCAGTTCGTCGCCGTGGATGCCGGCCACGATGGCGACGCGGGGGCCGTTGCCGCCGCGGTACACGGTGCGGCGGATGCAGAGCCGTTCGCTGTAGGGCATCTCCAGGGAGAGGATGCACGAGGTGGTGATGGAGAGTGATGATTCGGGCATGGCGCGTCGTTGCTCCAGGGTTATTGTTGAGATATGGACAGCCGTATCACCGGTTCGTCGCCCGCCACATCCCCCTTGAAACTGCCCCGCTGGGGGGCCGCATCCAGGTAATCGCGCCCCACGGCCACGGGAATGAACAGGTCGTTGGCCAGGATCTGCTGGGTGGCGTCGAAACCGGTCCAGCCGCGGCCGGGGACGAGCACCTCGGCCCAGGCATGGGTTGCGGGGGCGAGCGGTTGCGCCTCCTCGTTCCGGGAGGCCAGATATCCCATAACATATCGGGCGGGAATTTTCCACGATCTGACTATGGCGATGAGGAGATGGGCGAAATCCTGGCAGACCCCGGCCCCGGCGGCGAGGGCCTGGGCCAGGGCTGAGTGGACGGTGGTCACGCCGGTTTCGTAGCGGAGCACCGTCGTGATCCACGCCATGGCCCGCTGCACCGATTCCAGCACCGTGCGGCCCGGCTCATGGCACGGGAAGGCCAGATCCGGGTCCAACTGTCCCAGAGACGGGGTGGCCGGACTGCGGCTGAGGATATAATCGTACCATGCCGGGGTCGTGCGGAGCGCCTCCCGGAGCCAGTCCCGTTCGTCGCCGGGGGGAGCGGCGGGAAGTCGAAGGGGTTCTCCAGCGTATTTTCGACCTCGGCCCGCATGCGGGTCACCAGGCGGCGGTGGGGCCGGATGATGTCGAAGGCGGTGACGTGATTGCCGTAATAGTCCCGGTAGCTGCGCAACCCGGCCGGCGGCTCGGTTGCCAGCTCTATGGCGATCAGCCGCTGGTGCGAATCCTCGCGGGGCGTGAGACGCAGTTCCACGTGGTGCTCGCGCACCGCTTCCGGGTACTCCAGGACGGTTTCGTGTTCTATGAAGTAGCGCATGTCACGGCTCTTCCATGTGGGTGTCGAGGAAATCGGCCTGGGCCGCCTGGTTGAGGGCGGCGATGGCGGCGAGGAACTCCTCCAGGAATTCGTGCAGGCCGGTGGAAAAGATCTGCTCCGCCGAGTTGCCGGCCAGCATGGCCTCCAGACGCTCCAGGGCAATCGGCGAGCGTTGCTTGCCGGTGATGCCGGTATCGGCCAGGGCCCGGTGCATCCGTTTGACCGTATAGGCCAGGGAGCGGGGGAACTCCTGCTCGAAGATGGTGAACTCCACCACATCCATGGGGCGGAAGCCGGCGTGGTACTTGCGGCGGAACGCCTCGTACCCGGAGAGGGACTTGAGGAGGGCCGCCCACTGGTAGTAGTCCAGGGCCGAACCGACCAGGTTCAGGTCCGGCAGGAGCAGGTGGTACTTCACGTCCAGGATGCGGGCGGTCATGTCGGCCTGCTCCAGGAACGTGCCCAGGCGGTAGAAGCCGAAGGCCTCGCCCCGCATCATGGTGGTGCTGGTCAGGCCGTGGAAACGGGCCACCTCGCTGCGCACCAAGGAGAAAAACTGACTGGCCCGCAGGGGATGCAGCGGTGTTTTCAACTGTTGGTCAACGTTCAGCCAGAGTTCATTGATGGCCTCCCACATCTCCCGCGAGATGCGGTCGCGGGCAATGCGCGCGTTTTCCCGCGCCAGGCGCAGGCAGGTGCGGATCGAGTTGCCGTTGCTCTTTTCGGCGGTCATGAACTGCAACACCCGCCCCTGGGTGAGCTGCCCCTCGCCGTACAGCCCGCTGAAGGCGGTCTCCGCCGAGGTGATGCTGAGCAGCGGCCGCCATTTGTCCCCCTCGGACATGTCCTCCTCGGCCTCGAGCAGGTAGAGCAGGTTGATCTCCATCAGGCGGGCGGTATCGCCGGCCCGCTCCAGATAGCGGGACATCCAGTAGATAGAATCGGCTATGCGGCTCAGCATGGTGTGTCCTCTGTGATTACGGGAGGTTGTTGAAAAACAGCCATCAGGCCTTCGTCCTCGAAAGCCCTTTCGTGCGGCGTAGGCCTGCTACGCCTCCTCGGGGCTTGTCGAGCGGGTGCGACGATCTGACCATTTTTGAACAACCTTGATTTTTCGACAGCCTGTCTGTATGCGGCGCGTTTCCTCACTCGGCCAGGACCCAGGTGTCCTTGCTGCCGCCCCCCTGGGACGAATTGACCACCAGCGATCCCTTGGTCAGGGCGACGCGGGTCAGCCCCCCCGGCACCACGTCGATGTCGTCGCCGTAGATGATGAACGGCCGCAGGTCCAGGTGGCGCGCCTCCAGTTCCCCGTCCATGTAGCAGATGTGGCGCGAGAGCTGGACCACCGGCTGGGCGATGTAGTTCCGGGGATTTTCCAGCACCTTGGCGGCGAACTCCTTGCGCAGGGCCGGGGTGGAGGCCGGCCCCATCAGCATGCCGTAGCCGCCCGATTCGCTGACCGCCTTGACCACCATGCGTTCCAGGTTGTCCAGCACGTAGGCCCGCTCCTCGGGGTCGGTCATCTGGTAGGTGGGGACGTTCTGCAGGATGGGGGCCTCGGCCAGGTAGTAGCGGATGATGTCGGGGACATAGGGATAGACCGCCTTGTCGTCGGCAATGCCGTTGCCGGGGGCGTTGACGATGGCGATGTTGCCGGCCCGCCAGGCGTTGATGATCCCGGCTACCCCCAGTGTGGAATCGGACCTGAACACCAGCGGGTCGAGGAAGTCGTCGTCCACCCGGCGGTAGATGACATCGACCCGCTGCAGGCCGGTGGTGGTTTTCAGGTAGACCACGTCGTCCTTGGCCACCAGGTCGCGCCCCTCGGCCAGCTCCACCCCCATCTCCTTGGCCAGGAAGGTGTGCTCGAAATAGGCCGAGTTGTAGATGCCCGGCGTCAGCACGACGATCTCGGCCTGCCCCGTGCCGCGGGGCGATACGGCCCGCAACGCCTCAAGCAGCAGGGCCGGGTAGTGTTCGACCCGGCGCACGCGGTATTTGGCGAAGAACTCGGGGAGGATGCGGCGCTCGATGACCCGGTTCTCGATCATGTAGGATACGCCGGAGGGCGTGCGCAGGTTGTCCTCCAGCACCAGGTATTTGCCGTCCTCGTCCCGGATGATGTCGATGCCGCTGATGTGCGTGTAGATGTCGTGGGGCGGGTCGACGCCCATGATCTCCCGGCGGAAGTCCTTGCCCTGGTAGATCAGTTCGGCCGGCACGACGCCGTCCTTGAGGATGCGCTGGTCGTGGTAGATGTCCTTGAGGAACAGGTTCAGGGCCCGGACCCGCTGCTTGAGGCCCGATTCGATGATGTTCCACTCGCTGGCCGGGATGATGCGCGGGATCAGGTCGAAGGGCCAGATGCGTTCGATCCCCTCGTCCGAATCCCCGTAAACCGTAAAGGTGACCCCCTCGGCGTGCAGGGCCAGTTGCGATTCGTGGACCTTGGCCTCAAAGGCGTTCTGGCCGACCGACTGGATATGCTCCCACAACGGCCGGTAGTGCTCGCGGGGGGTGAAGCCATCGGTATAGAACTCGTGGTAGGAGATGCGGGGTTTTCGGGATGTGTCGGAGGAGATGGCTGCCATAGCGCGCTCGTTTTTTTACGTGAGGTGTGTGCGGCTCGGTAAAGAACGAAGCAAAATCAGGGCCAAAACGAGATGCCGTTTAAATTGAACCGGGAAAAACATTTGCCCCAGAACCTTCGCGGCTCTGTGGCCAACCCGCCGTTTCGGCGGTTGAATGGTTAGGTGTGGCGCCGGTCCGATACCGCCCCACGGTGAAGGGAAAATAGTCTGAGCAAGGTGAAAAAATAGGCAGCCTCCTGACGCGGAGACTGCCTGAACACTCGTCAACGTTTCAGCTTGTGGCAGAGGAGGCAGCGGTTCTTGGGGGGGTGGTTGGGGGGGAAGGGGACCCCTTTTTCATTGTGGCAGGTTTCACACCCCTTTTCTGCTTCCTTTTTGCTGCCGGTTTGGGCGAAGGTGTCGTAAAACGGTTTATGCTTGTCGTCCAGGGGGACGAACTTGGTCTTTTCTTTGCCGGAGATGGCGAAGAATACCCCCAGCACCACAACGATGAGCCCGATGAACAGCCAGTCCCGCTTGTCGATTTTCATGAAATAACGCCCCTTCTCCTGGATTCAGTCCGACTTGATGAGCGAAAAGTAGATGATCACGCCGCCGATGACCAAGCCGCCGCCGATGAACGGCAGCATGGATTTCATGGACAATTCCTCGCCCGGTGCCGGCATGGCGAAGCGGACGATGACGATCATCCCGATCAGGGTGAACAGCGTCAAAAGGACGGTCTTCGACCGTTTGACGACGCCGAAGAAAAAAACCGCCGTGATAACGAGCAAAACCGCCGGGTGGGTGAAGATCTGATTCAGGGTGAGGTGCTGAATCGTGTTCATCAGGTTGGCGGTTTCAAAGGGGCGCAGCGTCTCGGTCGCCTTTTCCGCCAGCTGCTGTTTGTCCATGCATGCGCTCCGTTCTGACAGGTCTGGACTCGATTTCGTGGAATAGTAATGCAAAACGGGATGCCCGGCAAGTCAATTTGACGCGGGCATCCCGTATCCGTTCCCCACTTAAAGGATGGCGCAGCGGGCCGTCAGCTCAGGATGTCCATGACCTTGTCGAGGAACCCCTTTTTCAGGGGGTGGACCTCCTCGCCGCTGATCTTGGCGAACTCCTCCAGCAGTTCCTTTTGTTTCTTGTTGAGGTTGGTGGGGGTTTCCACCCTGATGATCACCAACTGGTCACCCCGGCCGTAGCCCTGCAGCGAGGGGATGCCCTTGCCCCGCAGGCGGTAGATCTTGCCGGACTGGGTGCCGTCCGGGATCTTCATGGCGACCTTGCCGTCCAGGGTCGGCACGTCCAGCTCGCATCCCAGGGACGCCTGGATGAAGCTGATCGGGATTTCGCAGATGACGTTGTTGTCTTCACGCTGGAAGATGGGGTGGTCCTTGACGTTGATGGCTACATAGAGGTCGCCGTTGGGGCCGCCTTTGCCCTGGCCCCCCTCGCCGGTCAGCTTGAGGCGCGACCCGGTTTCCACCCCGCCCGGCACCTTGACCGAGAGGGTCTTGGTGTCCTTGACGCTTCCCTTGCCGCGGCAATCCGGGCAGGGATTGTCCACGACCTTGCCTTCGCCGTTGCACTGGCCGCAGGTCTTGCTGACGCTGAAAAAACCCTGCTGATACCGGACCTGGCCCGCTCCGCGGCAGGTGGGGCAAACCTTCGGCTCGGTGCCCGGTTTCGAGCCGGAGCCGTTGCAGGTCCCGCACCGCTTGGCAAAGGGTACCTCGATCTTCTGCTCGGTGCCGAAGGCGGCTTCTTCGAAGCTGATCTCCATGTTGTAGAGCAGGTCGTCGCCGCGCCGCCCCTGGGCACGTCCGCGTCCACCCCCGCCGCCACCGAAGATGTCGCCGAAGATGTCGCTGAAGATGTCGCCGAAGGGGGTACCGGCCCCGAACCCGCCGAATCCGCCACCGCCGAAACCGGCCCCGGAGACGCCGGCGTGGCCGAACTGGTCGTACTGGGCGCGCTTCTCGGCGTCGGAAAGGACTTCGTAGGCCTCAGTCACCTCTTTGAACTTCTCCTCGGCCGCCTTGTCATCCGGGTTCTTGTCGGGATGATACTGGATGGCCATCTTGCGGAAGGCCTTCTTGACCTCGGTCTCGGAGGCGTTGCGGTGGATCTCCAGCACCTCGTAGTAATCGCGTTTTTCGCCGTTTGCCAAAATAGTGTCCTTGATGAGGTTGTTGAAAAACAGCCATCTCGCCGCCATCCTCGAAGTCCCTTTTGTGCGGCGTAGCGCTGCTACGCCTCCGCAGGGTCTTCTGCGGGTGCGACGATCTGACTATTTTTGAACAACCTGGGTTTTTTCAACAGCCTCTGATAACGCAACGAGCAGCGCCCCCGGAGGAGGCCTGCCCGTGCTTGATGAAGTTACCCGTTTACCCGTTATTCCGGCCTATTTCTTCTCTTCCTTCACCTCTTCGAAATCAGCATCGACAACCTTTTCGTCTTTGTGTTTCGACGCGCCGGACTGCTCGGCGCCGGCAGCACCCTCACCCTCGGCCCCGGCCTCCTGGGTCTTGGCGTACATGGCCTCGGCCAGTTTGTGGGCCGATTGGGCCAGTTCGTCGGTAGCTTTTTTGATCGCTTCGGCGTCTTCGCCTTCCATAACCTTCTTCAGTTCGGCGATCTTGTTCTCGATATTCCCCTTTTCAACGGCGTCGATCTTGTCGCCGAACTCCTTGAGGGATTTTTCGGTGCTGTAGACCATGCTGTCGGCATGGTTGCGGGCCTCGATGGCTTCCCGTTTCTTGCGGTCGTCTTCCGCGTGGGCCTCGGCATCGCGCACCATCTTGTCGATCTCTTCCTTGGAGAGGCCCGAGGATGCGGTGATACGGATGGACTGTTCCTTGCCGGTGCCCAGGTCCTTGGCCGAAACGTGGACGATGCCGTTGGCGTCGATGTCGAAGGTGACCTCGATCTGGGGCACGCCGCGGGGGGCGGGCGGCAGACCGGTCAGTTCGAAATTGCCGAGGGTCTTGTTGTCCCGCGCCATCTCGCGCTCACCCTGCAGGACATGGATGGACACGGCCGGCTGGTTGTCGGCTGCGGTGGAGAACACCTGGCTTTTGCGGCAGGGTATGGTGGTGTTCTTTTCGATCAGTTTGGTCATGACGCTGCCCAGGGTTTCGATGCCGAGCGACAGCGGGGTGACGTCCAAAAGCAGCACGTCCTTCACGTCGCCCTTCAGCACGCCGCCCTGGATACCTGCCCCGATGGCCACCACCTCGTCCGGGTTGACGCCCTTGTTGGGGGTCTTGCCGAAGATGTCCTCGACCCGTTTCTGTACGGCCGGCATGCGGGTCATGCCCCCCACCAGGATAACCTCGTCGATCTCGCTGGGGGAGAGGCCGGCATCCTTCAAGGCGGTGCGGCAGGGGCCGTCCAGCTTGGCCAGCAGTTGGGCGCAGATCGATTCCAGCTTGGCGCGGGAAAGCTTCAGCGTCAGGTGCTTGGGACCGGAGGCATCGGCGGTGATGAAGGGGAGGTTGATGTCGGTCTCCACGGAGGAGGAGAGTTCGCACTTGGCCTTCTCGGCCGCTTCCTTCAGACGCTGCAGGGCCATCTTGTCGCCGCGCAGGTCAATGCCCTGGTCCTTTTTGAACTCGTCGGCGATCCAGTCGATCACCAGTTGGTCGAAATCCTCGCCCCCCAGGAAGGTGTCGCCGTTGGTGGACTTCACCTCGAATACGCCATCGCCCAGTTCAAGGATCGAAATATCGAACGTACCGCCGCCCAGGTCGAAGACCGCGATCTTTTCGTCCTTCTTCTTGTCCAGGCCGTAGGCCAGGGCGGCGGCGGTCGGTTCGTTGATGATACGCAGGACGTTCAGGCCCGCGATCTTGCCGGCGTCCTTGGTGGCCTGGCGCTGGGAGTCATCGAAATAGGCCGGCACGGTAATGACGGCATCGGTGACGGTCTCGCCCAGGTAATCCTCGGCGGTCTTCTTCATCTTCTGCAGCACGATGGCCGAGATTTCGGGGGGGGAATAGCGTTTGTCGCGCACCTCGACCCAGGCGTCGCCGTTGTCTGCCCGGACGATTTTGAAAGGCGAAATGGCGATGTCTTTTTTGACCGCATCCGTTTCAAACTTGCGGCCGATCAGGCGCTTGATGGAGTACAGGGTGTTTTCCGGGTTGGTGACGGCCTGACGTTTGGCCTGCTGTCCCACGAGGCGCTCACCATTGTCGGCAAAAGCCACCATCGAGGGAGTCGTACGGCTTCCCTCGGAATTGGCGATAACAACCGGTTCGCCACCCTCCATGATCGCGACGCAGGAGTTGGTGGTTCCCAGATCGATTCCGATTACTTTACTCATGACGGATAATCCTCCTTTTCATATCTTCCTGTAGAAATCAAACTAGTCATCGTTTTGGGAAAAAACAAGGGCCCGGCGAAAATAATGTGTGAAGCGGTCAGGGGAGGGGCGGCCGGCGAACGTCCCGCCCCCCCCCGGCTCCCCTCTCAGGCTTCCGGGTTCTTGGGTGCAGTTGACACCGATACCATGGACGGGCGCAACAGGCGGTCCTTCAACAGGTAGCCCTTCTGGTATTCCTCCACCACCGTATTGGGGGGGAATTCCCCGGTCGGCACCTGGGCCATGGCTTGGTGGAAGGCCGGGTCAAAGGGGGCTCCGACCGCCTCGACCGGGGTCACGTTGAATTTCCGGAGCGAGGTCAGGAGCATGGTGTGAGTCATGCGGATCCCCTCCACCAGGGCGGGCAGCCCGTCCTCGGAGGCATGGCCCAAGGCGCGCTCCAGGTTGTCCAGCACCGGCAGGATCTCCTCGATCAGCGATTTGTAGCCGTAGTTGAGCAATTCCTCTTTTTCGCGGTTGGTCCGTTTGCGCAGGTTTTCCAGGTCGGCCCGTTCCCGCAGGAAGCGGTCCCAGTTCTCCCGTGCTTCCTTTTCCTTGGCGGCCAGTTGCTCCTCGAGGGACAAGGGCTCGACCTCGAGCGCTCCGGCAGCGGCCTGGTCGGCAGCGCCAGTACCCGGGGCGGCGGCTTGTTCGGTGTTCTTCGGTTCAACGGTATCGTGCGCTTTCATGGTTGCTTATGATTCCTTTTCTCTAGATAGTGCTGCGCTTCGGTTCAGGTTTCCGCGAGCATCCTGCTCACGAGGCGGGCGGTGTAATCGACAATGGGGATAACGCTGGAGTAGCCCATCCGGGTGGGGCCGATCACCCCCAGCAGCCCGACGGTATTGCTGCTCGTGACGAAACGGGACGTGATCAGGCTGACGCCGGCAGACTGGCTCAAGGGGGATTCGGAACCGATATAGATCTGTACGCCGTCGGCGGACATGCAGCGCTCCAGGAGCTTCAGCAACTGCCCCTTCTGCTCGAAGGCGCGGAAAATGTCCTTCATGCGCCCCACATCACTGAATTCCGGCTGGTCGAGGATACGGGCCTGCCCCTCGACGAAGATCTCGTCACCCTCGACGGAAACGGCCTGCTCGCTCAGGCGCAGGGCGCGCAGCATGAGGCTGTCGTACTGCACCTGCTCGGTGTGCATCTCTTCCACGATGCGCTTGCGGGCCTGGGAGATGGTCAGCCCCTGCATCAACTCGTTCAGGTAATTGCCCATGGCGACCAGGTCGCCCTGGGAAAATTCCGTGTCGCTTTCCACCAGGCGGTTTTGCACCGTGCCGTTGCTGGACACCAGGATCGCCAGTACCCTGTGGCTCCCGATGCGGATGAATTCGATATGGCGGAATACGTCTGCGGTGAAGCTGGGCGCCACCACGAGACCCATATAATTGGAGAGCGACGACAGGGTGCGGCTGGTTTCCTTGAGAATCCCCAGAAGCCCGGCCCCCGCTTCGCGGCAGCGGCGTATGATCAGTTTCTTTTCGTCGCGGCTGACCTGGCGGAGCGCCACCAGGGAGTCCACGTAGAGGCGGTAGGCCTTTTCGGTCGGCACCCGGCCGGCCGAGGTGTGGGGCGAGGTCAAAAGCCCCATCTCCTCGAGATTCGCCATGACGTTTCTGATGGTGGCCGTCGAGAGGGGCAGGGCGTGTCTGCGCGCCACGGAGCCGCTGCCCACCGGCTCGGCGGTGGCAATGTAATCCTCGACAATCGCTTCAAGTATCTGTCTGCTTCTGGTCGACAGTTCCACGTCCATGGCCAAACCCCAAAAAAATAGCACTCAACATCAGGGAGTGCTAGTTCTTGGTTTCAAGGTAATAAGTGGTTCCTGATTTGTCAAGGACAATAAAGAAGCATTCCGGCGATTGCCCCGGTCCGTCAAATGGCTTGCCTCGGAAAGGGAAAGGAGTATATAATTTCAAATTCAATCAGCGTTTAGGGGATATCGGAGGAGGGGTTCAGGCGTGTCTTGGCAGGCCATCGGCATATTCGATTCGGGAGTAGGGGGGCTGACGGTGCTGCGCGAGATCATTCGGGCGCTTCCCCAGGAAGATACCATCTATTTCGGCGACACGGCCCGGGTGCCCTATGGCACCAAATCCCCCGAAACCGTGTCCCGGTACGCCCACGAAATTACCTCGTTCCTGTTCCGGCGGGATATCAAGCTGCTGGTCGTGGCCTGCAACACCGTCTCTGCCGTAGCGCTCCCCGGCCTGAAGCGGCAATTTTCCCTGCCGGTTGTGGGGGTGATCGAGCCGGGGGCGCGCCGGGCGGCCGAAGTGACCCGCAGCGGGCGGGTGGGGGTGATCGGCACCGCCGGGACCATCCGGAGCAGCGCCTATACCCGTGCCATCAAGCGTCTCAGGCCCGACGCCTGTGTGCTGACCCGGGCCTGCCCGTTGTTTGTCCCCCTGGCGGAAGAGGGGTGGACCGACAATCAGGTGGCGCGCCTTACGGCCGAAAGCTACCTGCAGGAACTCAAAGAAGCCGGCATCGATACCCTGGTGCTGGGCTGCACCCACTACCCGCTGCTCAAGCCGCTCATCGCCGACATCATGGGGCCGGACGTCACCCTGGTGGATTCGGCTGAGGAGACCGCCCGGACCGTGGCCGCCATCCTGGCCGACAAACACCTCCTGCGGCCTGCCGCGGAGAAGGGGAACCATCACTACTACGTCAGCGACATCCCGGCAGGTTTCATCCGGGTGGGGAACCGTTTCCTGGGGGGCGCCTGGGGGATGTGTATCAGGTGGACCTGGACAACGACGGAGAGGAGTGCTGAGCCATGCCATCGGTCCGGCGCAAGCGTGTCAATATCGGCCTGGTACTGCCGTTTCTGGTGATCGCCCTGGTATTCGGGGGATGCTCTGGCGAAAGTACCAAACCAGCTACAAGATCCCCACGGCACCGCAAACCAGGCAGCCTTCGGGCACGCGTACGGCGGTGCTGTTCTTCGTGGCCGACGGCACCCGGCTGGTGCGCGAGGCCCGGGAACTGGAACCGTGCCGCGAGACCGGGGCCTGCATCAAGGATACGCTGGATGCGCTCTTGAGCGGTCCCCTGGGGGACTATGACGAGGCCCTGCCGGAAAGCACCACCTTGAACAGTGTCCGCCTCGAAGGGGGTACGGCCGTCGTGGACCTGAGCCGGGAGTTCGCCGCGGACCTGCCGTCCGGCAGCTCGGCGGAGATGATGGCGGTGTACTCCCTCGTGGATACGGTCTGCGCCAACTACCCCCAGATCAGCCGGGTGAAACTGACCGTTGCGGGAAACGGCTCGACCGTGCTCAACCATCTGGACCTGTCCGCCCCCCTGGCGCCGGACTATTCTCTGGAACAAACGTCCGGGCCGGCCCTGGCCGGCGCACCATCCATACCGATACCGAAAAAGGGAAACTGATGAAACCATTCCTCGAAGCTCTCCACGAAAAGGTGCTTATTCTCGACGGGGCCATGGGCACCCTGCTCCAGGAGCGGGGCTTGAAACCGGGGCAGTCCCCCGAAGAGCTCAACCTGACCATGCCGGAAGTCGTGGCATCGGTGCACCGCGACTATATCGAGGCCGGGGCCGACATCATCATCACCAATACCTTCGGCGGCAGCCGTTTCAAACTGGCCCACTTCGGCCTGGAAGGGCGTTTGGCCGAGATCAATGCCCGTGCCGTCGAAATAGCCCGTAAAGAAGCGGACGGGAGGGCGTACGTGGGCGGTTCCATCGGCCCCACGGGCCAATTCGTGGAGCCGCTGGGCGAGATCCCCTTCGACGAGATGAAGGGGGCCTTCCGCGAGCAGGCGGCGGCCTTGATCGATGCCGGAGCGGACCTGATCAGCCTGGAGACGTTTCTGGACATCAAGGAATGCCGCGCCGCCCTGATCGCCATCCGCGAGGTATCCGGGACGATCCCGGTCATCGCCATGCTCACCTTCGACGACAACGGCCGCTCGGTGCTGGGCACGCCCCCCGAGTCCGCCGCCGTCACCCTGGCCGCTGCCGGGGCCGATATCGTCGGCTCCAACTGCGGGCTGGGGGTTGACGGCATCTACGATATTCTCTGCAGGATGCGCACGGTGACCGGCCTGCCGCTGATCTCCCAGGCCAACGCCGGTTTGCCGCAGCTTGTGGACGGCACCACCGTCTTTCCCGGTACGCCGCAGGAGATGGCCGCTTATCACGAACGGATGATCGCGGCGGGGGTGCGCGTCATCGGCGGCTGCTGCGGCACCACGCCTGCCCATATCCGCGTCATGAAGGCGGCGCTCGGCACGATGCAGCAGCCCTGGCGGCCCTGCCCGGAGACGGCAGGGGTGACGTTCCTTTCCGGACGTTCCTCCTGGACGGCGGTGGGGGGCGGCCACAAGACCGCCATCATCGGCGAGCGCATCAATCCCACCGGGAAAAAGGCCTACTCCCAGGAGCTTCAGGACGGCAAGGTGGCCTACATCCGCCGCGAGGCCATGGAGCAGGTGGAGGCCGGAGCGACCCTGCTGGACGTGAACGTAGGCGCCCCGGGCATCGACGAACCGGCCGCCATGGAACGTGCCGTATTCTGTGCCGCCGCTGCCGCCGGCGTGCCGCTGGTACTGGATTCGTCCAATCCGGCCGCCCTGGAGCGGGGACTCAAGGCGGCCGACGGCAAGGTGCTGATCAATTCGGTTTCCGGAGAGGCCAAGAGTCTGCGCCGTGTGCTGCCCCTGGCTAAAAAGTACGGGGCTGCCGTCATCGGCCTGGCCCTGGACCAGAAGGGGATCCCCGATACCGCCGAGGGGCGGCTGGCCATTGCCCGCCGCATCCGCAACGCCGCCCGGCGCTACGGCATCCCCGACGCCGACATCATCATCGATTGCCTGACCCTGACGGTCAGCGCCGAGCAGAAACGGGCCGCCGAGACCCTGCGGGCCATCCGGCTGGTCAAACAGAAGCTGGGGCTCGCCACGGTGCTGGGGGTCAGCAATATCTCCTTCGGCCTGCCCCAGCGGCCGCTGATCTCGTCGGCATTCTTCGCCATGGCCATGGAGGCCGGGCTGGATGCCGCCATCATCAACCCCAAGGACGGCGCCATGATGGCGGCCTGGCGCTCGGCCATGGTGCTGCTGAACCGCGATCTCCAGGCGGCGGCCTATATCGAAGCCTATCGCGGCGAACCGACAGCGGCGGCCGCTCAGGCGGTGGCTGCCCCGGGCACCCCGCTCTCTATCCGCAAACGCCTCGCCCAAGCGGTTATCGACGGCGACCAGGACGGCATCGTCCCCCTGGTGGAAGAGGCCCTGCGGGAAGGGCTTGCTCCGATGCAGGTGAGCAACGAGGGCTTTTTGCCCGGCCTGGATGAGGTGGGGCGGCGCTTTGAGAAGAACATCTTCTTTCTGCCCCAGGTCATGCAGTCGGCCGACACCATGCAGGCCGGTTTCGTCCGCCTGAAGGAGGAGATGCAGGGACAGGCGTTCGAAAGCCGCGGCCGCATCCTCATGGCCACCGTGGAAGGCGACATCCACGACATCGGCAAAAATATCGTCTGCACCCTGCTGGAAAGCCATGGTTTTCAGGTCTTCGACATCGGCAAGAACGTATCGGCGGCCACCATCATCGCCAAGGCAAAGGAGCACGCCGTCGACGCGGTGGGGCTCTCGGCCCTCATGACCACCACCATGTCCGAGATGGACAACGTGATCAGGCGGCTCAAGGCCGCCGGGGTAAAAACCTTTACCATGGTGGGGGGGCGGTGGTGACCCAGGAATATGCCGACCGGATCGGCGCCGATCTCTATGCCCGGGACGCCATGGAGGCGGTTGCCCGGATCAAACGGTTGTTGGGCGCCGAAGGGTGACCTGTCGTGGCGATTTGACGCGGAGTTCTTTTTTATTCAACTATTTAACCTATTGCGGTTACTACTGCTTTTGTGTTAACGTCTGATCGGTTACGTTATTTCGCGTACGAGTTTGCCCATGGTTCTCGGATTCAACCACAACGTCATGTACCGGGGAGAGGTGTTCCACGTTCAAACCGAGGACAGCGGTGTCGCCTCACCCCACATCATTACCCTGCTCTACCGGGGGGGAGTCATCCTCTGTTCCAAGAAGACCAGCTACGCCGACATCCTCAAGATCGAGAACCTTGAGGCGGTGGTGGAAGAGTTGATGAAGGACCAGCACAAGGAGATGATGCGGCGTCTCAAATCGGGGGAATTCGACCAGCGCGCTTTTCAGGCCCCTTCTCCCCAGGTCGGAGCTGTCGCCGACACGCCGTCAGTTCCCCCGGCGGATACGGTTCCCGCGCCCTTCCCGGCGCCGCTCTCCCCGCCGCCCGCGTCATCCGCGAAATCCGACATCTCGCTCCTGTTCGCAACGCCTGTGCCGCAACAGGGCGGCATCGCCCGGCACGAGGCGGCAGGCCGCGGCAGCGCCGAGAAGAAGGTGGTCAACCTTGACGACGCCATCCTCTCGTTTTTCGGTGCCAATGAGAAATAATCCTGGCCGCGGGGGCTTCGCCCCAGACGGAAGGACACGCATGGTCCTTCGGCCGCAACAGCGACGCGTCGGCATCGCACAGGGATAGCTTAGTGTTCAAGAGCCTGACAACCCGCATTATCGCCACAACCATTGTCCTGCTTGTGGGTGGCATCTTCATCTATACCTTTTTCAACGTCCGTCAGCAGCAATCCCAGTTGATCGATACGGCCCGCGAAAGCACCGAACTGCTGCTCCATACCGTAGAAAACAGTATTTACAACACCATGCACCTGGGAAACGTCCAGGATGTGAGTTCGATCCTGGCCATGGTGGGGCAGCACAATCAACTGGTTGGCGTGCGCATCTTCCACCCCCACGGGGTGATCCTGCGCTCGTCCAACCCGGCCGAGGTCGGCAAGGTGGTCGGCATGGATGACTACCGGCTCTACCTGAACCCCAAGCATTACGGTATCTTCGACCTCCCCCCCTACGGCGAGGTGCTGTCCATGGTCAAGCCGATCTACAACGAGGCGGCGTGCCACACCTGCCACGGCAGCAAGGCCAAGGTCATCGGCATCCTCAACGTGGACTATTCGCTCTACCGGACCAAGATGCAGATGCTCGCGGCTTCGCGCATCTTCATCGCCTCTTCGGTGGCCATCACCTTCTTTCTCTCCATCACCATTTCGTTCATACTCTTCAAGTTTGTCAAAAAGCCCCTGGACAGCATGACCGCCAATATGTCGCGGGTGGAAAACGGCGACCTGAGCGTGCGCATCGATTACCGGGGCACGGATGACGAGATCGGCAAATTGATCAACAGTTTCAACTCCATGGTGGACCGGCTCGAGGTGACCAAAAAGGAGTTGGAGCAGTATCATTTCCAGCAGTTGGAGCGGGCGGACCGCCTGGCCGCCATCGGTGAGATGGCGGCCGGCATCGCCCACGAGATCAAGAACCCGCTGGCCGGCATCTCCGCCGCCGTGAGCATCATCAGGGACGACCTGGAGCCCGACGACCCCCGCAGCGGTATTCTCAAAGAGGTGCTGCAACAGGTGCAACGCCTGGACAAGACAGTCAACGACCTGCTCTTCTTCGGCAAGCCGTCGGTCCCCGAACTGGCCTGCATCGACATCAGCGACGTTATCGAGAAGACCCTCAAGTTCGCTTCCCAGCACCGGGGGGTGAAGCACATCGAACGGCAGTTGGAGTTCGCCCCCAATCTTCCCACGGTGTATGCCGACGGCAAGCAGATGCAGCAGGTATTCCTCAACCTCATCCTGAACGCCTTCCAGGCCATGAACGAAGGGGGCACGCTGACCATCAGCACTAGCCTGTCCACCCGCCAGGGACGCGACCATGTGCGGATCGACGTTGCCGACACCGGCCCCGGCATCCCTCCCCAGATTCAGGAAAAGATCTTCACGCCGTTTTTTACCACCAAGGCCCAGGGCACCGGCCTGGGCCTGCCCATATGCTACAAGCTGATCAATCTGCACAACGGTTTCTTCACAGTTGCCAACAACACCCCGCGCGGCACCGTATTCACCATAGAACTGCCCGCCTGCAGCGTTCATGACATCGATGAGGTAAGGAGAGCGCATGAAACGTAACAAGATTCTGGTCGTTGACGATGAGCACCTGATCCGTTGGTCGTTGGAGCAGAACCTGAAGAAGCAGGGCTACGAGGTCGTTACTGCCGGCGACGGGGAAGAGGCGTTGCGCCTGGCCCGGGAGGAACAGCCCGACCTGGTGCTGCTCGACATCCAGATGCCGGGCATCAACGGCATCGAGGCCCTGGAAAAGCTCAAGGAGTACGACGAGGAGATCGTGGTCATCATGGTGACCGCCCACGGCGGCCTGGAAACCGCCGTCAACGCCATGCGGCTGGGGGCCTACGACTACATCAGCAAGCCGTTCAATCTGGACGAGCTGGCCATCATCATCAAAAAGGCCCTGGAAACCACGGACCTCAAACGCGAGGTGGCCCGCCTCCGCTCCGAAACGAAGAAATCGTTTCCGCCCAATATCATTGGCGACAGCAGGCAGATAAAGCAGTTGATGGAGGTGTTGGACAAGGTGGCCAAGAGCGAGGCCTCCACGGTCCTGGTGCAGGGCGAATCGGGGACCGGCAAGGAGTTGGTGGCCAAATGGATCCATTACAGTTCGAACCGCTCGGACAAGCCGTTCATTGCCATCAACTGCGCGGCGGTGCCGGCCACGCTCCTGGAAAGCGAGTTGTTCGGCCATGAAAAAGGGGCCTTCACCGACGCCAAGAACACCAAGAAGGGGTTGTTCGAGCTGGCCGACGGCGGCACCGTGTTCCTGGACGAGATCGGCGACATGGAGATGGGGATGCAGGCCAAGCTGCTCCGCTTCCTGGAAGACCGCTCGTTCCGCCGTATCGGCGGCGGCCGGGTCTTTACGGTGGATGTGCGCATCATCTCCGCCACCAACAAGGACCTGCAGAAGTCCATCGAGGAAAAATCCTTCCGCAACGACCTCTATTACCGGCTGCAGGTCATTCCCATCCACCTGTCGCCCCTGCGGGACCGCAAGGAGGACATTATCCCCCTGGCCAACCATTTCATCGGGGTCTACAACAAGGATTTCAACAAAAAGGTGCAGGGCATCGCCGGCATGGCCGAACGGATCCTCACGGATTACGGCTGGCCGGGCAACGTGCGGGAACTGAAGAACGTCATCGAGCGGGCCATTATCCTGGGCAACGAGGACACGCTCATGCTGGAACATCTGCCGTTGGAAATCGTCGCCAAGAGCACGCCCCAGAGCGGCCCCCCCCTGGCGACCTTCCGGCTGCCAGCCGAAGGGATCGATATCGAGGAGGTGGAAAAGGAGTTGATCCGTCAGGCCCTCGACAGCACGGAGTGGAACCAGTCCAAGGCCGCCAAGAAGCTCAGCCTGGGCATCGACGCCTTCCGCTACCGGATGAAGAAATTCGGGTATCTGAAATAATCTACCGTCAGGAGTGATGTGGGATGGACAAGCAGGACAAGATATATGTGGCCGGCCATCGCGGCATGGTGGGATCGGCCATCGTGCGCCGGCTTCAGGAGGCGGGCTACGCCAACCTGGTGCTCCCTTCGCGGGCGGAGTTGGACCTGTGCAACCAGGCTGCGGTCGAGGCCTTCTTCCGGGAGGAACGCCCGGAGTACGTATTCCTGGCCGCGGCCAAGGTCGGCGGAATCGTTGCCAACAGCACGCTGCCGGGGCAGTTCATCTACGACAACCTGATGATCCAGAACAACGTCGTGCATGCCTCGTGGCGCGCGGGCGTAAAGCGCCTGCTGTTCCTGGGCAGCACCTGCATCTATCCCAAGCTGGCGCCCCAGCCCCTCAAGGAGGAATACCTCCTGACCGGGCCGCTGGAGCCGACCAACGACGCCTATGCCGTGGCCAAGATCGCCGGCATCACCATGTGCCGCTCCTTCAACCGCCAGTACGGCACCCGCTACCTGGCCGCCATGCCCACCAACCTCTACGGGATCAACGACAATTTCGACCTGACCTCGTCCCACGTGCTGCCGGCCTTGATCCGCAAATGCCACGAGGCGAAGGAGCGCGGCGACGCCACGGTGTCCATCTGGGGCAGCGGCACGCCCCTGCGGGAGTTTCTCCACGTGGATGACCTGGCGGACGGCTGCCTGCACCTGATCAACCTGCCGGAGGCGGAATACAACGGGCTGCTGGAGGACCCGGCGGCACCGGCGCTGATCAATATCGGCAGCGGCGAGGAGTTGACCATCCGCGACCTGGCCCTGCTGGTGAAAAAGGTGGTCGGCTTCGGGGGGACCTGGTTTTCGACGCCGGCAAGCCCGACGGCACGCCGCGCAAGCTCTGTGACGTATCCCGGCTCCACGGCCTCGGCTGGCGGCACCGCATCGAACTCGAACAGGGGCTGCGGGATACCTATGCCTGGTTCCTGAACGCCGGGGCGTCCCAGGCGATTCGGAGTTGACCATTCTTCGGGCGGGTGTTCACGAAATGAACACTTTTCGCTTGCATTATTCGCCCCTTTTTCGCTAGTGTTCAAAATATGAACAACAACGAAAAATCTCTCGAATCCTATCGTTCCCTTTTGCTGCTCTCCGAGATTGCCGGCGAAGAGCCCCTGTCCCAGCGTGAGCTCTCCCGGCGGCTCGGCATCGCCGTCGGCCTGGTCAATTCCTACCTGAAGAATCTTGTCGCCAAAGGCTACGTGCGGGTCAAAAACTTTCCCCGCAACCGCTACGCCTATCTCCTCACCCCCCAGGGGCTGGCCGAAAAGAGCCGCCTCGCCTACCAGCATCTCAGCTACTTCACCAGCCTCTACACCGTTGCCCGCCAGGACTACCTGGACCTGTTCCGCCGCCTGGAAGCCGCCGGCGTGCAAGAGGTCGCTTTCTGCGGGGTGGACGAGGTGGCGGAGGTGGCCCATCTGTCGTTGCGGGAGACCGAGGTCAGGCTGGTGACGGTCATGGACGACGCGCACGCGGGGAGCGATTTCTTCGGTGCACAGGTCGTGTCATTGCTGGAAGGGGTGAAGAAATCCGGCCTGCCGGTGATCATATCCTCTCTGAAACGGAGAGACCAGCTTGTGGGAATGCTTGGCGAGATGGGCGTGCCGGCAACCAGAATTTTCGTTGCCGGTGCCGCAGGATAGGCCGGCAGCGTTTCGGTACATGAATTATGGGGGGAAGACATTGACTAAAAAGGCTCTTGTTTGCGGCGTATCAGGCCAGGATGGCGCATATCTGTCCCGGTTTCTGCTGGGTAAGGGATATGAAGTCCATGGCACCGCGCGGGATGCCCAGGTGGCCGGCTTTACGAACCTCGGCAAACTGGGCATCCGCGACCGCATTATCTTTCATTCCATGGCGCTGAATGATTTCCGGAGCGTGCTCCATGTCTTGTCGGAAGTCCGGCCCGACGAGATTTATAATCTGGCCGGCCAGAGTTCGGTTGGGCTTTCCTTTGACCAGCCGGTGGAAACACTGGAAAGTATCAGTGTCGGCACGCTGAACCTTCTCGAGGCGATTCGTTTCATGAAGTGCCGGACCAGGCTCTACAACGCCGGTTCAAGCGAATGTTTCGGCAACACCGGCGGCCAGCCGGCTGACGAGAATACCCCCTTTCGCCCGCGGAGCCCCTATGCGGTGGCCAAGGCGACAGCCTTCTGGGAGATTGCCAACTACCGGGAGGCATACCGTCTTTATGCCAGCACCGGAATACTTTTCAACCACGAATCACCCCTGCGCCCCGAGCGCTTCGTTACCCAGAAAATAGTCAAAAGCGCCTGCCGGATCGCCAATGGAGCCAAGGAAAAGCTGATGCTCGGCAATATCGAAATCGCCAGAGACTGGGGATGGGCCCCCGAATATGTCGAGGCCATGTGGCTGATCCTCCAGCAGGAGCAGGCGGACGATTTTGTGATCGCAACGGGCGAAACCAACAAACTGGCTGATTTCGTGGCGGAAGTCTTCGCATGCGTGGGGCTTGACTGGCGTGACCACGTCGAAAGCGACGCAGCGCTGCTTCGGCCATCCGAAATCATGGTCAGCAGGGCCAATCCGGAAAAATCGGCCAACGCGCTTGGCTGGCGGGCCAGCTATAAAATGAGGGATGTGGCGCGCATGATGGTGGAGGAATGGGGCCGATCGGCCTTTGAAGCACAGAAAGTGGCGTGATCGTTTATGATGGAACCATGCAAGATTTCGATCGTCGTGCCCTGTTATAACGAAGAGGGCAATATTCACTATCTGCACGACAGGATAATTGCCGCCCTCGCAGGCCATGAAGCGTACGAGCTCATTCTTGTCGATGACGGTAGTTCCGATAGGACCCTGGCCACTATCGTCGCGCTTGCCGAACGGAATGATAAGGTCAAGTACTTTTCCTTCTCCAGGAACTTCGGCCATCAAAATGCTCTTAAAGCGGGATTCGACCATGCATCGGGCGACTGTGTCATATCGATGGATGCCGACCTGCAGCATCCGCCCGAATTGATCGGGGCAATGCTTGATAAGTGGCGGGAAGGGTACGACATCGTCTATACCGTCAGGGACGACTCGCACGATACCCACCTGTTCAAGAAGATTACCAGCAGCTTTTTCTACCGCTTCATCAACAGCTGCGCAAATCTCAATCTCGCCCAGGGGGGGGCCGATTTCCGTCTCCTTGACCGCGCCGTCGTGGATGAACTGAAAAGGATCAACGAATCGGTTCTGTTTTACCGCGGGTTGTTCGGCTGGCTCGGTTTCCGGCAGTACGGCATATCCTACGTGCCAAACGAGCGTTTCTCGGGTGCCACCAAGTATTCCCTCAGGAGGATGGTCGCCTTTGCCCTGGCAGGGATCACGTCCTTCAGCGTCAAGCCGCTACATTTCGCCACCCTGGCCGGATTCGCCCTGTCGGGGCTGGCAACGCTCTATGCTTTGTATGCGTTGTACGTTTATTTCTTTACCGACACGGCCGTTGCCGGATGGACCTCCGTTCTGGCGAGCGTGCTGTTCATCGGCGGCTTCCAGTTGATTATCCTCGGGATCATCGGTGAGTATATCGGCAAGATGTTTATCGAGGTCAAACGGAGACCGCATTATATCGTCAAGGAAACGAATATGGGTACAGCTTCGGGAAGGTGCGCGGGCACACGATGGATAAGGTAGAGGCACAGCGCAAACACTTCGATGCCATTGCGGATGTCTATCTTAAGGGACGCTCCGCAAAGAACCACCTGGCGTACAAACAGGTCATCTGGAATCATGTTCTGGAGAGGCTGGCCCGGTTCCTGCCGGCCCGATCTCCGCTGACCGGCCTGGAGGCCATGTGCGGTAATGCGGAGGTGTCTGCGAGGCTGGTGAACTTCTTTCCGCACCTGACCATGCACGCTTTTGATTTATCCGACGCCATGGTAAAGGCGGCAGAAACCTCGCAGCTAAAGAGGGTAACCACCTGCCGGAATGATCTCCTCACGTTCTGCGAAGAGGACCGGTACGACCTTGCCGTCATCATCGGAGGCCTGCACCACATACCCTACGATGTGCATAAAGGCGTGCACAACATCGGCAATTCCCTGAAAAAAGGAGGGATATTCCTAAATCTGGAGCCCACCCACAACAACCGTCTCTGGAGGGCTGTCAGGGAAAAAATTTATAAAGACAATGCCATCTTCGAGGAAAACAGCGAGCGCGCCTTTACCTTGCAGGAATACAACACTTGCCTTACCGCGAACAATTTTCGCATTCTCGACCAGTTCTATCCCGGGCTGTTGGGGTACGTCCTCTATTACAACCCCGATGCCTTCCCCGCATTGAATATTGGCCCGCCCGGCCTGGCGCGGATGCTGGCCGGGCTCGATCTGCGCCTCGGCACAGGAGCGTTTGGCAGAATTTTTTCCTTTGCCACCTGGACGATAGCTGAAAAAATCTGACTCCCTGGCCTGGCAGGAGCACTATGATCAAAACGCTTTGTATCCTGGCCGTCTACGCGGCGAGTAGTTCCGTGGGGCTGACCCTGCTCAAAGTGTCCCTGAACAGGGGCGCAGGCGCCATGTTGTCGGCGCTTGCCGGTGATTGGCGCTTCTGGGCCGGCTCCCTCTTGTACGGAACCGGTTTTGTCATCTGGCTCGTTCTGTTGAAGCTCAACAACCTGTCCACGATCTTTGCCTGTGCTGCCGGGTCCCTTGTGGTCATGACGGCGCTCCTGGGATATTTTTTTCTCGATGAGGCCGTGACGGCAAAAACAGTGTCGGGCCTGCTCTTGATAATGTCCGGTATCTATCTGGTCACGGTGAAATGAAACGGGCAACGGAGATAGCGGAGATGCGCACGCCATGAAACTCGCCTTTGCAGCCGAAAAGATGAAGGTGCCCGCCATGGCTCTTGGCTCCCTCCTGGTAGCCCTCTATCTCTGGGGCAGCAACCTCCGCGCCCGGTGGGGGATCATCGACGACCACGAGATCATGAAATTCCTTGGGCCTGACGGCCGCCTGGCAGCGCACGATTTTTGGCAAGTGCTGCTCGGCACCGAATTCGCCTTGCCGGGCACCTCCCTACGATACCGGCCCGCCTATTACCTGCTCCGTGTCTGCGAAACCTTCGTCTGGGGCGACTCGCCTGTGCGGTGGTATGCCTGCCGGGTTGTTCTCTTTGCGCTCTCGGTCATGATCCTGTGGTGGCTGGCGGAGAGATGCGCCGGCTTCATTGCCGGGCTGTTGTTCACCCTGTACGTCTGTACCTTCCCCTGGTGGGCCGATATCTGGGCAAAGCTTGGACCTGCCGAGACGTATGCGGTCTTTGGAACAGCCCTGTATGCCGCGGGTTTTGTTCTGGTGCTGGAATCAACACGGCAGGAGGGACCGGCAACCTCCTCCCCGTTCAGCCCCTGGCTGTTGATGCTCGTCGGCGCGTTTGTCGCCATGGGGTCGAAAGAAAATCTTCTGTTCCTGCTGCTGCCCGTGGTGGCCTTGCTGTTCATCCTCTGGAAAAAAGGGCGCGCGGATAAGACGGCAGTTGCGGTGTCGGCGCTGATGTGCGGTTACGGGATCTTCATCGCGGCAGCGGTTGCCACGGCACTGGGAAAAGCGCAGAAAGATATCTATGCCAACAGCGTCAAACCCATTGGCCGCCTGGAGCTGCTCTACTACGGGATGGTCAAGGCCCTCGGCAACGGCTATGTGCTGGGCGGGCTGCTCACCGTTGCCGTCATCGCAGCATGGGTGCTGGTCTGCCTGCACAACCGGAATGATCGCGGAGCGATCAGGCGATGCTACCGCAGCCTCGCAACCTACCTGTGCCTGTCCGCAGCCCTTCTTCTGGTCTATGCCTCGCAATTCGCATTTTACAACGGTCAATGGCCGGCCGGCATGCGCTACGACTTCCCCGGCGGGTTGTGCGGCCCCGTGCTGATGTTTGCCACGGCAATGCTGATCAGCGAGATGGCCCGCCTCCTTTTTGCCTCGACGGCCTGGCGCGCTGGGGTTCTCGTGGTTTTTTCGCTCGTGCTGGGGGGACTGATCGTTTTCCAGGGATTCGAGCCCTTGCGTGCGGCGAGCCATCAAAATGCCGAGCAAACCCGGACATTCACCAGCGGGGTCTCTTCCCTCGCCCAGAAGCTGCGCAACGATCCGGCGGCGAATCTGGTTTTCATAAGCTTCCGCGCCAGAGACCACGAGCCTATCGGCTCACTATCCATTTTTCTGCGGACCTTCGGTGTCAAAAACCGGTTTGTCCTGTACCTCTACCAGCGCCCCCAATATACTCAGAGTAAACTTGACAAGGATCTGGCCGCCGATCTCCTGGCGCTGTCACGGTGGGGGAGCAAGGGCGGCTGGCTCTATTCCGGCTTCTCACCGTTGAACACCCTCGACAAGAGCCACGGGTGTTACCGCATCAGCTTTTCCGCATCAGGAGTGGACGTACCCGACTGCGTGAATCTGGGGCAGGTATGGTGACACGGCGCCCGGCCATGAACATGGCGATTTCTTTGGGTGCCGGTGCTGCCGAAAAGGGGAGGGCGTAGCGTGAATCCGCACTGGGCCAGATATCTGCCCGCTGTTGCCCGCCGCTGGCTGGAGGAACGGGAACATCTCCACGGCATAATCGGCAATACCGGCTGGCTCTTCCTGGACAAAATTGTGCGCATGGGGGTCGGACTGGTCGTCAATGTCTGGGTGGCGCGCTACCTGGGGCCGGCACAGTTCGGACTTTTCAACTATGCCGTAGCGTTCGTTGCCCTGTTTTCCGCCCTCGCTACCCTCGGCCTGGACGGGATTGTGGTGCGGGAAATCGTCAAGGAACCGGCCCGCCGCGATGAAATTCTCGGTTCGGTGTTCGCCATGAAGTTGGCGGGCGGGGTAGCGACGCTTCTCATGGCGGTCGCGGCCGTCTCGTTCCTGCGCCACGGGGATGCCTCGACACGGCTTCTGGTCGGTATCGTGGCCGCCGGCACAATCTTCCAGGCATTCGACGTCATCGATTTCTGGTTTCAGTCGCAGGTGCGCTCCAAATATACGGTGTATGCCCGGAACACGGCGTTCCTGATCATTGCCGGGGTCAAGGTGTTCCTCATCCTGGCCGCTGCCCCACTGACGGCCTTTGCCCTGGCCGCCCTGGCGGAAACCGCCCTTGGCGCCGTGGGTTTGGTCCTCGCATACCGCCGCAGCGGCCTGCGGCTCACGGCATGGCGCAGGAGCCAGGGCCGGTGCCGGGAACTGCTCCGGGACAGTTGGCCGCTGATCCTGGGCAGCATATCGGTCATGCTGTATATGAAGATCGACCAGATCATGCTCGGCGACATGCTCGGCAATGCGGAGGTCGGCATTTATACCGCCGCCACCAAGATATCGGAGGTTTGGTATTTCATACCGTCAGCAATTATATCATCGGTTCTTCCTGCAATAATACAGACAAAAAATGTTCATAAGGATTTTTATCACAGAAGGTTACAGCGGCTCTTTTCGTTGATGGCAATCATGGCGTTGCTTATTGCCGTTCCAATGACCTTCTTGGCTCCTAGGATAATTTTTATTCTCTATGGGGATAAATTCCTGCCGTCAGTTGGTGTCTTGCAAATACACATTTGGGCAACGCTTTTTGTGTTTCTCGCGGGTGCTCAGAGTGTTTGGGATTTAACCGAGAATATGACCCGGCTTGCTTTGCTGAGAACTCTCACCGGGGCGGTTGTAAATATTGTGCTGAATCTTTTTTTCATTTCCAAGTATGGCGCCAAAGGGGCTGCGATGGCAACTCTTGCCTCTCAGTTTACGGCTGTATACCTATTTGACCTCTTTACTGAAAGAACGCGCCACCTATTTATAATAAAAACGAAGGCTATCTTATTATTGGGAGCTAAATGGAGAGTTTGATGAAACAGGCGATATTTGGACTGTACCGTTTTTTATTTGCTCGTAAAATTACATACAAGCTAAACAAGTTCCTTCTCTTCTGCTGTCTGAAAGGGATGGGAATGCTTAATCATGAAAATGACGAGGTCAGTGGTGAACGATCTTTTATTGCTATGGTTGCCGCACGCTTGAAACTTGAAACGGTTTTCGACGTTGGTGGACATAAAGGTGAATATGCACAAATGATCAGGGAGGTTTATCCTGATGCACGGATATGTTCTTTTGAACCACATCCGACTACCTTTAAGGTGTTAGAGCAAATGGCACATACGTACCGATTTGAATGTTATAATTTCGGACTTGGCGATGTTGAGCGGAATCTGGAATTGTTTGACTACGCGCAGCAAGATGGTTCGCCTTTTGCTTCGATACATCGCGCGGCACTAGACAATGAGCCAGGACTTCCGATTAATAAATATGCAATCCAAATTAAAACTTTGGATGACTTTGTGTCGGTGAATCAAATCGACTCTATAGATTTACTAAAGATAGATACTGAAGGAAATGAATACGCCGTATTGTCTGGTGGTAAAAATACGCTTTCTGATGGTAAAATAAAGATGATTCAATTTGAATTCAATGAAATGAACGTACATAGTAGAGTTTTTTTTAAAGATTTTTATGATTTATTGTCGGATAAATATAACATTTATCGCTTATTGCCACAAGAATTATTGCCATTGGTAAGATATACATCTATGCAGTGTGAACTGTTTGTTTATCAAAATATTGTAGCAATAAGAAAAGATATTGATAATAAGTTGTTTCAATAAAAAATAGCTTTAGTGGATTGCCTATAAAGTGATTGAGGAGGGCGAAAATTGTTGAATTATAACAGCCTCAAAGGGTACCAGGAAAATTTGGCCATATACCTCGAAAATGTCCAAGAAACTATTCTAATAAAGGCATTACGTAAAATAATCCGGATTGTCAGTGGTTTTTTCTTCTACCCCCGGGAGGTCAGACCCGTGTTTAGCGAACGGTTGGTGGAATACCCACTTTTCTACCATTATCTATCGCTTGAGCCTGGGCAGCGTATACTTGACTTTGGATGTGTCGAAAGCTTGCTTCCGATGCAACTTTGCAGCCTCGGATATCACGTTACTGGCATGGATTTCCGCCCCTACCCCTTTTGTCATGAAAATTTTGATTTTATCCAGGGAGATATTTTGAAATGGCAACCACCTGATAGCGGTTTTGATGCAGTGGTTTCTATATCGGTCATCGAACATGTTGGGTTATCTGGCTATGGTGACCCGAAAGAGAACCGGGGGGACCAGATTGCTGTACAAAAGCTTTTCCAAGCACTAAAGCCTGGTGGCAGGCTCTACTTGACCGTGCCGGCCGGGAAGGCAACAGTAAAAGGTGGCTGGTATAAAGTGTATGATACTGCTGCAATTAGAGAACTAGTACCGGGAATTGAGGCATTGCGCCTCTTTTATAAACCGACTCGATATTCGACATGGCGAGAAGGGACATCCGGGGAACTTGATGTGCTGGAGTATGATGACTACGGTGCAATGGCATTTGCTCAGGGCGTTGCGTTTGTTGTAGCACGTAAGGAATAAAACTGTGAAAGTTCTTGTTATCAGCCAGGCGGGCATGCATGAATATTGTCAGGCAATATTTAGATTCTTGAGGGACGAGGTTGAATTAACGGTTATTGTGCCGGAGATTTTCTACCCTCACCATGTCGGGACGGCCAATGCACTAGCTTTAGAGCGGCCGAGAGCCAGTGAAGGCTATCGGCTTGTACCGGTGCCGCTGAAAGACCCGCACAATTATACGCGCGGTTTTCGCCTTTTCCCGCTGCTAAAAGCGATAAGAGCCAATGCGCCTGATGTGATTCATGTATGGGATGAGGCCCGTTCCTTCATTTTAATGCAGACGCTGTTTATACAGAGACTCTTAGGACTAAAGGCTCGGCTTGCCTGTTATGCTTTTGAAAATTTACCATTTCGCTTCAAGCCTTTGTTCGATCCATTGTGGCGTTTTGCCTGGCGGAGCGTTGACGGCATTACCGCGAGCAATTCGGAAGCTCTGATGAATCTTGAAAGCATGAATTTGTTGGCCCCCCGTGTTTCCGAACGTATTTTCTGGGGTACGCCGCTTGAGTTTTTTGTCGGGAAAGAGAGAAATACGGCGAAGAAAGCACAGCAACTGGAGTTCCCTTTTCTTGTCGGCGGTGTGGGGGGCTTACTGCCCCAAAAGGGGTTTGATACGCTTCTTGATGCTGTGGCGCTGCTTCCGCCGCGAGCCCATTGTGTCCTCATCGGCTCCGGTCCCATGGAGGGGGTACTCAAGGAGCGTGCTTCCCTTCCGGATTTGGCAGGTCGCGTCCACTTTATGGGGCAGGTGCCGCCTGAAAAAATGGTTGACTACATGAGTTGTTTTGATGTGTTGGCGGTTCCATCCCGGACAACGTCAACTTGGAAAGAGCAATTCGGAAAAGTAATTCCAGAAGCCATGGCATGCAACGTGCCGGTTGTCGGCTCCGATTCTGGCGCGATTCCTGAGGTGATCGGGGATGCCGGTTTGATTTTCCCCGAAGGAAATGTAAAGGCATTAGGTGAACAATTACTGAAGCTTGTTGAACACCCTGAAATGGCACAAGAGCTTGCTGCAAAAGGTTCAAAAAGAGTCCATGACGAACTGAGCGCGGAAAGCTTCGCAAAAAAACATGTAAAATTTTATCGGCAGTTGCTTATTTAGTCGTGTTGGTCACGGGAAGGAGCCATAACGTGCAGGTAGGCATAGATGTCTCTGGTCTGTTCTGGAAGTACCGGACCGGCGTGCAGGTATTGTATTACGGGCTGTTGGAAGGTTTGCAGCAGCTTGCGCTGCATGACGACACGAAATTCGTCTTTGTGGACCTGTCCGGGCAGCCGGGGCACTCCCTGCCGCTCGGCGAGAGCGGGCGGTTCGAATTCCGGGGCGAGGTCCCCCTCGGTTTCTTGCAGGGTTTCGGCGATACGGGGGCACAGCCCTTCAAGGCTGCGGGCGATATCTGGAACTGTGGTGTCAGGTTTTTGCGCAAACGCCTGACCCGGCACCCGGGCTACGTGAACCGTATCATGGCCGATCTTGACGTGGTGCAGGTCTGGAACTGGGATATCAGAACGTCCCGGAGGGCGGCGCACGTCATCAATATCCCGGATGTGATCCCGCTTATCTATCCCGAACTGTTCGGGCGGCATTTCATTGCGGCGACCCGGACAAGCCTCGACTTCGCCCGGGACAAGGCCGACCAGGTACTGGCGATTTCCGAGTATACCAAGCGGGACCTGGTGGAAAAGGCGCGGATTCCCGAGTCGAAGATCACGGTGGTTTACCCGGGGATACGCCGGGTGTTCAGGCCGGTGGATGACCGGCAGGCCATAGAGGCCGTCCTGGCTAAATATGGGCTGAAAGACTACCCCTATATCCTCAGCATCGGTTTTCTCGACCCCCGGAAGAATGTCACGGGGCACGTGCAGGCCTTTGAGCGCCTGACGGAGGATAGGCGTTTCAAGGATTTCCATCTTGCGCTGGTGGGACCGCCGAGCCTGGCAACGAGCAAGGTATTGCAGCAGATAGAGTCGGCCGAGGCCAGGGAGCGGATACATATCACGGGCTACGTCCCCGACGACGAACTGGTGCTCCTTTTGAACGGGGCGCGGCTGTTCGCTTACTGCAGCCTGTACGAAGGGTTCGGGTTTCCGGTCGTGGAGGCCATGTCGTGCGGTGTGCCGGTGGTGACCTCCAACAGCACCTCGTTGCGGGAAGTGGGAAGCGACGCCGCCCTGCTGGTGGACCCGGAGGACTGCGACCAGATGGCGGAGGCCATGAAGCGGGTCCTGGACGATACCGCCCTGGCGGAGGAGCTGAAAGCCAGGGGGCTCGTTCACGCCAGCCAGTTTACGTGGAAAAAGTGGGCCCAGGGACACCTCGAGGCCTATCGGCGCTGCTGAAATCAGTGCCGTGACGGGGGACGGCGGAAACGTGCTCATACCTTTGCTGCGAAATTTGAAGCATCTTGTCCAGACCACGCTGCTTTCCCTTGTGGACAGCGTTGCCGCAAGGGAGGGGCAGCTCCGGCCCCAGACCCTGCTGGTGGTGCATCTTGATGCCATCGGTGACTATATTCTCGTCAGGAACTTCATTCGGCTGCTGAAGACGAGCGACAGGTTCCGGGGGTACAGGATCACCCTGTGCGGGAATACGATTTACCGGGAGTTGGCCGAAAGCCTGGACAGCGATGTTATCGACGATTTCATCTGGATCGACAGGAACCGGTTTCGCTATAATCTCACCTACCGCTTCCGGCTGGTCAGGGACATCAGCGGGCGGGGATTTGAAACGGCCATCCACCCGGCATACTCGCGGATCTTCTACTGGGGGGACTCTGTCGTCAAGGTATGCGGTGCGCGCGAGCGGGTTGGCAGTAGCGGCGACACCACCAACATGAGGGGCTGGCAGAAGCGGCTGTCGGATTCCTTTTACACCCGTCTGATTCCGGCGGGCGGGAAGACGCTCTTCGAGTTTTACCGGAACCGTGAATTCTTCGAGGCCCTGCTCGGCGTACCCCTGGAGCTGGGGAAGCCGGTGCTGGAGTGCGGGGGCGCTTCGGGGAGGCACATCCCCGAGGGGCGCTACGCCGTGCTCTTCCCCGGCGCCGGCGAGGAGTTCAGGCAGTGGGGCGCCGGTAACTTCGCAAGGGTGGCCGATTATGTGACGGCCCGGTATGGTTTGACGGCCATCGTCGCCGGGAGCCCGGGAGAAAAGGGATTGGCGGCCCGGATCACGGCACAGGCGAAAACCGCGAAGGTTGTGGATTTGGCCGGCAAAACGTCGCTCTCCGAACTTGCGCGGCTTATTTCCGGCGCGGCTCTCCTCGTTGCCAATGAAACGAGCGCCGTGCACATGGCGGCGGCGGTCGGCACAAGGGTTGTCTGCATATCCAACGGCAACCAGTTGGGCCGGTTCTCTCCCTATCCGGCGGCGGTTTACGGCAAGGCGCTCTACGTTTATCCCGAGCCGATCAGGTCGTCCCCGGCGGATTT
Organism: Geobacter sp. FeAm09; assembly: GCF_008330225.1. NCBI lineage: Bacteria > Pseudomonadati > Thermodesulfobacteriota > Desulfuromonadia > Geobacterales > Geobacteraceae > Geobacter > Geobacter sp. FeAm09. The sequence goes on along the minus strand of NZ_CP042466.1, from coordinate 2,945,749 downwards.
CGACGCCCTGTGCGAGCGGTACCGCGTGCGGTCCAGCCTCGATATCGACACGATCAGCGTCGGCGAGGTGCAGGAAGCGATAGATCACGTACTCATCTGATTTCATGGCACGATCGCGAGGCGCACTGTCGGCGCATCGTACCGCCAGAAACGGGAGAACCTTTTGAAGTTTTCGATTATCACGATAACGTATAACAGCAAAACGTACCTGGATGAGACGATCACCAGCGTCCTTTCCCAGGATGGTCCCTGTCTCGAATACATCGTGGTGGATGGCGGTTCCACCGACGGCACGCTGGACATTATCAAACGGCATGCGGCGGCCGATGACCGGGTCCGCTGGATCTCGGAACCGGATAAGGGGATAGCCGATGCGTTCAACAAAGGGATAGGGATGGCGACGGGTGACGTCGTCGGCATCCTCAATTCGGATGACTCCTACGCGCCCGGTGCGCTGCAGGCGGTTGCCGAGAGCGCCGCAGCGCATCCCGAGTGCGATGTGTTCCACGGCGACATGCTCCGGTTTCAGGGCGATATCCCGCTTTTCCTGCTCAAACCGTCGGACGTCGCCAAAAATATCTGGCACGAGATGCCGCTCAATCATCCCGCCACCTTCGTTACGGCCCGGGCCTACCGGCGGGTCGGCGGGTTCGACACGAGCTTTCGGGTCGCCATGGATTACGATCTGCTCTTACGCATTTACACCACAAAAGGCACGTTCCACTACATCGAACGGGTGCTGGCGAACATGCGCTACGGCGGGGAGAGCGATACCCGCTATCTGGCCGGCCTGAAAGAGGTGTTCAGGGCGGCGGTCCGCCAGGGGTATGCCCGGCCCAAGGCGTGCTTTTGGTTCTGTTTCAAGGCGGTTCTCATCTCGGTGAAGAACACCCTGCGGCGGCTGGGCCTTTTCTCCATAATCCGCCTTCATCCCAAGTTTCACCGCGTCGGAGGGAATGCCCGGTGAAAGTGCTGCTGATTTTAAAACGCGCCTCTTCCCTGACCGGTGCGGGGACCTATGAGGAAATTCTGGTCCGGGAACTGCAAAAGCGGCATCAGGTAAGGGTTTACGAGTCGGAACGGGACCTGGAGGAGGAGTGGGACATCGCCCACTGTTCCGATCTGAAGCATCTCTCCCCGAGCGTGGCACGAAAGCTCCGCTGCCCGCTGGTTGTGGATGCCCACGATTATTACTGGATCAGGTACTATCACTTCTTCTGTCTCGATTTCCCCCTGCGCTTCCTGTTACAGAAGTACCGCCGGATCAAGTACCATTATCTTTTCCGGCATATCGACGCGATGATTCTGCACGGCAGATTCATGTACGATATCTACGACCATCCCAACAAGTATCTTTCCTTCTATTTTGGCCTCGATTACGGCGAGATGGAGGAGAGAGCCTGGGAAGAGCGTGAAGATCTGATCCTGTTCGTCGGAGGGGACTTCTTCAGGAAGGGGCTGCCCCGGCTCCTGCGGGCACTACCCCTGGTGCTGAGACGCGTGCCGACCGCCCGGCTCCGGGTGATCGGAAGAGATTACTGGTACGCCCGGGCCTTGGCCAGGTTTCTGAGCCGCGGGTTGCCGGTGGAATTCGTCTTCGGCATGCCGCGGGCGGACGTGTACCGGGAGTACGGGAAGGCGAAGGCCCTGGTTCTCCCTTCCGAGATCGAGGCGCTCTCCCTCGTTTCCGCCGAGGCGACCATGGCGGGGGTGCCGCCGATCCTGGCCGACGTGGGGGGGATGCCGGAGGTGGTGGAGGACCGGAAGACCGGTTTTATCTTTCCCCTCGCCGATACGGCCCTCCTGGCGGAGCGGATCGTCACCTGCCTGACCGACCGCGAACTGTCCGAGCGGCTGGTCAGAAGCGGGAAGCAGTTTTTTGCCCGGTTCACTCCCGAGAGCATGATGGAGAGGCTGGACGAGATTTATCTGGATGTGGTGGCGAAGTCTGGCGCCACCGGAAGACACCATTCCCTAAAGGAGTAGTCGTGGAAAAGAAACGTTTGGACCTGTTGTTGGAAAAAGATTGGTTCTGGATTGCCCTGATGGGGGGGATAGTCGTCCTTTTTTGCAGCCGCCTCCTGTTTACGGACCAGATCATCAGGGCTTCCGACGTCATCACCCAGTTTTTCTGGACGGCCAAGCAGAACAAGGATCAGACGCTCCTGCAGTATATCCAGGGGATCCCGGTGCTGTTCCGGGCCGCGTGGGACCCTTTGAATGACGGCGGAAGAACGCTGGAAGGGGGGGCCAATGCCATAGGCCTCCTGCTCCATCGCTATCTGATCCTCCATTTTCTCCCCTTCCCGACCAGCATCGCCTGGCTGGCGGTCATCTCACTCCTGTGGGGCGGGGCGGGCACCTACTGCTATTGCCGCCTGATCGGCGTCAGCCGTTTCAGCTCCTTTGCCGCCGGGCTTCTCTTTGCGCTCTGTACGGAAAACGCCTCTCTCATCAATGCGGGGCATATCCAGAAAATCGAGACCATCAGTTGGTTCCCCTGGGTCCTCTTCTTCCTGGAAAGAGCCCTGCGCAACGGCCGTCTCTTCAATTACGCCCTGACCGCCCTCATGCTGGCCCTGCAATTCTTCAACATGCACTGGCAGATTTCCTTCTACTCCTGTCTTGCTGCGGGTGCTTACTGGGTTTTTCACGCCGGTGCCGAATATGTGCAGGACCAAAAGAGCTATCTGCGCAAAGGCCTTGGCAAGGACGTCCTGCTCGCCCTGGTTATGGTGATCCTCTTCTTCACCACCATTGGCATGTCCTTCGTCCCTCTGGTCAGTTGGTCGCAACAGTCTGAACGGAGCGGTGCGGTGGTGAGTGGCGGCGGCGGGGGCGGGGGGATGAACCGCGAGGAAGGGATGAGTTGGTCCATGCCCCCCGAAGAGATACTGACATTCTACGTCCCCGGGCTGGTGGGGTATTCGCGGCAGGAGGCCGGAGATGTGCCGAAGCCGGGGCAGGTGTTCTATTGGGGCAGGATGCACTTTACCCAGACCAACGACTACCTGGGGCTCCTCCCCTGGCTCATAATCCCCCTGTTGCTGGCCTTCCGCCGCGACCGGTATACCTGGACCTTCACCTTTTTCATGGGTATGACGCTGGTCATGGCTCTCGGAAAGTACACCTTTGTCTATCGTTTCATGTACGATCATCTGCCGGGCTTTGCCACCTTCCGCGTCCCGAAGATGATACTCTTCATTTTTGCCTTTGCGGCGTCGGTACTCATGGCACGCGGGCTCGACCTGCTGTCGGAGAAAGGGGAGGAACGAAAGAGGCTGCGCGGCTGGCTGATCGGCCTTGGCGGCTTTGCCTGCGCGCTGATCCTCCTGGCGCTGTTCCTGCAACTGGGGCCGCAAACGGTGCTTTCCTGGACCGAGGGGTTTATAAACCAGCCGACCCGATACCAGAACGACCCATCGCTCATCGGCGAGAGGTACGCCAACATGATCCGCGAGACGTGGTTTGCCGTGGGCGTGTTGTGTGTCTATCTTGTCCTGTTAGTGGCCTGGTTTTTCCGGCGGTTGCCGGCAAAGTATCTGCTTGCGGGCCTCTTGGCCCTCTTGCTGGTGGACCTGTGGCGGGTCAACGACAAGTTTTTTGTCCTCTGCCCTCCGCCGGCAGCGGACAGGAAACAGGCGAAAAACGATGTGATCGGCTTTCTGGAGAAGAACATCGGCACCTACCGGATGCAGGCGTTGGGACGGGATTCTTTCTACTACTCCGACTACGGCCTCCCCAACATATCTGCCTATGTGACCGTCAGCGAGCGACGTTACAAGGAATACCTGGATAGTTTATCGTTGCAGGGGGGGATGTCTGACATAATGAGCCTGAAGTATCTTGTTATGCCCGGCTCCGAGTATGAATCCCAGAAAGCGTCGCTTTCCGAAAAGTTCATGCCGGTCTTCAGATCCGCCTCCACGGGCGATGTCGTACTGGAGAACAAGACGGTCCTGCCGAAAGCTTGGCTCGTACCTTCAGTGGCGGTGGTGAACGAACCGCAGCAGCGTCTTGCCATCATGAATTCGGATCCCAATTTCAAGCCTGCGGCGATCGCCCTGGTCGAGTCGGCCCCCGCTCTCCCCATGGCACCCTACGGTCCGCGGCCCGCCATGGGCAGCGCGAGCCTCGAGTCCTATGGGCCGAACCGGATTGTGGTGAAAACCAAGGCCTCGGAAAACACGCTGCTTGTCCTCAGCGAGAAATACTATAAAAGCTGGCGGGCCGAGGTCGACGGCAAGCGCGCGGCAATCCTGCCGACGGACCACATCCTCAGGGGTGTTTATGTGCCCGCCGGAGAGCATACGGTCGTGTTCTCGTTCTATTCCGTCCCCTTTGAAACGGGCAAATACCTGACATTGGCCTCATTCGTCTTCTTCGCCATCCTGTTTGGCCGGGAGTGGCAGGTGCGAAGAAAACAGGGGGTGGTGAGTGGCGAACGCATTTGAGCTTCTGTAACGCACCGAGTGACATGGAGCGCGCGACCGACGAAACCACCGACGAACTCCGCGCCTACGACCTGCGGATCCACCAGCCGAAGGATGGCTACCGTTTTTCCCTCGATCCGCTTCTGCTGTGCGATTTCGCCGAAGCCGCTTCCGCCGGCCGGATCATGGATCTCGGCACCGGCTGCGGCATCATCCCCCTCGTTCTTGCCCGGAAGGCGCCCGGCGCCTCCCTGGTGGGAGTGGAGTTCCAGGAGGCTGCGGCCGGGCTGGCCATGCGCAATGTGGCCCACAACGGCCTCCGGGAACGGATCGGGATCGTCTGCGACGATATTCTTTCCCTGCGCGGGAGGTTTCCGGTTTCGTCGTTTGATCTGGTGACCGCCAACCCCCCCTACCGCAAACCGGGCAGCGGCCGCATCAGCCCGCGCGCCGGCCGGGACCTGGCTCGCCACGAGTCGAGCGCCGGCCTGTACGATTTCCTGTCCGTTGCCAAGTATCTGGTAAAGCCGTCGGGAGCCATCTGTTTCATCAGCCACCCCTCCCGGCTGGCGGAGTTCGTGTGCGGCGCCGGGGAGCTCAAGCTTGCGCTGCTCGGGCTCCGCATGGTGCACGATTGCGCCGCTGCCCCGGCAACCATGTTTCTGGCGCGGCTCGCCAAGGGGAGGAAAGGGGATACGGTAGTCCTGCCGCCGCTCATTCTCCGTGATGAGCAGGGGGGATATTCGCCGGAGGCGCAACGGATTCTGGGTGCATAGGCCGCCGCGCCGGCATGCAAAAAAGGGCGCCCCTTCGCAGGGCGCCCTTTTCGTACGGCTTCGGTGGGTGTGCTGCCGTCAGTTCTTGACGAAGAGCACCAGTTGCATGGTTTCGCCGGCCCCGACCAGGATCGGGAAGCAGAGGCCGGTATGGCCCGCCGGCACGGCCACCCCTCCGGCGTCGGGCCGGATGGTGACCGGGGGATTGATGTTGACGATCCTGCCGGCCTGGGACGCCTTGGCGGCGATGTTGCCGCACACCACGTTGACGAATTCCATCACGGTGTCTTCGAGGACCTCCTGCGGTTCGTCATCCACCGTTGCCTCGCGCAGGATCGCCCTGGCCACAGCTTTCTGAAGTTCCCGGGAAACCGAGATGATGAAGCGGGCATCCTGATCGCCGGACAGATCCATGGCCGCCATGACGAAGTTGGCGTCCACCGTGGTGACGGTCTGGCATTTCCCGGCCCTGAAGGGGAGCCCGAGAATGCGGGTAATCATCTTGTAGGTCAGGTCCGCGGCCATTTCCCATAGTTCGGGATTGGGGATGCCGGCGGGGAGTTCGACCCGCTCGGAGATGTACGGCGCCTGGTCGGCCTTGAATTCGTCCAGGTGCTGCTGCAACTGTTCGTTGGAGAGGGCGCCGACGAGCACCAGCGCCTCGCCGATGTAGAGGTGGTTGTTCTTCTGGCGGGTGATGACCTCGTTCAGTTGGGTCAGGGTCAGGATACCGATCTCCACCAGCAGGTCCCCCAGCTTTATGTCGCGGGAGAGCTGCGCATGGTGGGCGCGTTCGATGTCGTCCGGGGTTACGTAGCCCATCGCCAGGGCCATCTCGCCAAATTTGAGGTTTTTCTGTTCCTGCAGTTCAATCGCCTTGAGCAGGGCTTCCCGTGAAACGATCCCCTTTTCCACCAGAAATTGCCCGAAAAATTTGACGGCCATGCACATATCCCCTTGTATCGTGAGTTTATTGGTGCTGAAAATCAGAGATCCCGAAGTATCTTCAGGACGTCGTCGGCCTCGAACGGTTTTGAGATGACATTCTTGGCACCCAGCTTGAGCGCTTCGGTAAACTTGTCGCCGACGCCGCCCAGGGAGGTGACCATGACCACCTTGACCTCCCTGTCCAGCATCGACAGGCTGCGCAGGGCGGTCAGGCCGTCCATGCCGGGCATGTTCATGTCCATGCAGATGATGTCCGGGTCCTCGGCATGATTCATCTTGATGGCCTCGGCGCCGTTCTTGGCATGTCCGACGCACGTGAATTCGCCAGATTCAGAAATGATCTTCTCAAGCTGTCGGGCTACGGAAAGGCTGTCGTCAACGACAAGGACCTTCTTCATATGGTGTATCCTCCTGATGCGCATTGCGGCCGCTTCGCGCCGGGCTGTTCGGAATTTAATGAGCGGTGTGAATGTACTCGAAAAGGGGCAAAATGTCAAAAACATGTTTGTCTTTGACTGGCCCGTAAAGCGTGTTATATAAAAGCGTCATTCCACCTTCAAGAAGGAGATTCGCCCATGCGCACACTCTGCACCGTTACATGCAGATCGCTGCCCCTGATCGCGGCATTCTGCCTGTTCGCCATCTCTGCTTCGGCCGCGGAGCCGGAAGCGAAAACCACACCGCCTCCCGCCGCCGCCCAGCTTCAGGGGCCGGTCGCCCGGGTCAACGGCACGGAAATCCCGGTCGTCGAACTGAAACGGGCCCAGAAGGTCATACTGGCCAACCAGCCGGGCCGGCAGTTGTCCGCAGACGAGCAGAAGGAACTGAACCTGCGGGTGGCGGATCAGCTCGTTTCCGCCGAACTGCTCTACCAGTCGGCCAAGAAGCTGGAGATCAAGGATCTCGACCAGCAGGTGGACGCCAGGATCGCCCAGGGGAAGGCGCGCTTCGCCAGCGAGGCGGACTTTGCCAAGGCCATCCAGGAACTTGACATGACGGAGAAGGACCTTCGGGAGTATACCCGCAGGGATCTGATCATCGCCAATTTCGTCGCTTCGACCATTGTCCCCAAGGTGGCGGTCAGCGAAGAGGAAAGCAAGAAGTTTTACGATCAGAACATGGATAAATTCCGGCAGGAGGAGAAGGTGAGGGCCAGCCACATCCTGTGCGGCATCGATACCAAGGCGAGTGCCGAGGAAAAGAAAAAGGCCCGGGAAAAGGCGGAAAAATTGCGCAAGGAGTTGGCCGGCGGCGCCGACTTCGCCACCCTGGCCCGGGAGAACTCATCCTGCCCCAGCAGCAAGCAGGGGGGGACCTGGGCTTCTTCGGCAGGGGCCAGATGGTGCCGTCGTTCGAGCAGGCCGCGTTCGCCCTCAAGACGGGTGAGATAAGCGATGTGGTCGAAACCCAGTTCGGCTACCACATCATCAAACAGACGGAAAAGACCAAGGCCGAAACCGTACCGTTCAGCGCGGCCCGCCCCCGGATAGACGACTACCTGAAGAACCAGAAGGTCAACGCCGCGGTGGGCGATTTCCTGACGGAACTCCGCAAGACCGCCAAGGTTGAGATCCTGCTGAAGTAGCCGGGGGCTCATCCAGCGGCAGCGAAACAAGGCCGGCCTCGCGACAGCGGGGCCGGCCTTGTTTTCAGGGCGCCGCCTTCGAGGTGATCCGTGCGCTGCGCCCCGATGAGATGCCGGCAAATCTGACGGTGCCCCAATATTCCCCGGCCCGGTAGAGGGCCGCCTCGCCCGCCGGCAGATCGGCCCCGGTCGCGTTTCTCAGCGTGAAGTCAAAGGATGGGAGCGGCCCGGCGCCGAAGTATTCCGCTTCGGTGGCCATCCGGTATTCCGCCAGTCGGATGCGTTGTCCCGCGGCCGGCAGCACGCCGCCCCGTCCCGCGCCGGCGCCCGCCAGGGATGTGGGGGATACGCGGATCTGGTAGCCGGCGGAAAACGCGGGCACCTGGCCGTAGAGCGTGACCAGGGCGCTCCCCCCCGTAGTGCTGCGGATGTCGTAGCAGGGCGTCCAACCGGTCCTGCCAAGGGCAAAGCGGGCCGTGATCCGTCCGTTCCTCGGAGAAACGGTCACCCGGGCCACGCGCTCTCCCCCTGTCCCTCCCTTCCGTACGGCTGCGATCCGGGCGTCGATGCGCCGGATTTCCAACTCCGCCCTGCGCCGGGCCGTATAAACCGTTTCCAGTTGTGCGATGGCGAAGTCGGTCCCCTGGCGGATCGACTGCATCGGGTCCGGGTTCGATTTGGTCTTGCGGGGTGCCTTGCCGCTCTGGGACTTGGCTGCGGACTTGAAGATCTCTTCGCGCATCGCCAGGGCCCTCAGCCGGTCTTCCAGGCGGTTGCGCTGCTCGACCAGGGCATCCAATTCCTTTGCCCCACTGGTGTCCCGGCGTAGCGGCACCGTATCGACGCGCTGAATGCCGGTGCCGTTCTCGGGTCTGATCCGCAAGGTGCCTTCCAGCATGCCGGCCGGCAGGGGAATCTCGACGACCCCCTTGACGGCGGCGCCCGTCAGCTCCACGACCGCGCCGTCGGAGAAAAAGGTGACGCTTTTGCCGCCGGCGCCGGCGGAAGCGGCGGTTGTCAGCAGCAGGATGATGGCGGGGAGGATGACATGCATGCGGGTTCCTTTCAGCCCGGCCGGACCCGGTGGCCGCCCCGCGGGGCCAGCCAATCTGGTGGTTGCGCTCGGATGGCTATTAAGTATATAATTCTGCAAATCTTTGTGGAAGGTGGTCGGTCATGGCCTTTGATGCCGAAGTCTCGGTTAAAGACATAGTCAATTTTTACATAAAAATCAACGATGCATCCAAGGCCAAGAAGGATATCGCCAAACTTTCCGCCAAGGACAAGGCCACCGCTTTCGAGATCATTGCCGCCTCGCCCGGCAGCCACGAGTTTAAGATTGAGGTCGCCAAATATTTCGTCTACGACCTGGATGCACGGGTGCGGAGAAAGGCCGAGATCCTGCTGGAGGACCTGCTCCCCGGCTGGGTTTCCGATCCGGCCGAAAGCATCCTCAAGCTGCTCAAGACGATGGACACCAAGGGAGGGACCCATCGCAATGCGGCGATACGGTTCCTTTTCGGCATCATCGATTCCAGCAGCCTGCGGGACACCTTCATGACCCTGCTCAACAGCAGGAATCGGACCCACATGGCCGAGATCATCGCCATTCTGGAAGCCTACATCGATTCATCGCAAGACGAGCGCGAACAGGTCAAGATCTTCGACGCCTGCCTGGACATCGTCCTGTCCGACGATGCAGATTATAACATCAAACACCACGCCTCCAACCTGCTGAGCGTTTTTTTCAAGAAGGTGCAGTCCACCAACCTCGGCGAAGCCCTGCGGCAGAAGTACATCGAAAAGCAGGTCGAGAAGGCCGAGGGGATATACCGCTACCTGTGCAGCGGCGCTTCGGGCCTGAATATGACCTTTCTCGAGGACCTGCTGCGTCCCCTGAATGACGGTGGCAAGACGTTCCAGCTCAAGATGCTCGGCTATTTCAAGTTTGTGCTGGAAAAGGCCCGGAACCCCGAAGAAGCCGATACGGTCATGGACATCTACCCGGATTACTGGAACAACGATGAATTGCCCAAGGAGGAGAAACTCAAGAGGATTTGCCGCCGCATCATCGCCGCGGCCGAAGAGTTGTGGGGGGTGAGCGACGAGACCGAGGTCCGCGCGCTCATCATCAGGATCATGTATGGCGAGTATACCGACAAACGTGAACTGCTGGAGCAGATCAGGGCAAAGCTGGATACGGAGACCCTCAGCGAAGCCGCACGGGAGAAGATCTCCCTCATGCTCCACTGCTTCTTTCTCCCGGAAGAGAACGACGCGCTCAAGCTGCTGGCCGCCAACATCCTGATCTTCAAGCTGCAGGACGCCCGGAACCGGGCCGTGGCCCTCGATTATCTCACCAGTTACGCCGAAAACAAGAATCTTAACTACGCCGAAAAGGGGAGCATCGCCACGGTGATGGAGTCGCTGCTCAACGAGAAGCGCCTGGTGGACGACCTGCGGAACATGGCCCGCTACCTGCTCTTCCTTACCGGTCCCGAGAGGCTCGATACCGCGGAGGAGCAGAAGGCCGTCCTCAGCCACATCCGGAGCATGGTCGAGGGGAGGGGGCTTTCCAGCCGGCTTGCCGCGGAGCGGGTCCTGGAATCGCTGGAGGTTTTCTCAAAATCGGCGGCAGCCACGGAGAAGCTCAAGATGGCGGCCCAGTACCTGGAGTTCAAGATCCGCAAGCCCGATGAAAATCCCACCTGGGATCAGATCGGCGCACCCCAGGGGTGATGGCAAACCGTGACCACCGGCCGGGGGGATGGCTTTCCGGGCCGGCGGTTGGACCGTTTCTTTTTCACCGTGGTCAGGCGGTCACCGCCCCCACTATTTTTCCGCCCCCCAGCACCTCGTCGCCCCGGTAAAAGACCACGGACTGCCCCGGAGTGATCGCCCGCTGCGGTTCATGGAAGCGCACCTCGCACCCGCCTTCCGGCAGCACCCTGACCCGGCACCCCACCGGCTGATGGCGATAGCGGATCTTGCAGGCCGTTTCAAATTCCCCGCCATCCGGGGGGACGATCCACCCCACATCTCCCGCAAGCAGGCCGGCAGCGGCCAGATACTCCTCTTCCCCCACCACCACGACATTGCGCCCGGCGTCGATGGCCGTTACGTACAGGGGCCTGCTCCAGGCGATTCCCAGCCCCTTGCGCTGCCCCACGGTATAGCGGTGCGTCCCGCGGTGGCGGCCGATGACCTGTCCTCCCACATGAACGATGTCCCCCGGCGTTCCCGCCAGGCCGCCGCTTTCTTCCAGAAACGCCGCGTAATCGTCGCCGGGGATGAAACATACCTCCTGGCTGTCCCCCTTGTCGGCCACCGGCAGGGCAAACTCGCGGGCCAGGCGGCGCACCTCCTCCTTGCTCTCCATCTCGCCCAGCGGAAAGAGCACCCGTGCCAGCTGCTCCTGGGAGAGGGCGTAGAGGAAGTAGGACTGGTCCTTGCCGATGCAGCGCGCCTGGCGCAGGTGGCAGACGCCGGCGCCGTCGACGGTTTTCCTGACGTAGTGGCCGGTGGCCAGAAGGTCCGCCCCCGCCGCGCGCGCCTGTTCCAGCAACAGGCCGAACTTGACGAAGCGGTTGCAGCGCACGCAGGGATTGGGGGTGCGGCCGCACCGGTACTCGTCGATGAAATCCTGGATGATCAGGTGGCGGAAATCCGGTTCGAGGTCGATCACGTGGTGGGGGATCCCCAGGTGCCGGGCCACGGTGGCGGCATCGTGGGCGGCCGAACCGACGCCCGTGCCGGACGGTGCGAAGAGGCGCATGGTAATGCCGAACACTTCGAAGCCCTGGCGTTGCAGCAGGGCGGCGGTGACCGATGAATCCACGCCGCCGCTCATGGCCACGGCGACGGCCGGTTTCTTGTCACGGGCCATCAGATCCCCTCCTCGCCGAGAATGATGCGGAGCACCTGGTTGGCCTGGTGCCCGGCCGCGATGCCGACCCGCGGGGCCATCAGGCCGCACCCGGGCCGGGCCTCGGATGCGCCGTCCCCCACGAGGTAGAGCCGGGAGGCTGCCCGCCGGGTGGCGATGGCGTTGTTGGGACCATACCCCGCCACCCCCGAGGCGGCCACCACCGTGACGGAGGGCAGGCTGCCGAGGAGCGTCTCCACCAGCATGGCCTTCATGTCGGCCCGGTCGAAGGCCTCGACCACAACGGCGCACGGCGCGAAAATCGTCGGGATGGTGGCGGGGCCCAGCATGACCTGGTGCGGTTCCACCGTGACAGCGGGATTGATGCGGGCCAGGTTGTCGGCCAGGGCGGCCGTCTTGGGCTGGCCCACCTGGTCGATGAAGTACTGCTGCCGATTGAGGTTGGACGGCTCCACCACGTCGAAGTCGGCGATCACGATCCTGCCGACGCCGGTCCGGGCCAGGGCCACGGCCACCGCCGAACCGAGCCCGCCGACACCGGCGATGCCGACCACGGCCGCCTGCAGCCGGGCATGGACCCCCGGGGTATGGCGGGCCGCCATGAGCCGCTGCAACTCCTCCGCCGTCGGCCGCTCCCCCCGTTTGATCAGGTAGACCTCGTCGCCATCCCGGACCATCGTCTCGGGCGGAGCCGGAAAGCCGTTGCGGATCAGCACATCCGCCCCCGGCTTCCATTGTTCGGCCAGGGAGGCCAGAGAGGCCCCCGGGCAGATTTCGGCCGCTATCTCGTTTATCCGTATGCGCATGGGTAAACCGTTTTCGTCTGCGTTGGTGTCACCGGGCGTTCCGGCGTAGGGGATGTGTAACCCCAAACTGCCGGCGGGGCAAGAGTTTTCTAGCTCCCGATGACCTGGCCGAGGTCGTCGATCAGGTCGTCGGCATCCTCCAGCCCGACCGAGAGGCGTATCAGGGTGGCCTTGATCCCCTTCCTTTCCCGTTCCTCTTGAGGGACCGCCGCGTGGGACATCTTGGCCGGGTAGGAGATGATGCTTTCCACCCCTCCCAGGCTGACGGCAAAGGCGGAAAACTGCGTGTGCTCCAGCAGTCGCTTGGTGAGCTCGTAGGATTCGAGCTCGAAGGAGAGGACGGCGCCGGGGCCGTCGGCCTGGGCGGCATTGACGGCATGGCCGGGGTGGTCGGCGAGACCGGGATAATGCACCTTGAAGACGGTCTTCTGCGCCTGGAGCCAAGCCGCGATCTTTTCGGCGCTCCGCTGGCTCTGGTCCATCCTGACCTTGAGCGTCTTGAGCCCTCGCAGGGTCAGAAAGGAATCCTGGGGTCCCAGGATGGCGCCGAAGGCGTTCTGGATGAAGCGGATGCGATTGCCCAGCTCCCCATCGGCCACGACGGCGAAACCGCAGATGACGTCGCTGTGGCCGTTCAGGAACTTGGTGCCGCTGTGCAGGACGATATCGCATCCCAATTCCAGGGGGCGTTGCAGGTAGGGGGTCATGAAGGTGTTGTCCACCAGGGTGATGATGCCCCGCGGCCGGGCCAGCGCCGCGACCCTGCGCAGGTCGGTGACCTTGAGCAACGGGTTGGAAGGGCTCTCCAGGTAGATACCCCTGGTTTCCGGCCTGATGGCGGCCTCGATGGCCTCGAGGCTGGTGGCGTCCACGAAGGTGGAACTGATGCCGAGGCGCTGGAAGATGCTGGTCAGCACCCGGTAGGCGCCGCCGTAGACATCGTCGCACACCACCAGGTGGTCGCCGGGGGAGAAGATCAACAGGGTGGAGGAAATGGCCGCCATGCCGGAGGCAAAGGCAAAGGCCCGGCTCCCCTTTTCCAAGCCCGCGATGGCCACTTCCAGCGCCTCGCGGGTGGGGTTGTCGGAGCGGGCGTAGTCGTATTTCCCGAAGTGGTCCACCGACTGCTGGCGATAGGTGGAGGTCTGGTAGATGGGCACGCCCAGCGCGCCGGTCAGGGGATCGGCGGTCTGGCCGCCGTGGATGAGTTGGGTTGCAAACTTCATGGTCGTCTCCTTACGCCCCCAGGGCTTGGTTCAAATCCGCGATCAGGTCGTTGCTGTCCTCGATGCCGACCGACAGGCGCAGCAGGGTATCGTTGATGCCGAGCCGCGCCCGGAGTTCCTGCGGTATGTCGGCGTGGGTCTGCACCTCGGGAAAGGTGATCAGGCTTTCCACGCCGCCCAGGCTCTCCGCGAAGGAGATCAGGCGCGTTTTCAGGAGCACCTGTTCCACCAGCTCGTGGTTCGCGACCTCGAAAGCGATCATGGCGCCGAAGCCGCGGGAGTCTCGCTGCATCAGGGCATGGCCGGGATGTTCCGCCAGGCCCGGGTAGTGGACCTTGGCCACGGCCGGGTGATTTTTCAGCCAGCCGGCCAGTTTGGCGGCGTTTTCCTGCTGCCGGTCCAGGCGGACCCCCAGGGTCTTGATGCCGCGCATCACCAGCCAGGAGTCCTGGGGGGCCAGTATTGCGCCGGCAGCGTTCTGGTGGTAGTAGACCCGCTCGGCCAGTTCGGCGTCCCTGACCGTCGCCAGGCCGGCGATGGTGTCGTTGTGGCCGGCCAGGTATTTGGAAGCGCTGTAGACGGCGATATCGGCTCCCAGATCCAGGGGGCGCAGAAGGTACGGGGTGAGAAAGGTGTTGTCCACGATGAGCAGCAGATCGTGGTTGCGGCACAGGGTGGACAGGGCCGGGATATCGGCAAATTTCAGCAGGGGGTTGGTGAGCGCTTCGGCGAACACCGCCCTGGTGCGGGGGGTGAGCGCCGCCCGCACCGCCTCCACGTCGCTCGTATCCACATAGCTGAAGGTCAGCCCGAACTGGTTGAACACCTTGTCGAACAGGCGACAGGTGCCGCCGTACAGGTCCTCGGTGACGACCAGATGGTCCCCCGAGCGGAACAGCAACAGCAGGTTGGCGATGGCGGCCATGCCGGAGGCATAGGCAAAGGCGCGTGTTCCGTTGTCGAGGCGGGCCATGCCGTCTTCCAGGGACTGGCGGGTCGGATTGCCCGAGCGGGTGTAATCATAGCCGGTGCTCTGGCCGAGCCCCGGGTGCCTGAAGGTGGCGGTCTGGTAAACGGGCACCGAAACCGCGCCGGTCCTGGTATCCCATTCCAGGCCGATCTGGACCGCCTGCGTACTGATGTTCATCTGCTACCTCCCAAAATAAAAATCCCCTTCCGGGGTGCGGAAGAGGATTCCTCGAGGGCTTCTCTTCCTTATCTCCCGAAACCGTGTGGTTTCGCTGGAATTGGCACCTTACCCTTGCAGGTTGGTTGCCGCGACGTCGTCGGGCCAGTCCCTCGGTCGCTCTCGATAAGAAATGTATGCGGTTTTTGTGAGAATTGTTGTGGCTTGAGCCTACGGTATGCCACCAATCCTGTCAATAATTATTTTTGACGGAAGAGGTAAAGGGATAGCGAACCGGGGGGTTATTACCCTTGGCCCGGGGCCGTGCCCCGGCCCGCCTGTGCCTATTCCTTTTCGAGCACGATCGCCACCATGAACCACTCCTCGTCGGTCGCGAAGCGGAGGGTCAGGGTGTCGAGATTGTTGCCGGCGTTGACATAGTAGTCCTCGCCGCTGACCAGCGAAGGCGTCGACAGCTTGATGTCGGCCCCGCCCGGCGAGATATGCTGTTTGAAGGAACCGGCGATCATGTTGGAGATTTCGCCCAAGGCGTCGCGAACATCGTCGTTCAGTTCGGTGACCTCCATGCCGAGCATGCTTGAGGTGAAGGCCAGCGCCAGCTTCCGGGGGACATGCAGACTCACCAGGCCGTTATACACACCGGCAAAGCCCACCATTGCCGTGATGCAATCCTTGAAATGCGTCTCCGGGGCGACCTGGAGCGGCAGGTGCAGCAGGTCCTCCATGCCCACCATGGTGCAGAAAACCTCCTCCACATCACGGATGAGATGCCTGAGCAATTCGTCTTCGCTTATGTGAAGAGCGTCCAGCAGGTCCTGTTTCAGCGGCATTGCGCGCCCCTTTGTCCGTGGGATCGATCATGCATGGCGGAAGGTGCGCCGTTTCCCGGTTTTCCGGCACACAGCCCTGTCCGCCGCACGTGCGGGAAGTCGTTCATTCCGTTCGACGGCATGGGAATGAAACCCTACTCTGCATAATCGGAACGGAATTTTCAAGAATAAAATAAGGCGATTATACTACAAAAACAGCCCCGCACCGGGAGGGGCGGGGCTGTCGGAAGCAGGCGACGACAACGGGCCATGTGCCGGCATGGCCGGCTCCCCTTACCTGGCGTTCTCGTCGAGCAGGAAATTCAACAGTACGACAACATCCCTGATCTCCTGTTTGTTCATATTGGAATTGGGTTTGCGCAGCATCTTGATGCCATAGGCCTTGACCGCCTGCCGGTCGAAGGGCTGGCCCGTGATGGGGGCTCTTCCGGTCTGCACGGCAATGACGGTCCGTTCCATGGTATGGCACTTGACGCATTTCCGCGTCATGAGGTCGAACGATGCCTTGAAGTTGGCCGGGATGCTGTCGGGATCGAAATTCATTTTGTCCCCGCGTCCCTTTACCCTGATGCGTGCGTCGGCAACCGAGGCGATGACGAGTGTGAAGAGCGTGACCAGTATGATGAGTTTCCGCATGTGAGACTCCTTCAGACGAGATTATGGCGGCTGGTATGGCCAAACGGGGTAAGGCCACCCGGTCATGGCGTATCCATCAGAAACTGAACGTCACCCCGAGGGTTCCGATCTTATTGGTGAAATCCTGGGCGCTCGAACTCGGGGACGATTTGTACGCAGAGGCGATCTCATGTTTGTACTCCAGGGCGACCTTGACGTTCTCCAGGGGGGCGTATCCCAGGGTCGGGATAAAGCGCCGCACCAGGCCGCGCCCGTCATCCTGATATTCGAACCGCATGGCGCCGATGAGATTCTGGAGAAAGGTGTACTCCCCCTCGACTGCGGCAACATAGGATTTTACCTCGGTCGGGGTCGTGGCCAGCCAGGCGTTGTCGTCCTTGCCCAGGACGCCGGCCACCCTGAGCCTGAAGAGCTTGTAGAGGATATCCAGGTCCAGGCCGCTGCGGTAGTAGGTGTTCTGGATGGGTGATACGCCTGCCGTGGTGTTCGGGGTGCCGTTCTTGCCGTAGTAGCCGTAGGCGCCGACGGTGACCGTCAGGAAGTCGAGGATGCTCTCCTCCTTGGCCAGGTCCACCTCCGGTTCGTTCGCCAGGTAATCCGCCCCGCCGAACTTGTAGGAGATGTGGCCGTAGCCCTCTTTGGCGTTCTGCTGCTTGCGGTTCACCACCCCGCCGGCGATGAAGAAGCGGTTTGCCAGGACGGCATTGGCCTCCAGGGCGTCCTGGGGTTGCTGGACCGTGAACTCCGAAACGCCGACCGTGTAGGCGTAGGGGGCAAAGGAGTTGGTCGTGGAGAGCTTGTTGTTGGACTTCCAGAGCCCGAGCTTCGGCTGCATGCGCCCCACCCTGAGGTTGATGGGGGTGTCGAGGGCATGGCGCCAGATGAAGAAGAGCTCGTTGATGTTGGTGCCGTTGTTGCTGGGCGTGGCGCTCGTGGTAGTCGTGATGTTGCTGGTGTTCTCGCTGTAGGCCACATAGGTGGCGAAAAAGGCCGCCTTTTCCCGGAAGTTGCCGCCGGCGTTCAGCTTGAGGACCCGCGTCGAGAGGTCGAGTTCGTTGACGGCGTTGTGGTCGTAGGTCGCGTGCACCGAGGCGGTGAAGGATATGGGCAACAGTTCCGGGATGGCCGCCAGGAGGAGCCCTTCGGACTTGGCCTCGCCCTGGGGCGAGGGGGGGCGGCCTGTGCTGCCGCTTCCGGGGCCGGCTGGGGCGTGGGGACGTCGGAGGCGCCCATGGCCCCGGCCTTCAGTTTGCTCAATTTGTCGGCGTCGCCTTCCCCTTTCACCTCCAGGGCACCGCCGGCCGGCCGGGTCGTCGCCCCGGGAGCGGGGGCGGGGGGAGGGGTGGCCTCCTTGGCCTTGGCCCCTTTCTGTCCCTTGCCGAAATAGACGTAGGAGTTTTTGAGGAACGCCTCGCCGTACTCGTTCAGTTCGGGGTAGATGGTGTGGCAGGTGCTGCATTCCACCTTGTAGGCGCGGCTGAACGCCGGGATGGCGTGGGACGGGGCGACCACAATCAGTTGGACAAGACACGATCCTATCAGGCAGAGAATCAAAGCCGGCTTTCTTGTCATGGTGGTGTCTTCCTCCTCGTGGGTTAAAGGCAGATCGTTACCAGCGGTAGCACAGGCCTGAGCCGCTGACGTAGTTTTTGCAGATGAAACTCAGGGCCTGGTCGGTGGTGTAGGGGCCCGAGTAGGTTATGCCGCTGCTGGTAAGCGGCAATGCCGGCATGGCGGCGTTGTGGACGGCCGTATAGACGGTGCCGGGGTTGGCGCCGGCGGTAAAGTTCTGGTTGTTGTTCACCAGCCAATCGATGGAGTCGTAGATGAGCTGCTTGGAATAGATGGGATTATGGGTGTATCCGGCCGGGTCGTTGAAAAAGAGGCTGTAGTTGAAGTAGGCGCCCATGGTGTAGGCGCCGGCGCGGATTTTGCCGGAACCGGAGGCCGCAACGGTATAGTTGCCGAATTTCTTCCAGTTGTTGTTGGGACTCAGGCTGGGGCTGGCGCCATAGATGCCGTAGCTTCTCAGCAGGGCGTTGAGCACCAGTACCGCGGCCCGGTAGCTGTCGCGTTCGGCGTTCATGAACGTCGCCGTGCGCCGGTTCGGGTCCGCGACCGCGGAACCGGCGTAATGGCATGTGCTGCAGACCTGCTGCTCGCTCGGCATGCTTTTGATGGAGTTGCTGACCGTGCTGGAATTGCCCCAGCTCGCCGCCAGGGCGTAGTGGGGGCGATCATTGACCATATGGCAGACGATGCAGGCGCCTTGCGCCGTCATGTTCAGGCCGGCGCCGACATTTCTGTGAGCCGTGCCGGCCGTGTACCGGGAGCTGCTGAAGAACTGGAAGCCGCTTCTGCCCTGCAGGTTGGCCCCGGAGGCAAAATCGTGGGGCGCGATGCCTGCCGGATTGGTGCCGTTGTAGTTGAACAGGCCGAGCTTGTCGGCGGTTTTGATGATCTCCCCGACTTCGCGCCCGGCGTGGCACGGCATGCAGACGTTCGAATTGCCGAGAGAGTCATAGGCGATGTTCAGGGCGGCCCGGATCAGGGGGGCGCCTGCGGGATGGGACGAGTACATGTACCAGATCGAAGCTGCCGGCACGCTGCGCAACTTGCCGCTGTAGGCGCTGCCGTCATAGGCCCTGCCGTCGCTGTGGCAGGTGTCGCAGGCCGCGGTGGGCTCACGGGTCGTGTCCTGATAGGTGGAGCGCGCGTTCACGGGGTAATCGTTTCGTACGCCGTCCAGGTCGGGCAGAGCATGTACGTTGGTAAAACCGGACGTCACGAAGTTGATGAAGCCGGTGGAGGTGTGGCAGCGAACGCAGAAGTTGCCATAGTTGGCACTCGCCGTCAGGGCGCTCCCGCGGGTTTTGAAATCGACGGTGCTGGGGAGGGTGGTGCCCCCCATGGCGGAGCGGGCCCACTGCCGAAGCATGGTCCTGGCGGTGGTGGTGTCGTGGGGATTATGGCATTTGCGGCAGTAATACTTGTAGTTGGCCGCAACGTAGACGGCATGTCTGCCGCTGCTGAAATGATTGAATTTCGTATCCAGGGCGACGGCGTCGTAGGTGGTGGTATTGAACACCCCGTTTGCCTTGGCGTGGCACTTGTCGCATTTGCCGTCCGTATCGGGGTTGCTGCTGACGTGGTTCGCGCTGCCCGGGGTGCCGCTCGGCGTACCGCCGTGGCAACGGCTGCAACTGTTGGGGTGTCCCGCCTCCGGCTCGTGGCAGTCGGCGCAGCCGGCGGCGTTGGAGGTGTTATGGACCGAAAGTTTCCACTCTTCGGCGATATTCTTGCCGGTGCCGGGGCTGACGGCGTTTTGGTGGCAGTTGTTGCTGAAACAGGCTTCCGATTGGGCCAGCTTGGTGCTGCCGCTGACCGTTACCGTTTTCTCGCCGCAACCGGCCAGGCTGAACAGACACGTTGCCAGAAACAGTGATGCAGCGACAATTCTTGAGACCATGCGTGATCCTCCTGGAAAAATGCGCAACATGCGTTCCCGCGGCAGTTCGGCTATTTGAGCAAACGGTAGATATAGATGAACGTCCCCCCGACCGACAGGCTGGAGAGGAAGCCCGCATACTTGTTGACGAGGACCGAAACCTGCACCCGGCCGGCAAAGTTGTCGATATCCGAGACCTCGTCGGTCATGACGGCGATGATGTCCTGCCAGTCCTTATCCCACTGGAAGATTTGCAGATAGAGCTCCGACCCCCTCCAGAGGAAGACCAGGAAGAAAACGATGCCAAAGGCGATGAAGCCCTTTGAAATGGGGGAGTCCTTGATGGCGACGTAGATCTTGCGGATCAGCTCCAGGTTCATTATGGAGAGGAACACCCAGATGGCGTTCTCGACAATCTTGAAGTTTCTGATGGTGTTGGGGCTGGGGGTCGGGTTGACGAGCAGGAAGGCCCCCCCTGCGACCAGGATCAGCAGCGAGAAAAGATAGACGACAACCTTTTTGCCGGAAATCTCGAAGGTGCGGCAAAAAACATAGTATTCCAGAAAGCCGTGGGTGATCACCACAATGGCCACGGTCCCGACGATATTGTGGAACGCGGAAAGCTTGTAGTAGTTTACCCAGGGATTGATGGCATAGGCCTGACCGAGGAAGATGAGAAAAAAGCCGATGGAAATGCTGGTCCACACCCGGGCGTTGCCGATACTGAAGTAAAAGCTTATGGCACCGGCCAAGCCCCAGGAGATCGTCCTGATGAGCTCGAAGGTGTTGACCTGGGAGAGCAGTTCGATGAATTGTTCCATTCTTGGCCTCCGATTGCGCTATGAAAAGTCGTTCAATGTTCCGATTTGGCCGCGGTGATGGTCCGGGAAAGCTGCTCCATCATGACTTTGAGGCTGGTTGCGCTGATAAGAAGCTTTGCCGAACGTTCGACGCCGGCGAGGAATTTCACCACATTGGTCTCGTCGAGCAGGCAGCTGTTGCCTCCCTGGTCGTTCAACTCCTTATCGACGATGCCCCGCCCGACCCTGCCGACCGATTCGACGACAATGGCCTTCACCTGCTCTTCCAGCTCCGCAAGTTTACCGGCAATGTTCTTTCTTTCCCGCTCTTCCCGGGCCGCATTGATCCTGTCGATCTCGGATTGCTGCTGCGCAACGGCGGTTTCCCAGATGTTCTGGATGTTGACGACCTCCAGCAGGTTCAGCCCCTTCAGGTGTTCACTCCCCTGGGTCGAGAAGAGATCGATCTTGGCGCCGGGCAGCCCGGCGATCTTCTGGGATTCGGTGGACGAGGTTTCGATATCCTGGGAGCCGTCGTGGAAAAATCCCAGGGGGGCGCCGTCCTTGTAGAAGATGATGGCGGAACGTTCATCGGTGTACACCCGCAGGCAGCCGCTCATCTTCTCGGAGCCGATCCTTTCCAGGAGCCCCTTGATGTCGATCAGCTTGAGTTCCTGCGCCTTGTAGAGGATCTCGCCCTGGAGCAGGGCATGGATGCACATGGTGAGGTCTTTGGAGAGCTTGTAGACGTTGAGGACGCCGCCGCTGGTGCCGACCATCAGGTGGCTCAGGGCCGACAGGGCCTCGAAACCGGTTTCCCGGTTGCCGTTCGCTTCTTCGTGCAGCGCGCTGACTACCTTGCCGGCCTCAAACACCAGTATGATGGTGGATTCCTGAAAAACAAAGCTGGCATACCCGGTGAAATTGCCGGTGCTCAGCTTCGACATGACTTCAGGCAGCTTCAGCGTGCCGACTGCCAGATTCTCAAAAAGAGGGTTGCCTTTCGGAAGAAGGAACATAACTATCTCCTAGAGTAGAAATCATCATGACAGCAGCAGGCGAAAGTTTCATATTTGTATACCTGTTCAAAAATCATGTCAAACAATTATGCTTATTTATGCATAAGTTAGTTGCGGTTTGACGGGTTTTACCCCCACCATTTTCCGCAAAAATAAAACGGCCCCCCCGTGGGCGAGGCCGTCAGTATGACCCATCATATACGCACCGTTACGCCATATCGCGCCCCTATCCCGGCAACGAACCCAGCCTGTCCAGCGCCAGATTCAGCATGAGCACGTTCACCCGCGGTTCCCCCAGGAAGCCCAGTTGACGCTCTTCGGCAGCCCGGGCAAGCAGTTCGGCCACGGTTTCCTCCCCCAAGCCGCGTGCCCTGGCTACCCGCGGGATCTGGAGCTTTGCGGCCGCGAGCGTGATATGGGGGTCGAGCCCGCTGGCCGAGGCCTGCACCAGGTCGGCGGGAATCGGGCCGGCCACGCCCGTGTCGCGCAGCGCCCTTACCCTGTCGCCGACCGTCTTCAGGTAATCGGGGGTGGTGGGGCCCGCGTTGGAACCTCCCGACGCCATGGGGTTGTAGCCGAAATCAGCGGTTGCCGATGGGCGCGGCCAAAAGTACTGCGGAGCGGAAAAGGGTTGGCCGATCAGGGCCGAACCGAGTTCTGCGCCGTTTTTGCCGGCAATGAGGCTGCCGTTGGCCTGCTTCGGGAAAACGGCCCGGGCGATGCCGGTGACCAGTGCCGGGTAGATGCCGCCGCAGATGACGGTGAACAGTATGAGCGTCATGATGGCGGGACGCAGCTCTTTCATGGGGTCTTCTCCTTTTTTGTAACCACCTCTCCTCTTAAATGAGGGAGGGCGGCTTTGGCTACACAATCATCGCCACAACCATGTCGATGGCCTTGATCCCGATAAAGGGCGCGACGATCCCCCCCGCGCCGTAGATCAGCAGGTTGTGGATCAGGAGCTTCTCGGCCGGCAGGGGGCGGAACCTGGTTCCCTTCAGGGCCAGCGGCACCAAAAGCGGGATGATGACGGCGTTGAAGATGACCGCCGACAGGATGGCGCTGGAGGGGGTGGCCAGGTGCATGACGTTGAGCCGTCCCAGTTGGGGGTAGATGGTGAGCAGCATGGCCGGGACGATGGCGAAGTACTTGGCCACATCGTTGGAGATGCTGAAGGTGGTCAGGTTGCCGCGGGTCATGAGGATCTGTTTGCCCACCTCGACGATGTCCAGGAGCTTGGTCGGATTGCTGTCCAGGTCGATGATGTTGGCCGCCTCGCGGGCCGGCTGGGTGCCGCTGTTCATGGCCACGGCCACATCGGCCTGGGCCAGGGCCGGGGCGTCGTTGGTGCCGTCGCCGGTCATGGCCACCATGTAGCCGGCCTCCTGGTTCTCCCGGATCAGGCGCAGCTTGTCCTCGGGCTTGGCCTGGGCCAGGAAGTCGTCCACCTGGGCCTCGGCGGCGATGGCCGCTGCGGTCAGCTGGTTGTCGCCGGTAATCATGACGGTCCTGATCCCCATGGTGCGCAGTTGCAGGAAACGCTCCTGGATACCCGCCTTGACGATGTCCTTGAGGTTGATGACGCCCACGATCTCGCTGTCCCGGCTAACCACCAGCGGCGTGGCGCCGGCGCGGGCGATCCTGTCCACCACATCCTCCAGATCGGGGGCGATGGCCCGCCCACCCAGGCTTCTGACAAAGGCAATGGTGGCGTCGGCAGCGCCCTTCCGGTAGTGCCTGCCGCCCGTGTCGATCCCGGAGAGCCGCGTCTCGGCGCTGAAATCGATAACCTCGGCATCGGCCGGCGGGGCATCCCGTCTCAGCCCGTATTTGCTGCCGGCCAGGGCGACGACGCTGCGCCCTTCCGGGGTCTCGTCGGCCAGGGACGCCGTCAGGGCCGCCTCGGCCAGTTCCTGTTCGGTGTGCCCGCCCACCGGCACGAAGGCCACCGCCTCGCGGTTGCCGTGGGTGATGGTGCCGGTCTTGTCCAACAGCAGGACGTTCACGTCGCCGGCCGCCTCGATGGCGCGCCCCGACAAGGCGATGACGTTCTTCTGGAACAGCCGGTCCATGCCGGCGATGCCGATGGCGGGCAAGAGCGCCGCGATGGTGGTGGGCGCCAGGCAGACAAACAGGGCCACCAGGGTGGTGAGGGATACGGGCGTGCCCTGGCCGGCGGCCTTGACGCTGTAGACGGAGAGCGGGCTGATATTGGCGCACACGAGCAGGAACACCAGGGTCAGGGCGATGAGCAGCACCTCCAGGGCGACCTCGTTGGGGGTCTTGCGCCGCTTGGCCCCCTCGATCAGGGAGATCATCCGGTCCAGGAACGTCTCGCCCGGATTGGCGGTTATCCTGACGATGATGCTGCCCGAGATGACCGTGGTGCCGCCGGTGACGGCGCTGCGGTCGCCGCCCGACTCGCGGATCACGGGGGCCGACTCGCCGGTGACCGCCGACTCGTTCACCAGGGCCGCGCCGGCCACCACGTCGCCGTCGCCGGCGATCGTCGCGTTCGCCTCGACCAGGATCAGATCCCCCTTGCGGAGCCGGCCGGCATCGACCGTGGTGGCGGCGCCCTGGAAATCCGGCTTGGCCAGGAGCCTGGCGGTCACCTCGGTACGGCTTTTTCTCAGCGAGGCGGCCCGCGCCTTGCCCCGCCCCTCGGCCAGGGCCTCGGCAAAGGTGGCGAAGATGACCGTCAGCCAGAGCCACAGGGATACGCTTCCGGTGAACAGTGCCGGTTCCCGGTTCGCTCCGGCGAGCGACATGACGAAAGTCGCCAGGGTGACGAGGCCGGCGAGCTCGACGCACAGCATGACCGGATTGCGCCAGAGGTCGCGGGGGTCGAGTTTTCTGAGCGAGGCGATAAACGCCCCCCTCATGAGCTCCGGATCAAAGATGGATTTCTGTTGCGGGATATGGGTGGACATGGGGGTATCTCCTTGGTTCCTGCGTCATCAGCCGGACTTCACTGAACCATGTGCAGGTGCTCCGCAATCGGTCCCAGCGACAGGGCCGGGAAGAAGGTCAAGGCGCCGATGATCACGATGACCAGGGCCAGCCAGAGGGCAAAGGGCACCTTGTCGGTCGGCAGGGTGCCCAGGCTGGGGGGGACATACTTTTTCCCCGCCAGGGAACCCGCCATGGCCAGCACCGCCACCGCCGGAACGTAGCGGCCGAGAACCATGGCCAGCGAACCGAGAAGGTTGTAGAAGGGGACGTTGGCGTTCAGGCCGGCAAAGGCGCTGCCGTTGTTGTTGGCCAGGGAGGCAAAGGCGTAGAGCACCTCGGAAAGCCCGTGGGCGCCGGGGTTGGCCATGGCCGCCGTTGCCTGCGTGGTGATCATGGCAAGCCCCGACAGGATGAGGACCACGACCCCGGCCGTCAGGATGGTGACGATCGACAGCCACATCTCCCGCACCTCGATCTTCTTGCCCAGGTATTCCGGGGTGCGGCCGATCATGAGGCCGGACACGAAGACCGCGATCACCGCGAAGGCCAGCATGGTGTAGAGGCCGGAGCCGACGCCGCCGAAGACGATCTCGCCCAAGAGCATCAGGCCCAGGGGCACCATGCCGCCCAGGGGGGTGAGGGAGTCGTGCATGGCGGCCACGGCGCCGCAGGAGGTGCCGGTGGTGGCCACCTCGAACAGGCTGGTGCCGGGCAGGCCGAAGCGCAGTTCCTTCCCCTCCATGTTGGCCCCCTCGACGCCGAGTTTGGCCACCAGGGGATTGCCGCTCGCCTCGACCCCCTGCAGTACGGCGAAAGAGGCGAGCAGCAGCAGGAGCATGACCCCCAACAGCGCCCACCCCTGGCGGGTGTTGCCCACCATGACGCCGAAGGTGTGGGTGAGAGCGCCGGGGATCAGCAGGATCAGGAGGATCTCCACGACGTGGGAGAGCGGGGTCGGGTTTTCAAAGGGGTGGGCCGAGTTGGCGTTGAAAAAGCCGCCGCCGTTGGTCCCCAATTCCTTGATCGCCTCCTGGGAGGCGACCGGCCCCATGGGGATGGTGACCTCTTTCACGGTTACGCTCTCCGTGACCGGATTCCCCGCGGCGTCCCTGAGCTGGTTGCCTTTGTCGTCCAGCTTCGGCTTGTCGTAGGTGAGCGGCTGCACGAGCGGCACGGTCCGGTAGGCGCCGAAGTTCTGGATCACCCCCTGGGAGACCAGCACAATCGCCCCGACCAGGGAGAGCGGCAGCAGGATGTAGAGGGTGCCGCGGGTCATATCGACCCAGAAATTGCCCAGGGCCGAACTCCTGCGCCGCACGAAACCACGGATGAGGGCGATGGCGACGGCCATGCCGGTGGCGGCGGAGACGAAGTTGTGCACCGTCAGTCCCGCCATCTGGGTGAAGTAGCTGGCGGCCGATTCGCCGCTGTAGGCCTGCCAGTTGGTGTTGGTGACGAAGCTTACGGCGGTGTTGAGCGCCAGTTGCCAGGTAAAGGCCGGGAATTTCTGCGGGTTGAGGGGCAGTAGGTGCTGCAGCGTCAGCAGGGCGAAGAGCGCCGCGAAGAGGGCCAGGTTGAACAGGATCATGGCCCGGGCATAGCGCCGCCAATCCATCTCCTCGTCCTTGTTCACCCCGCAGATCCGGTAGAGGATGGTTTCGCAGGGGACAAAGAGGGGCGACAGGAAGGTGCGCTCCCCCTGGTAGACCTTGGCCATGAACATCCCCAGCGGTTTTATCAGGGCCAGCAGCAGGGCAAAAAAGAGGATCGTCTGCAACCATTCGTAGAGGTTCATGGCCGTTTCTCCATGGGGCGGGCGGCGTTCTGCACGATGCCGCCCCGTGTCGCGTCTTCCTGAAAGTGTACCATGTAATCCGGCTCCTTTTGGAACGGGTCGCCCGTGGGCGTTCGTTTGTCCTTCATTTGTTACCATAGGACGTACCGGGTAAAGATGGTGTGAAAATGCGGGGGGAAAGCGTCAAGAAAAGATCAAGACGCACGGCTGGTGGGGCGGCGTGGCGGGCTGTAGGGCAGTGTCGTAAGGTCGGTTGCCCTAGGTGGCACCCCCCGCCGGCACTCTCTGTGCCAGGTCGGAATGTTTTTTTGTATCAAAATGTCACAAACGGTGGTGCCCGAACAGGTTTCTGGTGCCGTTTTTAATGTGAAAACAGGGGGATAGGTGATGGTCTTATTTGTGTTAAATTTATTAACATGTTGAAATTGCGTTGAAATTCGCGTTTGTGTGGAGTAGAAGGGGAGGGGGCGGAAAAGGATGGGCAGCCTATAGGGTTGATTCGAGAGGACAGGAAACCCAGTGGAGAAGGTTGTGAAGGAATGAAGGAAGAAAGAATATGGAGATTCCATACCTAAAAGGAGAATGCAGTGTCACTGAATGATCACCAGACTGCCGAAATAATCGACCCTGCCCATTTGGCAGCATATGAGCTTGAAGTGAGTGCTATTGCGAACGAAGTAACGAACTTTAACGCAAACCTCTACCTCATGGAAAAAATTTTAAACTTCCCGTGGAGCCTGATACTGGACGACTACGGACCATTTTGGGAATATGTCGAGAAGGCGCTTTTCGACAGCGTAATTCTTTCAATCTGGAAGTTGACTATTGATACAGAATCCCAAGGTCTGACACTTGGCCAGCTGCGAAATAAAATTTTTAAAGACTATATCAAGGCAGGATTTAAAGGCGAATTTGCCGACAAGCTAAGGGCGGCTGATTACGATAAAAAAATGGCAGCGGTGCAAAAAGTATGCACAGAGATTCGGCACAATTATGTCGCACACTTCAATTTTAAAAAAGCGACTACGCCAAGCGAGGAAGAAATAGAAGAAAGGCAGCTTGACTTAAAACAGCTCCTTGACACGAGAGACCTCATCAACACCATGTATCAAGTTCTATCGTTTGATCGCTATGCTTTTCTGCCAGTTCAGTACTACCCCGATTCAATGAGTATAGCCGCTGGAGGACTTCCCGGTACTGACATTGATAAGCTCCTGGATTTGATCGCCCAGAACAGCGAGGTGGTGAATATGCCGGAGCGTCAGGCGGATTACTGGCCGACTTTCAAGGAATCGCGTCCGCCAAAGGAAATTGAATTCGTACTGGCTCTGAGAAAGAAATTCGGAATGTCCGCCGCTTGAGCCAACATTTCTATGCGTCTGCCGCTTCATGTTCAACCAATGGCGCTAGCGGTTTCCGCTGACGCCTTGAGACGTTGTACTAAGGATAATTAAATCTATGCGAATATATTATCTCGATGAACCGTTAAGTAATGACGAATTAACTTTCGTTACTAAGAGTGTGCTAGAGAAAGACTTTTCTGAACTTGTTAGCGTGAAGCTATTTGAGCAGATAAGAGTCCCAGGAGTTTGGCCTGCGCCTAATACGAATGGAAAATACAAGGAAACCAGCCCTGAGCCACATATCGCTCTCGTAAGGAAAAATATTCAGAAAGCTGGGATTTTCCGCGACGTTGGAAAGCAGGTGGTTTGGGTCATGCCAAAAGCAACTTATTGGGGAGCTATTTTCCAGATGGCAATATTTGAAGAGACAGGCTATTACCCTTATGTGGCTCAACGGTGGTATGTCGAAGATGGCGAGTCAGTTAAAGGCGATTTGCGGTTGATTGACGGCCATGGAATGATGGGTGGTAAAGAATGAGCGACCAGCCGCATGATCTTTTACTCAAAGCAGCAGAGATAATGAAAACGGGATGTTTTGCGGCTTCAATTTTATCTTTAAGACAAACTGTAATTTACCTCCTTGAAGGAGGTACAGTTACTCATACAGCAATGAAATATTTTCGATATCGAAGCACTAAAAGCTTCAAGATCAAGTTTATGTTCGCTGGTATTTCCGCTATGTGGGCAAAATGGGTTGAAAGGCCAACACATAATACTGATGAGGGGATTCCTCGCTACCATTCAGAAACTGTTTTACAAAATACGATGCGGCAATTTGTGTCCGCTGACCCATATTATGACGAACAACTTATTTTGGCAGGAAAGGCTATCTCATGTGGACTATTTACAGTAACCTTTGCATCCTTAGCCTTTCTTGGTTCCATAGTTGAGGTGGCTGTAAAGGTTTATCACGTAATTTTTTGAGCATTATACAACCAGGAAGATGCACCGGGTCAAAAGCCGCTTGGTGATCTCCCACCTCGTCGGCACACGAAAGACAAGGAGGAAATATGACACAGAAAGAGCTGTCGCAATCTGAGCTGCTGCGGATATTTGAGTTGGAACCTGAGGTTATTGACGTCGAGAAACAAGAAAACGGAAAGAGCTTACCTGTCGTGAGGGCATACGATGACGAGGAAGTTCACCTTCATTTCTGGTGCATCCATTGTAGGACTTGGCATGTCCATGGGCGGGGTGGGCGCGACTACCCATACCAAGAAGGTCGCGGAGGAATGGCTGGCCACCGAAGTGCACATTGTACGGCTTCCAACTCTCCGTATAAAGCAAATGGGGTGGTTTTACACGTAGTGGGGAAGTTCAATGAAAGCATCAGAAAACAACATAGAAAAGGGACTGCCTTGTGTTGTCCCGCCTGCCGTAATAAATATTCGGCAGCTTTCAACGCATGTGGGTGCCTAAGTCGGTACGTTAACAAGAAGCGGAATCCTGAATATCCACAGCTTGCGGAAACTTATCAAGGGCTGATCCTTGAGTAAGGTGTAGCAACACTAAAAAAAAGTGCCAACCAGGCCCATGAACACCAACCGTCCGAAAAACCTGTGCGGGCGGGTCATGGTAACTCCCCGTTACAATACCCCGTGCCTCCCCCTGTCCGACTCGGTGAACCTCTCGCCGGGCATTGCTGGGGCGCCCGTCACGGCGCCCCAGCAATGCCTTCGTTCATGGCACCGGTGCGGTACCCCTGCAAATCCACGGCGACATAGGTGAAGCCCGCCGCCTTGACCCGGCGGCTCACCTCGTCCCGCAAGGGACCGACCGCCCGGGCAAACTCTTCCTCCCCCAGTTCGACCCGCGCCACGCTGTCGTGGTAGCGGACGCGCAGGACGCGGAACCCCAGTTCCCGGAGGGCTTCTTCGGCCTGCCCCACCTTGCGGACCCGCTCCGCAGTGATGGCGGTGCCGTAGGGAAAGCGGCTGGAGAGGCAGGCAAAGGCCGGCTTGTCCCAGGTGGGCAGGTCCATGGCCCGGGAGAGTTGGCGGATGTCCTCCTTGGTGAAGCCCGCTTCCTCCAGGGGGCTGCGCACCCCGATCTCCGCCGCGGCCTGGCGGCCGGGACGGTGATCTCCCCGGTCGTCCACATTGGTGCCGTCCAGTACATGGGGCAGCCCCTCCTGGTCGGCGATGGCGCGCAGCTTGCCGAACAGTTCGTGCTTGCAGTAATAGCAACGGTTGGGCGGGTTGTCCTGGAACTCGGGAATATCCAGCTCCTCGGACACGACCACCCGGTGACGGCCGCCGATACGCTTGGCCAGCGCCTCGGCTTCGCGCCGCTCCCGTTCGGGATAGGTCTCGGAGGTGGCGGTTACCGCCAGGGCGCGCTCACCGAGCACTTCCGCCGCCACCGCAAACAGGAGGGTCGAGTCCACCCCGCCGGAGAAGCCGATCACGCACCCCCCCATTCCTGCGAGAATTGTCTTGAGTTCAGCGGTTTTGTTCAGCAGTACCTGATCCATGGGTGGTGCCGTTCCTTTCAGTCAAGCGTGATGCATCGTGTCAATCTTACCGGAATCCGGCCGGTACCGACAGCAAAATCAGAGGCCGGTGTCGGCTTCCCCGTCCCGGGGCACCGTGATGGCCGGACCGCTGAAGAGGACCAGGTTTATCCGGTCGCCCGCCCGGCTGAAGGTGCACTGGAGGCTGTGCTCGTAGGCCAGAAGGGCCACCGGCGGGAGCTGTTCGGGGCTGCGCAGGCGGAAGAGCACCCGGTTCCCCTGCGCCAGGGCGTCGAGAAAGGCCGGGGCAACGGCGAATTCGATCTGCTCCGGCTCTTCCGTGAGATCCACCAGATTCCCCTCGTCGCCGTTGATGAAGCTGGCCCCCAGGTCGATCCGCCGGGTGGCGGCGCCTGCGGCGGCAGGCTTCGGGAGGTCTCCCGCCACCAGCTCTTGGGGTTGCAGGATCTCCGGCGCCGCCGCGATGACCATGCCCGCCGCCACGGTGGCGTTGGTGTAGCGGTCGATGACGATGAAATTGCCGGTTGCACGGTTCTGCCGGTACGGGTCGAAGGCCGCCGGACGGTCCAGTTCCAGGAGTCCGACACCGATCTCGTTGAGCCTGAGCGTCGTGGTCTGCTTCTGTTCCAGGGTGTTGACGTCCACCGCGTGGCGCAGGCTGGTGACGCGGCCGGGGATCACGGCGCAGGCGGTCTTGATCAGATAGCTCTGCCCCGGATGCAACTGTTCGTCATGGAGCCACACCAGGTGGGCCTCCAGAAAACGGGTCTGGAGCGGCGGGGCGTCGGGAACTGACAGGATGTCCCCCCGGCTGATGTCGATCTCGTCCGCCAGGGTCAGGGTCACCGCCTGCCCGGCGGTGGCCTCGGGCAGGTCGCCGTCCATGGTGACGATGCGGGCCACCCGGCTGGTGCGTCCCGACGAGGCGACCCGCACCTCGTCGCCCGGACGAACCGTACCGGCGGCAATGGTGCCGCAGAAGCCGCGGAAATCCAGGTGGGGGCGGTTCACCCACTGCACCGGCAAGCGAAACGGTTTTTCCCGGTCCTCCCCCTCGATCCGGACGGTCTCCAGATAGTTCATCAGGGTGGGGCCCTGGTACCAGGGGGTGTTGGCACTCGCCTCGATGATGTTGTCGCCGTTCAGGGCCGAGATGGGGATGGCCGTTATGGAATCGAAACCGAGCGGGGCGGCGAACTGCCGGTAGTCGTCCAGGATGGCGGTGAAACGCTCCCGGTCGAAATCGATCAGGTCCATCTTGTTCACCGCCAGCACGATGTGGCGGATGCCCACCAGGGACACCAGGTAGCTGTGGCGCCTGGTCTGGGTCAAAAGCCCCTTGCGGGCGTCCACCAGGATCACCGCCACCTGGGCGGTGGAGGCGCCGGTGACCATGTTGCGGGTGTACTGCTCGTGGCCCGGGGTGTCGGCGACGATGAACTTGCGCCGGTCGGTGGAGAAGTACCGGTAGGCCACGTCGATGGTGATCCCCTGTTCCCGCTCCGCCTGCAAGCCATCCAGGAGGAGGGCGTAGTCGATGGCGCCCCCCTGGGTGCCGACCTTCTTGCTGTCCGCCTCCAGGGCCGCCAACTGGTCCTCGAACACCATCTTGGAGTCCCACAAAAGACGGCCGATGAGGGTGCTCTTGCCGTCGTCCACGCTGCCGCAGGTGATGAAGCGGAGCAGGGATTTTTCTTCCTGGCTCTTGAGGTAGGCGAGGATATCCTTTTCGATCAGATCCGATTGGTGTGCCATTAGAAATACCCCTCTTGTTTCTTTTTCTCCATGGACCCTGCCTGGTCGTGGTCGATCAGGCGCCCCTGACGCTCCGAGGTGCGGGTGAGGAGCATCTCCTGGATGATTGCCGGCAGGGTGTCGGCGGTGGATTCCACGGCCCCGGTCAGGGGATAGCACCCCAGGGTGCGGAAGCGTACCGATTTGTGCTGCACGACTTCCCCCGGCTTGAGTTCCAGGCGATCGTCGTCCACCATGATGAGCATGCCGTCCCGCTCTACCACCGGCCGCACGGCGGCATAGTAGAGCGGCACGATCGGGATCTGCTCCAGGTGGATGTACTGCCACACGTCCAGCTCGGTCCAGTTGGAGAGGGGAAAGACGCGGATGCTCTCGCCCGGCTTGATGCGAGTGTTGTACAGGTTCCACAGCTCCGGGCGCTGGTTCTTGGGGTCCCAGCGATGGTTGCTGCTCCTGAAGGAGAAGATCCGCTCCTTGGCCCGGGACTTCTCCTCGTCCCGGCGGGCGCCGCCAAAGGCGGCGTCGAACTTGTAGCGGTCCAGGGCCTGCTTCAGCCCCTCGGTCTTCATGACGTCGGTGTAGAGCGCCGAGCCGTGGGTAAAGGGGGAAACACCCCGGCGCACCCCGTCCTCGTTGACGTGTACGATCAACTCCAGGCCGCATTCGGCCGCCATGCGGTCCCGGAAGCGGATCATCTCCCGGAACTTCCAGGTGGTGTCCACGTGCAGGAGGGGAAACGGCGGCGGGGCCGGGTAAAAGGCCTTGCGGGCCAGGTGCAGCATGACCGCCGAATCCTTGCCGATGGAGTAGAGCATCACCGGGTTGGCGAATTCGGCCACGACCTCGCGGATGATGTGGATGCTTTCGGCTTCGAGCTGCTGTAAATGGGTCAAGTTTTTGCTCATGGTTTCTCCCTTAATGTCCAGCGGATGCGGATGTTGCGTCAGGGCCGTGTACGTCCCCGGGATTCCCTGTACGACGTACGCCCCTCATCCTGTCCTTCTCCCAGGGGAGAAGGGATACCGTTACCCTCTCCCTCCGGGAGAGGGTGGCCAAAGGCCGGGTGAGGGCCTCCGCGGGGTTCCTCGACAGCCTTGCCCTGACGAAAAATCCACATCCGACAGGTTGAACCTTTTTTTTGTTTCACTCTATCCAACCGCCGCCTAGTACTCGCTCCCCATCATAAAGCACTGCGGCCTGCCCCGGCGTCACGGAGGTCTGGGGCTCGTCGAAATGCACCTCGAAGCGGTCTTCCGCACGTATGACCACCCGGCAGGGGGCCGGTGTGTGGCGGTAGCGGATGCGGCAGGCGGCGCGGAACTCCGCCGTTGTCGGGGGGCTGTTCCAGGTCGCGCGGGCCGCGTTCAGGGAGCGGGCCGCCAACTCTGCGCGCCCCCCCACCACGACCCGGTTGTGCGCCGTGTCGATGGCCCGTACGTGCAGCGGATGCGCCCAGGCGATCCCCAGCCCTTTGCGCTGTCCGACCGTGTAGCGGTGCACGCCGGCGTGGCGGCCGACCACGGTTCCGTCGGCGGTCACGATGTCGCCCGGTTTCTGCGCGGTGCCGTGGCTCTCCAGAAAGCCCACGTAGTCGTTGTCCGGGATGAAGCAGATCTCCTGGCTCTCATGTTTCTGCGCCACCGGGAGGTTGAATCCGGCAGCCAGTCTTCTTACTTCCGTCTTTTCCAACCGGCCTACGGGAAACACGATCCGCTGCAACTGTTCCCCGGTCAGGGTAAAGAGAAAGTAGGACTGGTCCTTGGCGGCATCGAGACCGGCCAGAAGCCATTTCCGGCCGGCCCCATCCTCGGCGGTGCGGGCATAGTGGCCGGTCGCCAGCAGGTCCGCGCCCATCTCGCGCGCCTTTTTCAGCAGCAGATCGAATTTGATCAGCTCGTTGCAGCGGATGCAGGGATTGGGGGTGCGCCCGGCCGCATATTCGGCGATGAAGTACCCCATGACCAGTTCCCTGAACTCGGCCCGCATATCGATCACCTCGAAGGGGATCCCCAGCCGCTTGGCCACCCTGCCCGCATCCAGGACGTCATCGAGGGAACAGCAGGTCTTGCTTCGGCAGCCGGGCTCCCGGGGCACCGGGTCGTATAGTTGCAGCGATACCCCGGTTACCTCGTACCCCTGCTCCTTCAGCAGGGCCGCGCTGACCGAAGAATCGACGCCGCCGCTCATGGCGACCACGACGCGTCTGTTGTTGCCTGGTTCCATCTCTCTCACTCCCCCGTGTCTCCGGGTTTTGGCTGCGGCTTCGGTTTTACCGCCGGTGCAGCCCGCATTCCTTGTTTTCCGGGTTCTCCCACCACCACCTGCCGGCGCGGGCATCCTCGCCCGGCTGCACCGCCCTGGTGCAGGGGGCGCAGCCGATGGAGCGGTACCCCTGGCCGTACAGGCGGTTTTTGGGCAGCCGCTGCTCTTCGGTGAAATCCGTGAGCTGTTCCTCGCTCCAGTCGATCAAAGGGTTGATCTTCAGGATGCCGCCGTTCAGGGTGTCCCGTTCGATGGCCTGCAGGTCGCTGCGGGTGACGCTCTGCTCGCGGCGCATGCCGGTTGCCCAGCCGGCAAGCCCCTTGAGGGCCCGGGAGAGCGGCTCCACCTTGCGGATATGGCAGCAGGCGTGGCGCTTGTCCAGCGATTCGCGGAAGGAGAACAGGCCCTCGGCCCGCTCCAGGTGCTCGACCGCTTCGTGGCGGGGGAAAAACCAGTCGATGTGCAGACGGTAGCGCTCCACCAGGGCGTCGGCCACCTCGTAGGTCTCTTCGTTCAAGCGGCCGGTGTCCAGGGCGAAGACCCCCAGGGGGAGCCCCGCTTCATGGGCGATATGGATGATGGCCACATCCTCCAGGGAGAAGGAGCAGGCCAGGGATACCGGTCCCCCGGCGGCCGCGATGCCGGCACGGAGGATCTCCGCGGGGGTGGCGTTTGCCGGTAGAGTGGGAATTGTTTTATCCATCAATTGCTCCTTTTGCAGGGTTTAAAGCCTTTTCTGAAACGCGAATTTTTCGTCAGATCAAGGCTGTCGAGGTAGCGCGCGGAGGCGTAGCAGCGCTACGCCGCACAAGGGCTGCCGAAGACTTACGTAGAGCTGGAGGAAAAGGCGCGTTTCATATCTGGTAGTCCTCCACGAACACCCTGACCTGCCGCGGCCGCACAAACACCGCTTCATCCTGCTGCAACCCCAGGTTCTTGAACACGTCCCTGGTCAACTCCGCCTCGATGAACTCGCCGGTGGCATCGATGGCCAAGGTGACCCGCACCGAGGGGCCCAACTTCTGGATATGCCTGATCTCGGCCTTCAGCGCCGTCGAGTCCTGGGGGCTGCGTTCGATCTCGATGTCGTGGGAGCGGACGTAGGACACGGCGTTCTCGTCGCTTTCATGCAGGCCGGCGCCCGGTTGGTTGAGGCGGCCGTGGAACAGGTTGACGTTGCCTAGGAAGTTGAGCACGAACGGGTTGGCGGGGTGGTCGTAGACCAGGTCCGGCGTGCCGGCCTGCTCGATCCGTCCCTTGTTCATGACCACGATGCGGTCGGCCACCTCCAGCGCCTCCTCCTGGTCGTGGGTAACGAAGACGCTGGTCACGTGGATCTCGTCGTGCAGCTTGCGCAGCCAGCGCCGCAGTTCGGCCCGCACCTGGGCG
Organism: Geobacter sp. FeAm09; assembly: GCF_008330225.1. Lineage (NCBI taxonomy): Bacteria > Pseudomonadati > Thermodesulfobacteriota > Desulfuromonadia > Geobacterales > Geobacteraceae > Geobacter > Geobacter sp. FeAm09. The sequence continues at coordinate 2,910,177 of NZ_CP042466.1, read as the reverse complement.
TCCAGGGCGCCGAAGGGCTCGTCCAGGAGCAGCACCTGCGGCTCCACCGCCAGGGCGCGTGCCAGGGCGATGCGCTGGCGCTGGCCGCCGGAAAGCTGTGCCGGGTAGCGCTGCGCCAGGCCTTCCAACTGCACCAGGCGGAGCAGTTCCATGACCTTGGCGTTGATCTCCGATTTGGCGGGGCGGGTGCCGCGCGGCCTGACGTTCAGCCCAAAGGCCACGTTGTCGAAGACGGTCATGTGCTTGAACAGGGCGTAGTGCTGGAAGACGAACCCGACCTTGCGTTCCCGCACATGGCGCTCGGTGGTGTCTTCGCCGTTGAAGAGGATGCGCCCGCTGTCCGTGCGCTCCAGGCCGGCAATGATCCGCAGCAGGGTGGTCTTGCCCGACCCGGACGGCCCCAGGAGCGCCACCAGTTCCCCCGAGGGGATGGAAAGGGTGACGTCGTCCAGGGCGGTGAAGCTGCCGAACTGCTTATGGATGTTTTCTACCTCAATACTCATGGGATCACCTATAAAATCAGATTCTTTAACTTCTGCCACAGAGACACGGAGACACAGAGGAAACATAAATCTTAAACTGCGTTGAAAAGCTCGTTTTGTCTTTCCGTCGTGTCTCTTTTGACTTTCTCCGTGTCTCTGTGTCTCTGTGGCAGATTTTAGATTTAAACTATCAGTCGCCCAACTGCTGCCGCACTTTCCATTCCGCCACGCTCTTCACCGCCAGGGTGATCAGGGCCAGGAAGGCCAGGAGCGAGGCCACGGCAAAGGCGGCCGTGTAGTTGTACTCGTTGTAGAGGATCTCCACGTGCAGCGGCACCGTGTTGGTGCTGCCGCGGATATGGCCGGAGACGACCGACACGGCCCCGAATTCCCCCATGGCCCGGGCGTTGCACAGGATCACGCCGTAGATGATGCCCCACTTGACGTTGGGCAGGGTCACCCGGAAGAATGTCTGCAAGCCGCTGGCGCCCAGCACCAGGGCCGCCTCCTCCTCGTCCCTCCCCTGGGCTTCCATGAGCGGGATCAACTCCCGGGCGATGAAGGGGAAGGTGACGAAGATGGTGGCCAGGATGATGCCCGGCACGGCGAAGACGATCTTGGTGTCGTGGGCGTCGAGCCACGGGCCGAGCCACCCCTGGCGGCCGAACAGCAGCACGAAGATCAGGCCCGAGATGACCGGGGAGACCGAGAAGGGGAGGTCGATCAGGGTGATCAGCAGGTTCTTGCCCGGAAAGGTGAACTTGGCAATGGCCCAGGCGGCCGTCACGCCGAACACCAGGTTGAGCGGCACCGCCACGGCGGCGGTGATCAGGGTCAGCTTGATGGACGACAGGGTGTCCGGCTCCTTGAGGGCGTCCAGATAGATTGCCAGCCCCTTGTCGAAGGCCTGGCTGAACACCGCCGCCAGGGGGAGGACGAGAAACAGGGCCAGGAAGACCAGGGCCGCGGCCGTCAAACCCCAGCGCACGAGGGCCGGTTCGGTGATGCGGTGGTTGGCGGTGGTCTTCCCTGAGTATGTGGTGATCGGTGCGGACATGGGGACCTCGATTTAAAAAATCTGTGCAAAAAATTTAAACCTGCCACAGAGACACGGAGACTCAGAGAAAACCAGGGGTAAGGCAAACAAAGAACAAGGATTCCAGATAATGTGTGTTACTCAAAAGCATTGCGTCTCTCTCCGTGTACCTCTGTGTCTCCGTGTCTCTGTGGCGGGTGTTGAATGCCTGCCGATTACTCGGCGTACCTTCTGCTCCACTTCTGGAGCAGGTTGATGACCAGGAGTATGGCGAAGGATGCCACCAGCATCACCGTGGCTACGGCCGTTGCCCCCTGGTAGTCGTACTGCTCCAGCTTGGTGATGATGATCAGCGGCGTGATCTCGGAGACCATGGGCATGTTGCCGGCGATGAAGATGATGGAACCGTACTCGCCCACGGCCCGGGCAAAGGCCAGGGCAAAACCGGTCAAAACCGACGGGAGCAGGAGCGGGAAAAGCACCCGGCGGAAGGTCTGCAGACGGTTGGCCCCCAGGCAGGCGGCCGCCTCCTCGATCTCGCTGTCCAATTCCTCGATGACCGGCTGGACCGTGCGCACCACGAAGGGGAGGCCGATGAAGGTCATGGCCACGATGATCCCCAAGGGGGTAAAGGCCACCTTGATGCCGTGGGGCTCCAGGTAGCGCCCGGCCCAGCCGTTGGCCGAGTAGACGGTTGCCAGGGTGATGCCGGCCACCGCCGTGGGCAGGGCAAAGGGGAGGTCCACCAGGGCGTCCACCAACCGCTTGCCGGGAAAGGGGTAGCGCACCAGCACCCAGGCCACCAGGACGCCGAACAGGGCGTTGATGCCGGCTGCCGCCAGGGCGGCGCCAAAGGTGACCTTGTAGGAGGCCAGCACCCGCGGCGCCGTCACCACCGCCACGAAGTCGTGCCAGCCCAGCCCCGCGGTCTTGAAGATCAGGGCGGAAAGCGGGATCAGCACGATCAGGCTCAGGTAGAGGAGCGTGTAGCCCATGGTCGGCCCGAAGCCGGGCAGGACGTTGTTATGGCGCTTGAAAAGTTTCATGATTGAGGCCCCTGGATGCTGCCGAGCCGGGAGGAAGAGCGGTGACGGTTCCCATCACTAGGTGTGGGGGATGTCGGTTTCATGCGCTTCCTCTCGCTCGGGATCATGCTGAAACGTATATGGGTTTGTCGTGTCGGGGGCAGGGAGGGCCTGCCCCCGACGGTGCGGTACAGGTGTCTTCCTTATTTTTTGGCGCCGTAGATCTGGTCGAACACCCCGCCGTCGGCGAAATGGGTTTTCTGGGCCTTCTGCCAGCCGCCGAATGCCTGGTCGATGGTGTAGAGTTTGAGCTTGGCCAGTTTGGTGGGCACCTTCTTGTCGATGGGGCGGTAGTAATGTTTGGCCGCGATCCGCTGCCCTTCGGCGCTGTAGAGATATTTCAGGTATTCCTCGGCCACCTTGCGGGTTCCGCGCTTATCCACGACCTTGTCCACCACGGCCACCGGCGGTTCGGCCAGGATGCTCTCGGGCGGGGTTACGACATCGAACTTGTCCGGGCCAAGCTCGTTGATGGCCAGGAAGGCCTCGTTTTCCCACGCCAGGAGCACATCGCCCATGCCGCGCTGCACAAAGGTGTTGGTGGCGCCGCGGGCGCCGGAGTCAAGCACCGGCACGTTTTTGAAGAGTTTGGTGATGAATTCCCTCGCCTTGGCCTCGTTGCCCCCCTTCTGATGCAGGGCGTAGCCCCAGGCTGCCAGGTAATTCCAGCGGGCGCCGCCGGAGGTCTTGGGGTTGGGGGTTATGACCGAGATGCCGGGCTTGATGAGGTCGCCCCAATCCTTGATATGCTTGGGATTGCCCTTGCGCACCAGAAAGACGATGGTCGAGGTGTAGGGGGAGCTGTTGTGGGGCAGGCGCTTCTGCCAGCCGGGCTTGACCAGCCCTTTCTCCTGGATGGCGTCGATGTCGTAGGCCAGAGCCAGGGTGACCACATCGGCGTCGAGGCCGTCGATGACCGAACGGGCCTGTTTGCCGGAACCGCCGTGGGACTGTTTGACGGTGACGCTCTGGCCGCTCTTTTTCTGCCAGTATTTGGCAAAGGCGCTGTTGAAATCCTGATACAGTTCGCGGGTCGGGTCGTAGGAAACGTTCTGCAGGGTGACGCCCGGCGCGGAGAAGGCGGGCAGGGCGGCGGCAAGGGTTAACGACAGTACGGAGACGATGGTGACGAGCTTTCGTGGGTGCATGACGGCGTTACCTCCTGTGTTTTGTCTATAGAATTTGTAGATATAAAGCCTAAAACAATACGCTGATGCTGCGTTAATCTTCAACCTTTTCCAGTTCCAGGACATAGTGGCCTTCATCCGTCTGCCGCAGTCCCAGAAGCTTGTGCCCTTCGGCCTTGAGGCTGCGCGGGACGTTCTTGACCGGTTCCCCGTCATCCAGGAGGATCTGGGCCGTTTCTCCGGCCGCAATGTCCTCCAGGGCCAGCTTGGCCTTGACGAAGTTCGTGGGACAACCCACGCCCCGCAGATCGATCACCTGCATGAGCATGCTCCTTTCATGATCGTATTCCCACCTGGGTCTCGATGACCTGGGGCGGTATGGTCGCTGTAACCGTATTTTCCGGGAACTGTTGCCGCAGATGGTCGAGCAGGGCCTGGGGGCCTTCCTTGATGATCACGTCCCCCAGCCTGATGCGGCCCAGGGCCTCGGCTTTTTCCTTGTACCACGCCAATACGGTCGAGATGAAATCCACGACCCGTTCCTCGGGGAGGAAGGTGGCGAACAGCGTGCCGACCAGGGGGTTGCGTCCCCACTTGCCGCCGATGCGCACCGTATAACCGCGGCGTTTCTCGCTCCAGGCGCTGGTGGGGCAGACCTTGACGCAGTCGCCGCACCAGATGCAGCGTTCGGCGTCGAAAACCGGCTTGTTGTCCTCGCCCATGGTGATCGCCTTGGGGACACAGTTCTTGGCACACAGACCGCAACTGATGCAGGCGTCCTTGTCCAGTTGGGGATAGATCGCACCCTGGAACCCCACATCGTTGGTGGCCGACTTGGGGCAGTCGAAGGGACAGCCGGCAAAGGCCACCTTGAACTTGTGATGGCCGGTGGCGGTGCCGAACAGCTTTTCATCCACCTCCAGGGCCGATTTCTGGGTGTCCACCAGGCCGTTGGGGTTGTACTCGCACCCGCCGCAGGCAACCGGGACGCGTACCCGTGCCCCGCAGGAGGCTACCTTCTGGGCCGCCTCGCCCAACTCCTCCACCACTACGTCGAAATCCCTGAAGTTGATGTTGATCAGCTCGATGGATTGCCGCACGGAAAGATGGACAAATTCGCCGCCGTATTTCTCTGCCACTTCCGCAATCTTTTTCAGGCGGGGAACCGACATCCTGCCGCCGGGAACCCGCAGGCGCACGGTGAACAGGTCCTTGCCCCGTTCCTTGATGAAGCCGCCTGACTTGAGATTGCTCAAATCAATCTTTGTGGGTTGTTGTGCCTTGGACATTGGTTGCTCTCCTGAAAAGTATGGTTTAAACCTATATTAAATACATAGACATTGTCAAGAATATTTTTTCATTTTTTATCGATTTGGTGTTAAATGGTTTCAAGCGGCTCGGGCTCTACGTTTCCGTCGTTGATCTTGTAGGATTTTACCACAGGTTCCCCGGGATTCGCCAGGGAGACGATGACGTGGGATACCTGCGGGGTGAGGGCCAGCCTGATGTCCTCCCGGGACGGACGGGCCGGCGTCTCGGGGTGGGAGTGGTAGATGGCCAGCATGGCAAGCCCCTTGGCCCGCAGATCCTTCACCACGCTGAACTGCTCCCGCGGTTCCATCATGAAATGCTCGTTGCTGGCGTCGGTGTTGGTCATGCGGTAGATGGCGGAGACGGTATCGTCCGCCCCGCCGAGAATCCCGCATACTTCCAGCGGGAATCCCTCCCGGGCATGGGCGATCAGGTCGTCATGGATGGAAACGGGGATTTTCAGCATGTTCAAACCTCGTAAGTTAAGAAAAACGATCAAAAACGGTCTCTCACAGAGCACACAGAGGCACGGAGGAATTCAAATGATAGAATCACAAATTGTTTCTCTGTGTCTCTGTGAGCTCGAGCGAACGCAGCGAGCGAGTGAGAGAACGAGTTCTTGCACTATCTAATTTTTTAAATCGCACACCGTCAACGCGTCCAATTCGTCCTGCACCTCGGTAATGGCCGGATGCTCGCCGCAGAGCGGGCAGGCCGGGTTGCGCTTCAGCGGAATCTCCCGGAACTTCATGCGCAGGGCGTTGTAGGTGAGGAGGCGGTTGGTCAGCAGCTCCCCCTTGCCCAGCAGGTACTTGATCGCCTCGGTGGCCTGGATGGTGCCCAGGACCCCCGGCAGCACGCCGATCACCCCGGCCTGGGAGCAGGTGGGGATGGCGTCCTTGGGGGGCGGCTCGGGGAAGATGCAGCGGTAGCAGGCCGATTCCCCCGGCCGCACCGTCATGGTCTGGCCGTCGAACTGCAGGATGCCGCCATGGGAGTAGGGGATGCCGGCAAGGACGCAGGCGTCGTTGATCAGGAACTTGGCGGCGAAGTTGTCGGTGCCGTCGATGACAAAGTCGTAGTCGCGGATGATGTCCGCAATGTTGGCGGCACTGATCCATTCCTTGTAGGCCCTGACCTGCAGGGCGGGGTTGATGGCCTGCATCTTTTCCCGGGCCGATTCCACCTTGGGCTTGCCCACATCGGGGGTGAAATGGATCACCTGGCGCTGCAGATTGGACAGGTCCACGTCGTCCGCATCGGCGATACCGATGGTTCCTATTCCCGCCGCCGCCAGATAGAGGGCGATGGGCGCCCCCAGGCCGCCGGCGCCGATGATCAGCACGCGGCCGTCGAAGAGCCGCTGCTGCCCCTTGCCCCCCACCTCTTTCAGCATGATGTGGCGGGAGTAGCGTTCGATCTGCTCGTCGGTCAGCATGGTTTAGCGCCCTCCGCCCATGAAATAGATGAATTCCAGCGCGTCGCCGCCCTGTACCGGTGTCTTCACGAAGGCGTCCCGTTCCAGGATTTCGCCGTTCAGTTCCACGGTGACGTACTGGCGTTGCGCCACGTCCAGTTCCTCCAGCAGCGATTCGACGGTGCGGGCCGGGTTTTCGGCGAGGGCGGTTTCTTTTCCGTTAATAGTGATGGTCATGTTACTCTCCAGTGTATCTCAATTTTAATAGATGTCTCGATGTCTAGATGGCGTCCAGGGCCTGGTTGAAATCCCCGATGATGTCCGCGCTGTCTTCGATGCCGACCGACACCCGGACCAGGTCCTCGCTCACCCCCATGAGCGCCTTGTCCGCCAGGGGATAGTCGGCGCAGATGGTGCTGGCGGGGTGGATCACCAGGGTCTTGGCGTCGCCGATGTTGGCCAGGTTTTTGGCCATGCGCAGGGCGTTGATGACGCGGAAGGCCGTTTCCTTGGTGCCGGTGCCGAAGGTCAAAAGCCCGCCGTAACGTCCGCCGTACAGGCGCGTGGCGACCTCGTGGCCGGGGGTGTTCTCCAGGCCGGGGTAGTTGACCCACGCCACCTTGGGGTGGGTCGAGAGGAAGCGCGCCAGGGCCAGGGCGTTGCTGCAGTGCCGCTCCATCCTGAGGGCCAGGGTCTGGACGCCCTCGGTCAGGAGGAAGGAGTTGAACGGCGCGGCGCAGGCCCCCACATCCTTGTGCACCAGCTTGCGGGCGCGGGCGGTGAAGGCGAATTGACGGTACTTTTTATGAAAAAGTTCAAAATGGGGAAAGCGGGTCGAATTCCAGTTGAAGACCCCGCGGTCGATGATGACGCCACCGATGGAGGTGCCGCTGCCGTTGATGTACTTGCTGGTGGAATGGATCACGATATCGGCCCCCAGTTTGGCGCCGTCGGCAAGATAGGGGGTGGTCACGGTGGCGTCCACGACCAGCGGCAGTCCCGCCTGATGTGCGATCGCGGCCAGTCCGGGGATGTCGGGCACATCCAGTTTGGGGTTGCCCACGGTTTCGACGAAGAGAAGCCGGGTCCGGTCGTTGATGGCGGCCTGGACCGATTCCTGATCCAGGGGATCGACGAAGCGGGCCGTGATGCCGAAGTTGGCGAGGGTATCCCGAAACAGGGAAAAAGTGCCACCGAACAGGGATGAGGAGGCCAGGATCTCGTCGCCGGCCCGGGCGATGGTCATGACCGTGGTGGTGATGGCCGCCATGCCGGAGGCGGTCGCCAGGGCTGCGCCGCCCCCTTCCAGCAGCGCCAGGCGCCGCTCGAGGGCCTCGGTGGTCGGGTTGCCCAGGCGGGTATAGACCTGGCCGGCCGCACGGCCGCGAAAGACATCTTCCAGGGCGTCGGCGCTCTCGTAGGCAAAGGAACTGGATTGCACGATGGGGACCGAGGTGGCGCCCGCCGGTCCCGGTTCCAGGCCGCCGTGCACGAGGAGCGAATCAAAGCGTAGTGGTGTATCCATGCGGTGTGTCTCCATAAAAAAATCCCATCCGGGGGGAGATGGGATGGGTATCACGAAGGATGGGCTTCGTAATCCCCACCTCATCTTCGCCCGTATCGGCAGGAATTAGCACCTGACGCCCCGTGCGGGCCGGTTGCTGTGGTTTCGTCGGGCCTTTCCCTCCACCACTCTCAATAAGGTCTGGGTACTGTTAAATTGTCTTGAATCAATCTTTACTAAACTACACATATTCTGTCAATAAATATTTGAGATAATTTTATCATATTGGTGATGTATTTTATTCGAATGAATGTGACACCTGGACGATTTTCAAGAACTATAGAATGTAATTATCTTATATTATTATATAAAATTGTAACTCATTTTAGTGATAAATTGTCCGGTGGCGGAGTCGTACCAAGCTTTTGGAGGGGGGAGGGGGCTGGGTTTTGCCGGATGCCGACACGACCAAAGGCCGGGGAATGGATTCCTTCGGCCTTTGGTCGTGTGGCGGGTATGTTGTGCGGGTTATTTGATTTTGATCAGGGTGAGGTTGCTGCCGTCGATTTTCAGGGCGTCCCCGTGGAATTTCAGATAAATCTCTTTTTTGAAGGGGTCGATGATCTTGATTCGGCCATCGTCCAGAACCATCCAGGTGAAAGGGGTCTTTCCCATGTTGTTCGTGGAGATCCCGGTGTGGTCATTCACGAATTCGGCGACAAAATCGAAGCCCTCGGCTTTCCAGGTGCCGTATATCTGGGACTCGGGCTTGCTGCACCCCGTTGCAATGGTAAGGCAGGTCAGCAATAACCAAATGAGCTTTTTCATTGCGAGGTCCCCGGGGGTTTCGATAGCGGAGCGGTGGCGCCCTGTGGGCGCTGGAACGAAAAATGGCCGGCCAGTTGGCCAGCCATTTTATGGTTTTTGTTGGTGGGCGCTACTGGGATTGAACCAGTGACCCCTGCCGTGTGAAGGCAGTGCTCTCCCGCTGAGCTAAGCGCCCGATTGTTCCCATTGAATAGCAGAGCGCGCGGTTTCTGTCAAGCCCCAGAATGAAAAATTGCGTAACTCCGGGGAAGGGGCGTGGGTAAGGGTGCGGTTCCAGATAGTTAATTTTACTTGTCATCCTCTGGGCGATTGTGCTATAAAATTTCGATTACAATTCACACGCCTCGGATAATAACCGGCGGTGTCCCTTGTGGCTTGCGGGGATTCAACGGGGCGGAGGAAAAACCAAAGGAGAAGAGTATGTCAAGCATCAGCATGAAGGAACTGCTGGAAGCCGGCGTCCATTTCGGCCACCAGACCAAACGCTGGAACCCCAAGATGAAACCCTACATCTTCGGGGCACGTAACGGAATCTACATCATCGACCTGCAGAAGACCGTCCGTTATTTCAAATCCGCTTACAACTTCGTAAAAGAATCGGTCGAAAACGGCAACACCGTGTTGTTCGTCGGCACCAAGAAGCAGGCCCAGGATTCGGTAGCCGAAGAGGCGACGCGTTGCGGCATGTTTTACGTCAATCAGCGCTGGCTGGGCGGCATGCTGACAAACTTCGCCACCGTCAAGCAGAGCATCGACCGCCTCAAGCGCCTCGACGCCATGTTCGAGGACGGCACCATCGACGCCTACACCAAGAAGGAATCCCTCCAGTTCGACAAGGAGCGTGAAAAGCTCCAGAAGATCCTGGGCGGCATCAAGGGGATGAGCAAGCTTCCCGGCCTGATGTTCGTCATCGACCCCAAGAACGAAGAAATCGCCGTTCAGGAAGCCAACAAACTGGGCATCCCCGTTGTGGCCATCGTCGATACCAACTGCGATCCCGATCCCATCGACCACGTCATCCCCGGCAACGACGACGCCATCCGCGCCATCCGCCTGCTGAGCTCCAAGATCGCCGACGCTTCCATCGAAGGGGCCCAGGCCCGTAGCGCCGCTCTCCAGGCCGACAGCGAAGGGGGCGAGGAATTCGCCGCCGAAGCGGTTGAAGACGTCGCCGGCGAGACCGCCGAATAAGGACTGATCCACACATTGATCCCCTGGAACGGGGAAGGAGGATATGATGGCTGTTACTGCTGCACAGATCAACGAATTGAGAAAATCGACCGGGGCCGGCATGCTCGACTGCAAGAAGGCCCTTGAGGAAAGTACCGGTGATTTCGAGAAGGCCGTGGATTACCTGCGCAAGAAGGGGCTGGCCGCTGCCGCGAAGAAGGCCGGCAGAGCCGCCACTGAAGGTGCCGTGGGCTGTTATATCCACGCCGGCGGCAAGATCGGCGTCATGGTCGAGATCAACTGCGAAACCGACTTCGTTGCCAAGAATGAAAACTTCCAGATCTTCGTGAAGGACATTGCCATGCATATCGCTGCCGCCTCGCCTACCTGCGTGCGCCGCGAGGAAGTGCCTGCCGACGTTCTGGAACGGGAGAAGGAAATCTACCGCGCCAAGGCCCGCGAAACCGGCAAGCCGGAAAATATCATCGAGAAGATCATCGAGGGTCAGGTCAACAAGTTCTACGCCGATGTCTGCCTGCTGGAGCAGGCGTACGTCAAGGACCCGGACAAGACCATCGAACAGTATCTCAACGAAACCATCGCCAAGATCGGCGAGAATATGTCCATTCGCCGCTTTACCAAGTACGTCCTCGGCGAAGGACTGGAAAAGAAGGAATCGGACTTTGCTGCCGAAGTGGCAGCAGCGGCCGGCATGTAGTCAGACGCCGAAGCCGGCCGTCATGGCCGGCTTTTTTTTATGCTCGCCGCCTTGTCATCATCGCACATCTGACGACTTCTACATACATCACATTCAGGACGGGAGCAGACCATATGAACAGGCCGTCATTTTCCAGAGTGCTCTTGAAGCTGTCCGGCGAATCGCTCGCCGGCGACCAGGGATACGGCATCGATCCGCTGACCATCAGCACCATCGCCCGGGAGATCAAAGAGGTTGTGGACTCGGGGGTCCAACTGGCGCTCGTGATCGGCGGCGGCAACATATTCCGCGGCCTGGCCGCCTCATCCAAGGGGATGGACCGTGCCAGCGCCGACTACATGGGCATGCTGGCCACCGTGATCAACTCCCTGGCCATGCAGGACGCCCTGGAGAAGGTGGGAGTTTCCACCCGGGTCCAGTCGGCCATCGCCATGCAGGAGGTGGCCGAGCCGTATATCCGGCGGCGGGCCATACGGCATCTTGAGAAGGGGCGGGTGGTGATCTTCGGCGCCGGCACCGGCAACCCGTACTTTACCACGGATACCGCAGCCAGCCTGCGGGCCATGGAAATCAACGCCCAGGTGATCCTCAAGGGGACCAAGGTGGACGGCGTCTACTCGGCCGATCCGAAGAAGGACGCCACGGCGGTCAAGCTGCCGAAACTGACCTATCTTGAAGTGCTCAAGATGGGGCTGCAGGTTATGGACGCCACCGCCACCTCACTCTGCATGGACAACAACCTGCCGATTATCGTATTCGATCTGACCACCGAGGGCAACATCACGAAGGTCATCTGCGGTGAAGAAATCGGAACCATCGTACAAGGAGAATAGACATATGCCAAAGGCCGTGATCGACGACATGAAGTCCCATATGGAAAAGACCGTCAGCGTTCTCAAGGGGGAATTCCAGAAGATCAGGACCGGTCGCGCCAGCACCGGCATTCTGGATGTGGTCAAGGTTGACTATTACGGCAACCCCTCCTCCATCAGCCAGGTGGCGACCCTGGCGGTGCCGGAGCCGCGCACCATCACCATCGCCCCCTGGGAGGCCAAGATGATCGGCCCCATCGAAAAGGCGATCCTCAACGCCAATATCGGCCTGACCCCCTCCAACGACGGCAAGATCATCCGTCTCAACCTGCCGCCGCTGACCGAGGAACGCCGCAAGGAAATCGTCAGGGATCTCAAGAAAAAGGCCGAAGAGGACAAGATCGCCCTGCGCAACATCCGCCGCGACGCCATGGACAAGCTGAAGAAGCTGGAGAAGGACAAGGCGGTCACGGAAGATGAACTGAAGAAGTATGAAAAGGATGTACAGGATATTACCAAGAGCTTCGAGACCAAGATCGACGAAGCGGTGGCCCATAAGGAAAAAGAGGTCATGGAAGTCTGATGGAGCCGCTCGAACCGGGCAAACTGCCCACGCACCTTGCCGTCATCATGGACGGCAACGGGCGGTGGGCCCAGCAGCGCATGCTCAAGCGCATCGTAGGCCACCAGCGCGGGGCCGAGACCATCAAAATGGTGGTGGAGCAGGCGTCCCTTCTGGGGATCAGGTATCTGACCCTGTTCGCCTTTTCCTCGGAAAACTGGTCGCGGCCCGCCATGGAGGTCAAGGCGCTGATGGCGCTGCTCAAGAAGTACATCCGCCAGGAAACGGCGCGCATGATGCGCAAGAACATCCGCTATAACGTCATCGGCAACCGCAGCGAACTACCCGACGACGTCAACGCCACCCTGGAGGACGCCATCCGCGAAACGTCCGGCAATACCGGCATGGTGCTGACCCTGGCGCTTTCCTACGGCGGCCGGCAGGAGATCAGCATGGCGGCGCGCCGGCTGGCCCGGGACGTGGCGGCCGGCACGGTCAGGCCGGACGACATTACCATGGAACTTTTCTCCGGTTATCTCGACACCGGTGGCCTGCCCGATCCGGATTTCCTGATCCGCACCAGCGGAGAAATGCGCATCAGCAACTTCCTCTTGTGGCAATTGGCCTACACCGAGCTGTATTTTACCGAAACCTACTGGCCCGACTTCACCATCAACGAGTTCCACAAGGCGCTGGCCGATTTCCAGTCCCGGGAGCGGCGTTTCGGCAAAACCAGCGACCAACTACTGAATAGGGGCTCCTTATTAAACGCCTGATCTCAGCGCTTATCCTCCTGCCGGTCCTGATCCTGACCATTCTCAAGGGCGGCCCGCTGTTGTTCGCCTGCCTGCTGGCCATCTTCGTCTTCATCGGCATTCACGAATTCTACCGCATGGCCCTGCCGGACAGGACCGTCGAGGTGTGGCCGGCGGCCGTCTGCGGCACGCTCCTCATTTTCGTCCCCTTTTTCGGCAACGACCGCCACCTCCTGGCAGGGGTCGCTTTCCTGTTCCTGGCCTTTGCCCTTCTGTTTCTCTTCCGCATCCGGGAGGTGGCCGATGCCGCGCGGGAGATCGCCCATGCCATGCTGGCGTTTCTCTACATCCCGTTCCTGCTGATGCATCTGGTCATGCTGCGCCAGACCCCCTACGGCATCCAGTGGCTCCTGGTGATCATGCTGATCGTCATGACCAACGATTCGGCGGCCTATTACACCGGCGGCGCCTTCGGCAAACACCGCCTCTACCCGCTGGTCAGCCCCAAGAAAAGCATCGAGGGGGCCCTGGGCGGGCTGGCCGGCAGCATTGGCGGCACCCTGATCGCCAAGTTCAGCTTTTTCCCCCAGCTGAGCTTTCGGGATGCCCTGGCGACGGCCCTGTTCATCGGAGCCCTCGGGCAGGCCGGCGACCTGTTCGAATCGCTCCTCAAGCGCAGTTTCGGGGTCAAGGATTCCGGGACCATCATCCCCGGCCACGGCGGCGTTCTGGACCGTCTGGACAGCATCATCTTCGCCGCGCCGGCCCTCTATTACTACGTCATCTATTTTTTCAAGGGATAGCTCTATGAAACATCTCACCATTCTCGGTTCAACCGGCTCCATCGGCGTCAGCACCCTGGAGATCGTCGCCGCGTACCCGGACCGTTTCCGCGTGGTTGCCATGACCGCCGGCCGCAATCTCGAACTGTTCGCCCGCCAGATCAAAGCGTTCTCGCCGCGCATCGCCGTTGTCGCCGCCCAGGAGGACGTCCCCCGGCTCAGGGAGATGTGTTCCGGGATTGCGGTTGAGATTCTGGGAGGCGTTGAAGGCCTGATCGCCGCCGCCGTCGCCGACGAAACGGAGATGGTGGTGGCCGCCATCGTCGGCGCCGCCGGTCTGGTTCCCACCGCCGCCGCCATCCGGGCCGGCAAGGACATCGCCCTGGCCAACAAGGAGACCCTCGTCACCGCCGGGCATCTCTTCATGGAGATGGTGGCCGAGTACGGCGTCAAGCTCTACCCGGTGGACAGCGAGCATAGCGCCGTGTTCCAGTCCATGGAAGGGCATCGCAGCGAAGACATCACCCGGATCATCCTGACCGCTTCGGGCGGCCCGTTCCTGAACACGCCGACCGAGCAGCTGGCCGGCGTCACCGTGCGGGATGCCCTCAATCATCCCAACTGGAGCATGGGGCGCAAGATCTCCATCGATTCGGCGACCATGATGAACAAGGGGCTGGAGGTGCTGGAGGCGCGCTGGCTGTTCGATGTGCCGGTGGAGAAGATCGACGTCAATATCCACCCCCAGAGCATCATCCACTCCATGGTCGAATACGTGGACGGCTGCGTCATCGCCCAGTTGGGCACGCCCGACATGAAGGCTCCCATCGCCTACGCCCTGTCCTATCCGGAGAGGGTGGCAACCGGGGTCAAGCCGCTCGACCTGACCGCCCTGTCCGGGCTGACCTTCTTCAGGCCGGACCAGGAGAAGTTCCGCTGCCTCGGACTGGCCTATCGGGCCATCAAGGAGGGGGAGAGCATGCCGGCCGTGATGAATGCCGCCAACGAGATCGCCGTGGAGGCGTTCCTGGAGGGACGGCTCGGCTTCATGCAGATCGCCCAGGTCATTGAGCGGACCATGGATGCCCACCAGGCCCATAACCTGAAATCCATCGAAGAGGTGTTGCTGGCCGACCGCTGGGGGCGCGACCGGGCCCGCGAGATCTGCCGGGGAATGGTGAACTGATATGATGATCGTCTATGCCGTAATCGTCCTGGGGGTACTGATCTTCGTCCATGAGTTCGGGCATTTCCTGGTGGCCAAGCTGTTCAACGTCAAGGTGGAGAAGTTTTCCCTCGGCTTCGGACCCAAGCTGGTGGGCAAGAAGATCGGCGAGACGGAATACCTGGTCTCTGCCTTCCCCTTGGGCGGCTATGTCAAGATGTTCGGCGAGGGAGGCTTCATCGAGGGGGCGGAATCGCACCATCCCGCTTCGGAGGAAGGGGAGGAAAACGGTGCCGCACCTGCCGGCGAGGCTGTCGCCGTCCCTCGGGAGTTGACGGCGGAGGAAAAGAGCCGCTCCTTCGCCCATAAGCCGCCCCTGGCGCGGATCGCCATCGTTATGGCCGGGCCGGCATTCAACCTGGTCTTTGCCTGGCTGGCCTTCATCGTGCTCTGCATGCTGGGCGTACCTTCCATCACCACCAAGATCGGCGAGGTCCTGAAGGACAAGCCCGCGGCAAAGGCCGGCGTTCAGAAGAACGACGTCATAACCGCCATCAACGGTAAGGGCATTGCCCATTGGGAAGAGGTGGCCGAAGCGATTGCCGCGACCAAGGGCCAACCGGTCGTGGTGGCGGTGAAGCGCAATGGGGCGGACCTGCAGTTCACCATCGTGCCCGAACCGCGCATCAGCAAGAACCTGTTCGGCGAAAAGGTCAACGGCTTCGCCATTGGCGTGGCTTCGGCCGGCGAGGTGGTAACCGAGCATTTCGGCCCCATCGAGGCGATCGGCAAGGGTACGGTCCAAACCGGGAAGGTGATCGAGATCACGGTCATGTCGCTGGTAAAACTGGCCCAGCGCGTCGTGCCGCTGGATTCGCTCGGCGGGCCGATCATGATCGCCAAGATGGCCGGTGAAACCGCCCAGGCCGGCGGCTCCAGCTTTTTGGCCTTCATGGCGCTGCTCAGCGTCAACCTGGGGGTACTCAACCTCCTGCCGGTGCCGGTTCTTGACGGCGGGCATCTTTTCTTCTTTTTCTGGGAATTGATATTCCGCCGCCCGGTCAGCCAAAAGGCCCGCGAATATGCCCAACAGGTCGGCCTGATGCTGCTTTTGGGGCTGATGATCCTGGCGTTCTACAACGATATCATCAGGTATTTCGTCGGCCAGGGATAACGGTGGCGCCTAGCCCTCTTCCAGGGCCACGGCGACCATGAACCAGTCCTCGTCCGAGGCGGCAAAACGAAGCGCCAGCGCCTCCGGCTTGTTGGTGAGGGAGATGGCGTACCGCTTTCCGGTGACCACCGAGGGCGTCGAGAGCCGGATGTCCAGGCCGCTGCTGGTCAGGTGCTGTTTGAAGGAGCCGGCAATCATGTTGGCGACCTCTCCCAGCGCGTCCTGGATGTCATCGCCGGAATCGCTCACGTCCTGACCAAGCATGTTGGTGGTGATGCCTCTGGCCAATTCGTCCGGGACATGCAGGCTGATGAGGCCGTTGTAGGTGCCCGCCAGGCCGACCAGGGCGCTGGTGCAGCCGGAAAAATGATTCACGGGATTGATCTCCAGCGGGAGATGCAGCAGGTCGTCCATGCCGACCATGGTGTTGAAGACATCTTTCACGTCCCGTACGAGCTGCTTTGCCAGCACATCCTCAGTTGTATGAAGTCTCTCCAGCAAGACCGATGAAAATCCCATGTTTCCCCCCCCGTAACGATATGATTCCCACAACGGCGCTCACCGTACTCACTCCCTGTCTGCGCGGGATGGGGACAGTCCGTGCGCTACAGGACTTATCTAGCAGGTTGGATGCCAATATTAAGAAAGCATTAATTACGGCGGGTTATGATTTGGCGGGAGAGGGGAAGTGTACCCGTGGGATACAATGTGTGTCCGCCGGGTACGATTGCGGGGGCTATCCGAGCACCGCCTGCAGCTTGGTGAGGCTGACCTCTTCGATGAGGCGCAGCAACACCTCCGCCTCGAAGGGTTTGTAAAGACAGGTATAGGCGCCGATCTGCATGCCCTGGACGATGGCGGCGGTCATTTCGCTCCCGTATCCGGTGACGAGCACCACCGGTTTCGCTTTATAGCGGGAGCGGATCTCCTTCAGCACATCCAGGCCGTTCGCCGTGCCGAGCTTGAGGTCCAGGACGACGATCAACTGATCGTCATGCTCCATGTGGCCAAGCACCTTGTCCGAGTCGAACTCCGTTTCCACCCGGTACCCGCTGGCCTGCAGGATGTCCCTGAGCGTTCTGGCAAAGAGCGGATCGTCGTCCACGATGAGGATGCTCTCTTCTTTCTTGATGAGCGAGAGGAACATGAGGATCGATTGCAGGTCGATGGGCTTGGAGAGAACCGCGTAGGCTCCCAGGCGTTTGGCTTCCTCGATCTGTTCTTCCGTGGCATTGGCGCTCATCATGACCACGGGCAGGTCCAGGTGTGCCGCCTGCATGCGTTTCAGCACCTCGATGCCGCTCATCCCGTGCATTTTGATGTCCATCAGCACGCAGTCAGGCTTCTCCCGCCCCATCAGCCCCAATGCCTCGTCACCGCCATAGGCTGCCAGCGTCCTGTGCCCCTTTATCTCCAGAATGTCGCAGAGGGTCTTGACCATGCGCCGGTCGTCGTCAACCACCAGGACGGTCACTGTTCCGTCGTTCATGGCTCCTCCGGTTCCTCGGCCGGCAATGTCACGGCAAAGGTGGTTCCGCGCCCCACGAGGCTCGCTACTTCTATGGTGCCGCCATTGGCTTCGCTCAGGTTCCGGCAGAGGGTCAACCCCAGCCCGATACCGCGCGCCTTGGTGGTGTAAAGCGGTTGAAAGAGTTTTGCCACCCTCTCCGGCGGGATGCCGTCACCGCTGTCGATGATGCTGATTTTCATGGTGGAGGAGGCGGGAAGCTTCAGTGCCAGGATTTCGATG
This sequence comes from Geobacter sp. FeAm09, assembly GCF_008330225.1. Classification (NCBI taxonomy): domain Bacteria; kingdom Pseudomonadati; phylum Thermodesulfobacteriota; class Desulfuromonadia; order Geobacterales; family Geobacteraceae; genus Geobacter; species Geobacter sp. FeAm09. The sequence goes on along the minus strand of NZ_CP042466.1, from coordinate 2,892,499 downwards.
GTTCCGCCGTCGGGCATCGCCTGGATGGCGTTGGTGATGAGGTTGTACAGCACCTGGCCGATCTGGAGCGGGTCAACCCTGAGAGCGGGCAGGGTGTCGGGAAGCGCGATCCGAAGCGAGATATTTTCCGGCACGGCGCATCTCTGGAGGGCCTCGTCCACCAGATGACGGACCGCTACCGCTTCAATCCGCGGTTTCCTGGTACGGGCGAAGTCAAGGAGATCGGTGATGATGCACAGGGAGGTGTCGATCTCCTTTTTGATGATCTCCAGGTATTCCTTGACGGTGTCGTCGGCCTCCGGCTGGACCGTCTTCAGAAAATACACGGCATTGTTCATGACGCCGAGCGGATTGCGCAGCTCATGCCCCACGCTGCCGGCAAGCTGTCCGAGGATCGCCAGCTTTTCCTTGCGTACCAGTTGCTCCTGGGCCTCCAGGAGGGCGTGGGTCATATCCTCGATGGAGCGTCTGAGGTTGTCCAGTTCGCCGTAGAAGCCGGCGGCGCCGATGGCGGCCTTTTCCGCCCCTCCGGCGCCGACCTTCAGGGCATAGCCTACGACGGCTTTCAGCGGATTGATGACCGCGCGCCTGAGCAGATGGAACAGGATCAGGACCATGCAGGTATTGAGCACGGCGATGCCGCACGCAAACCGTATGAGATAGCTGTGGAGCAGTTCCTTCATGAACCGGGGGGTGAGATAGAGGTGCACGGTGCCGATCTGCCGGTCGTGGATCGTGATGGGGGTTTGAACGGAGAGCAGCCCGTGCGGCGGGATGTCGCTCCCGGTCGGGATGACGCGCCACTGGGGATCCCGCGTCCGGCCCGCCACGACTTTACCCGGGCCGGGCTCCTTGACGATGATGCCCGCGACCTGCCGGTTCTGCATGGCGCTTTCGAGTATCTTCTCGGTCTGCTGCTGGTCGAAGTTCCACACGGGCAGGGCCAGGCTGCTCGAGAGCTGCCCGGAAACGATGGTGAGCTCCGCATGAAGCTCCTTGAGGCGTATGCTCCGCTCCTGCCAATAGCTGAAAAAGCCGAAGGCGGTTGACACGAAGATCGTAACCGCCACCAGGACGAAAATAACGATGCGAGCTATTGACGTATTCTGTCGTATCATTGGCTGTCGTACCGCTTCGGGGGGCCGTTTCGAACCAACGGACGTCTATCGCCGGGAGACGGCGTCATGCTGCTTTTTCTCCGGTTCCCGGGCCGCCTGCCGCTTTTCCATGGCTCGCCGCACCTGCAGCAGGAGCTGGTCGATCTCGCAGGGCTTGCCCAGGCAGGCGAAGGCGCCCCGGCTTGCCGCCTCCGCGGCCGAATCGAGGGGGGCGTTTCCGGTGAGGATGATGGCCTCGGTGGCGGGGGACTCCGTCTTGAGCCTGTCCAGCACCTCGAAGCCGGGCATGTCGGGCAGGCCGAGGTCGATGAGCGCCAGGCTGAAGCTGTTTTCGCGCAGCAGGGCGAGGCCCTCGGCAGCGTCCTTTGCCGCGATAACCTCGTACCCCTTGTAGTTCAGGATGTCGATCAACGTCTTCCGGATGTGGAAATCGTCGTCGATAACCAGAATGCGGTCCATAGTGGAATCCCTTTTCCGCGTGCGTACCCGTTCCCGCCATGCCCGGCGGGAACGGAGCTTCAGCCTGCGCGCCTCAGGCCAGTTTGAACTGGCCGACCAGCCGTTGCAGCTCTTCGGCCTGGCGGGCGAGGTCGGCCGCCGCCGTAGCCGTTTCGGTGGCGCCTTTGGCCGTCTGGTGGACCACATCGGTGATTTGGTGGATGTTGACCGTTATCTCGCCGGTGGTGGCAGTCTGCTCCTCGGCGGCCGTGGCGATCTGGTTGACCTGCATGGTCAGCTCGTTGACCTGATTGAGGATCCCCTGGAGCGCCTCGCCCGACTTCATGGAGGAGGCGGTCCCCTTCTCGACCTCGCTTACCCCCTCTTCCATGGCGTTTACCGCCCCCTTGGTTTCCGTCTGGATCGCCTTGATCATCTCGCCGATCTCGCGCGTGGCGCGGGTGGTTCGTTCGGCCAGCGCCCTGACTTCGTCCGCAACGACCGCAAAGCCGCGTCCCTGGTCGCCCGCCCTGGCGGCCTCGATGGCGGCATTCAGGGCCAGCAGGTTGGTCTGGTCGGCGATATCCTCGATGGTGCCGATGATCGCGCCGATCTGGTCCGAACGCGCCCCCAACTCCTCCACGGTCTTGGCCGCCTGCTTCACCCGCCCGGCGATGCGCTCCATGCCGGTGATGGTTTCCTGAACCACCGCTGCCCCGGAGCGTGCCGTGTCGCTGGCGAAACTCGAACTCTCCGCGGCGCTCAGGCAGTTGCGGGCAATGTCGCTGGAGGTGGCGGCCATCTCTTCGCTGGCCGTGGCTACGGTGCCGGTCTGGGAGGCAACCTCCTCGGCGCCGGTGGCGATCTGGTCCGAGGTGCTCTGGAGGTGGCCCGAGGACGACGCCACCCGTACGGCGGACTGCGCAACCTGGGTGATGATGCCCTGCAGCTTTGCGGACATGGTGTTGACCTCGGTGGACAAAAGCCCCATTTCATCACGCGAATCCACGTCCGAATGGGCGGTCAGGTCCCCCGCAGCCACCTTGGACATGGTGGTGAAGACCCTGCCCAAGGGGCCGGTGATGGAACGGGAGATGAACAGGCCGATGGTGAAGGATGCCGTCACCGCCAGAAAGATGATCACCATCATGAGCAGCACGTCGCGCCGGTAGATGGACTGGTCTGTCTCATAGCTGATTTGCGAGCTTTTGACCTGGGATTCCACCAGCAGGGAGATCGCTTCGGCCGGTTTGGCGTAGAGCGGGGCGAGATTCTGGAGTCCCCATTTGTTGGCCGCGTCTATCGCGTTCGGGTCCTGGCTTTCGATGGCGGCCGCGGTCGTTTCCCCCGACTTCTGTCCGGTGCTTGCATAGAGCTCGAACCCCTTTTTAAAGGTGTCCAGTTTCTCCTTCCCTTCCGGGGTCAGCGACGTGGCCTCAAGGGCCTTGATCTTTTCGCGGATGCTTGCCGTGGTCTTGCCGAAGTCGACAAGCCGTTCCCGTATCTTGGCCGGCTCCTTGGTGAGGCCGTTGGCCAAAAGCATGAGGCGCATCGTCAGAAAGCTGTTCTTCATTTCCCCCAGGATGGCAACCTGCCGCAGGTTTTCGTTGGACGCGCCCAGGTGTGTATTCAGCTTCTTCATGTCCAGCATTCCCACGCCGCCCACCACAAGCATGGCAAGGCAGCAGATACCGATCAACACCAGTTGCTTCGTCCGTACTTTCAGGTCAGCCCAGAAACTCATGGAACTTCCTCCCTCTCCGTTGGGGGTCTGTAGAATGAACGTCCTCAAGCATCATGACTTCGCGAAATGTGGACGCATTATACTATATTAATTCAAAAAGCAGCAGTAATTTCATTATCGGTCATTTATGAAAAAACTTTTGCCGCTCCCCCATCTGCAAGCCGGATCACGCTATCCTGAATCTGCTTACCAGGCTCTGGAGCTGTTGGGCCTGTTCGGAAAGCTGGCCGGCGGCCAATGCCGTTTCCTCCGCACCCCGGGCCGTTTGATGGACCACCTCGGTTATCTGCTGAATGTTCGACGTTATTTCTCCGGTTGTGGCGGTCTGCTCTTCGGCGGCCGTGGCGATCTGGTTGATCTGCATGGTCACATCGTTGATCCGGCTCAGGATTTCGTCCAGGGCCTCGCCCGATTTCTGCGAAGAGGTGGCCCCCTTCTCCACCTCGCGGACGCCTTCCTCCATGGCCTTTACCGCCTCCCTGGTCTCGGCCTGGATGGCCTTGATCATTTCCCCGATCTCCCTGGTGGCGCGGGTCGTCCGCTCGGCCAGGGCGCGCACCTCGTCGGCGACGACCGCGAAGCCGCGTCCCTGCTCTCCGGCGCGGGCCGCCTCGATGGCGGCGTTCAGGGCCAGAAGATTGGTCTGGTCGGCAATGTCCTCGATGGTGCCGATGATGGCGCCGATCTGCTCGGAGCGTGTGCCGAGGGCGCCGATGGTGTCGGCGGTCTGCTTCACCCGCTCGGCGATCTTGCCCATGCCGACGATCGTCTCGTGAACCACGGTCGTGCCGCTGGTTGCCGATTCGCTGGTCCGTTTGGAGCTCTCTGCGGCCATGGTGCAGTTGCGGGCGATGTCGCCGCTGGTGGCGGCCATCTCTTCGCTGGCGGTGGCCACGGTGCTGGTCTGGGAGGCCACTTCCTCGGCGCCGGTGGAGATCTGCTCCGAGGTGGAGTGGAGCTGATTGGAGGCCGAGGCTATTCCCGACGAGATCTCAGCCGTTTTGGAGATCATGTCGCGCAGGTTCCGGACCATGTCCTTCATGGCCAGCAGCAGTTGGCCGGTCTCATCCTTGGAGTTCGTCTCGACTTCCACCGTCAAATCCCCCCTGGCCAGGCTGTTGGCCACGGAGACCGCCTCTATGAGGGCTCTGGTGATGATGCGGCTGAGAAACAGCGCCAGGAGTATCCCGGCCAGTATGGCTGCGGCAATCGCCACGACGATATAGATCCGGGCGCTGTTGTAGGTGGCGATGGACTTCTGGTAGGAGTCGTCGCCCCCCTTGCTGTTTATGGCGATGCCCTTGTCAACCAGCGCTATGGTGCCGTTGAAGAACTTCGTGGAGTCGCCCCGCATGACGGCAAGGGCTTCGGCGGTTTTGTTCTGCCGCGACAGGGCGAGCTGCTTCTCGTGCTCCACCAGGTAGGCTGCCCAATTCTTTTTTATCTCTTCATAGAGCGCCTTTTCCTCCGGTGACGAGACGAGCTTCTCGTACGCCTGGAGGTCAGTTTTCAAATCGTCGAAGACGACCGCCATCTTTTTCTCCCACGAATCCATATCGGCTTTCTCCGTGGAGAGGAGATGCTGGAATTCCCTGCGGCGGAGCAGGTTCATGTCGTTGCTGACCTTTCCCAGCACTTTGATGCTCGGCATCCAGTTGGTGGCGAGGTCCACCGTCGAGTTGTTCACCTGGGACAGTTGACGGATGGAGAAGATCCCCAGAAGGAGCGTCAGCAGGATCACCACCGATACCACTGCCAACATCTTGGCGCCAATCTTCATGTCTCGTATCCATGCCATGGTCGTTCTCCTTTTTGTCTGGTGAGGCGTGACCGGGAGTGATGGTGCCCTTCTGATGGTGCGGCCGGTGTCTTCAGGCCAACCCCTCGAACTGGGCCTTTTCCTCGTCGCTGAACAGGCGGTTGAGGTCAAGTACGATCAACAGCCGCTCCGTGCGGTTGAGTACGCCGGTAATGCACTCCTGGGCCAGGTTGCCCTGGGTGATGGCCGGGGGAGGCTGGATGTCGGAGGAGGAAATGCGGATGACCTCGGCCACGGCATCGACCACGAAACCGGTCAGGCTCCCCCCGGCCTCCATGACCAGTATGCGGCTCTGGCGGTCGTTTTCCCGTTCGTCCAGGCCGAAGCGGCGGCGCAGGGAGATGATCGGCACCACCGTGCCGCGCAGGTTGATGATGCCGTCCACGTAATCCGGGGTGTTGGGCATCTTGGTGATGCCGGGCATGCGGATGATCTCACGGACGGCAAGCACGTCCACCCCGTACTCCTCACCTCCTAGTTCGAAGCTGACGAGTTGGATGATCTCGTGGGCCATCTGGCCCACTTCGGTTTTGGCGACAGGCAGGTTGCTCATGGGAAATCTCCTTTTGGGTGGTATGGCGGTCAGTGGCAACGGTTGAATCTGGTGTGTCGAACGATGTGGTGCACCACTCTTTTTGGGAAAATGTGGACCTAAAATGTGATTTTGTTAATGCAAACACAGTATACACATCAAATTGCCCCGTGACAAGGGCGGGCATGCGCCTTTCCCGTGCGCGGATGATGCCGCCGGCAACGAAACAATTTGCTGTGCTTTGCCACATTTGCTCAATTGTAACATATTTAAATCACATTCCTGCTCTAGGTTGCCATCGCAGGTTCAGGTGCATCCGGTTTATCGGGTTGGAAGATTCCGGCGCTCGAAAGAGCGTGCACAGTAACCGTATACCGGTGTTTTTTCCCCAAAGGCAGCACAATCCCATGCAACGGCACAGATCTGTTTTTTAGATAAAAATACTATCCAAAGAGGGCGGTACGGCTATGATCCGGGATGTAATGAAAACGGCGGTCTTGATTCTTGTTCTATTGGCATCGGCTTCGTGCGGCAGCGGCGAAAACAGCGGTACAAGCACCACCTCCACCTATCCCCGCTTCGCCTACGCCGCCAACTACAATGACGGAACGGTTTCCATCTACAGCGTTAATGCCTCGACCGGCCAACTGCGCCATAGCGGCTATGTGGCCGCCGGGACGAACCCCCGTTCCGTGACCGTTACCCCATCCGGCAAATTCGCCTACGCCGCAAATTACGGTTCCAATAACATTTCGGTCTATACCGTCACCCAGGCCACCGGGGCCCTGACCGCCGGAACCGCCGTGGCCACGGGCACGGCCCCCTCGTCCGTCACCGTCGACCCCACGGGCAAATTCGCCTATGCGGTCAATAGCGGCGACAAGACCATCTCGGTCTATACCATCAATCAGACTACGGGTGCCCTGACCGCCGGAACCGCCGTGGCTACCGGCACGACCCCCAGCTCGGTGACCATCGCTCCCTCCGGCGGCTTTGCCTATGTGGCCAACAGCGGCGACAACACCATCTCGGTCTATACCGTCAATCAGAGCACGGGAGCCCTGAGCGGGAAGACCGACATTGCCGCCGGCACGACCCCCGTATCCGTGACCATAGCTCCCTCCGGCAAATTTGCCTATGCCGCCAATAGTGGTTCCAATACTATTTCGGTCTACACCGTCAACCAGACCACCGGGGTCTTGACCAAAGGGACGGCGGCCCTCACCGAGGTGACCCCCATGGCCGTGACCGTAGATTCTGCGAGTAGATTCGCCTATGTGGCCAACTATGATTCCAACACCATTTCGGTTTACACCATCAACCAGAGCACGGGGGCATTGACCGAGGGAACGTCGGTGGCCGCGGGGACGAACCCGGCTTCCGTCATGGTCGATCCTTCGGGCAAGTTCGCCTATGCGACGAGCTTCAATTCCTATGCCATCCCGGTCTATGCCATCGACCAGACCACCGGCGCCTTAAGCGCCGCGGGAACGGTTTCCGCCGGCAGCGGTCCCGTGCACATGGCCATGACATCGGGAACCTCCGCCGTCACCTACGTGCCGAAATTCGCCTATGCGGCAAATTATGCTTCGGACAGCATCTCGGTCTACGGCATCAGCCAGAGCAGCGGGGCCTTGACCGCCGGGACGGCGGTTGCCGCCGGGACCGGCCCCTACGGCATTGCCGTCGATCCTTCCGGGAAACACGCCTACGTGGCAAACCGCTCGTCCGATAATGTCTCGGTGTATACCATCGACCAGACCACGGGAGCCTTGACCGCCGGGACGGCGGTTGCTGCCGGCAGCGAGCCGCGCTCCGTTGCCGTGGAGCCCTCTGGAAGGTTCGCCTACGTGGCGAACTACGGTTCCAGCACCATTTCGGCCTACGCCATCGACCAGACCAGCGGCGCCTTGACCGCGGTGACCACGGTAACGACGGGAACCGGCACCAACCCCGTCTCGGTTGCCGTTGACCCCTCGGGAAGGTTTCTTTATGCCGCGAACTACACCACGTTCACGATCGCTGCCTTTGTCATCGACCAGACCAGCGGGGCCTTGACCAGCGTCGGGGGGACGGCAGCGGCAGCCGGCACCAACCCCGTCTCCGTGAGCACCGATCCCACGGGACGGTTCGTCTATGTGGCCAATAGCGGCTCCAACACCATCTCGGTATTCTCCATCACACAATCCACCGGGGCGCTGGTCAAGGTGACGGATGTGGCTGCGGGCACGAGCCCTTATGCGGTTTCCGTCGATCCCACGGGGAAATACGCCTATGCGGCGAACTCCGGCTCCGGCACCGTATCCGTCTATACCATCGGCCAGTCCACCGGGACGCTGACAGCCGGTACGGCCGCGACTTCCGGCAAGCAGCCCCGCTCGTTGGCCATCGACCCCTCGGGTAAATACGCCTACGCGGCAAACTACTATGACAACTCCATCTCCCTGTACACCGTCAGCCAGACGACCGGGGCGCTGACAGCGGCTGCGGCGACGGTGGCCACAGCATCGGCCCCCCTGTCCCTCGTCGTATGCGGTACGCTTGAGTGACGTCATGCAACCCGCCGCTGCGCGACAGTGTCAAAAAGGTCAGAAAAGAAGGAAACGTCAACACAATGTGTCAGAAATAGGAAAAGACATGCAGGTATCGATACTGGCGAGCCGACTTGTGATAATAGTGTGCACGGCAAGTGGCCTTATTGTTTTATTACGTACTCCATGAAGCGGGGAATTGGCTATGGCGAAAAAGATACTTATTGTTGAAGATGAGCTGAAGCTTGTCGATGTATTGAAAGATTATCTCTACCTTGCCGGATTTGAAGCGTCCAGTTTGTTCAATGGTACTGAAGTTACGCCGTGGGTGAAGGAACATGGTCCGAGCCTTATACTTCTCGACCTGATGCTGCCAGGGCGGGATGGAATAGATATCTGCAAAGAGATCAGGACCTTCTCGAATGTGCCGATCATCATGATGACCGCGCGCATCGATGAGGTCGATCGCCTGCTCGGGCTTGAACTGGGCGCCGACGACTACATCTGCAAACCGTTCAGTCCCCGGGAGGTCGTCGCCCGGGTCAAGGCTGTCCTGCGCCGCATGGGCGACGAACAGACCACGCAAGCCGCCGGGCTTATGCTCGACGAATCACGGTATCGGGCCACGCTTGCCGAACACGAGCTCGATCTCACCGCCGTGGAATTCAAGCTGCTGCAGTTTCTGGCGGCAAAGCCGGGGCGTATCTACAGCCGGCAGCAACTGATGGAACAGATCTATATCGATCGCCGTGTTGTCAGCAGCCGAACCATCGACAGCCACATCAAAAAGCTGCGCAAGAAGATTGCCGATGCCAACCCGGACACGGAGTTCATTCATTCCGTGTATGGCGCGGGCTACAAATTCGAGGCCGCATGATTTTTTTCTCCTCGGCACTTACCATAGAAACGTTACGGAGACAGCATCAATGAAACGAATCATTCTCCACCTTATTCTCTGCATACCGCTGGCCGGCTGTTCCCTGTTCAGAAGCCCCCCTGACTCGAAGACGGTGGCGCTCATGCCTTTCTTTTCCACCTCCAGCACCAAAAGCATCGGCCAGGAGGCTGCCGACCGCGTGGCATTGGAGATGGTGGCCAAGGGGTATGTCGTGATCGATCGAAGCACTGCCACCGCCTTGGTGAACGAGACGAAATTCTACGGCTCGGGCTTGAGTGACGACATGCGCAACACCTTGCAGTCCCACAATATCGCTGCCGTGGTTTTCGGCAGCGTCAATGACTTCAGTTGCGAAACGATCCGGTCCCCCTCGCTGGTTGCCAGCCTGGCCAGCAATATGGACAAGAAAAACCGCTGTACCGTTTCCCTGACCGCCAAGATCGCCGACACCGCAACCGGCAGACTGCTGTGGGGGGTGACCATCAACGATACATCGGAGGGCGTGAATCTTACCGCCATGGAACTCATGAAATCTTTGATCCGCAAGGCCGATATCAAGGAAGCACTTCCCGAATCACTGGCCGCACAAACGAAATCCGAGTGAATTTCGGACACCTTGATCCCCGTCGGCGCAGCGAGGCGGCACCTCGGCCCGGCGAGATGAGCGATTATGTGGTAGGGCCATGCAAAAAATATATCTGAAAGACTGCCTGCCGGATTTCGTGGGCGAACTGGAACGCCTGCTTCTTGCGGAAGACAGGCCCGAGTTTGCCTGTCAAGTGAAGAATATGCCGGTGGATATGGATCGATGTGTCATCAGCGAGGAGTTTTGCGCCATGCTCTGTACCGGGCTGCAGCCTTCACGAGGGTGGGGGGCGGGGCAGACCACGATTGTCCTCGCTCCCAAACAGGGCAATATCCTGGTTGACGTGGTCGATGGCGAGATCATCGCCGTCGAGGTGTTCTGCCGCAAGGATGTTCACGAAAAATTGCTGCAGATGCAGTATATGGCTGCGCGAGCGGCGGATGGCCCTGAAAGCGCATCGCGCGGGGATGCCTCGTTGGCGGGGTGATGCCGGGAAGCCATGGCAACGGATAGACGGGAGACGACGATGAGGCCGGACAGAGGTACAAGGACGATGCAGGAGAAATCTCCCGCCATGCTGGATTTTCTCGGGATGATTGTGACCGCGGTCGGCCGTGCCTCTGCCATCCGAAGCGGCATGGACATGGCGGATGGGCTTATCGTCATGGTCGTCGGCTGGGGCGGGACGGCGGCCACCGCGGGTATTGAGACCGGCGACATCATCGCCGGCATGGACGGGAAGCCGACCAGGACGCTCAGGGATATCGAGGAGTGTCTGGCCGCACACCAGCCTCGGGCCCCGATCACGTTCCTGCTCAGGCGCGCGGGCGAGTGGCGCTATCTGACCATCCCCTTCGAGGAAAACTTCAGCGGCGGGGTCCACAGGATACAATCCGGCTCTTGCTCCATCAGTCAGATCAAAAGCCTGGAACTATGAACCGGGAGCCGGTTACACCATGCACAGGAGGCTCGATGAAAGCACCTAAAACCCGTAAAATCGTTTCGATGATCGTTATCTCTTCCCTGTTGTTGGGGGCCATTCCGGCTTCCGCCGTTGATCAGGCCCTCCAGGAAACATTCCAGGATGCCCTGTACGGCGTCATGATCGGTACGTTAGTCGGTGGGGCCACCGTCGCTTTCACCAAAAAACCGGCGAAACACCTCGTCAATTTTGGGATAGGCGCGGGCTGCGGCGCCATTGGCGGCACAATCTTCGGCCTGGCCAAGGCGGTAAAGACGCTGGCGGAAGTCGAAGACGGCAAAGTCAAATTTGCCATGCCCACCATCGTTCCCGAGTTTGTGGACTCGCCCGCGGCCTCCAACAAGCTTGCCCTGTCGGTCGGCCTTCTCCGTATTACCTACTGAAATCCTTTCGTGGCATTCCCCCTCCCGATTCCCGCCGCCGGCTCCGTGACGGCCGGTACGCGGTGGGGCGGCCTGCGTCCTTGGCCTTGCCCGGGAAGCTGTCCGGCGGGGCGCGGCGCAGCGGGTCAGGGGCGATAGAACGCCTTGCGGCCGATCTTGAGCATCTGGGAGGCTTTTGATTTATTGCCGTTGCACCGTTCCAGGGTAATGGCGAGAATGCGTTTCGTCAGCGTATCGAGGGAGAGGAGTTCGCCCGGCACCGTCAGCGTATAGGTGATGCTGTCCCCGGCGGCACCGTGAGCGGCATCGTCGGAACCTGCCGGGCTGATCCCCAGATGGGCAGGCCGGATCAACTCCCCTTCCGTGAGGATGGCCGCGCGTTCCAGACAGTTGCGCAGTTCACGGACATTGCCCGGCCAGTGGTAGTTGAGCATGACGTCCATGGCCTTTTGGGAGATGCCGGGTAGCGCCTTGCCCAGATGCTGGCGCAAATGGTCGAGCATATGCTCGCAGAGCAGGGGAATGTCATCCGTGCGGTCCCGCAGGGGGGGGATGGTGAGGGGAAAGACGTTGATCCGGTGGTAGAGATCCTCCCGGAATCGCCCGGCGGCGACCCATTCGGCCAGATTGCGGTTGGTGGCCACGATGACCCGGCAGTCGGCGGGTAGCGGGGCGTTGCTCCCGATCTTTTCGAACACGCGCTCCTGGAGAACCCGGAGCAGCTTGGCCTGAAGCGGCAGGGGCATGTCGCCGATCTCGTCGAGCAGGATGGTGCCCCCCCGGGCCAGGCTGAACTTGCCCTCCCGGTCACGATCGGCGCCGGTGAAGGCGCCCCGCACATGGCCGAAGAGTTCGCTTTCCAGCAGGTGTTCGGGAATGGCGGCGCAGTTCACCGCGACGAAACCGTTGGGCAGCCCGTTACCGGCAAAGTGGATGGCCCGCGCCAGGACCTCCTTGCCGGAACCGCTTTCCCCATAGATGGCTATGGTCGTCTGGCGTGCCGAGGCGACCTTGGCGGCCAACCGCAACAGCTCTTTCATCGCCGGGTTCACGGTTACGATGCTTTGAAAGGTGAACCGCTCTCCCAAAAGCCCTTTGATCTGCTCGTTTTCCCGGACAACGTGGTGGTAATTGAGGGCATGTTGGAGCGTGATGTGCAAGATGGCGGGATTGATCGGTTTTTCCAGGTAGTCGTACGCCCCGCGCCGCATGGCCTCCACCGCGCTCTCCACACTGCCGTTTGCCGTCACCACGACGACCGGTATTCCTTCGTGCCGCTTCCTCACCTGTTCGATGAGTTCCAGGCCGTCCATCTCATGCATGACCAGATCGGAGATGACCAGATCGATCTGCCGTTGTTCCATAATGTCCAGGGCTTCCGCGCCGCTGAATGCGGCTACGGGGGTGAAACCCGCATCGCCGAGCTGGGCCTCCAGCATGCGGACACTCAGTTCATCATCGTCAACAACGAGGATTGTCGGAACAGTCATAGGTTGCACGCCCGAAGAATTAAAGTGATGGTATCGCCATAGTCCGGTTTCATACCACAAAACGGCCCGATTGCAAGGCAAGGGCGCGCCTGCGCCGGCAATTCGCCACGCCGGCGTGCCGGATTCCCTAACCGGCGATCCGCAGCCCCAACTGGCTGATCGTCTTGCGGACCTTCTCCGGCTCCACCGGCTTGACCAAGTAGGCGGACGACTGCACCGTCAGCATGGACTGCATGACGTCCTGGGGGGTGTTGAGGGCGGTCAGCATGACGATTTTGACCTGCTTGTCCACCGGCAGGGCCAGCTGCTTCTCCAGTTTCCTCATTTCTTTGCCGGCAGAGATCCCGTCCATATCCGGCATGACGATATCCAGCAGGATCAGCTCATAGGGGACGCCCTCCGTCAGGGCTGCCTGGAATTTTTCCACCGCATCCCGGCCGCCGGCGGCGGTGTCGACGACGGGAACGTTCTGCAGGTACTGGGCAACGATCTCGCGGCCCAACTCGTCGTCATCCACGACGAGGCATTTCTTGAGTTCCATGTGATTCCTCCTTTGGGGACTTCCGATCGCGGGATGTCGGCCGGTTATGGGCCTTCCTCGATCAGATGCACAAAAGCATTGTATTCGTCGTCGAGGCGGGGGAGCAGATTCTGTGCCTCCGCCAGCCTCTCTTCCCGGGCGGCCTCCTCGATGCGCCGGGCGATGTCCTGGACCCGCGGCGCCCCGATATTGCCGGCGGCCCCTTTGATGGTGTGGGCGCTGACCCGCATCCCTTCCCTGTCATGGCGTTCCGCGGCGGCGAGAAGATTCGCCAGGTTGGCGTCCATACCCTTGCGGAACAATGCCACAAACTTGCCGATCAGCTCGATCTTGCCCCCCAGGCGGGAAAGCAGCCCCCCCCGGTCGAATACCGGCAGGTCCGGCTCTGCGGCATTCCGGGAGGCGGCTGCCCCTGAATCGGGCTCCTGGGGAGGCAAGGGGAGGCCGCATTGCCGGTGCAGGGCCACTTCCAGTTCACTCGCCTTGAACGGTTTGGAAAGATAGCCGTCCATACCCGCGGCCAGGCACTTGTCCCGGTCTTCCTGGCCGGCATAGGCCGTCAGGGCGAGAATGGGACACTTTCGGCCGGCAGCCATCTCCAACACCCGGATCTCCCGTGTGGCCTGCAACCCGTCCTTGACCGGCATCTGGACATCCATGAGGATGGCATCGAAATGCCCCGCGGCATACGCCGCAACGGCCTCCTGGCCATTGGTCGCCAGGGTGACCCGGTGCCCCTGTTTTTCGAGGACGGCCATGGCCAGCATCCGGTTGACCTCCACATCGTCGGCCACCAGAATGTCGAGACGGGCCCGCTCCTCCTGCAGGGTGTGCCGGGTTACCGGCATCTGCTGCCCCGTGCCCCGGCCGGTCAGGACCTCCAGGATGACGTCCCGCAGCTCGTCATGCACCCACGGTTTGGCGAGATAGCCGCCGACCCCCAGTTGGCGGCACTGTTCGGCGTCGCCGCGGATTCCGGCGCTGGTCATGACGATCATCAACAGGCCGTCGCGCCCGGCGTCCCGAAGCCGTTCCACCTGGCCCCAGCAGTCGGCGCCCAGGGTCTGCAGATCGACCAGCGCCAGCAGGGGCGGCTTGGTGTCGTCAGCCAGGCGGCGGACGAGCTCCAGCGCCTCTTCCCCATGGGCCGCGCAGAACGGCCGCATGCCCCATGCCGTCAGGTATTCGGCCAAGGTGCGCCGGTTCAGTTCAATCTGCTCCACCACCACGACCCGCCGGCCCGCCATTTCGGCCGGCTCGGGGCGGGGAGGGACGTGCTGCTGCACCGGCATGCGGATGGTGAAATGAAAGGTGCTCCCCTGTCCCGGCGTGCTGTCAACCCATATTCTGCCCCCCATCAGCTCCACGATCCGCCGGGAGATGGTCAGGCCGAGCCCGGTGCCGCCGAAACGTTTGGTCGTGGACGAGTCGGCCTGCTCGAACATGTTGAAGATCCGGCCGCAGGCTTCCGGGGTGATCCCGATCCCCCGGTCCGAAACCGAGAACTGGAGCGACACCTGATCGCCGTCGTCTGCCAGGAGGATGGCATGCACGGCGATTTCTCCGCGATCGGAGAATTTTATGGCGTTGCCCACGAGATTGACCAGCACCTGCCGCAGTTTTCCCGCATCGCCCAAAAGCGCGTCGGGCACGTTCGTTTCCGGGACGCAGAGCAGTTCCAGGTTTTTGTCGGCCGCCTTGGGCGCCAGGGAGCGCAGCACCTGCCCCATGACCGTACGCAGCAGGAACGGGGAGTGGTCGAGCACGATCCTGCCCGCCTCGATCTTGGAAAAATCGAGAATATCGTTGATGATGACCATCAGGCTGTCGGCCGAGTCCATGATGGCGCGGTGGAATTGCCGTTCCTGGCCGGGGGCGAGTCCGCCCGCCAGCAGGAGGTCGGTCATCCCCATGATGCCGTTCATGGGGGTTCTGATCTCGTGGCTCATGTTGGCAAGAAAGGCGCTTTTGGCGCGGCTGGCCTCTTCGGCCTGTTCGCGGGCGATGGCCAGGTCGTGGGTCCGTTCCAGGACCTTCTCCTCCAGGGTGACCATATTTTCATGCAGCTTGGCGTTGAGGGTGGTGCTCTCCAGGGCGTGGGCGCAGGTGTACAGGATGATGGAGATGGCGTTGAGGGCCGCCGCATCCACCGCGGTGGAATCTCCGGGCAGGATGGCCGCGAACATCCCCAGGATGCGGGAGCGGGTGGCAATGCTGTGCAGGAGCAGGGTCCGGTTGCCGGCAAGGGGCACCAGAATGGCCTGGTTGCGGTTCAGGGCCCAGGCAAAGGTTCCGTCCATGATCTTGGCGTCGATCTCGGCCTGGATCTCGTCCCGGGCCTCCCCGGGCTCCCAGGAGGCCAACTCGAAACTGCCGTCCTCCATCGCCTCGAGGCAGCCCATGGTGCGGCATGCCAGAATCCTGCAAATCTGGGCCTGGGTGGCCCGGAAGATGTCGGAAAAATCCTTGGCGCGGTTGAGGTCGCCGTGGAAATCCAGGCTCGACGCCAGCAGGTCGAGAATCGACATGTAGCGCCGGTTGGCCTCTTCCAGAAACTGGACCCGCTCCTGGAGGAATTCGTGGGAAAGGGGGGCGTTTTTGCTCGTCATTGCCCCTCCATGAGGATGTCGAAGGTCTCCTCGATCTGCGGTTCCGACTGTTTGAGGATCGTCGCCAGGATGCTGACCGGCATGCCGAGGCGCTCCCAGGCCGCCGGGTCCAGGGGGGAGACGCACCATTCGCCGCTGGCGCCGAACTCGAAGGACTGGCAGATGATCTCCGCCAGGTGGATGATGGCCGATTCCAGGGGGAATTGGGCCGCGGCGCGGGGGGTGTGGTGGCAGGCCACCGGCTCGAAGATATTGGCTGGCAGTTTCCAGGCCTGCAGCAGCGCCCCGCCCAGGTCGGCGTGGTCGAATCCCAGCCGGTCCCGCTCGGTATGGTGGTAATGCTCCCGGCGCGAGCGGCTGAGCGCCAGCAGTTCGCCGGCCGTGTCCGGTATGGCGGCGCACATGATCAACTGCCCCACGTCGTGGAGGATGCCGGCCACGAAGAAACGTTCCACGTTGCTTTCGCGCAGGCAGGCCGCCAGATTGCGGGCGACGATGCCGCAGGCGATGCTGTGGCGCCAGAAAAAGGCCATGTTCATCAGTTCTTCGGGGATGCCTTTGAACACGCCCATGGCCGAGGCGGCAAACGCCAGGTCGCGCAACTGCTGGGTACCGATGATGGTCACGGCCTTGGTGATGGAATCGACCCGGGAGTAATAGCCGAACATCGGGCTGTTGGCCAGCTTGAGGATGCGGGCGGTGAGGCCCTGGTCCTCGATGATGATCTTGGCGATATCGGCGATGGAGCTGCGGGGGTGGTTGATGGCTTCGTTGAAGCGCTCGTAGAAATAGGGGAGGGAGTAGATCGTCCGCGTCTGCTCCACAAGCTGCTCCAGGGTGATGGGGGGGCGTTCAGCAAAGCTCATGGGCAGCCTTTCGCAACGCGGCGAGGCGGAGCAGTTCGCGCATGACCGGATGCTGGACATCGCTGTTGCAGAACAGCGGTCCGAGTGCCGCCATGGCGGCGTCCACTTGCTCATGGGTGATCTCGGCGGGGAGGTGGCCGTTGGGGTCACCCTCCTCCAGGCCGACGATGTTGACCTCCATCACCCCCCAGGTGCGCAACACCATAAGGTGTTTCTGGCTCAACTCCACGCCCGCGCCCAAGAGCAACCTGCCGGTGCGGTCGTGAACGTCGCTTGCCAGGGTCATGCCCACTTCAAGGTTGTCGATCTGGGTCAGTCCCACACGTCACCTGGGTGCCGGGAAAACCGGCAAAACCGCACGCTGCCCCGCCTGCGGGGCTCGATAATGCGCGCAGCTGTAAAATTTGTATCCGCTCATATATAGCATTCTGTTCCGGGTAACTCAAGGTATTGGCACGCCGCCGGCCGGTATTTTTTGAGTTGATGACCCTGGCCTCGCGAAGGTTCGGCGGAATTGGGCAGGGGTCACAATTTTCCGTACTCGGCGAGTTTCCGGTACAGAGTCGTTTTGCCGATCTTGAGTCTGGCCGCAGCAAGCTTCTTGTTGTCGTCGCATGAGCGAAGCATGGCCAAAATATATTCCCGCTCCATTTCCTCCAGGGAAAGATCCTGGTTTGTCAGCACCTGGGTCCTGGGCGATACGTGGATTTCCTCGGGAAAGTCTTCCGGCTCAATACGTCTCCCGTTGCAGACCACCAGGCTCCGTTCGATGACGTTTTGGAGTTCGCGGACATTTCCCGGCCAGGTGTAACGCAAAAGCAGCTCCGATGCATGGGGAGAGAAACCGTCGATGTCGCGTCCCATGGTGCTGGCTGTTTTGCCGAGGAAGAGCCTTGCAAGGGGCAGGATATCCTGAGACCGTTCACGAAGCGGGGGGACGGTGATTTGGATGACGCAGAGCCGGTAGTACAGGTCGCGTCGAAACCTCCCCGCCGCGACATCGTCCTTCAGGTTGCGATTCGTCGCCGCGATGATCCTGACGTTAACGGGGCGTACCGTGTTGTCTCCAACCCGCCGAATCTCCTTTTCCTGGAGCGCGCGGAGCAGCTTTACCTGCATGGCGGGAGAGATCTCCCCTATTTCGTCCAGAAACAGGGTTCCACCGCTGGCGTCTTCAAACAGTCCTGCCCGGTCTCGGTCCGCACCGGTAAATGCCCCTTTTGCATGGCCGAAGAGTTCGCTTTCCAGCAACGTTTCCGTGAGCGCCCCGCAGTTTATGGCGACAAAAGGGTGGGCCGTGCGTACCGACTGGTCGTGGATAAAACGGGATATGCGCTCTTTTCCGACGCCGCTTTCTCCGGTGACGATGACTGAGGAATCCACTTTCGCAATGCGCTGGGCAAGTTCTATAACGCCCTTCATCTCGTTGCTGCGCGATATGAATCCGGATATCTCCTCCGTTTCCGAAGCATAAAAATTCAATTGGCGCTGTTTCGACTTGAGCCGTTTCTCCGTGATTTTCAATTTGTCGGTCAAATCCCTGAGCAGGGCGTCGGCGGACTCCATGCTGTAGAAGGGGATGTGGTGCTCGAGTTCCGGTCCCCATTTTTCCTTGAAGCGACCAACAATATGGCAATGGGAGTCCCCCTTGCCGCAGCATCTGTCCTCGACGAAATATACTTCACGCAGATTCTTGCACGACTCGTAGCCGCTCGCAAACCCGGTAAGCGTCCAGCATATCGGTTCATCTGCCAAGCCGCACGACAAGAGCTGCTGCTCGGCTTCGTATGAATTATGCCAACATACCTCGATTAAAGGTTCGTCTCCATTGCCGTCGGACTGGTTGAACTCGACCGTTTTGGTCAGTCCCGACATCATGTGGAGGTGGGAGCCGGCCCTCCAGTCCGCGAATATCGCAGGATATTCCGACCGCAATATCTCCGCGGTCCGCCAGCCGTGCGCATAGCCGAAGCGTGTCAGTATGCTTCGCGCGGCAAAAACACCAAACGTGTCGACGATCTCTTTCCGGAGGAGTCCCAGGGCTACCGCATCGAAGATGAGCACGCGGTGTTCCATGAGGCGGACGATCCCTTCCTCGGGGATAAACGTAAGAAGGTCTTTAACGCTGAAGTCCCTCGCCTGCATCTGCTCTCCTTCCCAAAAGCGCGCTTGAGTTCCAAAATGGAACTAATGGTACCATAACGGAACTTCGCTTTCAATGTGTAAACATAAAAAGTTAATAATTACAATATATTATGTTATGGCATATTAAATGCTATTTGGTTTTGGCATTTGTTATTGGTGTTGAATACTGGATAAGCAAGGCAAGCCATACTGTCAGGTTAGTATTTTAAAACCTCAAATTATTGAATGTTTGGGTTAATTCTGCTCAACACCAGTATTTTATTCTCGATGCTTGAAATTGCTATTAGTCGAATAGTGTTGGATATTCGACGGAAAGGAGATGGTTTCATAGTAACAGTAGTATCTATTCCACAAAAACAATAAGGAGGCGTTATGAGTAAGATCGGCATTATTAAAAGAATGATTTCACTAACTGCTGTTGCCGTTTCCCTGGTGGGTTTTTCAACGGCATCGTATGCCAAAGACGCGAACTTTGACGTTGTTGTCGTTGGCTCCGGCGCTGCCGGTTTGGCCGCGGCTGTCGAGGCCGCAGAGTCCGGCCTCAAAACGGTTTTGGTCGAAAAGGAAGCCACTCTTGGCGGTTCTTCCCTTTATATCGAAGGGACTTTTGCCGTGGAGTCAAAGTTCCAGAAGCAGATGTATATCGCTCTGTCAAAGGACTGGGCATTCAAGAATGCCATGGAATTCAATCATGGCCATATAAACGGACCGCTGATCCGGCGCTGGATTAATGCATCGGCGGAAAACATCGACTGGATGACTGACCGTGGCATTACCTTCCACGATGTTCGTACCCTGTTTAACGACGGCAACAGGACCTGGCACATCTTCAAGGACGGCCAGGGTGTGGAGTTTATCGCCAGGCTGACGGAAGCATTCAAGAAGGCCGGCGGCACCATTATGACGGAAACAACCGGCAAAGAACTGATTGTCGATAATGGCAGGGTCACCGGCCTTGTCGCCGTTGATGCCGATGGCGAAAAGATCAGCTTGCATGCCACGGGCGGCGTCATCATGGCTACCGGCGGTTTCAACAACAATCCGGAAATGATGAAGAAGTATGGCATTCGCCAGGACTACCTGATCATCGGGCCGAAGACTTCCCATATGGGCGACGGCATCAAGATGTTTGAAAAGATCGGCGCCCGCCTCGAAAGCATGTCCACCCATCTCTCTATCGCCGCATGGCTGTACGGCCAGGACCCCAACACCCAGCTTTGCAGGCCCAATAAAACGACGCCGGACTGCCTTGGCGCCGCACTGTTGCGGCAGCCGTATATGTGGGTGGCCAAAGACGGGAAGCGCTTCATGGATGAAAGCTATGCCCCGCTCTGGATGGTTGCGGACAAGGCTGTTGAACGTGTCGGCGGTTCATATTGGTCCGTATTTGACGACAACATCAGAACCTACATGCAGGAAAAAGGGATCGACGTTTCCAACAGCGACTGGGTCCGTGTCGGCACCAAGCTCAACAAGAACACCTTCGACCAGGCCATTGCCGATGGCGTGAAGAAGGGATATATCGTCGTTGCCGACTCCACCGATGAACTGGCAAACAAAATGGGCGTCGATCCTGCCGCATTTGCCAAGACGGTGGAAGACAACAACCGTTACGCTGCTCAGGGATACGATGCTGAATTCCCGAAACCTCGCACGCTGATCCGCACTATATCCAAAGCACCTTTCTTTGCCGTAAGGGGCGCCAATGCCACCCTGATCACCCTGGGGGGTCCCTCCACCAACGCCGACATGCAGGTCCTCAAGGCCTCCACCATGAAGCCGATCCCGGGCCTGTATGTTGCCGGTTGTGAGACCGGCGGTGTTTACGGCGATTCTTACAACCTGCAGCTGGAAGGTATGGCCAGTTCTTTCGCCATCGCTTCCGGTCGTTTTGCCTCACAGCATATCGCCAAGGAGCTTGGCAAAAAATAGTTGCCCCCCCGCTGCTGCGGCAAAACGTCCGCAGCAGCGGGGCTAACTGCTGAAATGGCACCAATAACCACACCCAGGAGTTGTTATGAAAAGAGGAATCGTCGTTCTGCCTTTCGTCGTATTCACATGCATCAGCATGACGTCCGCCGTGGCGTTTTCCAACGATGTCAAGGGCAAGCATAACGGGAAGGTGAGCTGTGCCGATTGCCATGGTACCGCTGCCCCGGAAAAGGCTGCCCCAAAGTCGGCTTGCCTGAAGTGTCACGAGAATATCCCCATGAAGGAGCTTCACGTATCCCACGAGGGGAGGGACATTACCATTGTCCCCCACAGAGGGCCCCATGACGCCGGGCAGACGCTGAGATGTGCCTTATGCCACAAGGTCCATGCCCCCTCGACGCTGTCGTGCAATAAATGCCATCATTTCAAGGTAGCTGTTCCGTAACGGCCAGCGCCTTGTCAAGACGGGCAGGTGCGCGTTGCCACGACGTGCAATGTGGAGAGATCGTGGGATGAGCGCATGGAGCAAAGCCCAACCTCGTGAAAGGAACCGCATAAATGAATGGAAAAATAGGAGTTACCCTGCTGTTGGGTCTTTGTCTGGCCCTGCCGAAAGCGGCCTGGTGCGGCGAGACCGATGCCAGGGACTATATCCCCGCTCCCGACGGCACAACCCTGCTGCTGACGTACGCGAAACACATCACCGCCGACAGCACCTATGTCAACGGCAAGAGAAATGGCGACTTCAACTATACCCAGAACCTGGGCTTCTTCAGGTTGGTCCATTTCAAGGAGACCTTCGGCATCATGGCTGATTACCAAGCCCTGTTTTTCTTTAACGATCAGCACCTTGATCTTGGAGGTGGCGGCAAACCCGAGTTTTCGGCCTCGGGCATGGGGGACCCCTGTTTTCTGGCGACGTTTTGGCTGGTCAACAATCGCGCCTCCAAGACATACGTAGGATTTTCACCCTACTTTACCGTGCCGTTGGGCGAGTACAGCCGTTCGCGTACCCTGAACGCAGGAACGAATCAATGGGCGTTCAAGGAAGAGTTCGGCATCGAACAGGGCATCGGCGACAGATTTGTCGTCGGCATTCAGCCCTCTGTCGAGTTTTACACCGACAACACGGACTATGCGGGGAGCGGCGGCGCAAAGGTGACCCAGTCGAAGGAGCCGCTCTTTCAACTCCAGACCCACCTGAGCTATGACGTCACCCCCTCCTTCTTCATCGCAGGCGATTATACCTATCAAAATGGCGCCGCAACGAAAACAGCCGGCGTTTCCGATGCCAACAGCCGTATCGACAGCCACAAGGCGGGAGCCAGCTTCAACTTCAAACTCACGGACAGCGTCCAGGTGATGCTTCAGTATCAGAATACGTTCTCCACCAAAAACGGCGCGGCAGTCGATATCTTCGGCACGCGCCTGTTGTACGTATTCTGATTGATTCCCCGCATACTACGGCTGCGGCGGCGCTTGGGGGATGCGTCCCCGCCGGTATCAAATGCCATCAGGTCAATGTGGGCGTTGAACGCAGAAAGGGTTCGCCGACCCGAAGCCTGCGTAACGGGAGCCCGTGGAGTTGTTCCTCCTTCCTCCACGGGCTTTTCCCGGGCGAGCGGCCGGCGGTTCATGGAGGAGCAGGATCATGGCAGCCGGCAGCAGCGAAGCCGCGATAGGGCATATCCGCACGGGGAGGTGGCATGGAAAGCGGTACGGGCGTCAAACGCGAAAAACAGGGTGCTGAGGCGGTAATGTGCCGTTTTGTGGAACAGCCTTTTCCCGAATGTTACTGTTTCGAGCTTACCAGCAGAAACATTCCCAGCATAATTACGTTCTGTATCGATGACAGCGCCTCATGTCCCATCTATCGCCAAAATGCGCAGAGAAGCTGTGCGTGACAAGCATGGGAGCGCACGGCATGGAGAGCCGCACCCTGTTCCGGGGCCTGTTCCTGATCAACTTCGCCATCACCCTGGGCTTCGGCATCGCCGACGCCTTCTTCTCACTCTACGTCTTCAGCCTGGGCGCAAGGGGAGCGCTCCTGGGACTGCCGCTGGTTCTCTACTCCCTCTCCAAGATCGTCCTCAGCCCCTTCATGGGCGCCTGGGCCGACCGCATCGGCCGCAAGAAGGTCGCAGCCGCCAGCCTCGGCCTCTACCTCTTCGTCTCCCTCTCCTACCTCTTCACCGCCAGTCTCCCCCTCATCACCCTCCTGCGCCTGCTCCAGGGCATCGGCTGCGCCATGTTCCGACCCGTGGTGCTCTCCCTGGTGGGCGAAGCCACCCCGGACCACAAGCGGGCCACGGTCATGGGCACCTTCGATATCTCCTTCTACGGCGCCCTGAGCCTGGGGCCGGTGGTGGGGGGATGCTCAAGGACCTGTGGGGCTTTCAGGGGATCTTCACCACCCTGGCCCTCCTGTGCGTCGTCGCCCTGGCCGTGGCCCTCATCTGCATCCCCGGCCACACCCCCCCGCCACGGCAGGCCAGCCACAGCGAACGCCTCGGTGACCTCCTGGGTGCCACCCGCCACAGCTCCCTGCGGGGGCTTTTGGCCTTCGTCTTCGGCCGGGCCTGCGGCATCTCGCTGTTGGGGGCCTTCCTCCCCATCATGCTCACGGCCCGGCTGGGGCTGAGCGGCACCCGGGCCGGTCTGGTCATGGCCTCCTCCACCCTGGTGATGACCCTCTTGCTCCGCCCCATGGGCATGCTCTCGGACCGGGCGCCGCGCAAATCCCTGGTGGTTGCCGGGGGCACGGCGGTCTCGCTGCTCTACTTCCTGATCCCGGTGGCGGCGGGTTTTAGCCAGATCCTGGCGCTGGGGGTGGGTATCGGCCTGTTCAGCGTGTTGTCCCAGCCTGCGAGCACGGCGCTGCTGGTGGAGGAGGGGAGCCGCCACGGCATGGGTGCGACGGTTGGTACCTGCAACGCGGTGCTGAACCTTGGTTTCGTCTCTGGCCCGCTGTTGGGTGCGGGATTGCAGAGCGCCCTGGGGCTGACGGCGGTGTTCTACGCCGCCGGGGTTCTGGGGCTCGGGGCCGTGGCGCTGTTCATGGCACAGATTCCGGCAGAAAAGGCCTATGAGCACGTGCCGCCTGCGGGGAGAAGGCAAAGCGACTGAAGGTCATGGCTTATCGCGCACTCTTTCGTAGCCGCTGTCCTCCTGCGGCTGTCCCTTTTCGACAGGCCGTTAAATAATGCTATTTTTTGCGTTGACAAGACGGCGGCACATCCACTATATTGAATTTCAAGTTCAACAAGGGGGCGGGATGATCCTCGAAAAGAAAAAGGCATTCAACGCATTCGCTGCGGCCAAAGGGCTCCGCTCCACCCGCCAACGGGACATCATCCTGGACTTTTTTCTTTCCACGCGCCAGCACGTCAGCGTCGAAGAGCTGTACCTGAAGATCAAGGCCAGCCACCCCGGCATCGGCCATGCCACGGTGTACCGCACCCTCAAGCTGTTCACCGAGGCCGGCCTGGCCCGCGAGATCCTGCTGCATGACGGTCAGACCCGCTACGAGCACGTGTCGGCGGGCGAGCACCACGACCATCTGGTCTGTACCGGGTGCAACGCGATCATCGAGTTCGAGGATGAGACCATCGAAAAGTTGCAGAAGGAGATAGCCGAGCTCCACGGCTTCACGATCAGGAGCCATAAATTGGAGATTTACGGTCTGTGCGCGGCATGCAGAGCTAACCAGTAATTTTTTTTACGCCATATTTGAAATTGAAAATCAAAAGCATAAAAGGATGAGGTAATGGCTACATGCTGCGGTAAACAGACGGAAGCACCGGGGAAGGTGCCCAATGCCCGGCGGGTCGCCCTGGTGGGCAATCCCAATGTGGGAAAGAGTGTGCTGTTCAATGCCCTGACCGGGTCGTACGTGACCGTTTCCAACTATCCGGGCACCTCGGTGGAGGTATCCCGCGGCCATGCGACGATCAACGACCAGCCGTGGGAGGTGATCGACACCCCGGGGATGTATTCGATCCATACCATCACGGAGGAGGAGCGGGTCGCCCGGGAGATCCTGCTGCACGAAAC
This sequence comes from Geobacter sp. FeAm09, assembly GCF_008330225.1. NCBI lineage: Bacteria > Pseudomonadati > Thermodesulfobacteriota > Desulfuromonadia > Geobacterales > Geobacteraceae > Geobacter > Geobacter sp. FeAm09. The sequence continues at coordinate 2,867,832 of NZ_CP042466.1, read as the reverse complement.
GCCGGACGTGGTGCTGCACGTGCTCGATGCCCGCAACCTGGAACGGATGCTGGCCATGACCCTCCAGTTGATCGAGGCGGACCTGCCGGTGATCCTGGTGGTCAACATCATGGACGAGGCCGAGCGAATGGGGCTCAGGATCGACCTGGAACTGCTGCAGCAGAGGCTCGGCATCCCGGTGATTGGTGCGGCCACGGCCCGCAAGCGGGGGCTCGGCGAAATCCGCTCCGCCATCGCAACCTATTGCCGGGATGCGGGCAGTCCCCCGCACTTTGCCTACAGCCGGCTCCTGGAGCACGACATCAACGAGGTGGCCGGGCTCATGGCGGGGGAGTACATCCTTTCCCGCCGCTCCCTGGCCCTGTTGCTGTTCCAGCAGGACGAGGAGATCACCTCGCTGGTGCGCCGCAGGGAGGGGGAGGGGTTCGAGGTGATCGCGGAAAAGGTGCGGGACATTGCCTTCAACCGCCGCGGGTCCTTCCACCTGGACCTCTCCCTGGAGCGCAAGGAGATCGTCAGGAAACTGGTCCAGGAGGTTTTCATCACCCCGGAGAAGCGGGTCGTCACCCTGGGGGAGCGGCTGTCGCGCATCTCGGTGCAGCCCCTGACCGGCATCCCCCTGCTCCTGATCGTGCTCTATTTCGGCCTGTACAAATTCGTGGGGGACTTCGGCGCCGGCACGCTGGTGGACGTGCTGGAGAAGCAGCTCTTTGTGGAGCTGTTCAACCCCTGGATAACCGGCATCGTCAAGGCGGCCATCCCCTGGGAGATCATCCGGGAGCTGTTCGTGGGGGAGTACGGCATCATCACCCTGGGGATTCGCTATGCGGTGGGGATCATCCTGCCGATCGTGGCGACCTTCTTCATCTTCTTCTCCTTCCTGGAGGACACCGGCTACTTTCCGCGCCTGGCCCTTTTGGTTGACCGGATCTTCAAGAGGTTCGGGCTCACCGGCAGGGCGGTGATCCCCATGGTGCTGGGGTTCGGCTGTGATACCATGGCGACCATGGTGACCCGCACCCTGGAAACGACCCGCGAACGGGTCATCGCCACCGTGCTGCTGGCCCTGACCATCCCCTGTTCGGCCCAGTTGGGGGTGATCCTGGCGCTCTTGTCCAAGTTCCCCGGCGCCCTGGCGGTGTGGGGTATCTGTCTGCTGCTGCTGTTCGTGGTGGTGGGGCTTTTGGCGGCCCGGGTCATGCCGGGCGAGGCCCCCATGTTCTACATGGAACTGCCCCCCATGCGGCTGCCCCAGTTTTCCAACGTGCTGACCAAGACCTATACCCGCATGCAGTGGTATTTCATGGAGATCCTTCCCCTGTTCGTGCTGGCCTCTGTACTGCTTTGGCTCGGCAAGATCACCGGCTTCTTCGAAAAACTGATAGCGGCAATGACGCCGGTGATGGCCTCCATCGGCCTCCCCCGGGAGACGGCCGTGGCCTTCATCTTCGGTTTCTTCCGCCGGGATTACGGTGCCGCCGGCCTGTACGAACTGCAGACCAAGGGGTTGATGGACGCCCGCCAACTGACGGTGGCCGCGGTGACCCTGACCCTGTTCATCCCCTGTGTGGCCCAGTTTCTCATCATGAAGAAGGAGCGGGGGTGGAAGGTGGCGGGCAGCATCGGTGTGTTCGTCAGCCTGCTGGCCTTCGGCAGCGGCTATGTGCTCAACCGTTTTCTTCTGGCAACGGGGATTCTTTCCTAGCGCCCCGTGGCCCCCTTGGAGACATGAAGATGATTTGCGGATTTTGCGGACACGAATTCGACGAAAATGCAGGAAAGCGAGGGTGCGGCGGCTGCCCCGGCGGGTGCCACAGCGTGCACTGCCCGCGCTGCAACTACAAGAACCCCCTGGAACCGGCCTTTATCGGCAAGCTGAAAAATATGTTGAAACGGAAAACATCATCCGGCGCCGAGGACGCAGAGAATTCAGAGGACAAAAAATCAAAGGCATCTTAAAATGGTTGCTCCCGATGGAGCGGCTGTGGCGCGATGTCCGATCTGATGGTTGTTCCCCTGCATGCCTGACATCTTTGGCGGCAAAGAAGGAGCGTATATGAAACTGTCCGAAAAGGCGGAAGAGATCCTGGAAGCCCTGTGGATCGCGGTGGAAGAAGAGGGGGGGCGTTTTCTCGACCCGGAGAAGATGGGATTCCCGGCCGACGACCCGGCCTACCGGGAGCTGACCGACCGCGCGCTGGTGGAACTGCGCCAGGGGATGGTCTATTTCCGGCCCGAGGGGCGTGAAGAGGGGAAGATGACCATCCGCCGCCACCGCCTGGCGGAGCGGCTGATGATGGATGTGTTCAACCTGCGCGGCGATGCGGGCGACGACAAGGCGTGCCAGTTCGAACACCTGCTCAATGAAGGGGTGGACGTGAAGATCTGCACCATGCTCAACCATCCCGCCACCTGCCCCCATGGCAAGCCGATTCCGCCGGGCGACTGCTGCACGGATGCCCGGGCCCAGGGCGACCTTGGCGTGGTGGCCCTGACCGAATTCAAGTCGGGGCAGGAGGGTGAGATCGCCTACATCCAGACCGAAGACAGCAAGAAGATGCAGAAACTGATGGCCATGGGGGTCCTGCCGGGCAACCGGATCGTCCTGGTGCAGGCGTTTCCCTCCTATATCTTCCGGGTCGGATTTTCCGAGTTCGCCATCGACAGCAACCTGGCAAAAGAGATTTTTGTGCGGAAATAGGGGCCAGGAAGGTTGACAAGGGGGGGATTCGGAAACTAATATTAGTGACCTCGACAGTTTCGTGTTCCCCATCTTCATCCTGAAAGGCGCATATGAAGGTCATCATCCTCCTCGGCGACGGCATGTCGGACGTGGTCTACAGCGAACTCGGCAACAAATCGCCGCTCCAGGCGGCCGCGACCCCAAACATGGATTTCATGGCCCGGCACGGCCAGGTCGGCTTGGCCGCCACCGTCCCCGAGGGGCTGCCGCCGGGCAGCGACGTGGCCAACCTGTCGATCTTCGGCTACGACCCGCGCAGCTGCTACACCGGCCGCTCCCCCCTGGAAGCGGTCAGCATGGGGGTCTCCCTCGGCCCCGACGACGTGGCCTTCCGCATGAACCTGGTGACCCTCAAACCCCACGGCGCTTCGCTCTACATGGAGGATTTTTCGGCCGGCCATATCTCCACCGAGGAGGGGCGCGGCCTGGTGGCAACGCTCCAGAAGGAGATCGGCAGCGCCGAGTTCGAATTCCACCCCGGGGTCGGCTACCGCCACCTGATGGTCTGGCGCGGCGGCAAGGACGGCATGACGGCCACCCCCCCCACGACATCACCGGCAAGGCGGTACTGGAGTACCTCCCCAGCGGCGACGGCGCCGCCACCCTGCACAACATCATGAACCACGCCCAGATGGTGCTCCACGACCATCCCCTCAACAAGAAACGCAAGGAGGAGGGGAAGCGCCAGGCCAATTCCATCTGGCTCTGGGGGCACGGCAAGACCCCCCGGGTCGATTCTTACCGCGAAAAATTTGGTCTCTCGGGAGCGGTGATCTCGGCGGTTGACCTGATCAGGGGGATCGGCGTCTGCGCCGGGCTGGACGTGATCAACGTGGAAGGCGCCACCGGCTACATCGACACCAACTACCTGGGCAAGGCCCAGGCCGCCCTGGCGGCCCTGGAGACCCACGATTTCGTCTACGTGCATGTGGAAGCGCCGGACGAGGCATCCCATTCCGGCAGGATGGACCACAAGATTCAGGCCATCGAGGATTTCGACCGCCAAGTGGTGGGCACGGTGCTTGAGGGGATCGGGAAGTTCGGCGACTTCGCCATCCTCTGCACCCCCGACCACCCCACGCCGGTGCGCCTGATGACCCACACGGCGGAGCCGGTTCCCTTTGTCATCTATCGCGGCGGAGAAGGGCCGGGCAACGGCGCCGGCTCCTACGACGAGGAGCAGGCCGGGGCGACCGGACTGGTGGTGAAGGGGCACGACCTGATGGCGATGCTGGTGAAGTAGCCGCCGCTCTCATGGCGCATCCCCACCCGCTTTCGTATGTGTTGCCATTGCAAAAGGCCCTCCATCAGGAGGGCCTTTTGTGGTATCACGGGGCAAAGGAGCGGGGCACAGCCCCTTACCTGCCTTTCGGGCCTTCGCGGCGTTCTTCCGAACGCCCTCCTCCCGTGGCCGACGTGCCCCTGTTCTCATTGCGCTGTTCCGGGGCGGTGACGTTCCAGACCTTTCTCGGCTGCGCCTGGGGCGACGGCGTCGCCCTCCGGATTTGCCCGGCGTTGGGGGCGGGGCTCGCCGGTGCCGTCGTGCGGGGGGCCGGGGCCGTCTTCACGGTTGGCGCCGTTACCGTCGGCGTCGTTACCGGCATGATGGAGCGCCGCTCCCGCTCCTGGGCCGCCGGTGCCGGTGTGGATGGGGCACGGGTCTCGGCCGGGGCCGTTCTGCCAGCCGGTTGTGCGGCGGGGGTATTCTTCCGGTCCCGCATCGTCGGTGCTGCCGCAGGGGCAGCCGTTGCCGCCGGCGTTCGTGCCGGAGCGGTGGCAGAGGCGGGCGCCGACGGGGTTATCCGCGGGAAGCGCTGCCGCATCTCCTGGGGCGCCACCCGTTTCACCTCCGGCGGTGCGACGCGCGGGGGAAGGGTCTTGACCACCGGCATGCGCGATTCCCGGGTCGGCTGGATGCGCGGGCTGCCCACCGATACGGCCGCCGGGGGGGAGCTGCGTTTCTTCCGCCCACCGGGGTGTGCACGGTTCTGCCCCGCAGGAAATCGTTCTGGGGAACGATGGTCACCCCGCCCCGGGCCCGGCTGTTCCGGTACACCACGGTGGTGTTCCTGACGTTGACGTTGGTGATGTTCACGTTGACGCTGTTGCGGCCGTAGGAACGATGCCCGTAATAGGTTTCACCCGGCGCCAGCGGCGTCCAGCCGACGCGGTCGCCGGTGCGGTACCATCCCACGTACCCCGGGCCCCAGTAGACATCGCCACGCCCCGGCGGGACCCAGCACCAGCCGCGGCCGCTTACCACGATCCAGCGCCCGTAGTGATAGGGGACCCATCCCCAGCTCTCATAGGAGATCCAGACGTAGTCGTCCCCTTTCCATATCCAGCGGCCGCTCCGGTACGGCGCCCAGTCGTCGGCCAGGATCACCGTCGGGCGCCAGACCATGCCGTAGTCGGGAACCCGCACCCACTCCCCGCTGGCGTCCAGTTCGCCGGCATATCCCCTGATCTCCTCGGGGAGATTGGCCTCCGAGCGCGAGCTGCGTACGATGCCCCGGTCGCGGTCCGTGTTCCAGCGCTCCCAATCGTCGGGGGGATTCAGCGCCAGAAGTTCGTTATGCCCCTCTTCCAGAGCGATTTGTTCGCCGGCCCGCACCCTGGTGCGGCTGCCGTTGCCTTCCACATAGGCCGAACCCTTGAAAATGGATACGTCCTCTTCACGGTCGGGCAGCATGTCGATGCGCAAGCGCGAGCGGCTGGCGGGGAGCACCGTGGTGTCGTCGGCATCGATCTGCAGGCTGCGTTCCTTGGTGCTGCTGACGGTGTGCACGTACATGCGGCCGGAGGAGAGGTGGATCTGGGTGAAGCCTTCCTCCACGGCGAGCATCTCCATGGTGGAGCCGCCATCGATCCTGATCAGGGACGCGTCGTTCAACTGGATCTCAAGTCGTGAGCCGTCGGGGCACCAGACCGAATCCCCCTCGTCCAGGGGGGTGTTGGCGGCAACCGGCAGCCAGTCGGCATCGCTGGGGGTGCGGAAATAGGCGTCTCCGGCCTGCAGGCGCACCCTGGCCGGGCTGATGACCCCGGCCAGGGACAGGGATGGCGGAATGGCGATGAACAGCACGAGAATTATCCAGAGTATACGTTGCATAACAACCTCCTTGCCCCGGTTGGGGCGATGGTGTCTCTTTGATTGAGTATAACGCAAAGAGCATGCCGTGGGGAGAAATGGCGTAACCGGGCGTTTTCCGGCGGGCCGGTCCCCCGGGCTGCCTCAAATGGGGTAGGATGTCGGCGTTTTGAAGTTGTCGATGATCCAACGCGCAATGCTGCGCTGAGGCGGGAGCGAGGGGAGGGCGTCCAGGGGGAACCAGCGGGCGTCCTCCAGTTCGCTCGTGTCCACCTCGATCTCGCCGTCGGCATAGTCGGCCACGAAACCGGCCATGAGCTGGGCCGGGAAGGGCCAGTTCTGGCTGCCCACGTAGCGGACGTTTTCGATCCCGATCCCGGTTTCTTCCCTGACCTCGCGCATGGCGCATTCCTCCAGGGATTCGCCGAAGTCCACGAAGCCGGCCACCAGGCTGTACCTGCCCGCCGGCCATTCGGCCTTGCGGGTGAGGAGCAGGTGGTCGCCCCGTTTGACCAGCACGATGGCGCAGGGGTGGATGTGGGGGAAGTGCTCCGCGTTGCAGCCGGTGCACCGTTTGCCCCAATTGCCGGTCATGGGCTCGGTGGGGGCGCCGCAGCGGGAGCAGTGGCGGCTCTGTCGGTCCCAATGCAGAATCTGTTTGGCAAGGCCGCCCACGCTGAGGGTCGCCATGTCCAGACGCTGTTCAGCAGCGTTGAATGCCTCGGCCTCGAAGGGGGGCTGCAGGGGCAGGTCGCTGCCGACGCTCAAGGCGCGGAGCGGCCTGCCGTGCCAGTGGCCGATGAAGATCGGGCGGCTTTCCGGGTGGAGCCACTCCGGCAGGCCGCCCCGGGGCAGCGCCAGGGCGGCGTTCTCCCGCACCACCAGCATGCTGGTGCCCTGGATGATAGCCCAGTAGCCTTCTTCCGTCGGTTCGTGCACAGCGGGATAGCAGAGTTTGAAGCTCTCTTTGATGATGCCGAAATTGAAGGGGAGATGAACCTGTTCGGGAAACGTCATAATAACCTCATAAAGAAAATGCCGCCCTGGGGCGGCATCGCTCGTGCCCGGCGCGGAGAACCGGCCGCTAATTTTCGGTCAGTATCTTGTCGTCGTACAGGGATTCCAGGTTGAATTTGTGTTTCTTTTCCTCGTTGGCCAGCATGAGCAGCATGCGCTGGATCTCGGGAACGTCGCTCAGGTGGCTGGCCTCGCTGTAGAGCCGGGCCGCCTTTTCCTCGGCCTTCATGGCAAAGACCAGGATCTCCTGGAACGTCATGTCGTCCCGGTACTCGATGTCCACCAGGTAATCGCCGATCTTCAGGTCGGGTACCTTGACGAAGCGGTATTCATGGACCTTTTCCCGGTCCAGGCCCTGGAGGAGGCGTTTGTGTCCCAACTCCTGTCCTGCCATCTCCTCCAGCATCTTGCGGCTGGCGGTGGACGACGCCATGGCGGCGGCCTTGGTGTACAACTGGTAGGATGCCTCTTCCTTTTCGATGGCAAAGTCGAATACCTCGCGGATATCCCTGAACGGTTGCATGGACTCCCCTTTCGCCGCCCTATCGGGGCGGTCCAGTACGACGGTGCACCAATTGTTCCGGCCCTCCCGGTACGAATTTTTGTAGCAACATTCGCCCCCGATGTCAAGGAACGCCCACGGGCTTGACTGTGGGCCGGAAAAAACCCATAATGCGGCCAATGCCTTCGTTCAACCCCACACCTCGAAAAATTGCCGTACTCTCCATCCGCGCCGGTCTCCTGCTCCTGCTGGGCTGGTACCTGGCGTGCACCTTCATCCCGCCGGGAAAGGGCGCTCTTGTCCGCGATGTTTCTTTTCCGGCCGGCAGCGGCATCAGAAAGCTGGCTGGGGAGCTGAAACAGGGCGGTGTTATCCGCAGCTCATGGCACTTCATCCTTCTCACCCGTCTGCGGGGGCAGGCCCACCGCCTCAAGGCGGGCGACTATCGCCTTACGGACGCCATGACGCCGGGGGATATCCTGCGCAAGCTGGCGACGGGCGACGTGGATTACCGCCGCTTTGCCCTGCCGGAGGGGTACTCCGTCTACCAGGCCGCCGAACTGCTCGATCAGAAAGGATATTTCAAGCGGGATGCGTTTCTGGCCGCCTGCCGTGACGCCGCGCTGCTGGAACGCCTGGACATCCACGCCGCCAGCGCCGAGGGGTACCTCGCTCCGGCCACCTACAACCTGGCGCGCAACGGTACGGAGGAACAGTTGGTCACCCAGATGGTTGGCCGCTTCCGGAAGGTGTACGCCGATGTGACCGCGGCCGGCCGCGGGCAGACCCGGCTGTCGTCCCACGAGATCGTGACCCTGGCTTCGCTCATCGAAAAGGAGGCGGTCTCCGGCGAGGAAAAACCCGTAATCTCCTCGGTCTTTTACAACCGCCTGCGCCTGGGGATGCCGCTCCAGAGCGATCCCACGGCGGTCTACGGTGTGCGGGCCTTTTCGGGCAAGGTCACCAAGGCCGACATCGGCCGCCCTTCCCCCTACAACACCTATCTGGTCAAGGGGCTGCCCCCCGGCCCCATCGGCAACCCGGGGGCCGACGCGCTGCGCGCCGCCCTCCATCCGGCCCGCAGCGACTACCTCTATTTCGTGGCCCGCCAGGACGGCACCCACTATTTTTCCCGTACCCTGGAGGAACACAACCGGGCCGTCGCCCGCTATCTCAAAAACTGATCCCCGCGCCATGGGGGAGTTCCGCAAGAAAAAAGCCGGGTGACCTGTCGCAGGTCCCCGGCTTTCCGTTTCTTTTGTTGATACGGGTTTCAGACGTGGGGCGTGGCCTTTTGCACCGAGACCAGGAACTGAATGACCCCAACCAGGTTGATGAGTCGTCGGACCAGCACGACCCTTTCGTTGTCGTCCTTGGTTTGCAGGCATTTCTCGAGAAGATTCTGAAATTGTTCCACAACGATTTCGATGGAATTGCGGATCTTTTTACCCATTATCTACCTCCTTTTTCAGCCTTTGCCGAGCACCTCCCGAAATGTTATGCATTATACCAAATCTAACGGCAAAATGTGAAGCGAGTGTGGCGAAAAAGGTAAAATTTCCGTAAACCGCGCCACGCGTGTCCGTTTACCCCGGCACGCCGGCCGCCTGCGTTCCCGCATCCTCCACGACAATCTCCAACTCGGCGAGGGTGATCTCCTTGACCCCCAGGAATTGCGCCTCGGGCGCCCCGAAAAGGGCGACCGTGGGGTCGGGGGAGAGGGCCTTGCCCACCTTGCGGCAGGCCAGGTTGGCAAGCCTGACGATGACGAGCAGGATGTCGTTGCCGTCATACTCGGCACGGTGATGGTTGACGGCGATGGAGCAATAGGTCTCGGGGAGGCACCAGGCGAGCATCAGGCGGTGGCCCACATCCTCGTGCATGGTGTCCAGGATCTCGTTGATGAGTACCTCCGAGACATTGGCCTTGGTACCGCCGGCTTGCAGGATCCCGTCCAGCGCCTTGATGATGGCCAGCTTGCCGATATCGTGCAGCAGGCCCCCCATGAACGCCTCGGCCGCGAGTGAGGCGTAGCCCGCCCGTGAGGCCAGCCACGCGGCCCCCGTGGCGCAGCAGAGCGCATGGTCCCACAGCTTCTGCAGGAAGCTGTCCAGGACCGGGTGGCCGGACGTGTACTGTTCGGCCTGGGACGCCATCATGACCAGATTGGCGATCTCCTGGGCGCCCAGGCGGACGACGGCGTCCTTGATGGTGGCCACCTTGGAGAGGCCGGTATAAAAGGACGAGTTCCCCATCTTGAGCACCTGGCTGGCCAGGGCCTGGTCCTCGCCGATCAGCCTGATGACCTCTTCCATGCGGAAATCCCGGCTGGCAAGCATCTGCTGGAGCTTGACCGCCACCGAATGAAAGACCGGCAGGCCGCGCAGGTCACCGGCCAGCCGGTCTCTGATCATCTCAACGAGCGGTTGTTCCGTGGTCATTGCCTGACCCCCAGTATCCTTCGAAGTTCGCCGAGTGGGCGTGGTTTTCCCAGGCGCGGCAGATCGGTGATGATCTCCTTCATGGAGACCAGACCCTGCGCCCCTTTCACGAGGCCGTCCTCCACGAGCGTCACCATGCCCGAGGTCTCGATGCTGATCCTGCGGATATCGTACGAACTCTTGTTGTTCAGGATGGCGTTTTTGACCATCTCGTTCATCACCAGCAGTTCGAAGATGCCGACCCTGCCGCGATAGCCGCTGAAACGGCAGGAGGTGCATCCCCGGCCGACCCTGAACTCCGCCCCCACCAGGTCGTTGGGCGACATGCCGAGACGGGACAGGTCGAGGGGGGTGGGGATGTAGGTCTCGGCGCAGTCGGGACAGACCCGCCGGAGCAGGCGCTGCGCCACCACGCAGACCACGGTGGAGGAGATGAGGAAGGCCTCGATCTCCATGTTCATCAGACGGATCAGGCCGCCGATGCTGTCTTCGGTGTGAAAGGTGGTAAGTACCTTGTGGCCGGTCAGGGCCGCCTGGATGGCGGTCTCGGCGGAAAAATGGTCGCGGATCTCCCCCAGGACGATGACGTCCGGGTCCTGGCGGACGATGTGGCGCAGGGTCTCCTCGAAGGTGACGCCGATCTTGGGGTTGATGGAGCACTGGGTGATGCCGTTGATGATGTATTCCACCGGGTCTTCGGCGGTAATGATGCTGGTGTTGATGTTGTTCAGGAAGTTGACGCAGCTGTACATGGTGCTGGTCTTGCCCGACCCGGTGGGGCCGGTGATGATCATGACGCCGGTGGGGACCTCCAGGGCCTCGTAGATGAAATGCTCCAGCATGCGCGGCGCCATGCCGATCTCCCTGATGTCCAGCAGGGTCCCCTTGTTGTTCAAAAGCCGCAGGACGATCTTCTCGCCGTAGATGGTGATGAAGAAGGAGACGCGCATGTCCAGGTTGATGCCGTGCTTGGCGCTGGCGAACAGGATGCGCCCGTCCTGGTGGCGCCGTCGCTCGGCAATGTCGGCCTGGGCCATGACCTTGATCCGGCTGGTGAGCTGGGGGGCTATCTCCCGGGGAAAGTCCTTGTGCTGCTGCATGACGCCGTCGCAGCGGAGACGGATGCGCAGGCGGTCCTTCATCGGCTCGATGTGGATGTCGCTGGCGCATTCCTCGATGGCTTCCTCGAAGAGCGTGTTGATCATGCCGATGATGGTGGATTCGTCCGAAATGGCGGCCTGGCTCGACGTCCGCTCCAGGGCGGCCAGATTCTCCAGGATCGACTCCCGGGGGGCGATGGCGATCTTGAGACCCTGTCCCAGAATCTTCCGGGCCGCATCCTGGGCTTTCTGGTCGAGGGGGTCGGAGAAGGCCAGGACAATGTCGTCGCCTTCGCGCCTGACCGGCACGAATTTGTGTTCCCGGCAGACGTTGAGCGGTATGGTGGCAAGCAGGGAACGGTCGAGGGTGACGAAGCTCAACTCGATGAGGGGGTAGCCGAGCTGGTAGGCGAGGGTTTCCAGCAGCCGGCGCTCCTCGATGAAGCCCCGTTCCACCAGGATCTCCCCCAACCGCTTTTTGCCCAGGTACTCTTTTTGTATCCCCAGGGCCTGCTGGAGGTCTGCCTGCCGCAGATACCCCAGCTCCACCAGGAGGTCGCCGAGGCGGATGTTCATCTGGTTGCTGCGCAGGGTTTTCTGGAGCTGCTCCTGGGTTACGTAGCCCAGGTCCAGGAGGGTGTCCATCATGGTCCGGGGGGTGCTGAGCTTGGAACGGACCCTGGTGGCATAGGAGAGTTGCCGCTCGTCGATGACGCCGTCTTTCAGCAGAAGCGCCGAAATGAGCCCCGTGCTTTCCATGGGGGGGACTGTGGCCGGGCTGATGGTGTTTGCTTGGGTCATGGGGCCCTCACAGGAGACAGGTCTGATTGCCCCGTACTTTACACGTATCAAGTCCGAGAAATCAATGGGTTTTCCGTGCCGGCCCCGTTTTGCCCCCCGGCGCGGCGTCACCACAGGGGGAGGGCAGGGGGCGGACGAAACCACCCTACGGAGGGCTCTGCGCCCCTTGGGGCACGATGTCGATGACGGTGACCTCGGGAGGTGCCAGCAGGCGCAGCGGCGGACCCCAGGTGCCGCTGCCGCGGGAGACGTGGATGAGGGACTTTTTCGCGGTGGCGGTGGTTCCGCAGGGGATGGGGTACTGGAGGCGCACCAGCAGGTTGAAGGGAAATATCTGCCCCTTGTGGACATGCCCCGACAGCTGCAGGTCGAAAAGACCGTCGCTGGCGGCCGGTACATCCGGCCGATGCTTGAGCAGCAGGCAAAAACGGTCCCTGGGGACGGATTGCAGCAGCGCCTGTTCCGAAAGGGGCGGGGCGGAACCCCCCACGCGCCGGCTGGCCGGATCGTCGATCCCGGCGACGGTGATGCCGTTGGGCAGGGGGGCCGCCTGGTTGCGGAGCACGGTAAAGCCGGCCGTGCGGGTGAAGGCAAGCGCCTGGTCCAGGCCGGCGTAGAATTCGTGGTTGCCGGTCACGGCGTATTTTCCGCCCGGGGTCGCGACCGACGCCAGTATGGCCGCCAGCCTGTTCTGGTGCGACATGACGTCCTCCCGGGAGAGCCTGCCGTCCACCAGATCGCCGGTGGAGACCAGAACGTCGGGCCGGGCGGCGCGGACGGCCGCCAGGATGCCGTTCAGCCGGGACTCGCGGAACAGGAGTCCAATGTGGACATCGGAGATCTGCACAATCCTGATCCGGCCGGCCGACGGCGGAAGCTTGGCGGTGGTCACCGTCACCTGGTCGGTCCTGATGCGCCGGGCGTCGTAGAAGGCGTAGGCGCTGGCAAGGAACGCGACCGCCAGGGCGGCGGCGCAGGTGGCGGTCGCGCTCAGGAATCCCGGGGTGGCGGTCCCCCAGAGGCGGTGCGACAGCCAGGCGAACAGTCGGAGCGCGTCGCATGCCAGCAGGGTGGCGACGAAGATGAAGATCACCCCCATCCAGGTGTAGCCGGGCCATGCCAGAAAAAGGGCGCCCCGTTCCAGGCCGGCGCTTTCGGCCAGGCGTACCAGCAGGGGGGCGACGGTCATCAGGACCATCCATGCCGCCAGGGCCAGGGTGAGGGGGTGGCTCGGCAGGAAGGCGCCGCGCAGCCGGACGAAGGCGTAGGCGTGCATGCCGCCGTAGAGGCTCAGGAAGGTGATCAGGAAGAGGGACATGGGACGTGTTCCTTTACCCCGCCGAAGCTCAGGCGGTGGACCGGTGATGGGCCGAGCCGGCGGATCGCCGCAAGGTGGGCGGCGCTGCCGTACCCCTTGTGCCCGGCAAAGCCGTAGCCGGGATGCACGGCGTCAAGTTCGCGCATCAGGCGGTCGCGGGTGACCTTGGCGATGATCGAGGCGGCGGCGATGGAGAGGCTGAGGGAGTCCCCTTTTTTGACGGTCTGCTGGGGGATGACGGAGTCGATCGGGGTGATCCCGTCGATCAGAATGAAATCGGGCAGGGGGGACAGGGCGGACACCGCTTCCAGCATGGCGTGCCGGGTGGCCTGCAGGATATTGATGCGGTCGATGAGCTCCGGGCTGCCCATGCCGACGCCGATGGCCAGGGCCTGGGACTGGATGACGTCGAAAAGGCGTTCGCGGGTCTCCGGCGAGAGTTTTTTCGAGTCATCGACCCCGGGGATGCGCAGCCCTTCGGGGAGGATGACCGCCGCAGCAACCACGGGGCCGGCCAGGGGACCGCGCCCGGCCTCGTCCACGCCGGCGACCAGGGCAAAGCCCCGGCTGCAGGCGTGCTGCTCCAATGCCAGGGTGTCCAGGGGGGGGAGGCGAAGAGTTCCGTTTGGCGCATGGTCGGTCCCTGAACCGAAAAAGCCCCGCTGAGCGGGGCTTTTTCGGTTCTTCTCAGGCTTCGGCGATGTATTTCTTCTCGCGGATGCGGGCCGCCTTGCCGCGCAGTTTGCGCAGGTAGTACAGCTTGGCGCGGCGGACATGGCCGCGGGTCACGATCTCGATGGCCTCGATGCTGGGGGAGTGGAGCGGGAACACCCTCTCCACGCCGATGCCGTTGGAGATCTTGCGGACCGTGAAGGACTCGCGAATGCCGCCGTTCTGACGGGCGATCACCACGCCCTGATAGGCCTGGAGACGACGTTTGTCGCCTTCGACGATCGCAACCTGTACCTTGACCGTATCCCCGACCTTGAAGGGGGGGATGTTTTTCTTCATCTGTTCGAATTCCAGAATATCGATGGTGTTCATGAGTGCCTTCCTCCTCTATGTATCTGCTTCCTGTTAAAGTGCCTCTTGTTGTGTTCCCCTCAGGCGGTCGAGCATGATGGCCGCCGCCGAACGGACCGAGAGGTGATTGTAAGCTCCTGTGCCCGCAATGGGTTCAAGGACGTGGTCTGCCGCGATAAAGCATTCATCCGTCAGGCCCCAGCCGGTACCCAGCAAAAGCAGGTGCGGTTGGTCGGCCTCGTTCAGCATCCGTCGGAAAGCCGGAAAGGTAATGCTGTCCGGCCGCCGTGCCGCCCCGGTGATGATCGTCTTGACCGGCTTGGCAAAGCCGGCCTGGAGATCGCGTATGGCGGCTTCCAGATCCGTGCAGATCCTGACGATGCCGAGCGCCTCGCGACGGTCCGGGTTGTAGTCCGCGCCCCATCCTTCCTGCCAGTGGCCGGTGATCCGCTCCGCCAGGTTGCGCTGTTCGGCGGACGGGGTCACGATATAGAAGCGCTCCAGGCCAAAGGTGCGCGATGAACGGGCGATATCGTGCAGGTCCAGGTTGGTCAGGGCGGTGGTCACCACCTCGCGGCGCTTGTTGTACACCGGGTGGTGCAGCAGCGCTATGGCCAGGTTGTGCCTGTCAGCAGCCACAGGCGCCCTCTTCCCGTTGGATCTCGGCCAGCAGTGCGCGGTCTTCCTTGTTCAGGGCGATTCCCTCCAGCAGGTCCGGCCTGAGCGAGCGCGTCTTGCGCAACGATTCGCGCCGTCGCCATTTCCTGATCAGCTCGTGGTTGCCGGACAGGAGTACCTCCGGCACGCTGATGCCGCCGAATGCCGGTGGGCGCGTGTACTGGGGGTATTCCAGAAGACCGTCGCAGAACGAATCGGTCTCAGCCGATTCGTCGCTGCCGAGCACGCCGGGCACCAGCCGCGTCACGGCATCCACGATGGCCATGGCGGCGATCTCGCCGCCGGAAAGAACGTAGTCGCCCAACGAGATGTCGTCTTCCACGTACAACTGCCGGATGCGTTCGTCGATCCCTTCGTAGCGGCCGCAGATGATGATCAGGCCGTCGCGTCCGGCCAGTTCCGCAGCCACCTGGTGGGTGAGGCGCCGCCCCTGGGGGGAGGTCATCACCACCGTCGAGGTGGGTCGGCGGGCCTTGACCGTTTCGATGCAGGCGGCCAGCGGCTCCACCTTCATGACCATGCCGGCGCCGCCGCCATAGGGGGCGTCATCGGCGGTCTGGTGCCGGTCAACGGCCCAGTCGCGGATGTTGTGCAAGCCAATCTCAATGAGCTGCTTATCTTTCCCTCTCCTGATGATGCTCTCGTCGAACGGACCGGCGAACATCCCGGGGAAGAGGGTCAATATATCGAAAATCATAAATCCAGAAGCCCGTCCAGCGGAGTGATGACCATGGTGCCGCCCGCCAGGTCAACGGACCTGACGACGGAGGCCACCGCCGGGATCAGGTACTCCTGCTTGTCCTTGCGCACCACGTAGACGTCGTTGCTTCCGGTCTCGAAGATGTCGGCCAGCGTGCCGAGTTCGACCCCGGTGTCGGTCACGACCCGGAGGCCGAGCAGGTCGCACCAGTAATACTCGTCATCTTCCGGTTCCGGCAACTGGCTGCGCCGGAGGCACAACTCGCTGCCCACCAGGGGAAGGGCCTGGTCGATACTGTCGAAATCCTTCAGGCCGAGGATGAAGCCGGCACTGTGCGGCTTTACTCCCTTGATGCCGAATTCCCGTAGGGTCGCGCCGTCGGGGCTTCTCAGGGTGATGATCCGTGCAGCGCCCAGGCTCTCGAGGTTGCCCGAATAGGAGTAGACCTTGAGATGCCCCTTGATCCCATGGGTCCCGCTGATCTTGCCCACGGTAATCAGTTCGTCCGGATCGCCCATTATTCTACGATTTTGAGGATAGCTTTCTTGTTGTCCTTGGTGGACACGGCGTTGAGGATCGTGCGGATCGCTTTGGCAGTGCGGCCTTCCTTGCCGATGATACGCCCCATGTCCTCTTTGGCGACGGTCAGTTTGATGACCAGGGTGTCCTCTTCCGTTTCCTCGGCCGCCTTGACCTGAGTCGGATCGTCAACCAATGCCTTTGCGATGGTTTCAACAAGTGCTTTCATGTCGGTATCCTCTGCTCATGTAGAATCGCCGGCGGACCGGGGTGGATACACTCGCTATGCCGTCGGAGCCGCCGCCTTGTCCAGAATGCCGGCATTCTTGAGAAGCTGGCGAACGGTGTCGGTCGGTTGTGCGCCCTTTTCAAGCCAGGCCTGGGCCTTTTCCGCGTTCAGCTTGACGGCCGCCGGATTCTTGGTAGGGTCGTAGGTTCCCACATTCTCAATGAAACGTCCATCCCTGCGGCAGCGCTCATCGGCCACAACCACCTGGTAGAAAGGTCTTTTCTTTGCGCCTGCGCGTGCAAGCCTGATCTTGATTGCCATCTGAATCCTCCTGATTCTTTCCTTCTGCGAAGTTTAAGTAAAACCGTTAATGCGGTATGGTGTCTAGCCGAACGGAAGCATGCCCCTGCCAAGCCCCCCCATACCCTTGAGGAGCCCCTTGGGGCCGAGTTTCTGGAGCTGTTTCACAACCTTTTGCGCCTCGGTGAAGCGTTTGAGCAGCTGGTTGACCTCCTGCACGGTGGTGCCGCTCCCCTTGGCGATGCGCAGGCGCCGACTGCCGTTGATGATGCCGTGGTTGGCCCTCTCTCCCGGCGTCATGGAACGGATGATGGCCTCGATCCGCTTCATCTCGTTCTCGCTGGGCTGAGCCCCCTGCATCTGCTTCATCATTTTGCCCATGCCGGGGATCATCCCCATGAGCGATTCCAGTGAGCCCATCTTCTTGATCTGCTGGAGCTGGGCCAGGAAATCTTCCAGGTCGAACTGGCTTTTCTTCAGTTTCTGCTGGAGCCGGGCCGCCTCTTTTTCGTCAAAGACCGACTGGGCCTTCTCCACCAGCGTGAGGACATCGCCCATGCCCAGGATGCGCGACACGAGGCGATCGGCGTGGAAGACCTCCAGGGCGTCGAGTTTTTCCCCCAGGCCGACGAATTTGACCGGCTTGCCGGTGACCGCCTTGACGGAAAGGGCGGCGCCACCTTTGGCGTCGCCATCCAGCTTGGTGAGGACCACGCCGGTGATGTCCAGCCGCTCGTTGAAGCCGCCGGCAACGTTGACGGCCTCCTGGCCGGTCATGGCGTCGGCTACGAAGAGGATTTCCAGCGGCGAAACGGAGGCCTTGATCTCGGCCAGTTCGTTCATCAGGAAATCGTCGATCTGGTGCCTGCCGGCCGTATCGAGGATAACCGTGTCGAAGCCGTTCAGTTCGGCGAAACGCATGGCGTCCGCACAGATGTCCACCGGTTTCCGGTCGGCCGAGGAGGGGAACACCTCAAGGCCGAGCTGCCTGCCGACGGTGGTAAGCTGCTCGATGGCCGCCGGCCGGTAAATATCCGCCGGAACCAGCAATGGGCGGCGTTTCAGGTTTTTCAGGTGCCGGCCCAGCTTGCCGCAGGTGGTGGTCTTACCCGCCCCCTGGAGGCCGACCATCATGATCGCCACCGGCGGTTTGGCCGCCAGGTTGAGGCCATTGTCCTCGTTGCCGCCCATGACGGCCACCAGCTCGTCATGGACGATCTTGATGACCTGCTGGCCGGGCGTCAGGCTCTGCACGACTTCGGTGCCGACCGCCTTGACGCGCACGCTCTCGACGAAGTCCTTGACGACCTTGAAGTTGACGTCGGCCTCAAGGAGCGCCAGGCGGACTTCCCGCAGCGCCTCCTTGATGTTCTCCTCGGTCATTACCCCCTGGCCGCGGAGCTTTTTGAAGACCGATTCAAGTTTTTCCGAAAGGCTGTCAAACATCGTCGTTGCGTCGTCTCATGGTACGGAATATTCCAAAAGGGGTTTACTATAAAGTAGCCTTTGGAGAACTGTCAAGAACTATTTGTTTTTAAAGCCGTATTGCCTGTCCTGCCGAAAGCAGGCTTTCTGCGGTGGTAAGCATGTTGGTGGTGCCTCCGGCCTTCAGTTTGTCCTTGAGTTTGAAGAAGTCGAGGCAGAGGCCGCAGGAGAGGATTTCCACCCCCATGCCCCCCAGTTTTTCCAGCGCCTCCAGCAGATCCGACCCTTCCGTGGTAAGGAATACCCCGGTGTTGAGGAAGAGCATGCGCGCCGGGAGTTCGCTCGTCTCCAGCAGGGTGTGGATGAAGTTTTTCATCAGCAGGCGCCCCAATTCCTCCGGGCCGTCCCCCAGGCGGTCGGAGGTGATCAACAGCACCCGTTCGCCGGTGGCGGCGGCCGTCGCCGGTTTTGGTGCCGGTTCGCCGCCACCGGTGATGGTCAGGGCCCAGCCGTTGCCGTCGCGTTCCTCGCTCACCTGGCAGCCGCGGTTGCGGGCAAAGCGGGTGACGTTCTCCCGCGGTGCGCCGTCGTCCAGGAGTACCCTCAGCTCCGTCTGTTCCGCCAGCGCCTTCTTCACGGTAATCACCGGGGCCGGGCAGGCCAGGTTCCTGCAATCGATGGTAGTCATTCTTTCAACCTCTTTCTCACATTGTTGGAGGCTCGTGTGCCTCGTTGACCCAGGATGTAACGAACTCCCCCCCCGTGTAGCGGCTGACAAAGGCCGGCAGCAGATCCTCCCGCTCCAGGGCCTGCATGATCTCCTCCCGGGCCTCCTCGCCGAAGCGCAGGGCCAGCCCGCAGTCGGTCTGGAGCTGGCGGGGGGCGGGTATGAGCAGCACCGGCAGCCCCAGGGCCTTGAGCACGCCCTCGGCCTTCATGACCCGGTGGCCGGAATTGAATACCGCCAGTAAATGTCCCTCCTGCACCATAAGGCGTTTCTCCATCTCCCCATCCTGTTAGAACATAAGCGGATTGACAAACTGTAGACGAATTTCTACTATGCTTGAAAGGAGTTGTTCATGCAAGAGTCTTTGATAGTCGTACTGGTGGTTTGTGCGGCGTTCCTTTCCAGTGTACCGTGCGGGTATCTGCGCCAGAACTACAAAAAATATTCCTTCATGTGGTTTTTGCTCATCCACGTTTCGATCCCCATCATTGCCCTGTTGCGCATCTCTGCCGGCCTCAGCTGGCGTGTCATCCCCCTCACCGTGGGCGGGGCGGTGGCCGGCCAGATTACGGGCGGCATCATCAACCGGCGGAGAAAACAGAATGGCTAGACGGACACGGATGCGCTTCCCCCAACCCCTGCCGGACCTGCTCAAGCAACAGATGGCGGGGCTCGGGGTGGCGGAGCGGCTGCGGGAGGTGGAGATCTGGCGCCTCTGGCCCGAGGTGGTCGGCCCGGCCGTGGCTTCGCGGGCGCAACCGCTGCGGATCATCAACGGCACCCTGACCGTCGCCGTGTCGAGCGCCGCCTGGATGCAGGAGTTGCGCTTCCTCACCACCATGATGAAACAAAAGCTCAACGAGCAGCTTGGGGCGGAGTTGATCAGGGAGATCGTGCTCCGGCCCGGTACGTTTGAAAAGACGCTGTCCGACGTTGAGGACGAACCGGAGCCGCCGAGAACGCTGAGCGAGCAACAAAGGATGTTTGTTGCCGAACAGGCGGCCGGCATTGCCGACCCTGAAATCCGGGAGGCCTTTGCCGCGCTGATGACGACCTCGTTCGAACGGGGTCGCTCACCGTCAGGCAGGTGAAATACGAAAAAACCCGACAGCCCCGGTCTTCGTGAGTCGCTCACGGAGGTCCGGGGCTGTCGGGTTTTGGCTCGAAGCCGTTCCGTTGCGCGTCAGGCCCGGGTCAACTGGCGGTACTTGATGCGGTGCGGCTGTTCGGCCGCCGTCCCCAGCCGCTTCTTGCGGTCCTCTTCATACTCCGAATAATTGCCGTCGAAGAAGACCACGCTGGAATCCCCTTCGAAGGCCAGGATGTGGGTGGCGATGCGGTCCAGGAACCACCGGTCGTGGCTGATGACCACGGCGCAGCCGGCGAAGTTCTCCAGCGCCTCCTCCAGGGCGCGCATGGTGTTCACGTCCAGGTCGTTGGTCGGTTCGTCCAGAAGGATCACGTTGGCCCCGCTCTTGAGCATCTTGGCCAGGTGCACCCGGTTGCGTTCGCCGCCGGAGAGCATGCCCACCTTCTTCTGCTGGTCCGCGCCGGAGAAGTTGAAGCGCGACACGTAGGCCCGGGAGTTGACCGCCACCTTGCCGAGCTGGACCGTGTCCTGCCCCTCGGAGATCTCCTCCCAGATGTTTTTGTCCGGGTTCAGGGCGCCGCGGCTCTGGTCCACGTAGGCCAACTGCACGGTGTCGCCGATGCGGAACGAACCGCTGTCCGGCTGCTCCTGACCGGTGATCATGCGGAACAGGGTCGTCTTGCCGGCGCCGTTGGGGCCGATGATCCCCACGATGCCGCCCCGGGGGAGCCGGAAGTTCATGGCCTCGAACAGCAGCCGGTCGCCGAAGCCCTTGGCCACGTTGTCCGCCTCGATGACGATATCCCCCAGGCGCTGCCCCAGCGGGATGTAGATCTCCAGGTCCTTGGCCTGCTTTTCGCTTTCCTGGGCCACCAACTGCTCATAGGCGCTGATGCGGGCCTGGGACTTGGCGTGACGTCCCTTGGGGGACATCCTGATCCACTCCAGTTCGCGTTGCAGGGTCTTCTGGCGGTCGCTCTCCTGCTTTTCCTCCTGGGCCAGGCGGTTCTGTTTCTGCTCCAGCCAGGATGAATAGTTGCCTTTCCAGGGGATGCCCTCGCCCCGGTCCAGTTCCAGGATCCAGCCGGCCACGTTGTCCAGGAAATAGCGGTCGTGGGTCACGGCGATGACGGTGCCGGCATAGCTGTGCAGGTGGTGTTCCAGCCAGGCCACGGTTTCGGCGTCCAGGTGGTTGGTCGGCTCGTCCAGGAGCAGGATGTCCGGCTTTTTCAGGAGCAGCCGGCAGAGCGCCACGCGGCGTTTCTCGCCGCCGGAAAGCACGTTGACCGGCGTGTCTCCCGGCGGGCAGCGCAGGGCATCCATGGCCATCTCCAGGCGGCTGTCCAGGTCCCAGGCATCCAGATGGTCCAGTTTCTCCTGCAACGTGGCCTGACGCTCGCACAGCTTTTCGAAATCGGCGTCCGGCTCGGAGAACTTGTCGGTGATGGCGTTGAACTCGGCCAAAAGGTCAACGGTCTCCTGGGCCCCTTCCTCCACCACCTGGCGCACGGTCTTGGTCTCGTCCAGGTGCGGCTCCTGCTCCAGGTAGCCCACGCTGTAGCCGGGGGAGAGCACGGCCTGGCCGTTGAAATCCTTGTCCACGCCCGCCATGATCCTGAGCAGGGAACTCTTGCCCGAACCGTTCAGGCCGAGCACGCCGATCTTGGCGCCGTAGAAGTAGGAAAGGGATATGTCCTTGATGACCGGTTTTTTGTCGTAAAACTTGCTGACCCGCATCATCGAGTAAATGATTTTATTGACTTCCTGTGCCACGCGCCGCCTCCTTTGGGAACCAAAAATGTCACATCCTTTTACACGCCGCTCGTTGCGGCTGTCAACCGCTTTGGATTTTTTTCGGCAATCGCTTGACAAATAAGGCTTCATAGGTAGTGTTTATGTCTATCCGCACGGCAGGTGCCGGCCGTATCAGAATCCAGGGAAAGGAGATCATGTCTCATGAGTATCAACGTTCAGGAGGCTGTCAAACGTTCAATTCAGACCGAAAAGAACGCCATGAATTTCTACCAGGTGGGGGCCGGACAGATGAAGGACCCGGCGGCCCGCCGCACCTTCGAAGTGCTGGCAAAGGAAGAGCGGGAGCATGCCGGGCAATTCTACCGGATATATGATGGCAACGACATCCCGTCCCTGGACCTGTTTCTCGATGCCCCTCCCGACAATGCCTCAAGCTGGATGGCGTCGATCTCCCGGCTCATCGACGAGGAGTTTACCGAGCAAAAGGCCTTGGAACTGGCTATGGAGCGGGAACAAAACCTGGAACAAACCCTGCTGGAAACCGCGGCAAAATTTGACGACGCCGGTGTCCGGGCGGTGTACGAACTGAACGCCAGGGAAACCCACAATCACTACCTGATGATCGAATCCGAATATGCGCGTGTCATGGGCATGGTGCATGAAACCGATATGGACACCTACGTGAGGGAGTAACCCGTCTTTTTTTGCACAGTGCGGCATGGTACGCCAACGCCCCTTCATCCGCCGGATGGAGGGGCGTTGGCGATTAAAGTAATGTGTTTCAACGGTGTTGTGTGCTATATTTTTGCACTATTTGGTAAATTCAGATTATCTCATGTTTGAGGTCCGCTTCATGCCGCTTCGCACCAATGCCGCCGTACTGATTGCCGGCTTATCGCTGCTGCTTCCTGGCTGTTCGGGCAAAAAGAAGCCTGAACAAGCCCCCCGCCCCCCGGCGCCGGTGGTGGTGGCCACCGCCACCCAGCGGGACGTGCCGGTGCTCCTCCGGGCCATCGGCACCATGGAGGCCTCCGAAAGCGTCACCATCAAGACCCAGCTCAGCGGAGAGCTTACCAAGGTCGCCTTCAAGGAGGGGCAGGACGTGCGGAAGGGTGACCTTCTGTGCCAACTCGACTCCCGTCCCTACCGGGCGGCGCTGAAAAAGGCCGAGGCGGCCCTGGCCCGCGATCTGGTCATCATGAAGAACGCCAGGGAAAACTACGGCCGTTATCACCAGTTGGTCAAGGAGGGGATCGTTACCCAGGAACAGGCCGAGGGGTATCGAACCACGGCAGAGTCGGCCGAGGCCAGCGTGGCGGCCGACCGTGCCGAGGTGGAGAACGCACGCGCCCAGCTCTCCTACTGCACCATCACCGCGCCCATCAGCGGCAGGCTGGGGGTATTGACCGTCAATCAGGGCAATGTGGTCAAGGCCAACGACTCATCGCTGGTGACCATCAACAAGCTGACCCCCATCTTTGCCACCTTTTCCCTTCCCGAAAAAGATCTGGCCGAGATCAAGCGGCACATGGCCGGCGGCAGGGTGGTGGTGGAGGCCGAGGTGCCCAACCAGCCGGGGGTGGTTGAAAAGGGTACGGTAACCTTCCTGGACAACGGCGTCGATGCCGCCACCGGCACGATCAAGCTGAAGGCTACCTTCGAGAACAGCCGGAAGCTGCTCTGGCCCGGCCAGTTCGTCACGGTCTCCATAACCCTGTCGGTCAGGAAGAATGCCGTTGTGGTGCCGTCCCAGGCGGTGCAGACCGGTCAGCAGGGGCAGTACGTGTTTGTGGTCAAACCGGGCATGATGGCCGAGCTCAGGCCGGTCGGCGTCGGTCCTGTCTACCAGGGGGGGACGGTCATCGAGAAGGGGATACAGCCTGGGGAACAGGTGGTGATCGACGGCCAGGTGCGGGTCATCCCGGGCGCCCGGGTGGAGGTCAAGCAGCCAGGCAGCGCGGGCCCGGCCAAGGCGGCACCCAACGGCGCCGCCGCTCCGGCTCCCGCAACTGCGAAAGGGGCGGTCCCGGGCGCATGAGTATCTCCGGGCTTTTCATCAAACGTCCCATCATGACCAGCCTGGTGATGCTGGCGGTCCTGATGTTCGGGATTGCCGCCTACCTGAAACTGCCGGTCAACGACCTGCCCAATGTGGACTATCCGACCATCCAGGTCAGGGCGGAGCTCCCCGGCGCCAACCCGGACACCATGGCCTCGGCCGTGGCCACGCCCCTGGAACGGCAGTTTTCCACCATTGCCGGCATGGATTCCATGTCCTCCACCAACGGCCAGGGTATCTCCATTATCACCCTCAAGTTCGCACTGGAGCGGAGCATCGACGCCGCGGCCCAGGACGTGCAATCGTCCATCGCCGCGGCGGCCCGCCAATTGCCGCCGACCATGCCGACGCCCCCCTCCTTCCGGAAGGTCAATCCGGCCGACCAGCCGATCATCTACCTGGCCCTCAGTTCCCCCTCCCTGCCGCTGTCCCAGGTGCACGAGTACGCCGATACCCTCCTGGCCCAGCGCATCTCCATGGTGAGCGGCGTGGCCCAGGTCCTGGTCTACGGCTCCCAGAAGTATGCCGTGCGGGTCAGGGTCGATCCCAAGGGGCTGGCGTCCCGCAAGATCGGCATCGACGAAATTGCCACGGCGCTTTCCAACGCCAATGTGAACATACCCACCGGCATCCTCCAGGGGCAGCACAAGGCGCTCACCATCCAGGCGTCCGGCCAGCTTTACACGGCCGAGGACTACAAGCCGGTCATCGTGGCCTACCGCAACGGCTCTCCGGTACGGGTACAGGATGTGGGCGCGTCGGTGGACAGCATCGAGAACGACAAGATCGCCGCCTGGTACAACACGGACGGCACCGCGACCCGCGCCATCGTCCTGGCCGTGCTGCGCCAGCCCGGCACCAACACCATCGAGGTGGTGGACAGCATCCGGAAGCTGTTGCCCGGCTTTCGGACCCAGATACCGGGTTCCGTCAACATGGACGTCCTCTATGACCGTTCCGAAACGATCCGGGAGTCGGTGCAGGACGTCAAGTTCACCCTCATCCTGACCATCGGCCTGGTCATCATGGTCATCTTCCTGTTCCTGCGCAATCTTTCGGCCACCATCATCCCCAGCCTGGCCTTGCCGCTCTCCATCGTGGGGACCTTTGCCGCCATGCTCGCCCTCAATTTCTCCATCAACAACATCTCCCTGATGGCCCTGACCCTGTCGGTCGGCTTTGTCGTGGACGACGCCATCGTCATGCTGGAGAATATCGTCCGGCACATGGAACAGGGGGAAAAACCCATGGAGGCGGCCTCCAGCGGTTCCCGGGAGATCGGTTTCACCATCATCTCCATGACCATCTCCATGGTGGCGGTCTTCATCCCGGTGCTCTTCATGCCGGGGATGCTGGGGCGCATCCTGCACGAATTCGCCGTGACCATCAGCATGGCCATCCTCATCTCCGGCCTGGTCTCGCTCTCCCTTACCCCCATGCTGTGCAGCCGGTTTCTCAAGCCGGCCCACGACCAGCGGCATGGCCGTCTGTATAACGCCATGGAGCGTTTTTTCAACGGTATGCTGCACCTTTACGAGCGAACCTTGCGCCAGGCCCTCGCCTGGCGCCGTGCGGTCATGGTGGTGACCATCGTGATGACCGCCGTGACGGTCGCGATGTTCAAAAGTATGCCGACCGGCCTGTTCTCCAGTGAGGATACCGGCGCCATCTTTGCCATCACCGAAGCGGCCCAGGGGGTCTCGTTTCAGGAAATGGCCGCGCACCAGCAGCAGGTGGCCGCCATCGTCAACCAGGACCCCAATGTGGCGGGGTTCATGTCCTCGGCCGGGGCGACCGGCAACCGGGTCGGCTCCAACAGCGGTTTCATGTTCATCCGCCTCAAGCCGCCCGGCCAGAGGAAGCTGAACGCCGACCAGGTGATCCAGGAACTGCGGCCCAAGCTGGCCAAGGTGCCGGGCATCATGTGCTTCATGCAGAACCCGCCGCCCATACGGCTGGACGCCACCCTGGCCAAGGCCCAGTACCAGTTTGCCCTGCTCTCCCCGGACACCGGCGAGCTTTACAAAAGCGCCGCAGAACTGGAACATAAACTGCGCGAACTCCCCCTGCTGCAGGACGTGACCTCGGATCTGCAGATCAACAACCCCCAGATCCAGTTGGACATCGACCGGGACCGGGCTTCGGCCCTGGGGATCAGCGCGCAGCAGGTGGAGGACGCCCTCTACTACGCCTACGGCAGCCGCCAGGTATCCACCATCTACGCCCCCACCAACCAGTACCAGGTGATCCTGGAGGTGGAGCCCCGGTACCAGATGGACCCGGCGGCCCTCTCGCTGCTCTATGTGCGCTCCGGCACCGGCCAGTTGGTGCCGCTCAGCATGCTCGGCCGGCTGACCCCCTCCCTGGGGCCGCTCTCCGTCAACCACCTGGGGCAGATCAACGCCGTGACCATCTCCTTCAACATCAAGCCGGGCGTACCGCTGGGGGACGCCACGGCGGCGGTGGAAAAAACGGCGGCCGCATCCCTGCCGGTCAAGATCACCACCGCCTTCCAGGGGACGGCCCAGGCCTTCCAGCAGTCCACCAAGGGGCTGGCCCTGCTGCTGATCCTGGCCATCGTGGTCATCTACATCGTACTCGGCATCCTGTACGAGAGTTACATCCACCCCCTGACGATCCTGTCCGGCCTCCCCTCGGCCGGCATGGGGGCGCTCTTGACCCTCATGATTTTCGGCAAGGAACTCAACCTGTACGCCTTCGTGGGGATCATCATGCTGATCGGCATCGTCAAAAAGAACGCCATCATGATGATCGACTTTGCCCTGGAGGCCCAGCGGAAAGAGAACAAGGCGCCGATCGACGCCATCTATGAGGGGTGCCTGGTCCGTTTCCGGCCGATCATGATGACCACCATGGCGGCGCTCATGGGGACCCTGCCCATAGCGCTGGGAATCGGTGCCGGTGCCGATGCCCGCCGGCCGCTGGGGCTGGCGGTTGTGGGCGGCCTGCTGGTGTCGCAACTGATGACGCTGTACATCACTCCGGTGGTATATTATTATATGGACCGTATGCAGGCGTGGGTCATGCAGCGTATCAGGCTAAAGCTTTCAGCACCCGGTGCCGATCAGGAAACGTAGAGGACGGGAACGGGAGGTCTACCATGGCGAGCCATGCGGTCGGGCGAAAAGAGCCTCAGGACATCGAAATAACCGTGATCGGCAACGCTTTTTGCCTGCTGATTGCGTCAGCGGGATTGCTGGCCGGTTCCATGACGACCAACCTCAGCCTGGCGTACTGGCGTGAGGATATCGTGGCGCTGGGGATTTCCGTGATCATGGGGATTCGTCTGCTGCGCAGCCTGACGGCCGCCATGGCGCAGTATCAGGACGCGCCGCCGGTGCATCAGCCTCGCCGGGCGGAGACGCAGGAACGGGTGAACGTTCAGCCCGAAAAAGTGGTGAAGGGGCAACTCCCGTCCACGCCCAGCTTCTCGCCGGACCAGGTGGTGGAAGAGGTGGTGAAGCGCATAGAGACCCAGAAGGCCGATGCGGCCAAAAAGAACAAATTCACGAACTAAAGTAAGGGGGGGGCGATGAAGAGGCCATGGCAGGAGAAGGTGCCCCCCTTACGGGAAGCATAAAAAAAGCCGCCCGGCGATTCCGGGCGGCTTTCCTGTTTTCGGCCTGGGGTGGTGATGCCTATTTTGCGCTCGTCCTGGCCTTCTGCTGCCGGACAAGATAGTTCGCGGTGTAGATGTAATCGTCGATCCCGTCGTAGCTCCCGTCTCCGTTCAGGTCGTGCTGTGCCGGGGTCTTGGCGGCATCCTTGAGGAATGCGGCAAATTCTTTCTCCGTGGCTGCCGCTTTTTTGATGGCCGGAGCGATGGTCAGCGGGTATTCGGTGACCTTGCTTTCATTGAGCACCATCAGGCTTGCGCTCAGGGCGCCTTTCGCGGGAAGGGCCTCGATGAACCAGGTGGATGATGCGTCGTCTTTCTTCAGGGAAACCATTTTTGCGCCGGTCAGGGCGAAATTGGGCGAACTTCCCGTCTCTGCGGAAAGGTCGGCGACTATGGTCACGGTGGTCGCGCCGTCGCTCAGGACGACAAAGGGCTCCTGGCGGAAGAGTGGGGAGATCTGCTGTTTGAAGAGCGCGATCATGATGGCCGGAGTCTTGTCGCCCTGGTAGGCCCGGAACCGTTCGAGGACCGCCGTGTTGGAAGCGACGCTGATCGATTCGTTTTTCTTGGCCGCTGCCGGAGCCTTGGTCGCGACCGGCGTTTCTCCGGCGGCGGGGGCTTCGCCCGCGGGAGGCGTCTCGCCCGGCTTGGCGGTCGCCTCCGGGGCGTTGGCCGGGGCGGGCGTTTCAGTGGCGGCTGTCTTCGTTTCACTCTTCATCTGGCTGTCCGACGGCATGGTGACCGTGCCGAGATAGGTGGGACTACCACTACTGCCACTACTACTGCTACTGCCACTACTGCCACTACTACTGCTACTACTACTGCTACTACTGCTACTACTGCCATTGCTGCTGCTGTTGTCACTGCTACTGCTGCTGTTGTCGCTGCTACTGCTGCCACTGTCGCCGCTGCTTACAGCGGCCCCGTTGCTGTTGATCGGGCTGAAGGAGGCTACTGAAACGGTGCCCCCCGTATGGGTCGCAAATTTAATGGTGACAAGCGGCCCACTGCCCGAAAATGACTTGCTGCTGACGACCGCTATCCTGATAGTCCCGGCCACGTTGGTGTTGGCTGCCAGCATTGCGCCGGATATGAGGCTGCCCTGGCTTACCGTCGGCGATGCCAAGGCCGGGCTGTCGTACTTCAGGACCAGGTCGAAAGCGGCGATACCATCCATGTTGCTCCCTTGGACGGTGTAGGTGCCGCTACCCGTGGAGGTGACCGTCACAGACCCAAGGCAAAGCGAGGCGCTTGCCAGGAGCAGGAAGGCCGCCATAAAGATATGTCCGATATGTCGAGTCATGGTTTGCCTCTTTCTGTCGGATGGAATTTAGTAGGTATGAGCATAGCTGAGGGCGTAATTGATGGCAACACTATTTACGCGGTCAAGACGCCGAAAGCTGGCTGGAAAAGGTTGCTGCATGCATAGCCCCGGCAAAAGGACAAGGCTGGCAACGGGCAGGTTCTCCGTCGCCAGCCTTTTGAATGGATACACGTGCGATGGCGTGAGGTTATTGAAACTTCGTGTCGTAATTTATACGGCAACCGCTCAACAAGCCAAGGTAAATCGACGGCAACTCCCGGTATTGCCAGACCGTGGCGAGAAGGTCTTGCGACGGGTAGGTGGGGGCGCTCCCCGCTGTTGCCAGTTTCAAGGTTACTTTGGCAACCTCGGCGCCCTTGATGGTAGCTCCATTTTTTGCGGTGGTATAACTCTGCAAGGCAACCTTCGGGTTGGAAACGTTCTGCAAGCTGATGGTCAACAATCGGGTGCCGGTATGGTATGTGCCGCTGATATCGCTTGCCGCAACCTTGACCGGGCCTGACGGCACGGCGAAGCCGGAACGGACGGGATAGTTGCCGGCAGGGGCTCCGGGGGCCGATGTGTAGTTGACCAGCACGCCTGCCGGCACAACGAAGGATGTCTGGATGCTGTCTATCTTGCTGTTGGTGGTTGAGGACATCTGGCCGAACAGGTACAGCGTCGTGACCGCCTGTGTCGCCGCCCCTCCTCCGCCACCGCCGCCACCGCCGCAGGCCGCCAGCGTCAGGAGGGACATTGCGCAGATGATTGCAGGAATACTATGTTTTTTCATAGGGATCGTTCCTCCGGGGGTGAAGAAATATGGCCCCCTCCCGCCGCAAAGGCGGGGAGGGGGCTCGGTAATGGTGTCAGAACGTTGCGATGAGCCCCAGCGAACGGAGCAGGATCATGGTCACATCGCCCAAGTCGATTTTGCCGTCCGGTTTTGCCGTTCCGTTATTGTAGGGAGCAACGTCGGCATGAACAAGGTCCATCGGGGTGGGCGACGCGAAGCCGGTGGCGATGTGGAGCGCTTTCAGGGCGCTGGCCAGGTAGCCGCTGGTGCCCGGCAGCAGGCCATCCTTATTACCCAGGAGGATCGAGGCCGTGATGGGGGGATAGGTCGTGCCGCCGCCCAGGTTGGTGTCGGTGAATCTCACATACACGGTCTTCAACCCCTCGCCGCTGGTCAGGGTCCAGCTTGGCGTTATGGTTACGGTGACTCCCGCGGACGTATCCGGCGAGGCGAAGGGGCCCGACCAGGTTGACCCGTCGTTGGAGAGCTCGTAACTGGCGATGCCGGTTGGATCGAAAGCCTTCAGCGTCAGGGTGACATCGGGGGTCGGTGTCCAACTTGCTCCGTTGTTGATCTGGGCGCTGGCGACCAGATCGATCGTCGCCATGCTCCAGACGGCGGTCTTGACCGCTTCCTGGTTGCCGGCGCTGTCGACGGCAAAGTATTTGATGGTCGTGGATGAGCCGGCGGCGGTGTTGACCTGGATCGGTGTTTGATAGGTCAGCGAGCCCGTGGTCGGCGTGGTGCCGTCGGCGGTGTAATAGATGGTGGCGGTCTCGTTGGCCGTCAGGGTGACCGCAAGCGAACTGCCGTTGGTGTACGAACCGGGAATCGGGCTCGGCGTGGTGGCCGGAGGGGTCGTATCCAGGGTGATGGCGGCGGTGATCGGCGGATACTGGACGCCGGTGGGCAACGACTTGTCGCGGAAACGCGCATACACCGTGCGCGGCCCGTCGCTGCCGGTGAGCAGGGTCCAGGTCTTGGAGGTCGCGTAGGGTTCCTCGCCGCTCCAGTTGGTGCCGTCGTTGGAGAATTCCATGGTGGCGACGCCTACCGGGTCATAGGCGTTCAGATTCAGGGTGACAGCCAGGGACTTGGTCTGGGCGGCGCCGTTGTTGATCTGCATGGTGGCCACCAGGTCCGGCACATGGATGTACCAGGTGTCGGTGTGAACCGCTTCGGCCGTGCCGTTGACGTCAACGGCGAAGTAGTTGATGGTGGTGGTCTGGTTCAGCGTGATCGGGCCGGTGTAGGGAGGCATCGCCGTGGTGGGCGTGCTGCCGTCCAGGGTGTAGTAGATGGTCGCCGGCGGCGCGTTGGTCGTTGCCGTCAGGGACACCACCACCGGTGCCGCCGAATAGACGGCGGGGACCGGGCTGGCAACCGTCACCGGCGGGCTGGGGGGATTGTTGACCACATGGGTGACGGTCGTGGTCGCCACCGGGGTTTGCCCCGCGCTGGTGCGCGCTTCTACCGTGATGGTATAGGTGCCGACGGCCGCGGTATCCGGCAGGGTCCACATGTTGTTGGTGCTGAAGGCCTGCACCTCGACGCCGTTGAGCAGGAAACGATACTGGTAGACCACGGCAAGGGCGGGATCACTCGATGTTGCGCCCGTGCCGGCGGCGGTAAACGACACATTGGTGCCGACCACATGCCCCACCGGCTTGCTGTCGGTGACGGTCACGCCGGTGGCGGCGGTCCAGGAGGCCGTGGTGACCTGCGCGCTCACGGCGGGGTTCGATTTCGTGTTTGGTGCTCCGAAATCGTTCAGGGAGACGACGGCGTAACCGTAGGCTGTCCCCGGATCCACGTTGGCGTCGGTGAAGATCGGCGGATAGCCCGGCAGGTAGGAGATCTCCGCCAGGGGGGTATAGCTTGCCGGATAGGTATAGGGGCCGGCGCCGGAAGCGCGCAGCACCTGGAAACGGCTGGGGGTGGAAACGGGCGCGTTGTCCGTCCACTGGAGCACGATCTGGTTGATGTTCGAGTTGGTGTAGGTGGTGACATAGTTGGTTTTGCCCGGCACCGACCCTCCGCCGATGTAGGCGTTCAGCAGGCTCGGATCGGGAGGCGGCGCCGTGGAAATGCTGAATACCACCGGCCGCATGAAGTCGTTTTCTTCATGGCCGAGGATGTGGCAGTGCCACACGTATTCGTAGCCGTAGTCGGTCGGTATGTTGGGAACGGTGACCGCAAGGCCCGCTACCGGTGTCCCCCCCTGGCCGAGGTTGCCGATGTCGGTGGCGCTTATGGGGGCGTTGAGCGCCAGGGTCGGGTCGATGAGGCGCGTGCTGGTGGTGAGGGTAAAGGGAAGCGCCTGCGCCTTGGGCCGCAGGGCGACGATGATGTCCTCCAGCGGGTTCATGCGGACGGTTTCGTTCCACCCCAGTTCGTTGTCGTCGGGCGGCCGGATGGCGCCGTCCCAGCCGACCCGGTTCAAGACCTGCACGTCGAACATGTGAAAGTGCACCGGATGGGTATCGACGCCGTTATGGGTTATCTTCCAGATCTGGGGATGTCCGTCCACGATCCGCTCCGTGGTCGGTTCGGCGTACCCCATGGGGATGGTGGTCTGGTTGAGCTGGGTGGTGAAGGGGAGTTCAATCCCCAGGGTGGCGTTCATGCGCCCGTAGGGGTCCCACAACTCCTGGATGGCCTTGGGCTGGAAGGGAATGGTAACCGGTATGGTGCTCGCGGTGTAGTCGCGGTTCAGCGGGTTCAGGGTAATGGCATAATCCTGGATCTTGGCGTATTGCTCGGTCGGAGCGGTAACGCCCCACGCCGCCACGGGGTAGGTCGGCTCGGGGATCAGGGGCGCCGGCTGGCTGGCCTTGAAAGCTGCCGGCAGGGCCGCTTTGAGGTTGGCCAGCAGATTGGGATTGGGCTGCGGCGTACCCGCTACCCGGAACTGCATAACGGTGCGGGTATTGGGACCGTACCCGCGCAGGGTCGAGGGGGCGCCGCCGCTGGTGGTCTGGTCCGGATTGCCGGTGTAGTAGTCGATACGCGTATCGAAGGCCGGGACCGGCGCCGGGGCGTCGTTGTACAGGATGATGTCCTTGCCGATGTATTTCGGGTCGGAAAAGTCGATGATCACGTCGGCCCGCACCGCAGAGCCCAGGAAGAGGTTCTTTTCCTGGACGTTCAGCACCACGATGTCGCGACGGTTATAGTTGTAGCTGACCGGCTGGTTGGGGTGAACGACCGGGTTGGGCAGGATGCCGCTCTCGTTGCCGATCTGGATGATGTTCGGTCCCATGGTGGTCGGGTCGGGCACGCCGCCGGCCCTGCCGTCGGTCGGCCAGATAGCCACATCCGGGAACGGTCCGGCCGGGAAGGTCGGGTTGGGGGCGGCCGCCACCATCTTCACTTCCGTACCCAGGGGATCGTTGGGGTCTGCAACGAAGAGGCTCAGGTTGAGCATGCGGTCGTTGGAGGCGTTCAGGATGCGGAACCGGTACGGTTTCGGCTCCACCGTCAGATAGGGATAGGCGGTACCGTTGACCAGCATGGTGTCCATGAACGCTTCCGGTGTCGTGGAAGGCTCGGGCAGGGTCGCCTTGTCCGCCGCGATCGATACCGGCGGCCAGAACCAGGGGCCGTAGTCCCAGCGTCCGAAAGGATTGGCCCCGGCCGGGCTGGTGGGGTCCTGGTTCCGTTCATAGACGTGGGGGAACCAGAGGTCGCCGTAGACGCCCCAATTGTTGGCAACCCCCTTGGAGCTCTTTGTCCAGAGGGCGTCCTGGGTGTCGATATTCTTGGGAACAAAGGTCTTGTCCTGGATGATCAGGGGGATCCCGTAACGGTATTCGCAGACCGCCGTCCCGCCACCGGGGCAGATGTTCGGCAGGGTCCCGTTGTTGATCAGCCCCTCTTCCACCGGGTCGGTTATCAGGTAGCCTGCTGCTTCGCCGGCATAGACGTTCAGGCGGGTGATCCCGAGGGTGTGGTCGTGGTAGAACATCAGACGGCCGCTCTGCTGGTTGGTCCAGTAGAAGGTCAATTCACCCGGATTCGTCGGCACCATGTCGGGCACGTCCCGGGCGGATACCCCCTTCTGGTAGGGGGTGGATATCTCGTTGACCGGCACCGTCCACTGGTGGGGGGTGCCGTCGCTGATCCAGGGTGAGTTGCCGCCATGGAGGTGGATCGTGGCGCGGTTCTGGGTGTAGGAGCCGCTGTAATTGGTGAATGCCGGGACTGTGGCGCCGATCGTGCTGGGGATTGCGGACGTGGTAACCGCCGGGCCCCGTCCGGCACCCATCAGGCTCGTATCCACCGGAATGAAGAGCTTGCCGGCATTACCCGTGGGGAGCTGGTTTCTGAACCTGACGCGGACCGGCACATCCCGCTGGGCGATGATCAGGGGTCCCAGGTACTGGGTGGACATGTTGGCGAAGCTGGCGTTGAGATCCCGGTATCCGCGCAGCCTGGTCTTTTTCGGCAGGTCGGAGTGCATCTTCTGGGAATACTCCACGAGCCCGACCTCATAATAGTCGGAAGCGGGTATGGCGGTCACGCCGTCCGTTGCCGTTGTTGCCGGGAATGTGGGGCTGGTGACCTTGTTGGCGATCGGGATGTAGCTCCCCAGGTTGTTTTCGTTGCAGGTTCCCACCCCCGGCGGGCTGCTCATGGTGCAGTTGGGGAGCCCCAAGCCCGGGAGCTTGTCCACAAATTTCCGAAGGCCCGTACCCGAAACACCCCCGGCAGGGCTGTTGGCATAGTAGGTGCCACCTCCCGGGCCTGCCTGGACCCATGGCGGGCTCCAGAGGAAAACGGCAATTACCAGCACCAGTCGCATCAACCGCCAGAACAGTTCTCTTTTCATGATGCCCTCTCTTTACATGGTGAAAGGTCTGTCGCTCCGTATCTGCGTTTGCATATTCTCAAAGATGGTTATCGCTTGTTCCCTTACGGCTTCCTGTCACCGGCCGCTCCCTGTTTCACCAACGACTGCCTGCGCCGTATATCGCTCTGGACGGAGATCAGGATGCTTCGAAGCTCCTTTTCCGAAACAAGGAGTTCCCCCCCGGACAATCCATCCCGCATACCTTTCGCAACCATTTCCAGGTCCAGGTCAAGCCCCTGGTTTTTGAAGTT
The DNA here is from genome assembly GCF_008330225.1 of Geobacter sp. FeAm09. NCBI lineage: Bacteria > Pseudomonadati > Thermodesulfobacteriota > Desulfuromonadia > Geobacterales > Geobacteraceae > Geobacter > Geobacter sp. FeAm09. The sequence goes on along the minus strand of NZ_CP042466.1, from coordinate 2,833,472 downwards.
TCTGGCAACCTCGACCCCTATGGCGTACTGAATTTTGTCGCCTGGAGAGTTGAGCTGGTGCCGGTCTTCCCCATGGGCCGGGGGACAATGAGGCATATTCCCGCCAGGGACACCAGGCATGGAAACAAGAACGATGCACAGCGCATGGAAGCCTCACTTTCCGTTCGCAATAAATTTGATCACTGCCTGTTGCTCATAATCTTCTGGAGGCGCGCCGCTCTGGCGTTCTCCATGATGCCTGCCGCCATGCGGCGCTGCTGATGGCTGTCTGCCACTTGTGGCGGGGGATTATGGGGAGCTGATTCCGTGAGCTCGCCATGGGCCGGCACCGCCGCAGTGCGGCCGATGTCCGTGGCCGGCTCTTTCGGAAACTCTTCGGCCTTTGGAGCGGCAACGGGAACCATGGACGTCTCCGGAGATTCCTGGGGGGCGGCAGGGCTTCCCTGGCAGCTCGCCTCGATGCGGTCCAGATACTCCGTGATCCCGCAATTATCCGCAGCATGGGCGTCCACACATCCCACCACGGCAAAGGCCATGGCCACTGTCAGTTGTCGTGTTCGCGTCATGGTCGCGTCCGCCCGCTACTTCTTCACCTCAAGCAGCTCCACCTCGAATACCAGCGTAGCGCCCGGCAGGACCAGGTCACCCGCACCGGCGTCGCCGTAAGCGATACTGGAAGGGCACACGAGTCTTGCCTTGCCGCCGGCCTTCATCTTTTGCAACCCTTCGGTTCAGCATCTGATGACGCCGTCCAGGCGGAGCTCGGCGGGCTTGCCCCGTTTGTACGAGCTGTCGAACTCCCGGCCGTCGGGCAAGGTGCCGCGATAATTGACCTTGACCGCATCGGCAGGGCCCGGAACGGTTCCAGTGCCCTCTTTCAGCGAAAGGTACACCAGCCCCGAATCACTTGTGACGGCGCCTTTTTCCGTGGCTGCCTTAGTGAGAAAATCCTTGTTTGCGGCCGCCAGGCGTTCACCCTGAAGCTTGCGGCGCGCCCGGGCCAATTCCTGGACCTTGCCGCCGTAGACGCCAAGATCGACCTGCGGGCTTGTACCGCTTGCGGCGTCGGTAAGGCCCCGTTTGACAAACTCGAGTTCCGCCGGGGTGAGGTTGAAGGTCGCCAGCGAGCGTGACACCAGCAGGCCAAGGGCATACAGGGTTTTTTGTTCCTCTGTTTTTGGCGGGTCCCCGGCAAATGCCGAGCAAGCAATAAGGAGTGCCGAGATCGTTACGGCGAGTTTTTTCATAGATAATCCCCCGTTCATTTCACGAAAGGCAGGTGCATCCGTGTGCCATGTTTTGCAGTCCGATGTGCCCAAACAGGGGGCTATGGACAATAAAAAAACGTGTTAGTCGCCATATGATGCACTATGTATACCGAATTGGTGTGGTTGCACATCCATCTAAAATTAATGAGTATTTTGGGGCAGTCGGGAAGTGCCCCTGCGGCCTCCATGCAACAATAGTTGCAGGATCATGGGGCAAATGTGGCAGAACTATGCCCCCAGAAGGAAAATCCCATCTATGAAAACAATGTGGCAGGTGCAATATATATTGCTGGTTGATTGATGGTGGTAAACTTGTAATGGCTGGCGGGTTGACAATACCGGTAAGTCGTGATATTGCAAGCCGGAGGAGGGAATCATGAAAGATACGATGCAGAAGCTGGCTGATTCGGTGATAGCGGGCCACACCCTGGAGCGTGACGACGCCCTGCGCCTCGGGGAAGTTGAGGGGGCGGAGTTCTACCGGTTGCTGGCCGAGGCGGGGCGCATCCGGGAACATTTTATCGGCAGTGCGGTGACGCTCTGTTCCATCATCAACGCCAAATCAGGGACCTGCCCCGAGGATTGCGCGTTTTGCGCCCAGTCCGCCCATCATTCGACCCAGGCGGCGGCGTATCCGCTCGTGGACGAGGAGCAGATGGTCACCTGCGCCAAAAACGCCGAACAGCACGGCGCCTCCTGCTACGGCATCATCACCAGCGGCACGGGGATCGGGAGCAGGGATGAGTTGGACCGGATCTGCCGCACCCTGGGACGCATCCGCCAGGAGGCGGGCATCGCGCCGTCCTGCTCCCTGGGGATCATCGATTATGAAACGGCTTGCCTGCTCAGGGACGCCGGCATGGTGACCTATCATCACAACCTGGAAACCGCACGCAGTTTTTTCCCGAACATCTGCAGCACCCATGATTACGAGCAGGACGTGGAAACGGTCCGGGCGGCCAAACGCGCCGGTCTGAAGGTCTGCTGCGGCGGCATCTTCGGCTTGGGCGAGACCTTTGCCCAGCGTGTCGAGATGGCTCTGACACTGCGCGAACTGGGGGTCGATTCCATCCCGGTCAATTTTCTCGACCCGGTGGAGGGGACTCGCCTTGAGCACGCAGATTTTCTGACGCCCCTGGAGTGCCTCAGGACCATCGCGGTGTACCGCTTTCTCCTGCCTGACCGGCAGATAACGGTCTGTGGCGGCCGTGAGAAAAACCTGCGCGAATTGCAGTCCTGGATCTTCATGGCCGGCGCCAGCGGGATGATGACCGGCAATTATCTGACCAGGGCCGGCAGGAATCCTGCGCTCGACCGTCAAATGGTGGCCGATCTCGGGTTGACCGTCGCTCCCTGCGGATGTTCCTGAGCGAAGCTCCTTTTGCTTCGCTGATACCTTCGGGGGGAGGATGGAGCCTGCTTTTCGGGGCAGCGATCATCCCGGCATGGAGCAGATTTTCTTGAGATAGGGGGGGAAATGGGGAAAGGGGTATTTGTAACCGGCACCGATACCGGCGTGGGCAAGACGATTGTGACCGCCGTACTGGCGCGGCTTCTCCGGATGCGGGGCATCCGCGTCGGCGTCATGAAGCCGGTGACCAGCGGCTGCCGCGAGGGGGAGGGGGGGCTGGTTTCCGATGACGCGCTTCTGGCGTGCCATGCCGCCGGCACCCCCTGCAACGGCGACGTCACCCCCTACCTGCTCCGGGAACCGCTGGCCCCGGCCGAAGCGGCGAAGATCGACGGCGTCAGGATCGAGTTTGCCCGAATCCGGGAATCCTTCGATCGTCTGACGGCGACCTACGACTTCGTGATCGTGGAGGGGGCCGGAGGACTGATGGTGCCGCTGGTCGGCGGATTCCTCATGGCGGACCTGGCGCGGGAACTGGACCTGCCGCTTTTGGTGGTGGCGCGTCCCAATCTGGGGACCGTCAACCATACCGTCCTGACCTGTTTTGCCGCCCGGCAGATGGGGCTTCCCCTGACCGGGGTCATCATCAATAATTTCCCCAAAGAGCCGGACCTGGCCGAACAAAGCGCACCCCATTACATCGGCTCCCTGTGCGGCGCGCCGGTGCTGGGCGTTTGGCCCCATGAGGCCGCCTCCGATCAGGCGACGGCAGTGGAGCGTCTGGCCGCTTGGTTGGACCGACAGCCGGAAACGGCCATTGTCCTGAGGGAGTTGGGAGTCTGAGGCTATGATGCGGCGGGGGTCAGTCGGTAGCTTCCATGCACTCCCAGGCCGTGTTGGCGAAGGTTTCGGACCATGTTTCCAGCCATGTTGCAGCCGCTGCAGGGTCGCGGAAGATTCTGATGGGAACGTCATCCGAGAGGATTGTCGTGAATATGCGCACCATGCCGTACAGGACGTCGCTCGGGGCAATGATCGCCCGCGGCCCGACCTTTTGCCCCTTCAGGGCATTCTTCACCGTCATGGCCGTGCGCCATATATCCGTGCCGGAAAGGTAGGGAGGGGTCACGCCGCCCGTGTCGATCAGTTCATGATAGTTCAGGAATCCTTCCCGAATTTCGGTTTCGTAGTGTCCGAGGATGTCATCGACCGTGATGGTTCCCGTGCACGTTGTCTGAACGCGGCATCGGGCGGTGTCGATTGTGTGCGAGACCGGCATCGTTGTTCCTTTTGCGTCTTTTGACGGCATATTATGTGTTGGTTCAATAGGTGATTTTATTTTATTTGTTTGTAAACATATTGATTTATTGGCGAAATGTCAAGGAGTTCGTGTGCGGCATATGACGTTTTGGGAGATATTCTCTGGTTAAATGGCGTGGTATTGTGGCGAAGGGTGACGGGATAACCCGAAGCATGCCGCCGGGCAACCGGGAGCAGGCAGCGGTGTGGTTTGATGGCTTTTCACCCGGAAATGCGGCAAATTGTACAGAAAAACCCCGCCGGGCTGGCCCGGCGGGGTTTTTTTATGGGTAAATCGAGGCGTGACGCGAACTACTTGGGCATCGGGCAGTACATGTTGCCGTAGGGGCGTTTACTGCGGGGCAGCACCTTGACGAATCGCTCCTTGAGCACCTCTTGTGCATCGAGCTTGAAATCCCGGCAGAATTCCGTGACGTATCCCTCCAGCTCCGCACGATCGCTGTCATCCAGTTCGAAAACACCGACCTCCTTGGCCAAGCGGGACTCGTCCACGTTGCCCCGCACGTAGATCACGCCGCCGTGCATGCCGGTGCCGAACAGGTAGCCATGCTTGTCCTTGGCCGGGTCGTCGGTAAACATGCCCAGGAGGATCAATACCCCGCCGGCCATGTATTCGCCGAAGAAGTCGCCCGCCTTGCCGCCGGCGATCAGGACCGGCTTGTTCTCCTGGTAGGACTTCATGTGGATGCCGACCCGGTACCCCACGTCCTTCCTGATGTGGATTCGGCCGCCGCGCATGCCGTAGCCCAGGACGTCGCCGGCGTGGCCGTGGACGATGACCTTGCCGGCATTCATGGTGTTGCCGATATTGTCCTGGCCGTTCTCGTTCACGATGATGGTCGCACCATTCATGAATGCGGCCAGGTCGTTGCCCGGGACGCCGTTGATGGTGATGGTCACCGGCTTGTTGATGCCGTCGCCGATGAAATACTGGCCATTGACGTTGTCCAGCTCGATCTGGTCCGCACCGGCCAGCACCGCCTCGCGGATGGCGGTGTTGAGGTCGCGGTAGTAGGTTCCCTGTGCATCTATTTTCATGTCAAACTCCACAAACTTCGGATGTAATGGTTGACTGACAGGTCGTTGAAAACTCAGGTTGTTCAAAAACAGTCAGATCGTCGCACCCGCAGAAGGCCCTGCGGAGGCGTAGCAGGCCTACTCCGCCGAAGCAGCCTTGGCTGCGAAGGCCGGGCGCTACGCCGCACAAAAGGGCATTCGAGGACGAAGGCCTGATGGCTGTTTTTCAACAACCGCTAAACGTTTCCCTCCACCATGGCGATGACCGGCTCCCCCCCCCGCGGCGTCCAGATGCGGGCAGGAGCGGGGCAGATCTCGCGGATGGCCGACTCTTCCGAGGCCATGTAGACGAAGTCGTCCTTTTCGGCGCAGACGAGCGGCCGCAGCTTGACCCGGTCGTTGAGCCCGATCAGCCCTTTGTTGCTGGCGAACAGGATGGCGAAGGGGCCGTTCAGGAGGGCGCTGCCGTAGACCTGGCGGATGGCGGTGTACAGCTCCCGTTCGTTCTGGGGGAGTTGGTCGATCAGCGACCAGAAGGGGGGCGCCAGGGCGGTGCAGGCCAGTGCGGGCGACAGCCCGTGCTTGCGGATCAAAAGGTCGAGCATGTACGCCACCACCTCGGTATCGGTCAGCATGGTGCACAGGTAGCCGTACATCTCCAGATAGCGCTTGTTGATGCCGTAGGACGAGATCTCGCCATTGTGGACGATGGACCAGTCCAAAAGGGTGAAGGGGTGGGCGCCGCCCCACCAGCCGGGGGTATTGGTGGGAAACCGGTTGTGGGCGGTCCAGATGTGGCCGCTGTATTCCTCAAGACGGAAGAACTCGGCGATCTCTTCGGGGAAGCCGACCCCTTTGAAGGCGCCCATGTTCTTGCCGGAGGAGACCACAAAGGCTCCCTCGATCTCGTGGTTGATGGCCATGACGTGGCGGACGATGATGTCCGAGTCGGTCATGCCCTGGTATTCCACCGCTTCCCGGTATTCATCGGACTCCAGCGGTGTGACGAAATAGCGCTTGAACACCGGCGGGTTGGCGATCGCCTTGGTGCGGCGGGTCGGAATGTCCTCCTGCAACTCGATGTGGAAGTTCGCATCCAGGTATTCCTCTGCCAGTTGCAGAGCCATGGCGTTCTCGTACATGAGGTGGAACGCGTAGAACTCCTTGAACTCCGGGTAGATGCCGTAGGCGCCGAAACCGCCTCCCAACCCGTTGCCCCGGTCATGCATGAGGGCGATGGATTTGATGATCACCGAGCCCTCGACCCGTTGCCCCTTTTTGGAGATGAAGCCGGTCAGGCCGCAGTTGGAGATGTCCTTCTGGAAAATGTGGGTAGGTTGTGGTTTCATAGATCGTCCTCAATGCGGGGCTGATGTTTGCATTCACCCGCTTGACGGGCATTCGTCAGGAATGCCCCAACATAGGTTTAATGTCCTGCAGCCTGCGCGGCACGGCCGTTATCGGCCACTTTCCCCTGGGGCGCGAAAAGTCTGTTCCTGATTTCCTTGGAGAGCTGGAGGAACCCGAAATCGGGCGTGAGCAGGCTTTCCCTGAAGGGGGTCATGTCGATTTTTTCCCGGATCAGGCCCGAGAAAATGCCGGCCCGGTCAACGTTCCCCACCAGCACCGCGCCCACCAGGCGGTTGCCCTGCAGCACGACCTTGCGGTACTGGTAATTCTGAATGTCCTGATAGGTGTGGATTTCGTATTCGGCCGGGTCCTTGGGATTGGTGACCCCCATGGAGATGGTGGAAACCTTGAAGAACTCGATGGAGTTCATGGCCAGGCCTCCCACATATTCCTTGGTCCCGCCGGCCATGGCGGCGCCGGCGATGTCGCCCTGAATGTAGGCGTCGGGCCAGATCGGCATGGGGTTTTTCTGGCCGCTGAAAAAATCGGTCGCCTCGGCCACGTCGCCGGCGGCATAGACGTCCTTGTTGGAGGTCTGCATCGTTGCGTCCACCACGATGCCGCGGTTGACCTCGATGTCGCTTCCCTTGAGGAAGGTAGCCGCCGGACGGACGCCGATGGCCACGACAACGGTATCGCAGGGGATGAAGTCGCCCGACTTGAGGGTCACGCCGCTGATCTCCGCTCCGTCCCCTTCAATGCGGACGACCGTGTCCTCGGTGATGACGTCGATGCCGTTGGCCTTCATCTTGCGGGCCACGATCTTGCCGGCGGGACGGTCGAAGGCGGAGGAAAGCACCCGGTCGGCCAGTTCGACGACGGTCACCGATTTGTCCAGCAGGTTCAACCCTTCGGCCGCCTTGAGGCCGATCAGACCGCCGCCGATGACCACGGCGCGATTGATGTCCGGGGCGATCCCCTTCAGCTTGGCGGCGTCTTCCCAGGTGGTGAAGGTAAAGACGCGGTCCTTGTCGGCCATCCCCTCAATGGGCGGGACGAACGGGTCGCCGCCGGTGGCCAGGAGGAGTTTGTCATAGGCAATGGCGTCGCCGTCGGCCAGTTTGACCCTCCTGGCCGTGGTATCCACCCCCACGACTTCCGACGCCAGCAGCAGGTTGATACGGTTTTGGGCGTAAAAGTCATCCGGCAGATAGGCCATGCGTTTTTCGCTGATCAAGCCGCCCAGCAGGTAGGAGATCAGCGGCCGGCCATAGACGTTATGCTTTTCCCGCGATATGACCGTGATGGTGCCCTGCTGGTCCCGTTCGCGGATGGCGCGGATGGCGCCCACGGCAGCTACGGAATTGCCGACGATTACATAGTTCATTTCTGGCTCCCCTCCCTGTACACCAATGCCCGGTTGGGGCAGGCGTCAACGCAGGCCGGCGACTTCCTGTCCGGACAGAGGTCGCATTTGTTGGCCTTTTTCTTTTTGAGGTTGCGCTGGATGGCGCCATAGGGACAGGCCATCACGCAGGACCAGCAGCCCACGCACTGTTCGGTGTCGATGCGCACGACCCCTTCGGCATTCTTCTGGATGGCGCCCGAGATGCATGCCCGCAGGCAGTCCGGTTCGTCGCAGTGCCGGCAGGTGGTGGACAGGGAGATGATGCCGCCGTGCAATTCCTCCACCGTGCAGCGGGAGATGGGGCGCTCGGACTCATGCAGAAAGGCCTTGACCGGGTCTTTCGAGAGCGAATGCTCGGTGATGCAGCCCACCTCGCACAGGTGGCAGCCAATGCAGGCATCTTCGATGGTGTAGATTCGTTTCATGGTCTATTCTCCAGCCGGCATGACGCCGAGCAAGTACATGTCTTTCTCCGTCAATCCGACGGCCCGCAGTTTGTAACGGTTGCCGCGCAGTGATTCCAGGGCGTTCAGACCCATGCCGCCCAGGATCTCCTTCATCTCGTGCCCCCAGGCGTGGACCAGGTTCACCAGTTTTTCGGCGCCGATCTCGGGGTTGAGGCGCTTGCCCAGGTAGGGGTTATTGGTGGTGATGCCCCAGGGGCACTTGCCGGTGTAGCAGCGCTGGCACAGGGTGCAGCCCAGGGCCAGCAGGGTCGAGGTCCCCATGTTGATGGCATCGGCGCCCAGGGCGATGGCCTTGATGGCGTCGCCCGAGTTGCGTACGCCGCCGCCGACCACGATGGATACCTGGTTGCGGATACCCTCGTCGCGCAGTCGGGAATCCACCGCAGCCAGGGCCAGTTCCATGGGGATGCCCACGTTGTCGCGGATCACCTGGGGAGCAGCTCCCGTGCCGCCGCGGAAGCCGTCGATGGTGATGATGTCGGCGCCGGCCCGGGCCACGCCCGAGGCGATGGCGGCGATGTGGTGCACGGCGGCGATTTTGACCGACACCGGTTTTGTGTAGTTGGTGGCCTCTTTCAAGGCGTAGATCAACTGGCGCAGGTCTTCGATGGAGTAGATGTCGTGGTGCGGCGCCGGCGAGATGGCGTCGGAGCCCATGGGGATCATGCGGGTCTCGGAGATCTGGTCATCCACCTTTTCGCCCGGCAGGTGGCCGCCGATACCAGGTTTGGCGCCCTGGCCGATCTTGATCTCGATGCCGACCCCGGCGTTGAGGTACTGCTCGCTGACGCCGAAACGGCCCGAGGCCACCTGGACGATGACGTTTTTGCCGTATTTGAAGAGGTCCTTGTGCAGCCCCCCTCGCCGGTATTGTAAATCGTGCCCAGTTCCTGGGCAGCGGCGGCCATGGCGCGATGGGCGTTCAGATTCAGGGCGCCGTAGCTCATGGCCGAGAAGATGAAGGGATATTCCAGGGTGAGCTGGGGCGATAACTTGGTCGTCAGCTCCGGCTTCCCGGTCTTTTCGTTGTGGACGACTTCGATATGGTCCGGTTTTTTGCCCAGGTAGGTGCGCAGCTCCATCGGTTCGCGCAGCGGGTCGATGGAAGGATTGGTGACCTGGGAGGCATCCAGGAGCAGGTGGTCCCAGTAGATGGGGTACTTGGCCGGGTTGCCCATGGCAGTCAGCAGGATGCCGCCGGTATCGGCCTGGGCATAGACGTTGCGGATATGGGCTGCGGACCAGGACTCGTTCTTTTTGAAGGTTTCCTGGTTGGAGCGGATGGTGATGGCGCCGGTGGGGCAGAGCGCCGAACAGCGGCGGCAGCCGATACAGAGCGTATTGTCTTCAGCCAGGCGGTCATCCGCTTCCACGTAGCTGTGGACCTCGTAAGCGCACTGGCGGACGCATACCTTGCAGCGGATACACTTTGGGTCGCTACGTTCGATGATGAACTCGTTGAATGATTCGTTGACGGATTTATAAAGCACTTTCTACCTCCTCCGGTACGGACCGGGTTCCTGCGCCGAACGGGGCGCGCGGCCGCTGTCATCGGCATGCCGAGAGCTTGTGGGCTGATAGCGGACCATTTACTTAAGCAACCATTGTGCCCGAAAAAACAGTTGCGGCCGAGGGGGGACCATGGGTATTATTACCCCTTGAAATAGTAAGAGATTTGCCGACATTCTCCCGTGGCGGCGGTATCGTGCTTCCGGGCCGTTCGGTAGGGTGTGTTCCGTTTTCGCTATTTTTGAGTTGTTTTACTACACATGTGTGTACGGTTGGCGCCAGCGCGCTACGGATTGCAATGGATATCTCCCGCAAGACAATTCTCGTCATCGTCAGCACCTTTATCGGGCTGGTCTTTATTCTGGCCATCACCTCCGACTTCATCCTGCTCAACAGCTTTGCCAAGCTTGAAAACAAACTGCTGGGCGAAAACATCGCCAAGATGAAGTATGAACTGCGGGAGGGGCTGGCCGACATGGAGTCGTGCGCCCGGGATTACGTCACCCTGGTTCAGGGGCGTGGGCCTCGTGAGATCGGCGCGTTGGATACCGACTCGCTTGTCAACCATCACGTGGATTTTGTCGCCGTGTTCAGCGCCGCCGGGGAACTGCTTTCGGCCAAGTCGGCGGATTATCACTTCCGCCGTCCGACCGATTTCGATGATGCGTTGGCACGCTGTCTCGGCAAGGCCGCGCTTTTTGCCATCAAGAGTAAGGACCGGCATCTGAGCGGTTCCATCCGTAACGGTACGCGCCTGCATCAGGTCGTTGCCCTGCCGTGCAGCGGTGGAGGCGTCCTGCTTGTGGGCAGGAACATGGACCGGGAAGAAATCGCCCGCTTGTCCGACATCAACGAGTTCGCCCTCGAAGTCCGGCAGGTCCGGGACGAAGCACTGTCGGCCGATTTCCGGGAGGCACTTGCCGTCCTCGGCGATGGGGCGCCCTTTCATGCGGTTCCGCTTGACGAGTCGCGCATAGCGGGCTACGCCTTGTTCAACGATATCGACGGGCAGCCGCTGTTTATCGCCAAACTCACCGAGCGGCGCCTGCTGTACCAGCAGGGGAGGGCCAGCATTACCTATATCCTGGCCGCCCTGTGCATCGCCGGCTTTGTCTTCTGCTGCGTGATGCTGTTTTTTGTCCGGGGGACGGTCCTCAAACGTTTGGGACGGCTCAGCGCCACCGTGCGGCAGATCAGCCATGACAGCGACATCTCCTCGCGTCTGAAGGTCACGGAACATAACGACGAGCTTGACGACCTGGCCCTGACCATCAACGGCATGCTGGAATCGCTGGAGCGGGCCGAAGCCACCCTGCGGGAGCGGGAAGAACAGTATCGCATCCTGTTCGAACGGGCGCCGGACAGCATCCTGCTGCTCGGTACGGAGGGGGACGAGGCCGGCAGGATCATGGCCGCCAACAAGGCCTCGGCCATCCAGCACGGTTGTACGGTGGAAGAGCTGTGCACCATGAATATCCGCGACCTTACGGTCCCGGAATCCAGTGCAGCCGCGGGCGACTGGATGGAACGCATCTTCAGCGGCCAGTGGATCACCTTCGAGGTGTGGCATTTCAGAAGGGATGGGGCGCGCTTCCCCCTGGAGGTGCATGCCGGTCCGGTCAGGCTCAACGGCAAAAACTATATCCTGGGCTTCGATCGGGACATCACGTCCCGCAAACTGGCGGAAGAGACCGATCATATGTACATGGAGCAGATCCGCCAGTTGAACACCGAGCTTGCCCGCCAGGCCAACGGCCTGGAAGCGGCCAACAGCGAACTGGAGGCCTTCAACTATTCGGTATCCCATGACTTGCGCGGCCCGCTCACGCGCATTTCCGGGTACAGTCAGCTGATACTGGAGGACGAGGCCGCCCTCGACCCCCAGACCCGCTCCTACGCAACCCGAATCTACGAATCCTGTTGCTGGCTGAACGAGATGATCGACGCCATGCTCAGGCTGGCCCAGCTGGCACGCAGCGAATTCCAGCCGCAGCAGGTGGATCTCAGCGCTATTGTGGAAAGTCTGTCGATCGACTTCAGGGCCGCGGAGCCGGAGCGGAGGCCCGAAGTGGTCATCGCCCCCGGCCTGACCGTCGTCGGCGACCTGCGGCTTCTGAAGATACTGCTGACCAACCTGTTCGGCAATGCCTGGAAGTACACCGCCCACAGCGCCGCTCCACGGATCGAGTTCGGGGCTTTGCACAACGGCCCTGTCCCGGTCTTCTTCATCAGCGACACGGGCGCCGGTTTCGACATGAAGGATGTGGACCGGCTCTTCCGGGTGTTCACCCGCTTGCACGACCCGGCTCAGTTTGCGGGAAACGGCATCGGCCTGGCCACGGTGCAGCGCATCGTCAATCGCCACGGCGGCAGGATCTGGGCCGAAGGCGAACCCAGAAAAGGTGCCGCGTTCTACTTTACCCTCCAGCCCGATAATCCCACTGCTTCCCGCTCTTTTGCATCTTGACGCGCCTGTTTCCCTGTGCTATTTAAACAGTTCTTTAAAATCAATATGTTAAATTGCATATGGTTTTTGCGCGAGCAAATTTTATTTTGATGTGGAGGCGGCGATGTCACAGCAAATCACTTTGACGGTAGGCGGGCTTCTGGATGACATGGCGCGGCGTTTTCCGGAAAACGACGCCCTGGTCCATCCGCAGCGCGGCCTGCGGTACAACTACAGGGAGTTTAACGAGGTCTGCCGGCAGGTGGCCAAAGGGCTCCTCGCCCTGGGGGTCAAGAAGGGGGACAACGTGGCCATCTGGGCCTACAACGTCCCCGAGTGGGTGATCCTCCAGTTCGCCACGGCCAAGGTCGGCGCCGTGCTGGTAACGGTCAACACCGCCTACAAATCGGCCGAACTCGACTATATCCTCAACCAGTCCGACTCCACCACGCTTTTTATGGTCAAATCCTTCAAGGATACGGACTATGTGCAGACCGTGTACGACGTGGCGCCGGAACTCCCGGCCGCGGAGCCGGGCAAGCTGTCGTGCCCCAAGCTGTCCTACCTCAAGAATGTGGTCTTCATCGGCGATGAGACCCCGGCCGGCATGTTCAATTTCGAGGCGATGGTGGCGGCCGGACAGCGGGTGTCCGACGCGGAGCTGAATGCCGTGGAGGCGACCCTCGATTGCCATGACGTGATCAACATGCAGTACACCTCCGGCACGACCGGTTTTCCCAAGGGGGTCATGCTGACCCACTTCAATCTTGTCAACAACGGTTTCAACATCGGTGAATGCATGAAGTTCACCGAAAAGGACCGCCTCTGCATCACGGTGCCGTTCTTCCACTGCTTCGGCTGCGTGCTGGGCGTCATGGCCTGCGTCACCCACGGCTCGACCATGGTGCCGGTGGAGATCTTCGACCCGCTCAGGGTGTTGCAGACCGTGGAACAGGAGAAGTGCACGGCGCTCCACGGCGTGCCGACCATGTTCATTGCCGAAATGGAACATCCGGAATTCCCGAAGTTCGATCTCAGCACCCTGCGCACCGGCATCATGGCCGGTTCGGTCTGCCCCATCGAAGTGATGAAACGGGCGGTGAAGGATATGAACCTGACCGAGATCACCAGCGTCTATGGCCAGACCGAATCCTCCCCCGGCATTACCCAGACCCGCACCGACGACCCGGTGGAGTTGCGGGTGGCCACGGTGGGCCGGGCTCTGCCGGGCGCCGAGGTCAAGATCGTGGACATCGAAACCGGCGCCACCCTGCCCCCCGGCAAGCAGGGCGAGTTGTGCGGCCGGGGGTATATGGTCATGAAGGGCTACTACAAGATGCCGGAGGAAACCGCCAAGGTGATCGACGCCGACGGCTGGCTGCATACCGGTGACCTGGCCATCATGGACGAGAACGGCTACTGCAAGATAACCGGCCGGATCAAGCAGATGATCATCAGGGGAGGGGAGAACATCTACCCCCGCGAGATCGAGGAGTTCCTCTATACCCATCCCAAGGTCTCCGATGTTCAGGTCTACGGCGTGCCGGACCGCAAGTACGGTGAGCAGGTCATGGCGGCCATCATCCTCAAGAAGGGGATGGAGATGACCGAGGCGGAGGTCCGGGAGTTCTGCAAGGGGCGGATCGCCAACTACAAGATTCCCAAGTATGTCAAGTTCGTGGACGGTTATCCCATGACCGCTTCGGGCAAGATCCAGAAGTTCAAGCTCCGGGAGATGGCCATCAAGGAATTGCAATTGGAGGATGCCGGCGAGACGGCGTAACGCTGGAAACGAGGGCAGGCTGAACGGGCTGTCCGCTCACCAGCAGGATTTCGGGATGGCGAGGTGGTCTGACATGATATTGCAAAAACTTATCGGCGTCGTTTTTCTGTTGTTCGTAATCTGTTTTATCGCCATTGTGATCGAGGAGCTGTTTCTGGGGGGCAAGCGTCGGCGAAAGCTGGAACGCCAGCGGCGGGCCGAGTCCGAGGCGATGAATCCGGAAAGCCAACGGTAAGCGGGCGGATCGTGAAGCGGCTTTTGTGCGCTGCGCGCGGTACTGGAGTGGGAATGAAAAAAGGCGGGGGACATAATGCCCCCGCCTTTTTTCATGGTTCAGTACGTATCAGGTCCGCTTAGAAACGGTAGCCGACACCGATGCCGAAGAGGTGCGGGTTGAGGTCCAGGTCGTATTTCGTGCTGCCGACCGTCATTTTGGTGTCGGCATTGAGATACTTGTAGTCGATGTTGAAGTAGAGGCTGTCCTTGATTTTGAAATCCACGCCGGCCTGGGCGGCCCACCCTACGCTGTTGTCGATTCTGAAGGAGGGGTCAACGCCGCTGATTTTGGAATTGAAGGGGAAGATGACGTTAACACCAAAGCCGACATAGGGGCTGATCGTATTGCCTGCCAGCGGGTGATACTTCACCGTCAGGGTGGGGGGGAGCAGCCAAGTGGAACCTGCGAAGGAATTGTTGAGTTTGATGTCATGGCGGGTTACGCCGGCAATCAACTCGGTGGATAGGTTTTTCAGGAAGAAGTATTCCAGGTCGAGTTCGGGAATGATGTCATCGCTTACTTTTACGCTTGCCGCCTTAAAAGTTGTACTTTCATCCGGCTTGACGTAGATCGCCCTGACCCGCACGCCAAACTTCTGGTAGTCATCCGCCGCCCCGGCCATGGTTGTCATTCCCAGCATCATCACCGCTGCCGCAATTCCTGCCACTCCAAGTAGCCTTCTTCTCATCAGCCTGATCCTCCCCATAATGTGGTTATTTGGGGCTTACGCCCCAAGCCCGATATCGAGAACCAATAAAAAGATATATACGATTCGCTTTGTCTTTTTTCGATGGATCTTTGTGCAAAAAATGATGCAAGTCAAGAAAATTGTTTTTGTGTTACACAAAATTAATTTCGTCATATCGAAATATCGGGACGAACGCGGCGTGGTGCCGTTTGAGCATGCGCCCGGGAACGGCTGCCGCCAGCTTGCACGGCCTCTCCCGCTTGCATATTTCCCGTTCATGTGTAAAATTCCTCTGTCCGCCGCAACGCCACTGTCGTCCCTGCGGACGGAGCACGTCCCCGCAGGCTGAATGGCTGTTGGGACCATGCCGGCGACCTGCGCCGTTTCTGGAGGATTCATGCGTCTGACCCCCGCCACCGAGTTGGAATACCGCTGCAAAATGCTGCAAAACCATATGGCAGCCGAAGGATTGGATGCCGTCATCATCGCCCAGAATGCCGATCTCTTCTATTTCACCGGTACCGTCCAGAGCGGCTGCCTGTACGTTCCGGTCCATGGACAGCCGCTGTACCTGGTGCGCCGGGACGCCGCCCGGGCGCGGATGGAGTCGGGCCTGAAAGAGGTGATGCCCTTTAGTTCTCCCCGGGACATCCCCGGGTTGGCCGCCGGCTACGGCTACCCCGAGCCGAAGAGGATCGGCATGGAGTTCGACGTGCTGCCGGTCGCTCTTTTCGAACGCTACCGCAAGGTCTTTCCCCATGCGCAGTTCAGCGATGCCACGCCGCTGATCCGACTGGTGCGCATGATCAAAAGCCACTACGAGATCCACGTGATGAAGGATGCGGCCGACCAGGTGGACAAGGTGACGCGCCGGGTGCGGGAGGTGCTCCGCGAGGGGATGAGCGACTTGGAGCTGGCGGCGGAGCTTGAGCATACGGCCCGCCTCAACGGTCACCTGGGGGTGATCAGGATGCGGGTCTTCAATGGGGAAATGCTCTTCGGCCACACCTTTTCCGGTACGGATAGCGCGGTTCCGGCCTATACCGACACCCCCTTCGGCGGAGTGGGGCCCAGCCCCTGCTTCGGCCAGGGGGCGAGCTACAAGCCGATCGGCCGCAACGAACCGATCATTGTGGATTTCGCCGGGAGTTTTGACGGCTATCTGGTGGACCAGACCCGGGTCTTCGCCCTGGGCGGCCTCTCCGACCGCCTGCGCAGGGGGTATGACGACATGCTCAAGGTGCAGGAGCTGATGAAGCGGACCGTCGTTACGGGCGCCCCCTGGGGCGAGGTGTACGACCGGTGTCTGGCCCTGGCGGTGGAGCAGGGGTATGCCGACAGCTTCATGGGGGCCAAAGGCTCGCAGGTTTCCTTCATCGGCCATGGACTGGGGGTCGAGATCGATGAATACCCCTTTATCGCCAGGGGGTTCAATGACATGACATTCCAGGCGGGGATGGCCTTCGCCTTTGAACCCAAGGTGGTCTTTCCGGGAGAGGGGGCGATCGGCATCGAAAACACCTTCTATATCAGCGACGACGGCCTCAAGCAATTGACCTATTCGAGCGAGGATCTGGTGATTCTGTCGCCATAGCGCCCCAGCAAAATTTTTGTTGCAATTTGTCAAGGCTTTGGTATAACTACGACACTTCTTAAGTGTATACAGTATCCTAAAAAAATATTATTGTATTGGGTAGACGACCGTTCCGGTTGGCTTTGATGGTGTCGAAAAGTCCGGCTCACTGTTGATTTCAGCTTAACCCTCACAACGAAAGGAGAGTACCGACATGTCATTGAAAGAGACGCTCAAACAGAAGATTGAGGAGCACCGCCCCCGCACCACCAGGCTTACCAAGGAGTTCGGCAAGGTGATCATCGATCAGGTGACCATCGAACAGTGCATCGGCGGCGCCCGCGATATCCGCAGCCTCGTCACCGACATCTCCTATCTCGATCCCCAGGAGGGCATCCGCTTCCGCGGCAAGACCATCCCCGAGACCTTTGCGGCGCTGCCCAAGGCCGCCGGTTCGGCCTACCC
Organism: Geobacter sp. FeAm09; assembly: GCF_008330225.1. NCBI lineage: Bacteria > Pseudomonadati > Thermodesulfobacteriota > Desulfuromonadia > Geobacterales > Geobacteraceae > Geobacter > Geobacter sp. FeAm09. The sequence goes on along the minus strand of NZ_CP042466.1, from coordinate 2,816,550 downwards.
GACCGTCGAGTCCTTCTGGTACTTCCTGCTGACCGGCGACGTGCCGACCGACGCCCAGGTCGCCGAAGTGGCGGCCGAGTGGAAGACGCGCCAGGCGGTACCCGAGTACGTATTCACCGCCATTCGCGCCCTGCCAAGGGACAGCCACCCCATGGTCATGCTCTCGGTCGGCATCATGGCCCTGCAGAAGGACTCCAAGTTTGCCGCTTTCTACAACTCCGGCAAATTCAACAAGATGGTCGCCTGGGAATCGGTCTATGAAGATGCCAGCGACATCGTGGCGCGCATTCCCATCATCGCCGCCTTCATCTACAACCTCAAGTACAAGGGCGACAAGCAGATCGCCATCGATCCGACCCTCGACATGGGCGCCAACTTTGCCCACATGATCGGGCAGAGCGAGCAATACAAGGATGTGGCGCGCATGTACTTCATCCTGCACTCCGACCATGAGTCCGGGAACGTCTCGGCCCACACCACCCACCTGGTGCATTCGGCCCTGTCCGACCCCTACTATGCCTATGCCGCCGGCCTGAACGGCCTGGCAGGCCCGCTGCACGGCCTGGCCAACCAGGAGGTCCTGGGCTGGATCATGGAGTTCCAGAAGAAGCTCAACGGCGCCGAGCCGACCAAAGAGAACGTCACCAAGGCCCTCTGGGACACCCTCAATGCCGGCCAGGTCGTTCCGGGATACGGTCACGCCGTTCTGCGCAAAACCGATCCGCGCTATACCGCCCAGCGTGAGTTCTGCCTCAACACCCCGGGCCTCAAGGACGACTCGCTGTTCAAACTGGTCGCCATGATTTTCGAAACGGCACCGGGCGTCCTCACCGAACACGGCAAGACCAAGAACCCCTGGCCGAACGTCGATGCCCAGTCCGGCGTCATCCAGTGGTACTACGGCGTCAAGGAGTGGGACTTCTACACCGTTCTGTTCGGTGTCGGCCGTGCCCTGGGCTGCATGGCCAACATCACGTGGGACCGCGGCCTGGGCTACGCCATCGAGCGTCCCAAGTCCGTTACCACGGCCATGCTGGAGAAGTGGGCCGCCGACGGCGGGCGCCAGCTGTCCTGATCCGGTTTTTCATGAGATGCGACAGGGGGATGCGACAGCGCATCCCCCTTTTTTCATTTTCGGACTTGCAAAACTGCAAAAATAAGGTATAAAGGATAAAAATTGTCGTATTTGGAGCGGGTGAATCCCAAAGCAGAAATCGGTAGCATAGAGCAGGACTGAGCGGACTACGGAAATGCTGCATCATCCCAAGGCCCATTTTGCATTGCCGGGCGAAGATTAGTAACCAGCTGCCTGGAAACAGGTCTAAACAACACTACACAGGAGGAAGATCATCATGCCGAAGCTTCTTGAAATCTACAAATGCGAACATTGCGGCAATATCGTCGAGATCGTCCACGCCGGCGGCGCTCCGCTGCACTGCTGCGGCGAGCCGATGAAGCAGTTGACGGAAAACACCGTCGATGCTGCCAAGGAAAAACATGTGCCGGTCATCGAAATCGGCGACGGCATCGTCAAGGTCACGGTGGGCAGCGTACTCCATCCCATGGAAGAGAAGCACTACATCGAGTGGATTGAACTGGTTGCCGACGGCAAGGTCTACCGCCAGGCCCTTCAGCCGGGGGATGTGCCGACCGCCACGTTCAACATCACCGCCACCAGCCTGACGGCCCGCGAGTTGTGCAATCTGCACGGTCTCTGGTCTGCCCGGGCCTGATGGGCATCGGCAACAAACGAGGAACAAGCAAAGCCCGCCGGGGATTCCGACGGGCTTTTTTTCTCCTGCGGGCGATACCATGAAAAACAAGGCCGCCATGGCATGCCGCGCCGGATGCGCCGCCTGCTGCATAGCCCCCTCGATTTCCTCGCCGATCCCGGGCATGGCCGCCGGCAAGCCGGCGGGGGTGCGGTGCGTGCAACTGACGACCGACAACCGCTGCCGCATCTTTGGCCGTCCCGAGCGTCCCCGCGTCTGCGCCAGCCTGCAACCGAGCCCGGATATGTGCGGTCATGACGCAGGGGAGGCGTTGGAGTTGCTGTCGGGGATGGAGCAGGCCACGCGGCCGGTCCCCCGGTCACACATCGTCGTTGCGTGACCATTCTATGGCATACTGCAGCAATTCCGCGGCGTTTTTCAGATTCAGCTTCTTCTTAAGGTTCTCCCGATAGGCGTCGATGGTCTTGACGCTCAGATTGATGCGTTCGGCGATCTGCCGCGTGGCCAACCCCTTGCCGATCATCAGGAATACTTCGAACTCCCGGTCCGTCAGGCCGTGGATGGGGGATTCCTTTTTCGTGGTGGAGGGGTGTACCACCTGGCTCAGGAAGTACTCGGTCATCCTTTCGCTGAGAAACGTCTTGCCGCTCAGGACGCGCCTGATGGCGTGTATCAGTGTCGCGGGCGGCTCGACCTTCATGACGTACCCGGAGGCCCCCACCCGCAGCGCCCGTTCGGCGAAAAGCGCCTCCTCGTGCATGGAGAGAACCAGCACGGGAATCTCCGGGTAGTGAATCTTGATATTCTTGGTCACATCGAGACCACTGGACGCCGCGAGGGAAATATCCACAATGGCCAGGTCCGGTTTGTGCGCGGCAATCGCCTTGAGCGCGGAAGGGCCGTCCTCGGCGTCGCAACAGACCACCATGTCGTTTTCATGGTTGATCAGCTTCGATAGCCCCTCGCGCACGACGGCATGGTCATCGACCACCATAATCCTGGATTTGTTTTTGGCATCACTCACCGTATTCACCCGCAAACGCCGCCATGGTCTCGCTGACCGGCAGAGAGCATGTCACCGTCGTCCCTTCTGAAGCGGTACTCTGCAGTCTCAGCGCGGCGCCGATCATTTTGCAGCGATACTCCATCGTGCGCAGGCCGATACCCTTTTGTCCATTATAGGTTTCGAGAAAACCGCCCTGGCCGTTGTCGGCCACCGCAAGCCTGATCATATCCCCATCGCACGAAAGGGATATGGCGATGCAACTGCCTTTGCTATGCTTGACGGCGTTGTTGACCGCTTCGTTCGTGATGTAGTAGAGGTGCGTGGCGATCAGGTTGTTGTGGATCAAAACCGGCTCGTCGCAACGGAAACGGCAGGCGATGCCATACATGTTTTCCACGTTCGCCGCCAACGAGTCCAATGACAGCATCAGCCCCTTGGCATCCTTGTTCACCGGGCAGAGCCCCTTGACCAGGCTGCGCATCAGGCTCAACGCCGCATTGGCGTGTTCCGCGATCTGTTTCGCGTCGTCCGATTCCTCCGGCGATGCGCCGGAGAGCTGGCAGTGCAGGGCGGAGGCGAGGAACGAAATTCCGGTCAGGTGCTGTCCCAGGCCGTCGTGGAGATCGTGGCCGATCCGCTGCTGCTCCCTGCTGCTCATGTCCAGAATCTGCTTTTCCAGGAGCCTGCGCTCCGTCGTATCCTTGGAAACCTGCACCACGCCCAGGAACGTGCCGTTATCGTCCAGAACCGGGTAGCCACCGATGAGCATCACCTTGTTGTTGACGTGCATCTCGCCCGTGCATACCTGGCGCGTCTGAAAGGCGGCCGCAACCGGGCACCCCTCGCACGGCTCCGTCCGCTGGTGCCATACCGCATAGCAGTACTTCCCTTCCATCTCGCTCAGGGGCAGGCCCGAAGAGTCGGCCGCCACCCGGTTGGCCCACAGGATTCTCATGTCGGCGTCATGATAGATGACCCGGTCCGACATGGCGCCGAGTATGAGCGCCTTTTCCTGTTCCGATTTCCTGAGGGCCTTTTCCGCCTTTTTCTGTTCCGTGATGTCCTGCATCATGCAGTGGGTCTGTATGAAATTGCCGTTTTCGTCATACCGGACCCTGCCGTTCATCTGTATGATGGCGACGCTGCCGTCCTTCTTGCGGACCTTCCAGACGATGTTCTGGGAGATGCCGCTCTTCTTGAAGGCGGGGAAGGTGACGTTCAGGTGGTAATCCACCCCTTCCACGAGCAGGTCGGCAAACCTCTTGCCGATGAATTCGTCCCGGGAATAGCCGAGAAAATCCAGCAGCGCATTGTTGGCATCTATCAAACGCGCATTCTGGTCCATGGAAAGGTAGCCCAGCGGCACGTTCTCAAACATGAGCCGGTAGCGCTCCTCGCTCTTCTTCAGATTGTCGTACGCCGTCCGAAGCCGGAGCAGTTCCTCTTCAAGCCCGCCTGCCGTGGTGTGCGTTTCCGCCGCTTCGGGCGCACGCCGTGCCTCCGATGAATTCATGTCGTCACCATACCCAGCGGTTCGTCTCCCCTGGACCATGAGAAATGGACTACCCGTAACTACGCCCTAGTATAAGAGCGATCGCATTTTTTTGTAATCCCTAATCAACATATTCAGGGCAATTGGGCCGGGATAACCGGCCCATGCTCCCACCCACGCCGGTTCCCGGCTCATCCGGCCCCTGGTGCAGCCAGGCCTGTCAACAGGCCGTGGCGACGGTATCGAAGCCGTGCCATTGGTAGTTTTCCCTAGCCCTCTCCAGGTAAAAAACCCCGGCAAAATACGGTTGGATTTCCTCGTCCCCCTAAGAAAAAACGTCCCACGGGTTCTAGGGATATTTTCCTTTAAAAAACAATAATATGCCCAATTACATTGTTGCGGTAATCGGGAGATACTGTGACCATGCGCTAACGGTGCGGCTTCAAGCGAAGGAGGTGATCTGTCGCGGTTCAATGCAGGGCGTGTCGACGTGTTTGTACCAGAGTTACTCAACAAACGTGCAAGGAGGCAAGGAAATGAAGAGGTGCAGTTCAAGGCTGTCGTTGGTCTGTTTTTCGCTGGTGGTGCTGTTTTCCGGCATCGGCAATGCCGCGGATAAGAGCATCAGTACCGATGTGGTTGTGGTCGGCGCGGGTTCGGCCGGGTTGTCCGCCGCCGTCAGCGCCGCCTACGCGGGGGCAAAAGTAATCGTTCTCGAAAAGATGCCGTTTGCCGGCGGCAGCTCCAACTTTGCCGAGGGGCTGTTTGCGGTAAAAACCGACCAGCAGCGCCGGAAAGCGATCGGGCTTACCAAGGAAGAGGCGTACTGGCACGCCATGGACTACCATCACTACCGGAACAATGCCGGCCTGCTGGCGCAGACCGTCGCCAATTCCACCAGCATCATCGAGTGGCTGGAAAAACAGGGGGTCGGGTTTGAAGTGGTGACCATGTCGCCGACCGAGGCGCCGACCTGGCACCTGATCAAGGACTGGGGAACCGCCCACCACGGCGCCGCCCTGGTCCAGGCCATGCAGGCCAAGGCCAAGGAGTTGGGCGTCAAGATCTACTTCGAAACCCCGGCCAAGGAACTGATCTATAACGGTGGCGCCGTCGCCGGCGTAAAGGCCGTCAATGCCAAGGGCGATCATTACACCATCAACGCCAAGGCGGTCGTGATCGCCACCGGCGGCTTCAACAACAGCAAGGAAATGGTCAGGAAGTGGACCCGCTTCGACGCCGACAAGGTGTTCCCCACCGTGCCCATCAACAAGACCGGCGACGGCATCAACATGGCGCTGGCCGCCGGTGCGGACAGCGAGGGCTGGGGCCTGATGCTGCATCCCGGGACCCACGGCGAAGGGATCAAACCGCTGGGGCCGTTGTACGCCATGACCTGGCAGCCGCTCTTGTGGGTCAACAAATACGGCGACCGCGTTGTGGACGAAAACGCCGTATGGGCCTTCACCTTTGCCGGCAACGCCATCGAGCGCCAGCGCGACGGTTTTGTCTGGAGCATCTGGGACGACGAAACCGTACGCTACATGGAAGAGCATGGGATCGACAACGGCTTGGGCGTGCTCGTGCCCATCGGCACGAAGCTGACGGACCTGCGCGCCGAGATCGCCACTGCCGTGGCCCAGAAGAGCAGCAGCATCGTCGTCGGCGACAGCATCGAAGAGCTTGCCCAGAAGATGGGTGTGGAGCCGGCCCGCTTGAAAGAAAATGTCGATCAGTACAACCACGCAAAAGAGACCGGCCGCGACGAGAAGTTCTACCGGAAGGCCGATACCATCGTCCCGGTGAAGACCGGCAAATTGTACGCCCTCAAGGTGTTCCCCTACAACTTCGTCTCCATCGGCGGCGTAAAAACGGACCTGAAGATGGAGGTTACCGACAAGAACGACAAGGCGATCCCCGGGCTGTATGCCGCCGGCGCCGATGTCGGCGGGCTCTACGGCGATACCTACGCCACCTGGACGTCGGGCATGATGTTCCAGTGGGCGGCCCAATCCGGCAAGATTGCCGGCGAGCAGGCCGCCGCCTACGGCAAACGCTAGTGCGGTCGAGGCGGCATGGCATCGGCTGATCCATGCCGCCTTTGTGCGCACCAGCCTGCATGGCAGGCGATGCACTGCCGATTTCACATCACTTTGATGAAGGGGGAGTTCAATGAAGCGCTTTACCATGCCGAAACGGAGTATCGCGGCGTTCGCCCTGTGTGCCTGTGCCGCCCTGTCGGCCCTGTCGGCCCTGTCGGCCCTGTCGGCCCTGCCCGCCGGCGCAACCGAGGGGGGCGGCGGCACCTACCCGAACGGTGCCGAAGGGGTCATGGCGGGGGCCTTGCCGCCACCGGGCCTCTACTATCTCAACTACCTCACCCACTACTCCGCCGACCGGCTGAACGACAAAAACGGCAACAAACAGCCCCTTGACTTCCACGTCAACGTCACCGCCAACGTGTCCCGTTTCGTCTACATGACCACGCATCAACTGCTGGGCGCCAACTACGGCGTGTACGTGATCGCTCCTCTGGTCAATGCCAGCGGCACGCTCGGCACGCCGGCCGGCAGTTCGAGCAGTACCAAGAGCGGGCTGGGCGACATCTCCTTTTCGCCGTTCGTGCTGGCATGGCACGCCAAAAACTGGCACGCCGCCACCGGGCTCGATATTACCGCACCTACCGGGCAGTACGACAAAAACCGGCTTGTCAATATCGGCAGAAACTACTGGACCATCCAGCCGATCTTCACCGGCACCCTGCTGAGCGATAACGGTGTGGAGCTGTCCGGCAAGTTCATGTACGACTTCAATACCGAGAATACGGCCACCAAGTATACCTCCGGCCAAGAATTCCACTTCGACTACGCGGCCGCCTACCATGCCGGCCCCTGGACCATGGGCGCCACCGGCTATTTCTACCGGCAGGTGTCCGATGACCATGGCGCCGGCGCTGCCGCCAACGACGGCAACAAGGGGCAGGTCTTCGCCGTCGGCCCCACGGTCAAGTACGACTACAGGAATATGAGCATCGAGGCCAAATACCAGAAGGAGATGCTGGTGGAGAACAGGCCGGAAGGCGACAAGTACTGGGTCAAGGTGATCTGGGCGTTTTAAGGCGCGCCGCATGCGGCATGGCGTGCCCGGGCAGGCCATGCCGCACTCATGGCGCCGTAAGGTGCCGTTTGCAACGTCACCCCCGGGCCGTGGCACCATGTAAGATACCGATGAACTTATTCTCAGGAGCGTAGTATGAAAAACTTTCAAGTAATGACCATCCTGGCGGCACTTTGGGGGACAACCTGCTGTGGGGGGGGCGGCATCGCCCAGGCGCAGGCGGCTGCGCCTGTCTTCCAGTGCGCGGCATGTCACGCCAAAACCGCCGAAATACTGCCGGCCACGCACCAGAAGGCCGCTGATTTTTCCGGCTGCGCCACCTGCCATGCCGCCGGTGGCAAGGCCCCCCGCCTGTCCGGCAAAATCCACGCGGCCCATCTTGCCAAAGGAACCGTAACGGCCGAGACCTGCCTGGGATGCCACCCCGGCGACGCCGCCGGGAACATGCGGCTCTCCTGTGCCGGTACGACAACGGTCGCACGCGGCGACCTGCCCGAACTGGCCAGGAAGATGGCCACCTGGCTGGATTCGGACAAACTTGCCCATGTTCACCGGAACAACGGGGTTTCCTGCCAGGCCTGCCACCGGGCCTATAACGAAGACGACGACGAGAGCTACAGCGAGAAGTGCATCGCCTGTCACGGCACGTACGATACCTTGACGGCAAGGACGGCAAAAACCAGGTTCCCGCGCAATCCGCACAAGTCCCACTACCCGACCCTGAAATGCACCAACTGCCACCAGTCCCACGACCCGTTCAAGGACTTCTGCTCGACCTGCCACGGGTTCGGCTTCGCTTGGCCGGGCAAGAAGTGACCCCGGTCCACGGGCTTTCTTTCCTCAAAGGACACGAAACATGGAACTGCAGACCTACGGACACTGCACCACTCCGGGATACGATATGTCGATCGACCCGCACCAACTGACCGAGCGAAAGCTCGCCTGCGACAGCCGCTACCGGAGCATCATCGGCCACCTGGACGCCATGATCGAAGCGCTGCGCCGCAAACCGGGCGCGGACCTCACCCGGGAACTGGAGCGGCTCCTGGAGGTCATGATGGAGCACATCGGTTCCGAGAACCGCTACATGGAACTGGTGGGCTTCCCCCAGGCCACCCGGCACCGCCTCCATCACCAGCTCCTCTGGGTGAACACCGCCGAACTGGCCCCCCGCTTCGGCAGGGGGCTGGAGGTGCTGCCCGACGAGTTGGCGGACATCCGCCTCCTCTGGCTGGAACACATCCATTGCCAGGACCGGGCCTTCGAGGAATTCCTGGCTGGGTAGGGGAGAAACCATGGAGACCCGCACCCTGTTCCGGGGGCTGTTCCTGATCAACTTCGCCATCACCTTGGGCTTCGGCATCGCCGACGCCTTCTTCTCGCTCTACGTCTTCAGCCTGGGCGCAAGGGGAGCGCTCCTGGGACTGCCGCTGGTTCTCTACTCCCTCTCCAAGATCGTCCTCAGCCCCTTCATGGGCGCCTGGGCCGACCGCATCGGCCGCAAGAAGGTCGCCGCCGCCAGCCTCGGCCTCTACCTCTTCGTCTCCCTCTGCTACCTCTTCACCGTCAGTCTCCCCCTCATCACCCTCCTGCGCCTGCTCCAGGGCATCGGCTGCGCCATGTTCCGCCCCGTGGTGCTCTCCCTGGTGGGCGAAGCCACCCCGGACCACAAACGGGCTACGGTCATGGGCACCTTCGACATCTCCTTCTACGGCGCCCTGAGTCTGGGGCCGGTGGTGGGGGGGATGCTCAAGGACCTGTGGGGCTTTCAGGGGATCTTTGCCACCCTGGCCCTCCTGTGCGTCGTCGCCCTGGCCGTGGCCCTCATCTGCATCCCCGGCCATAAGCCCCCGCCACGCCAAGCCAGCCACAGCGAACGCCTCGGTGACCTCCTGGGCGCCACCCGCCACAGCTCCCTGCGGGGGCTTTTGGCCTTCGTCTTCGGCCGGGCCTGCGGCATCTCGCTGTTGGGGGCCTTTCTCCCCATCATGCTCACGGCCCGGCTGGGGCTGAGCGGCACCCGGGCCGGGCTGGTCATGGCCTCCTCCACCCTGGTGATGACCCTCTTGCTCCGCCCCATGGGCATGCTCTCGGACCGGGCGCCGCGCAAGTCCCTGGTGGTTGCCGGGGGCACGGCGGTCTCGCTGCTCTACTTCCTGATCCCGGTGGCGGCGGGTTTTAGCCAGATCCTGGCGCTGGGGGTGGGTATCGGCCTGTTCAGCGTGTTGTCCCAGCCTGCGAGCACGGCGCTGCTGGTGGAGGAGGGGAGCCGCCACGGCATGGGTGCGACGGTGGGCACCTGCAACGCGGTGCTGAACCTGGGTTTCGTCTCTGGCCCGCTGTTGGGTGCGGGATTGCAGAGCGCCCTGGGGCTGACGGCGGTGTTCTACGCCGCCGGGGTTCTGGGGCTCGGGGCGGCCCTGCTCTTCCTCCTGTCATCCCGCTCCGGCGGTGGGGAGAAGGAGCCTCGCGTCATATGCCGGTACTAGGGAACCATGGGCTTCCGGCGGGCAGCGATGGCAATGAAACTCAGGCGGGCTGATAACCGGTCGTGCCCTTCGCCCGCAGCGCCCTGCCGTATGTTATCCCCAGCTTGTCCATCTTGTTCCTCAGGGTGCTCGCATTCATCCCCAGGAGCCGGGCGGCCCCGTCAGGGCCGTGTACCCTGCCGTTGGCTTTCGTCAGTGCCCTTTTGATGTGGGCTGTGACCACCTCGTCCAATGGAGGGATGGCGTCGGTTTCCTGCTGTGCCGGGGCGATCGCCCGTTCGTCGCGGAAGAGGAAGGCGTCCGCGGTGATGGTGTCCCCCTTGCACAGGATCAGGGCCCGCTCGATGATGTTTTCCAGTTCGCGGACGTTGCCCGGCCAGTGATAGGCCGTGAGCCGGCCGATGGTGCCCGGCGCAAGGGCCGGTACCCGTAGCAGTTTCAGTTCCCGCGATTTCTTGATCACCAGGTCGTGGACCAGTTCCGGGATGTCTTCCTTTCTGTGGCGCAGCGGCGGGATGAATATGGGGAAAACATTGAGCCTGAACCAGAGGTCCTCACGGAAGAGCCCCGCCTCGACCATTTCTTCGAGGTTCCGGTGGGTCGCGGCGATCACCCTGATGTTCAGCGGCACCGGTTCCGCCCCCCCGACCCGCTGTACCTCCTTGAACTGCAGGACGCGCAACAATCGTACCTGCGCATGGGCCGGGAGTTCGCCGATCTCATCGAGGAAGATGGTCCCGTGGTTCGCCCGTTCAAAATAACCGCGCTTCTGGATGGTCGCACCGGTGAACGACCCCTTTTCATGGCCGAACAGTTCGCTGTCGATAAGGGTTTCCGGGATTGCCCCGCAATTCACCTTGATGAACGGGCCGCACCGGAAGGGTGAACAGTGGTGGATGACGTTGGCGATCATATCCTTGCCCACGCCGGTCTCTCCGCGCAGCAGCACGGGGCTGTTCAAAAGCCCGACCTGGGACACCATCTCCATGACCCCTTTCAAACCGCAATCCGCGCCGATTACCTTGTTCCCCGGCATGCCGATCTTTTGCAAAAAATAGCCTTCGCCATCCTTTTCCCGGTTCCTGGCCTTTCTGTTTTCTTCAAAGAGCAGCGTATGAGCCACCGACAGGGAGAATGGCTCGTGCAGCAAGGCAAGCAGCCGGGTATGGTATTCCGTGTAGCGGTCCTTCCCCTCCGCCCGAACAAAGAGGGTTCCCAGCCGTTTCCCTTCAATCTCCAGATACAGCACCATCGACGAATAATCGTTCGGCTCGAAGTACTGTTTCAGGCTGCGCGCCATGGGGTCGCTGTCGGGCTGGTTGACCAGCCGCATGACCACCGGGGCAAATCCCGAACGCTCGATGATCATGTGGGGGATGTCCATCTTCAGGAGCTTTTCCCTGGTTGCGGGGGGAAGAAGCATGACCATGTCGGAGTGGAGCCCCTCTTCCGGGGTTGCCACGGCGATTCGCCGCAACCCCTGCGCGCTCTCGTCAAACACCCAGAGGATCATCATGTCGATCGGCATGAATTCCCTCAGGTGCAGCAGGCAGCGGTGCAGCGCTGTCGCGCAGTCGAGGCTGCTGCAGATGTGGGTGGTCGCCCTGCGGAAGAATATGTTTTCGTCTCTGACCATAATCGTTTCCCCCAATTGTCGGCACTGTTCGCGCCTCAAATTACCACATGCGGCACTATTTAGCTACTATTGCGGAATGCGACAATTAAATTGTCGTAATTGGCAGTTTAATTGTCGCTTGAATGCAACAAACTGTTTTTGCATCGTTTTATTCGACGGCACGCTCCTTGCGCATGCTCCGTTGCCGTCCGGAATCCGGAGTGGCGCGGGGTGGTGTTGTCGTTCCCCGTAAGGCCAGGGTAAAAAACGGATTCGGCACGGAGGCTGTTGGTACGGACACCATCAAGGAAAGGAGGCCGGAAATTCGGCAGAACGGCTGGCATGACGTCGATGCCGTTTTGCGCTGGTGCGAACCGCACCGGTTTGGCCGGGCTGCCAAGCCGCCTGTCCCGGCTTCGCGGAAGTCTGCCGCGAAGGTCACGGAAAGGGGCTGGCCCGGAGGAGGGTAACCAATGAAAATGATGGAAAAATTGTCGTGGAGGGAAAAATGAACAGAACGTTTGCCGTAGTATGTACTTTGCTGGCGGCGCTTGTCGCGTGGGCACCGGCGGCATTTGCCGAAAAAAGGCTGGAGGCCGATGTTGTGGTCGTGGGTGGGGGCGCTTCGGGAATCACCGCGGCGTATGCCGTGGCCCAGGCCGGCGCCAAAAGCGTCATCGTTCTCGAAAAACAGCCGTCAACCGGCGGCACCGGAAAGTTTTCGGAAGGGATTTTTGCCGCGGACAGCAAGATCCAGCAGGAGAGGAACATTGTCCTCAACAGGGATGACGCTTTCAAGATGATCATGAACTACAGCCATTGGCGGGCCAATGCCAAGCTCGTCAGGGCCTTTGTGGACAAATCGCCGACCACCGTCGAGTGGCTGCAGGCGCAGGGGGTCGAATTCACGGAGCTGACCGCCAACTACCCCGGCGGACTGCAGTCCTGGCACATCTTCAAGGGACGCGGCAAATCGATGCTGGAGACGCTCAAGGCGAAATTCCCCCAGATGAACGTCAAGGTGCTGAGCGAAACCGCCGGTAAGGAACTGATCATGAAAGACGGCCGGGTTGCCGGTGTCGTTTCCGAGGACGCCACGGGCGAGAAGATCGTCATCAGCGCCAAGGCAGTTATCGTCGGTACGGGCGGGTTCCTCAACAACAAGGAGATGATGAAGAAGTACACCCGGTTCCCCGACCAGGTGCCGGTGGGCAATGTGGGCAAGACCGGCGACGGCATCCGGATGATGATCGCCGCCGGGGCGGACACGGAAGGGATGGAAGTCGTGCAGTCGTACCGGCCGGGCCTGCCGGGAGAGCCGACCACCTCCCAGCTCGTGGCGACCGTCCGCCAGCCCTACCTCTGGGTGGACAGGAAGGGGGAGCGTTTCTGCGACGAAATGGTTATCTTCCAGTGGCCTTTTGCCGGCAATGCCCTGGAACGCGCCGGCGGCACCATGTTTGCCGTGTACGATGCCGAGACCAAGCGGTACATGATGGAAGAGGGGCTTGATGTGGGGGTCGGCGTCATGGTGCCCGTCAAGACCAAGCTGACCAACCTGGACAAGGAGCTTGAGGGCGGCATCAGGAAGGGCGTCGCCTTTTCGGCCGACACCGTCGAAGGCCTTGCCAAGAAGATAGGGGCGGATGCGGCGACCCTGAAAGCGACCATCGAGCGCTATAACACCTTTGCCGACAAAAAGCATGACGGCGAATTCGCCAAGGACCCCAAGTATCTCCAGCCGGTGAAGAAGGGACCTTTCTATGCGGTGAAGGCATACCCCGCGGCCCTCGGAACCCTGGGAGGGGCCAAGGTCACCAAGGATATGCAGGTGGTCAGTACCAAAGGGCCGGTTATCCCCGGGCTTTACGCCGTCGGGAATGACGCCGGCGGCATGTACGGCGACAGCTACGACCTGCTGATGGCGGGGAGCACCATCGGGTTTGCCGTCAACACGGGCCGCATGGCCGCAGAGCATGCGGCCGGGTACATCAAATCAGTTGAATAATCACTAAAAACCGTGGAGTTGGGCACGACCGCGCGCTGTGCCCAACTCCCCACAGTTCAGGGGAGAGACATGCACTACGTTCGTTTTTTCGTGTTGGTAACGCTTGCCTTATCCGTTCCCTGTATTTCAGGGGCCGTCACCATAAATAAAAAGCATCTGGACAACGGGATCAAATGCAGTGATTGCCATGAAGAGGCCGCTCCGCAAAGAGCCGCCAAAAGTGCCGCGTGCATCGCCTGCCATACCGAGGCTCCCGGTTCGGTCAAAACGTATCTCGATCAGGGGAACCAGCGCTCGGTGAACATGCACGCCTCCCATGAGGGCATGGTGAGGTGTACGCTGTGCCATGGCATTCATAAAGAATCACGGTTGTATTGCAACGACTGCCACAAGTTCGAAGCCAAGGTCCCTTGATCAACTTCACTTCGCCACACGGCGGGTACTAATCGAACTCGTGGCAACCGGTTCAACAGCGTACCGCTCCGGGCGCGCAACCGCCTGCGGTGGCGGCGCTCCCCCTCCCTCGCTTCGGCCTGCTGCCCCGTGCCTCCTCTCCCTGCTCCCCACCGTCGAACGTCCTGTATGAATTTATATTGACAGCGCGTGGCGGAATGGTATTCAACAAGGTGTGGGGAGATGACGGCACCGGTAACCTGGGGGGCACATGGAGCACCGCCGCGAAATCAGCCATAGGGAGCTTTTCTGGGGGTTCACCCGGATCGCCCTGTCCGGGTTCGGCGGCGTCATGGCGTGGGCCCGGCGCGCCATCGTCGAGGAGCGGGGGTGGCTCTCCTCCGAAGAATTCACCTCCCTGTTCGGCCTGTGCCAGTTCATGCCCGGGCCGAACATCGTCAATCTCTCGGTCTGCATCGGGGCCCGCTTTCAGGGGGCCAGCGGCGCCGTCGTCTCGCTGCTCGGCCTGTTGCTGGCCCCGTTCGGCATCATCATCGCGCTTGGGGCGCTCTACGGCCGGTTCGGGGAGTTGCCCGCGATCCAGGCCATGCTGCGCGGCATCGCCGCCGTCGCAGCCGGCCTGATCCTGGCCATGGGGGTGCGCATGGCTGCCGACCTCCGGAAACGGCCGCTCCTGCTGGTTTTCAGCGCCGCGATCCTGGGAGCGGTGGTCTTCCTCCACTGGCCACTGCTGGCGGTGATGGCTGGCCTGGCCCCCTTCAGCATGTGGCTTGCGGCACGCCGCTACTACAGGGCGCCATGAACATCATCGTCGAGATCGTACTCCAGTTCGGGATGCTCTCCCTGGTCGCCTTTGGCGGGGCCGGGGCGGTGCTGCCCGAGCTGCACCGCCTGGCGGTGGTGACCCACCACTGGATGAGCGACGCCACCTTTGCGCATCTGGTGGCCATCTCCCAGGCCACGCCGGGGCCCAACGCGATCATCGTCACCCTGATCGGCTGGCATGTGGCGGGACTGGCCGGCGCCCTGGCCGCCACGATAGCCATGTGCGGCCCGTCGAGCCTTTTGATCTACGTTCTCATGCGCTTTTGGGAAAAGATCCACGGCACGCGCTGGCAGCTCGTCATCCAGGCCGGCATCGCGCCCCTGGCCATCGGCCTGGTGCTGGCGAGCGGCTGCATCATCACCCGCGGAGCCGATACAAGCCGGGGGGCATACGCCCTCACGGCGGCGACCGTGCTGGTCGTCCTGAACACCCGGCGGAACCCGCTCTGGCTGATCGGGGCCGGCGCGCTGCTGGGGCTGGCCGGCGCCGTCTGAGGCCGGCCGGACGCTCACCCCGTTTTTGCTCTCTCTTTTCTTCCCGCCTCCCTTTACACCTGCCCGCGGCTCATGTATCATCGTGCCATCATGAAGCGCATCTTAAGCCTCTACATAATCCGCGAGATCGCCTCGCTCTTCCTGCTCGGCATTGCGGTCTTCACCCTGATCCTGCTGATGGGGAGGCTGATCAAGCTGACGGATCTGGTCATCTCCCGCGGCGTCCCCATGGCGGATATCAGCCGGATGATCCTGTACCTGATGCCCTCGTTCCTGGTGTTCACGATCCCCATGGCCTTTCTGCTGGCGGTGTTGCTGGCCTTTGGCCGCCTCTCGGCCGATAACGAGATCACGGTGATGAAATCCGGCGGGCTCAGCCTGGTGCAGATCATGCCACCAGTGGTGCTGTGCGGGATGGTTGCCGTGCTGTTGACCCTTGCCGCCAGCACCGTCGGGGTTCCCTGGGGCAACAGCGCCTTCAAGCGCATCAGTTTCGAGATGCTGAAGCAGAACGTGGCCGTGACCATCCGCGAGAAGGTGTTCTGGGACGAGATCCCGGGCATCATCCTTTACACCGACCAGTACGACGAGCAGAACCACACCCTCAAGGGGGTCATCATCCACGATGGCCGTGACCAGGCGCGCCCCATGACCATCTTCGCCGCTACCGGGAATGTGGGCTGTACGCCCAACCAGCAGGATATCTGTTTGGTGCTCAACAACGGCAGCATCCACGCGGCGGGCAAGGGGGACGGGTACCGGCTGGTCCATTTCGGCGAGTACGCCATGACCGTGGCCGGTCCCGGCAAAGGTGGGGGCATCGGCCGCAACGAGACGGATATGGGGATCGGCGAGCTGCGGCAGCAGATCGCCGATCCGGCCACGCCCCAGGCGACCCGCCTCAAGATGGCGGCCGAACTCCAGAGCCGTTTCGCTTTCCCGTTCGCCTCCCTGGTCTTTGCCGTGGTGGCGGTGCCGCTGGGCATCCAGAATCGCCGTTCGGGCAAATCCGCCGGGTTCTCCCTGAGCATCGCCATTCTTTTGGCCTATTACGTGCTGCTGTCGCTTCTGCGAACCCTGGCGGAGCGGGGAACCGTGCCGGCTGAACTGGCACTCTGGCTCCCCAACGTGATCTTCCTGGCCGCGGGGTGGTATTTCCTGAAGATGGCGTCCCTGGAACGCAGCATCCTGAGCGCGGCCCAGGATGCGCTCCTGGCCCTGATCGGGAAGAGGAGCGCCGTTCGATGACGATCCTCTCCCGTTACATAGCGGTTGCCTGGTTGCGCCTTCTGGCCCTCTGCCTGGGCAGTTTCGTGGCCGTCTACCTGGTGCTGGACATGATGGACAAGATCCCGCGCTTCATCCGCGCCGGCGGCTCGGCGGCTGACATCCTCCGTTTTTTCGTCTGGAAGCTGCCGGAGATGGTGGGACAGACCGCCTCGTTCGCTATCCTGATGGCGACCCTGCTGACCCTGGGGATGTTCTCCCGCAACAGCGAGATCATCGCCATGCGCAGTTGCGGCATCAGCCTGCTGCGCATCGCGTTCCCCATGCTGTTCCTGGGGCTGGCGGCCAGCTTTGCGCTGCTCTTGAACGCCGAACTGGTGGTGCCCGGCAGCTACGAGCGCATGGAGAAGATCGAGCGGGTCGATATCCGGAAGCAGGGGGTCAATGCGGTGTTCCGGCGCAACAATATCTGGTTCCGTTCCGACAACCAGATCCTTCAGGCCCGCCTGTTCGATCCCCAGGCCAGGGTGCTGCGGGGGATAACCCTCTGGAAGCTGGACGGTTCCATGAACCCCACCAGCCGTATGGATGCCGACTCGGCCGAATACCATGACGGCCGCTGGACCCTGCAGGACGTGGTGACGAAGGATTTCAGCCGGGGGCGCGGCTATGCCGCCCAGCGGACCGGCAGCATGGATGTGGCCCTGAATCTGAAACTGGACGATCTGCGCGTCCTGGACAACAATGCCGACAACCTGAGCTACCGGAAGCTCAGGGAATATGCCGACAACCTGCAAAACGGCGGTTACCAGGCCTTTCGCTACCTGACCATGATGCACACCAAGCTTTCCGGGCCGTTCGCCGCCTTTGTGATGGTCATCCTGGGCATTCCCTTCGCCTTCAGGAACAGCCGTTCGGGCGGCGCCGCCCTCGGGGTCGGGGCCAGCATCGGCATCGGCTTCGCCTATTTTGTGGTGAACGCCATGCTGCTCTCCTACGGGCGCAGCGGGGTTCTGCCGCCTCTGGTCGCGGCCTGGGGGGCCAATATCATCTTCAGCCTGGGCGGGGCATGGCTGGCCATGACCGTGAGGAATTGAGCCCGATCGAGCACACATGCCGGCCGGATGCGCCAGACGCCCCGGCGGTTTCCCTTTGACGGGCGACGCACCCTGTCGCCGAAAGCAACAAGGAGGCCGAACATGAAGAGCATTGCCGCTGTCCTGATCGTCGCGACGTTCTGCCTGGCAGGGAATACGCCGCCATTGGCGGCCGAACGGCCGCAGCGCGTGGTGAAGCCTGCGGCCTCCGCCCCGGACACGTCACCCGCCATCCTCAGCATCATCCCGGCCCAGGCGGAACCGGGCGGCAGGGTGACCATCTTCGGCGCCAATTTCGGCGAGCAGATCTCGGCGTTCCTCGGCAGTGTGGAGATCCCGGCCAAGGTGACCGACGGCAGACAGCTCGAGTTCATCGTCCCGCCGCTGGATACGGGATTGTACGCCCTGTACCTCAAGCGGGGCGACGGTGTTGTGGGGCGGGCCTACAACTTCTCCGTACTCCCGCTGCGCCCGGTGCTGCTCGCCCTTTCCCCCGACAGGATCAGTTCCTGCGCCCAGGGGGGCGAGCGGGACGTGACCGCCGTAGGCAGGAACTTCGGCGAGTCGACGTTCCTCTTCTTCGACAATGCCTCCATCAAGAGCCGGGTGGTTTCGCCCGAGGCCATCGCCTTCCGGGTGCCCCAGGTGGCGGGGGGGCTGCATCAGGTCATGGTGAAAAATTCCCCCGAGAACGCCTCGGTGCCGCTGGCGCTGGAGATCGAGACCAAGCCGGAGATCAGCCTGGTGACCCGGGGCAACGAGTACGTGAATTATTACGAATTGCTGATCGAGGGGAAGAACTTCCAACAGAACTCGGCCCTCTACGTGGACGGCCAGCGCATCGGCGGCAGTGGCGGTCAGGATTCGGCGGCGCGGGAGAAGGTGATCTTCATCGACTGCACCAGGCTCGTCTACCAGCGTTTTCCCTATTCGCCGGTCGCCAAGGATTTCCGCCTCCAGGTGGTGAATCCGGGCAACGACGGGAGCCAGGTGGTCAACGTCAGCGCGCCGTGACCCACGGCCGTTTTCCCGTTCCCGATACCGGGAGGCGCCTCACATTGGTGCAGAAGCAGCCAAAATGATCGATTGAAATCATGACAGTACTGCGTCCTCTTCTCATAGGTTTCCTGCTGCTCTCTGCCATCGGCGATGTTTTCCTGGCCTGTTTTGCCTGGCGGCGCAACCACCTGCCGGGCGCGCCCGCTTTTGCCGCGCTCATGGCGGCAGTCGGCTGTTATTCCTTCGGGTATGCCCTGGAACTGTCCAGCGACACCCTGGAAGCCATGCTGGCCTGGAGCCGCGTCCAGTACCTGGGGATCGTGCTGATCGCGCCTTTGTGGATCATTGCCACGCTGCATTATTCCGGCAGGGGCCGCTGGCTTACCGTGCCGGTCACTGCCGGACTGTTCGTTGTGCCGCTTGTGATCCTGGTGCTGCGGACGATCCCTGCCTTTTCATGGCTCGTCTATCGCGGTGCCTGGATCAATACGGCCGCGCCGTTTCCCCTGCTGGCCTTTACGCCCGGCCCCTGGTACTGGGTCAGTACCACGTACACCAATCTGGCCATGCTGGCCGGAACCCTCCTGATCGGGGTCAAGCCAAGGTATCGCTCCACCATGTACCGCCGTCAGGATATGGTCATGCTGGTGGGGTCGCTCTTCCCCTGGTGCGCCTTCCTGGTCTACCTGGCGGGGTTCAACCCGTGGGGCATCGACCTGGTCCCCATCGCCCTGTCCCTGGCCGGTCCGCTCTACGCCTGGGGAATCCTCTCCACCCGGCTTTTCGATCTGGCCCCGGTGGCGCGGGAAACCCTTTTCGACCGTATGAGCGAACCGGTCCTGGTATTCGATAACCAGGGGCGGTTTGTGGACTGCAACCGGGCCGCTGCCCGCTTCGGCATGGAAGACCGGGTCGGCCTTCCGGTATCCCCGGCCCTGGAACATCTGCCGGGGCTGGGCGCTGTCGTGGACGGTCCGCGGGACGAGGGGGACGGCCCCCTCTGGCAGGACCGCCGCGACGGGCGTTTTTGGCAGGTCAGCGTCAGCCGTATCAGCGAAGGCAACGATGTGGACCGGGGGCGGCTGGTGGTGCTGCGGGATGTCACCGGCCTGAAGCGGGTGGTGCAGGCGTTGCGGCAGAGCGAGGAACAGTACCGTTTTGTCACGGAAAACGTCTCCGATGCGATCTGGCAGTTGGACGCCGAGTTGAGGTTTGTGTTCGTCAACGGCCATACGGATTTTCACGGCTATACCCGTGAGGAACTGATCGGCAAGCCGCTTTTTTCGCTTTTGACGCCCGAAGGGGTTGCCGAGGTCACCAGGAAACAGGCCGAACGGATGCAGATGGATGCCCAGGGAACGGCGAGCGGCGTTTTGCGTTATGAAGTCCAGATGCTCTGCAAGGATGGCGGCCATATCTGGGTTGAGGTCGATGTCACTCCCTATCGCGACGAGAATGACGCGATCATCGGGTATGTGGGCGTTACTCGCGACATCTCCGGGAGACGGGAAGCGGAGAATGCTATCCGCAAGCTCTCCACCATCGTGGAACAGAGCCCTGTTTCCATCGTCATCACCGATCGCGAGGGGACCATAGAGTACGTGAACCCCTCCTTCTGCCACCAGACCGGCTATGGACCGGACGAGGTCTGCGGCGGCAATCCGCGCATCCTCAAGGCCGGCGAGCATCCCCCGGAGTTTTACGTCGATCTGTGGCGCCGTATCCAGGGGGGCGAGGTCTGGCGCGGGGAGTTCCACAACCGGAAGAAGAACGGCGAACTGTTCTGGGAGTCCGCATCGATTTCCCCCATCCGCGACGGGTTGGGCGTGATAACCCACTACGTGGCGGTCAAGGAAGACATAACCGAAAAGAAGCTGCTGGTTGAACGCCTGCAGCAGATGGCCCATTACGACGAATTGACCGGCTTGCCCAACAGGACCCTCTTCTTCGACCGGTTCCGCCAGGCCGCCGCCCTGGCGGCCCGCGACCGTCACCGTTTCGCCCTCCTGTACCTGGATCTGGACGGCTTCAAGGAGATCAACGACGCCCATGGCCACGAAACAGGGGACCACGTTCTCAAGATCGTGGCGGATCGTCTGACCTCCTGCGTACGGGGGTCTGATACCGTGGCGCGCATGGGGGGCGACGAATTCACCCTTATCCTGGCCACCCTGTCCCAGGGCAAGGACGCGGGCCAGGTCGCCGAGCATATCATCGGCGCCCTGAGCCAGCCCTTGGTGGTGCCCGACGGTTCCCCCGTACGTCTTGGGGCGAGCATCGGTATCGGTGTCTTTCCCGATGACGCCGACAGCGCCGAAAAACTCCTGATCTGCGCCGATGTCGCCATGTACCGGGCAAAGCGCAGCGGCAAGAATACCTATTGCTTCGGCAGGGACGACACGGCGGGGGACCACCTGAAGCAAGAGGCATAAGGCCTGTCGATGGGGCCGCTTTGGCGCCCCGTGGGCGGTTTATTTACGCTTTGACATTCGCCGGGGCGTCGGGCATAGTTTCCGGCTAAAACCGCTGCTTGCGGGAAGAATCGCTACTCACGAATCTGGGAGGATTTTGCATCATGAACCTTGGAACCCCACTGAAATCGGGCGCAACCAGACTGCTCCTGCTGGGAGCGGGAGAATTGGGCAAGGAGGTCGCCATCGAGGCGCAACGTCTCGGTGTGGAGGTGATCGCCGTGGATCGCTATCCCCATGCCCCGGCCATGCAGGTGGCCCACAGAAGCCACGTCATCAGTATGCTGGACCGGGAGGCGCTGCGGCGGGTGGTGGCGGAGGAACGCCCCGACCTGATCGTGCCGGAGATCGAGGCCATCGATACCGAATTTCTGCTGGAACTGGAACAGGGGGGGCAGCGGGTGATCCCCACGGCGCGGGCGACGAACCTGACCATGAACCGGGAGGGCATCCGGCGCTTGGCCGCCGAAGAGTTGGGGCTGCCCACGGCCCGCTACGCCTTTGCGCAAAGTGCGGAAGAGTTGCGCGTCAATGCCGCGGCCATCGGCTTTCCCTGCGTGGTGAAGCCGATCATGAGTTCGTCCGGCAAGGGGCAGAGCGTGGTGCGGACCGCCGCGGAGGTGGACGCCGCCTGGCGCTACGCCATGGAGGGGGCGCGCGGCGCGTCCGATACCGCCATCATCGAGGAGTTCATCCCGTTCGACTATGAGATCACCCTGCTGACCGTCCGCCACGCCGGGGGCACCTCGTTCTGTCCCCCCATCGGCCATGTGCAGATCAAGGGGGATTACCACGAATCGTGGCAGCCCATGGCCATGTCCGCGGCGGCCCTCGCCGAGGCGAGGCGCCAGGCGGCGGCGGTCACCGGCGCCTTGGGAGGGTACGGCATCTTCGGGGTGGAACTGTTCGTTAAAGGCGATACGGTCCTGTTCAGCGAGGTGTCCCCCCGGCCCCACGACACCGGAATGGTGACCATGATCTCCCAGAACGCAAGCCAGTTCGAACTGCACGTGCGCGCCATCCTCGGGCTGCCGGTGCCCGAGATTCTCAACCTGGCCCCTTCGGCCAGCCATGTGATCCTGGCGGAGGAAAGCCGGGACAACGTGCGTTTCGAGGGGCTGACGGAGGCCCTGGACGTCCCCGGGGCCAAGCTGCGCCTGTTCGGCAAGCCGGATACCCGTCCCGGCCGTCGTATGGGGGTGGCCCTGGTCCAGGGGGCGTCCACCGACGAGGCCCGAAGCCGGGCCGAGGCCAGCGCCCACTGCGTGCGGCTGGTGTCGCTGGCGTGATGGCAGTTATTGCGCTAACGAGGTGATCTCGGGGTCGCCCCATCAACGCATGCGGGAGAAAGTGTCTTGAAGGGGCAGCCCGTGCCACGAAAGAATTGACTTGGTGCGCTCTGAAAATGTCTCATGTCGGGGGCTGGCCCCTCAGCTTTTGCGGCGTGGGAAGAATCAAACGATGCCTCCAGAATCGGATTGGACGGGGAGCGGGCAAGTGAGGCTTTCGGGTGGCATACACCCACCCTGCGGAGGACTGCTCTCAGGGCGCATCGATGCATGCCTGAATCGCAGCGAACAGCTGTTTCAGATCGACCGGCTTGACAAGGAAGTCGTGAATGCCGATAGCGTTGAACTCCTGCAAGTGCACCGTGTCACTGTAGCCGGACAGAACGATGAACTTCGTGTCCGGCTTCCGGCGCTTGATTCTCTTGGCCATCAGGGCGCCGTCGATTCCCGGCAGGTTGATGTCGGTCACCACAATGCCGGGGGAGTGCTCCCGGCAAAAATCTATCCCGGTTTCGCCATCTTCCGCGACGTAGATGGCGAAACCGGGGAATTTCCTGGCGACCATGTCGCGGAGAATCACGCCGGATGCATGGTCGTCCTCGACGATCAGGATAATCCGTGTGGGGAATGTGACGCTTCCGGCTTTCATGTCAGGCCTCGACCCTGAACTCTGCTCCCTCCGCGACGTTTCGTACGGTGATGCGCCCCCCCATGTTCTTCTCGATGATCATCTTCGATAAAAACAGGCCGATGCCGGTTCCCTTCCCGAGTTCCTTGGTGGTGAAATAGGCGTCGAAAATCCTGTCCACGATCCGGTCGTCGATGCCGCCGGCGTTGTCGGCGACGGTGAGGACGGCTTTTTCCCCCTCGGCCCAGAGCTGGATGCGTATCCGTTTGCCTGCCTCCGCCGATTCGGGGAAGGCATCCCGGGCATTCATCAGCAGGTTCAGCAGCACCTGGCCGTACTCATTGGGATAGCCGTTGATGGCGGGGGCGCCGGTGGTGCTCCGGTCGATGGCGATCCCCTGTGCCTTGAAGTGGTCCCCGACGAGGTGGAGCACCTTGGTGACAACCTCATCGACCCGGAATACCCTCTTTTCCTTGTCCGGAGCGCTGAACCAGCGAAAATCGTCGATGGTCTCCGACATGTGCCGGAGGGTCACCATCGCCTTGGCCAGGTTCTCGTTGTACTTCTCCTTGTTTATGTAGCCAAGTTCGAGAGAGAGTCCGATCTCCTGGAGCAGGAGCCCGAGGTAGTTCATCGGCTGGCGCCACTGGTGGGCGATGTTGCCGAGCATCTCCCCCATGGCCGCCAGCCGCCCCTGCTGAACCATCAGGAGCTCGTTCTGCCGCAACTCTTCCAGCGCCCGCAACCGGCCGGCCATCTCCTCCCGTTCCCGGTCGGCCGACAAGGCCAACTGGGCCGTCCGCTCGACGACCCGCTGCTCCAATTCTTCCCGTGACGTGCGGAGTGCTGCTTCCGCCTCCTTGCGTGCGGTAATGTCGATCAGCGCGACGAGGCATTCATTACCCGGACCGACGGTTGCGGCCTCGGCCTGCACGATGAGCTGCCGGCCTTTCCCCGTTTTGAGCGCCAGCTCGCACGACGCGATCCCTTGGTCCGAAAACGTCTTTGCCAGGAAGTTGGCGCAGGTTACGCGGTGCCCGTCGGCGATGAACTGGCAGAGGTGCCGCTTTACCAGGCGGGAGCGCTCCATCCCGAGCAGGACCGCTCCCGTCAGGTTGACGGAGCGGATCACCATGTCCCGGTCGATGGTGCAATAGCCGACCGGGGCGAAGTCGTACAGGAGGGCATACCGGTCCCGGGAGGCCCGCAGGTCTTCGTAGGCCTGCTGCAGATCCTCGTTCTGCAGATCAAGCTCGACCTGATGGACCTGCAGCTCGTGGAGGAGCTTCAGGGTGTCCGCCTCCGTCCCTGGGGGGGCGCCGCCGTGGCGGAACCGTCGACGAGCTTTTCGGCCTTGCGGCGGAGCCGGGGTGCCCCGGCTCCGCCGCTGGGGGGATCATTCATTGTTCCGCGCCTCCTCGTAGTGCCGGATCTGCGTCCGCAGCTCATCTTCCAACTGCTTGAAGGAGGTGATGTCGGTCGACCCCGTCGATCACGTCACCCACGGTCCGGTACGGCAGAATCCGGGCCGAGAACCAGCGGCCGTCGGTGGTGGAAACCTGTTTCTCGGAAAAGACCAGGGTCCGGAGCACCTTTTCGGCGTCGGCGGTCAACTCCGGATAGGAGAGTTCGTTGACGATGTCCGAAAGGGGGCGCCCCACGTCGCTCGGGATCAGTTTGAACAGCT
Source organism: Geobacter sp. FeAm09 (assembly GCF_008330225.1). Lineage (NCBI taxonomy): Bacteria > Pseudomonadati > Thermodesulfobacteriota > Desulfuromonadia > Geobacterales > Geobacteraceae > Geobacter > Geobacter sp. FeAm09. Next base: position 2,791,958 of record NZ_CP042466.1, on the reverse strand, counting down.
TGCTGGAGGCGTTGGCGAAGCGGCGGATGTTCAGCCGGCTGTCGAGGAAGATGGTGGCGACCTCGGTGCTGTTCAGGAAGTTTCGCATGTCGTCGTTCAAGTGGGAGAGCTCGTCCACCTTGGCCTGCTGTTCGGAGTTGACCGTCTGGAGTTCCTCGTTCATCGACTGCATCTCTTCCTTGGAGGTGGTCAGCTCCTCGTTGGTCGACTGGAGCTCCTCGTTGATCGACTGGAGCTCCTCGTTGGACGCTTTCAGCTCCTCCTGGGAGGTCTGCATCTCCTCCCGGGTGGTCTGGAGTTCCTCCCGGTTGACCCGCAGGCTTTCCTGGGCCTGCTGGAGTTCCGACTCCAGTTCGGTGATCCGGGTGCTCACGGCATCCTTGGCCTTGCCGGAGCGCTTCCGGGGGATGTCCGGGCAGGTATGGACATCCCGGAAAACGACCATTACCATCCCCCGCAGCTCCGGCTCGTCCAGCTTCTGAACGACCAGGTCGATGGTCTGGCTGCCGCCGTGGGGACCGACCCGGATGTTCTGGACGACCAGCGGATCGCTCTGGTGCTGGGCCTTCTGGAAGGCGCCGAACAGCTCGACGCGAAGCCCTTCCCGGGCCATGGCGAAGAGGTTGAGATTCGCCTTCCCGACCGGCGGCTCCAGGTATTTCCCGGTCCGGGCGCTGAGGTAGATGATGTCCCCCTCGTGCGTGGCCAGCACGGCGGGGGGGAATACTTCTGCAGCAGGACCCGGTCGGCCAGGATCTGCAGATTGATGTCCGGTTTCACGGCGGGCGGTTCCTTGAAGCCCGCCGGGGCGGGGGGAAGCACGGTTGAGGGGAACGAGACCACGTTCGGCCGGTTGATGCTGTAGTCGCGCCGGAAGAGCCGCATCTTGGCGTTTAGGGGGGAGAACATGTCCGAGCTGACGCCGAGCGTCTCGGCGCTGCCGAGGAACAGCACGCCGCCGGGGTTGAGGGCGTAGTGGAAGAGCGGCAGGAGCTTCTTCTGCATCTCCACGTCCAGGTAGATCAGGAGGTTGCGGCAGACGAGGAAGTCGAGCTTGGTGAAGGGGGGGTCGGTGATGACGTTCTGGGTGGCGAAGGTGACCATTTCCCGGATCTCCTTGTTGATCCGGTACCCCTCATCCTCCTTGGTGAAAAACCGGTTGAGCCGCTCCGGCGAGACGTCGCCGGCGATGTTCGGGAGGAACATCCCGAGCCGGGCCTTGTCGATGGCGTCCCGGTCGAGGTCGGTGGCGAAGATCTGCAGGGTGTAGTGGGACTGGGGCTTGAGCTCCTCCAGCGTCTCCTTGAACACGATGGCCAGGGAATAGGCCTCTTCCCCGGTGGAGCACCCCGCCGACCAGGCCCTGAACACCCCCCGGACGGCTGTTCGGTCAGAAGCCCCGGGATGACGTCGCTCTTCAGGTGGTCCCAGGCGACCGGGTCCCGGAAGAAGCTGGTCACGCCGATCAGGAATTCCTTGAAGAGGAGGTCCAGTTCCTGGCGGTTCGCCTGGAGGAAGCGGACATAGGAGGCGATGGTGTCGATCTGGTGAATCCCCATGCGCCGTTCGATCCGGCGGTAGAGGGTGCTCTTCTTGTAGAGGGAGAAATCGTTGCCGGTCTCGGACCGCAGGAGGATGACGATCTTGTCGAGGGCGGAGAGATCCTTCTCTTCGAGCTTCACCTTCGGGACCGCACCGAGCGGGGCGTGCTGGAGGATTTCGGTGATTCTCGCGGCGAGGACCTCCGCGCGGGCCACGATATCCGCCAGGCCAAAGCTGATGGCCGAGTTCGGCATACCGCTGAATTTGGCCGATTCCGGGTCCTGCACCAGGGCGAGGCCCCCCTTCTCCTTGATCGCCCTGAGACCGAGGGTGCCGTCCGACCCCATGCCGGAGAGGATGACGCCGATGCTCCGTTCCTTGCAGTCGTCGGCCAGGGAGCGGAAGAAGTGGTCGATCGGGAGGCGCAGCCCCCGGGGCTCGGCCGCTTCGAACAGGTGGAGGACGCCGTGGAGGATCGACATCTCCCGGTTGGGGGGGATGACGTAGACGCAGCCCGGCCTGACCCGCATCCGGTCCTTGACCAGCACCACTTCCAGCTTGGTGGCCCGCTGGAGCAGTTCGGGAAGCATCCCGACGTGGTCGGGGTCGAGGTGCTGGATGACGACGAAGGCAAGGCCGCAGTTCGGCGCTACCGGCTCCAGGAACTGGGTCAGCGCCTCCAACCCCCGGCCGACGCGCCGATGGCGACGATCGGGAAGTTTGCCTCGTCGCTTTTCTGTTCCTGTCCGGGTACCGCAGCGGGTTCGACAGGGGCCGTCTTCCGGGTGCCGCTCTTCTTTCCGAGATTCTTCATATTCGGTTTCCTTGGAAGTTATTGTGCATCAAATACTAAACGGTGCGGACAGGATGTCAACTGTTGCGATATTTTCGGAGCTTACTTTGGGGGGAGTCCCTTCTCTGCAACCCCGGGTACTGGGTTCTATTCGTAAATCCACCGCAAGAGGTAAGGGCAGGACATGATGGGATTTTCCAGTCATGTGAGCAGCACGGCCAACTCACTGCCGAGAAAGGAACCCACCATGTCCTGCCGGCAATTTATACCGAAAAAGAACCATAGGGCATTGACCATGTGACAAAACTTATCATGGATGTCCCTAGTTTTCATCTGGTTTTCATCCCAAAAGGCCTCAAGTTGGAAAACCCCTCTGCCTGGAACTTTAACCTCTCGAAATTACTGCGGCGAACCGACCGCACACGATACGGAACGTTATACCATGTCCTCTCACGATCCCGCTTGCATCTCCATTTATGGCCATGACCATCATGGCCACAATGAAACGTTGCGGTGAAGCATGTCGCACGCCGTATCGAATCCCGGCCGCAGCCCATTCAGGGGGCATGTGAAGAAGGCCCGGCAACAGGAGCGGGCATCACGCACCACCAGACAAAAAGACCTCCGGGGCGTTCCACCCCGGAGGTCTTGCCATCCGCACCATTCCCGGAATGGACGGCGAGCCTTACCGCCTCCCCCACAGGGAGAGCAGCGCCGGCAGGAAGATCAGGAAGACCGCCACGCTGGCCGTCATGCCCAGGGACATGACCGCGCCGATGCTGAAGACCCCCTGGTGGTGGGCCACCATGAGGGCGCCGAAGCTGAACAGAATGGTCAGGGCGTTGAGGAACACGCCGATGCCGGCGCTGCGGGTGGCCACCTGGCCCGGGGTTTCGTTCCCCTGGCGGTAGCGGTTGATGATGTAGATGGCCGAGTCGATCCCCACCCCCAGGATCAGCGGCAGCACGATGATGTTGGCCGAATTGAAGCTGACCCCTCCCAGCCGCATCCCCCCCACCATGAACAACAGGCCCACCGCCAGCGGCAGGGCGCCCATGGCGGCGAACCGGACGCTCTTGAAGTTGATGAGCAGGATCACGGCGATGCCGAGGAAGGCATAGGCAAAGGCCCTGAGGTAGGCGTCACGCATGGTGGTCAGGGATTCGTAGACCATGACCGGCTCGCCGGTGGCGCTGGGAACGACCCCCTTGACCTGGGTGACGAATTCCTGGAGCGGCTCGTGCTCGAAGACCTCCCTCTTGGGGGCCACCTGGAGCAGCAGCACGCCGCTTTTCCCCACAAAGCGCTGCTTCAGCTGGGGCGGCACGTCCGCCTCGACGACCGGGGACGCCTCGAGGCTCTCCTTCATCATGGTCAGCTTGACCGGCAACTCGGCGAACATGCTCCCCTGAAACTCCCGGAGCATCCCCAGAGCGTTCTTGTCCTTTTCCTTCTCCAGGGTGGCGAAGAAGCCGTCCAGGGTCGTCAGGAAAGCCCCCACCGGCTTGGCCTCGGGCGCCTTTTTGGCATCCAGGGCGGCCTTCAGCTTGCCCACCCGGTCGCGGAACGCCTCGAAGACCCGGGGAAGTTCCATGACCCGCAGGTTCTCCTCGTAGGGCACCGGCCTTACCTCCGCCAGGACCTGCCGGAGCGCCGCCAGTTCCGCCAGCTTGGCCTCCTGGCCGTCCGGCACCAGGGCGGTCAGGCTGACCACGTGGTCTACACTGGGGAGCTTCTCCAGGCGTTCGGTCAACGCCTTGGCCTCTGCCCGGTCCTTGGCGGTCACCACGGCGAAATAGCCGGAGTTTTCCTTGCTGCGCATCAGCTTGTAGGCGTATTCCACCGATTGCAGCCCCTTGGCCTGGAGGTTCATCAGGTTATAGTCGAAGCGCATGGTCAGGGTCGGATAGATGCAGGCCAGGGCCAGGAGCAGGGTAGCAGCGACGACGGTCCGCGGGTTGGCGAAGAGGGCGCGGAAAAAGGGCTTTTCGGCAAGCTCCGCCGGAGCCTGTTGCGCGGGGGCGCTCGGGAGCGGCTTCCTGAACCGTTCCAGCAGGATGAGCATGGCGGGCAGCACGGTGAAGGTGGTGATGACGCAGATCACGACCCCGCCGGCGGCGATGATGCCCAGTTCGGCGATGCCCTTGAAATCGGTGAAGGCAAAGGTGGCGAAGGCCAGGGCCACGGTGGCGGCGGCCATGACGATGGAGCGGATGTTGGCCGTAAGGCCGGTTTCGATGGCCGCCATGCCGGACGAGCCGCTCCGCAACTCCTCCTGATAGCGCAGGACCACCTGGATGCCGTACTCGATCCCCAGGCCGATGAGCATGATGGCGAAGACCATGGAGAGGATGTTGAGGTGCCCCACGGCGGCGGTGGCAAAGCCGAAGGAGAGGCAGATGCCCACCATGAGGGAGACCATGGCGCTGATCACGTTCAACAGGCCGCGGAAGGCGAACAGCAGCAGGACCACGGTGAGGGAGAGGGAGAGGATGGTGGCGATCTCGATGTCCCGCTGGCTGGTGGCCATTTCCTCGTACTCGAGCACCGGCACGCCGGTCAGGCCGGCCGTGACCCCCTTGAATTCGGGGCGCTTCACCAGTTCGGCCAGGGCGGCGCGGGCCGCCTTGATCGGTTTTTCCGAGGCCACGAAGCTCCCCTCGTCCTTGACCGGCCGCATGGTGATGACCTGCTGCCTGCCGGCGCTTTCCAGGGTCGATGGCGTGCCGTCGCCCCCTCCCTTGAGGAACGCGTCCATGGACATGCCGCTCCCCTTGCCGTCAACGGCCTTGAACCCCTTGTCGAGGGTGCCCAGCATGAAGGTCAGACTCTCCAGGGCAGCCGGGTCGCCGGAGGCGAGGTAACCGTCAATCTGGCCGGTCAGGCTGGTGAAGAGCGTCTGCACCGAGGGGGAGGCGGCCAGGTCCTTCAGCACCGGGGCGGCCATGGTCAGGGTGTGGCGCAGCCGCCGGATGTCCTCCAGCGGCATGAACAACAGGCCGTTCTTGCGGAAAAAGGGGAGGCCGCCCGGGTAGAACACGTCGCGGAACAGGCCGGTCTCCCGGTTCAGGCGCTGGTAGAGCGCATCGGCGGCGCGGGTCGATTTCTCGGCGTCGTCCGACTCGATGACCGCCACGATCTCTTCCTGGTCGCCGAATTCCCGGCGATAGGCCTGGTAATCCATCTGGAAGGGGGCGTTTTTGGCCATCAGGTCGTCGCGGCCGGTGAGAAACTCCATGTTTTGTTTGGTGTAGACGACGGCAACGACGGAAAAGAACAGGGCCAGCGCCAGGATCAGGCGCGGACGCCTGGCGACGAAGGCGAACAGACGGCTCGGTTTGGGGGTATCGGACACACGGGACTCCTTGGGCAAGATTGCGACCTTTCTGAATATACCGCCCAAGGGAAAAAGTCAATCAAAGGGGGAGGGTAGGGGGGCTCAGTGCAGTTCCATGGCAATCAAGGAGGGGATGCCGAGGCCGACCTGGATGGTGGCCCGGGCCGGCCGGCCGGCGCCGGGGTATTCCAGGGAGATCGCCGCATCCTCCAGCGCCTCGATGACCACCGCGCCGGGAGCGCGTACGGCAAAGGCCTCGCCCGGTTTCAGGAAATAATCGCGCGGGTCGTCGTAGCGGGTCAGCCACACGCTTCCCCGGTCCGTACGCAGGGAACACCCCTCGGGACCGGCGGTGACCGCAATGGTTTCGCCTCGTTTCAGCAGGTAGTCCATACATGGCTCCTCGGGGTAATGGTCAGAAACGTTCGCGGTAGGCGCGGGGCGTGATCCCCAGGCAGCGCTGGAAAGTGCGCCGCAACTGCTCGGCGCTGGCGAAACCGCTCTCCCGCGCCACCGTCTCCATGGGATGATTCGTCTCCTCCAGGAGATGCTTGGCCCGTTCGATCCGTAACCGGTCCAGGTATTTCGACGGCGTCGTACCGGTTTCCCGGAGGAACACCCGGGCGAAATTGCGGGGACTCATGGCTGCCCGGTCTGCCAGGGCATCGACCGTGATATCCTGATGGGAGTTTTCCTCAAGCCAGGCCAGAAGCGGTGCCAGGGGCCCGCCCGTGACCATCTGGGAACGGAGGCGGCTGCTGAACTGGCTCTGCCCGCCCGGGCGTTTGAGGTAGAGGACGAGCCGGCGGGCGATTGCCAGGGCCAGCTTCCTGCCGTAATCCTCCTCCACCAGGGCGAGCGCCAGGTCGATCCCGGCCGTAATGCCCGCGGAGGTGGCTACGGAGCCGTCCCTGACATAGATTGCATCCGGCTCCACGGTTACTTCCGGGTACTCCCTGACCATGCGGTCCACGTCCATCCAGTGGGTCGTGGCCCGCCGCCCGTTCAGGAGACCCGCCTCCGCCAGGAGGAAAGCGCCGGTGCAGACCGATACCAGCCGCCTGGCCCGTCCCCCCATTTCTTTCAGCCAGTGGATCAACTCCCGGTTTGCCATGGTGCGGCAGAGGGGCTCGTCCGGGCTTCCCACCACGAGCAGGGTGTCGATGGGGCCGGCAATGTCGCGCCATGCCGCGTCGGCCACCAGTTGCACCCCCGCGGAGGTCGTGACGGCCCCCCGCTCCTCTGCCGCAATGATGGTCCGGTAGCCGGTGGGCGCCGCCTGCTCCCGCAGCGTCCTGTTCACCACCCCGAATACCGCGGCGGGGCCGGTGGCATCCAGGAGCTCGCACCCCTCATGGGCCACCACGACGATGGTGCGCGGTTCGCGTGCCCCGGTCTTGCTATGCTGGTCGTGATTGCGTCGATTCATGATGCGCATTTTTTCACAAAGCGGCAGAGGGCGCAATGACAACAAACAGGCATTTTCTGCCATGCGGCCCGATTGCCGGGGGACAACGGCGTTGATTAATGGTGGCGAAGTCGGTATTCTTGCGGCAGGAGCGCAGACCCCATGACCCCTGTCTTGTCCTATGAACCCCTGGTGCACGGTTTCAGCCTCGGCGCAAGCCTGATCATCGCCATCGGCAGCCAGAACGCCTTTGTCCTGCGGCAGGGGCTGCGCCGTGAGTACGTCTTTACGGTAAGCACCATCTGTTTTCTGTGCGACATGATTCTGATCGCGCTGGGGGCCGGCGGTTTCGGCACGGTCGTCGCCTCGTCGCCGCGCTTGCTCGTCTGTGCCCTGTGGGGAGGGGCCGCTTTCCTCTTCTGCTACGGCATCCGTTCCTTCTGGTCGGCGGCCAGGCCGCAGGGGCTGGCGGCCGATGGGAAAAGCACGGGGGATGGAGGGCTTGCCGCCGTGGTGGCGACCACCTTGGCCCTCAGCCTTCTGAACCCCCACGTCTATCTGGATACGGTACTGCTGTTGGGCAGCCTGGCGGCGCAATTCAGCGGACAGGCCCGGGTTCTCTTTGCCGTGGGGGCCATGACGGCATCGCTTGTCTGGTTTTACGGCATCGGCTATGGCGCCGGGGTCTGTGCGCCGCTGTTTCGCAAGCCGGTTGCCTGGCGGGTTCTCGATATTCTGGTGGGGTGCACCATGTGGGGCATCGGTGCCAGCCTGATCTGGAAAAGGGTTTTTACAGGGTAATGGTGCCGCACCACGGGCCGGGTTCTCCCGGTCAGCGCACGATGCGGCGGACGACGCGCCCGATCACCTGCAGCTTATCGGCCATCTCCGCCGGCAGCACCTCGGATTCATAGGCGCCGTTATAGCTTCTTACTGCCACCGTGCCGTCCAGTTTGATCTGGATGCGCCTCGCCAGCAACACATCCCCGTATTGCAGGACATAGACGTTGTCCGCCTCCACGTGCGTCACGCTGGTGTCGAGCAGGACCAGGTCGCCGTCGGCCAGGTAGGGCTCCATGCTGTCGCCGATCACGCTGATCAACGCCACATGGGCCGGTGAAAGCCCGAGAGACGCCGTCAGCCATTCGGCATGCAACGCCAGATAATCCACAACCTGCCTGCTCAGCCGGGCCCCCCCATGTGCGACGATCTCGCGAAGCGGCAGGATATAACTTTCGTTCAGGCGCTGCCCGTCCCGTGACGGGGGGGCGTTGCCCGCGGGATACATGGGGGCCGCGCCGCTGGCCAGCCACGCCAGGCTGACGCCGCCCGCTCGTGCTATGGCGGCCAGCCGGTCGAGGCTGGGAAAGGTGCTGCGGCGCAGATAGCTTCTCAGAACCCCTTCCGACAGACGGCAGCGGCTGCCGAAGGTGCGCAGGCTTTCCGCACCGATGACGTTCTTCAGACGTTCCGAAAAGCCCAAGAGCTCGGGGGTGGGCTCCGGTTTTTCGGGCGTTTGCGAATCGGGCGCTTTCGGTGTGTGCGATGTGTTCCCTTTTCGTCCCATTATCCCTCATTGCGTAAAAAAATAAAGATGACAAAGAAACGGCCGGCAGGCCCGGGGGCCGATGGCTGGACATAATGGTGATGATGAGGCCAGGCAGCTTCCGATGAACGTATCCGGGCCGGCCGATGCGCCGCGGCTTCTTGGTGCCGGGCAGGTTCGTTCATGAGTATATTTTTGTTGACATGCGATTAAATTTACGCAAAACTGTCGCGTCTCATTAAAACGTCGCGAGCCGGCGGGCGCTGCCGTACCGGCCGGCCGAAGACAGGTTTCCTTTTGGGTATGGAGAAGCGGGGTATGCGCCGGTGGACAGGTCATGGGCGATGTCCCTGCCCGCATGATGCACGGGTAGCGCGGTAATGGTGCGTAATTCTTCCGGCTGAAATCATGAGTCGTGTCGTCTCCTCCCATGGGGTTTGGGCGCTGCTGTCAACCCCACTACCTTGGACGTTGGCAGGGAATGGCCACGAGACAGAAATTCTAATTTAGAAAAATTATAGTATATCAACATTTGGCCGGCGATGCATACTGTTTCGTCACGATGAATACGCAAAACTGCTTAATCCGTGTCAGGTTGTCCTGCAACAACGGCAGGGAGGCCGTGTGGCGGCCCCGGTTCTTTTGAAAAACGTCGTCGGGGATGGAATGGCTCCCCTCGCGGCCGGCAGGCGCGTCTCATGCCGCTGCGGTCGCCATCGCAGGGCCACCACGGGAACGTCCGGCAAAGTCCGAATTTCACGGTCTCTTATACCAGCCGATGGCTCGTGAGAGGAATTTTCATGCCTTTGGAAACAAGGTCCCGGGACGAACTGATAGCCGAAATACACCGTCTCGAGGATGCCATAGGCCGCTTTGAGCATGAGGACCGGAACAAAGTCGAGAAGCTGAATGCCATGGAGGTGTTGGTCGGTGGGATCGCCCACGACTTCAACAACATCCTCTGCGGTATCCTGGGAAACATCTCCCTGGCACGGATGCAGCTGGAACCCTGCCACGGGGCCGCCCTGCGGCTGGAAGAGTCGGAAAAGGCGGCAGTCCGGGCCGGCGAACTGGCCCGCAAGCTGCTCGCGTTCAATTTTGGCGGAGAACTTGCGGCAAAGAAGCGGATCGCTCTCCCCCCCCTGATCCGGGATGTGGCGCTGTTCATATTGCACAGCTCCCGGATTGAGCGGGTGGTGGACGTGGCGGATGGCCTCTGGCCGGTTGAAGCGGATGGCGGACAGATCGGCCAGGCCCTGAGCAATTTGCTGATCAATGCGGTTCAGGCCATGCCCGAAGGGGGGAGGGTAGCGGTCCGGGCCGCCAACCTGCATCTGGAGTACGGGAAACCGTATCGCCTGCCTCCGGGGGATTATGTGTGGCTTGCCGTTGAGGACGAGGGCAGCGGCATCCCCCCCGAGGACCTCCAGAAGATCTTCGACCCCTATTTCACCACCAAGCCCAGCGGAACAGGCCTGGGGCTCCCCTCGGTGCTCTCCATCGTCAAAAAGCACGGAGGGGCCGTCGAGGTGTCCTCGACCGTCGGCGTGGGGAGCCGTTTCGAGATAGTTCTTCCCGCCGCCAGCGGTGGCGTGTCCCCCGGGCTGGGGGAATAGCGGGGAGGGATGGCGTCACGAAAAAGCCCGGCATACACCGGGCTTTTTTTGCGTCTTCGGTGCGTCATCACGCCTTGCGTCCCTTGCGGCCGGCCTGAATCTTGCCGTGGGGGGTGATGACATGGACATTGTGATTGCCCGCGCGGCGGATCATCATCTCATGTTTGCCGGGCATGGCCGTCTTCATTGTTTTCCGAGGCTTCGCGAACGGACCTTTGGCATCTCTCATGGCCGCCACCTCCTTTGCATTCCTCTCCATTTACAGTATAACACAATTCCAGGACCTGAAGGGTATCGGTTCCGACTCTGCGCAAGGAGGCCCGTATGCCGGCTACGGCCGAAATTTCCGTTTCGAGCGGCAGAAGAACCCAGTTCATTTCCTTAACCCGCCAGATCGCGGATCTCGTGGGGCGGAACGGATGGCAGGACGGTGTGCTCACCGTGTATGTGCCCCACACCACCGCCGGTGTGACGATCAACGAAAACGCCGACCCCGATGTGGCGCGGGACATGGAGTGGTTCAGCGACGAGTTGGTTCCCCGCCACCCTCATTTTCGCCACAGCGAGGGAAACTCCGACGCGCACATCAAGGCCAGCTTCTTCGGCTCGTCGGTGCAGGTCATCCTGCGGGGCGGCGCCCTGTGGCTCGGGACCTGGCAGGGGATCTATTTCTGCGAGTTCGACGGTCCCCGGGAACGCACGGTGTTCGTCGCCTTTTCGGGCTGACCGGCCGGCCGCGCAAGACGCGAGGGAGCATCACACCTTGTTCCCGCGCTCCAGAAACATCTTGATCAGATCGATGGGGATCGGGAAGATGGTGGTGGAGTTCTTTTCCGCAGCGATCTCGGTCAGGGTCTGGAGGTAGCGCAGTTGCAGGGCGGTCGGCTCGGCGGCCAGGGTTGTCGCCGCCTGGGCCAGTTTTTCCGACGCCTGCAACTCCCCCTCGGCGTGGATGATCTTGGCGCGGCGCTCCCGCTCCGCCTCGGCCTGCTTGGCGATGGCCCGCTGCATCTCCTGGGGCAGGTCGATGTTCTTCACCTCCACGTTGGCCACCTTGACCCCCCACGGCCCGGTATGGCGGTCGAGAATCTCCTGCAGTTCCTTGTTTATCTTCTCCCGGTTGGCCAGGAGTTCGTCCAGGTCCACCTGCCCCAGGACGCTCCGCAGGGTGGTCTGGGACAGTTGGCTGGTGGCGTACAGGTAGTTTTCCACATCCACGACCGCCCGTTGGGGTTCCATGACCCGGAAGTAGATGACCGCCGACACCTTAACCGTGACGTTGTCGTGGGTGATCACGTCCTGGGGCGGGACATCCATGACCACCGTGCGCAGGGTCACCCGCACCAGACGGTCGATGCCCGGGATGATGAAGAAGAGGCCCGGGCCCCGCACCCCGGCCAACCGGCCCAGGCGGAACAGCACGCCCCGTTCGTACTCGGGGAGGATGCGCACCGCGCTGGCAACGAACATGATGAACAGGACGGCGAGGAAAAGGACCGGGATGTAGTTGAACAGGTTGAACATGACAAACCTCCGCTTTCGTGTGAGGCGTCCGCGGGACGCCTGAAACGGCGCACGATGCGCCCCGGCGAGGCACCTGGCCCCTACGCCATCTCCCGCACCTTGAGCCGCATGCCTTCCACCGCCACCACTGCGACCCTGGTGCCGGCGGCAATCGGCCGGTCGCTCCAGGCATCCCAATACTCGCCGTCGATAAAAACCTTCCCCTCGGGGGCGATGGCACTCTCGGCCCGCCCCTCCCTCCCCAGCAGCCCTTCCACGCCGGTGGCCGGTTTCAAACGATGGACGCGCAGCGCCTTGGCAACGGCCACCGAGAAGAATCCGGCCGTGAAGAGCACGGTCACCAGGATCACGCTCCAGGAAACCCGCAGGTAGGGCGCCGGGGATTCGAACAGGAGCAGCGAGCCGAACACCATGGCGATGATCCCTCCCACCGTCAGCATGCCGTGGGAGACGACCTTGATCTCGGCGATAAAAAGCACCAGCGCCAGCAGGATGAGCAGGGCGCCGGCATAGTTGACCGGCAGCGTTTGAAAGGCGAAGAAGGCCAGGATCAGGGAGATCCCCCCGATCACCCCGGGCAGGATCACCCCCGGATTGGACAGCTCGAAGAACAGGCCCAGCATGCCGAGCATCATCAGGACATAGGCCACGTTGGGGTTGCTGATGGCGTTCAGTATCCGCTCTCCCGACCTCATCCCGGCCGAAACCGTTTCAGCCCCGGACAGGCGCAGGGGCACCTCCCGGCCGTCCCGCACGATGCTGCGTCCCTCCATCTGGTGCAGCAGGTCGGCCCGGTCCCGGGCGACCAGGTCGATAACCTTGCCGGCCAGGGCCTTTTCCGCGCTCAGGGAGATGCTCTCCCGCACCATCCTGCGCGCCAGGGTCTCGTCGCGGCTCCGTTTGCGGGCGATCCCCTCCGCATAGGCCTCGGCGTCGTTGACCACCTTTTCCGCCATGGTCTTGTCGGGCTTTTCGCCCAGGGAGACCGGGTGGGCCGCGCCGATATTGGTGCCGGGGGCCATGGCGCACACATCCGCCGCCAGGCAGATGATGGCGCCGGCCGATGCGGCCCGGGCGCCGGAGGGCGCCACATAGACCGCCAGCGGCACCGGGCTGGCAAAGATGTCCTTGACGATCTCCCGCATGGCCTTATCCAGGCCTCCGGGGGTGTCCAGTTCCACCAGCACCAGGCTGTCGCCGCTCCGGGCCGCCTCATTCAGGGTGCGCTGGAGAAACTGGGCCGTCACCGGGGTGATCGGGTCGTGGATGGTTACGACCCGCACCCTGGCCCGTTCGGCTGCCGGGGCGATTGCCCATGCCAGCAGCAGGCACAGGCAGATGCAGAGGCCGAGGCGCATAGGCCCTCCTTTCTCTTCTATCGTTAGTATACCCCATTATGGCGCTGGCGGAAGGTCGGCAGGGGAAAGTAAGCACGGAGGCGGGCGGAAACGGCAGTGGCCCGCGGGAGGGGCCAGGGGATGGGAGGTGCTGGGGGGAGATTCTACAGGTGCAGTTCCGGCTTGAGATGGGCGGGGGTGAAACTGGCGGCGATCCGCCACCCCTTGCTCCCGTTCAGGACCGGTGAGAGCTTGCAGGCGATGTAGCCGATCAGTTGTGCTTCCTTTGGCAGTTCCGTGGCGATCCTGACAATACGGAAAGCCACCAGGTCCCCGACCTCCGGGTAGCCCGGAGCGTCGGCCATGGTGCAGCCCCAGATCTCCATCCCGTCGGGCCCGGCCAGGCGCAGGCGAAAACAGCGTTCCCCCTCGCCGCCGCGCCGTCCCGTTCCGATCACCAGGGCCGGGATCAGCGCATTCAGCAGCAGGCGATACCCCATGGTGCAGGCATGGGCAAAGGCGGCGCCATTATCCGGGAAATTCACCGGGGGCTCTTCTTTTCTGCGAAACCAATTGAACATGGCCTCACTCCTCGCCGCCTCGATCCTGCCCCGGAGCTGAAACCGGCATTACAGGTAGTCTTCCTTCTTGAGCCCGTATTTCTTGATCTTGCGGTAGATGGTGGCCATGTTCATGCCCGCTTCGCGGGCTGCGGCATCGATGTTGCCCCCATGTTTCTTCAGGAGCCCCGTGAGCAGGTCGGCTTCGAAGCGCTCCAGGGCGGCGTTGAAGGGAAGCTCTCCCGCCGTGGTGGCCGCCGCCGGGGGGATGCCGACCGGTTCGTGGTCGATCTCCACGAACTGGTCCAGGGTCTCGCGGGAGATGTGTTCCTCGCCGGCCATGGCCATGCAGGCCTCGATCACGTTTTTCAACTGGCGGATGTTGCCGGGCCAGGCACAGTCGCACAACGCCTGCATGGCCTCCTTGTCGAACCCTTTGACCGCCGCGTCGAACTTCTGGTTCTGCACGGCGATGAAATGGGCCGCCAGCAGGGGGATGTCGTCGGCCCGCTCCCTGAGCGGCGGCAGATGGATGTTGACCACGTTCAGCCGGTAGTAGAGGTCCTCCCGGAAGGCGCCGCTCCTGACCGCTTCTTTCAGGTCGGAATTGGTGGCGGACAGCACCCGTACGTCCACCCGGGTGGGGGCGGTTTCCCCCAGGCGGTTGAACTCCTTTTCCTGCAAAAAACGCAGCAGCGTCTTCTGTACGTTCATGGGCAGGTTGCCCACCTCGTCCAGGAAGAGCGTGCCGCCGTCGGCCGCTTCCAGAAGGCCGTGACGGTTCTCCCTGGCGCCGGTGAAGGCCCCCTTCTTGTAGCCGAACAGTTCGCTTTCCAGCAGGGTCTCGGGCAGGGCGCCGCAATTGATGGCAACGAACTTGCGCTCCCGCCGCGGCGAGTTGTAATGGATGGCCTGGGCGATCAACTCCTTGCCGGTGCCGGATTCGCCGGTGATCAGCACCGAGGTGTCGCGCACCGCCACCTTCTCGACCCGTTCCAGCACCCCCTTCAGACCGCCCGAGGCGCCGATGATGTTGTCGAAACAGAACTTGCCCTCCAGTTCGGCCCGCAGTTCGCGGTTTTCCTCCAAAAGCCGCGACTGTTGCAGGGCATTCTTGACCCGGTAGACCAGCTCCTCCGGCTCGAACGGCTTGGTCAGCATGTCGTAGGCACCCTTGCGCAGGGCCTGGATCGACATGTCAACCGTGGCGTAGGCGGTGATCATGATCACCGGGATGTCCTTTTCCTTCTCCTTGGCCTTCTGGAGCACTTCCAAGCCGCTCATGCCGGGCATCTTGATGTCGGTGATGAGCAGGTCCCAGGCACCGGGACGGAACTCCTCGATCGCCTTGAGCGGCGACGTGTAGGCGCGGGCCAGGTAGCCGTTGTCCAGCAGCACCTGCTCCATCATGCGGCACAGGCCTTCTTCGTTGTCGATGAGGAGGATGCGTTTCTTGTCGGGCATCTTTACGTCGTTCCTTTGTTATACCAAGTACTAGAATCTGCCACGGAGACACAGAGACACGGAGAAAAAGCAAAAAACAGGGGTAAACTGGATAGCCATGTAACGATTCAGCCAACAGCGTGGGTTTAGGCTTTTTATCCCTTTCATCCTGTTCATCCTGTTCATCCTTGTAAAATAGGTTCTGTCTTTGACGTTCTCTGTGTCTCTGCGTCTCCGTGGCAGATTTTTTTGTTTAGAAATTTACAATTCGTCCCGTTCGATGGGCAGCGTCACGGTGACCGTCGTCCCCTTGTCGGGATCGCTTGCGATGCTGATTTCACCGTGGTGGTGCTCGATGATCTGGCGGGTGATGGCCAGTCCCAGGCCGGTGCCGCGCTCCTTGGTGGTGTAGAACGGCTCGAAGATCTTCTCCAGGTTTTCGGCCGGGATGCCGCAGCCGCTGTCCCTGAATACCATGCGTACATGGCCGGGGTCAACCGCTTCGGAGCGGATCGTAAGGGTGCCGCCGTCCGGCATGGCGCCACCCGCGTTCAGAATCAGGTTGATGGCTACCTGGCGCATCTGGTCGCCGTCCAGGTGAACCTTGGGCAGGTCGGGGGCAAACTCGGTCCGGATGACCACGCCACGCATATCGGTGTGGTTGGCGGCGAAATCGGCAATCTGCGCCAGAAGGTCGTTCAGGTCGACCGGTTCCAGGCTCGGCCGGGGGGTGCGGGCATAGGAGAGCAGGTCCTGGACGATCTTCTTGCAGCGCTTGCTCTCGCGCTTGATCTCGTGGATGTATTTGTAGTTCGGGTCATCCTCGGCCATCTTGCCTTCCAGGTAGCCGGCGTACCCCAGGATCACGCCCAGGGGGTTGTTGATCTCGTGGGCCACGCCCGAGGAAAGTACGCCCAGGGAGGCCATCTTGCCGTGCTGGGCAAGGCTTGCCTCCATCTCCTTATTGCGGCGTATTATGTCGGTCATGCGGTTGAACACCCCGGCCAGTTCGGCCAGTTCGTCCTGCCCTTCAACCTCCATTTTCTCCTCCAGGTTGCCCCGTTTGACGCGCCGAATGACGTCGATCATGTGGGTGATGGGGCTGGTGATGATGGTGGAGGCGCGGAAGACCAGAGCCGCGGCGAACAGCCCCACCAGCAGGCTGAGGAGAACCATGCTGATCACGATGCGGTCCTTGATCTTGTTGGCCTCCCGGTAGAACTCGTCCTCGTAGGAGCCGACCGCCACGATCCAGTCCCAGGGTTTGAAATACGCGTAACGCACGATCTTCATGCGCGGTTCGCTGTCGCTGGTATTCTTCCAGGGATAACGGATCCAGCCGCTTTTTTTTGCGCACATCTCGCGGATGAAGGGGAAGCCGCTGGAATCGCGGGCATTGAAGAAGTTCATGCCCTCCGAGTCGGGATGGACGGTGAAGGTGCCCCCGCTGTCCATGCAGAAGATGTAGCCGGTGGAGCCCACTTTCTTGGCCTTGATCTTTTCCTTCAGTTCGGCAAAGGATTTGCGCTCAAAGGCCGCTTCGTCGTAGGTTTCCTCCAGGTAGCCGCCGGTGGCGATGATCCAGTCCCACTCCCGGAAGTAACGGTAGGCAACGATCTTTTTGCGGGGGTATTTGTCGCCCAGGACGGCATTGCGCCAGGGATAGATGATGAACAGCACCTCGCCCGGTTTCGAACGTTTGGCGGTTTCGCACATCTCCCGGATGAAGTGGCGGCCGTTCTCGTCCATTTCGTTGTAGACGTTCTCCCCTTCGCGGGCGATGTGCACCTTCAGGTCGCCACGGCTGGTCATGGCATAGATGTAGCCGGTCTCCCCCACGTTGACCTTTTTCAGCGCGTCCCGCGCTTCGCGTTTGGCGGTGGCCAGGTCGAAGCGCCCCTGTTTGTACTGCTTGTGTTCGGACTCCACCAGATTATAGGAGAGATTGGTGAGGGTCGCCAATTCGCTGTTGAAGTTCTTGATCTTGTCCTGTTTGTAGACCTGAAACTGCTGATAATGGGAATTGAGCAGGTCGATGGTGAAGGCGGTGATGTGCTGCAGGTCGTCCTTGCTGGTCTGGGTGACCCCGAGATATGCCTGGTGGTTGGCGATATAGCCGATCACCCCGGCGACGATGAAGATCGGGCCGATCACCAGGGGCAGCACCAGTGCCAGCAGCTTCCAGCGCAGTCTTAGTTTTCTGAGAAATCCCGTCATCACGTCTCCGAGATGTGTATACAATATTCCTTGTCATTGGTATACTTGAATACCGCGGGTAAATCAAGCGGCGATGCTTGAGATGCCGCCCGCTTATGATATAGTGCAGACGTCGGGAAGTGCGGTTGTCCCCGTACCTCACCATGTGCCCGGAGGCATATGTCCGAAGCCCCCATCACCATACTCGTCATAGATGACGAGATGCTGGCCCGCGAGTCCCTGGCAAGCTGCCTGGAGGAGCAGGGCTATTGCGTGCTTCAGGCTTCCGACGGCAGCCAGGGGCTCGAACTGTTGTACCGTCAC
This sequence comes from Geobacter sp. FeAm09, assembly GCF_008330225.1. NCBI lineage: Bacteria > Pseudomonadati > Thermodesulfobacteriota > Desulfuromonadia > Geobacterales > Geobacteraceae > Geobacter > Geobacter sp. FeAm09. The sequence goes on along the minus strand of NZ_CP042466.1, from coordinate 2,774,332 downwards.
CGGCCAACCCTGGTGTTTACCGATCTCCGCATGCCGGTCATGAGCGGTTTTGAGGTGGTGGAGCGGCTGACGCAGGAACTCCCGGAGGTCCCCATCATCGCCATGTCCGGCGTGGGGAACTTCGGCGAAGCCATTCGCGCCATGCATTTGGGCGCCTGGGGATATATCACCAAGCCGATCATGAACCTGGATGAGATCGGCATCACCATAGCCCGCGTGCTGGAACGCGCCCGCCTGGTGCGGGAAAACCTGGAGTACCGCCAGCGCCTGGAACACCTCGTGGAGGAGCGGACACGGCAGCTCAGGCAAAGCGAGCAGCGCTTCTACCAGTTTTTCCTCAAGCACGATGATGCCATCATCCTCTGCCGGGTCCCGGACCTGGTTATCCTGGATGCGAATCCGGCTGCGTCCAAGCTGTTCGGATTTCCCTGCCAGGAGATACTCGCCCGAAAACTGCCGCTGTTCTTCGCAACGGCGGAGCGGCCGGATCTGATCGCGGGCCTGGCACGCCTGACCGGCGAATCGTTTTTCCTGAGGGAGCACCTCGAGGCAAAGGACCGCGCAGGCACGGAGCTTGTCGTATCCCTCAAGGCCTGGTCCATAACCATCGGCAATGAAACCGTACTCTACTGCTCATTGCGCAATGCCACGGAAAAAATCATGCTCGAGAAGCGGTTGCAGGACTCCCAGACCCGCCTCATCCAGGCGCATAAGCTGGCGTCCATAGGCATGCTGGCCTCGGGGATCGCCCACGAGATCAACAATCCCAACAATCTGATCGCCTTCAACACCGATCTGCTGGCCGAGGTCTGGCGCGACTCCCTGCCGGTCCTCGCCGGCCACGCCGGAACACATCCCGGCTTCACCCTTGGGGGGCTTCCCTTCGGGGAGGTCCCCGTCACCACCGACCGTCTCTTCAAAGGCCTTGTGGATGGTTCCCGCCGCATCGACGCCATTGTGGGGCAGCTCAAGCAATACGCACGTCCCGGTGGGACGGGAGCCGAGGGGTGCGACGTGAACCGGGCGGTCACCAGCGCCGTTACGCTGCTGGATCATCAGATAAAGCGCATAACCGACCGTTTCGAACTCAAGTTGTCTCCCGATCTCCCGCCGGTGCGCGGGTTTCCGCAACAGATCGAACAGGTCCTGATCAATCTGATCAGCAATGCTCTGCAGGCTTTGCCGGGGCGCGAGCGGGGGATTGTGGTCAGTACGGCCAGGGATGAGGAACGCGGCGGAGGGACGATAATGGTCGCCGACGAGGGGGTGGGGATGTCCCGCGAAACCCTGGCGCGTCTCACGGAGCCCTTTTTCTCCACCAGGCACGAGTCCGGCGGCACCGGGCTGGGCCTCTCCATAAGCGACTCGATCCTGAGGGAACACGGCGGCGCCTTGTGCTTCGAAAGCGAAGAAGGAAAGGGAACCCGCGCCATCATCCATTTACCGCCCTGCGTCGTGCCGGGGCAGGGGGCCATTCCATGAAAACTGACGCCAAGGAACCTGCCATACTTCTGGTCGATGACGAAGAGGAACTCCTCTTCAGCACCCGCCTGATTCTGCGGCGGGAAGGTTTCGCCAACGTCCTGACCCAGTCGGACAGCCGCCTGGTGGCGGCCATGCTCGACGAGCATCCGATTGCCGTACTGGTGCTGGATATGACCATGCCGCATCTCTCCGGCCTGGATCTGCTCCGGCAGGTGAAGGAAACCCATCCCGGCCTGCCGATCGTGATGATGACGGCCGTCAATGATGTGGACACCGCCGTGACCTGCATGCAGGCCGGGGCGGACAACTACCTGGTGAAGCCGGTGGACCGCACCAGGCTGGTCGCCACGGTCCGGACCTGCCACGACCTGGGGCGCACCCGCACCGAACTGGCTCGCCTGCGCCGGCATCTGTCGGAAGGGCACCTGGAGAACGAGGGCGCTTTTCGCGACATCATCACGGCTTCGCCCCGCATGCGCAGCATCTTTTTCTATCTCGAGTCGGTAGCGCCTTCCCGGCAGCCGGTGCTGATCACCGGCGAAACCGGCACCGGCAAGGAATTGGTCGCCCGCGCCGTTCATTCCCTGAGCGGGGGGGGCGGCCCGTTTGTCGCGGTGAACCTGGCCGGCCTGGACGATACCATGTTCAGCGATACGCTTTTCGGCCACCAGAAGGGGGCCTTCACCGGCGCGGACCGGGCCCGGGAGGGGCTGGTCCGCCGTGCCGAGGCGGGGACGCTCTTTCTGGATGAGATCGGTGATCTCTCCCCCTCGTCCCAGGTCAAGCTGCTGCGCCTGGTGCAGGAAAGGGAGTACCTGCCTCTGGGGGCCGATACGCCCCGCACCTGTGAAGCGCGGATTGTCGTCGCCACCCATGTGGACTTGAAGGCCGGCATGGAATCGGGCCGCTTCCGCTCCGATCTCTATTACCGCCTCTGCGCCCATCATGTGGCGCTCCCCCCCCTGCGGGAGCGGGCGGAGGATATCCCGCTTCTGTTGGAGCATTTCCTCGACAATGCCGCCCGGGCGCTCAATAAGGCCCGTCCGTCCGCCCCCCCGGAGTTGAGCCGTTACCTGGCCGCCTATCGTTTCCCGGGCAATATCCGCGAGCTCGAGGCCCTGGTACGGGATGCCGTGGCCCGGCACCCGGGCCGTGTCCTCTCCCTGGAACCATTTCTGAGCGCCATAAGCAGCGATCTCGCCCTCCCGCAGGATGAAGCGTCGAACGTGGAGCGGTGCCATACCTGCCTTTTGCGGGACCGCTTCCCCACGTTGAAGGGAGCCGAAGAATACCTGATCGCCGAGGCGTTGCGGCTGGCCGGCGGTAACCAGCGCCTGGCCGCCTCATATCTCGGCATTACCCGTCAGGCCCTCAACAAGCGCCTCTCCCGCTCACCTGCGTAGCACGCCCCACCCCTGCGACAATTATTGCAGCCGCAATTTCTGTCGTTGCCCCGCAACCCCTGCTATCCGTTGCAACCCATTCCGCCCTGCCTGCCGGCCTGTCAACTTGCGACGCAGGGGCGTCACCGTGGTGCAATTGCAACATACTGTAATATAAGTAAAAATTTGGCAGATCCCCTTGGCACGTGTCATGCTCTTTACCGTGGGAAGCTGCAATACGGGAAACCGCAGCCGGTTTTTTTGGCATTTGACGGTCTTATCAACGAATGCGCGGAGGAGTCATCACCATGAAAAGCTACAAACACTGGGGAATCTTTTCCAAGATCATGAGCCTGTCGCTGCTGACCTGGGCAATTCTGGCGCTGGCCGCCACCTTTGCGTTGGTGCCGTACATCCGCGGGCTGATCATGGATGAGAAAAAGGATATGGTTCGCTTTCTGGTCGAAGAGGCGTCGACCATCCTTGCCACATATCAGAAACAGGCCGAGGCGGGAATACTCACCCCGGAAGACGCTAAAAAACGGGCCGCCGCGGATATCAGGCAACTGCGCTACGACGGCAAGGAATACTTCTTCATCAGCGATCTCAACAATCGGCTCATAGCCCATCCGCTGCGTCCGGAAAACGAAGGCAAGGACATGAGTTCCTTCAAGGATGCCGACGGGATGCTCATGTACCAGGAATTCACCAAGGCGGCGTTGGGCGACAAAGGGGGCGGGTTCGTCAGTTACCGCCAGATCAAGCCCAAGGAGTCCAAACCGCTGCCGAAGCTCAGCTACACCAAACTTTTCAAACCGTGGGGCTGGGTGGTGGCGACCGGTATCTATATCGATGGCGTGGACGAGGATATGCGGCATGTGCAGTTCGGCATCTGGGCCGGCCTTCTGGTGATCCTGGGGCTCAGCGTCCTTGTGGCCGGTCTGGTTTCCCGATCCATCACCCGGCCGGTCAAGGAGGTGGTGGAAACCATCAAGGACATCGCCCAGGGGGAGGGTGATCTGACCAAGCGTCTGCCGATCAGCGGCAACAACGAGATCGGCGAATTGAGCGAATGGTTCAATACCTTTGTGGACAAACTGCACGGGATCATCTCCCAGGTATCGGGCAGCGCCCTCCAACTCTCCTCATCCGCCAATGAGCTGCAATCGACTTCAAAGGAGATGTCGCAAAGCGTGGCGCACCTGTCGTCCCAGTCCACCTCTCTGGCCACCGCCGGAGAAGAGATGTCGGCCACCTCGTCGGACATTGCCGGCAACTGCCATCACGCCGCCACCAATGCCGGCGGTGCTTCGGACAAGGCCGCCGAGGGCGCCGGGGTCGTGAACCAGTCCATCGGGATCATGCAGGCCATCGCCGAGCGGGTCAAGAGCGCAGCCGATACGGTCGAGACCCTGGGCAACCGCTCCGATCAGATCGGCACCATCGTGGGCACCATCGAGGACATCGCCGACCAGACCAATCTGTTGGCGCTCAACGCGGCCATCGAGGCGGCCCGGGCCGGGGAGCAGGGGCGGGGCTTCGCCGTGGTGGCCGACGAGGTGCGGGCCCTGGCGGAGCGCACTACCCGCGCCACCAAGGAGATCGGCGAGATGATCAAGGCGATCCAGAAAGAAACCCGCGAGGCGGTCCATACCATGGAACAGAGCGTTGCCCAGGTCGAGCAGGGGAGCACCCATGCATCCGCCTCCGGCAAATCGCTGCAGGAAATCCTTGCGATCATCAACGATGTGACCGAACAGATCAGCCAGATCGCCACGGCTGCCGAAGAGCAGACCGCCACGACCCGGGAGATAAGCCACAACGTGCTGAGCCTGAACGAACTGGCGCACCAGAACAACGCCGCGATTCAGGAAACCGCCGAGACGGCCGACAATGTTTCGCGGCAGGCCGAGGAGTTGCAGCGGCTCGTGAACCAGTTCAAGCTGTAGCACCAGGTCACCCGTGATGCGAGCCAATCGGAACGAATGCAAGGTATGTCATGTCTCACTGGAAGGCGAATGGACCGTCAATTCGGTCGCCGGCCGGATCCCCTGGATCGCCCGGCAATCCCAGCTGATCTCTGAACAGGCCTTGCGCTTCAGCGAGCTCTGTCCCGGTGCCGGGATAACCACCGAGATCGATCTGCGGGGCATCACCGCCCTTGACGAAAGCGGCCGCCGGATGTTGGTGATGTGGCTGGGACATCTCCACCATCGTGGCTTCAATCCGGTGATCAGGCCTGCGGATAGAGGGCCGTTCCGGGACGTGGACTGGAAATCGCCGCCGCCTGCCGCCGACGATTGAGCGGGAGAGACGGTATTGTGTAAAATATATCGACAAGGATTCTTGATTACTTTACAGACGCAGCGCCTGGGTGGCGCTTTACTGGGGGCGTATCGTGGGGTGCTGGACCAATTTCCAGCTTGATGTTGGGGGGGAAATCTGCTAAAAAATCGCTAGTACCCACGACTGTCCCTAACTTTATCCAAGAGAAACGGAGGCCTCGAATTCATGGCGGTAACATGCTATGTCTTCGAGGTTTTTTTGTAAACAGCGCCATCGTGACCCTTCCTGATTTCTCTGCCGATTGAGGATCAATTCTTGCAAAGATTGCCGGTGTCGGGACTCTCCCCCTCTGCATGGGGATGTATGGCAAGAGAGGACGCCGGTACGGTACGGGTATCCTCGGGGCCAGGGGGTGGTCTGTGCCTCGGCAGGGTCTTTCCACCACTCCGGTGTTTAACCGGTGAGGGCCGCAATTAGGCGGAATCGAACCTCCTGCGCACATGGTTTCGTAGGGCCGCCGATTTGAAGGGTTAAGGAACTGGTATGAGCGAGCATTTTTTTCAGACGGTTTTCGAGCAGGCATCGGAAGGGATTGTCCTGATCGATGGCGCCAGCAGATACCTGCTGGAGGTCAATAAAGCCTTTGCCGAACTGGTCGGCTATCCGGAAGAACTGCTGTTCTCCATGACCCTCAACGATGTTATCGATCTTTCTCCGGTGGGGATCGAGAGGCTCTATACCCAGGTCTTTGCCGGGAAGGGACAGTATGTAGGCGAGGTGAAGTGCCGGCGGTCCGACGGCGGGCTGGTTGACGTGGAACTGAGGCTGAGCCTGATCCGTTCCGGGGGAAAGGACCTCATCTGCGTCTTTATGCGTGATATCACCCTGTACCGGCGGGTGGAAAAGGACCTCCTGGAAACGGGGGGCAGGTTCCGGCAGGCGGTCTTTTCCGCACCGCTTCCGATCATGGTGCATGCCGAGGACGGCGTCGTGGTGATGCTCAACAGCGAATGGACCAGGCGAACCGGCTATGCCTTCAAGGATATTCCCACGATCGATGCCTGGGTGAAGAAGGCTTTTGGCGCCGACTCCGCTTCCATGTTCGAGACGTTCGGTTTCCTGTATAAAACCAAGACGCCCTGTACGTATGAGGAACTGCCGGTGAGCACCAGCAGCGGCGAGAAACTCGTATGGAGCTTCTGCTCCGCCCCCGCAGGCACCCTTCCCGACGAACGTCGTTTGTTCATCACCATGGCCATGGATGTTACCGCGGGCAAGCGCGCCGAAAACGATCTCAAGACCGCGCTTCAGGAAAAGGACGACATGCTCCGGGATGTCCACCTCCGGGCAAAGAACAATATGCTGGTCATCATGAGCCTGCTCAACCTGCAGTCGAGGTATCTGGCCAATCCCGACACCACGGAGTTTTTCAGGGAGAGCCAGGAGCGGGTCAGGGCCATGGTGCTTATCCACGAGATGCTGGGCAACTCCGGCAATCAGGGCCGGATCGATTTCAACGAATATGCGCGGAGCCTGGTGGGGGGCATCATCAGCGCCTACAGTCCCAGCCAGAGCAACCTTCAGGTGGAGATGCGCATCGGCAGGATCGTCGTCAGCCTTGAGATAGCCGTCCCCTGCGGCCTCATTATCCACGAGTTGGTCTCCAACAGCCTGAAACACGGCTTCCCGGAGATTCGCAACGGCATGATCAGCATCGATTTCGATCGCGATGAAGCGGGGTTGTACACGCTTGTGGTGGGCGACAACGGCATCGGTCTCCCCAAGGGGCTTGACCTGGATGCTCCGTCCACCCTTGGCCTGAGCCTGGTCGCCACGTTGACCAAACAGCTCCAGGGGGTGGTCGAGTTTATCGGCACTTCCGGAACGGTGTGTAAAATTTCATTCAGAGGATAGCCCCGGGAGGGGAGCGAGCATGTCCGGTAAGGTGAAGATACTGGTCGTCGAGGACCAGGCCGTTGTCGCGGAAGACCTCAGGCAGACGCTGCTGGGGATGGGCTACGACGTGCCCGCCGCGGTCCATTCCGGAGAATTTGTCCTCGATGCGACGGCGGAGGAACGGCCCGATCTTATCCTGATGGACATCTCCCTCGGAAAAGGCGACGACGGCATTACGATCGCCGAAAAGGTCCGCACCCGCTTCGACCTCCCGGTGATTTACCTCTCCTCCCGCACCGATGACGCCACGTTCCGGCGCTCGCTCCTGACCGGCCCCTTCGCCTTCCTCTTAAAGCCGTTCGATTCCCTGCGCCTGCGCCAGACCATCGAAGTCGCGCTCGCCAAGCATGCGATGGAAAGGCGGTTGAAGGAGAGCGGCGAGCAGTACCGCACCATTTTCGAGGTCAGTGGCAGCGCCATGATGATCGTGGACGAAAACGGCACCATTGCCATGGTCAACGAAGAGTTCGAACACCTGTCCGGCTACCCCAGGGAGGCGGTGGAATCTCGGAAAGAGTGGTCCGACTTCTTTGTCATGGAGCAGTTTGCCGCCAAAGAGATACAACAATGCCTGAAAGGGACGACCAACGGGACGGCTTCGCTGGATACCACCTCTCTGTTCATCGGCAACAACCAGCGTACCAGCCACGTCTGCACCAAGATCAAGAAGGTGCCCGGCACGGAGCGGTGCGTCGTGTCGATGATCGACATCACCGAGATTCAGCGGGCCCAGGAGGAAATTCGCGCCCTCAATGCCGAGCTTATCAAGGTGAACACGCTCCTGAAGGAAGAGATCGCCGAGCGCAGAAACTCGGAAAAACAGCTCAAGCATCAGGCAAACCACGATTCCCTGACCGGCCTTCCCAACCGGGAACTGCTCTTCGACCGCCTGAAGCAGGCCCTGGCCTACGAGGACCGGCATAACAACCTGCTGGCCCTGATGATCCTCGACCTGGACAACTTCAAAAACATCAACGACACGCTCGGCCACGTTGTCGGGGATATCCTCCTGAAGGACGTGGCCAGGCGTCTCCAGCAGTGCATGCGGCAGTACGATACGGTCGCCCGGTTCGGCGGCGACGAATTCGTCATCGTGGTCAACGAGATGCCGGACATCCACGATATCGTAAAGTTTGCCGAGAAGGTCCGGGACCTGTTCCAGCGGCCGTTCTACATCCTTGAACAGCCCACCTATGTGACGACCAGCATCGGCATCTCCATCTACCCGCTGCAGAGCACCACCATCGAAGGGCTGCTGAAAACGGCCGACATGGCCATGTACCAGGCCAAGAGGGACGGCAAGAACTCGTTCCAGTTCTTCACCGAATCCATGAGCCTCAAGAGCGACGAGCGGGCCGTCATGAAAAAACGGTTGCGTTCCGCCCTGGAACGGGAGGAATTCCTGCCCCACTACCAGCCGCGCATCGATTCCACCACCGGGAAGATCACCGGGATGGAGGCGCTGATGCGCTGGCAGCCCAAGGGGGCCCCCCTGGCTTTCCCCGGGGAATTTTTCCCCATGCTGGAAGAAAGCGGCCTGATCGTCCCGGCCGGCGAATGGCTGCTCGACAAGGTGTGCCGCCAGAACAAGACGTGGCAGGACCGGGGGATGGAGCCGCTCCGCGTGGCGGTGAACACGTCGGCGCGCCAGTTCCACCAGGACGATTTTACGGAAAAGGTGGCCCGGGCCCTCTCGGCTACCCGGCTCGACCCGCAGTACCTGGAAATCGAGCTCCCGGAAAAGATCATCATGGACAATATCACCGAAAGCGTGCGCAAACTGGGGGAATTGCGGGAGATCGGCGTCAAGATTTCCCTCGACAACTTCGGTACGGGCTACTCGTCGCTCAGTTACCTGAACCGCCTCCCCATCGACGAATTGCAGATCGATAAATCCCTGGTCAACGGCATCACCTTCGATCCGGGCGAGGCGGCGGTGGTTTCCGCGATCATCACCATGGGGCACAGCCTGGGCAAGAAGCTCGTTGCCGAAGGGGTCGAGTCGGAGGATCAATACCTGTTCCTTGCGGGCCAGCGATGCGAGGAGATGCAGGGGCATTATTTCAGCAGGCCGCTGCCGCCGGACGACTTCGAAAAGCTGGTGCGGTTGTTCCCCGTCCCGACGTGAGAGGGCCATGGCCGGAGGACCGGTCCTGGGTGCAGTAATGCGGCAGAATCGGTAAGGTTAGCTGGTCACAAAGACGATGTTCCCCGCGAAGGCCTTTTCAAACAGGTCCTTTTTGGCATTGCCGCCGAAGATCTCCACCGAGATGTCCTCGGTCCCCAAGAGTTTCATCCGGTAATCATTCCCGCCATGGAGAAGCTCCACCACCTCCACCAGGCCGCTCCGGCGCCGGTCGAGGCCGTCGGCGATGCGCAGGATGCCCCCCAGCCTGCAGACGGTCTGCTGATCCTTTTCCGACATGCGCAGGAATTCCGCGTGTTTTTTCTTGGGGAGCGACTTGCGGTGATACCGGGCGACCTGGGCGACCATCTCCCGTTCCTGGGGGGTGAAGCCGAACAGGTCCGCATGGCGGATCAGGTGGTAGGAATGCTTGTGATGGCTGGTGTAGCTTATGAAGTAGCCGATATCGTGCAGGTAGGCCGCTGCTTCGAGCATCCGGCGTTCCGTTTTCTTCAGGCGGAACTCCTTGGCCAGGGAATCGAACATGGCCAGCGCCATGCCGGCCACATGCCGGGAGTGGGCCTCGTCGAAGTGGCAGGAACGGGCGAACTCCAGCACCGACCGGCGCCAGGTGCGCTGCCCCTGTTCCTCGGCCATGAGCCCGAGCCGCTTCATGCCGCGGAGGATCAACCCCTCGCGGATGCCGCGCTCGTTGACCAGGAGCGTGTTGGCGCCGAAAAAGCGCATGAGTTCGTCGACGACCCCCAGGCCGGCCACGATGATGTCGGCCCGGTCAGGATTCAACCCCGGTATCGCCCGCCGTCCCTTGATGTCACGCCGCATCAGCATGGCCAGCAGGTGCACCAGTTCGGAGCGCAGGGTCTCGTAGCCGTGGACCGATGAATACTCCTGCCGCCGCATGTTCATGACCATGTAGCCCAGGGAGGTAATGGTGCCGCCGGAGCCGATGAAGGTCTGGACGGCGAGTTTCTGCCCGGCGAAGACCCTTTTGAGCTCTGCCCGCACATGGCGCTGGAACTTCTGGAAATCGCCCGTCTTGATCGGGTCGGTGGGGAAAAAGCGTTCGGTCAGCACCACGGCGCCCAGGTCGAGGGAGTAGTACTCTTCGATATGGTTCCCCTGGGCCGTGACGATCTCCACACTGCCGCCGCCGATGTCGATCATGGCATAACGCTTGCCGTTCATCTCGAAGTTGTGCAGGGCGGATATGGCGGCCAGCTCGGCCTCCTCTTCCCCGGAAATCACCCTGATCTCCCGGCCCAGCTCCCGGCTCAGTACCTCCACCAGTTCGGGCCCGTTGGCGGCGCTTCTGACGGCGCTGGTTGCCACCGCCTCGACCTCGGTCACCTTCAGGCCGCCGATCAGTTTGCGGATGCGGCTGATGGCCTCGACAGCCCGGGCAAAGGCGGCGGGAGAGATGGCGCCGGTCTTGCTCAACTGTTCGCCGAGGCGCACCGTGGCCTTCTCGTCGTCCAGGACCATGAAGCGCCCCTGCTGCTCCGCTTCGACCACGATACAGCGGATGGAGTTGGTGCCTATGTCGATAGCTGCCAGTCGTGTCTTTTTCATTGCAGAAGACCTCTTACACCGAAAATTGGTAACGGATCGGGCGTTTGTCGAGCAGCAGGGCAAGGCGCTTGAGATGGCCCGCTGTCAGGCGTTCGATCCGGGTGTCGAGCAGCGCCGAACCGGCAGGGGCCAGCGGCGTTTCGCTGGTGAAAGCCCCGAATACCCGCAGATCGTTCAGGTCGCCGAGCAGTTGCTGGTACTCCTTGAGCAATTCCAGCGTCTCGCGGTAATCCTGCTCGAATATTTCCGCGGCTATCTCCAGAAAATAGCGCCAGCGCTTTATGGCAATCCGCAACGCATGGCGGGTTTGGACGTTCTCCGCCGCCAGCGCTCCGGGAAGGTGGCGACGGATTTCGCCATACAGGCGCAGCCCCTCCTCTGAAAAGTATGCCGGGATGGAGGCCGGCGCCCCTTTCCCGTTCCTGCCGCGATCCGGTTCCCGCAGGCATCCGGCGAGGCCGCCGATCGCCCGTTCCATCCCGGTTATATCCAGTTTTTCCAATAACCTGTGCACATGGCGGGCCTCGGCTTCCCGTCTGCCGCGCAGATGGCCCAGCAGGGGGGCAAAGGTATCGCCGTCCGTCCGTTTGCCCGGTATGTTTCGGGAAAAGAAGATGATCCCTTCGTCCAGGTTGCGCAACTCGCCAATGCCGCGGGTCAGGCGCCGGATCGCCGCGCGGGCGCGCGGCGCCTCGCCGCCGGGGCACAAGATCCCGAAAAGACCGAGCGCCGCCCTGAGCCGGCGCGTTGCGACCCGCAGGTCATGGACGGCGTCCACATCGTCGCTGTGCAGGCAGGCCTCCCGATTCTTGAGCAGGCCTTTCCAGCGGGCTTTGACAACGGCATTGATGCGTTCCCGATAGTCGCCGGGCTTCGGCACGGATCACCCCCCGTAATTCGGCATGTGAACCCACTCGGAATCCCGTCCCGTTTCGGCGGGATGGCAAGCCGCCCCGAACCGGAAGAAGGTGTGATTATTGTATGCCTTGGGCCGATTAATGCAAGTGTTACGGCACGCTGTCATGTTCTTGTAACAAAACCGTCTTTCAGGATGCGGCGAAGCCGTGCCGCCTCGGCGTGGGTCAACTTCCGATCCCGGTACAGGGCTCCGGCGTAGACGCCTGCGAATTCCCGCACCCTGTCGTTCCCGGTCTGTCCGGCAATTTCCAGGAGCCCCTGGCGGCCCGGCTGGACCCGTATGCCGCAATCCCGCTCGATCAAACGGTAGAAGCGCCGCAACAACCGCTCGTTTTGCGATGGGAACAGCCGTGGACGGCGCACGGCCGCCACCAGAGCGAAGGCCAGGACCAGGGAGGGAAGAAGGTAGGGGAGGGCGGCCCGGGCCGCCTTGCCCGCCTCGAATTTTTGCAGGCGCTTGCCGGCGCTGCGGGCGATTTCCACCTGCTGCTCGAAGTCGTAGGTGACGATGGTGCGGTTCCAGGTGTGGTCGAGGGAGTCAACGAACAGGCGCAGCCTCGTCGCCAGGCTGCGCTGCTTTTCGCCGCCCCAGACCTCGCCGGCGTTGCGGGCCAGGCTGCTGGGATCCACCCGCAGCCAACCGCGCCCGTCCAGGTATGCCTCGACCCAGACATGGGCCATATCGTCGCTGACCAGGTAGTACCCCCCCAGGTCGTTGTAATCTCCCCCCAGATATCCCCCCACCAGCCGCGCCGGGACGCCGGCGGCCCGCAGGAGCAGGGCGAAGGTGGAGGCAAAGAACTCGCAGTGTCCCTGTTTCTTTTCAAACAGGAACTGTTCCAGGGCATGTTCTCCGGTGGGGAGGTCGCGCATGCTGTAACGGTAGTTGCCGTCGCGGAAATATTGCTCCAGCAACTCCAGCCTGCGGACATCATTGCTCCCCCGGCGTCTGATGTCGTTCGCCAATCGTTTCACCCGCTCCGGGATGCCGTCGGGCAGCTTCAGGTAGAAGGCCCGGTCGATCCCCCCGGCCGTCGGCAGGATACCTGCGGCAACCGACTCCGCCCGGTAGCCCAGGCGCCGGGTGATCGGCCCCGGATACTCGAAGACGCCGTCCGAGGTGCTCCGCGCCCTGGCCAGGGCGATGAGGGCGGGGGCATCCAGGCTGAAGAGAGCGCGGGAGAGCCCCGGCTCGGGATAGATGGTCTGGGCGATGCGCGCCCCTTTGTACAGCAGGTGTTCCGATGGCACGGCTGCATCCCGCACCCAGCGGCGCCCCTCCATGCGGTTGAAGACCGTGCCGCGCCAGTAGAGCTGCTGCTGCGGCTGCCGGGGCATCTCGACCCGGAAGGCAATGGTTCGCGATTCCCCGACAGCGGCGCTGGTGCCGGGCTCGACCTTGTCGCTGAAGCCGGAGGGGCGGGGCGCCGGAGCGGCCGCGATATTCCACAGGGGGATCTGGGTGCGGGGCAGGATCGGAAAGAAGAGGATCAGGAGCGGCAGCGAAGCCAGGGGCATCAGAACGCCGGCGGCCAGCACCTTGCGCAGGTGGGCGCCGGACAGGATCAGGCGGCTGTCCTGGGCGAGAAAGGTGAGCAGAACCAGCGACACCGCCACCAACAGCAGCAGCAGGGCCAGGTAGAAGAGAAAGACAGGGCTGAGGTCGAACAGGGAGGAGGCGGCAAGGCAGAACAGTGACAAGGCAGCAATCTGCAGATAGTGGCGCACGCTCTTCTCGCCGCACAACCTGGCCGCCAGCATGATGGCCAGTGCGTTTACCACCGGTTGGACCGGGTTGGCGCGGCTGAACTGGAAGGCGTAGTAGAGGAATACCGGCAGGACGGCCAGGTTGAACTGCCAGTTTTTGATGGGCCAGGCGCCCCGGCGGTCCTGCCAGATGCCGGCCAGGAGGCCTGCCGCCAGGGCTGTTCGCGGCGCAGCGGTCAGCCAGGGGAAGAGCGGTACGATCCCGCACAGGGCGATGGCGTAGGAGAGAACGGCGGTAAGCGAACTAATCGCGACCATAGAGGGCAAGCTCCGCCAGCAGTTTTCGGCCGTGGTGCCGGCCGGTTTCGGCCGGGATGATCCTTCCGTTGCACCTGAGGCCGACCGGCCGCAACCCCACCCAGCGCCTGACCAGCCAGGCGGCGCGGGAGATGCGCTGCTCCAGGCCCAGCCCCGGCAGGGAGTCGAGATCGATGACCAGGGGCGGCGCCGTCTGGCGCCCGAACTCCTTGACCAGCAGCTCCTCGCTGCGGGCGGAAAGTTTCCAGTGAATCATCCGCAGCGGCTCGCGGCCGGAATAGGTTGAGATCCGTTCCAGTTCGCCATCCAGGCCCCGATCATGCCGGGAAGCGCCGCCCTGGCGTTTTGCCTCGTCGCCATCGCCGATCGTCACACCGGCCTGCAGACGGGGGAAGACGATAAAGTTGCAGCCGGTCGCGTAGGTCCAGTAGCGGGTGAAGAAGTTCACCGGAAATGGTGAGCTGACGGTGAGCCGGTCGATGGCGGCGTGTCCCCGGTCGGGGAACGTGAGAGGGATGCTGCCCTCGGCCGAGTCGCCGGAGCCGATCAGGGGGAAGGTGACACCCTGGCCGCCGGGGCATTCCAGGCGGACCAGGAAGGAGGCGCCATGCCGCCTGGTATTGTGGATGCGCAGGCGGAACGGGGCGGCGCTTTCCGCGAAGATCTCGGCCGGCGGAACTATCTCGGGGGCGAGCCCCTTGATGTTGCGCATGCCGGCATACCCGGTAACCGACATGAATGCCAGCAGGCCCGAAACCACCAGGAACAGCAGGTTGTTGCCGGTGTTGACGGCCGAGAAGCCCAAAAGGAGGGTGATGGCGATGTAGAGCGCCCCCGCCTTGCTGATCTTCAGGCCAAAGGCAGCGCTATGTCGGCGACGAGTGCCCGTAACAATTCTCCCCTGTCAACGGTTTGTTGATCGGGACGCATGACCAGGCGGTGGGCGCAGACCGCGGCCGCAATCCCCCTGACGTCGTCCGGCGCCACGTAATCGCGCCCTTCCAGGAAGGCGGCGGCGCGTGCTGCCTGGGCCAGGCTGATGGCGGCCCGGGTGGAGAGGCCGGTCTGGATCATGGCGTGGCTACGGGTGGCTTCCACCAGGGCGTAGATATAGTTGACCACCTTGTCCGAGAGATAGATGCCGGTTTCGACGCACCGGCGCGCGGCCAGGATGTCGGCCGTGGAGGCCACCGGCGTCATGCCGCCGATCCGCTCGCGGATGCCGCCGCCGGCGATGATGCCCTTTTCCAGATGTTCCGGGGGGTAGCCGATGCCGGTGCAGATCAGGAAACGGTCGAGCTGGGATTCGGGCAGGGGGAACGTGCCGCTCTGGTCGGAGGGATTCTGGGTGGCGAACACCATGAAGGGGTCGGGCAGGTGGTGCGTCGTTCCCTCCACCGTGACCCGCCGCTCTTCCATGGCCTCCAGCATGGCGCTCTGGGTGCGCGGCATGGCCCGGTTGATCTCGTCCAACAGGACGATGTTGTTGAAGATCGGCCCCGGCAGGAAGGCGAAATGCCCCTCCTCGCGGTTGAAGACCGACAGGCCGGTGATGTCCGACGGGAGCAGGTCGCTGGTGCACTGCACCCTGCCGAAGGAGAGGCCGGTGATCCCGGCCAGGGCCAGGGCGATGGTCGTCTTGCCCAGGCCGGGAAGGTCCTCGATCAGGATATGCCCGCCGGTCAAAAGGGCGACCAGGGACAGGCGCAGCACCTCTTCCTTGCCGTGGAGGTAATCGCGGCTCAAGGTGTCGAGCAGCGTGGTCATGCACGTGTTGCCGGGTATCGCCACGTTCGGTCCTCGATGGATGTTTGCTGGATGTGCCGATGGGTCTTTTGCCGAGAGACAGTGTACCACAGATGAGGGCAAAAGTGCATGCGGATGCTGTTTGCGGCGCAGCATCCGCTCCTGGGGGGGAAAAGGGCGGCGGCATGGTGTCTTGCAGCCCTGCGCACACGAAACGGGAGATGGCATCTCCCGTTTCGTTGGTGCAGCTGTATGTCGGGCGGTTGGGGAATTGCCCCGCCTGGGCGCTATCCTGCCGTTACGAGAGTTTGAACTGCCCCACGAGCCGTTTCAGGTCGTGGGCCAGGTCCGCCAGTTGGTTGGCCGCTGCGGCCGATTCCTGGGCTCCGTTTGCCGCCCCCTGGACGACGGTGGTGACCCGCTGGATATTGCAACTGATCTCGCTGGTGGTTGCCGTCTGCTGTTCGGCCGCGGTGGCGATCTGGTTGACCTGGGTCACGACGGCGCGAATCTGCTCGATGATCTCGAAGATTGCCTCTCCCGAACTGGCGGCCTCTTCGGTACCGGCCTCCACCTCTTTGACACCCTCTTCCATGGTGGCGACCGCGCTTTTGGTCTCGTTTTGGATGGCCTTGATCATTTTGCCGATCTCGTGGGTGGCCTTGGTGGTCCGTTCCGCCAGGGCGCGGACCTCGTCGGCGACCACGGCGAAACCGCGCCCCTGTTCTCCGGCCCGGGCCGCTTCGATGGCGGCGTTCAGGGCCAGGAGATTGGTCTGGTCGGCGATGTCCTCGATGGTGCCGACGATCTCCCCGATCTGGTCCGACCTGCTGCCCAGGGACTCGATGGTCGATGCCGATTCCCGCACCTTGTCGGCAATGCGCGCCATGACCTCGATGGTTCTCGACACCACCTGGGCGCCGGCGGTGGCGGAATCGTTCGCCCTGTCGGACTCCTCCGCCGCTGCGGTGCAATTCGTGGCGATCGTGCCGGAAGTCGCCGCCATCTCTTCGCTGGCGGTGGCCACCGTGTCCGTCTGGCTGACCGCATCGTCGATCCCTTCGGTCATTTTCCGGGAGGTGGCGAGCAACTGGTCGGCGGAGACCGACAGTGCCGCCGCATTCTGGGCGATCTGGGACATGATGTCGTGGATTTTGGAAATGAGCTTGTTGATCCCGACGGCAAGGTGGCCGATCTCGTCGTCGGACGACACCTGGATAACCGTGGTCAGGTCGCCGGCGCCGCTGGACAGCTCATCGACCTTTTGGGAAAACGCCAGGATATGTTTGATGATCGCCGCTCTCAGGAAGAGGAAGATCGTCCCGAGCAGGACGAAGAAGAAGAGAACGCTGGTCAGAAGAAGGGTAATGGACGTCTCTTTGGCGCTGTCGTAGCCCTCCTGGATGGAGGTCTTCAGGAGCATCCCTCCCAGGAATTTGGGGGCGGCGTCATGGCACTGCTTGCAGCGCTGCTCGTTCTCGAAGGGGATGGCGAGGTTGAGCGCCTTCACGCCGTTTTCCTCGGTTTTGAACTCGATGGTCTTGCCGGTTTCAAGCGCTTTCACGATGGCGGGCTGTACGGCGCCGTCCTTGGCTTCCGACTCCTTGCCGTGCTCGTCGTAGATCTTGAGGTCGAGGAACAGCTTCTTTTCCTTGTTTTCACGGATGTACTTGTTGACCTCTTTGGAGTCACCCTTCATCATGTAATCGTCGATGTCCCTGATGAAGATGGCCGCCAGGTTGCGGGTATTCTTCAACTGCAGCTTCATGGTCGAACTGGCCTGCTGCCAGATCGAAATCACCATCATGGCTGCCAGGCCGCAGCCGAGCGAAATCCCCAGGATTACCAATACCTTGAAAGCCAGTTTTTTTCTGAGCATTCCCTCTCCCTCTCCCTCTCCCTCTATAGTATGCCGAAGTGGAAACTATAGCCGATGGCCGTCGGGTAAGTCAAATGGTGAAAAAAGTGTATACACTTATAATCATTCGAAAAAACAAGCTTATTGTAATTTAATGAGTTTTCAGAACTTGATGTGCACGCCGATACCCAGCGATTGGGGGGGCGTGCTCTTGTCGTTTGTGGCGGGTTCGTTGGTGAAGTGCAGATATTTGTAGTCGATGACGAGGGACGACGTGCCGCTCAGGCTGAAGCTGACGCCGGCCTGGCCCGCCACCCCGGTTTTCAGTTTTGTGGCGGCGTCCGTGGCGGTTGCATCCTGGGGGAGGATATAGGCCACCCCGGTCCCGATGTACGGGGTGACGTTTTTCAGCAGGCTGAAGCCGTACTTCGCGGTCAGCAGGCCGGGGCTCTTGCCGGTCGTATCGTTGGCAACAGGCCGCAGGATGCCGTACCCCAGCGAGAAACCGTCCTTCTCCTCGCCGGCGCGGCAAACGGCGGCTTGCAGCACGACACCGCAGAGTACGGCCGCCACTCCCAGGAACCTCCTGTGACGCCTTGCTCCACGCATGCGGTTATCTGGTGTCGTGACCATGCTGAATTCTCTTGCTGAATGTTCTGAATGATCCCTTATGGGGGCCTGTTGCCGGCGCATGCACGGGGTGTGACCATACGTAGTTGGATATTCTGCGTTCAATCGGCGATAAAAGCAACGCCAATATGTACACCCCCACAAACGCCAGGATGAATAATCCGAGCATCAGACCCGTCGCAGAGATGAAGCTGAGAAAGACCGACATATCGGCCATCCTTTCCGGGCGGACCGTTTCTGCCCTACATTTCTATTATACGCCCGTTCCCGCTGTCGGCAGCGGTGATATTTTTTGTTCTGCATTGCTCCTGTCGCGGGGACGGGGGATACCGGGCGTTTCAATAGAATGGTTGACATTAAGGATAAAAATGGTATTGTTTATCCTTAATAGGTGTGCAGTGTACGAGCAGGAGGCATATCATGCAGAGATCAAACGAAAATTATGAGAGCAACCGGGAGCGAAGCCAGGGGGCGCGGCAGCAGATGATGCTGGTGGATGCCATCGTACCCATTGGGGTGACGGGCATGTTCACGCTTGGCGTTATCCTTTTTGCCGGTTTCATGGCCAGGATGTGGTGGGTTACCCACTAATTCGCCGGTTTTTTCGCCCGCAAGGTCTGTTCCGGGCTAAGGATATCCATTCATAACGCTATTCATGATGGGAATTGCCCATAAGGCGCCCCGTAGCTATCCCTCCGTGCTACGGGGATTTTTTTGTGAAAAATCCCGGAAAGCGCACGGATGATCCGGTTGGATGACGGGGGAGGCGTACGGAGTGGGTGCAGAATCGGTAAAACTCTGATAAATTGCGGATCATTGTCGGCAGACCCGGGAGAACGGGGAAAAGGCCGGGCCGCCGATGCTGCCTTGAACCTGATACCGGTCCGCCCATGACCGATTTTATACAACAAGGAGTGTACGCACGTGATTACCGCATTCTGTTCCACAGAGGAGTTTGACCACCTGGGGCTCTACCGCGCTTTTCTCGAGCGTGAAACCGACAGCACCGGCACGGTGGTCATGCACCACGGCCGGGTGAAACGGCCGGGAAAGCAGGTCCCGAACTTTGCCGCCGTCGAGCTTAAACCGCTCGTCGCCGATGCCGACGAACGGCTCGCCGCACTTGCCCGCCGGGCAGAGGAGCGGTTTAAGCTCAATCAGGTCCTGATCGTCCACCGCCTCGGGACCATCGGCGCCTGCGATTCGGTGCTGCTGGCGATCGTCTCCGGCGCGACCCGGGACCGCTGCTTTGCCGCCTGCTCCTGGATCGTCGATGAAATCAAGCGGGAAGAGTTCATCGAGTTGATAGAGCAACCCTGACGAACCGGCCCGGCATGGCCCCCCGCGTGAGGGAGCGGCCATACCGGGGCAGGGGCGATCAGACGGCCTCGCACACCTCGATCTGTCCCAGGTAGCGCATGCGGCGCGGGCCGGGGCGGTCGTCGTTGGCCGAGACAAAGGCGAATTCGCCCTCGTTCTCGTCCAGGGGCTGCCCCTCCCGCTCGAACACCACGATCGCCTTGTCGCCGACCGCGGTGTTGTTGATCTCCTGCCAGCTGAAGAGCGCCATATAGCCGTCGTTGGACGTGAGTTTGAGGTACAGCCTGTTGGGTGCATGATGTTCCGTGATGATTACGGCCGCCCGGTCCAGGATTTCCTGCAGCAATACCCCGCGGTAGCTCTTGATGGTCCCCTTCTCCGTGCCGCTGCCGCAGATGATGGGCAGCGCCTCGATCTCCAGGGCGGCCATCTCCCGCAGATCGGAGACACTCAAGCAAAGCGGCCTCTCCACGCGTCCGGTCACCTTCAGTTCGTGGGACATGTATTCCGGGCCGTATTTATGCTTGCCATGGGGTTTGGTTTCCGGGTTCGTATTTTCGGTGTGATTCATGGCGTTTCCCCCTTTGGTAGTTGGAACGTGTGATCTGTCGTGGGTTTTCGGCAATGCCGGCCGTTTTGAGCCAGATGGTTTCGGTGGCGGTTCCGGGCACTAGTGGGATGGCGGCTGCGGCCCGGGAACCTGGGACAGGGCCAGCGCCTCGGCCTCGGCGCGACAGTCGCGGACAGGCGCCAGCCCTTTGGCCCTGACCGCGGCAAGCTCGGCCCTGGCGGCCTCCAGATCCGCCCGGAAGGCGGGATCGGTATGGAGCCGGGCCACCACCGCCGCGGCAACGGTGCGCCCTTCATTCACGTCGCTCAGCCAGTGCACGTTGCACACGATCCGGCTCTGGCCATAGGCCCTTCCCCGAACCAGGATCGCCTCGGCCCGTTCCGGCGCGATCTCGCTCAGGATGAGCGCCCAGGCCCAACCGGCCGTGGTGTGCCCCGACGGGTAGGAACCGCTGGTGCGCAAACGCTGCTCGTAGTCCGGGGTGCAGATGCGTTCTCCGTTCACCATGAAGGGGCGGGGGCGCTTATAGGTATCCTTCGGCCGGGAAACGGCGTTGCCCGCATCGGCCAGGGTACGGCGCAGCAGACGGAAGAGGCGGGGGGTATCCTGTTCGCTGATGCGGGCGTTCAGGACGCAGGAAAAACTCTCTGCCGCGGCCGGAAAGGAGAGGTCGGCATCCTGGACGGCCAGCGCCCAGCGGGCCGAATCCCGCAGGGGGAAACTGGCGCGGCCGGTTTCCTGGTCGAGCGCAAACGCGGTTGAACCGGCGGCGGGCGGCGGCGGGATCAGTGCCACCATATCGGGCAGGGAGCCGGAGGGCAGGTAGCCCTGAACTCTTCCCTTGGTGACCGGTGTCGTGTCGTGCTTTTCCAGTGTTGCGCAACCGGCCATGAACGCCAGGCACAACAGCATCGTTGCCATATTTCCCATAGTCTTCCCCCCCTTTTCATCCCGCTCCGATACATGCTCCGCTTCAGGCCGGGCGATCGGCCGGCGTACCGTCGCCCGTTCCGTATAGCGGCTAAAATAGCATCCGGCGCCACGATCCGCAAAGGGAATCACGGTTGCAACACGTCGCGGGTTTCCCGGTCCGAGAGTTCCTTGCCGAGGAACAAACTGTAAAACTCCCTGGTTTCCTTCATCATATCGGCCGGGTACCGGGTTGGGTGGAGGAGGTTGGTCAGCCACTGGACGCCCAACAGCCGCATGTAGGAGGGCGGCCGGTCGAACCAGTTGAACGGCACATGGGGGATGAGATAGACCTTTTTGCTGCGGACGGCCCGCAGTTGTCTCCAGCGCGCATCCTTCAGAATCCGTTCGTAGCAGATCCGCTCCTTCACCAGGATCACCTCGGGATCGTACACCAGAAGCTGCTCCATGGAGATCCGCTCCATGCCGTTGGGGCTGGTCGGTTTCAGACGGCAGGCGTTTTTGCCGCCGCTCAGCTGAATGAGCTCCGTGTGCATGGAGCCTTCGCCCTCGGTGGAGAGTCCGTCGATACCTTCGGCATAATAGACCGGCACCCGTCTGCCCTCCGGCAGGGCCGCCACTGCCCGCTCCGTCTTGTGCAGCGCGTTGACCGCGTAACGGTGAAGCCGTGCCGCCCGCTCTTTCCTGCCCAGCACGTCTCCCATGAACAAAAGCGCTGCGGGATAATCCTTCAGCGAGTCGATGTACACATAGACCAGCGGTATGCCCAGCGGCTTGAGGATTCGTTCATATTCCCTGTTGACCGCACTGAATTGGCCCCTGTTCCGTTCCCAGAGAAAGGCCACGTCCGGCTTGATCCTGAGCAGCACCTCCAGGTTGAGGTTCCTCCCTTCGCCGACCATGCCGCCGATGACCGGGAGCTTTCTGAACCGCTCCGGCGTGAAGATCTTTTCGCTCTCCCATAACGGAAAGTTGAGCCCGGCCAGAAGCTCGGGAGCGACCGTATAGATCAGGTAGGTAGCCGGCGGCGACAGGGCAACGGCCCGTTCGATCCGGTCGGGGATGGCCACCCGCCTCCCCGTCATGTCGGTGATCGTGCGCGAATATGCGCTGGCGCAAAGGGAAAGCACCATGACGATAGTAAGGGCAAAACGCAGCATGTAATAACCTCCAATACGGATAACGGGGGACGTCACGGCTTATCCTGGCGGTGGATCACCCCCAGCGTCCCCTGGTTGTAATAATTTCTGGCAAAGCACTCCACACACAGGTCCGCACCGGCTACCATGTGCATGGCCATGCTTTTGTTGCCCACGGCGATGCTCCTGCCGGAAAATTCGGCGCCGATGGTCCCGGCCGGTATTTTCTTGAAGTACCCGGAAAGCGGGTATTCCTTCTCCCTGGTGTCTTCATCGTGAAACAGGTAGCCCGGCGGGTAGTCGAATATCCGGTGTTGCCCGGTGGTAATGGCCAGAAACTGGGCGTCGCCCGGTTCGTAACAAAACCAGGCCCGGTTGTTCCCGCAGGGGGTGAAGGGCAGCAGGAAATCGTCGCTGCCCACCCCCTCGAGGACGATGAGAGCGACCCGGTGTCCCTGTTGCAACCCCCGTTCGACGAGCCCCCGGATGGCGGTTATGTCGGCTGCCGTCCCCAGAGGGCTGGAAAGCGGGATGTGGTCGGCGGCATCCGGGATCATGACCGGTTTCCGCATGGTGCACCCCAGTGCCCTGAAGGCATAGCCCCGCCGGGCGACCAGCAGGTAATCGGGGAGCAGTCTCCCGTCCCCGGGGGAACCATCGAACAGTTCCAGGAACTCGCTCCTGGTCACGATCCTGTCCAGGCCCGGTTCCTCGCGCAGCCGTTTCAGGTCCGCCCCGCTTGGTTCGTGCAGTCCGGCGTATCTGGCCGACCAATGGGTGGAAATGCCGATTCCGTCGAGCATGCTCAGGTCGATGATGCCGTTGAGGGACGTCACGCCACCCCGTCCGACGATTACCGGCATACATCCGGATTCGCCGAGAAAACGTTCCACTTCGCGGAACAGTTCCGCCATCATCCGGCGGCGTTCCGCGACATCCATGGGGCCGACCCTGCTGGCAAAATACTGTTGGGCATAGGTCAGGAAGGTGAAGCGCGGTTGGTAGCCGGCCGCCAGGTCCAGGGCGATGTCGGTTACCCAGCGGTTGCTGTCGGCATGGAGATCGCCAGGGTAGTGGTGCCGGCTCAGCACCTGCTGCATCATCTCGACCAGGGGGCCCTGCTCGCCCGACTTGTCGCCGGTTCTCAGGTCAAACCGGTTCTGCCACTCCCGGGTGTCTATTATGGCCAGGCTTGCGTGGTGGTCGTGCGTCGTCGGTTTCATGGCGTTTCGTCCCTCAGTAGTTTGATGGTGTGACCACAGGATGGGCAGTTCCCGTCGGGGCATGAGAAACGTTGCAGCTGGTCCCCCCCGCACCCCAGGCTGAAACGTTCCATGGCCGGCGCGGCACACTCCGGGCAGAGGGTGTTCACCCAGTCGGAGCCGACGAAATTGTGAAAATAGACATAGGGCAGGTGCCTTCTTGCCGTGTGCAACGTCTCGTTGATACGCACGATATCGGGATAGACCGCGTCCTTCATCTCGTCTTCGGGGAGCAGACGGAGCACGTGCCACGGGATTTCGGGATCAACAGCGGCGATAAAGCGCGCGATATCGTCGAGCTCATGGTCATTGGCCCCCTGAATGACCGGCGTTGTCACCTCGACATGATGCGTTCCCGCCAACCGGGTGATGGTGCGCAGGATTGGATCAACCGACGGGATGCCGATATGGCTCCGGTTGAAGTCGTCGGCCAACCCTTTCAGGCTGATGTTGAAGAACGTGAAGATGGTGGCCAGCAGTTCGGTGGCTTCCGGGGTCGTGTAGCCGTTGGTCAGGCAACCGAGGGGGATGCCCGCCGCTGCCGCTTCTGTCGCCAATTCCCGGAGGGTGGGGAGGGACACGGTCGGTTCGTTCACATTAAAGACAATACTGCGGCACCCCAGTTTCAGCGCCATCCCCACCATGCGTTGCGCCGAGAAATGAAACATGCTCCCCTGCATGGCGGCGGGGTTTTGTTTGGCAATGAAGGCATTCGAACAGTAGGTGCAGGAAAAGTTGCAACTGCTCGTGCCCGTGGTCAGGCACCGGCTTCCGGGATATGCATGGTAAAAGGGGACCGCTTCGA
This sequence comes from Geobacter sp. FeAm09, assembly GCF_008330225.1. Taxonomy (NCBI): domain Bacteria; kingdom Pseudomonadati; phylum Thermodesulfobacteriota; class Desulfuromonadia; order Geobacterales; family Geobacteraceae; genus Geobacter; species Geobacter sp. FeAm09. The sequence goes on along the minus strand of NZ_CP042466.1, from coordinate 2,750,304 downwards.
TCTTTCCCACCTCGTAGGAACACCACATTCCCGGAAAGCGTTCCCTGATGGCCTGACCGTCCGCGTAATACATCCGGCATCGGCCATAGGTATCGGCACCCAGTTCACAGCGCCATTCGCAGAAGTTGCACCGCATGGTCAGGCCTCCTTTTCCCACCTGATGAAGGCCCAGCGCACCACCTTTGGCTCCGGCAGGCGCCATCCACCATCATGCCTGACCAGTTGGGCGTCGAGATACTCCTTGAGCCGGCGTTCTTCTTCCGGCGTAATCCCGTCCAGCATCCAGAGCATCTTTTCCAGCGCCTCGGCCGGGCTTTCATAGTTCTTCCATTCCGTGGTGCCGATGAAGCCGACATCCGCGTATATGCCCATCTGGTACAGGTAGTTGTACACATAGATATAATCGGGTCCCATTTTGAGCGGCCGCCCCACGGCGTCGTAGAGCCGCCGGTCGAAGGGGCCGTCGCCCACCAGGGCGGAGATGCAGACCATCCGCCGTGCCGCCCGGTTCAGCTTGGCAATGCCTTCGGCAAGGTCGTCCATTACCAGGGACCGCGAGGCGATGGCGACATCGTATTCCCCGATGCCCAGGCTGTCCCAGTCGTCCTCCCATCTGCCGACGAGGGGGGTGATGTTGGTGATTGCCGACTCGGTGCAGCGCTGGCGCAGCAGATCGATCATGACGGGCGAAAGATCGAGTGCGGTCACCGACCTGACGCTCTTTGCCAGCGGAATGGCCAGGGTCCCGGCCGCACATCCCACATCGAGCACGCTCCAGGACGGATCGACCGGCATCATCCGCAAAAAATGCTTTTCGTAATCCGTTTCCCGCACATGGCTGGAGAACGACGGCGCCCGCTTGTTCCAGAATTCCCGGTTGTCGATGCGCGCGAGTTCTCCCTTGGCCTGTTTCCAGGCATGGTTCCAGTCTATGGTATGTCCGTTCATGTTCTGTCCTTGTCATAGTTGCTCGGTGGATGGTGAAACGCCCCGGCGGACCGGGGCGTATTTTTTTGCGGAAGATGGCGAAAATCCGTTCAGACTCCGTGGTACCGTCTAGAACCGATACCTTGCCTGGACGAAATAGGTCCTGCCCGGTTCCGGGTAGCCGTCGCTGTAGGAATAGTTCCTGTCGAGCAGGTTGTTGATCCCCGCTTCCAGCGTGCCGTCTTTTATCACTTCATAGCCGACCTTGGTGTTGACGACGACAAATTCTCTTGCAGTGGTTGAACCATCGGTGCTGCTGAAGCGTTTGGTGTCGTACTCCACCGAGGCAAGAACACTCAGCTGTTTTATGGGAGACACTTTGCCGTAGGCAAACAGCTTGTGTTTGGGAATATCGGTAATGTTGTCGGAACTGCTCAAATTGTCATTGTAGATGAACGTGTAGTTGAAACCTGCTTCTGCCGTGTCGCCAATTGGCGCCAACGCTTCGAATTCATATCCGTACCGGTTGACCCTTCCAGTGTTTCTATTCTGGGTCTGATTTACTTTTTTGTTGTTGTAATTGGTTACCAGGATGCCGGTGTTGACGGATGCGATATAGTCGCTGATGGCGTCAACAAAGAAATTTGATTTGACCTTGACCAGGTTGACGACGGTATCCTGAACGCCGAGTTCATAGTTGATCGATGTTTCCGGTTTCAAACCGGGGTTGGGAAGGTTGGAACCGTCAATGCTGGCCGTCGTTCTCTCCTTGATGGAAGGGAAGCGGGTTTTCATGGCAACGGAGGCGTGTATTTTCCCGGTGTCGGAGTATGTGTAAAACAAAGTTGCCTGAGGGCTTAGCGCATCTCTGTCGGCAAGCGGGATGTCAAGGAAGGCTTTGCTGTTTGAATCGTACTTGTGCGCCTCGACGCCCGTGAGCTTGTCATATCCGATTCCCACAACAGCAGAAAGCTTTTTGGTGAAATCAATGGTGTCCTCGACTCCTACGGAGTAGGTGCGATCCTCGTAGCGCGACTCTGGCGTTACGGTTGTGACGTCGCGATGTACGTCATCCTTGAAATGGAACGCCATCTTAAGGGTATTGTACGGTATAAGGGTTGTTCCTGCCTCAATGGAGGTCCCGACCGTGTAGTCGTCATACCTGCTGGGCGAATAACTGCCTGTTAATAATGTTGCATAGTCTGAAGCATATTGATTCAGCGAGTTTTTGAATTGGTCGTAGTAGATGCGTGTTTTGACATAACTTTTCTCTGCAATGGCGGTATTGCTGCTCAGGTACACGCTCTGTTTATCCCACCACGGCCACTGCCAATACGTGGCTTTCGATATGGAGTTGCTATTGCTGCCGGCATAGGGGGGGACCCCCTTTTCGCCATGCTGGTAGATGTAGCTGAGCGCATACTCGTCGGTGCTGTTCGGGGTAAAGCCGACCTTGATGGAAGCCTTGCCGTCGCGCTGGTAGGAGTTCTTGCGCCTGTCGCCACTTTCCAGCGCTGTCGCTTTGAAATCATCGGAGAGTGTGAAGGAATGGACATCTACCCATGATCCGCCCCCTTGCAGGTACCACGATTTCTGGTTGGTGCCCAGGTTGGCAAAGGCATGGTAGGCGTCGCCCGAGGTGTAGCCGGCCCCGGCATTGCCTTCAAACGTCTTTGTCGGTCGCTTGGACACCATGTTTACCGCGCCGCCCAGGGTGTTGGGGCCGTAGAGCACCGAGGCGAAACCTTTTGAAATGTCTATTTCCGACAGATCGTAGGTCATGAAGCGCCCCGTATCGATGTAGCCGTCATAGGGGACATAGAGCGGAATGCCGTCCAGGTAGATGGGGGTGCGCCTGTTGTCAAAGCCGCGGACGTTAAAGCCTGATTCCCCCCGTTTGCCGGACACCGATGCGGTGACGCCGGAGATCAGGTTGGCGGCCTGGCCGATATTCTTTGTGTCGAACTGCAGCATCTCCTCTTCGCCTACCGTTGAAACCACGGAGTTTTTCTGCTTGTCGGCCTTTGCCCCCACCTCAACCTTGCCCAGGGTGAACACGTTGCCGTTTTCGTCGTTTTTCACCTCCTTGTCTTCAGCCGATACCGGCATGGCGAAAGCCGCCATGACACACATGGCCGCCGCTGCGCCCACGATCCCGTTGCTTACCGTCCTGCATGCGCTTCGTTTCATAAAATTGCCTGTTCTCCCTTCATTTGTATTTAAACCACGCGGGTTTATCTGGTTGTCCCAAAGCCTCGGGTGCCGCTTTCCTGCGCCGTTACGGAAAAAACGGGGGATGCGGACATCCCCCCATCACAAGAAGGAGACTTCTGTGGAGCTTGGTGAAACGTACAGGTGACCATCCGGTCTTTGGTGCTCTGTCCGGCAGATGGTCGATATGCGCTATGTTATATAACGATTGCCGCTTCTAGCAGCTGTTGTGCCGTTCAAACCAGAGATTGAACTGATACGAAAGAACGAACTGCCGGGCCTGGCTGCCGTCCCTTGCGGTCGTCCTTGTCCGTCAGGGACGTTTGAGCGGCCACCCTCGCCGCGCTAATGGGCCTTTCCCCCGCAACCGCACAGGCGCACCGCCGGGACGCAGACGCAGACCCCGTTCTCCACCGGATACATGCGTACATCCACGTTGTACAAATCCATGAGGCTGTCCTGGGTGACCGTGTCGCCGACCACGCCGTCATGGGTGATGACGCCCTTGCGCATCATCACCACCCGGTCCGCGACGGCCAATGCGTGATCGGGATGGTGGGTGGAAAAGACAAAGGTGTAGCCGTCCGCCGCAAGCGCCTTGAGGCGTTCCAGCAGGCGGACCTGGTTGCCGTAATCCAGGCCGTTGGTCGGTTCGTCCATGATGAAGGCCCGCGCCCCCTGGGTCATGGCGCGGGCGATCAGGGCCAGTTGGCGCTCGCCGCCGCTGACCTCGGTGTAGGGACGATCAGCCAGGTGCGCTATGCCGAGCTTTTCCAGCGCCTCGTGGGCTATCAGACGGTCCGCCGCGCCGTAGCGTGAAAAAAAACTTTTGTGCGGCATCCTGCCCATGAGCACCACATCCACGACCCGGTAGGCAAACGTCTCGCGATGCACCTGCGGCACATAGGCCAGGTTTCGGGCCAATTCCCGCTGCGGCATGGTATGGATATCGCGGTCGTTCAGGCGGACGTGCCCGCGAACCGGCTTCAGCAGGCCGGTCATCAGCTTGAGCAGGGTGGTCTTGCCGCTGCCGTTGGGGCCCAATAGGGCCAGCACCGACCCCTCGGCAACGGAGAGGTCGATATCCGTCAGCACTGCCTGGCGGCGATAGGAAAATGAAAGGTGCTGCGTATCGATGAGCGCCATCACTGCCATCCTTTCTGGGCATTTTTCAACACCAGCAAGAAGAACACGATTCCGACCAGTGAGGTCACGATGCCGATGGGAATCTCGAAATTGAACGCCAGGCGGGAGACGTCGTCGGCAACCACGAGATACGACGCCCCCACCAGCACGGAAGCCGGCATCAGCGTCTCGTTGTCCGGGCCGATCATCATCCTGACGATATGGGGGATGATCAGGCCGACCCAGTTGATCATGCCGGCCATGACCACCGTCAGGGTGCTGACCACGGTGGCGCAGATGATCACCGTCATTCTGACCAGCTCCACGTTGACGCCGAGCGCCCGGGCCTCCTCGTCCCCCATGCTGAGCACGTTGAGATGCCGCCCCAGAAAGATCAGGCAGATAATGCCGAGGCAGATCGGGGTGCCGCATTTGACGGCCATATCCATGTCGGCCATGGCGGTGTTGCCCAGAAGCCAGTAGGTGATGGCCGGGAGTTGGTTGTACGGGTCGGAGATGTATTTGACTATGGAAAGGAGCGACATGAAGAGCACTTCGCTGACGATCCCCCCCAGCACCAGCATGATGGGGCTGTTGATCCTGTAGAGGCGGGCCACGCCGATGGTGATCCCCACCGCGGCAAAGCCCCCGATCAGGGTGGAGACCTGCACGGCGTACCACGTCTTCAGGAAGACCATGCCGAGAGAGGCGCCGAAGGAAGCCCCGGCCAACACCCCCAGGATCTTCGGGTCGGCCAGCGGATTGATGAAGATCGCCTGGTAGGCCGCCCCGGACACCGACAGGGCCGCGCCGATCAGGGCCGCGTTGATGATCCGCGGGAGCCTGATTTCGATGATCAGGTTGTGCAGCAGTTGCAGGCGTTCGGCATCGAAGGTCCCCCAGCCGAAAAAACGGTAGGCGAGGAAGTTGACGATCTCCGTCAACTGCAACGGGTATTTGCCCAGGGCAAGGGACACGAGCATGACGAGGACGAGAATCAGGGCGAACACGAGCAGTTTCAGCGATTTCATCGGTTGAGTATCTCCCGGATATCCCGTTCGCTCAGTTCCACACCGAGGAACAAACGGTAGAATTTTCTGGTTTCGGTGCGGATATCCAGCGGATAGCGCTTCGGATAGAGGGTGCCGGCAAGCCACTTCAGGCCCAGGAGCCTCATGAACGAAGGGGGGCGGTCGAACCAGTTGAAGGGAACCGTGGGGATGAGATAGACGCGTTTTCCCGCAACGGCCCGCACATCGTGCCAGCGCCGGTCTTTGGCGAGGGAGGCGTAAAAGATCCGGTCATGGGTGAGGATGACGTCCGGGTTGTACATCAGCACCTGTTCCATGCTGACCTTCTCCATGCCTGCCTGGTCGGACTGCCCCCCCTTGTGGACGTTTTTCCCCCCCGCCATGGGGATCAACTGGGCATGCCACGATTTTTCCCCTTCGGTGGAAAGCCCGTCCGTCCCCTCCGCGTAATAGACCCTCAGCCGCTCCTTTTCGGGAATACGGGCGGCAATGCCCGCCATGGTCCGCAGGGTCTCGCTTGCGTACGTGCCCAGCTGCTTTGCCCGTTCCCTGCGGCCGAACAGATCACCCATGAAGCGGAAAGCGTCGGGGTAGTCTTCGAGGCGGTCGAGCTTTATGAACACGGTCGGTATGCCGGCCTTGCGCATCCGTTCGACAAAGAGCTCATCCGCCTTCGAGCCCCAGGTGCTCCAGCTCAGCACGATATCCGGCTTGAGGGCCAGAAGCGTCTCCATGTTGACGGTATGTCCCTGGCCGAACATCCCGCCGGCAACCGGAAGGCGGGTAAACTCGGGCCGGAGGAAGCGTTTGTCCTGCTCCTTGACGCTGTAGTTGCTGCCCACGAGCAGGGTGGGGTCCAGGGCGTACATCATGTACGTGGCCGGCGGCGATGAGGTGAAGACGCGTCTGATGACATCCGGCACCACGACCCTGCGGCCGGCCATATCGGTAATCTCCCGCGCGTGGAGTGACGGCGCGAGGATCAGGTTGAGCAAAAGAAACAGCAGGAATTTAGAATACATTCGGTAGCCTCTCTTCGATTTCGGCCGCCCGCCGTCAGGGGCGCGCAAGGAAAAACGCGGGGCGGGCCATGTCAGTTTTCGAGCTTGTATTCCATGGGAAACCTCAGCGTGGCACTGACCGGGGGCTTGGGGAACGGCGCGCTTTTCAATACCGTCTCCCGGGCGTCCCTGTCGAGCAGGGGTACGCCACTGCTGGAGACAATGCGCACCATGTCGGCCGAGCCATCCTTCTGAACGACGAACTCGATCAGGAGCGTGCCGCTCCACCCCATGCGGCGCGCCAGGCCGGGGTACCTCATGTTGCCGGCCACCAGGTCCCGGATGTAGGCGAAATGTTTTTTCAGGTAACGCGACCGCAGCGTTTCGGTGCTTTCGCCCTTGGGATCTTTGCCGGGCGAGCCTGAACCGGAGCCCTCCGATGCCGTGGTCGCCTTGCCCCCATGGCTGCCGCCGAAGGAGCTTGAAGCAACAGCGGCACTGCTGGCCGCCGGCGCGGCCTGAGCCGCTCCGGCGGCGTGGACCGGTGCGGGCAGTGACGCAACCGGGGGGCCACGGGGGCCGCCTCCGGGGAAACCTGGGCCACGGCCGGCTGGTGGAGCGTCTTCGGGGGCGGGGGAACCGGCGGTGCCGCGGTAGCCGCCGTCTTCGGCGCGGGCTTGGTACGGGACGGCGGCGGCGTCCCGCCGGGATCGGATCTTTTCATATCCTGTTCCGCCACCTGTGCGTTCTCGATCGTAAAGTCGATGAGTACCGGTTTGTCCTGCGGCACCTTTATGCCGGCAAACGAAAGCGCGCCGCCGACAAGGACAAGGTGCAGCAACAGCGAGAATAGGAATGATTTGCAACCTGTGCTCATACCTCTGAAGTCCTTCTCATCCGAACACCTCGCGTTTGGTTTCAATCAGCCGGCATGGCCGATTGGAGCGAACCGCACTCAGGCAATGGCGCGGTAATAGGTCCTGTCCTCCGCACAGGGTTTGCACAACGGCCTGCCGTCCACCTCCACCTCACGGCCATCCATGACCTTTTCGCCGCATTTTGAGCAGGTCGCCTTGCGCACCGGCTTGCCGGGCAGGTCTTCCGGGCGCAGCGGCACCTCCACATCCTGGATGATGAACAGCTCGTCGTCGGTGGCGGTGGTGAAGTCGGGCATGATGCTCGTGCCGTCGGGCGCCTCCTGCTTGCCCATGTTGGAGGCCAGGCGAACCGCCTTGCCCGTATCCAGATTGACGAAGGTCGCCGCCATCTTGCCGTAATCGAGTACCTTCATGGTGCGCTTGCCCGGCTGGCATCCGGTCAGGGCCGTTATGGCATCGGTTGCACAACGATCCACCTCGACAAACACCAAAAGCTTCTTCCTGTCGGCACCCTTGGGGTCTGCAATGCCGACCCTCTCGAGGGCGCACATGGTCATCCTGGTGCCGCTTTCGATACCGGCGCACTTGTGGCCGTGGTAATTCACCGCCTCCTCCAGCAGTTTGCGATACTCGTCCTGCGAAAACGCGCTCATGAAGCATTTCTCCTTTTGGTTTGATTGCTGCCTGCCAGATGCAGCTCACGTATCCGTTTCACGTTACGGATATTGATCTTTCGCATGCAGGTTCCGAAGAGCTGGTAGGCCCCCCCGCCTTCCGCAAGCACATCCAGGGCCCGGTCGCTGTCGTGCATGATTACCGTGCCGACCAGCGCCACATTGCGGCGGAACAGTTCGTCCGGGATAAACCCGGCGGTCGGCCCGACCACCGCAATGGCCGCATCGGCCGGCACCATGGCGAGCAGCCGGGGCAGCGAGCCGTTGGCTATCGATGCCCCGGTAAACACGGCGGTTTCACAGCGGGCCAGGGCCTCGGCCGTTTGTCCCAGGGATACGCGCCTACCGAGGCTCGCCTCGAACGTGGTATCCTCCTTCTGATCGATGATGACCGTTTCCGCTGTCCCCAGGCTCCTCAGGCGCTTGAGCAGCGGTATGATCGCGCCCACCACGCAGACGCGGCGGCCGCTGAACAACTGGTCGAAGCCGCTGATATCGTTGCCGGAATCCACCGCATAGCGGCCGCTGTTGAAGAACGGCACCGAAAGGGCGTTGATGGTGGAGAGCCTGACGATCTCGGCAAAGGGGCCGACGAGCTCTCCCGCGAGCACCCGCGTCACTTCCATCCCCTTGATGACCTGCGAGGAGCCCTTCAGGATCTCCACGCCGGCCCGCTTGATCTGGGCGGGAGGTGTGTAGGCGACCCCGCCGCAACCGTTACTCAGCTTGACCCCGGTGAAAAAGACCCCCACGACGACCCGTTCGATCCGTAATTCCGCGATGGCGCCGCCGGTGAGCTCCCGGAGAGTTTGCGCGGTCCCGTCGAGCAGGTGCCGGGACGAGCTGTGGCTATCGTTGTCGAGCATACCGGCCGGCTGTCTGTTCTCCCGTTGCTCCATCACTGGTATCCTTTGCCTGGTTGTCGTGCATACCGCCCGGGCGGGGAGATTTGCCGCGGGGCACGTGGTGGTTATTTGGGGAATGAAATCCAGAAACCGCTTTCATCCCTGGTAATCCGGAAATCCTCGATGCCTGCGGAGCGGAGGTGGGCGACAAAGAAATCATCGTCCTGTCTTTCGTCGAACTTCGGCCGCCAGTCGGGCGAACGCCGGGACATCTGCTCTTCAATACGGCAGCGAAGCTCCTTTGAACCGAAGCCGCCGCCGATATATGCCGAACCTCCCGGAGCGAGCACCCGCCTGATTTCCCTGAAGGCCACATCCGGGTTCTTCCAGAAAAAGAGCGAACTCCTGCTGACCACAAGGTCAATGGACCCGTCTCCAAGCGGGATGGCGTGGACATCCCCGGTGAGCGCCCGGACCCTGCCGGCCAGGTCCCTTTGGCAGATGTTTTCCTCGGCGATGTTCCTGTTGTCTTCGCATTCGTCGAGCAGCCAGACCTGAAGGTCGGTCACCGAGGCCAATGCCAGCCCCAGATAGCCGCCCCCGCTGCCGACATCGAGGCATGCACCTTTTGAGAGGCCGGTAGCAGAAACGATCTGTCCCGCCAGCAGCGGATACGCAGGTGCGAAGATATTTCGCGCAATCTCATCGAATTCATGGGCGTTGATCGCCATAACCTCTCCATGGTGAATAGATTTGCAGGATGCTCATACGTTGGGCAGTGTTCCGCGATATTTCACGGCAGGGATTGCCCTCGTACCATGCGATATGTTTGTAAGTATATAACGTATGATACAATACTATCCGCGTGAAAAAGACCGCTGTGCAAACAAACAGGCGTTATGTATTTCGATACATAATGTATGCCAAGGAGCGACATTCTGTCGTAAACAGGGGGAGGGACGCAGCTTAACGCAGGCGGCGGAACGTGGAACGCGGGATGTGCCGTTTCAGGCCGGAAGGGAAAATTGCTGCCATATCTGCCGCAGGCAGTGTCGATTTGATAGAAAGCCTTTCATTTTGATAAAACGTCGTCAAATTGACAAGGCAATGGCAAGCGGTCGTGGCAATGACCGGTTGCGTGCGGAGATGGGGCAGGGGGGGCGGGGCGAACAGCATGGTCGTGGCAGGCGCAGCGGCGGCATTATGTGCGATCATGCCTTCAAATCCCTCGTTTCGGCCAGCTTTCGTATCAAACGCAGGATGACGGGCTTCAGCACGTTGCCTGACGGAGATGGCCTGCAACCGGCATGGTACAGCGGGAGAAGGGGGTGCAAAATCTCCCGTTTCATGAACTCCAGCAGGTCGCGGGCCTGTTGCTTGGCCCTTTCTCTTATGGTGATGTTCCGGGCTATGCACATGACCCCCACCACTTCACCGCTCGGCAGGATCCAGGGAAATTTGGTGACGGAAACCTTGACGATTTCGCCGTTTTTGTGGGTTATGGTTTCGCGCTGGTCTTCAATCGGTTTGCGGTGTTTCATCACCCACAGGTCGTCCTGCAGGGCCTTTTCGGCCTGTTCGCGGGGCAGCAGGTCGAAATCGGTGCAACCCCGGATGGTGTCCATGGTGAGGCCGTAGTGCCGGGCCTTGGTTGCGCTGGCGCAGATAATTTTGCCGCCCGTGAACTCGCCCCGCTCGGTGGCGAAGTATTCCTTGATGACGATGGAATCGCTCGTATGTTGCATGAACGCATTGAATATCAATATTTCCTGCATAGATCTTCCCATGGTCTCTTTCCTTTCAGGCAACGATGCCCATGAACCGGGAACATTCCATCCTCAGGTTTTTGTTCCTTAAACAAAAAGGGTTATAGCCGTAAAGCTGTAACCCTTTGTTTTTACTGGCGGAGAAGTAGGGATTCGAAAGCTGTCCTTCAGATTTAAATATTTGAACAAAAACATATAGTTGCCTTGTGTATCTTGCCGTCAACAGTCTATTTAAATCTTCTCAAATCTATCAAAATCCACCTTGTCAGTGAAAGGCAGGTGAAAGTTTCCAACGTATCAACGGGAAATCATATCAGGCGGCCTTGGACATCATGTCGCAGCAGCTTTTTGCCATCATAGTGCAGGACTTGGCGCAGCAGCGGCACATTTCAGCACACAATTTGAACCTGTGACCTTCGGGTTATGAGGCGTTTTTCCCGTTTTCCGCTTCTTGTGTAATTTTAAAAACTTACAGTTATATTAAGTAATTAGATACCATCGCTACCCTTCCCATGTCAACCATATTTACCATGTTTACCAAATTTTGGTGTACAGTTTGAGTGTACAGTATTTTTTCAAGAATTACATATCCAGGGAATAAACCGGCGGTAAACTCGACAAAGTAATCCTTATCCAGATGGAGGAATATTGCCACGCCTAGGGGGCCTTATCGTCAGCTGCTAAATTGAGCCCGGGGTATGCCCCTAAAAAAAGCCCGTGGAGGAAGGAGGGAGAACTCCACGGGCTCACGCCGTGGGGAAGAGGCCCACACTTCCCTTCCCCACGGACTGCAGGACGGCACGGCGGTACGACGCATCAGGGACTTAGTTATGCGGCGTAGTCTTGTGACAGACGAAGCAGGTGCTCTCCTGAACCGGTTTGTGGCACTGGGTGCAGTGGCCGGAACTCCAGCCGCTGCGGTGGCTTGCCGGCGGCGTGTTCTGGTGGCATTCGATACAGCTGTCCTCCTTGTGGCAGGCAAGGCAGGAACTCCGGTCCCAGCGGGCCTCCAGGCCATGCCCTTTCCTCGTCCAGGCACCCGTGTGGTTGCGCGGCTGCACCTCCTGGTGGCATTGGATGCACGACACACGGTCCGCGTGGCATTCCAGGCATTCGGCCAGTTTCACCTTGCTCGCGGCGCCGTGGTTGTGCAGCCAGGTGGCGTCGTGGCTGGCTGGCTTGTTCGATTCCACGGCAAATGCGGCAAGAGCGACGCACAGCAGTAGTGCGGCCGTCGCCAGACTCAGTGCCGTTGTCTTGATGTTCATGGTTGTACCTCTCCCTAAAAGATGATGTTCGCCCACAATTCCGTGGTGTAGTTCGTGTTCAGGCCGTTGTTCAGATCGTTGTAGAAGCTGCCGTGCTCCAGGTTGACGTCGGCGGAGAGGCTGATCATCTTCGTGGGCCGGTACTGGGCGCCGATATAGTAGTTGCGCGACCAGTCCATTTTCTTGGCGTAGTAGTTGTAGCCGGTGCTGTAGTCCGGGTTGAGGCTCAGGTTGAGGTTCTGGTCGTAGTCGTAGCGGTTGTAGGAGGTGCCGGCCCAGATGTCAACCGCTTTGGTGAGTTTCTGGCCCACCCGGACGCCGTACTGGATGCTGTCGTTGCTGTTGGAGATGGGGGTGCGCCTGACCCCCCAGTAGTCGGCGCTGAAGGAGATGTAGGTGTCCTTGTGGGGCAGGCCGGAGATGTCGAAGGTGCCGCCGATTCTCTCGTAACTGCGGTTGCCGAAGTTTTCCTGGCCGGTGACGATGCGCTCCTGAAAACGGATGCCCAGGACGAAGTGGTTGAGGAACGCCTGGTGGGCGCCCAGTTCGTATTTGTTGTAGCGGCTTTCCACCCCGACCACGTCGGTCAGCGGGTTGACCACATAGCTGGCGGTGCCGACGTCGTTGAGCATCCCGTGGTATTTGGCGGTGAGGATGGTGCCGGTGGCCGCCACTTCATAGCCCATTTCCCCATTGAGGCCGACGGCGCCGTTCATAACGGTGCTCCCCAAAGAGGCGCTGCCGTTGGCAAAGGTCTGGTCCACGCGCATCTTGCCGTAGTCGGTGTCCACCCCTTTGGTGCTCAGGCGGGTGTATTCCCCGGCAAATCTGGTGCGCGACGCAAGCTGGTAGGTGGCGCCGCCCCCCGCGAGCAGGTCGTGCCCCGTGTGGTAGTAGAAGCTCACCGGCTTGCCGCCGTAGACGTAAGCGGTGGCCTTGTCCCCCAGCTTGACCCCCACGTCGCCGCCGTCCAGCACAAAGTCGTTCAGGTGGTTGGTGGTCAGCCGGCCCACGGTGGCTTTGGTGTTCTTCACCACCCCGTCGAAGGTGGCGGTGCCCACATAGAAGCGCGGCGCCCATTCGTCATGCTTGAGCTGCGTATCCAGGGCGTCGCGGTAATAGTAGTACAGGTCCCCGTTTCTGTTCCCTTCGTACTTTCCCTTGTCGCCGTTGACGTCGGCGGCAAACCGGGCGTAGGCGGAGAGGGAGACGGTGCCGCTGCCCACTTTCGTGGAGTCGGTACGCACCCGCAGGTACTGGTAGAAGTCCTGGTCGTTACCCAGGTGGTTGCTGCCGATATCGTTGAACCTGAGCCGGTACCGGGACGTAAGGGTAGTGTAGACCTTGGTGCCGCCCAGGCCGATACCGGTGGCGCTCTCCTGCATCTGCCCCGGCGAAACCTGCCGCGACCAGGTGTCCGGGGTGGTGTAGTCCCCCTGCTCGAAAGCCGGGGCCTCGGCGGCAAGGGCGATGGTGCAGAGCATCGCCGCCAGCGGGATGCCCCATGATGGATGTCTGTGCACTGCGCGTCTCCTTGATAAATGGGTCTGGTGGGGTGTGGTACCTGCGATGTACCTCACTGAAACGGACGTACCGTATCCGGAATTGAGCCCGGACACGGTACCGTGATATGCCCTGTTGCTCATACAGCGGACTCTTGTTCTGACTAGCATCCCCGATAATTTACTCGATTGTGTGCCGTGAAGGCGCGATACTAAACTTGAAAATTTTACTATAGATTGTTCTCTCTAGCTTATAATCCCCAATGCATGCCGTACCGCATGACGTGCTTGGGTCATGGCTCTCCCGCATGTAAGTCCTACGATCAATTCGGGATAATTGGTATCAAATATTCCTCCGCTCACGTTTCCGGCTGCATAGAGCCCTGTGATCGGATTGTTATCGGAGTCGATCACCCGGCAATGTTCGTCAATGATGATGCCGTCCTCTGTGCACATTAAACTTCCCCCTAAGGTGTACCCATAAAAGGGAGGTGTATTGACCGGAAACAAATCCTTGGCCGGTTTTCCATAATCAGTATCATTCTTGTTTTGGGCCAACGTATTAAAACGATTAACCGTATTGACCAGTTCAGCAGACGGCAAGCCAAGCTTGGTCGCCAATTCCGCAATGGTATCGGCCTGCTGGATAATCCCGGCCCCAATATATTGTGCGAGTGTTTCATCAAAATTTGCCTTGCCCTGCCCCTCTCCAGTCGCGGGAACCGTTGTACTCGGTATCTGCCGCGAACAGCCAATGGTATGAAACCCCGCAATATTATCCCAGTAATTGGCATCGAATATCGGGCAATAGACTCCGCCATTCTGGTACCCCGCGGCAAATAACGGCCAATCATAAGGGGCGGATTCATTCATGAATCTTTTGCCTTTCATGTTAACCTTTAAGAAAGGCTGACTCCCCATCCAGAACGGCCCCATAACTTCGTCACTGTGGAACGGATAACCGGCTTTATCACCGGGTTTTACCGGACCACGGTCGAATAACTGCACCGCAGCAGTTTCCTGCTTACGGCCGCCGGCCCAAATGGCAGCCTTTATGCCGTCACCGGTATTGTAACTACGGCCTGCAATAATAGTTGTAATACCGGCAGCGTAGGGATTCAGTTTTGTATATAGCTTTGCATCTCCCTCATATCCGCCGGTGCACAGTATTACAGCCTTTGATACCGATATCTTGATGTACCCTTTGTCGTTCTTGGCATATACACCGGTAACTTTGCCAGAGGCATCCTTGATAAATTTGATTAATGATGTGTCGTAACGGAGTGTTGCTCCCAATGCTTCAGCTTCGGCGACAATTGCATCCGCCGTCCCCGTCGTGACGTTATCGCCAGCGAGAAGTTTGGTATGTACGGGAAACACCTTGAAATAGCCATGGGTGCCATCACCGACATCGTACTCAGCCACATGGGTGTAACCATACTTAGCCATATAGCTTGCGAGCCAATCCACGGTCGCGCCGCTTTCGTCAATCCACATACGGATCAGGTCATAATTACATTTACCGCCGGCATAACGGGCAATATCGTTAAGTAATTCCCCCTTATTGATATTCACGCCAGCATTATTCTGAGCTGTGGTCCCAACGGCACCCAGATATGTTTTCACACTGCCAGGACCGCTCGCCTTTTCTATTGCCAATGTTTTGGCGCCCGCTTCGGCAGAGGCTAAGGTTGCATTTAAACCCCCATGTCCTAAACCACAGATCAGGATATCGGTTGTAACCTCCTCTACAATAGTTCCGGTGGCCGGTTCAGTGCCGTACCATAACGTTTCGGTGGTCGTGCTCCCCGAGTCAGTAGATGACTTGACGATTTTAGTCACATCGTCACCACATCCGGCAAGCCCCCCCAAAACCACAGCCCCCATGGCGGTACCGCCAGCTTTCAGAAAACCACGACGGGACAGACCGGTTGTTACTTCACCATTTTTCACTTCATTCATTCCTGCTGCTCCTTTCAAGAAAATTCAGAATATGCAGACGATTGGGCTTCCAGAATGGCTACAGGTTCGACAGATAAGCGACTACATCATTTAACTCTGAATCGGTCAGACCATAGGTCATTGCATTTGACTTTATATTTGCTACCGTAGTATTTTTCAACGATGAGGCAGAATGGCAACTTTTGCACTTGGAGTTAAAAAGGGTCGCGCCATTTGTCGCGTCGCCGGGCGTGCTGGACGCTGTAGTCGTTGTTGTATCAGTAATAGTTGTTGTGGTTGAGCTTGTAATTGTTCCATCTTCATAGATCGTCTTATCTTCACCGCAACCGGCAACCACTAATAATAACGCTAACAACATAATAATTTTACAGTTATTCAACTGAATCATTTAGCTTTTCCTTTCGTAATCAACTTTATTTGTTGGCTTTTGACTAACCACGAAGCTTGCTACCAAGCGAGTCATTATCACCCCCTTTTTTGATACACTTATGAAGTGTGCAACTTATATTTGAAACCGAATTCGATGCGGCCATGCGCAGAATCGGCGAGATCACCATGGAGAATGAACTCCTCAGACCAATGGCATAGTGGAACGCTTCAACCAGGCTCTCAAAGAGCAGATTATCTAGGCCGTACCCACCAAAACATCGAAAAGAGGCAACCAGCACTGGCTGGTGAAAAAACTCGGCTTCAGAAGCTTAAACAGACATTGAACAACTTCTACAACTATCAACCAAAGACGGTGGCGTAACTCTTATGTTGTATCTAATATCCATATCGCGTTACGAACATTAGCTAAAATTATGCCAACTTATTGTTGTATTGTTTGTATTAATGTAATTACTTAAAATTCAATTACTAATATTCATAACTGCAGCGCTATAACTAAATATTCAATTGCTTGTGGTTGGCACAAGAAACAAATATCTTATGCATATTTGGTGAAGGCCCTGCATATTTGGTGACATTTGACGACAGCGCCCTATTTCTGGCCGAGATTGGTAAACTGCTGCTGTTATGTCAGAGGCTGGTGGAAAAAGACGATTCCGGTGGTTGTGTTGGACCCCCCCCCAATGCGTAGGACGACTGCTATCTGTCCTCCTTTTATAGCGGCGTGGATTGCCAAGGACCAAAAGCAAGAATATACCGGCAAGATCATCACGGCGGCCCCTGATGCCATGTGAGGCACCGACGGAACAAAAATCTTCATCACTGATGACAGCTGGGGCTGGTTTTTTACCGCAGCCGAGCATTTCAACACCGAATGCGTTGGCTGGCACACTGCTAAGACCGGCGACCGTTTTACTGCACTTTTGCCACTTTCCATGGCCCTGAAGCAACGATTCGGCTCTATTAGTGCCGGCGCCGCCCGTGGGCTCATTTTACAGATTGACAACGGTAGCCACTATCTTTCGGATCATTTCCAAAATCAGATCAAGTTCTGAGGCATTGCACCAAGCTTTACGCTTGTATCGCAGCCCCAGACCAATGGCGTAATGGAACGGTTCAACAAGAGCCTCAACGGCCTGTATTCGCTCGAAAATTTGATGTAATATTAAATTGTTGAATAGAACTGGGAAACGTTGTCCAATTGCAGTGCGAGTATTTTGTTTCGAAGGACAGTTGTGCTGTTTGATGTCGTTTAGATCACAGAGGCAGCCAGGTTACTTGTGTTTTTGTTGCATAGTGTTGTATATATAGCTGTCCAGAAGCGGTATCTCGTCAGAGGGAGGTGGGGGCCATTAAACGTCTTATTGTGGACAAAAATAAATTCTTCAGGGAAATGACCCTGAGAATATGCAGCAGTCTTGATATTACGGTTATTATGGAACGGGTGTTCAACTATTTGCGTGAGCACATTCCTCTCAACCACCTGCTACTCGGTATTCCGGAAACAAGCCCCGGAGTTACTCGGATCGTCGCGGCAGCGGGGGACAACACAATCCCTTATCCACAGACCCTTGTGACCCACAAGGGGTTTGCGCAGGGTGGGGTACAGGTTAATTGTAAGCCATTTATTTTGTCAATTTCCAGCCCAGATCCCTTTATACGCACACTGACTAGTTTTCTTGGGAGAGGTGAGAAGGTTTCATCCTTTCTCGTGCCGCTCTGGGTTGAGAGTGTAATGATTGGCTTTCTTGATGTCTGCTCTACCGGTCAAAACATCTATACTGAAGAGCATCTGGAGTTGCTTGAACTGGTGGCTGAACCGTTTGCCATTGTCCTTGCCAACACCCTTGAATATAAGGCTGTGCAGAATGAACGCGACCGGGTCATTGACGATAACCACTTTCTGAGCAGAGAATTGTATGCTCAATTCGACGGTGAGATCATTGGAGCTAATTCGGGGTTGCGCAACGTAATGGACCTGGTACAGCAGGTGGCACCCCAGAAGACCACGGTGCTCATTATCGGCGAGACGGGAACCGGCAAGGAGCTGATCGCGAATGCAGTGCACACCGCCTCGCCGCGCCGGGACGGGCCGTTCATCAAACTCAACTGCGGCGCCATCACGGAGAACCTCATCGACAGCGAGCTGTTCGGTCACGAAAAGGGGGCCTTCACCGGTGCCACGACCATGAAGCGGGGGCGCTTCGAACGGGCTGACGGCGGCACCCTGTTTCTGGACGAGATCGGCGAACTGCCGCTACAAAGTCAGGTACGACTACTGCGGGTGCTACAGAGCCGTATGATCAGCCGGGTGGGGGGTGAGAAAGCGATACCGGTGGATGTACGGATCATTGCCGCTACCAACCGTGATTTGAAGCGGATGGTGGCCGAGGGGACCTTCCGGGAGGATCTGTGGTTCCGCCTGAATGTACTCCCGATCAACGTGCCGCCGTTGAGGCGGCGTCGGGAAGATATTCCGGCCCTGGTAAGGCGTTTTATAGCGCAGAAGGCGAAGGACTTGGGTATTGCCACGCCTCCTGCTATTGCACCGGAAGGCATGGATAGGTTGGTTAATTATCGTTGGCCAGGGAACGTGCGCGAGTTGGAGAACCAGGTGGAGCGTGAGCTTATCTGCTGTCGTGGCGAGTGCCTGCGTTTTGATTGCGTACTGGCGGAAGAACGCTGCCGTGAAAATGCATCTGTCGTGGAACGGCCTGCTGGTGCTGCTCTCGACACTGTAGCAACTCTTCACGAGAAACCGGACGCCGATTCTTCGGCAATGGATGAGCTGATTATGCAGCATATTTGTAGACTTTTGGCCGCCGCTCGCAACAAGTTCAATAATCCTGACGAAGCCAAAGAGTTGCTCGATGCCATGATTGCTTCTTTGGGGGCTGAACAAAGGGATGTACAAGCCGTTTCGGAGGGAGCTGAAACAGCAGCCAATCCTCCCCTGAATCTGAATGAGGCCATGGCTTTGCATATCAGAATGGTCCTGGAGATGACCAATGGCAAGATAAGTGGTCCAAACGGGGCCGCAGAATTACTCGGTATCAATGCCAGCACTCTGGCCGGACGAATGAAAAAGTTGCACGTGGAGTACGGCAAATATAAGATGAGTAGAGCGACAGATTAAACTTACATCCATATAAAATCTTTGTTTATGGCGTTTGCGGTAAAATAAGGCTAATGATGCTCCGTATCATATGTAAAATAATAACAACTAAGTTTTATCTGGTATTTTGGCCTTTCATGATACGTTCCCTTATATCTTTACCCACTTTGAAAAACGGCACTTTCTTCGGTTTGACAATTATAGATGCACCTGTTCTTGGATTTGTGCCGCTATAGCTGGCATAATCACGGATTACAAAGTTGCCGAAACCGCGGATTTCAATCCTCTCACCGGCAACCAGAGCAATAGCCATTGAGTTGAAAATGTCATCAACAACTTTTTGTGCAGTCACCCTGCTGATGTTCTTTTTCATTGCCAGAAGCGTAATCAAACCGGATTTATTCATATATTGTTCTCCCTGATATCACCAAGTTCACTTCAGCTCCCAACTGCAGATATCGGCATTTTTATCTTCGCCTCCTTTGGCGCCATCGGTACCAAAGGAATAGAGGTCGTAATCGCCATGATCGCCGGGAGACATATAGAGATACTCGTTCCCCCAGCCATCCTTCGGCACCTGCTTGCTCTCCAGATAGCCGCCATCCTTGTAAGCTTTGGGAATCTGCCCAACGGTCGGTTTTATGACCAGTGCGCTCAGCCCCTGCTCTGTTGAGGGGTACACGCCGTTATCGAGCTTGTACAGTTTCAGGGCCGATTCGAGATTTCGTATTTGCGTCTTGGTGGTCTGAATCTTGGCATCGTCAGTGCGCCCCATGATCTTGGGGCCGACCAGCGCGGCCAAAAGTGCCAGAATGACGATGACAACCATGATCTCAATGAGGGTGAAGCCTTTTTTGTTGCAGACAACATGCATCATGACAGACTCCTTTCCTTTTGACGGTTGCCCATAGTTACGTCTGATAGCCCTGGACTGACGATTCAGGCAAAAAACTGTCTCGCGCAGATTTAAGAAGCTCTTGGGCGCGCAGCATCGGCATAAAGGTGAGCTCCCTGCCTATTAAATAGGAAAAATTTTCATAATAAGCGCTTTCTGCGCCAAATACCTTCACCAGCAAATTTTGCACATGTGTTACCCATACATAGGTGATGCGCGGTTCAAGCACAAAATCGCCAATCGCTGGCGTATCGGGGCTTTGCTTGGTGGCGAGCACCAGTTCGCCCAAGGCAATTAGTTCATCAAAATATCTCCGTATCTCTTCCTTGCACTCCATGAACGATTCTCCTCCGTATAGATCAGGCTGGGATTGGATCCGCAGGGGTTGCGGCATTCGACTTCGTCTCTGCTCCCTGCTCCTGAACCGGCGCAGCTGCGACAGCCTGTGCTGGTTCAGGAGTTACCTCCTTGACCACCGCCGCGTTTTGTGCTGGCACAGTTGTAGTCGCAGGCGCGGCTTGTTGCGTTTTTTTGGGCTTTCTCTCCTCATCTTTGACCACTTCAATCTGTATGGTTTTCTTGAAATCATCCGAGGCCTTTTTGAACTCTCCCAGCCCTTTGCCCAGTGACCTGGCGAGTTCCGGCAGCTTATACGGACCGATAACAAGCAGGGCAATTACCATGATAATGACGAGTTCTGGCATTCCAATTCCAAACATATCAACTCCTTGATGACATTGAGCTTGCGTCTGTGGTTGAATTGTATTTGCAGATCTTCCGCTGGAGAGTGGCCGTCCCGATACCCAGCTGTCTTACGGCCATCGCCCTGTTGCCGCCAAAGAGGCGCAGGACATCCTGAATATAGTCGCGCTCGATCTCCGCCAGAGGACGGACTGTGTTTGCGGTCACCGCAGGTTTCAAAAGCAGCCGGCATTTCACTTCACCAGGCAGGTCGCCGTAGTTGATTTCGTTTTTGCGGCACATAATAGCTGCATAGTTTACGGCGTTCTGCAACTCCCGAACATTTCCCGGCCAGTGGTAACGCAGCAGATGGTCGGCAGCCTCCTTGCTGAATCCGCTTATGGGGTGTTTCTCATTACCCAGTGTTTTATCGAGAAAATAGCTGGCCAGAGGCAATATATCTTCCCGGCGTTCCCGCAGTGGCGGAATGGGTCATGCCGGAACCGCCCTGTAACGACGTCTCCCACCAAGCTGCGGTTCGTGGTGGCGACGATCCGTATCTTGCCGGCCTCCCGCTCCTGCAAAAGGCGCAGCACCTTTAGCTGCATGTCCGATGGCATCTCTCCGGCCTCATCCAGCCGCCGGCCACCCTCTCCCAAAGGCCCGGCCCGGTAGAGGCGGGACCCTTGCCGCGATCCGCCGGTTGGCCCTCCAGCAGCGCCTCCGGGAGAACGGCGCAATTCACGACCACGAACGGCCGAGCCGAGCGCCCGGACTGTTCATGGATGAAGCGGGCCATGAGTTCCTTGCCCACGCCGCTCTCCCCGGTAATCAGCACCGGAACATCACCGGCGGCCACCCGTCGGGCGATCTCGAGCAGGTTCTTCATCTCTCTGCTATGGGCGTCGGCGAACAGGTGCGAATCCGCCAGATGGTCGTTCATGTCCTGTGTTGGTGTTCTCAAATCTTCCGACATTGCATTCCCCGTTTTCCTATCGTTTGTTCCGCATCGTTCCATCCGCCGTCGTCGCGCCCCCCGCTTGTCTTACATGATCACCGGTTTAAGCAGCGTGCCCCGAATCGGCACCTTGTACACGCCGGGGGAGGCGGCGAACTTGGCCAGAAGCAGGAACACCAGCTTCTGTTTGTCCAGGAACTCCGGCTTGGGCATGATCTCAAGGGTCAGGTTGAGCGGCTGCGTCGCGGCATTGGCGCCACCCGGCAGATCACCCGACAGGCGCATGTAGAGGCCCTCACCCTGCAGGGTGAAGCTCTCCAGCCGCGCCCGGCCGGCCGTGACCCGCACCATCCCCTGGCAGCGCAGGTTGGCGGCGTCGGGCAGCGGGAAGGCCCCCAGCTTGACCCCGGTGAAGGACAATTGTTTCACCTCCAGCTTCAGGTCGCCGGACAGGCGGCCCTTCGTGCGGGTAAGCCGCCCTTCGCTCCACAGGGTGCCCCCGGCCGTGGCGCCCAGGGCGGTCTTGAAGAAGGGGATGTCCGAGAGCTGGATGCCGGCGGCGGCAAGCTCCAGGGCGTCCGTGCCGTTGATGCCGTATCCCAGGTCCAGGTGCCCCTTCCCCAGGGTCCCGGCGACGCCGACCACGGACTGTCCCGTCACCAGCGGCAGCAGCCGGAGCCGGACCCCGAGCCGGTCGAAGCGCAGGAGCGGCCCCTGGTCGGAGGAGAGGACCGGCTGGCGCCACGCCAGGCCGGGGAGCAGGCTCTTGTGCGCTTGGGGGGTAAGGCTCAGCCCCTGGTCGGCCAGCAGGCGGCCGAGCAGTTCGTTCACCCGTTGCGTGGGGAGGAAGAGGTAGGTGCAGGCCAGGAAGAGGGCGATGACCGCCGCCGCCAGGCCTCCCACCCGCAGCAGGCGGTGCCGGGGCATCATTTGCGCTGTCCGGGAGCCGGTTTCAAAAGGGCGACGATCAGGGACAGGTCGAGGCGGGAGGGGTCGTCGAAGCGGACCCGCAGGTTGGCCTTTTTCACCAGGACCGGGCGCCCCCCCTTTTCCAGGCGGTAGATGAGGTTGATGGCTTCGTTGGCCGTCAGGCCGTCGATCTTCACGTCGGCTGTGTCTTCCAGCATGCCGCCATGTTCTTCTCCCTTGATCGGCGCGATCTTGACTCCTTTGCCCTTGATGCCGCTCTCGTCGATGATTTTGGCGACGGAGTCGTCGGGACGCACCGAGGCCATGCGACCGGCAAGCTGGTCGGCGGATTGTTTGGCCGTGCGGTGGAACGCTTTGAGGGGAAGCAGTTCTTTGAGTACTCCTTCACGGGCGTGGCGTTTCTGTTCCAGGGCGGCAGTGCGCCCGGCCAGGGCCGACCATAAGAGGAAGACCGCCAAGAGGGCGATCAGGCAGTAGCCGGCCGTGAGCCGGGTACGGCGGTCAAGGTCGCGCCAGAAGTCCTGGAGTTGTGCCGGCAGGTTCGACAGGTTCGTCATTTTCCACCCTCCTTGAGGGTACCGGCCAGGGTGAAGGTCACCGAGCCGTCGGGACGGCTTTTGACCTCGCCCAATTCCGCGGTGGCCAGGAGCGGCGCCAGGGCCGCTTTGAAGTCGTTGACCGCCTGGGCCGACCGGGCATCGCCTTTTATCCGCAGGTTGCCCGCTTCAAGTTCGGCTTCGTAGAGGCCGTTGATGGTGGCGCCTTTGGCTTCGGCCAGTTTTTTGAGGACGTCGAGGACCGAGTTGCCCGCTTCGGGGCCGCCGGCCAGTTTTTTGATCTCGGCCTTGACCTCGGCCACTTCATCCACGGCCTTGGGGCGGTTGGGGAAGATTTCCCGGTAGATGGCGGCGATGGATTTGTTCAGGGAGGCCAGGTCGGTCGTGGCGGCACGGTACTG
This sequence comes from Geobacter sp. FeAm09, assembly GCF_008330225.1. Classification (NCBI taxonomy): domain Bacteria; kingdom Pseudomonadati; phylum Thermodesulfobacteriota; class Desulfuromonadia; order Geobacterales; family Geobacteraceae; genus Geobacter; species Geobacter sp. FeAm09. The sequence goes on along the minus strand of NZ_CP042466.1, from coordinate 2,727,187 downwards.
GAGTCCCTGGGAGACGAAGAGGAGAATAATCGCCACGGCGGCCAGAGCGGCGGTGACGATCAGTTTCTTCCGCAGGGCGGCGTCACCGGCGGTCCAGGCCAGTTCCTGCCGGCGGAAGTCGGGGAGGACGCCGGCCTGGCAGGCCCGGGCCACGGCCAGAAGGCCGGCCAGTTGTTGGAAGGCCTGGTCGGTTTTGAACAGGGGGGCCAGGGCATCGGGCATCTCCAGCCGTTGTGTGGGTAACAGAAAGTTGCCGCTCGCGGCAAGCCCGGCTGTTTGTTCGCCGAAGAGGATGAGCCGGGGGGGAAGGGGCGCGTCCGAGAGGTCCAGGGCCGCCAGGGTGGCGGAGATGCCGTGGCGCGGTTCGGCGGCAAGGGCACGGGCAAAGGTTACCCGGTCTTCGCTGACCACCGCCAGGGCGGTGCCGTCGCTGACCACGGCGTCGGCGGGGCATTCCGGGAGGAAGTTCCAGGCAAAGGGGGCGGAGGTGATTACCTGCGGTTCGCAGCCGGCCTCGCGGAAGGTGTCGATGGCACGGCCGATATCGGCTTTGCGCGCCCATAGGGCCAGGTAGTGGCCGCTTTCGAGCGGCAGGGCGTCGAAGACGACCTCTTCCACCGGCAGGGCGATCTCCCCCTGCATCTGTCCCGGCAGCACCTCCCGCACCTTGCGCAGGTTATCCAGGGGCAATTCGACCTCCCGCAGGGCGAACAGCGCCGGAGAGAGGCACAGTACGATGCGCGGCCCACCGCTGATACCGGCGGCGATCCGGCCGGCAGCGGCGGAGAGCGGCTGTTCCTCGGTTATTTCGAATTCCGCCGCCCCCGAAAAGGAGAGCGAGGTGCCCGCAACACCGAAACCGGCCGCAAGCACGCGGTGTGACTCAACCTGTAGTACCAGATAGTCCATGTCGTTCCTAAGTCACGTTACTTTATCAACTGGTTCATCTCGAAGATGGGGAGGAGGACGGCCATGACCACCACGCCCACCGCCAGGCCCATGCCCAGGACCAACAGCGGTTCCATGAGCCCCATGAGCCGGGTCAGACGCGTGCTGAACTCCCGCTCGTAGGCGGTACCGGCCTTGAGCAGCATCTCTTCCAGGGTGCCGCCCCGTTCCCCCACTCCCGCCAGGTGCACCAGCATGGGGGGGAAGAGCCGGCTCTTCTTCAGGCTCCCCGACAGGCTGCCCCCCTGGGACACCTCTTCCATCACCTCCCGGAGGAAGCCGCGGTACACCCGGTTGACCAGCACCTCGGAGGTGATCTCCAGGGCACGGATGATCGGCACCCCGCTGGAAAGCAACAGCCCCAGCACCCGTGCAAAGCGCGACAGGAGCAGGTGCTGCACCATGCCGCCGGCCACCGGCAGTCGGAGCAGCAGTTGGTCCCGTTTCAGGCGCAGGTTGTCCCGCTGCATGGCCGAGCGGTAGAGCGGCACCGAGCCGATGGCCAGGCCGGCCGGGATCCACCACCACCCCCGCAGGAAGTGGGACAGTTTGATGAGGATCACCGTGATGAGCGGCAGGGCGGCCTTGCTCTCCTCGAAGATGACCACGATCTTGGGGATGACCACGGTCAACAGGAAGAGCATGACCCCGCCCCCCACCAGGACCATGAGGATCGGGTAGGCCAGGGCGGAGACCACCCGGCTCTTTACCTGTTCCTGCTCTTCCAGAAAATCGGCCAGCCGGTCCAGGACGGCATCCAGGGCGCCGCTTGCTTCTCCGGCCGACACCATGCTGACGAAACTCTCGCCGAAGATTTTCGGTTCGGCAGCAAGAGCCCGGGACAGGGAGGCGCCTTCGGCGATCCGATCCCGCACCCGCGCCAGCACCTGTTTGAGCGGACCGCTCTCCTCCTGCTCGTGCAGCGACCCCATGGCCTCGAACAGGGGGACGGAGGAGGCCACCAGGGTGGCCAGGCGGCGGGTGAAGAGGGACAGTTCGGCGGTGGTGATGCCCCGTTTGAAGGAGAAGGCCCGCTGTGCGCCGCTCCCGGCCGTTTCTTCGCTGACCTCCCGGGGCAGGAGTCCTTTACCCTTGAGCTGGGCCATGGCCTGGCGTTCGGACTCGGCCTCGAGGGTGCCGGAGACGGTGGCGCCGGCGCTGCTGTATGCCTTATACCGGTACGTCGGCATAGTCTTCCTGGGTGACGCGCAGTACTTCTTCGATGGTGGTGATGCCGGCGGCGGCCCGGGCCAGGCCGTCGTCCCGCAGGGTTCTCATGCCGTGGGCCACGGCGTATTCCTTGATCTCGCCGGCATGGGCCCGTTTGATGATCATGGAGCAGATCTCCTGGTCCACCGGCATGATCTCGTAGATGGCGCTGCGTCCCATGGTGCCCAGGCCGAAGCATCGGTCGCAGCCGCGGCCCCGGTAGAGCCGCTCCGGCAGGGTGATGCCGGCGTACTGTTCCACCGGCCGGTATTCCTCGCGGCAGTGGGGGCAGATCACCCGCACCAGACGCTGGGCCATGACCGCGGTGAGCGACGAGGCGATCATGAAGGGTTCGATGCCCATGTCCACCAGGCGCGTTACGGCGGTGGGGGCGTCGTTGGTGTGCAGGGTGGAGAGCACCAGGTGGCCGGTCAAGCTGGCCTGGATGGCGATCTCGGCCGTTTCGGCGTCGCGGATCTCGCCGACCATGATGATGTCAGGGTCCTGGCGCAGGATGGAGCGCAGCCCGGCGGCAAAGGTGAGGTCGATCTTGGCGTTGACCTGGATCTGGCCGATGCCTTTGATCTGGTATTCGATGGGGTCTTCGATGGTGATGATGTTCTTTTCGCTGGTGTTGAGCCGGTTCAGGGCGGCGTAGAGGGTGGTGGATTTGCCGCTGCCGGTGGGGCCGGTGACCAGGACGATGCCGCTGGTGCGGGCGAGGACCCGTTCCATGGTGCGCACCCCGGCGTCGCCTAAACCTATGTCCTCCAGGGAGAGGACCCCTTTCTTCTTGTCCAGGAGGCGCAGGACGGCACGCTCCCCGTAGAAGGTGGGGATGATGGAGACGCGGATGTCCACGTCCCGGCCGGCGACGATGACCCGGATGCGCCCGTCCTGGGGCAGGCGCTTTTCGGCGATGTTGAGCCCGGCCATGATCTTGACCCGGGAGACCAGGGCGTCCTGGATGATCTTGGGCGGGGTCAGTTTCTCGTAGAGGATGCCGTCGATGCGGAAGCGTACCACCAAGTCCCGTTCGTAGGGTTCGATGTGGATGTCGCTGACCCGTTCCTTGACCGCTTCCGAGAGGATGGAGTTCAGAAGCCGGATGACCGGGGCTTCGTCGGCCAAATCCAAGAGGTCCTGGGGGTCGTTGAGCGCCGTGGCCACCGTGGAGAGGTCTTCCCCCTCCAACTCCTGGAGCACTTCCTGGGCGGTGCCGGAGAGGCTGCCGTAGATGTGGTTGATGGCCTCACCCAGGGTGGTCTCGGGCACCAGGACCCCCTCCACCGGTTTGCCGAAGAGAAGCCTGAGCTCGTCCAGGGCCAGAAGCGCCGCGGGGCCGGAAATGGCAACTCTCACCCGCCCTTCCTGCTCCCGCAGAGGGAGGATGGCGTGGGCACGGGCAAAGGTGAGCGGCACCCGGGCCAAGAGGGCAGGGTCCACCTCGGCCACCGCGATCTCGGTCTGGCTGGCGATGCCCAGACGCAGGGCGGTGGCCGCCAACTCTTCCGCAAGCGGGCTCGGACTCATTTGCCGCCTATCTCCTTCTGCACGTCCACCGGCTCCACCTTCTTCGCCGCATCGCCGAATTTGCCGCGCTGGCTGTCGGAGACCGCGGCCAGATCGGCGTTGTCCTTGATGATGTGGGGCGTCAGCATGATGATCAGGTTGGTCTTGGTCTTGCTTTTGGTCTTGGTCTTGAACAGCCACCCCAGGCCCGGGATGTCCCCCAGGAGGGGGACTTTGCTCTCGGTTTCGTCGTCCTGGTCCTGGATCATACCGCCGATCACGATCATCTGGTTGTCCTTGACCACGACGTTGGTCTTGGCCGTGCGCTTGTTGGTGATGCGGTCCGTGGAACCGCTCCCCACCGTGACGGTCGAACTTACGGACGAGATTTCCTGGGAGAGGTCCATGCGGATGTAGTCGCCCTCGCTGATCTGGGGTTTGATCTTGAGGGTTATGCCCACGTCCTTGCGCTCCACGGAGGTGGTCGTGACCCCGGAAGAGGTAGAGGAAGAACCGGTAAACGGAACGTTCTGCCCAACCACGATCTCCGCCTCCTTGTTGTCCGAAGTGAGGATCGTAGGGGTGGAAAGCACGTTGGTAGAGGTATTTGAAGACAGTGCTTTGATTACCGCAGCCATGGTAACCGGTGTGGACAGGGTGCTGGTGGATGAAAGCGATGATACAGCGGACGAAACGCTGCTGGTAATACTGAAGGGATCGTAGTACGCTGTAATGCCCAACGTACTATTTAATTCACCAAGTCCCAGTGCACCAAGCTGGGCGCCCAATTCTCCCGACTTACTCAAAGTAACCTCGAATATCAGTACCTGCACGAAGACCTGCTTGCTGCGCCGGTCCAGTTTTTTGATCACCTGAAGAAGGTTGGTGTAGTCGGCTGGAGAGGCCATGATCACCAGGGAGTTGGAGGCCTTGTCCGCGGTGATGGAGACCTTGTCGTTGCCGAAAACGGACGCCTGGGGAGCGGATGACGCAGCCGCGCCGCCCTGCCCGGTGCCAGCGCCGGCCGTGGCGGTGGCGCTCATTCCCTTGATGACCCCCTCCAGCACCTTGGCCATCTCCGTGGCATCAGTGTTCTCCAGGTAGTAGACGTTGACCTTGCTCCCCGCCTCGGGGGACGCCACGTCCAGCTTGGCCGCCATCTCCCGCACCGCCTGCTTGATGCTGTCGCTGCCGAAGACCAACAGCGCGTTCAGCCGCTGGTCGGCCAGCACGCTGGCCTGGCCGCCAGAGGACGTGGCTGCGGCCGCGCTCGGCTGCCCGACGGCCTTGCTCTCGCTGCCGGACAGCCATTGCTGGATGGTCTTGGCCGTGCTCTCGGCCGCGGCGTTCTTCAGGTAGACGATTTCCACCCCCTCGCGGGTCTTGGCCGTGTCGATGACCTTCAAGAGGTCCTGAATCTTCCCCAGGTTGATGGCGCCGTCCAGTACCAGCAGACTGCTGGAACCGAAGGCGGAGATGGCGCCGTCCTTGGACACCAGCGGCTGTAGGAATGTCAGCGCCTCTTGGGCTGAGATGTTCTCCAGCTTGATCACTTGGGCCACATAGCTGTCGTTCACCGGCGGCCGTTTGCCCGACGGCAGCAGGGTAAAGGCCGAGGTCTTGGCACTGGCCGTGGGAACGATCTTCAGGACCTTGCCGCTGTGGATCACGGTGAAGCCCTTCATTTCCAGAACCGAGGTGAAGACGTTATAGGCCTCGTCAATGGTCAGTTTGGCGGGGGAGTAGACCGAGATCTTTCCCTTGACCCGGTCGTCCATCACGAAGTTCTTCCCGGTCAGGTCGCTGATGAACTTCACCATGGTGGCGATGTCCACCTCGTTGAAGTTCAATACCACCCCATGGGCGGCAAAGGCCGGCGAGGTGGATAGTATCCCTGCCAGAAACAGGGTAGCGAGTATGCGTCGTAAATACAGTTTCAAAGTGACCTCCACGTATGTTCACGGTGCGGACGGGACTCCAGCAAGGATGGGTCAGGAAGTGGTTGATGGCGTCCGGTTCTTTATTTGTTGGTTTTCTCTGGTGCCATTATTGGTTCATTCACGATCAAAAGGTCGGCCGTCGGGACGATCCTGACGACGTCGTCGATCTCGATTACCGCATAATTCTTCAGCAGCAGCACGGAGACGAACACCTCATAGGCCTCGTCAACGGATAGTTTTGCGGTCGAGGTGAAGGAGAACTTCCCCTTGACCCGGTCATCGAGAACAAAGGTCTTGCCGGTCAGATCACCCATGAACTTCACCATGGTCGCGATATCCACCTCGTTGAAGTTCAATACCACCCCCTCAGAAGCACCGGCCGGCGAAGTGTAAAGGAGCCCTGCCAGGAGCAGGGTACAGAGTGTGCGTTGCATGTATTGTTTCAAATGTGCCTCCACGGTGATTTTCCCTTTCCCCAAAATGTTTATGGGCCGTTAGCGGATATCGTAGGTAAGGGTTGACGGTCTGCCGTCGCGTATCACATCGAGCTTGAGCTTGCTCTGCCCCTTGAGGGCGATGAACGACTGCAGGGCCTTGTCCGGCGAGTCGATCGGGAAGTCGTTCAGGCGCTGGAGGACATCGCCGTTTTTTACCCCGATCATGGCAAAGACGCCGTTCGGTTTCACCTCCGAGGCCCGGAACCCTTCCACCTTGCCGTCCTTCTGGTTCGGCAGCAGGCGGGCGTCGCCCATGGCCTGGGCCGGGTTGTCCAGGGCGGCGTTGAGCGCCCGTTGGTCGATCACGAAGTTGCCGCCACCGGTATTGGTGACGCCAGTTCCACCTTGGCTGGAAGCCTGAGAGGTCCCTGATGGGGGCGCTGGAGGCTGTGCCGTGGGGGACAACAGTTCCACCTTCTTGCCAGCCACCACGATAAAGGCCCGTTCCTTGCGAACCTCCGCCAGTCGTCCCGCGTCGAAGACCATGTCGCCCAGGCGGAACACCCGCTCTTCCTGTTTGGCGGAGTTGCGCACCAGGGCAAAGGTTTCGCGGAATGAGCCGGTCGCCGTGCCGAGCAGCAGCAGTTCGGCCGGCGCGGTGGCGGGTACAGCCGCGCGGGTTGCACTCGATGCATTGACAAAGGGGGTAAGCTGCCCCTGGGTTGCCTTGCCGAACAGGCCGTTTGTCAGGACCGGGGCATAGGCGGTCAGGGGGGCTACGTGGCCAGGGGCCGCTGTTGCCGGGCCGGTCTGTTTGGCGGCCCCGGCCGCCGCCGTGGGCGTAAACGCGCCGTTGAGTCCTCTGCCCAGGATGCCGGCCGTTAGCGCCGCCAAAAAGACAATGATGACGGCACCTAATAGATAGTTCACGATGGTAACTGCACGTTGCATACGAGATCTTTCACCTTTGCTTTGTCCGGCCGGCTAATATTCCTGCCACGAGAGGCTCTCCGTCGTACCGTCCATATTGACCACGGCCTCGACGGTGCGGGCCGCCTCCTTGACGAAACCCTTGGCCGTGATCTTGAATACCTTGCCCTGGACCTTTCCAGTCTTGGCCAGGGACGCGGCCAACCGGCTGTCAACCCGGGACAGCTCGCCGATGGCCTTGAATGGCGTCAGGCGCCGTTCCTCCATGATCCGCTCCGCCACGCTCGCGGTGATGCTGCTGTCCAGCGCCATGAGCACCTCTTTGGGCGCCGTGTTCACATTGACGGCTAAGGTGCTGGCCTTGCCGGGGTAGACGGTGACGAACGGTTTGAGCTTGTTGACCACGTCCGCCGTGAAGCCCTTGACCAGCGACAGTTCGTTCACCGTCGCCAGGCTGCCGTTGCGCGCCGCGTAGGACGGGCTCAGGCTCTTGTAGTAGGTGGTCTCGGCGCCGCCCGAGCGGGGCAGGTCGTCGGTGTCGATCCAGTCCGCCAGGGCGTTCCATACGCTTTCCGGGATGTCCAGTTGCGTACCCAGCCGTTTCAGGACCGCCAGGGTATCGTCGTTGATCGTGTTGTTCGACTGGACCAGCGCGTTGAGGTTGATCTTGCCGCTCTCCTCGGTGGTGGTGATCTCGATGCGCCCGATCTCGTCATCCATTTTGAACGGCAGAGCCCAGGTGTCCGACAGCGAGGTGTACTTTTGCTTCGCCAGCAGCTGCTTGAGCAGGGCCATACCGCCATAGGCGCTCGATTCCGCCAGGATCGAGGCCTGCTGGCCGTCGCGGAAGCTGCGGTTGAGCGACGTGTCCACGTAGACCTGGTGGATCAGTTCCACGGCGGCGGCCACCATCAGGGCGGTGACCACCAGGGTCAGGACCAGGGCAAAGCCCTTTTCGCCTCTCACGTGCCACCCACCCGGGGGGCCGTATAGACGGTAAACGCCACCAGCGCCCCCTCTTCCTCCACCTGGACCGTGATGCGCACCAGTTTCGGCAGTTTGCCGTTCAGGGTCGTGTCCCAGCTCTTCACCCAGGTGGTGCCGCCGTCGCTGCTGCATTCCACCAGGAAGGAGCTGATCCGTTCCATCTGCGGGTAGGCGGGCACCGTGGTGGTCGTGTCCAGCAGGACGTCCTGTTCCTTGCGGGTCAGGAGCAGGCGCTGGTTCTCCTGTTCCACCATGCGGTACTGGACGTCGATGGTGCCCGATTCCTTCTGGGCCGTGCTCAGGGTGGAGGGGGGCGCCAGGGTGGTCAGTTCCAGGTTGGAGGCGGGACGGCCGAAGCTGTCCCGGTCTTCGACGACGAATTTGAGTTTTTTGTCCGTGCTCTTGTAGAGGGCGGAACCGATCTCCCGCCGCAGGAGGTCCAGGGTGTTCCCCAGTTCCCGCCGCGCCTCCATGCCCTCCGCCGAGCGCTCCCGGGCCCGCAGCACCGTGAAGTAGCTCCCGTAGAGGGCGGCGGTGAGGATGCCCAGCAGGACCACGGCGATCAGCACTTCCAGGAGGGTGAAGCCCTTATTGCGTGAGATAGCACTCAAGCGCCACCTCCCGTTTGTCGCCGGTCCGCCATACCCGCACCACCAGTTTCTGGAGCATGGTCAGGTCGGTGGCCGTGACTTCGGCCCGCCAGGAGAGTTCCGGGTGGGTGGGGGCCAGGGTCCCTTCGCTCTTCTCGGAGAGCGTCTGCCCCTGGCTTTTCAGTTGCAGCAGTTCAGCCATCTTGGCCCGCGCCAGAAGCGTCAGGGCGGTGCTGTCCCGTTCGTTGGTAATGATCGTCAGGTGGTAGTTGACCGCCCCCAGCACCGTCAGGATGACGCTGGCCATGATGGCCAGGGCCACCATTACCTCCAGCAGGGTAAATCCTCTCATAGCGCGTCTTCCTGGTAGCCTTCGTAGATCTTGACCTTGCCGCTGGAGGGGAAGCCCATGACCGTCCAGAAAGCGCCGCCCGCCGAGCGCAGGTGGATGGTGACGAAATCGCGCAGGCCGCCGGCGCCGATGTCGAGCCGCACCTGGCCGTCGTTCAGTTTGCCCAGGCGCGGGATGACCACGTCCGCCACCACCACCCCTTCCTTGGTGGGGCGTTGTTGCAGGAAGGGGTCGGTCGGCTCCATTTCGCTCCCGTCGCCCGCCGCCTGCAGGACCTTGACCGTGTCCGTGCCCGGCTCCAGGCGCAGGTAGTAGACGATCCCGGTGGTGGCCGCCCGGTCCTGGAGATAGCGCAGCGTCGAGGCCAGGGTCCGCGCCGAGATCTTCAGATCCTCACCCTCCGTAGTGGGCAGACGCGGGATCACCAGCGTCATCACCATGCCGATGACCGCCAGCACCACCTCCAGCTCCAACAGCGTGAAACCGCGACTGGCAAGTAGTGGGGACGGCCCCGTTTCACCTTCTTCAGGCATCCTTTTCGGATTTGTGTTCAACCTGTTCCTTATCAGCGGCTGCTTTTCTGAAATTGCTGATGGCTTTGCCGAAAGAGCTGCCTATTTCCGGCAGCTTGCCTACGCCGAATATCAACATCATGATAGCAGCAACAATAAGTAACTCAGGGACTCCGAAACCGAACATGGGCTCATCTCCTATCGTGGTTCGCATGTATTTTTAAAATTATTACTTCCATATCAACTTCTTCGCCCAGCTGCTATCCGGGTATTCGTCAATCAGCCGTCTTGCATAAGGTTCCACCTGTACCGCCTGGCCGGCCTCCCGCCCCAGGCGGACATAGGCATAGAGGTTTTCCGGCACCCATTGCCCGTCATAGACGCCGGTAAGTTGACGGTACCGCTTCATGGCAGCGTTTTTCTGGTCGGCCTGCTCGTAGGATTTGGCGAGCCAGAAAAGCGCTTCCTCTTTCCTGGCCGGGATGCGCCTGCCATTAAAGGACCTCAGAAACAGGGAAGTTGCCGCATCGTACTGTTTGGCGAGGAGTTTTGCATGCGCACGCCGATAAAGCTGTTCTGGGGACTGCGTGGCAAACCAGAAACCGGCCACGATCACTGTTCCCCAAAATATGGCCTGGCGGATTGGGTGAAAACCGCCCCCTGCCACCACCGGTGCGGAAGCGTCAGCCTGCTGCCTTTTCCCCCAGCCCTGCCAGAATATTACGAACGCAGCGGACAGGGTGGTTGCCGCCATGCCGGCAATTCCTATCGGCGTATGCCCGTACTCCAGGATGATGTCATGCTCCCGGGGCACCACCAGCATGAAGCCGGGACCGGCTTTATAGAGGCTTCCGGCGCTTCCCAGCCGCCAGCGCGGGTGCCAGGTCACCTTGATCAGATGTGGGCTGCCCACACTGTCGGTCGCAAAATGCATGCGGTGGCGCTCCAGCGACAGCGTCCGCACGACCGTGGCTGCCGGAGCCGCTTGCAGGCCGGCGGGAGCCCCATAGACCGGGAGATAGGACTGGAACCGGTTGTGCGTGCGGAACCAGGCAAAGGAGTCTTCCAGCCACTCTTTTTGCGGCCTTACCCTGATCGGCTGGGTGACCACCTGTGCCAGGTGGCTCGTGAAATTGCGCAAGCGATACACGGCAAAGGGAGGTGATTCAGCGGTCTTTTCGAAGAGTCCGCTGGCCTCAACGGCATTCTTCGCTTGCTCGCTCCGGAGCAGCAAGGTATCCGCGTGGAGAAAATTCATGTGCTCAGCGGCACGTGGCGGGTCCAGCCTTCCGCTGGGAAAGCGGACCAGCGGCGAGGAAGGCTGTGCCGAAACTTCGGATTGCAGCAGATATACCGCCGGGCAGAGCAGCGCCGATTCCATGTAGAGCCCTTCCAGGACCGGCCGGCCGATAAACAGGGGAAGCGCTTCGAGTGCCCTCGTTGATCCCAGGTCGTTATTGGTCGGATCGTGTTCGAATACGAGGCGCGGGCTCCATAACGTCCCGTGCATGGCGGGGAAGATCTTGGAGAGATTATGCCACTGCGGCTTGGATTCAAAACCGGCATGATTCCATAACGACCAGTCGGGAGCTTTCCGTACCGTTTGCGCCAGCCACCCCAGCACTCCCAGACAGAGAGCCAGCGTGAGCATGGTCCGGCTCAGCAGCGAGCCTCTGCCGTTCCCCGCCGCCAGGACGGAAATGACTATCCCGACCAGCCAGCCGCACACGATTGCGGCAAACAGCCACACCATGGGGAAGAAACGGATGTTGGCGAGTCCGAGCTGTTCCCCGGCAAGGTACCCCAGGCAGGCAAGAGCGGCAGCAGCCATGAGGTAGCGCATGGCGCGGGCCTGTTGGGACGTGATTGCAGCATGCACCCTTTCGGACAGGAGGCAGACGGGGAGGCACACGCCGCCGGCCACAAATACGGGGCGAAGCCCCAGAGGGAAGAGGTCACCCCAGCTTGACAGTGCCCATGAGGCATCGTTGGCAATAGTATAGCCATGCATCTCCAGCATCGGCCACAGCCACCCCCCTAACAGGCAGAATGCGAGCAGATGACCACGTACCAGCAACCAGGCAGTACGCCGGAAATTGCTGTTCTCGACGAGCAACACTACCGTGGAAAAACCGACGACGAGCAAGGGGAAGCCGTGGCAGTATCCCGTGGCCGCCTCCAGTAATGCCGCAACAATCCATCCTCCTCTCGTTTCAGAGGCACGGCTCCAGGCGAAACACGCCAGTACCGCGAAGAGCACGCCATAGCTGTAGGTGAATTCCCCGCTCAGCGTAGACAGGAGATTGCCGCCCCAGATGGAATTCTGTTCGTGCAGCAAGAAGGCGAATGCCCCCACTGCGCCAAAGATGGAGGCAGGCCAGGGCAAGGAAAACCAGCGGCGGCCGAGGACTTGTACCAGACCGGGAAGCAGCATCGCTGCCGCAAACGCGCCCCATTTGAAGGCCACGGAAAACCCCAGCCCTTTTGCCAGGACGGCAATGATGATAAACGGCAGGGGAAAGTAATAGGAGAGAAAGGGGAAGCCCCCGAATACCTCGGGCATCCAGGGCAGGATGTTACCGGAAAACAGCAACTCCTTGGCATAGTGCCATGCGTACAGTACGTGCGAAGCGGTGTCGCCACCGGTCGGCATGTTGGGGGAGTTGAGAAAGCGCACCCCCAGGACCGAGATGGTCAGGCCGGCAAACAGGAGCATCAGTGCCATATCGGCGAGCAACGGCAGGCGCCTCATCATGACTCCACGCCCGCACGCCCGGCCCGGTAAGCGGTGATGGCACATAACACGCCGCCAATACCGCACAGGGTTCCCAAAACATAAAACAGCCGCCGTATCTGAAGCCATGCAGCTCGCTGTTCGCTCTTCCTGCCGCCATGCGTCAGTATCTTCTGGACACTGAAGCCGTGAGGGGTTTCATGTACCAGGGTAACCGCTGGTGCAGCTGGGCCTGTGTCCATATCGACCTTTGCCCTGTTGCGCCACTCAATTCTGACGGCAGGGGGCTGATGATGGGTGAAATCCACCGGGTGGGTAACAGGCGCGATCCCTGTTTCATGGGGGATGAGAAGCCATGTGCTCCGAATTGCGCTCGCCCCGGATGGGGCGGCAATCCTGAGGCGTGAGCCGGCATAGCTGGCTGTCACGGCAGAGGGGGTGGCCGGAAGTGGACGGAGAAACCCTACTTGCCCGAAAGCAACGCCGGCCTGGTCATAAAACCGGATCAGCACAATCCCGAGCCGTTCAATTGAAGTCTGTGCTGCCGTGTCCGGGGATTTAAGCAGTAGTGCCGACATGGTCAAAGAGGGGCGGAGCTCAGCCCTCTTCGGCTTTGATTGTAGCGGCAGCCATTGACCGGAGGAGTCAAGCTGGAACATAGCCGGGTAATAGGCTGCGCTATCGCCGCGATTGATAACGAAACAGTGTGCCCCCTTCTGTTCGAAATCAAATTTTATGGTGCCCCCCATGGCGGCGCTTTCCCAGACGAGCATCATGAAGATGCCCGAGAGCAGGGGCCGTATGTGAACATATGTATTCAGTACCGACATCATACGAATGTTGTGTCTTTGAGGATATATTCCGGCCGCCCCTTGATCTCGTCAAAGATCTGCGCCAGATACGCTCCCAGCACACCGATGCCAAGGAGGTTCGCCGAGCCGAAGACGAGAATCACAATGGTGAGCGACGTCCAGCCGGAAACGGCGATTCCCGTCAGCCGGGAGTAGAGTGCCTGCACGATCAGTAGCAACGCGATGACCATGCCGGCGATGCCCAGCCAGAAAACGATCCCCAGAGGTTTGGCGCTATAGGCGGTTATGGCGGTTATGGCGAGCCGGGTCAATTGCCCGGTACTCCACCGGCTGGATCCCGCTATGCGGTTCGCCACCTCGAACTCCACCTGCTTGGTGGTGAAGCCGGTCCACACCGTCATCCCCCGAAAGAAGCGGACGTTTTCCGGAAAAGCCAAAAGAGTATCCACAACGGTTCGGTCCAAGAGCCGGTAGTCGGTGGCGTTTTTCAGATCAAGTCCTGTAAACAGGTGCATCGTCTTGTTGAACAGATAGGTGTTGATGCGAGACGTAAGGGTAATGGCACCGGATTTTTTCTGGGCAGCGACGATTTGTGCGCTTCCCGAACGCCATTGTTCAAGAAGCACCGGGACAAGCTCCGGTGGATGCTGGCCGTCGGCATCCATAACAATCACAGCCTGCCCCCGGGAGTGGCGTAGCCCCCCCAGAATTGCCGCTTCCTTGCCGAAATTGCGCGTAAAACGCAGACCACGCAGCCACAGGGAATGGGTAGCGGCATCGCAGAGCAGCTGCCATGTGCCATCCCGGCTACCGTCGTCAACGACAATAACCTCGAAATCAGTACAGCATTCCGATAACACGGCATGGAGCTGATCCAAAAACACCAAGATCCCACGCACCTCGTCGTGTGCAGGCACGACAACCGTCAACTCAGTTTTCAGCCCTTCATTACAAACATCCATTACAACAGACCTTGTCCAGACTCTATCCTGCAAACAGGCTTAGGCTTCATTTTTGGGGTTTATCTCGACCTGGTCTTTGTCCGCGATGGCCTTTTTGAAATTATTGATCGCCTTGCCGAATGAACTGCCGACCTCAGGTAGTTTGCCAACGCCGAATATCATTATCATGATAACGCTAATTATGAGGAGTTCCGGGACGCCAAAGCCAAACATAGTATTACCTCCACCCTTTTATTGCTGGTCTTGAATCTTTCGCTGGTACACTGGGCATGATTTGTAGTCGTTACAACAAAAAGCAATGACCTTAGGAATAATTCTGCTCGACAATTCATAACAGAAGCATTCGGGATAAAGAGCCGCTACAAAACAGCACATCGCTGGCTGGTTGGAACTGCTGGTTCGATTCTCAACTTCACAGTTTTCCATTACGCCAACTCCTACAAACTTCTATGTTACGATGAACTCTTCAAAGGCCTGATCATACATCTGGATATGCACCAGCCAGAGCAGGCGGATATAGCTCAGGTCTTCCGGAATTATCGACAGCCCATTTTTGCTGCGATGCAGCAGTTCGGCAGTCTTGGTACATATGAAGCGGTGGTGGAGGCCGTGCTGTGGTGCCTGGGGATACTTGACCACGCTCATATAGCTATTCTCGTTGCCGACATGCTCCATCATGATATCCAGAAGTCGGGCCAGATCTGCTTTGATATCCGTGGTCTGCCGCTGCGAAAGCCGATCGAACATGTCGTCCAGATGCCAGACGATATTGCGATAGCGGCTGTCGCTGGAGGACTTGTGCCCAGCGCCGGCATGTTTGCCTCCCTGCAAGAAAGCACTGACGCGCTCATGGTCATGGTACTTGAAGGCTTCCATTGTCCTACTTCCTCAGCTTTATGAATTTACCGGCAGGTGACACTGTTCTGGCAACTATCCAGAAATGTTTTGCCCATGGTAAAACCGAGAAAGTGTTCCACGGGCTTCAGGCTACAAGTGATGCAAAAGAGGCTTGACAGGTGGAATGTCCCGTAACCCGACGCAGGCACCGTACACCTTTATTGAATTGCTGCAATTGAATGCCAAATGCATGCCAGGACACAAACGCAGCAATACAAGCCAGTTATGACATGTCCATTAAAATCAATTATTAAATATGATAATAATTCACTGTATTTGACGATTCCTTGTCTGGCCGCATTTAGCTGTCTGCCAAAGCAGCCACTCAGACAAATGCCAGCGCCTGTTCAAGCCTGTGGGCATATACCCCCTAAAAAAAGCCTGCGGAGGAAGGAGGGGGAACTCCACGGGCCGTAGTAGTATGGCACGGTATCGCTCACCAGCAACTTAGTGCGGCGTGGTCTTGTGACAGACGAAGCAGGTGCTCTCCTGGACCGGTTTGTGGCACTGGGTGCAGTGGCCGGAACTCCAGCCGCTGCGGTGGCTTGCCGGCGGCGTGTTCTGGTGGCATTCGATACAGCTGTCCTCCTTGTGGCAGGCAAGGCAATTGCTCCGGTCCCAGCGGGCCTCCAGGCCATGCCCTTTCCTCGTCCAGGCACCCGTGTGGTTGCGCGGCTGCACCTCCTGGTGGCATTGGATGCACGACACCCGGTCCGTGTGGCATTCCAGGCATTCGGCCAGTTTCACCTTGCTCGCGGCGCCGTGGTTGTGCAGCCAGGTGGCGTCGTGGCTGGCCGGCTTGTTCGATTCCACGGCATATGCGGCAAGGGCGCCGCACAGCAGTAGTGCGGCCGTCGCCAGACTCAGTGCCGTTGTCTTGATGTTCATGGTCGTTCCTCTCCCTAGAAGATGATGTTCGCCCACAATTCCGTGGTGTAGTTCGTGTTCAGGCCGTTGTTCAGATCGTTGTAGAAGCTGCCGTGCTCCAGGTTGACGTCGGCGGAGAGGCTGATCATCTTCGTGGGCCGGTACTGGGCGCCGATATAATAGTTGCGCGACCAGTCCATTTTCTTGGCATAGTAGTTGTAGCCGGTGCTGTAGTCGGGGCTGAGGCTCAGGTTGAGGTTCTGGTCGTAGTCGTAGCGGTTGTAGGAGGTGCCGGCCCAGATGTCAACCGCTTTGGTGAGTTTCTGGCCCACCCGGACGCCGTACTGGATGCTGTCGTTGCTGTTGGAGATGGGGGTGCGCCTGACCCCCCAGTAGTCGGCGCTGAAGGAGATGTAGGTGTCCTTGTGGGGCAGGCCGGAGATGTCGAAGGTGCCGCCGATTCTCTCGTAACTGCGGTTGCCGAAGTTTTCCTGGCCGGTGACGATGCGCTCCTGAAAACGGATGCCCAGGACGAAGTGGTTGAGGAACGCCTGGTGGGCGCCCAGTTCGTATTTGTTGTAGCGGCTTTCCACCCCGACCACGTCGGTCAAGGGGCTGACCACATAGCTGGCGGTGCCGACGTCGTTGAGCATCCCGTGGTATTTGGCGGTGAGGATGGTGCCGGTGGCCACCACTTCATAGCCCATTTCCCCATTGAGGCCGACGGCGGCACCTTGTTTCTGGATGAAATCAGCGAACTGCCGCTACAAAGTCAGGTACGATTGCTGCGGGTGCTACAGAGCCGTATGATCAGCCGGGTGGGGGGCGAGAAAGCAATACCGGTGGATGTGCGGATCATTGCCGCTACCAACCGGGATTTGAAACAGCTGGTTTCAGACGGCCGTTTTCGGGAAGACCTCTGGTTCCGCTTGAACATCTTTCCCATCACTATTCCGCCGCTTCGACAGCGGAAAGAAGATATTCCGGCCTTGCTTCATCATTTTGTGAAACAAAAGAGCAGGGAATTAGGTAGTCCTGAACCTCTAATCATCGCTCCCGGTGTGTATGACCTACTGATGAATCATACGTGGCCGGGCAATGTCCGCGAGCTGGAAAACCTGGTGGAAAGGGCGCTGATCACCCATCAAGGCGGGCAACTGCGATTCGGTTGCCTACTTTTGGAACATGGGTGTCTGCAAAGTACAGCACCTGTCGCTCCGCCAGAATCACCAAGCCGTTTCTTGAATCTTAACGAGGCGATGCTGAGACATATTACCGATGCATTAAAATTGCCAACGGTAAAATTTATGGCCCCGCTGGTGCGGCGGAGTTGCTCGGCCTCAACCCCAGTACGTTGCGGGGACGGATGAGGCAACTCGGCATTCCCAGTTCATCGCAAGGCAGAATGAAGCAACTCGGCGTTACCAAACAAAAAGGCAAGAGGACCGGTTAAGGAGATTGGTCCGAGCAAGGCTGTTTGAATTCAATTTGCATGTGTACCACATGCAAGTAAGCATCACCCACCAGAAATGAGGGATGCTTATGCCCCGTGATGGATGTCTATGCACGGAAGTGCCTCCTTGATGAATGGGGCTGATGGGGTCTTTGTCCTGCTCACCGTCCCAGCACAGATCCTGCCCGACACTGAATATAGACTACAAACGAGCTTACAAAAGCGCTCACCAGCATCGCGTATTTCGCGCGCTCACTGAACAGCATTTATGAGAGCAAATCGGTCATGGTTTTCAGAAGCTCAGGCGTAGTCCAAGGCCCGCATAGGGAGCGGGATCAAACTTCACGCGCTCGTCGATCCGTGTGTAATTTATCTGGCGGTGCACCGAGTAACCGGCGTCCGCTTCCACGCTCAGGTTCTTGCTGACACGATAGCCGGCTCCTGCGCCAATGCGGATGTCGCTGTAGGTGCCGAGCGCGTCATTGTATTGGGGTAGACCGATAGACGTGCCGAACGAATCGCTGGTGCGGAACGTAGCCATGTTCAAGTCCGCGCCGACGCGAAAGCTCCAGTGGTCGTTGGGCGTATAGATCAGGCCCGGCTGGGGAAACATCAGGCGCAGGTCCAATTGGTCGTTGATGGCCCAATCGAGGCCAGCCATCGGCATCACCTTGAAGAAGGCGCTGTCCGGCGAATACATGACGCCGAACGTGAATTTCAGCGACGGACTGTAATTCCACATCGCCATGAGGCCGCCGGAGATCCCAATGTCATTGCCGCCGACATCGCTGAGCTTGTAAAGCGTCGGACTGACCAGGGCCATGAACATCCACCGGTCGTTGAGCCGATAATTCAGGCCGGTGCCAAATTGGAGCGTATGGATGTTGTCGGGAACAGGCACTCCCGCCAGCGAACCCAGGTAAAGATTCTGCGATCTCAGATCCAGCGGGATGCTCCAGTGCTCGTTCAATGGGGCGCGAGTGCGCAGAGCAAAGCTCAGGTTGTAAGCATCGCTGTCGCTTGAATCTGCACCGCGAAATTTCGCCTTGCCGGTCGCCGTGTAGGAAGATTCCAGTGTTACATCGAACAACGGCGGACGCATGCCCGGTTCTCGGACTCCATTCGGCTGGGCTGCCATGCCGTATTCCGTTGTTTGGGCAGTCGCGACTGAAGGCGTGACGACGGTCGCGAGCCAGGCGGTAACTGCCGCAAAGAGGATGGTCAGATTGTTTTTCATTGAGCTGTCTCCTTTTTATTTCATTCTTTCCAAACGGAAGGGAAAACCAAGTAATTATCCTCAAAGCAAGCGGATTAGTTGGGGCGCCGTGGCATATCCTTTACCGGGCCTTTCAGCGTGGTTTGCCGCGCAAACAGCGTTCACGGATCAAACGGATCGGCACGGGTATAACTCAAGGCCGATTTGGTGCAGGCCTCAACATCTTTTCTATGCGAGTTTTCCCTCACTCCAGTGTCAGCGCCAATGATTATGATATTATTACAAACATATTTCATACGTATGTATTATTTTGCCCGAAAAAAAATTAGTCGTCTGTTCCGCAGAGTGGTCGCGAGAAGGCCATCGGAGGCAGGTCACTGCCCGAAATCGTTGACTCGGTGCGGAGTCCTGCTGCGATGAACGTCACCATATCCTTTAAAACCAGCTCACAAAAGTCGGGGCTTTTACGCATTGGCATCTTGCTCAGCTGGCTTGAGACCATCAGCAATATACCGCCTGCGAACATGTCGCGCATGTACAAAACTTGTGGCGGCAAGTTTGGCAGCGTCCGAGCAAGCGCCGCTACAAACGGTTCAGTAAACGGTATGTTTTCTTTAGCCATAAACTCCTGCATGAACGGCGGTGGCATGAACAGGTTGCGCGCGAGCAGAGCCGGGAAATACGGGTGCGCTAACACCGTCATGAACGGCGGGCGCAACATGCAATCTACGATGGTCTCTACTGGAATAGGCTTCCCGCTTGCCGCCTTCTCGGCCTGTCGAAGCGACCTTATCCGTTCCTCGCCGATCGGCCGAAAACGGCGCATGACTGTCTCTATATACAGCTTTTCCTTCGAACCGTAATGATAAGTCGTTGCACCAAGATTAACGCCCGCCTCATCTGCCAGAGCCCTCATTCCCACACCGTCGTATCCATACTTGGCAAAGAGGCGTTCGGCGGCGTTGAGCAAACTCTCCGTGGTCGATGCTTCGCTATGTCTACTCTTTTGTGTGCTCATGTGGTTGAATTAATACATACGTATGAGGTTTGTATCAAGTGTTTTTTTGACGCCTTCCACTCCGTCTCTGCTGAAAAAGGTTTGGGACTGTCCCAGACAATTATTTAAGACTCCCTTTAACTAGTTGTTTTATTAATGATATTTGCAACTTATGATCTGGATTGTTAAAACGCCACTCGTATTTTTTCAGCATGTGTAACAACGCTTCATATCGTTCGGTGAGTTTCTCATACCTCACCAGAAGTTTCCTGAACCTGTTATACTAAGAATGCGCAACCTCGACTACCCATCTGTGAGCCTTTCTGTCATTGCCTGATTGGCTTTCGGCCTGGAGCAAAACCATCTTAACCCGCGCCACTATCTCACGAGGACTGAACAGTTTGCAGATGTAGCCATCTGCCTCCAACTCAAGCTCTGATAAAGCATTAATCTGGTCGAGACGCGCGATGACTGCGATGATCGGCACGCTTGAGAAGGCTCTTATCTCCTTATATATTCTGATACCGTCACTACCGGGTAGCATAAGGTCGAGAAGAATAAGGTTGGGAGTATTTTCCCGCACCCACGGGGCAATTTCCTGGTAATTACTCAGACAATATGCTTCAAAACCGTTATGTTTCAGATAATCCAGTGAAAGTGATGCAAATTTTTCTATCTTTTCAAAAATAAGTATTTTTACCATTCATCAGCACCTCCCAAGTGGTGGTAAATCAATTCGGTCCCTGATACAAAATTCACACCCAACATTGGCACTCCTTTTCACTACTAGATCACAGGTCGGATACAAGAGTTCACAGTGTCGCAGAAATTTCGTTTGATCCCTGGGTTTCGCCGTTCTGCCCTCCCGCAGTGATCCGGTAATAATATGTCGTGCCAATAGACAACCGGGGCATCACTGTATGAAGTCGTTGGAGAATATGCCTTGGCGCCTACCAGTACTGTGTTGCCAAAATAGAATCTCGAGTAGGTGGCCCCGGGATCTGCTCCATTGTCTTCTTTTACTGTTATAACCAGTCAGTCAACATCACGCCGATCCCAATCCGGTTGTTTAAATGGTTGTAATCCACCAAGCTTTCGCCGTAGCCAATGAAGTACTGAACATACCCTTTAAATTTTTTGTGAAGCGGAAAGCTCCAATCGAATTGCACCGCCCCCTTGTTCCCGGATGGGCGCAAATTGTTACGAAGCATAAAGGTCAGAGTGTGTTTGTTCAGCTTTTGCAGAACATTCAATTCTCCATAGCCGTAATATTTTTCTATAGATGGATTGTCGTCGTCCTTAGCCTTTTCCGGGATTCTGAACCAAGGGCGCAAAGCGATGTAAGTATCCCTCGATTCGAAAACAAAATTTGCGACAACACGATTCCAACTTCTGGATAACGGTTTAGACATACCATTTGATTGATGATCAAAACCGATGCCAACTTGCTTTCCGGTCAGCCCCAGTAGTTTGTAGTCAGTTTTAAAACACATGAAGATTTCAGGTTCGAAGTTGATTTCACGAAAAGGTGACGATATCGAGCTGTTATAAGCCTGCCAGAAAGCAAGCTGTGTATAGGCAACAAAAAGAGTTCCGTTGTTAATAAATATGTTATCCAAAAGTGGAGCTTTTAAACTTAATTGAAATTTAACCTCCTGTTTTTGGATATTCTCGTTTCCATTTGATGAACTTGAATACAAGCCATTATTTGGAAGAGTATTGTAAGTAGCTGGGAGAATGTAGTTGGTTTTGTACGGCTGAATTGAAAACATTGACTCATTTGACCGCTTCTCCTGATAAATGCGTTGATCCAGAGCAGAAACCGTTTCCGCACAGGTCATGTCATCTGTCACAAACAGCGAAGATAAGACTATAAAAATGGTGAGTAAGTCACGTGCCATGAAGACCTCTGGTTTGAAGTTGATTTCACGAAAAGGTGTTGATGTTGTGCTGTTATAAGCCAGCCAGAAGGTTAGTTGGGTATAGGCAACAAAAAAGTTCCGCTGTTGCCGATGATGACATCCAAAGACAGAGTTCTAAAACTTAATTTTAATTCAATCAACTATCCATAAATATTATATTTTGTAATTATTATTTATGAATAAAATTATTAACTATATAATAAGTATAATTACTATTATTAATTAGGGTCATGACTAGGTAGCATTCTCAATTAATGTTTTTCAGTAAGTTTCCGATAAGTCATTGAAACCACTTATCGGAGGTTTAAAGATGGACAGAGTCGTTTTACGAGACGACCAGTGGGAGCGCCTTGCTCCGTTGCTTTCCGGCAAAAGCAGTGATTTTGCGTCACGGCAAAGGACAACCGATTGTTTCTTGAAGCCGTTCTCTGGATTGCCAGGACCGGGGCTCCGTGGCGTGATCTTCCGTCCTGCTATGGACACTGGCACCGTGTGTATGTGCGCTACAACCGCTGGTCCCATATCCGCTCCTCGCTGATCGGACGAAAACGGCACATGATCGCCTCTATATACGGTTTTCCCTTCGAACCGAAGTGATGCGCCGTTGCGTCAAGATTGACGCTTGCCTCATCTGCCAGAACCCTCATGTCTACCCCGCCATATTCGTGCTCGGCCAAAAGGCGTTCAGCAGTTTTGAGCAACTTCTTCGTGGTCGCCGATGCGTCACTTTGTTTGTTTCGTTGTGTTTTTATGTCATATTAATACATACGTATGAATTTTTTTCAAGTAATTTTTTGCTGCTGTTTTTTTTATTCCTGACATATAGTTCGTCCACAAACCATATTGGCCCTATATAGAACTCGACCACCTACAACGCGCGCCCCGACCCTAGAGCCTTCACGAGGAGGTTGGAATGCCGGCACCAAGGAAAGAAGATACGAAGCAGCGGATTTTGAAAATAATCATTCCACCGGCCATGGATAACGCCCTGTAGGAACTGAAGGCGGAAACCGGACTGCTGGTGGCCGAGCATGTTCGGCAGGCGATCAATCTGTACCTGACATTCAGGGAACCGGGCCGGGGCGTCGATATGGCTGCACTTTACGCCCTGGCACTCAGGACAAAGGAGGTAAAGGCAACAGACCGGTAGTTAACAAGTAGCATTATTCGTAAACGCGGCTCTCCCCGCATGGCAGCACAGCGCATAGACCTTATACTGACCCCGGTGATGGGGCAACACACATTACGGAGAACAACAATGAAATACCCTGCACCACCCCGAATCTGCCCTGGCAGATTCCCGTCCACACTCGTTTTGTCCAGATTCCCCAAGTATACCCACCATAAATGCAGGTCAGCCGGGAGCATTGCGGCGTGACCAGCTCTGCCATCGACTACGCCCCGCAGGTCGAGATGCTCTCCATCGAGCAGTTCGCGGCCAGAATGGGCGTCGGCAGAACGACTATTTACGAATGGATCAAATCCGGCCATCTGCTGCCGGGCAGGCACTACATCAAGATTGGCGGCACCGCCCGCCCGGTTCCCGTGGGGGCAGAATCTGTTCCAGAAGCTCCTGGATGATTACGGTGCCCCTGAAAACGTCCTGCCCCGAGGATCTGGCCATCATACCGGAGCAGCCAGCGGTCTCACAGGCAAAAGGGCTGCACATCAACCTGGATTATTGAAAACAGTTGGGCTATCCTCCTGCTACGGACTAACGTCACAGCGAGGGGAGGGATAGCCAGAGGAGAACAATTCATGAAAGCAAGCATGGCGCTCATCACTATTGATGAGCAGAAGCAGCAGGCAGGCAGCATCAAGAAGTTCAAGCACTCTAAGAAGCTCTACGCCGATTTTTATTACTACGGTCATCGGATTGCCAAAAGCACCGGCCTGGATGACACGCCGGTCAATCGGGGACGGGTGCAGGAATTTCTCAACCGGGTCTTTGACAAGATAGAAGCGGGTACGTTCAAGTTCGCGGAAGCGTTCCCGGGGGCTTCGGTTCAGGAAAAGACCTTCTTCGCCAAGCTTGAGGGGCGCGAGTTCAACCCGGAACCGAACCGGGTCCTTATCGGTGATTATCTGAAAGTCTGGCTGGAGACCATTCTGCCGACGTATGATTCCCATACCAAGCGCAATGATTTTACGCAGATCATCAATTACCGTCTTCTTCCCTATTTCAAAAAGATGACCTTTTACGAGTTGACCGGCATTGAATTACAGAAGTACGTTGCCGGCCTCAAATGGGAAGAAGGGAAAAACAAGGAGCGGCAGTTGTCGGCCTCCCGCATCAGAAACATCCTCATCCCGCTCAGGGCGGTCTGGAACGACGCCTGCGACCAGTATCGCTGGAATATGAGAAGCCCCTTTGAGACCATCCACAAGAAGTTGCCGGACGTCGAGAAAGAGGCTCCGGTGGTTTTTCGTTTCGATGAATGGCAGGCGATCATGGAACAGGTTGACCCGTACTACAAGCCACTGGTCGATATCATGGTCATGACCGGGATGATCGGCTCGGAACTGGCCGGACTCAGGAAGAGCGACGTTGGGGCCAATCACATCAACATTCAGAATGCCATTGTCCTGACTGTGGAGAAGAAGAAGCTGAAGAACGGCTACCGGAAGCGGAAGCAGCCGATAACCCGGGCTCTCCGGGAACGGCTCGAAGAAGTGATGGCACAGTTCAACAGCGAGTATGTGTTCACGATGAAGGGCGGCCGGAAGTTCAGCTATGGCAGTTTCAAAAAGACCGTCTGGGAGAAGGCCTTCAAGGCGGCCGGGCTGGAATACAAAAGGCCATACACGACCCGGCATACGTTCGCCGCATGGTCGCTGACGCTCAGAATGGACCCGAACCGGCTGGTCAGCTTGATGGGTCATGCCAGCAAACAGATGGTGTATGAGGTCTATGGGAATTACGTCGAGGGGCTGGAGTGTGATGCGGAAAACATCTTCAACTACTTCGGCGTTGATTTTCTGAGATCGAAACAGCAGAAGGTCATCGCCTTCCCGCACATGGCTGGATGTGGCGAGGGAGAAACCTACAGGATGGTGGCGGTATGAGCAACCACGTCCAAGCCACAAAAGGCAAAAGCCAGAAATCATCCATAGAGAGAGCTACGGGGAGAGTTCATGGCTTTTGACTATAACTATTTGAATCTGTTTTGTTTTTATGGAACAGGAAACGGTATTCGAAACTCATCCTTAACCCCCCTATTGCCTCATAAATAAGCTTACCGAGCATATCTTTACTGGTTATCTTGTATCCGGCGCTTCTGCAAACCATCCTCATTTGTTTTCGCTCGGCCTCCTTCATCTGTGGCCATTCCTGGTTGATGAATAGATCAGACTAGCTCCATCGCGCTCATGTTTCGTCTCTAATTGTCGAACGTCGGTCCGTTACCCCCCCGTCCGGCCAGCTATAGAGTTTGGCATCATCAAGTACGTCTGATAGTTTGTCGATGACTTCAAAATATAGCTTCGCCCTTCAACAACAAAGCCATCCAAATTGTGCTCTACGGCATAGGTCGAAAGGTCAGCTATGTTGTTTATGAATCCTCTCCCGTTGAAATTCAGGGAGGTATTGCACAAGACGCCGTATCCGGTACGTGCTTTGAATGCGATAAGCAGCTTATGCAAATGTCTATTAGTCTCAGAGGTTACCGTTTGAATGCGAGCTGTCCCATTTACGTGGGTAACCGCAGGTAGCGCATCCGTTCCAACGAGCTGTGTATAAAGCATAAATGGGCTCGCGTGATCGCAACCAAACCATTTTACAGCATCTTCTTCGAGGCAAGCGGGCGCAATCGGACGAAATTGTTCGCGCTTCTTAATCTCATTCAGCCGCACCCTAGTGCTCTCTTGGAATGGTGAAGCAAGTATCGAACGATTTCCCAGCGCGCGTGGCCCGATTTCGTATTTTCCATTCACCCATCCAATGATCAGGTTTTTAGCCAACATGTCGGCAATCATTGCGTAGTTCGTATCGTACTGATCATATAAACTCAAATCGAAGGAGTCGGTTGCTATGAACTCAAGACCAGAGTAGACATTCCAATCTATTTTAGGGTTCCCTGTAAAATGGAACTGCGCGTCAATCGCCGTGCCGATGGCTGAGCCTGAGTCGTTGGCAACAGGCGGCACGAACACCTCGGAAAAGAGATTAGTCTCTCTCCACTTGGTGTTCCAGTCGCAATTTAGGCCGCACCCTCCCGCAATGAGCAACGGCATGCCTCTCTTCATGTTCGACTTGGCAAACTGATAAAAACGATCGAATATTCTGTCGCTGACAATGCCTGCGAAGTTGCGAAACTCCGGATCATCT
Source organism: Geobacter sp. FeAm09 (assembly GCF_008330225.1). Lineage (NCBI taxonomy): Bacteria > Pseudomonadati > Thermodesulfobacteriota > Desulfuromonadia > Geobacterales > Geobacteraceae > Geobacter > Geobacter sp. FeAm09. The sequence continues at coordinate 2,701,583 of NZ_CP042466.1, read as the reverse complement.
AGCCCTACGTTGTAGTGTCGGAAATGCCTTAGCTCCTCACACGCACTCGGCTTGAGGTGCAGGCAATCTTGCATGAGAAATGCAATTATTTTCTCCTCTTCATCCGAAGGCTTGCTTCTCTTCGAAAATGACGCCAAAGCCATGAGTTTTCCCGCGTCAGAAAATCGGGAGAATTCTGCAGCATTTTTGTCAAAGGTTGGGTCAGCCAAGCCGTAGAGCAGGGCATAACGATGTCCAGGTTCAGGCATGACATCGGCGAGTTTTGTCAGGTTCAACTTAGAATCGATTTTGTAGAATGAGCCGATTACTCCTTCCCAAACTAATGCATAGCACGGGGTACCCTTGGGCAGATTCGACATGCCGAAGGCACAGAGAAGATGGGAACGTTCGTGAGAAGATGAGAAGTATTCCACCGTCTTCCCCAATAGGCGTTTTTGACCAACTATAATGTCGCTGTTGCTGAAGCCATGGTATCCAGCAAAAAATTGCTGCTCAGGCAGATGCGTGCCGCTAGGCCACCAGCCACCTCTACAAAGCACGTCGGGAACTTCTTTGAGTTCACCGAGAACGCTGAACACGTCCGGAACGGACAGTGGTGAGTGTCGATAACGGGAGTGTTTCTCTGCCTCAATTGAGGCTACTAAATGTCCATCATCAAGATAAGCGAATGCACCATCGTGGCCCGGATTGAATGATAGAATTTTCATTGTGCTAACCGCCTCGAGTTAAAACTACCCAGCCTAACTTGACCGGCGTAGGTCATCAGACCCGGCTGAGGAAATAACGGAATTCGCCTCCAGAGCGATCGATCCTACTATTGTGGTTGCTGGGAGCCGTCGGTTGTTGATTCTCCCGGCAAGTTTGGTAGAACGAGATAGCCAACTGTTGATATGGAGCGTCATTGGAAGGTGCGGGATTGGTGTTGGATCCCAGATTACGCGCCTATGGACCAGATTGTCGTCAACTAACCAACGGATCTCGCACGGGCTCCATTCAATTGCGAAGCGGTGGCTTGCTTTGGATGCGTCAAACCCGAGTTCAATATAGCTTGGAGCACCTCTATAGCCATAGTCAAAGTTTGCTCCTTCGCCACCTGGGTTATAGAAAACATTGACCAAAAGGCGGTCTGGTCGATTCCCCGCGATCTCGATATCTATTTCCTGTCGTGGCGAGTTACGGTGGAGAAAGAATCCGGTGACCACCCCGGGCACATTTGATGCTTGGATGGTCGCTTCGAATTTTCCGAACAAGTATTGGTCCCGACTGCATAACGAAGCGGCGGTATAGTCTCGAACGCCTAGGGGCTCTCTTTTAACGGAAAGCGCAGCCCCAATACCAGAATTGAACTTAACGTTTGCGGGGCGAAATAACGCCAAATTGTCCGTGAAAGTATCGCTTCTTAGATGCCAGCGTCTCGTGTCGAGACATTCCAAACAGTCGGTGATTCTAACGAACGTTCCAGTGTCCGCCTGCCCATCTATCGGGATAGAGCTAATTCCTTGCCACCACTTACGGGGCTCAACGACCCATGGCGACTTATCACGCCTAGGGCTTTTGCTTTTTAGGACTTGGTCCGCTTCAATGGTCCCGTCGAGAATTGGTCTTTGACCACGGTCTTTCAGCGCAGGGTAGGAGCAGGAGGGCGGCGCACATCTGAGGTGTTCGCAAACGACTTGCCATCTATTCGGTTCCTCTGAATGAAGCACAGCGATGTCGGCACCATTGAGGTCCTTCTCAACACTGAGGAAAGTGCCATCTGTAGTGATGCCCTTGGCTGAGGTAAGAATAAACTTTGCCTTCGGGTAGCGACTCCGGAGGTCCCTGACGCTTGCGTTCAAAGATCCTATGTTTACATATGCGTCAAAAACCCGATCACCTCTTCCATCAAGAAGCCTTTCTAGTTCAGGAGCTGGTAATGCCTGGAGATCACTACAACATCTGTATCCTAGCATGGACAAAGCCATTGCAAGCGATGAATGGCCGGAGCCTTCAGGCCCAAAAGCAAACACTGGTTGCTCAGTTGGGCGGATGTTAAATAGGGATGCTCCTTCACTAGTGATTGCGCCAATTTTCGTGAGAGTGGGAAGAATTGAATATGAGTTGGTAGATCTAGCGTCGCGTCTTTGGCTAATAAGAGGCCGTTTAGTCGCGCGTACATCCAGCACTTCGAACTGGTGATTTATCCAGAGGTCAATGGGGCCACGACAAGGAAGTAGGCGAAGGAGTTTCGCAGCACCCTCGCGGGAAAGAACATATCCGGACAGATGCCAGAGCCCGCGCACTGGGCGGAATACGTTACTTGAAAGAAAGGTTTTTGGCGCACCGTGCTTCACTTCGAGATACGACACATAAAGAATGTCGAATCTGCCCTTCTTATCATATTCGCCCATGACTTCGTCCCACGCCTGATCCAGATATCTTGCAAATCCGAAATGAAACCATGCGTCGTCTTCAAGGATAAGTACGTACTCATGATTACTCGCCGCAACCTGCTTCCAAACATTGATGTGTGATCGAGCGACTGCAATCTCAGCTCGACTCATTCGAATCGGAGTATTTAGTTCGAGACGCGTGGGAAGAACTAACGGTTGGGGTTCTACAAAAAGCTGGTCTCCAAGCGTATAAAATGGGTCAATGTCGGCATCCTTGGGTGGCTCCTGCGAGAAATCATTGGCATCGACAGCGACATACCGCTCAGTCAGGCTCAAGAGTTCAGCCCCCGACGAGTCCAATGTGTGCCTGAGCTCTTGCTCCATCTTGGACCAGCGTCCCGGTTCACGATCGAGGTTGATGACATAAATCTTCTCAATCCTAGCGCATTTCTCCGCACCTTGGGCACCGAATGTTTGGCACTTCCACCTCGGCAGGAGCCTCCGAAGAGTCAGCCAGAATCGGAAGACGTGACCGACAGCTGCTAGTGGAGGGCGCGCCAAGTTCATCACTCCTCCGCTTGCAGTGAGGCCTGATACGCTTGCTGATTCGAAAGCCTCCAGTTTCGCTTATCACTCCGGTAACTGAGTGGCCACTTACTGGTGGAAGTTTCCTCCCAGTCGTGTACAACGAACAGCACTTCCTTTGGGCAACTTTCATCAGTGACCACTTCGAATACGGATCTGGTGAGGTTGCCGGGACCGGTGGTTGCCTGGACTTCGGGCAATTTGTCTTTAGATTCTTGCTCAAGGGATGTCGTAGCGTTCAGTAGCGCACGCTCTATAATAGGATGATTACGAACTGCAATCAATGGGGTGGTGTTGAAGTAGAAAATCCAGCTCAATTCGTTTGCCCCCGGATTGACGAAAACTGAAGGCGGAACCATCTGATCTGTCGCAATGTCGTAGCAGAACGGTTGAAGTTTCAACCGCCCATCTGTGAAGAGGTGATCGATTGTCGTTCCGTGATAGACGTCGTCAGCGTCAACATAGAAGCCCCCCTCCACGAAGATGTAGGAGTAACGGAAGTAGTCTGATTTCATTGAAGGGTGATAGCACTTGTCAAATGCGCTCTCATATCGCGAGCCCAAGTGAATCCGAATAAATTCCCTCGCAGAGTTCTCGTCGAAAACTTGAAGCTCGAATCCGGACTGCTCGAGTTTTTTCCACGACTCCATGCACTCCCTAACGTCCCGGGGCAATCGGCCAAGATCGTCCCAGAACTGCACTATGCGCCTTGGAGGTGTGGCTAGGAGCGCCGCGGGCGGCCGGGCCGATTCATTGGGGCGTTGTACCAACTCCCGGACAAAATTGGAGCGAACACGCTCGTCCTTTTTTAGGGGATCTTCTTCACTAGATTCGTGCACATTCATGTGGTCGCACATTGTGCCAGGTGCCTCCGCAGGGTCGCAAGAATTGTTCATAATACCTCTTTTGCCTGACCTCTAACTACACGAAAAAACTCTGCCAACACGCTCTCCTCCTCTTCTACATCACGAAGTCACAATTAATCAATGTAAATTCAATGTGTTAATAAAATTAACACTTATTGGTTGTTCTGCACATCCCTCCGTAATCTCACATAAAATTGCAAAAACACACCGCTGAATTTCTCTGGTTGTGTCATTTTGATACAGATATTTTTTAGATCGGGAGACAGGCAGGTTATATCGCTTGCCAAGGTTAGCGTGGGAGAGTTTGGGAAGGCAACGAACAATGAAGAAGTGTGGCCGGTCCACCAGAACTTGTTGTTGTAGGGGAGGCAATCATTATTATGGGCAGAGAAGAAGTTTGTTTCATGTGATGATTCATAATCCGGCTTGAGTTATCGTGAGAATTTTACAGGCCCCGTTCTTAGAGCCTGGTATGTACCTTTTATCAATGACGGTTCTTCAATGCTTCGATCAATCGCGCACGACAGTCAAACACTTCAACGTTCCCGCAATGATAAACAGCTTTCTTACCATTTGGGTACAGAACGTCGTAAAGCGCATGCTTAATGTCGAACGAGCTGTTTGTGACCGAAGCGGAGTTTGTCGTTCCCATGCCTTGGAGCATGCTGGTTACTACGCTGCCAACGCCAGGGACAAACTGAGCTGCCGTTATGACCCCACCAACGAGGACGGTATCGCCGACAGCACCTATACCTGACGTAGACTGCACTGTGAAGAATGATTCCCTGACCGCAAATACAGCGCCAGAGTCCTTCACCTGAGCGACTTGAAGGGCTGGGTAGGTGACGAAATCATATTCGGGGCGGTGGCTCTCGAACCCGCTGTAGGTGTAAGGTATCTCAGAGGCAATTTTTACCCCTGGGATGTCTGGCGGCCAGTGGTCCTTATACTCCTGCGGCAGGTTCACTTTTTTGTTGTCAATGAACAGAATCGGAGTGGACACCGGGATGGTAGCGAACGATTCGTTGTTGATGACCATCGCAGGGATGGTATCTCTTGAGCCGGTTGCGCAGTCTGTAGTTGCCATTGTTGCCAGGGCGATGCATGCAAATATGCTTTTTTTCATTGAATTCTCCAATTGCTCCTGTTGCCTCTTTCAATGTGCTTATAAGTCTTCGTAGAACAGCCTTTGGCTTACTCTTGAATCGTAAGCCCCCCAGGTGGAGTCTTCATTGGTTGTCATCATTGGCTCAGATTTTTTTTCAATAATCTGGACGGGGTTCTCAAATTCATACTTGGGGTATGGCTTGGCGTTGAGTGCCCTGATCAGAGCAATAGGGCCTATGATCACTGTGCCAAGGATAACCAGGGCAAGACCAGCAGCGCCAAAAAGTCCACTGATAAGCACCAGCGCAAAAAGCCAAATGATGAGGTATCCGAAAAACTTTGCCAACTTTGATGGTCCCATGTTTTTACCTCGAAAAGTGGTACTCCGATTTTCCTGTTTGACATAAACACCCTTGCTACTGCGCTTACTCTATTTAATTGATTTAATTCTCAATCATACCTTTTGTCTTGCTCCCAAGGACTTGCCATCTTAACCACTCCAAACTTATGGGAAGAGAGTGCTACTCAATGTTGATCGTAGTAGAGACCACCATATAATGATTTTGTTCTCGTGTTGATGGTGTTCATGGTGTAATCATCGGCGATGATCTCATCTTTTATTGATTCCTCCATCGAAATCATTGGCTCAATGTCAAGATTGTTACATTTTGGTAGAATGCATGGTTGGCCAAGAAGCTTTTTAAGGCCGTAGATCAGCGCACCGATAACCATCAATACCCAGGCACCGTTGCCGAACGCGGTGAACATAAAAAGGCTTATAAGAAAAGCGATAAACAATTTAGTTGTCATACTCTGCCCTCTTGCCAATCTCTAAATGCAGTAGCAAATGAATTTCTCAGAAAAATGGCGCTAACTATTCGTAGTTTTTTTACTAAAAGCACAATACCCTTAAAAATTGGTATTGTCAATAGTTTTACCCTAATTTTGGCATTCATATTTCCTCCGTTCACTGGATAAGTAAGTAGCGGAGGATGATAATGGAAAATGTCACCATTTTATTTGGAACCAGGATTCGAGAGTTACGCAAAGCACGTGGGATGACTCAGGGGCAGCTTGCGGACCTTTTGGATATTGAACAAAAACATGTTAGCCTCATCGAGCTCGGGAAAAGCTACCCTTCCCTCGACCGCTTGATGCTGATTGCTGAGGCCTTGCAGGTCCCGCTGCCCAGCCTGTTTGATTTCGACCACCACATGGCAGAAAATGAACGAATTCAAAGTATCGAAGAGATGGTGAGACAGCTGAATGAGGCCGATCAGCGCCGGATTTATAGAATTGTTAAAACTTTTCTGGAAGGATGATCAATTTTAGGGAGTTGAAGAAAAATTTTTCAGGAGCTTCTGCTGGCGGCTCAAATAAATTGATTGTCCACAAAGCCATGAGCACAAACGATTATAGTTGACATTGTACACTTATGTTGCTGATTTAATTGTACTATTCTGAAAATAATACTTGATTTTTTCCTGAATCCGTCGATAATGAAAATAACCTTTCCGCCTACAGTGACGACCGTTCCCTTCTTTAGGGAGCAGGACGCGGTAGGTAACCTTAATGACCATGAGTCATGAGGTGTCGTTCACGGGATACGGCCCGTGATCTGAACCGCCGCCAGGCGCGTAATTATTGCAATACCCCTGCTAGAGGTGCGTCCAGCATCCGACATAGGGTAAATTGAGGCAATACTTTATTCAGGGAGACATGCTGCGGCATACTCCCTGTTTTCATTTCATATGCCCATGATAATGCATCGACCTATGGCTCGATGCGCAGCATGGGACCCCATCAACTCACCGGATCAAGCCGATCCAACTCCCCAAATCTTAGCGTAGATGAACATCGAGCAGTGAACGCAATGCGTTCACACTGCTTTTGGTGTTCGCCTGTCTGTGGATCGGCTTTGAAAGTTGACCCGGCACCGGCGTTCAAATTGACCCACTCATTAAAGTAAATAACCAATGAGTTATAAATAACAGGTGGGTCAACCTCGACGCCGATAATGTCGAAAAATGGGTCGGGTCACTATGCCGATCCACAATTTGCTAAAAATTTAGCAGGAAGCATGAATCAGCTTGGAAGTTATGTATTTACGTCAATCACTTTTGTTTGGAGACAATGTGCTTGCGTGACGAAGTGAGTAAGCACATGCGCACACCCTGTTTTCATTTACGCACACCGGCCATCATGGTCGATCACCCCCAGACATATGTTGCTCTGCCAATGGCAGCATTTGCAGCATTTAGGTCTGTCGCGTCACTTGCAATTTTTTTGCGCAGCAAAAAATCAAATGCAAGTGACGCGACTAAAAGTCCATAATCGGCAGGTAGTTATGCCGATTATGCAAAGTGACGCGCCCGTGATGCCATCCGTTTTTGCCCAGTTAGGGCAAAAACGAATTGTACCCAAAGGGCGCGTCCGTAGCCTTTGCTTCACATCTCTATTCCCTACTCAATCCCATCCCCCATTACCAACTCCACTCGTGCGGCAACGATTCGTCATGCCGACTACCATCATGCGTGCCGATTCGGCACTGCCGGGTATGCCCTGCAGACCAATCGCATGACTCCCATCTGCCCCAATGCTACGGCATGGAAGCAGTAAGGAACATCAGTGCAATGCTGATGCGGTGCCTACACTCAACCAGCTTGGCCCACACGAGGGGCCGGAAAGGAGAAAGAAAATGGGAAAATCTTTAGTATCACAGGTGTTAGGATTAATTGGAAAGAATTGGTCAAAGGCAAGTCTGACACGGGAGGCATTACTGCAGCATGCAAAGCAGTTTTCCAAATTTATGGAGTCCAAATTTGGGATGAATGATATCCAGAATTTGAAGACAAAGCATATCGAGGCCTATGTCCGCGATATGCAGGCTCGAAATCTTTCGGCCGGAACGATCGCAAACAGGCTGACAGCACTACGTACGATTGCAAAAGCAATCGGTAAAGTAAACATCGTTGAAAGGACAAATGCTGCTTATAGCATAAAACGAACTCGAATGAATCCAATACAAGCAAACACGGAGTTAATAGGGAAAATCAGGTCTGAACTGGCCGAGAAAGCTGTTGCTGGTGACCGGATCGCAAAGATGTGTCATGCTGCGGCTGAACTCCGGGATGCATTTGGTTTGCGGGCCAAAGAGTCCCTCAAGACGTTCAAAGTGGTCGAGCGTGAAGGCAAACTCTACCTACAGGTCGAAGGTGCAAAATGCGGACGACCGCGAGATCTCGAAGTGCGCACGGAAGCACAACTCAGAGCTGTCCAGCTGGCTGCAGAGGTCAGCAGTGCCTTAGGGTCGGGTACCGGCAGGATAATGCCGCCTGAAATGTCGCTCAAGGGGGCCGTTGACGCGCAGCGGACTCTTTGGCGAAAGTTAGGCGGCACCAAAGAGAACAATGCCAATATGCACGCACAGAGACATGAGCGGTTCCAAACCATGAAAAGCGAAGGTGTCTCCAACGCCGACATCATGAAGGAGGCGGGGCATGGTGAGGCCCGCAGCCCGGGACATTATATACCAAAATAGATCGTCTGACGGGACGGCACAGGGCTTGACCGCGCTTAGCAAGTAAACACCTTGGACCTTCGGATTTGTAATGCCGTCAAAAAGCCCCCATCATCCAGTCAGCCTGGATGGCGGGGGCTTTTGTGTTTCTGGCCTGTGAGAATGGGTAAGCCTAAAACCGAAAATGGACACCCAATTGATATACATAATAGGAACCAAATTTTTTTTGAGCAGAGGATTACGTCTCACTTTTGAGATGATTTCAATCGAAGAATTCACACGGAGAATAAAATCTATGGTTATCGAACAGTCACCGAATCATGACCATCCCTGGTCCCTAATCCAAGACCACATAAAAACGGAAGGAGGCATTGCACCTATATGACCAGCAATTCACTTCCACTCCTCACGGACTACAGCCAAGTTCAACCAAAATCCGTAGGGTTGTTAATGAGTGGGGCAGGGTCGCCTCCCCAACCGCCAATGCCGGAAATGCTTACGGTGGAGCAGTTCTCACAGCGCCTCCAGGTGTCCCGCGCCACCGTCTTTGTCTGGATACAGAAAAACATCCTCTGCCAGGGTAAGCACTACTTTAAAATCGGGCGGGTGCTACGTATCCTCTGGACAAAGGAGTTGCTGGAATCCCTCAGTCAAGCGCCTGGGCATGCCACGCGTGAGTTGGAATCTGCTCCCCGACAGAAAAAAAGCAGCGGTCCGCTGAATTGGGACTACTGAGGTCACATGTTATGTGCTATTTTCATTGCAGACTGTTGATGGTGGGAAGAAGCTGGGTAACGGATCGGAGTGACCGTGATTCAGAGTGACCACCTCATGCTCTTTGACAATGAGGAGAAGAAAAAAGGAGCCATCATTCGGAAGAAGGGTTCCAGCAAGCTGTATATCCTTTTCTATTATTTCAACAGGCGCGTGGAGAAGACCACCGGTGTTGACGACACCCCTGCGAATAGCGAGCAGGTGAGGAAGTGGCTTGACCGGGTCATTGAAAAGAGGGACGCAGGGAAGCTGGTTTTTGCCGATGCCTTCCCTGGTGCGTCTGATGAAGAGAAAGCGTACTTTGCCAGGCTGGAAGGGTGGAATTATTCACCTTCCCCCAAAGACATTATCATTGGGGACTATATCGAAAAGTGGGACCGGGAGGTCGTGGAACTGTATGACTCCCATACTAAGCGGTTTGATTATCGGGTGATTCTCAAATGCTGGGTCAAGCCGTATTTTGCCGAGAAGACCTTTTACGAACTGACTCGGCTTGAAATGCAGAAGTTCATTGCCACGTTCAAGTGCAAAATCGGCAAGAACAAGGGCATGCCGTTGTCCCGTGCCCGTGCCTCCAACATCGTCACGGTGGTCAGGGCACTCTTCAACGATGCCACTGACGAATACCATTGGGACATTCCCGATCCCTTCCGCAACATCAACCGGCACATGCCCAAGACCCCGCCGCAGGTCCGGGACATCTTCCTTTTCGATGAATGGCTGCATATAGTGGCGGCCCTGCCCGAATGGCACCGGCCTATGATCGAATTTATGATGCTGACCGGCATGATCCATTCGGAGATTTCGGGGTTGCTGCGCAGTCACATCCGAGCCGATCACATTATGGTGCAGCAATCCATTGTTCGCGATATCGAGAGCCCGACACTCAAGACTCGCTACCGGATCCGCAAACTGCCGATTACGCAACGCATCAGGGGCATCCTTGATGAAGTGCTGGTCCGCACCAACAGCCCCTATGTGTTCGCACAACCCAATGGCACCCCCTACCGGAGAGAGCCTTTTGTCGAGCGTTGCTGGAGAAAGACGGTCGTAAAGTGCGGAATCCCGTACCGTCCGCCATACAGCATCCGGCACAGCTTTGCCGCCTGGAGCCTGCTGGTGGGGATTGAGCCGCTGCGATTGGTAAAGCTGATGGGGCACGGCAGCAAACAGATGGTTTATGAGGTCTACGGAAACTATCTGGACGGTCTGGAGGGTGACTACTGGGAAATCGTGAATTACTTCGGGAAAGACTACATCGAGGCCAAGAGAAAACCCCTTTCTTTCTACCAAAACCTTCTTGGTGAAAGTCTGGTGAAAGAAAGGGGTTTGTTAGGCGTAACCGCCTGAAATTACTGGCGGAGAAGTAGGGATTCGAACCCTAGGTACCCGGAGGGTACACTTGATTTCGAGTCAAGCGCCTTCGACCACTCGGCCACTTCTCCAAAAATGAGTGCGTACCTTATCCCAATTTTATCCAAAACTCAAGCCCTAGATGGTGGCTGGCGTCCATATGTGCCGTGCACGTTGTTTGTCATATTTAAAAATTGACAGATCGCAAAATGGGTATCAAGATCAATCTGAATCGATTCCGATACCCGTTCCGGTATCTTATCCTGCTGAAATAACGGCAGAGCGCGGGACGGCCGGTTTCGGGTCACCCCGCCGGAAGGTGGCCCTTGAATTATAACCTGCATTGCCGATGATACTACTATATCGATCAAATGGAGGCACCAATGCCACTGGCTCAACTCTCACCCGCCGTCGTCGTGGGTACCCCGGCCAACCTTAATCCGCTGGCCCAGGCGAACAACACCGCCACGGCGGCGGTCGTCGGAACCGTCGCCCAGAGGAGCACGCAGAAGGCGAAGAGCGATTCCGTGACCATTTCCCGGGAAGCCATGGCCAAGGCTGCCGAGGCCGGAGCCCAGAACGGCGGCGGCAAGGATGCCCAGACCAAGGACGCCGCGCCCCAGGCAAAGCCCCGCTAACCCCTCCTCGCCGTAACCTGCGAAAACAGCGGAAGATGCTCTGCTGCCCCTGAGCGGCCGCAGTTTCCCGGTAAAATATGACGATGCCAAGAACAGGTCTGTTCTCGGCATCGTTTTTTTTTGCGGAGGACAGGGGGCGTGTCCCGGGAAGTACGCCATGCCGACGGGAGTCAGGCCAGGCACGGCCGTCGGGTCAGCGCCGCCGCCCGACGAATCTGAGCAGCATCAGGAAGAGGTTGATGAAGTCCAGGTACAGGGTCAGGGCGCCCATGATGGCCGGTTTCCGCCCCTCCATGCCGCTTGCCGCCAACGCTTTGATCTTCCAGGTGTCGTAGGCGGTGAGGCCGGTGAAGACGAGCACCCCGATTGCGGAGACGACCCAGGAGACCGCATCGCTGCGCATGAAGATATTGACCAGGGAGGCGATCACTACGCCGATCAACCCCATGAACAGGAAGCTGCCCCAGGAGGTCAGGTCGCGCCTGGTCAGGTAGCCGTAGGCGCTCATGGCGCCGAACATCCCGGCGGAGACCACGAAGGTCGAGGCGATGGAGTCGGCGGTGTAGACCAGGAAGATGACCGAGAGGGTGACGCCGTTGAGTGCCGAATAGCCGAGGAACAACAGCGTCGCCGTTGTGGCGCTCAGCCGTTCGATGGCGCCGGAGAGGACGAACACCAGGCCGAGTTCCCCCAGCATCAGGCCGTAGAAGACAAAGCGGTTGCCGACGATGGCCTTGAGCAGTGCCGGGGAGGAAACGGTCACAAGGGCCAGCAGGGCGGTGAGCAAAAGGCCGGCGCCCATCCAGGCGTAGACCTGGCGGACCAGGCTGTTCTGGGCGGTTATGGCCCTTTCCCGGGCCTGGGGGTAATTTGTGTCGAACTGATTCATGTCGATGATCCTTTCGTCTTTCCTGTCGAACGGGTTGGCGTGCCCATGGGCTGGCACGATTTCCAGACGGTTCCATCATGGCTTGTTTTCAGTGTATTGTCCAGGCCTTGTTGCGGCCCTGCCGTCACGTCGTGCCGTCGTCTCTTCCCCCTGGCGGCCGCAGCCAGCCGGCCACGTCGGCAACCCCCACCGGCGCGGGGACGATGTGCCTCGGGAGCCGCAGGATCTCGGTGCCTCGGGGCGGTTGCAGTTCGTGGTACAGGTCCACGGTGCGGCGCAGGTAGCTCTTGGAGAGGTGCAGGGGGAGGAGGTAGCGTGGCGCCAGGCGGCCGGTCAGGCGGTTCAGGTCGCCGGTGGTGAGGTGGTAGGAGGCCCGGGCCTTGTGCACATCCGCCTCCAGGAAGGTGCATTCGGCGCAGAGCAGGGTCAGGCCTCCCAGGAAGCGCTCCATGGCGGCCACGTTTTCCCCGGTCCAGCCCACATCGGTGACGTACCCCAGGGAGGCGGTCCTTTCCCGGGCGCGGATGGCTTCGTACAGCGCCGCCGGGTCGTCGGCCGGTTCCTCCCGGCACCCTTTTTCGTCCCGCCGGATGACCAGAACCGGGTGCCGGCTCTCCCCCTTCCACACCCTGGTCTTCAAGTCCCGCAGCCACTCCCCGGCTACCAGCCCCTGAGCCTCCAGCCTGGCGGGATCGACGGAAAAATGCGGGCGCTCGTTGGCCCGGAAAGCCAGCACCGGCAGTTTGTGATCCAGCAGCTCGGCCTCGACAGATACGTAGCGGCACGACCAAATCTCCGGGCCGGTACGGGGCTCCGCGCCGTCATAGACGCCCATGAACCGGTCGGGGCCGGGAAAACGGTAGTGGAGGACGCGGTCGGCGTGGACCTCGTGGCACCGCAGGGTGAACCAGGTGGGCTCGGCCAGGTTCCAGTCGTACCCCCCCAGGAGATGCTGGACCCGTTCGGCCATGCCGGGGGGGCCGAAGACGTCCAGGGGACGGGGGGAGGCGTGGTGGTGGCGCACCAGGGTGGGGAGCCCCATGATGTGATCCATGTGGGCGTGGCTGATGAAGACCGCCGCGATGGGCTTGACGACCCGTTTGGCCAGGTGGGCGACCTGGCCGCAGTCGAAGAGCAGAGCCCTGCCCAGGGGACGGATGCGCAGGAAGATGAGCGGGTCGTCCAGCAGGCCGCCGAAGCAGGCCGGTTCACAGTAGCGAAATGGCAGATGGTTGCCGCTGGCCATGGCTGTTCACCACCTCCTCAGCCCTATTCTATCACGTCAGCCCGGAAACCCCATTCCCTGTTGCCACATACCGTTTCACCAACCGCCGCTCCATCAGGTAGCGGACGCCCAGGGGGATGACGACCGCGACGAAGATGATCCCGCAGCCGAGCCATTCCCGGGCGGAAAGGCGCTCGCCCAGGACAAAGAAGCCGGCGACCAGGCTCCAGACCGGGTCGAGGGTGTAGATGAGCCCGGCCCGGGTGGCGGTGACGTAACGCTGGTAGGCGTTCTGGAGGGTGAAGCAGAACACGGTGGGAAAAACGGCACAATAGGCCACCGACAGGAGGGCGGAGCGGTGCAGCGTCACGGGGGGCAGCGGGAGCAGCAGGGTGACGCATCCGGCCATCAGCGCCGCAGTGGCGAACTGCACCAGCGAGACCAGGTAGACGTCGTCGTCCCTCAGCAGCTTGGAGACGGTGACGACCTGGCAGGCGATCATGAGGGCGCAGAAGGTGGAGATCAGGTCGCCCCGGTTGAACCCCGCGCTGCCGCCGGTAGCCAAAAGCCAGATCCCGGCCGAGGCCAGGATGGTGCCGGCCAGGTTGATCCGGCCGATCCTCTCGCCCCAGACGATCTTGACGATGAAGGGAATGAATAGGACAAACAGGTTGTTGAGGATGCCGGCCCGGGAGATGCTGGTCCCCTGGACGCCGAAGACAAAGCTGATATTGGTCAGCCCCAGGGTGGTGCCGACCACGGCGCCGCGCCACAGGATCTGCCGGTTGAGGTTTGCGAGCCGCCGGCCGGAGACGAACAGCATGATCAGGGTCGCCAGGCCGAAGCGCATCAGGACGAAGAGCTGGGGCGGGATCTCGCGCAGGCCGATCTTGGTGAAGAGGAAGCTGCCCCCCCAGAAGAAGGTGGTCAGGATCAGTATGAAATAGACCCACCCCATGGCGGGCTGTGGACGGGAGGTCATGGATGCATACCCTCTCCGGCCCCGAGGCCCCTGGTCGCCAGATAGCCGGCGATGATCGGCCGGTCGGCCTCGGCCCAGTCCAGGGCGAGCATCTGCTCCGGTTCCAGCCAGGCCACGGCCCGGTGCTCATGCAGGGTCATGGTGCCGTCTCCGGGGGTACAGACAAAGGGATAGAGGGTGACCGTGAAGGTCTCGTAGGCATGGGTCGCGACCGGGAGCGCCCGGCCGACGTTGATGCCGATGGCCAACTCCTCCCGCACCTCCCGGACAAGGCATGCCTCGGGCGTCTCGCCCGCCTCCAGCTTCCCGCCGGGGAATTCCCATTTGAGGGGCATGTTCATGGTTTCGCTCCGCTGGGCGGCCAGGGTCCTGCCGTCATGTTCGATAATGGCGCAGGCTACGTGGATATGGGGTTTCACGGGATTCGCTTTCATTCAGGAAACGGTGCTTAATGCAATGCCGGCTTTTTGATGATGCCGCCCACGACATCCGACAGCGGGTGGACCAGGATGAACGCCGATTCGTCGATCTCCGTGGCCACATTCTTGACGCTGCCGATCTCCAGGCGGGTGACGACGCAGTTGAGGATGTGCATCTCCTTGCCGGTTTTGCCCCCCCGCCCCTTATACACCGTTACCCCCCGGTTCAGGACCCGTACGATCGCTTCGCGGATCTCGTCGCTCTTCTCCGAAACGATGACCACCGCCGTGTATTCCTCGATGCCGTGGATGAGGAAATCGACGGTTTTCGACGCCGACAGGTAGGTGAGGACCGAATAGAGGGCCGATTCGATGCCGAGGTAGAAGGCGGCGGCGGCGAAGATCAGGAGGTTCAGGAGCAGGATGACGTCGCCGACCTTCAGCAGATGGCTGTTCTTGCTGATGAGGAGCGCCGCGATCTCCGTGCCGTCCAGCACCGCCCCGCCCCGGATGGCGAGGCCGATGCCGGCGCCGATGAAGAAACCGCCGAAGACCGCCGTGAGGAGTTTGTCCGGCGTGATGTCCGGGAACTGGACGAAGGCCAGGCAGAGGGAGAGGCCGGCGATGGTCAGGGTGCTCTTTATGGCGAACATGATGCCTATCTGCCGGTAGGCGAGGGCGATAAAGGGGAGGTTGATGACCAGGATCAGGACGGCCAGGGGGATGCCCAGCACATGGGAGAGCAGCATGGATACGCCGGTCACGCCGCCGTCGATGAAATGGCTGGAGAGCAGAAAGCCCTTCAGCCCCATGGCGGCCGAAAAGACGCCCAACACGATCAGGACGGTATTCAGGGATTCCCGCTGCAGTGTTTTCTTGGATAGGGTCCAGACCATGGTCGAAAAAATCCTCCTGATGCAAAAATGAAATGAAGTAGGGCCAGCGGGCCTTACCGGCCGAGTTGCACAACCAGTTCTTCCAGGGTTCCGACGCAGATGTCGGCCAGTTCCGGCCAGCGGAAACGGCGCGTTATGTCCACGTGCACGGTCAGGGCCCCGGCCAGGCGCCCGGCCTCAAGGTCGTAGAGATAGTCCCCCACCATGACGGTTGCCGCCGCCTCCGCGCCCCAGAGCGCCATGAGGCGGTGGATGCCGTCCGGGTCCGGTTTGGGCAGGGCCTCGTCCCGCCCCAGCACCTCGGCTGCCGCAAAATAACCGCCCAGGCCGATCATCTCCAGGGTGCGCAGGGCATTGTCGCGGGTATTGCGGGTCAGCACCCCCAGGGAAGCGCCGGCGCCGTAGAGGCGGTCCAGCAGTTCCGGCGCCCCCGGGGCGGCCTCCGTGAGGTGGGCCAGCTCCAGCTCGATCTCCTGCAAGCGGACGTGCAACGGCCGGGCCCGGTGTTCCGGCAGGGAGGCCAGGTGGCCGAGGATGTCGCACCCTTCGGGGATGGACAACTCCTGCCGGATGGCGGCGAAATCGTGCACAGCCACGGTCAGGGTGCCGTCCAGGTCGAAAACCCAGTGGGAACGGCCCGCAATGGCATGGGCGTACCCGGTGCCGTTACCCGCCAATGTGCACCGCCAGCCAGATCGTGGTTTCGTCGGGGGAGGTCCAGGCTACCCGGTGGCGCCGCCGGGCCGGAATCATGAGGTAATCGCCCGCCGCCAGGCGCCGCGGTTCGGGTTCGCCATCGAAAAACAGTCCGGCGCTCCCCGCCAGCAGCAGCACCCATTCGTCCCGGTCCTGATCGTACCACTCCCCGTCCGGTGTGGCATGGCCGCGGGAGAGGATGCGCTCGATGCGCACGGCCCCCTTGTTCGCCAGGGTCTCGAACAGTTCCGCAGGCAGGTCGTGGGGCACATGGCTGAACATGTTTCCTGATGCCGTCATGGGGCACTCACCACCACCGCCAGAGGGCGACGATCAGGGTGATCGAAAACACCATGGCCAGATTCATGTATGCCATGAAGAAGAATGCCCGCACATGGAACGGCCGCGCCGGAGCGGCCGGAGTTTGGGCGATGCTCCCGACGCGGGGCAGGGTCAGCAGCCGGTCCTCGCCGTGGGGGGCTTGGCCGAGAAACGGGGTCAGGTCCTGGCCGGCCGGGTGGCGCCCGGCATGGGTGCCACCTTTCCAGAGCGCGCTGGCGCTGGCGTCGTACACCGTGCCGTTATGGGCGAAGTAGGCCGGTCGCCCCTGGGTGCCGTCGAAGAAGGCCAACTCCTCCGGCGTGAAGGATGTGCCCGCTGGAGCCGGGCTGGCCGCTTCTTCCCGCCGTGCCCGCAGGCGGGGGCCGATCACGAATACCGCCACCAGGGCGGAGACGACCATAATGGCGAACAGGCTGATCTTGATCAGCAACAGGATGCCGAACCGGGTGTGCAGGAGCAGCTCGCTGGAGGTGATCCGGTAGTGGGTCAGGATGCCGCCGGTCAGGGCCATGGCAGCCATGGAGGCCAGCCCGACCCGCACTTCGCCCCGGGGCAGCCCCTGCGAGGCGTAGGCCGGTTTGAGCACCAGGTGCACGTAGAGGATCGTACCGAACCAGAATATGGCCACCACCAGATGGATGTAGCCGCTCACCAACCGCAGGACGCGGGAGAGGGCGCCGCTGGAGGTGCGCTCGGGGGCCGCTTCGGCGGTTTTGGGGGTGACGTCCGCCAGGGAGTGGTGCAGCTCGAACCGCTTGCCTGCCGCGGTCAGTTCACCGCCGCCGGCTCGGCTCAGATGGCAAAAGCCGCATTCCTTGCCGGTCTGCTGCGCATACTCTTCCAGGGCGTTGGCTGGGATATTTGAAAATACGATAAAAGCGATGGTTAATATAAATGGCATGGTTCTCATGCGTCCCTCCACCACCGGATGCCCGTGCGCAGGCCGGCAGGCATGCCGTCGGGAGGTCCGGCCCGCCTCGCCGCTCATCACCTGTTTCCGGGGAGTCTTAACTTTTACGATATTTCGTCGCCCGACGCAAGGCTTCCGGCATGCCGCCCGGGTGGCCTGGTGCCGCCCCGCCTGTCTGCGATGGAACGTGACAAAAGGGATATAATCGGATAAAGTGCCATACTATACAGCCACATGCCGGGAATTTCCGGCGGTAATCTTCTCGGCACCTGCCAATGTGGAGGGCGGACCATGGCCTTGGACGGAAAAACACCCGGATCGACATTGCCCGACGACATCAGCCGGTTCGAGAATATCATCGCCGACGGCAATCCCCTGTACCCCAAGTTCAAGCTGCTGCTGGAGAGCTATAAGAAGCTCGCCCGCCACGCGGAAGGCCTGGTCCACGAGAACGGACTGCTCGGTATCCAGCTCGTGGAACTCAACCGCTCCCTTGAGCTGGCGACCAGGGTAGACCCCATGACCGGCCTGGCGAACCGCCGCCACATCAAGGAAAAGGTCGAACAGGAGTACAGTCGCGCCCAGCGGCACAACCGCACTTTTTCCATCATCCTGGCCGACATCGACAACTTCACGAGGATCAACGACAGCTACGGCTACAATGCCGGGGACGACGTTCTGGTGGAAATCTCGCGCGTGTTCATGGGGTGCGTGCGCCAGGAGGATGTGTGTGCCCGTTGGGGAGGCGAGGAGTTTCTCATCCTCCTGCCTGAAACCTCGATTGAGGGCGCCTTGGCGGTGGCCCAGAAAATCCACGAGTCGGTTGCCATGACGGAGTTCAAAGCCAGCAAGCCGGGCATCCGGACCACCATCAGCATCGGGCTCAGCGAGTACACCCCCGGCCAGGCGCTGTTCGAGTGCGTCAACCGGGCCGACCACGCCCTGCAGCAGGCCAAGAAAAGCGGGAAAAATCGTTATATCGCCGAGCCGTAGCCTGTCTTCGCTTCACCCCCCGTTGAGACCCTCGGGCTTTTCCCCCTGCCCCGTGCAGGGAGACGGCTCTTTCCCTTGAACGGCTTCTTTCAGTTTGCCCAGCTCGTGGAGCGCTTCTTCCAGCCGGTGGTTGAGCTGTATTTCGTTGATCAGCATTTGTCTGATCCGGGCGATGGTGAGCGCCGTGGTAAGGAACGAGATCAGGCGCATGAACATCTCCCAGTAGATGAAGTAGGCGCGGGAGTACGGATGGTTGGTGTACTTGTCCGACAGGTACCAGCATACGGCCGAGGCGCCGGCCATGAAGAGCCCGGGGCGTTTGCCGCCGAACCAGGCCGAAACGGAAACCGGGATGAAGTAGAAGATGAAAAATCCGAACTCGTAGCCGGTACTATAATCGAGCCAGCCGATGCACAGCAGTATGGTAAAGCTTGCGGCGTAAACCGCCCCATCCCTGGCGGGCGACGGTGTCAAGACTGGCGTGATGAGAGGGGTACGGCCCATGGAGGCGCTCCATGATCAAAGGGGGATGAGGCACAGCATACCAACTCTTTGCAAAAAGAACAGCACGTGTTACAAAACAGTAAGGTGACGGAGCGTCGGGGAGAGGTACCCGACTGCGGGCTAGGACAGCTCGGCGATCACCTCGTGCAGCTTGGCGTCGATCACGGGGAGCAGGGCGCTGATAATGCTGGCGTCGCCCTGGTTTCCGGCCAACTCCGCCTGGCGGGCAAGTTCGCTGAGCTCATAAGCCCCGATATTGGCCGCCGAGGACTTGAGGGAGTGGGCATGGCGGATCGCCACCACAAGCTGGCCGGCATCGACCGCATCCCGCAACTTGCGCGCGAGTTCAGGCCCATCATGCTTGAAGATGGCGCAGATTTCGACAAACAGTTCCTGGTCGTTGTCTATCCGTTCGAGCACCGCGAGTTTGTCAACCGTCATGAAGGGGCCTCCGCCGGCACCGAACCGTCACCCGGATTCTTTACCTTACATCGTTCAAGGGTTACGAGAGCAGGGAGTATGATGACAAATTTTGAGCATGTCCGCAACAAAACTATGGCTGTTCTCTGGCAAGCGTCCCGGGCGCATTCCACGAAGCGGGGGGCGGGATCACTATGAAACGGGTTGTGATAGCCGGAATGGGGTTCGGCGGCTTGCGCGCGGCCAAAGGCCTCGCGGGCAGCGGCCTGGAGATCGTGATGGTGGACCGCCACAACTACCATCTTTTCCAGCCGCTATTGTACCAGGTGGCCACGGCCGGGCTGGAACAGGAGTCGATCGCCTATCCGATCCGTGCCCTGGCCCGGCGCTGGAAGGGGGCGCGTTTCCGGCTCGGGGAAGTCACGGGTGTCGATTTCACCGGCAAACGGCTCATGCTCGAAGACGGGGAGATACCTTACGACTACCTGATCCTGGCGGCCGGCAGCCGTACCAATTTTTTCGGCCAGGAGGCTATCGAGCGGCACGCTTTCGATCTCAAACGCCTGGACCAGGCCGAGGAGTTGCGCAACCATGTGCTGCTGGCCTTTGAACAGGCCTCCCGCGAGCCCGACCCGGAGCGGCGGCGGGCGCTTTTGACCTTTGTCGTCGTCGGGGGCGGCCCGACCGGGGTCGAATTCGCCGGCGCCCTGCGCGAACTGGTCGCCCACGTGCTCTCCCGCGACTATCCCGAAGTGCGGCCGGAGGAAACCCGCATCATCCTCATGGAAGCCGCCTCGTCCCTTTTGGCTGTCATGCCGCAGCGATTGCAGGGGTACGCGCTGGAGCGGTTGCGCTCCATGGGGGTCGAGGTCATGCTCCAGACCCGGGTGAGCGGTGCGGACGGGGAGCATGTCCATATCAACGGTGGCGAGGTCATCCCGACCCATACCCTGTTCTGGTCGGCAGGCGTGGCGGCCGTCGAACTGGCGGGAAAACTCGGGCTTGCCCAGGGAGGGGCGGGCCGGATCATCGTGGCCCCCGACCTGAGCATTGCAGGCCACCCGGAGGTCTTTGCCATCGGCGACATGGCCTGCCGGGAGCAGGACGGCGTCCCCCTGCCCATGCTGGCGCCGGTGGCCAGCCAGCAGGGGCAGTACGTTGCCCGCGCCATCCTTGCCCGGGAGGAGGGGGCGTCCTTGCCTCCCTTCCGGTACCTGGACAAGGGGACCATGGCCACCATCGGCAGAAACGCCGCGGTGGCCACCACCCACGGCGTGAGTTTTTCGGGCTATCCGGCCTGGCTGGTCTGGCTGCTGCTGCATCTCTACTACCTGATCGGATTCCGCAATCGTTTGCTGGTGCTGATGAACTGGGCCTACTACTATTGGTTCCATGAGCGTCAGGTGCGGCTGATAACCGCTTCCCCCCGCCGTTCCCCCTGACCGGCCGAACACCCCGGACGCAGCAAGGGAGGTATGTCATGCGCGAAGCTCTTTTCTACGAAAAGCTGCCCAACGATGTCGTCGAATGCTTCCTGTGCCGTCACCACTGCCGGATTGCCCCCGGAAAACGCGGTATCTGCCGTGTCCGGGAAAACCGGGCCGGCCGGCTCATGTCCCTGGTGTATGGCCGGGTGGTGGCCGAACATGTGGACCCGGTGGAAAAGAAACCGCTCTTCCATGTCTTGCCCGGCACCACGAGCTATTCCATCGCCACGGTGGGGTGCAATTTCCGCTGCCGCCACTGCCAGAACTACACCATCGCCCAGTACGAGCCGGGTCCCGCCGCGGAAGTCCCCGGCCAGACCACAACGCCCGAACAGGTCGTCGAGCGGGCCCTGCGGAACGGCTGCCGTTCCATCTCCTACACCTACACCGAGCCGACCGTTTTCTGCGAGTACGCCCTCGATTGCGCCCGCCTGGCTTCCGCTGCCGGCCTGAAGAACATCTTCGTCACCAACGGCTATATCACCCCCCGGGCGCTGGACGCGGTTGCCCCGGTTCTGGACGCGGCGAATATCGACCTGAAAGGCTTCACCGACGATTTTTACCGGCGCGTGGCAGGGGCGCGCCTGGCGGAGGTGCTGGAATGCATCCGCGACTACCGGCGCCGCGGGATCTGGCTTGAAATCACGACCCTCGTGATCCCCGGGGAAAACGATTCCGATGAACAACTGGACGGAATCGCGCGCTTCATTGCCGAGGAGCTGGGGCCGGACGTGCCGTGGCATATTTCCCGGTTCTTCCCCCAGTACCGGATGACGGATCGGGAGCCCACGCCGCCGGCGAGCCTGGAGCGGGCGATCGAGGCCGGCCGTCGGGCCGGCCTGCGTTACCTCTACGTGGGAAATCTGGCAGGAGGCCGCGAAAACACGGACTGCCCGGCATGCAAGGCCACGGTCGTCAGGCGCGGAGGGTTCCAAGTACTCGATAACAGGCTTGCCGGCAACGCGTGCCCCCAGTGCGGTATGGAACTTGCTGGAATATTCGTTTGACCTGTTTTTGCCGTAAAACTCCGGGAAAAGGCCGCGCCCGGGGGGGCACGTTCGTATCCCCGCCTGGCGGCCCCACTTCCGGGGCCTCCCCATGCCCGGGGTTGTGCGGCGGAGGGCCGGGGTTATCCGCCTTGACTTTTACGCAGGTCATGCCGTACATTCGTCAGTTGCGGAACATGCTGGCGACCATTCCACGCGCCCTGGAGAATTCGGAACTTGAAAGCCATCGTCGTCATTCCCACCTACAACGAGCGGGACAACATCATCCGCCTTTCCGGAGAGATACTCGCCCAGCATCCCGATCTGCACATATTATTCGTGGATGACAATTCGCCCGACGGCACCGGAAAACTGGCCGACGAACTGGCCGCCGGGAACGGGCGAATCAGTGTGATCCACCGCTCCGGCAAACTCGGCCTCGGGTCTGCCTATCGGGCGGGCTTCAAGGAGGCCCTGGCCAAAGGGGCCGACTACCTGATCGAGATGGACGCCGATTTCTCCCATTCCCCGACGGTGCTCCCGGTCTTTCTCGAGGCCATCCAGAACGCGGACCTGGTCGTGGGGTCGCGCTACCTCAACGGCGTCAGCGTCGTCAACTGGCCCATCCGCCGCCTGATGCTCAGCTTCTTCGCCAGTGTCTACACCCGCTTTGTGACCGGCCTTCGGGTCAAGGACTGTACGAGCGGGTTCAAATGTTTCCGCCGTTCCGTGATCGAGGCCTTCGATCTGGACAGCGTCAAGTCGGACGGCTACTCGTTTCAGATAGAGATGAACTACCGCTGCATGGAAAAGGGGTTCAGGATCGTCGAGGTGCCGATCATCTTCATCGACCGGCATGCGGGCACCTCGAAGATGTCCGGCAAGATCGTCCGGGAGGCGGTCACCATGGTGTGGAAGCTCCGTTTGGGGACGTTTTTCAGGCGTCTGGTCGGGAAAGGATAATGCGATAATGAACGAGGCGTGGGGTATGGTTACCATCGTCGGATTTGCCGGATGGCTGGCGGCGGCTCTGATCTTTCTTTTTGCCGCGTTCCCCGAGCGGGGGCGCTTCGAAAAACGGCCCGCCATGGTGTGGGGGGGCGTGCTGGCCGTCTGCTATGCCGTGTGGGTCGCCGGGCTGCTCAATGCATGAACCGGTGCAGCCATGAGGGTATTGGGCATCGATCCCGGTTCGCGCATCACCGGTTACGGTATCGTGGAACAGCAGGGAAACCGTCTCGTTCACGTTGACAACGGCGCTATCTTCACCGACAGCGCCGCTGATTTTCCCGGCCGCCTGAAACGGATCTTCGACGGCCTTTGCTCCGTCATCGCCCAGTACCGGCCCGAGGAGGTGGCGGTGGAAAACGTCTTCTTCTCGACCAATGCGCAGAGCGCCCTCAAGTTGGGCCAGGCGCGGGGGGCGGCCATCGTGGCGGCGGTGCATGCCGGCCTGCCGGTGGCCGAATATACGGCGCTCCAGGTCAAGCAGGCGGTGGTGGGGCAGGGGAGGGCCGAAAAAAGCCAGGTGCAGAAGATGCTCAAGGCGCTTTTAGGGTTGCCCGAGATCGCCCAGGCCGACGCCTCCGACGCCTTGGCGGTGGCGGTCTGCCACATCAACTCCGCCGCCCTGAAACAGATGACCGGGAGCGCTAAACCGGCGTCGCGGAAACCTCGCTCCTGGAGGGACATGAAGCTATGATCGCACTGCTGACCGGGGTTATTGCCCATAAATCGCCCGACCACATCATCCTCGACGTACATGGTGTCGGCTACCGGGTGTTGATCCCCTTTTCCACCTACTACGAACTGCCCGAGGAGGGGGGGACCGCCTCGCTCCACATCCATACCAGCGTGCGTGAGGACGCTATCCACCTGTACGGTTTCCGCACCCGTCTGGAAAAATCCTTTTTCCAACTGCTGATCTCGGTTTCGGGCATCGGCCCCAAGATGGCCCGCGACATCCTCTCCAATATTCAGCCCGGCCCGCTTGCCCAGGCCCTTGTTCAGGGGGATGTCCTCAAGCTCTCCGCCATTCCGGGCATCGGCAAGAAGACCGCCGAGCGCCTGGCCCTGGAGTTGAAGGACAAGGCCGGCAAGCTCGATCTCGCCTCCGCCCCGGTCCTGGAGGCGCGGGAGGTGCCGGCGGAGGGTGTCGTGGATGACGTCGTCTCGGCGCTGCTCAACCTGGGGTACAAGGAGCCGCAGGTGCGCAAGGCCCTGGGGGGACTTGACGCCGCAGGGGGCGCCACGGTGGAGGAGTTGCTCAAGCAGGCCCTGAAGATCCTGATGAAGTAGGCGGGGATACCCAGCGGGCCATGCCCCACATGAGGGGGCTCTCCGGAGTGGTTCGTCTCCGGTTCCTCAACCTGCTGCCGGTACGCCCCCGCCGCCCTGATTGCTTTCTTGACCCGAAACCGGCATCAATAATCGTCCGACGACCCGCCGCCGTCGAAGTCGCCGCCCCCGCCGGAAAAACCGCCATCGCCACCGGATGAACCACCCCCGCCGCCGTAAAAACCGCCGCCTCCCCATCCTCCGCCGTAGAAACCGCCTCCGCCCCCCCCGCCGAACATGCCGGAGAACAAGAGACTGAGCAGGAATCCCACCACGAGGCCGACGCCGGCCAGGATCAACAACATCACCAGGCCCAGGCCGGGAAAGGCCAGGAATGCGGCCAGCGGCAGACCGATCGCCCCGGCCAGGCCGCTCAGGTAGCGGGAAAAGGCGCCGAGCAGGACGGCCACGACAGCGATCAGCAGGAGGAGCACCGGGAGCGAGGACGAGCTTTTTTTATGAGCCCGTTTGCCCGCATCCTGGGGAGTGGCCTTGAATTCACCCGCGGTCGCGGCGATGATGGCGTCGATGCCGGCGGTGATGCCCTGGTCGAAGTTGCCGGATTTGAGATGGGGACGCATGACGTCACGGATGATATGGCTGGCGGTTATGTCCGGCAGCACCCCCTGGAGTCCCATGCCGACCTCGATGCGCACCCTGCGCTCGGCCTGGGCCAGGATCAGCAGCACGCCGTTGTCCCTCCCCTTCTGCCCGAGCTTCCACTGTTCGGCCACGCGGATGGAGAATTGGTCGATATCGTCCCCCTGGAGGGTGGGGACGGTCAGCACGGCTATCTGGGTGGAAGAACCGCGTTCGAAAGCGGCCAGTTTCTGCTCCAGCCGCTGCGCGGTTTCGGGCGACAGCAGCCGGGCATAATCGTTGACCCTGCCGTTGAGCTGCGGTACATCGAGGGCCGGCAACGGGAGAGGCAGGAGCACCAGAAGCGCCAGTATGAATATGTTGCGTAACCTCATGGTAATGCCCCCGTCACCGTGCGTGCCCCGTGCGGTGGAGAAGCGGCCGCACGGGACACGGTTTTAGCTAGAACTTGATCTTGGGCGCCGTTTTTGCCCCCTCTTCCGCCTTGAACGCCTCTTTGCGGTTCAGGTGCAGCAGCAGCGAGTTGGTGAGGGAATTGGGAAAGGTGCGGATACTGGTGTTGAATACCTGCACGCTTTTGTTGTAGCGCTCACGGGCCACGTTTATGCGGTTCTCGGTCCCTTCGAGCTGTTTCTGCAGGTCCATGAAATTCTGGTTGGCCTTCAGGTCCGGGTACTTCTCCACCACCACCATCAGGCGGGAGAGGGCGCCGGAGAGTTCCCCCTGGGCCTTTTGAAACTTGTCCAGGCTCTCGGGATTGTTGAGGACATCCTTGCTGACCTGCATGGAACCGACCTTGGCGCGGGCCTCGGTGACCGCCTTGAGGGTATCGGCTTCATGCTTGGCGTATCCCTTGACCACTTCCACCAGGTTGGGGATCAGGTCGGCCCGGCGCTGATAGGATGATTCCACGTTCCCCCAGGCGGCGACGACCGCCTCCTCGTTGGCCTGCATGGTGTTGTAGCCGCAGCCGGACAGGAGGGCCAGCAACAGCAGGATGGGCAGTTTTGCGACGATTCTCTTCATTGGTAGTTCCTCCGTTTGTGCTTGGTGGTGAACCTGAAAAACTGGCGCCACAGGGTCGCAGAGCCGTCGAGACGACAAAACCGAAAGATTGCATCGTTGATGATTTCACTGGTGATGCACCGTTTCGGCGGATGGTTTCGGGTGGAAAAACTCCACGGTTTTCTTCTGTGCCTTCGTGGCCCTGTGGCCTCATTGCCGTTTTGCAGGCTGAAATGTCGGCACGGGTCAGACGGTGTCGTTGCGATAGCGGAGCTTCAGGCCGGTGAGCAGGGCGTTGCATGCCAAGGGCACGATATTGGCCACGATCAACGGCAGGTTATGAATAAGCATACCGTAAACGATCCAGAGAGCAACGCCGATGGAGAGCAGCACCGGTTGCCAGACGGAGATGTCCCGGGCATGGCGGGTGCGCAGGGTTTTTATCACTTGGGGGACGGCCGCTATACTGGTCAGGGTGCCGGCGACGAGTCCCAGGAACGTGGGGTCCAGGTTCACGGCCGCTTCCTTCCGTCGAAATCGCTGCAGGCCCAGTCGATCTGGGAGAGTGCGCCCCGCAGGATGGCAACCTCGCGGCCGTCCAGTTCGGCCCGGAAAAATATCCGCCGCATGGAGCGCATGATGTGCTCCGGGTTCTGCTCGTTGAGAAAGCCGATCTTCAGCAGGCAGGAGCCGAGTTGGTTGAAAAACGGCTCCATCTCCTCCGATGTCGCCAGTGGCGTGGTGCGGCCCCCGCCGGGAGGCGAGCCGGCCTTGCCCAGTTCGTAGCAGAACACCAGGACCGCCTGGGCCAGGTTGAGGGAACCGTAGTCATCGGCCGAGGGGATGGTGGCATGCCAGCGGCACAGCGACAGCTCTTCGGTGGTCAGCCCGCTGTCCTCGCGGCCGAAGACGATTGCCGCCGGGCACTCCGGGCCGGCCTGTTCCCTGAGGCTGGCGGCCACCTCCGTCGGCGAGAGTATCTCCTGGCGATATTTGCCGTGCCGGCGGGTGGTGCCGACGGTCAGGGTGCAGTCGGCCAGGGCGGAGGCGAGATCGGGGAAGACCACCGCCTCTTCCAGCAGGTTTTTGGCCGCTACGGCAAATTTGAGGGATTCGGGATGGAACCGGTCACACCCTTTGACCAGCCGAAGCCGGGAGAGCCCCATGTTTTTCATGGCGCGGCAGGCCATGCCGATGTTGCCGGGAGACTGCGGTTCCACCAATACGATGGAGATAGTGTCCAGAATGGATTTCATGGGGTCGTTTTCCTTGTTTTCTGCAGGGCGCGCATCCTGGCAAGTCGGTGCCTGGCCGGCCCTTTCAGTTTGAAGGCGTGGTAGGCGTGGAAACACCAGGTGATCATGATGAACCCCACCAGCACCAGCACCAGGTACTGCTCGTATTTACCCACATCGTCCAGCACCAGCGCAGCGCTTTTGCCGAACAGGTAGCCGGCCAGGGAGAATGCCACCGCCCAGGAGAGGGCGCTCAGCAGGTTGATCCAGAAAAAGGTCCGGGGCGCCAGGCTCGTGATGCCGAGGATGATGGGAAGCACGATGCGAAAACCGTAAGTGTAGCGTGAAATGAAGGCCACGAACGATCCGTACTTCTCGATCAGGCGGAGCGCTTCGCGGAATTTGCGGGCAATGGAGTGAAACCGTCGCAACAGGCTCTTGCCTTTGAAACGGCCAAGGTAGAAGTAACACTGATCGCCGAGGAAGGAGCCGGCCCACGAGGTGAGTATGACGCCGGCCACATTCAGATACCCCTGGAACGCCAGGAATCCCGCCATGATCAGGATCGCCTCCCCTTCGAGAAAGGTGCCGACGAACAGGACCCAATAACCGTGGACCTGGAGATACTCTTTGAGTAGTTGCTGGAAGTGCACCATCCGCTCCCGTCAGCATGCGGTCCACCGGTTATACTGCCAGGCGCCCTGCTATTTCCGATTTCATCAGGTCGATCATTTCGTCGATGCGGGCGTTGCCATCGATACGTCTGGCCTCGCTTTCGAGCAGGTCGATGAAGATCCCGCTCTTTTCGTCTTCGAAGAGAACCCGGCTGCCGCCGGCCTGTTGCAGCCCCTTTTCGACGGCCATGCGCCCCTCTTTTGAAAGGTATGCCGCGGCGATCTCCTTGAGATCCTCCACCAGCGCCTGGAGCCTCTCCTCATCCAGCCCGGCCTTCGCCCCTTTCCGTTCAAGCGGGGCATCTTCGGAAGCCGGGGCCGTCTGGCGGGCCTGGGCGGCCTCCCAGAGCTTGTCCAGATTGACCATCTTCAGGAGGTCGTACCGCGTCAGTTCCTCCATCGGCTTGGTGGAGCAGATATCCACCAGCGCCCCCGGAAGCGCTGCAACCTTGCGCGACTCTTCGGGAGATGCCTCGACGGCTTTGGCCTCGTCGTGATAATAACCGATCGGCTGACCATCCTTGTAGAAGATCATGGCGGAGCGTTGTGCCGTGTAAAACCGGACCACGCCGTTCAGCCCCTGATTCCTGAGCTGGGTCAACGTCTCTTTGATGTCGATCTGGCGGACTTCGCTGCCGTTCAGCAGTTTGCCGCCCAGGAGCAGCGCGTGGGCGCATACGGCCAGGTCGGCGGTCATGCGATAGATGTCGATCTCGCCGCCGGAAGTGAGGATCTTGTCAAATATCAGGGCGAGCGCCTCGAAGCCGGTTCGTTCCTTCTCCCCCTCACAGGCGCTGGCGCAGATCAGCACCCCCTTGACAAAGATACAATCCGCCTCGAAATCTGTATCGGTATGCCTGAGATAACCGGAAAAACCGCCCTTGGCCAGCTTGTTCAGCACCTCGGGAAGCACTACCTTGAGGGCGGGTATCTTCTCGTACAGTGGGTTTGCCTTCGGTAATAAACGCATTGATTCGTCTCCGGAATATTCTCGAATGAGCAGATGAATACGACGGCCGACCGCCCCTGGGGCCCACTCGTTCAAAGTATTTCAGCCTACTGTATTTCCCCAGGCATGTCAAAATGTAATTGAGCGCGCCGGCGCGGCAAAGTGCCGGGTATCATGGCTTTAATATGCTTGACATGTCGTTGGCGTTTGATTAACTATTTGCGTATGTTTACGAACAATCCCCGCCTCATTCGGGACGGGTGGGCTGAAAGCGAAAGGACGTTCAAACGGTGGGTTCCCCAAAGGACAAACTGATAGAGGATGCTCAGAAGTACATCCAGCGCGGCCAGTTGGACAAGGCCGTCAAGGCCTATGCACAGGTGTTGTCTCTTGATCCGTCCGCCATCAACCTGCGCCAGAAGCTGGCCGAACTCCTGGTCAAGGCTGGCCAGCCCGACGGCGCGCGTACCGAATACGAGACCATCGGCAAGTATTACGCGTCGAATGGTTTCTACCTGAAGGCGATCGCCGTGTACAAGCAGGTGCAGAAGCTTTTCCCCGGCGACATCGCCACGACTCTGACCCTGGCCGGGCTGAACGAAAAGCACGGCTTGGCCGGCAATGCCCTGGCCGAATACAAGCTGGCGTACGATTATTACGAGCGGGAAGCCAACGCGGGGGAATCGCTCAAGGTTCTTGAGAAGATGCAGAATGTTGACCAGCAGAATGTGGCCATCAAGCTCAAGCTGGCGGAGGCATATCTCCGGGCCGACAAAAGGGAGGAATCCTACGCCTTGTTCAGGCAGCTTGCCCAGCTCCTGCACGAACGGGGCGACAGCGGGCCTCTGGCGAGCCTGAATGCCCGTATTCAGCAGCTTTTCCCCGGGAAGACGGAGTTCATCGTCGAGGTGCTGGCCAAACAACTGGACGAGGGTGATGCCGCCAAAGCCCTGAGCGGGCTGCAGACGCTGCTGAAAAACGATCCCCATGATAAAAAGATATGGGAACTGGTTGTCCGGGCGTACCGCCGCCTTGAACAGCCCCAACGGCTCATGGTGGTGTATCAGCACTTTCTGCGCTATTTTCCCGACGAGGTTTCGGCCAAAACCGGTATGATCGCCTGTCATGCCGGGCAGAAAGACGTCAAGGGGGCTTTAAGCCTGCTTGACCGGTATGAACGGGAGGTCGCCTCGTCCGGCGCATGTGACGAACTGGTGGCGATCTATCGGAACCTTGCCGAACTCGACCCTATAAATCCACGTATCCTCGAAGGGCTCCAGAGGGCCTGCGAGGCGGTCGGCATGCACGACGAGGCGGCCCAGCTCGCGTCCAAGATCGAGACGTTGCAAAAGCTCTCGTCAAAAGCCGATGCCGCCCCAACGCCGGCTGATGAACCGGCGGCAGAGGCCGATGACTTTTTCGCCGGGGACGAGCAGGCTTTCGCCGCGGCGGATTTGGAAAACGACGTTGAGGGGATGGATGCCGGGGTCTGCATGCCCGATGGGGGCGAGCCGGCTGCCGAGATTGCCTTCGGTGGTTCGGGTGCTGCCTGCGGCGCTGAAGCGCTGCCCGATGACGGCGAGATCGAAATCGAAGTGGATATCGATGACTTCCCGTTTGAGGATGCCACAGCCGAAGGCGGGGAGGCCGGCGGCCCTGACGGGTGGGCCGAGCCGTTCGGCGATGTGGCGAACCTGGCCGCTCCGGCTCCGCGCAGCGTCAAGTTCGGCAGCAGTCTGGACGGTTCCGATGCCCAGTCCCATTATGATTTGGGGGTCGCCTTCAAGGAAATGGGATTGTATGACGAGGCTATCAACGAGTTTCGCCAGGCTGCCGGCGACCCTGGCCGCAAGGTCGCGTGCAACCTGCTGCAAGCAGTCTGCCTGCGGGAACGGGGAGAGCTGGGGGCGGCCCGGGAGATCCTGAACGCCCTGCCCACGCCGGAACTGAGTCTTGAAGACGTTTGCGCCGTGAAATACGAGCTGGCATTGGTTCTGGAGGCGCAGGGGGACACCGAGGGGGCTGCCGGGCTGATGGAAGAGATTGACGCGGTGAATGCCGACTTTCGGGACGTCCATGCGCGTCTCAAGAATGCCGGCGGCTCCCTTGACTTCTCCGACGAGGATCTGCAGGACTTCGAGCTGAGGTGACCCCGCATTACCCCGTAATGCGGAAAAGGGAGGAGGGTGCCTTTATCTTGAGAGGCGCCAGGAACATCTTCTGATCAAAGCCGGCAGGCAGGGGGGGCAGGGGGGATACGGACTTGATGACATCCAGGAGCACCTGGTCGGCTTCCCGTGATCCGGTTCCCTGATAGATCCTCAGCGTGATGACGGAGCCGTCGGGGCGCAGGTACAATTCGATGATGCCATCCCGGCGGATCGGCTCCTTCAGGCCCTCGGCCCGTTTCCACCACTCCCGATTGATCTTCTCCACCAATTCGAAATAATATCCGCGAATATCCTCCCGAAGTGAGCGGCCTTCCGCCAAACTGCTGATATACCCATGAGTCATGCCAAGCCCGAGAGGGGTGGCCATCAACTCCTTCATCCCCTCCGAAACCTTTTCCGTGGCCGCTGCCGGTGCAGCAGGGGCGGTTTGGTCGGGCTTTGCGTCCGGTGAAACCTCGGGCGGCGGGGCTGCCTCGGGTGGCGCCGGGGCAGGCAGAGGCTCTGCCGGTTTGGCGGGGCCGATTGCCGGGGCGAAGGTGACGTTTTCGACCAGTATGCCGCTTACGGCCGGCATGCTTCGGACTGCGCCCCCGGCTGCAAACATGAAGACAACCGCCAGCAGGTGCAACATGAGCGAAGTTGCCAGTGCGTAACCCATCCAGCGCTTGCGGGGGTCGAAAGCTGTTTCCAGCGTTTGGCTGTCGGACATGGGCAAATGCGTCATAGGTCGATAAGGTATGGGAAAGTTCCGAAAAAGTATGATATATAATCACAATATCATATCTGCGAAGCAGTGGGAAGGTGTTACTACCAACTTTTGGAGGTGGGGCAGCATGAAATATCGGGTTGTCGTCGTCCTGTCCATGATGGCCATGGTCCTGTCCGCGGTTCCCGTCCTGGCGGCGGAACTTCTGGACGTCAAGCCGGTGGTCGCGGGAAGCGGCCTGAGCGTGGAGATCCTGGCCGACATCCCCCTGACCTACACCTATTACAAAATACCGGGACAGGCACGGGCGGTTGTGGATATCGCCGATGCCGACCCGGAAAAGGTCGAACCGCTGATCGTCGTCAACAAGGGTGCCGTCTCCAGCATCAGCGTCGATAAGGCGCAGATCGCCGGGATGGTGGTCAGCCGGGTGATCTTCAATCTGGTTGCCGAGGCCGATATCTCCGTCACGGCTTCGGCGGATCGCAGGAAATTGAACGTGGTTTTCAGCGGCGGCAAGCCGGCTGACGGCGGCGCGGCAAACCCGGCCACCCCCGCCGCCAAACCCGTTCCGGCATCATCAGTGCCTCCGGCCGCGGCAGCGCCGCCGGCCCCGCAGCAGGAAGCGGACCCGCTCGGGCTCGACGATCCTCCTGCCGCCCCCGTGAAGGACAAGCCCGCCGGCGTGCCGGAAACGCCTGCCCCCAGCGCTGCGACGCCCGCTCCCCTCCCGAATGCCTCCGTGAAACTCGAACCGGTGGTGCCGGTTGGTGTGCCGCCGCGCCAACGGGTGGTGATTACGGCGATAAAGGTGGGCACAACGTATGTGGACGTTGAGGCCACCGGCAGTCTGGAGTCTTTTGAACAGATAAAGCTGGTCCAGCCGAATCGCCTGGCTATCGATGTGCCCGGGGCGACCACCTCACTGGGCGCGAAGGGCATTCCGGTCCGCCGTTTCGGCCTCGAGCAGATCAGGGTCGGGCGGTATCCCGACCATGTGCGCATTGTCCTCGACGCGGGCGGTTCGTCTTTCCCCAAATACGAGATCAAGCCTACGGAGAGGGGGCTCAGGGTCAGCTTCAACTAGCCGCACGAAACGCACCGCACAGGGGAATTGATCCGCCACTGGTTGTGTGACCCCGTATCCTTCCTGCACCTCTTCCCGCTTTTTCAATCAGGAAATTTCCGCCAGGGGCCGCCTGCCCCATCCGGGCTGCCGTTCGGCCACGCACTGGTGGCGTCCCCACCCGTCCGCGAGTGCGGGAGCCGGGGTGCTGTTTGTGTGCGGAACTCAAAGAAGCTTAGTGATGGGGTGGGGTGTCGTGCGAACCTTTGGTGGGGGGCGCACTGTGCTGCCGCTTGACGCGGAAATGGGCCGTGCAGGTGGCGGCCGTAACCCCCGTTTCGTCCACGATGGCCACCGCGCCGGTAATATCCCGCTCGTTCCTGCCGGTCACCTCGGCAATCCCCCGTATTGTCCCCCAACGGACCGGGTGCTTGAAGGTCATGGACATTTCAATGGTTGCAAAGTGGGTCCCCTCGGGCAGGAGGGTCTTGATGGCAATGGCGAGGGCCGTATCGGCCAGCGAGGTTATGGCCCCGCCGTGCATGAGCCCCGCGCCCTGGCAATGGGCCACGCGAAACGGCATGGAAAGAACCGCTCTGCCGTCGCCGGCTTCGTCGATGCTCATTCCCAGGTATGTTTCGAATGGGGCCAAGGCTATCCAGTCCGGCAGGTGAACGGGGAGGGGAGCGTCTTTGGCAATGGGCTGCGAATAGCGGGGGGCTTCTTCGTGCATGGGAAGGAACTCTTGTAAAAGAAAAGAGTACCCGAAGCGGATACTCTTTTATGAATGGCGGGGTTGACGGGGCTCGAACCCGCGACTTCCAGCGTGACAGGCTGGCACTCTAACCGACTGAGCTACAACCCCCAATGGGTAACAATCTCTTGGTGCAGATGGTCAAGATCAAGAACACTCTGTATAGCAAATGGTGTTTTGGTTGTCAATGAAAATAGCGGACGCTCGTTAAGTTTGTCGCGGAAGATCCATCGGAGGGGAAGGAACGGGATATTTCGCGACATGGGACCGTGAGCGTCAGACAAAATAGGTTTTCCATGCCTGGGTAATGGCCTCCTTCGTCAGGGATGCCTTGGTTTTGTGGAATCGGGCCTGATCGACGAGGTGATCGATGATGTCGCGCGGATGGCAGGCCGCCATCGGGATCGGCGATTTGCCGTACAGCTCGTTGGTGAGATAGGCGAAGACGGATTGCTGGAATTCAACCCCATTGACCTCGCAGACCCTCCTGAAAATATCCTCATATTCGGCGATGGTCGGGTGATCGATGCGCACCTTGTAACGGATGCGCCGTAAAAATGCCTCATCGACCAACTCGCCGGGCTCGATATTGGTCGCAAACAGGACCAGCAGATCGAAGGGGATGGTGAATTTCATGCCTGTGTGCAGGCCCATGAAGTCAACCCTCCTTTCAAGCGGTACGATCCAGCGATTGAGGAGGATTTTGGGCTCGATCTGCTGCCTGCCGAAGTCATCGATGAGGAAGATCCCGTTATTGGCTTTCATCTGTAGAGGTGCTTCATAATACTTGGTCACCTGGTTGAAGTTGAGGTCGAGCATTTTCAAAGTCAGCTCGCCCCCTGCCATGACAACGGGGCGTTTTACCCGTATCCAGCGGCGGTCGGCGCGCGAATCCTGCTCTTCATCGGCGACCGGGAAATGGGTGACCGGATCGTAGACCGTAATTACCTGCCCGGCCACATAGATCGCATACGGGACAAAAATGGGGTCCTGAAAGACCATGCCGATCGCTTCGGCAATGGCCGTCTTGCCGTTTCCCGAGGGGCCATAGAGAAAGATCGACCTGCCGGAACCGATTGCCGGCCCGATTGTTTTGAGCAGGTTCGGGTTGACGACCAGGTGGGCGAAGGCCTCGTTGATCTGCTTCTGGTCTATCGCCGCCAGGCGTATGGTCTGGCCATCCACCATCCTGACGTAGTCCTCGAGGGATACCGGTGCCGGACCGACATAGCGGCAGACCTCCAGCAACTCCTGGGCGCGATTTTTACCCGCATCGGTGATCAGGTATCTGTAGGTCCCCGAAGAGTACCCACCGGCGCCAAGAACCTCCACAAGCTTTGCCCGGCGCAACTGCTCCATCACCTTGTCCACAAGGTTGACCGGCAGGCAGATCCGCTCCGCCAGGTCCTGCTGGTCGAATTCGCCCATGAACAGGATGTGCTTCGTTGCCAAGTCGGTAATAAAAGTGAGCTGTAAGCCGGTCCTCTCGACAGTCGCCGGTGCTTTGGGCGTCTGCAGCTCGAATTCGAGCAACTGCTTCCGGGAAACGAGCCCCAGCGTCAGCAGGCTTTCCGTCAGCTTGCCGCCATGCAGGAGCTGGCGCACGCGAGCCTTTTCCATCTCGCCGGCGGAAATCCCCAAAGATTCGATCCATCGCTTCATGTCCCGTTCCGGCATGCCGGTGCTCCTTTCCCCGCGTACTGGCAAAATCCCCTTTACCACCGCCACAAAACCTTGTTGCTGTGCTGGCACGCAGCACGATCCAATCCTGTCCAGCTTTCCGCCCTTTTGGCGGTCGCTCCAGGAATGTATACACTTCCGACATTTTGTCGAAAATGCTTACAGATTTGCAGACAATAAATAAAACAATTTAATTCAGAATCAATAAAATTAGCGAGTTGTAAGGTGGCACCTGTTTTGCAAAAACGACGATTCGAGTGTTGCAATAAAAAAACAGTTGAATTTGTTGAATACAATTATAAGTAATTAAATTTTCATTTCAATATTTTTATAAAATTATTCGCATGTGGTTGACATGCTGCAAAACGATGGTAAACGGAAACTAATTGGTGTTGATTTGTAAACAAAACGGGGGTGCCGTTATGGACGCTATCAAACTGCTCTTCATCAACCTGCTGTGCCGCGTCAAGAGTGAAAGGGGCCAGACCTTGGTGGAGTACGCGTTGATCATTGTGCTGATCGCCCTGGCGGCAATTGTTGCCATGAGATACCTGGGTACCGCCGTAAGCAATACCTACAGTAACGCCACCAGCGCCTTGGCAAATCCATAATAGGCTGCACGGCGTCGCCGATGCGTCGGGACCATCATTGATTACCGGCAAAGAGTTGCAACATCAACCAAGAAAGGGAGGGAGCTTCTATGGACACGATCAAATTGTTCGTCATCAACCTGCTGTGCCGCGCCAAGAGTGAAAAGGGCCAGACCTTGGTGGAGTACGCGCTGATCATCGTACTGATCGCCCTAGCGGCAATCGTTGCCATGAAATACCTGGGCACCGCCGCAAGCAATGCCTACAGCAACGCCGCCAGTACGCTGGCAAACCCGTAGTTCTGGAGATTGGTTGCATTCATATGTAAGCTTTTCCAATGGAGGGGGGCCTTGCCCCCCCGGTAATCCACACTACCGAGAGTGCCGCAATGACGTATCCACCGTCGTGCCTGCATCGACTACGCAGTTCCAGGGGACAGGCGCTCGTCGAACTCGCCCTGCTCCTCCCTATTCTGTTGCTGCTGATCTTTGGGGTCATCGAATTCGGCAGAGCCTTCTACATGAAGAACACGCTGACCAATGCGGTGCGTCACGCTGCGCGGAAAGCCGCCGTCAACACCAGTTGGAATCAGACCTCAATACGTTTCTGGACGTACAGCGCCGTCCCCGGAAGTTGGAGAAGCGCTTCCGTGATTACCCTGGCCCAATCGAGCCCGGCTTCGCCGCCCGCCAGTGGCAGCGGCGCCGATGTCACCGTTACGGCAAAGCTGAAATTCACTACCATTGTTCCCCATTTCTATTTTCCCTTTAAAAATTACACGACCATCGCGGCTCGGGCGACGATGCGTTATGAGCAATAAATTCCCGCACTCCCCGGAGGAACCATGAACAGATCACAGGCAGTAACCATGGTAACGCTCATTGCCCTGGTGTTTGCAGGGGTGGCTTCCTGGGGCGTTTACGCCTACCTGAAGCAGGAGAGCCTGAAGAGCAAACAGGCCGCCAGCTTTGTCATCATGGTCGCGGCGGGTGATCTGCCGATCGGCACGAAGCTGAACGAGACCCACCTCAAGCCGGCAGGCTGGCCGAAGGACAGTGTCCCGGCCGGGAGCTTTACCGACGCCAAGTCCCTCGTCAACAGGGTCGTGATCCGCAATCTGAGCGCCGGCGACGCCATTACCGAACAGAAGCTGATGCCCAAGGAGGGGAGTGCGGCCGCCACCGGCGTCATGACGTACATCATCCCCCAGGGGCATCGCGCCGTTACGGTCGGCGTGAACGAAGTGGCCGGCGTTGCGGGCTTCATTGCCCCCAACAACCGGGTCGATGTGGTGTTGACCACCCAAATCCCCAACAATCCCAACGAGATGGTTACGAAGATTATTCTGCAGAATGTTCCGGTTCTGGCAACCGGCCAGATCACCGACCAAAAGGACGGCAAGCCGGTGCTCGTGCCCACCGTGACCATGGACCTGACCCCCGAGGATTCGGAAAAACTGGTGCATGCCTCCCGCAAGGGGTCGCTCCAGCTACTCCTCAGAAACATCATCGATACGGCCCAGGTGGATGTAAAGGGTGGGGCGACCATTAATACGGTGCTCGGTGGAGTTGAACGGCCCGTGGTCACGGTCGCCCAGGCCAAACCAGTCCAGGCCAGGCCTGTTCAGGCTCGCCGCCCGGTGCGGCGCGCCGCGCCGGAAGGAACCAGCGCCGCAATTCGCCCGGCTCCCGTTGCACCCCACGGCCACAAGGTGACGGTGATCGACGGCGGGGCCCGTACGACCAAGGAATTCGTGCTGCAATAATCCGCCATGGTGGACAACTCCTGGACGAGGTGCTTCGATGATCAAACTCCGCACACATAGCTGTCTCTTGCCCGTTTTGAGCCTTCTTCTGGTGGTGGCGCTGGTTTCCCCCGCCATGGCCGGCATCCCCCTGGAGGTCGGGCTCTTCAAAAGCACGTTGCTGAAGCTGAACAAGAAAATGGTGCTGGTCACCCTGGCCAACACGAGGAAATCCGACCAGGAGAAGGATGCCGACATCGTCGCCAAGTCGGACAAGATCGACCTGGAACGCCGCCGCTCCCAGGATGCGGGGCCATCCAACACCAACAAGTTCGTCACCCTGGACGTCCTTTCTCCCTATGACCTGAAGCTGGACGGCATCATGATCGGCACCACCAGCATGATCGTCTGGACAAAGGACGACAAGGACGAACGGCCCGTATCCACCTTCTACGACGTGAAGGTCACGGGCGACCGTTCGGCCATCGAAGCGCAATTGAAAGAAATTGCGCCCAACGACGCCATCAGCGTCCAGTTCGCCAACGATACCGCCATCCTGACCGGCAGCGTGGCCAACGAGCAGACCCGCCTCAAGGCCGAAAATACCGCCCGGGCATTCGCCCCCAAGGTACTCAATCATATCGCCATCGACAACCCCCAGCAGGTGCTGCTCCAGGTGAAGGTCGCCCAGATGGACAAAACCGCTCTGAAAAATCTGGGGATCAGTTTCTTGATCAAGGGGAGTAAAGGCGAGGGATTCAGCAATATGGTCGGCGCCCCCTCCGGCAGCTCTTCGTCGAGCTCATCCTCTTCCAGCTCCGGCGGTATTTCGGGAATCGCGTCCAGCCTGGGGAGCTACACCCCCCTCGACGCCTACCAGATCGGCGCGGCCTACTTCCCCGGTGGTGTCGGCGCGGTGCTGCAGGCGCTATCGACCAAAGGGTACGCCAAGATCCTGGCAGAGCCCAACATGCTGGTCAAAAGCGGCCAGGAAGGTAACTTCCTGGCGGGGAGCAAGATCCCCTACAGCGTCCTCCTCTCTTCCGGGGGGACGACAACCACTACCATCGTCTTTCAGGATGTGGGGGTCAAGTTGAAGTTCAAGCCGGAGGTGCTGGAAAACGGTCTGATCAACCTGAAGCTGGACCCGGCGGAGGTGAGCAGCATCTCCGGTACCCTGGCGGTGAACGGCTACCCCATCATCGACATCAGAACCCTCCAGACCAGCGTGGAACTGAAGGACGGTGAAAGCCTGGTTCTGGCCGGCCTGCTTCAGGAAGAAGCGATCAAGACCATGTCCAAGATCCCGCTTCTGGGGGACATCCCGATCCTGGGGGCGCTCTTCCGCTCCACCCAGGACAGCACCACGGAAAAAGAGTTGGTGTTCTTCATCACGCCGAAGATCGTCAAACCCCTGGCTCCGGGGGTACGGCAGGAACTCCCCACGGACCGGAAGCTGACCCCTGAGCAGGAAAGGGAGCTCAAATGGATGCCGCTCGGAGAGTGAACGGATTGAATAATGTCGGGTCGGCGCTGATTCTGGTCACCGTATCCCTCGTGGTGTTCATCGCCATGGCTGGACTCGCCATAGACCTGGCGTATATGTATGCGAACAAGGCGCAACTGCAGAAAGCGGCCGATGCCGGTGCGCTTGCCGGGGCAGGGCGGTTGAACGGCACCGGCCTCGTGGCCTACAGCAATCAGACCGGGGCCCGTAACGGCGCAAAACGTTTTACGGACCCCAACTTTAAGGACACGAACTTCACCCCGAACCTGAGCACCAACGACGGCAACGACCCGGCTGGCGATATCGTCCTTGGGAACTGGAACCCGGCGGCCACACCCCATTTCACCCCATCTGTGGCTCCGGTTAACGCCGTGAAAGTGGTGGCTAGAAGGACCGGCGATACCGGTACCGGCATCGGCGCCAATTCCAAGTTCAATCTCTTTCTCGGCAAAATAGCCGGCATCGACACCATGGGTGCCGTGGCCGCCGCCGTGGCCTGGCGGCCTCCGCGGGCGCGGACATTCTTCCTGGTCGGCAAAGATACCTGTGATCCCGCAAAAAGTCCTGTGCCGATAACTTTGACAATAAATGACAAATCAGACAGCAACATGGCATGGACGAGTCTGCTGGAATCATCGTCCAATACCAATGACATGCTGAACTTTTTCTGCCCTGCCGAGAAATTACCTTTTATCGAGGTGTGTAATCTTCCGAAAGGACAAGGTGTTTATACCACCGGAGGAGTTACAAATATTTTTAAAAGCGTTGAATTAGACTTCTATGACCCAAATTACGATGCCGGCAAAAAAACATTTAAAGTCGATGCTGGTGGCAATTTTGTATTGGATAAAAACGGCAATAAAATTGTGACAAGCTGGGACGTCATTGTCCCCATTTCAGAGCTTGTTGATCCGACAAAACAGCCCGGGCGGCAAGATGTCTATGGTTATGCGGAAATTGTAATAACCAAGGCATGCGGTTCGGGCGGTGGTAACGTTTGTCCGTCACGAGGGAAAATCACTGCGCCAACCGGCACTTGCAGCGGGGATGAGATAATCATAAGTTCCATCACGTGCACCGATTGCGCCAACAGCAACATGCTCGGAGCCTTGCCGGTGCTGGCACAATAACAAACTATCGCATAACGGAAAGTCATCCATGCCCCAAAACCTCTCTATTGCCATAATCGATTCGGACCGCGAGACACGGGAAGCCATTGAAAGCCTGATCCTGCCCTATGGCGACAAGGTCAGGCTCGTGGGGGCGGCCGGGGATTTCAGCGAAGGGTACCGGCTGATCCAGGCCAACAATCCGTCGGTCGTCATCCTGGGGGTGACGCACCTGGATGTGGGCGTAGACCAGGTCCAGCACATTGCCGCACACTTCCCCGCCACCTCTGTCTTTGTCGCCACCACCGAAAAGAATCCGGACTGGATACTGCGCCTCATGCGGTCCGGCGCCTGCGAATATTTCCTCAAGCCGGTCGTCAAGACCGAGCTGTTCGAAGCGTTCCGGAAGGTGGCGAAAAACCTGGCGCCGTTGGCGAACGGCCCGGTTACGCAACGGCAGGGGAAGATCGTGTCGGTATACAACCCGGTGGGTGGGGTGGGTACGACCACCATTGCCGTGAACCTTGCCGCCACTCTTGCCGCCGCCAACGATAATGTGGCCCTGGTGGATTTCAACCTCTTCTGCGGCGATGTGGCGTCCTTTCTGGACATCGATCCCAAGTACACCCTGAGCAGCGTTACCAACAACGTGAACCGCCTTGACGCGGAGTTTCTGCGGGCCAGCATGACGCGGCACGGGTCCGGGATCTATCTGCTGAGCGAACCGCTCGACGTGGAGGAAACCCTGAGCATCACCGCCGAGCAGATCACCCAGGTGCTCACCTTTCTCAAAAGCGCCTTTTCCTACGTGGTCATCGATACCGGGGGGCCTCTTTTCGGAGCGAACCTCATTACGTTCCGGGCTTCCGACCACCTGCTCTTCAACACGGTCCTGACCCTGCCGGCGCTCAAGAACGTCCGCCGGTATCTGGCGGCGCTGGAGAACAAGGGCATCGCCCGGAGTTCGGTCAAGATCGTGGTGAACCGCTATCTGCCCAAGGCCGACATCAAGATCGGCGACGCTGAAAACGTTCTCGGGACCAAGGTGTTCGCAACCGTTCCCAACGAGTACGGGGCGGTCATCGATTCGATCAACAAGGGGGTGCCGGTGGTGAATCTTTACCCCCGTTCGCCGGTTACCGCGGCTATCGCCAAACTTGTCAGCCAACTGAACGCTTGATGCTGCAGGAGACCTGCCCATGATTTTCAACGACCATTTCGGGCCCAAACAACAGAAACTTCCTGTGGAAAAGAATCTGGTCTTTTTTCAGGAACTGAAGCAGCGGATCCACCACCGCCTCATCGAGCGCATCGACATCAGCAAGCTCGATTACCTGGGAAGCGGCGACCTGACGCGGGAGATCGGGTCGATTATCGAGGGGCTGATCGCCAACGAAGGGGTGCCGCTCAACCAGACGGAAAAGGAGAAGCTGCTCGTCGATATCCAGCACGAGACCTTCGGGCTCGGCCCCCTGGAACCGCTGCTCTCCGACCCCTCCATCTCCGATATCCTGGTCAACAACTGCAGCAATGTGTACATCGAGCGCAAGGGAAAGTTGCAGAAAACCGATATCATCTTCCGGGACAACAATCATTTGATGCAGATAATCGAGCGCATCGTCTCCCGGGTCGGCAGGCGCATCGACGAATCCTCACCCTATGTGGACGCCCGGCTCTCCGACGGCTCCCGGGTCAACGCCATTATCCCACCTCTGGCCCTCGACGGGCCGGTTCTTTCCATTCGGCGCTTCGGGGTCGATCCCCTGAAGATGAGCGATCTCATAGCCCTTGGCACGGTGGATGAGCGGATGGCCCTCATTCTGCAGGACTGCGTCAAGATCCGCCTGAACATCCTCATTTCCGGGGGACCGGCACCGGCAAGACCACGATGCTGAACGTGCTGTCGGAGTACGTCCCGGAAGCCGAGCGCATCGTTACCATCGAAGATTCCGCGGAATTGCAGATGAAGCAGGATCACGTGGTTCGGCTGGAAACCCGCCCACCCAACATCGAGGGAAAGGGCGAGGTCACGCAGCGCGACCTGGTGCGAAACGCCCTGCGGATGCGGCCGGACCGGATTATCCTGGGCGAGGTGCGCAGCAGCGAGGCCCTGGATATGCTGCA
Organism: Geobacter sp. FeAm09; assembly: GCF_008330225.1. Taxonomy (NCBI): domain Bacteria; kingdom Pseudomonadati; phylum Thermodesulfobacteriota; class Desulfuromonadia; order Geobacterales; family Geobacteraceae; genus Geobacter; species Geobacter sp. FeAm09. The sequence goes on along the minus strand of NZ_CP042466.1, from coordinate 2,659,368 downwards.
GGCCATGAATACCGGCCATGACGGCTCCATCTCCACCATACACGCCAACTCGCCCCGGGACGCCCTATCCCGGCTGGGGACCATGGTCATGATGGCCGGGATGGACCTCCCCGACAGGGCGATTCGCGAGCAGATATCGTCGGCCATCAATCTCCTCATCCAATTGGTGCGCTTCCCGGACGGGTCGCGCAAGATCATCAAGATCGCCGAGATTACGGGTATGGAAGGCAACACCGTCGTCATGCAGGATATCTTCGTCTTCGACCAGCAGGGGGTGGATGCCAACGGCAAAATTGTCGGCACCTTCAAGGCGACGGGGATCCGGCCTCATTTCATGCAGCGGTTCAGGATTTCGGGAATAAGTCTTCCGAATGAAATATTCGAATAAGGCGGGGCAGCCATGTTCTTAGCCGTTTTTTTCACATTCGTAGCCGTCTTCCTGCTGGCATCGGCACTTGTGCTCGCCTACATGAGAGCCCAGGAATCCCCGAAAGCGGTCCTGAAACGGCGGCTCCGCAGGATGGCCAAGGCAGGGTCGGACGACGCCATGTCCGAGGACCTGCGTTCGGAGATCATCAAGGAAACGCCGCAATTCGAGCGGTTGATAACCATGCTTCGCTGGGGCCGCGCCATCGAGCGGCTCCTGGATCACGCCGGGGTCTCCATCGATCTGACGACGTTCATACTGCTGGTGATCCTTCTCCCGGCGGCCTCTTTCTTCGGGGTGTTTCTGTTTACCCACCGGCTGATCTTCGCCGTATGTGCGGCCGCCGTGGCTGCCGCGGTCCCGTTTTTGTTCCTCTATGTCAAGAAGATGCGGCGGCAGGACAAGTTTACCGAACAACTGCCCGATGCCCTGAGCATGATCTCCCGCTCCCTGCGGGCCGGCCACTCCCTGACCAGCGCCATCGAACTGGTGGCCCAGGAGTCGGACGAACCGTTGCGCGATCTCTTCAAGACCGCCTACGAGCAGCAAAAGCTCGGCCTCAGGATTACCGACTCCCTGGCAGGCATGACCGACCGCATGGAGAGTATCGACTTGCGATTCTTCGTGGCCTCCATTGAGCTCAACAACGATATCGGCGGGAACCTGTCGGAGATTCTCGACAAACTGGCCGGGACGATCCGGGAACGCCTGAAGATCAAGCGGCAGGTGCAGGTCATCACCGCCCAGGGGCGGTTGTCGGGATACATCCTGGCCGCTCTCCCCATCGTCACCTTTTTCATGTTCAACGTCATGATGCCCGGTTACGAGGATGTGCTGTTCAAGGAGAAGCTCGGCAGCAAGCTGCTGATCGGCGCCATCTGCGCCCAGCTTTCCGGGTTTCTGTGGATCAAGAAAATCATCTCGATCAAGGTCTAGGGTGGCGCCATGATAAAGTTGATCGTCGGATCAGTTTTCGTGTCCATCGCCCTGATTACCGGTACTGCCCTGTACTGGTACATCTCCCGGCGCATGGTCGTCAAGGAACGGCTCTCGAAGCTGGTCGTCACGCCCCTGGCGTTCGAAGCGCCGACGCTCATTGCCAAGCCGACGCCCTTGAGCCGGTTTCTCTCCCGCCTCGGAGCGGTCCTCCCCCAAGAAGGGAAGGACCGTTCCAAATACGAGAAGCTGCTCGTCTCGGCGGGGTACCGCAAATCGAGCCTGGTCGTCTTTTTTGGCTGCAAGGTTCTCCTTACCCTGCTTTTCCCCACCCTCTTCATGATGTTCGTGACGGCACCGACCGGCAAGATCGCCAACCAGGAGATGCTGCTGGTCACGGTGGCCCTGGCCATAATCGGCTTTCTCCTGCCCAGCGTCTATGTGCAGAGAAGGTCCAGGATGCGCAAGCTGCTCATCTTCCAGACGCTGCCGGATATCCTCGATCTTTTGACCATCTGTGTGGAAGCGGGCATGAGCATTGACGCCGCAATGCTGCGGGCCTGCGAGAACCCGCAGTTCAAGGGCAACCCGCTGGCCGAGGAAATGAAGATCTCCGCCATGGAGACCAGGGCCGGGAAGTCGCGGCCGGAATCCCTGCGCGACATGGCCGAACGGACGGACGAGGATGATCTGAGGGCATTCGTGACCATGCTGATCCAGACGGAGCGCTTCGGCACCAGTCTCAGCCAGGCGTTGCGGGTCCATTCCGACTCACTCCGGGTGAGGCGGCGTCAGATCGCGGAGGAAGCGGCGGCAAAAACCGCCGTCAAGATGCTCTTCCCGCTCGTGTTTTTCATTTTTCCGGCACTGCTCATTGTGATGTTGGGGCCGGCGATCATCAAGATCGGCCAGATCTTCAAATAATCCACAGAAAGGGGGCGCGTACATGAAACCGGATGTCAATAGCATTCTACTGTTGGTCATTGCTGTGGAACTGGCGCTGCTGTACGTAAGGATGGGCAAGAAATAGCTCTGCACCCCCCCCGGGCGGTCCGTCGCTGCCGGTATCCGGCACGCCGCCCGGGGGGCTCTGAATCATTACCGGACCGTTGTCCGTTGCGCTGTGCATAGAGCGTTTTTTGGATCGATACTCGAACCTCAGGAGGGGCTTTCATATGAGATACCTGAAACGGCTATTCCCATGCATTCTGCTGTTGTCTTCACTGGCATTGACGGGCTGCGGCGGCTCGAATGCGGGTACGAACGGCTCGGTAAGCGATCCGTTTTCGACGGGCACGAACGGGTCGGGTTCGGGAGGCGGGACGGGAACCAGCGCCGCAGGCGTCATCATGTTTACCGATACGGCAAGTTCACAGCCCGGATCGCAAACGAATATGCTCAGTGAATTTACAAAAACCGTGAACCCCGCGGTTACCCCGGTCGTGGGTGTCTACCAACCGATTCCGTTCAAGCTGACGGATTCCAATGGCACCCCACGGGTGGGGGTGCCGGTTACCATGTACGTTTACAGCATCACAACCCTTAACCCCAATGATGTGACGGTTGGCTTTTTGGTGCCGACAACTGTCGGTGGAACGGTTACCGCGCCGAATCCGGAGACGAATCGGCAGACTATCACAACCGACTCGGCCGGCATGGGCATATTCAATGTTGTCGTTGACATCACCTCTCCCCCGGTTGACGCCTTCACTACGGTTACGGTCGTATATAAAGCCGTGACAAATGACACGGTGCCGGTGACGGCTTATGTGGGCCAACTTTACCACCTGGATTCCAAAGCCTCCGCTCTGGCACTGGCTCCTTCAAACCTTACCTTTGCCGCCGGCGATGGTGTGAATGCAACGAGAACGCTTACCATATCCGGTGGCGCTGGTCCGTACACCGTCAATTCCAGCAATACGGCACGCGTTACGGTGAGCCTTTCCGGCACAACCCTAACGACAACACTTGCTGACGCATCTCTTTGGCCTGAAACGGTGACGGTTTCCGTGCTGGATAGCGCGGGGCAAACGGCGTCGGCAACGATTTTACGGCAGTAATACCACACTCCCGGAGGGTCACCATGCATAAGGCTTTCAAGGCAATCGTCGTTTCCATACTGGTACTTTTCGCCTCCACCGCCATGGCCGGCACCATCGGCAATCGGCTGGGGTTCACCGGCAAGCTCGGGTTCGCCACTCCCGTGAAGGACGATTTCATCAACGGCACCTCCGGGACAAAGACCGGGTTTGCCGGCGGCGGCGGACTGCTCTACGGTTTCGGCGACTATGTGGCGGCCGAGGTGGACGTTATCCACTTGCCCAAGCTGGATGTGAAAAACGGCGGGATCAAGGCGTATGAAGCGACGCTCACCGACATCGGCCTTGGCCTGCAATGCCGGATTATCCCCACGAGCCCGGTGGTGCCCTACATCGGCCTCGGGGCCGATTTCATCAAGGGGAGCCTGAAGCATGTGGGCGGCAACGATTATGACCTGGACTGGACGTATGGGGGGCACGTCAGTGCCGGGGTTGACTGGTTCCTGACCAAGGGGGTCGCCCTGACCGCCGAAGCCCGAGCGGTGCGGACGATCTCCGGCGACATCCTGAGCGGATCGACCAAGGTGGGGGAATACGATCCCTACTGGGTCCAGGGGACCTTCGGCATCCGCCTGTTCCTGTCCGAAACCTTCTGGCGCTAGATGCGTGCGGTCGTCGCGGGACCGGTTCGGGAGCTGGCCGGAAACGTCCATGCGGCCCATTCGCTTTTGGCGCGCATGAAGGGGCTTTTGGGACGAAAATCGCTCGACCCCGGGGAGGCGCTCTGGATCAAGCCGTGCAAGGGCATCCATACCATCGGCATGAAGTTCGCCATCGACGCTGTTTTCCTGGACGGGGCCAACCGGGTGATGGCCCTGATCCCCGACCTGCCGCCCAACCGGATATCCCCGGTCTATCCCTGCGCGGCATCGGTCATCGAACTGCCGGCCGGGACCCTGGCCAGCACCACCCTTGCCATCGGTGAGACGATTGAAATCCTGTGAACCCCTGTCTGCGGAGCCTGCATGAAGCTGCCCAGTACCACTACGCCGGGACCGATGGTCCCCTTGCTGTTGTTCTTCATGACGATTCTGACCCGCATCCCCTTTGCCGGCCGTCTGCTGTATCACATCGATTCGGTGCAGTACGCCCTGGCGCTCGATCACTATGACATCCGCCTCCACCAGCCCCATCCGCCGGGCTATTTCCTCTACGTCCTGCTGGGGCGCCTGGTCCGCCTGGCCGTCGATGATCCGAACCTGGTGTTCATAACCCTCAGTGTCCTGTTTACCTCCGGGTGTGTGGTCGTGGTCTATCTTCTGGCGCGGGACATGTTCGGCGGGCGCTGCGCGCTTCTTGCGGCAATCCTGGCCATCACCAGCCCCAACCTCTGGTTCCACGGCGCGGTCGCCCTGAACTACGGCCTGGAGAGCTTTTTCAGCGCGGCAATCGCCTACCTCTGCTGGAAAATTGTTGCCGGGAAGAAGCATGCAGTCTGGCTGCCGCTTGCCATCATTCTGGCGCTCTCAGGCGGCATTAGACAGAATACCCCGATTTTTCTCCTCCCGCTGGTGATGTATGCCTGCCGGAGATTGCCGTTGCGTCTGCTTTTGTTCGGCGCTGTTGCGTTCACTTGTGTCACCCTGGCCTGGTTCGTGCCGATGATTGCCGCCACCGGAGGTTGGGAGGCATACAGTTCCGCATTCCGCGAACTCTGGCATTTCAATACGGGGCACAACAACGTCTTCGAACAGGGGCCGGGGATGCTCCTGGTGTATGCCTACACCCTGCTCAATTTTACCACCTGCGGTATCGGCGCCGGGGTCGTGGTTCTCCTCTTTTGCGGGTATATCGCGCTACGCCGGGGGATATGCGGACAGATGGACAAGGAGAAACGGCTTTTTTTCGCCATCTGGATCGCGCCGGCCGTTCTCTTCTACCTGCTGATCTTCATACACCCCGCAAACCCCGGCTATGCCCTGATCTTCACGCCCCCCCTGTATATCCTGCTGGCCCGGGCGGTGGAGTATCTCCATCGGGAGCTGTCAACCTTGCTGGCGTGGAACTGGAACCTCATCATTGCCGCGGTCCTCGTCGGCGTCAACCTCGCCCTGTTTCTCTTTTCGGCCTATCCCATTTCCGCCTCCATCATCCGCAAGCACGACCGGGACCTGGCCCGCATGCTCGAGCATCTCAAAACGTTCGATCCTGCTGTCACGGCGCTGTTCATCGGGCCGTACATCTTTTACGGATTCAGGCACGTGATGTACTACCTCCCGGAATATACCGCCTACCAGGCCGAATACACCGTGGCTCCGGACGGACAGGTCCGCGAGTTCCTCGGGGGCAAGAACCGCCGGACTTTCCGCATGAAAACTATCGAACTGCCCCGGGGAATCAGCCGCTTCGCTTCCCTGGTCAATACGGACTACCGGGAGCACAAGTTCCACCCGGACGGCATCCGGGTGGATGTCCTGCTTCCGGAGAGCTATGTGGCTTCCGGCCCCATTCTCCTGGTGAACCGCCTGTACCCGAAACTTCCCTTGACCGTTGGGGGGAGCATGCCATGACAACGAAAACGGCCCGCATGGTGCGCCACTACCTGATCCCCCGCGTATCCGACGTCCTGTTTGGCGCCGTGCTGCTGTACACCACTGTCTTCGCCGGCATGCGGATGCTGGGCGACGGGGATACCGGCTACCACATCAGGGCGGGCGAACTGATGCTGAAGAGCGGCACCATCCTGCACTTCGATCCGTTCGCGCATATCCGGCCGCAGCTCCCGTGGACCGCCCACGAGTGGCTTGCCGAGATCATCATGGCCCTCTGCCATCGCGTTGCCGGCTTGCCGGGGGTCGTGCTGCTCTTTTCCCTGGTGATTGCCGTCACCAACATTCTCCTGTTCCGGATGCTCCGTGGCCGGGGGGCGGGCATGCTCCTGTCGTCGGCCATCCTGCTCCTGTTCATCGCATCGGCCAAGATGCACTGGCTCGCCCGGCCGCACATATTTTCCCTGCTGTTCATGCTTTCCTGGTATATCGCCCTGGAAAAACTGCAGGACGGAGGGGCGATACGGGCATGGCTGCTCCCTGCGAGCATGGTCCTCTGGGTCAACCTGCATGGCGGGTATGTCGTCGGCATATTTCTCGTTTTCCTCTATCTTGCCGGCAATCTGTCCCTCTATTTCGTCGACCGTACGCAATGGGTTGCCGTGGCCAGGCAGCGGGTCGCCCTGTTGTTGAAGATTCTTGGCCTGGCGCTGGCCGCGGCGCTGCTCAACCCCCTCGGCTACAAAATCTTCCTGTTTCCCTTTCAATTGGCCCTGGACAAGACGCTCATGGACAGCGTCCAGGAGTTTCTGTCGCCGAACTTTCACGAATCGCAGATGCTCAAATACCTCCTCTTTATCCTGGTGGCCGTTCCCGTTGTCAGCCGGCGCAAAATGTCGCCGGTACATCTCTTCCTGATCTTGTTTTTTCTGAATATGGCTCTTTATTCCGTGCGCTACACCCCGCTTTTTGCCCTGATCCTTCTGCCGATCGTCACCTGTCATCTGGATATCGGCATGGAGGAGCATTTTCCCCGGATCGCCCGTTTTTTCCGCGGACGCGAAGCCACTGTCGCCTCGGTCGAGGCGCTGGCGCGGGGGCGGCTGTGGCCGGTCCTGATGACCCTGGCGATAACGGTCGCCATCGTCTCCGGCAGGGTATCCTACGGTTTCGACCCAAAGATCAAACCGGTGGCCGCCCTGGAATTTTTGCAGCGGGAGCGGATTCCCGGCAATGTCTTCAACAACGACGAGTTCGGCGATGTGATGATCTACGCGCTTCCCGGCCAATATCAGGTTTTCATCGACGGACGGCTCGACATGTACCACTCCGCCGGCATTTTGAAGGACTACTTCAAGGTCACGACGTTACAAGCCGGGTGGGAGAAGGTGCTCGACAAATATGCCGTCGGGTGGGTCTTTTTCGATACCAATTCCGTTCTCGCCCGTTTCCTGCAGGCAATGCCCGGGTGGCGGCTGGTCTATTCCGACAAGGTTGCCAGCGTCTTTGTGAGGAATAGCCCCGAATATGGCTACCTGATAGAAAAGTATCCGAACCGGCAGCTTGCGGCAAGCGACGAGGTGAAGAAATGATTCCCTCCCGGTGGAGGGCGTCCCGGAGTACGCGCTCCATCATCGACGAGAAGGGGTGATGCCGTTGCCCGCGCCATACGCAAACAGGGCCATACTGCTCGCTCGCAGAAAGGCATGCAGCCGCCTCCTGTTCTGCTCGGTTGTCGGCTCCCTGTTCGTACACAGCCTGATGTTCGCCGCCATGATCGCGCCGGTGATGCAACTGCCGGTAGCCGCAACCGCGGAAAAAAACGAATTCTTCCGGCTCTCCTCGATTTTCTTCCCTGGCGGCGGGGAGACGCCTTCGGACGCACCGCCGTGGCACCAGGACGCCTCGAATACCCCTCCTGACCATGGCGCCCTGGCGGCAGCCCCGGGTGCTCCTGAAGAGGCGGTCCCCCCATTGGAGCAGGCGGCTGCTGAAGAGAACGACGAAACGCCCGCACCACCCGTCGACGAGGGGGGCGTCCCGGAGATGGTCATGCCACGTTCTCTCGGGCAGATCGTTGCGCAACGGCGGCCTCGGCCCGCGACAGACACGGCGGCCACCGGCAACGCCCCACAGCAGCAGGGACCGGCGGCGGCCGATGGCGGCACCCCCGCCGCCGGGCAGGAAAAGGACCGCCGTGCTGCCATGCATGAAGAGGAGAAGCGCAGGGCAGAGGAAGAAGCCGCTCGGCAGGCGGAGTCGGCCCGTCTGGCATTGGAGCGCCAAGAGCAGGAACGCCGGGAGCGGGAGAGAGTTGCCTGGGAACAGGCCGCCCGCCTGACGGCGGACCAGGAGCGCACCGCCCGCGAGGCAGAACTCCGCAGGGTGGAGCAGGAGCGGCTTGTCCGTGACAAGGCCCGGCAGGAACAGCTAGCCCGCGAACAGGCGGAGCGTGACCGCAGGAGCCGTGAAGAGGCGCTCCGCAAGGCAGATCAGCAGAAAAGGGACCGGCTGCTTCAGGAGAGCAACCGATTGGCGGCAGAGAAGAGCTGGTTGGATCAACTGGCCAGGATGCAGAACACTCAAGCGGTGAAAGGCATTCCGGTCCCCATTGTTACGGGTGACCTTAAACTGGTCATCTCCGGCAAAAAGCATCCACCGTTGACCGTCACCTTCAAGGAGTTCAAAAAGGCGCGGCGGGACAGGCCGTTCACCCGTACCGAGGCCCGCAGCGGTACGCCGGTCTTTCCGGTCATGGTGGCAACCCGCGCCGACATCCGGGAAGCGGTCGTCGAGAAGGCCAGGGAAGGGGTCTATACATTTTCGCAAGAGCATTGCGGCAATTGCGACGCCTCCTTTGCTCTGATCCTTTATGAAGCAACGGCAAAGCGGGTTAAAAAGGCCGTGCATCCGCGTACGGTCGGCGGAAAGGAGATCGTGGCCCGAATACTCATGCCGGAAGGGGTCCTCTGGGATGACGATGCCGCATTTACCGGCAGCATCGAGGATACCGACAGCATAACAAAATTTGAATCGACATCCGGCCTGGTCTGGAAGGAATACTCTGAATAGCACTTTTGACAAGAAGGCATTATGCGCTTACTATTTATGAAGGATCTTTTAGTTTGGTGCCTGCACGTCTCAAAACGGTCTGCCGGGTGATCTCTATGTGCGAGTAATCCGCGGAGGAATGCAACATGGAAAACAGAAATTTTACCAGGGTCGATTTCTCTGATGGCGCGTCAATCTCCTATAACAACCACCTGGTGTGGGGCACCGTAGAGAATCTGAGTCTCCAGGGGTTCTATATCAGAACGTCCCGCAGTATGAAGCCGGACATGCCATTGAATCTGCCGTTGGACGTTACCATCTATCATCCTCCCCATTCGTCCATCAACGTGCGGGCAAGCACGGTTCATTGCGAAGAAACGGGCGTAGGCATGAAGATCGACGAACTCGATGCGGACTCCTTTGTCAGGCTGGTTGACGCCATTTCCTTGAAAAGCGCCGCCCCCGGCTCGATAATGCACGAGACGTATAAGGTCGCCAGTTGTGTCAAGATCGTGAATGTCTGAACCCCGGCGCCGCCCGGTTTGGCAGGAGTGAATGGATCTACGGGAATTCACCATACACCATGGGAAAAGGCATCCCTGGGAGGTCGCACGGCTCAAGGCCTTGCAGAAGATCCTGGACCCTGTCATGTTCGAGGGAATTTCCGTTCTCGATGTGGGGTGCGGCGACGGTTTCATCTCCGGGAATATCTTCAACCGTCTTGCGAGCAAAGAGGTGACGGCGGTCGATATAAATCTCACCGATGAACTGATCGCCGCTCTTGCCGACCCTGCCGGGGGGATGAGCTATTGCCGGGAAATGCCCGAAAAGGGGGTGTACGATCTCCTGCTCCTCCTGGACGTGCTGGAGCATGTGGCGGCCGACCGGGAATTCCTGACGGATATGGTTGGCCGGCATGCCCCCCGGGGGGCAAGGTTATGCTAACCGTCCCCGCCTTCCAGTGCATATACGGTCGGCACGATGCCTTTCTCGGGCATTACCGGCGCTACAGCCTGAAGGAACTCGTTGCCCTGGCAACGGCGTGCGGGCTGGAAGTCGTCTCCTCCGGCTACCTTTTTTCCAGCCTCCTGCTGCCCAAACTTGTTCTGTATAAACTCCTGCATATCGGCAAGGAATCGGATGGCGTCGGGAAGTGGGACCGGGGCGAGGCCGTCACCGCGGTACTCGGCAAGGTGTTTGCCTGGGACAACAGTCTTTTGATCGCAGCCAGCCGTTTGGGCATAAAGATCCCCGGGCTTACGGGATGGGCCTTATGCGAAAAACGAGGATAATCGTACCGTGCTATAATGAAGCAGCACGGCTGGCCCCGAAGGCTTTTCAAGAGGCGCTGGATGACAACGGCGACCTGTCGTTTCTCTTTGTGGACGATGGGAGCACGGATGGCACGCTGCCGCTCCTCACCTCTCTGAAGGAACGGAATCCGGCCCGGGTGGAGGTCGTGAGCCTGGAAAAAAACTCGGGCAAGGCCGAGGCGGTACGCCAGGGCATGCTCGCGTCGCTTCGTGGCGCTTTCGATTATGTCGGGTACTGGGATGCCGATCTGGCGACCCCCCTCGACGTCATCGGGGATTTTTGCCGGCTGCTCGATTCCACGGGTGCGGAGATCGCCATCGGCTCACGGGTGCGCCTGCTCGGCCGGAGGATTGAACGTAACGCCTGGCGGCATTACTGCGGCAGGCTCTTTGCCACATGCGCATCGCTCTTGCTCGACATCGGCGTTTACGACACCCAGTGCGGCGCCAAGATGTTCAGGAGCAGTGCGGCCGTGCGGCGCGTATTCGGCACGCCCTTCAAGGTGGCCTGGACCTTCGACGTTGAAATGTTCGCCCGGTTCCCCATCGTTATGGGGGTTTCCCCTGCGGAGGCAAGTTCCCGGTGGGTCGAGTTTCCGCTGGTGCAGTGGATGGATGTCAAGGGGTCCAAGCTCACATGGAGGGACTATCTCAGGGGGGGGCTTGAGTTCTGTACCCTTTTCTATTACCTGCGCACCCCTGCCCACCGGGCTTACGAAAGGTACCTCGGCATCCCAGAAAGAGGCTGAGTTCAAGGTTACGGGGCGAAGCGCCGAGGTGGCCATTTACGGCCTGCGCAGGGTGAGCGAGTGACTGAACCGCAGAATGGCAGCGGATTACGACAACTATCCACAGGAGGGACAACGAGATGAAGAGAGCATTTCTTGCCGTACTGGCGCTTATGTTCTGTGGCGGCGTTGCGGTCGCCGGAGGAGGCCTTGACGGCTTTCTCAACAGCCTCAATATCCAGGCGCGGGCCGACATGAACGGCTTTTCCGCCAAGGTAAGCGCCCAGTTCGGCGTCCCGCTGGTGCAGGTCCGCACCATCATGGACACGGTAAGGGAACCGGCCGACGCGTTCATGTGTCTCCAACTCGGCCAATGGACGCAAAAACCGCCCGAGCAGGTTGTCAGGGTCTACAAAGCCAACCAGGGCAAGGGGTGGGGCGTCATCGCCAAGAGTATGGGGATCAAGCCAGGCTCTGCGGAGTTCCACGCCCTCAAGCGCGGTGACCTGACCTTCAGCGGCCGCCCGGCCGGCGACGACGAAGGGCAGGGGAGGGGCAAAGGGAAAGGGCACGGGAAGGGACACAACAAGTAACGGTTTGGCCGTGAGGCAGGCCGGCTTCAGTCGGCCATGACCTCCTCCCACAGCTTTTCGCCATCAGGCCCTTCGAACATCCGGCGCGCCCGTTCCTTGACCCCCCTGTAATCGGGCTCCCGTTCAAGGAGCAGGTTCAAGGCATGGGTAACCGGGACGCCGGGGAGCATGCTGTCGTATTTCAGAACGCAGCTCAGGCAGTACCCCACCAGGACGTCGGCGCCCGTTTGCTGAAATTCGTCCCGCCGCCGTTCCACCAACTCATCCACCAGGTCGGGGCGGAAATGGGACAACTGGCCACCGCTGCCGCAGCAGATGGTGTTTGCCCGTGTGTGTGACATTTCCGTGATGGCAAAGCCGGACTGTTCCAGCAGCGTGCGTACCTGGCCGCCGAACAGCCCGGCAGTGCGGTCCGGGCATGCGTCATGGACCGTGCAGCGTCTGCCGCCTGCACGCTCTCCAGGGCCAAAATCCAAGACCTCGTAGACGGTCTGGATGGCCACGCCGCTTCCCCGGAGTATTTCCCCCAAGTCGTGGTAACATCCCGGACAGGCCACGACCAGCCGTTTTATCCCGTGCTCCCGGACAAAGCTCCTCAGATGTTCCTGCATGTTTTGCAGCCGTTGCCGCAATCCCAGCTGGTCCAGAACCTTGCCGCAGCAGGCCGTCCAGATAGCCTGGCAAACGCCGCTCTCTTTCAGGCGCCCGAACACCTCCCGCGTGAGCCCGGGAGAGTAGGTCATCAGGCTGCATCCCGGGAAAAAACATGACGTCGCCTCACCGCTCGCCTCCAGGTCTTGGTAGTCGATGCCGCACTGTGCGCGGTACATGCTCATGAGGTTGCGTTCCCGGTCCGGGTAGAGGTAGCGGAATTCCTCCACGGCAAATTCGCCGTTTTCGACCGCTTCCCGCCGTTTGGCGGCAAACAGCTCCAGAGGAGCCACCCCCTGCGGGCAGACCGCTTCGCAGGCACCGCAGAACGAGCAGCTCAGGGCCTCGTGCAGCGTTGCCCCGCGCGCGGCCATTGCCGCAGGGGATTCCCCCGACTCGGTCAGAATGTGGCAGCTATCTGCGCACAAGCCGCATTCTGTGCAATTGTTCCGTATGTCGGCCAATCTGGCGTCATCCATAGTACGTCCCGTGAATGCAGGTACACGTGCCATGCCTTCGGTCTGTTACCGCTCCTGGCCCGAGCAACATTCCCCGGGCTCGGAACATTGCTGCGCTTTGCTGCCGCCGCAACATGAGTCTGCTTCCGGCTTATTCCGCAATTCCAGGTAAACCGATCTCAGCCGCTCGACGATTTCGCCGAATCTGGCGGCGGTTTCGGTTGTGGGATATGCGCTCAGGTAGGGGCGCTCTTCATCTCCGCTTCGGGCGATATCCGGGTCGATCGGAATCGTGCCGAGGAACGGGACGACGAACTTCTGGGCCAGTTTATACCCGCCTCCCGCGGAGAAAATGTTCGCCTCCGCGTGGCAGTGCGGACAGATGAAACCGCTCATGTTCTCCACGATCCCGTTGATGGGCAGCTTGAGCTGCCGGCAAAAGTCGATGGATTTTTCCACATCGATCGTTGCCAGCTGCTGCGGCGTGGTGACGATGACGGCGCTGCTTTTTGCGGTATCCAGAAGCTGGACGACGGAAAGCGGTTCGTCGCCGGTGCCGGGGGGGCAATCGACGACCAGGCAATCCAGATCGCCCCAGGCAACATTTTCGAAAAACTGGCGAATGATGCCTGCCTTGGCCGGTCCCCTCAGGATTACGGCATCTTCGCTGCTGTTGAGCAGAAACCCCATGGAGATGACCTTCAAGCCATCGTAGACTTCCTGTGGGACGATCTGATCATCCACGAATTTGATCTTTTCGTTGGCAAGCCCCAGCATCTTCGGGACACTCGGACCGTGGATGTCCACATCCAGGATTCCGGTTTTCAAGCCCTGCATGGAAAGGCTCAGGGCGAGATTGACCGAAACGGTGCTTTTCCCGACCCCGCCCTTGCCCGACATGACGATGAAGGTATGCTTGATGCTGCCGATTTTTGCGTTTAACGCGGCATTATTACTCTGACAAGACGATTGCTGACACGTTGCTGCCTGTTCCGTCATACTGCCTCCAGTGGGTACGGTAATTCATCGCGAACTGCTGTGCGAAACAATCGGGTCATTCCACTTCCTCATTTTCACCGGGGATGCCGGCCTCCCCATGTTCCTGCGTGCCGCCGGAGATCGCCAGCGCCTTGTGCCCTGCCAAGGCTTGGGCCACTTTGAAGCGCGCATTGGCCAGAAGCCGCTGAACCGTGCCGCGCGACACCCCCATGCAGGCTCCCGCCTCCATCTGGTTTTTTCCCTCTCCGTCGCACAGATGAAGCACTTCCAGTTCGTCATGGTCGAGCTTGATGATTTCCATGTCTTTCAGTGGTGTTCCCGCCGGCTTGAACACGGCGGAATACCCCGCACGGTGCGGGCAGGTGCAGATCCTCGGCTTGCGTGGCCGCGCCATACTTAGTGCGAGCACCCTTGGCTGTGCCCATGTCCGCCGCAGGTGTGACCCGGCATGAACTCCGGCAGAGCATTGTTGCGCAGCAGTTCGAGATTCCTGCCGATATTCCCCGCCTGCGCCTGGAACACGCGCATACCGGCACGATTGAGCTTATGCAGCGCCCCGCCGCCAATGCCGCCAACCACGATTGCCTCCACCTGATGACCACCCAATCCTGCTACCGGGTTACAGGCGCCATGTTCGTGGATCTGGTCGCCGTTATCGAGCGCCGCCACCTCGCCGGTGGCGATATCCACGACGACAAAGCCCGGTGCAGACCCAAAGTGGCCATACACCTGACTCTCCAGGCCCTGATTCTCCTGGACGGGAAAACAGACTTTCATTGTGGACCCCCTTGGCATCATTATGTGTCTATGCACATATTAGGTATCCCAAAAGCAGGTGTCAAGTTTTTTGTGCATAAGCACATAATTATGAAATGGCGACAGGCCGCATTCCAGGCCCTTGGGGTAGAACGGAAACGGCCACCTGCGCATCAATGCGGGTGGCCGTTTCCTGTTGCAGGCGAAACAGGGGTGATTTTTAATGACTGTTCTTTGTTGGTAACTATTTTAAATAAAAGATAAAAATAATATTCTGCTCGGGCCTTCTGATGCTGAAGGCTTGAAGCTGGCAGCGCAAATTTCGACCCCGTTCAAGGGAAAAACTGTCAGGTGATTACCATCTTTTGTACACATATCTTGATACTTGACATGCTCCACAATTATTGTTTATGGTAAAGACAAGTTATGCGCAAACTCATCCCTCTAAAATTTGTGTCAGGACTGCTGCTTCTGGTCATGATGATCGTAACCGTACAGGGTGTGCATGAAAGCGCTCACGCCATGCAAGGTTCCATCACGTCATTGAACGGCTCAGTCATGAACCAAGCGGATTTAGCTTCATCCGATCAAAACCCTTGTGGCCAGTCGTCAGAACATCAGGACTATGATGCCTGTGATGCCTGCATTAACTGCGAATGCCACGCGCCCTTGACGGCATCACAATTGGCACCACACTATAGCCCCATGATTTCAAGTTTGCGTTTCTCCGGCCCATACCAGTATCTTCCGGAAGTATTTCTTTCCAAGTTTATTCCCCCGCAAAACCTGGCCTAAAACACTACGACGGGTGGAGTCCATCCCTGACTCAGGGATAACTGTATCTTCTCTTCAGGCCGTAGTGCGTCCGTAATCACCCCATATCCCTTTCCACACAACAAAATAAGGAGGTTCCATTGGGAACGACTGTATTTGCACGGGGAGTTCTGCCCCTGGTGCCGATAATCGTCTGCGTACTGACGGTTACCACGGCTCGGGCAGACGAGCCGGCCATGTCATTGCCGCAGGCCATCGAGTATTCGCTGCGGAACAACGGCGAGCTCAAAGCGCTGCGCATAGAGAAAGATATCCGTGATGCCGCCCGAATCAGGGCTGGTCTCCTGCCGAACCCAACGCTCGACCTTGAAGCCGGTACCGGAGCCCTGACCGGAAGCAAAAGCGAAAACAGCCTGGCCATAGGGCTGTCGCAGGAGTTTCTCCTCGCCGGCAAGCGCGACAAGCGACTGGCCATCGCCGAGCGGGAGCTGAATATCTATCGCTGGCAACTGGCGAACCAGGAACGGCTGCTCCGCGACGAGGTAAAGACGGCATTCTACGAAGCGGTACTGGCCAGAGAGCGGCTGGCTCTCATAGACCGTTCCATAGCCCTCAATCGGCAGCTTCTCGAAGTAACCAAAGAACGCCTGACAGCCGGGGACATCCCGGAACTGGAGATGAACCTGGTCAAAGTCGAACTGGCGCGGAGCGAAGGAAACAGAATCGAGGTGGCAAAAGCCATGCTGCAAAGCCGGGCCAGGCTCGGGACGCTGATGGGGCTTCTGCCTGGCAGTCAGCCGGCGATCGAAGGACAACTGGAGCCTGGCGTCCCTGTGACAAAGTCGCTTGCCGATCTGAGACAACTGGCACACGCCAACCGCCCGGATCTTAAGGTCCTGGAAGCGGAGAAAGGATGGGGAGACGCGGAGATTCAACTTGCCCAGGCGGAAAGTGTCCCCAACCTCACGACAGCTCTCGTGTTCAAACGCGATACGACCTCAATGGAGATTGGCGACGCGGAAAGAAAAGACACCGCTTATACCATTGGTGTCAGGTTCTCGATCCCCATCCCCGTTTTCGACCGGAACCAGGCAGGCGTCCAGGAGGCCAGGGCCAAGAAGAACAGCAGTGAGACGCGTTTGGCCGCTGCTGCCGGAACGGTGGAACGGGAGGCCGAAACAGCCTACGCATCCTACCAGAACGCCATGTCGGTGCTTGCCCTCTACAGGGCCGACATCATCCCCCAGCTTGAGGAGAACCTGCAACTGACCCGGGAAGCCTATCGCCTTGGCGAAGTGAGTATTCTTTCGGTCATTCAAGAACAGAAAAAATTCTTCGAGGTCAACGACGGCTACCTGAACGCGCTCCATGACCGGCAGGCAGCCCTGGTGAAGCTCGAATCGGTTACCGCATCAGAATTTACCGGAGGTGATAAGTGAAGAAGAGGGCACTACTTATTGGACTGATCCTGGCCGTAGCCGTGGGCGGCGGCCTTTACTACCGCACCGTTTCCACCAAAGATGATGCGGGAAGGGCCGCCGGCCATACGGATGAAAAGGCCGACGACAAAGGACAGGGAAACGAACAAGGCGGCCACGCAGGACACGATGAAAAAGGCTCAATCAAAATGGCTGCCGAACAGCAAAAGCAAAACGGAGTAGTGGTCGAAACGGTGGCAAAACAACGGCTTGCCGGTGTCATCAGTGCTACGGGCAAAGTGGAGGCCAATGCCGACAAGACCGCTCACGTTTCCCCACGGATCTCCGGCAAGATCGTGAGTGTGAAGTCTTCCTTGGGAGACGGAATTGCCGCTGGTCAAGTGCTGGTCACTCTGGACAGTGTGGAACTTGGCGAGGCGCTGAGCCGCTATCGCCAGTCAAAGACGAAGCTCGCCCTGGCCCAGGCCAACATGGAACGGATAAAGGCCCTGGTCGAGAAAAAGATTGCGGCCCGCAAGGACATCCTCCAGGCCGAGACCGACTTCAAGATGGCCCAGACCGAACTGCGCACGGACGAAGAGCGGCTATCGCTTTTCGGAGTGAATCTTTCCGATGTCAGAAGCGACTCTCATAAGAAGCCGCTCTTGCCGGTCCGCGCGCCCATCGCTGGAGTCATTACTGAAAAGCACGCAATTGTAGGTGAACTGGCGGATCCCTCCCAAAGTCTTTACACCATCGCCGACCTTTCCTTTATCTGGGTTGTGGTGGACATCAATGAAAAGGATCTGGCCAAGATTCACCGCGGCCAAACAGCCTCAGTCTCCGTCGGTGCATTTCCCGACCTCAAGCTGAAGGGACGCATTACCTACATCGCCGATTTGGTAGATCCGAACACCCGCACGGTCAAAGCCCGCATTGAAGTACCCAATACCGGCCGGAAGCTGAAACCGGAGATGTTTGCCACGATAGAACTGGCGCTTGCCGCCGATGCGGCACCGGTTCTGGCGGTGCCCGAGGATGCCATCCAGGACCTGGATGGCAGGAAGGTGGTCTTCGTCGCAGAGGGCAAGGACGAATTCGTTGCCCGCACGATTCAGGCCGGCCGGGCAACGGGCGGCATGGTCGAAATCGTGTCCGGTTTGAAAGAGGGGGAACAATTGGCCGTCAAGGGGTCCTTCATTCTCAAGTCGGAAGTGAAGAAGGGTGAAATGAAGGATGACCATGGTCACTGACCACAACTAATTCTACGAACGGAAGCGAGGTTCCGATGCTGGAAAAATTAATTGCCTACACCTTACGGCAGAAGGGGATGGTCATCCTCCTGGCGCTCCTGATCGTCGCCTTCGGCCTTTATTCCTATGTAAAACTGCCCATCGACGCCTTTCCCGATGTAACCAACATCCAGGTGGAGGTCGTCAGTCACGCCGACGGCCTGTCGGCCATCGAGATCGAGCGCAACGTCACGTATCCCATCGAGATGGCCATGCGCGGCCTGCCGGGGATCGAGCAGATGCGCTCCGTCACCAAGTTCGGCTTGTCCATCGTCACCATCGTCTTCAAGGACAATGTGAACATCTACTTTGCCCGGCAGCTGGTGTTCGAGCGCTTGGCGGAAGCCCGGGAAAAGGTGCCCAAAGGGGTCGAGGTGGCCATGGGGCCGATCGGTACGGCCATGGGGGAAATCTACCAGTACAACCTGGAAGGAAAAATGCCGGACGATCCCCAGCAAAAGGTCGCCTACTTGACCAATCTGCGCACCATCCAGGAGTGGGTTGTCACGCCGCAATTGAAAAATGTCGCAGGGGTCAACGAAGTCAACTCCTACGGCGGATATTTCAAACAGTACCAAGTGCTGGTTTCACCGGAAAAATTGGTGAAATACGGCATTAACATCGATGACGTCTACAACGCCATCGGCAGCAACAATGAGAATGTCGGCGGCAATCTGCTCGAACGGGGCACCGATCAGTATATCGTCCGAGGCGTTGGTCTGATCAGGGATGTGGGAGATATCGGAAATATCGTGCTGAAATCGGCTGGCGGCACCCCCACGTATATCCGTGACGTGGCCCAGGTAAAGGTCGGCGAGGCGGTGCGCATGGGCGCCGCCATGAAAAACGGCAAGGATGAGTGTGTCGGCGGTATCGTCATGATGCTCCGGGGCGAAAACAGCCGTGACGTCGTCCGGCGGGTTGCCGCCAAGGTCAGGGAGATAAACGCAAACAACATCCTGCCGGAAGGGGTCAAGATAGTTCCCTACTACGACCGGAGCGATATCGTCAAGGCCAGCGTTGGCACGGTCAACAAGGCTCTGATCGAAGGCTCCATCCTGGTCTTGATCGTGCTCTACCTGCTCTTGAACAGTATCCGCGGTAGCATCGTCGTGCTCATTGCCCTGCCGCTCTCGCTGCTGGCCACCTTCATCGTCATGAAGCTGACCGGCATCACCGCCAATCTGATGTCCCTCGGCGGCCTTGCCATCTCCATCGGCATGATTATCGACACCACCATAATCCAGGTGGAGAACGTTCAGCGGCATTTGAGCGAGGGGGGGGGACGCCATCCAAAATTGACGACGGTACTGAAAGCGGTAATGGAAGTGCGAAAACCGAGCATTTTTGGCGAGCTGATCATTGCCATCACCTTCATTCCCATCCTGACACTCGAGGGAATCGAAGGGAAAATGTTTGGCCCGCTGGCTCTCACCGTGGCTATCGCGCTCCTCGTATCCCTGCTCCTTTCCATCTTCATCATCCCGGTGCTCTGCATCCTCCTTCTGAAACCTCACCCGGAAAAGGAAAGCTTCATCATGAAGCGCGCTCACCGGCTCTATCAGCCCCTGCTCAATTACGCCATGAACAAGAAGCGTGTGGTGCTGGGAATTGCCGGCATACTGCTGGTCGTTTCCCTCTTCTTGGCAACCCGGCTGGGGACAGAGTTCATCCCAATCATGGACGAAGGGGCTTTCGATATGGACATCTCCATGCTTCCCGGTGTCTCCATGGAGAAGGCCCTGGAGGTGAACAAGCGCGTCGCCGCAAAGCTGAAGGAGTTCCCCGAGTTGGATACGGTGGTGGGGCGCACCGGGCAGACGGGAGTAGCCCTTGATACCCGAGGCTCGGACAAAACCGGTTACGTGGGGATATTCAAACCTAAAAGCGAATGGCCGCGCAATATCACCAAGGAAGAGGTAACCAACCAGATGCGTCAGGCTCTCGAAGCTATTGCCGGCATCACGGTCGGATTCAGCCAGCCGATACAGTGCCGCATCGACGAATTGGTGGCCGGCACCCGGGCGCAACTGATCGTCAAGCTGTTCGGTGAAGATATCAAAGTGCTCAGCGAAAAATCCCAGGAGGTCACCAAGGTGCTGTCAACCGTCAAGGGGGGCACAGACCTGAATGCCGAGAAAGTTTCCGGCCAACCGTATCTGACCGTCGATATCGACCGATCGAGGATCGCGCGCTACGGCCTCAATATCAGCGACGTGCAAAAGGTGATCGAGATCGCTGTTGCCGGCAAGGTGGCATCTCAATTGTACGAGGAAAACCGCAGCTTCCCCATTACGGTGCGGCTGCCGGAGGAGAAGCGCAACTCCCTCGATGCGATCAAAAACCTGCTGATAACCACAGCCGCTGGGGTCAATGTGCCGCTGGAGCAGTTGGCCGACGTGAAGATGGTTGAAGGGCCGGTGCAGATCAGCCGACAGGACGGAGTACGGAGGATCGGCATCGAGATGAACATCACCGGCCGGGACATCGGCAGTTTTGTAGCCGAGGCGAAACAGAAGATCAGGGAACAGGTCAAACTGCCGCCGGGCTACTACCTCACCTGGGGCGGCCAGTTTGAAAGCCAGCAAAGGGCCATGAACCGGTTGATGATCATCGGTCCGGTAGCCGTCGGCTTGATCCTGCTGCTTCTGTACGTCACCTTCCGCTCGATCCGGCTGGCTCTGCTGGTCATATCTAATCTGCCGTTCGCCCTGATCGGTGGCGTCTTTGCACTCTTCATCTCCGGCCAGTACCTTTCGGTGCCCGCGTCGGTCGGTTTTGTCGTGCTGTTCGGCGTGGCGGTCCTGAACGGCTTAGTGCTGGTATCGCGCATTGCGCAACTGCGGGACGATGGGCTGTCACTGGACGAGGCCATCAGAAAAGGGGCTTCCGACCGCTTGCGCCCGGTACTGATGACCGCCTCGATTGCCATCTTCAGCCTGATTCCGATGCTGCTGGCCGGGGGTACCGGCTCGGAGATCCAGAAACCACTGGCAACAGTCGTCGTGGGGGGGCTGGTGACTTCGACCCTGCTCACGTTGCTGATCATCCCTTCGGTGTACGGTTGGTTCGAGAAACGCCATGCCGAAGAGGAAATGTAATCCCGACTCTCTGAAGAAAGGAGCAGGCAATGAAAGAGATTAAAGCGATTATCCGGCCATCGAAACTGCGGGATGTGGCAGAGGAACTCCACTCCATTCCCGGTCTCCCCGGGGTTACTATCTCGGAGATCAGGGGGTTTGGCAAAGGCCGGGCAAAAAACGCCATCGACAAGGTCGTGTACGAGATGGTGGAGTTCGTTCCGCGCATCCAACTTGAAGTGGTGGTGAACGACGATATGGCGGAGGCGGTCGTCACCGCGGTTCAGAAATATGCCCATACCGGCAATTCGGGCGATGGGAAGATATTCGTCTCCACCGTTGACGATGTGGTCAAGATCAGGACGAACGAAAGGGGGAGCACAGCCATATGATGGAGCCCGCTTACAATGGCCGCGAACAAACTGCGGATGATCATCGATAACGAGACAACTATGGAGGACCGATGAACAACATATCTGGTGAAGGCATAAAGACGGAATGCCGGCGTTTGTCCATGGCCGATCTCGCCGGGATATTCACCAAAGTGGCTGTTGCAAAAAGAAATAGCAGGAAAGCTGGTGCAGTGAAAGCAAACAACAGGAAGACGGGGCACGGGAAGGTACAAAGAGTCCACAAGCCTGTTCCGCCGGGAACGGAAGAAAAAATTCTGGCTTTGGTTGAAACGCACCCGGAGTGGGGAACGCAGAGACTCAGAAACGCTCTCGAGTACCAACACGTATCGCTAAGCCGGCAGTCTGTTTACAAGATCCTCAAGAAATACAACCTTAACATTCCCTCCATGCGCAAGCAATGGGGGCATCACCTCAAGGAGGCTCATTCATGAAAAAGCTTATGGTAACGGTTTGTGCAGTCAGTGTGTTTTGCGGAGCAGTTCAGGCTTTTGCCGCTCTCCCGGCAGAGAGGAAGAATATCGGCCCGCTTTATGGCAAAAATTGTCCTAAGGTAGTCGATTCTCTGCCGGAACGCATTGCAAAATTGAAAATTGAAATTGCCAAGGGAGATAAAGTCTATTCTCCCGATGAGTTGAAGCTGCTTGAACGCAAGCTGAAAGAGGATAATCAAACGATGAGATCTCTACACAAGCCGGGAAAATAGCAAACGCAAGGATCAGTCCTGAGCATGACGTTAAAAGGCTCTTTAAAAAAATGCCAGAGAAGGAAAAGGGCAACGTGATGACACCTCTGCATCTGGCTCTTGACCAAGTCTGCCAACAGAGAGCTATGCTGGCAGGTAACAAAAGCTGAATAACGTAAAGTTTAACGCTTTTGATTTATGTGTATTTGAATCTGTTGTCTTTGGGTAGTACGAACGTTTCTTCCATCTTTCAACGAGTTT
Source organism: Geobacter sp. FeAm09 (assembly GCF_008330225.1). Taxonomy (NCBI): domain Bacteria; kingdom Pseudomonadati; phylum Thermodesulfobacteriota; class Desulfuromonadia; order Geobacterales; family Geobacteraceae; genus Geobacter; species Geobacter sp. FeAm09. The sequence goes on along the minus strand of NZ_CP042466.1, from coordinate 2,636,948 downwards.
GTAAATGAGAACTCTTATATTTCGAATGATCTGTGCATTGCTGTTGCTCTCCCTCGGGATAATGTTCTCGGGTGCCGTTCTCATTGCATCAGCCGAGTCTCCAGCGGCAATTGAGGCAGGCAACCAAAATCACTGTAATCCCGATGGTGCACAAAGCTGCCCGCTTCCCGGCACCACACCAATTTGCCCTTTATGTGTATGCGTAATTGCGGATGCGGCCTCATCGTTTGTTCTACGGGCCAATATCAGGGTGATTGACTGCAACTTTGCCGATGTTGTTCGGCTCATTCCAGACCCGCATATAAACGAAATTTTTCATCCTCCGAGAGCATGACATGGATTTCGGGCTCTTCGTGAAAACGAAACGGAATTTTTATTGGGCAACCATCAAGGAGGAACAATAATGAAAATGAAAACCATGGCATTGGTTCTTGTCGCGGCAGTTTTGACCTTGAATAATTTTGTGTCTGCTGAAGACAGACAGATAAATGTTATTTCCACTGAGACGCTTAACAAGTTCAGGCAACACACTACGGACTTGAGGGAGCAGCTGAAGGCCAAGGATTTGGCGTTGCGCTCCCTCTATACATATGATGGATTGGACACGAGGCGCGTCGTAGAACTTGAAGAAGATATTAAGGGGATCAAAGCAAAGATTCGATCTGTTGCAGCAGGTATGAATCTTACTGTCATTAATTTTCTATAGCTACCAGTAAGCATATAAGAGGGAGACATATGGCTCCCTCTCAAACTCGCAAACTGCAACTATTAATCAATGGGTCTATTGGCCACGCTAATTATTAATGAGCCCGGGTTGTTGACCTTCCCATATCTTGAAAAATGAAAGGGTGGTAGATAACAATGAAAATGAACATATGTATGGTCGGAGCGCTGTTGTTGCTCGGTGTAGCTGCAAGTGGTTGTGCAAATAATCGCGATCTTATCGCCAAGTCTGTAATTCCAGCCAGGAATGATGTTTTCACCGAGGGAGGAAATGGCGCTCAAGCGGGAAGGGCGGTCGTCGATTTCACACTTTTGGTCAAGAGCAATCTATATTACCTCATGGGCACGTACGGCAAGCATACAGCCCCTCCATACCGAGCGCACCTCAATATTGATGGACAGACAACAATACTTGAAGCCGACCCCATTCTGGAAGACAACAACTCGGTTGGATTGAAAGCGCCGGAGAGCGGCACCGGTTGGAAATATCAGTTCAGCAAGCGGTTGACTCTTGCGCCCGGAAAACACAGGCTAAGTATAGCACTCCCGATAGATGACGTGATTGTGGAGCGGGAAATCGAGATTCGCCCCGGCATTAACACGGTTGCCGTTACGCCGGTGTACAAAAGGAAGATGCTTCGCCCCTATAAAGGGGAAAATTTTTCTGCGGGAGTAAAAACGGTGGAAATAGCTGTTAATTAAATGCCTTCTGCAAGTTGAACTGGCCAGGGCGCTGCCCATTCTGAAGCGTCGTAGGCGGCAAGGATTCGAGTCTGGTTTTATGTCCCAACCAGATAAAAGGAGTTAAGTAAAACGCCTAACCCGGCCATTGGTAAACCCCGTCTTTTCAGGCGGGGTTTACTGTTTCAATGAACAAGAAGTCTTGGGGGTAAATCGCCTCACAACGTGTTTTTGCATATGCAACCAACATTAAAAAATAAGCCCATCTCATCCCCTTCTGGTGTATCAAAAAGTGGACTTGATGGGCTATTCTTGTTGGTGGCGTCAAAAAACTCTTTCAAAATCAACCACTTACAATTTAATGGTGGGCGAAACAGGGATCGAACCTGTGACATCCAGCTTGTAAGGCTGGCGCTCTCCCAGCTGAGCTATTCGCCCGAATTTTATGGCGGGGTTGACGGGGCTCGAACCCGCGACTTCCAGCGTGACAGGCTGGCACTCTAACCGACTGAGCTACAACCCCTCAATCTTCGACGTACTTTGCAGTACGGGATTACTTCTTGCTGTTGACGGCTTCCTTGAGGGTCTTACCCGGTTTGAACTTGGGCACGACAGCGGCCGGAATGCTGATCTTCTTGCCGGTCTGGGGATTCTGACCCTTGCGGGCAGCCCGTTTTGCGGTGGAGAAGGTGCCAAAACCAACCAAGCTCAGCTTGTCGCCTTTTTTGAGGGCGCCGGTTACGGTGGTGATGAAAGCAGCAACAGCTTTTTCAGCTTCAACCTTTTTAAGCCCAGCCTTCTCTGCTACTGCGCTAATCAGTTCGGATTTTGTCACGTTACACCTCCTGTTTTGTTATGGGAATACAAAGCGAGTCAGTGTTTAGCAGATTCCCGCGAAGACTGTCAAGGAAATTTTCGCGCAAAGCGCCATTTCAAGGGCTATTGGAGCATCTTTTATGCCGCAAAGCGCGATAAAATAACGCTTTCGTCCGTTTGCCTATATGTAACATCCAGAAATTACAGTAAAACTTTCAAGTCCCGAAGGGTCAGGCAGCATCATTCACCTGCTGCTCATAAACGACGATCGGCTTTTCCTTGCGATAGATGACATCCTCGCTGATAACCACCTCTTTGACGTTCTGTTGCGAGGGGATCTCGTACATGATCTCCAGCATGGAGTTTTCGAGAATGGAGCGCAGGCCCCGGGCGCCGGTATTCCTCTTGAGCGCCTCCTTGGCGATGGCGACCAGGGAGCCGTCGGTGAAACGCAGGCGGACGTTCTCCAGGTCGAAGAGCTTCTGATACTGCTTAACCAGGGCGTTCTTGGGCTCTTTCAGGATCTGTACCATGGCGTCCTCATCCAGTTCGGTGAGGGGGGCCAGGACGGGGAGCCTGCCGATGAATTCGGGAATGTAGCCGAATTTGAGCAGGTCCTCGGGAGTCACGTTGTTGAGCAGTTCCCCGAGTTTCTTCTCCTCGCGCTTTTTGACGTCGGCGCCGAATCCGAGGCTCTTCATGCCGATGCGCTGCTGGATGACGCTCTCCAGGCCGGCAAAGGCGCCGCCGCAGATGAAGAGGATATTGGTGGTATCCACCTTCATGAATTCCTGCTGGGGGTGCTTGCGGCCTCCTTTGGGGGGGATGCTGGCCACCGTGCCCTCGATGATCTTGAGCAGGGCCTGCTGGACCCCTTCGCCCGATACGTCGCGGGTGATGGAGGGGGAGTCGGTCTTGCGGGCGATCTTGTCGATTTCATCGATGTAGACGATCCCCTTCTGGGCACGTTCCACGTCGTAGTCGGCCGCCTGGAGCAGGCTGAGGATGATGTTCTCCACGTCCTCGCCCACGTAGCCTGCCTCGGTCAGGTTGGTGGCATCGGCCATGGCGAAGGGCACTTTCAGAATGCGGGCCAGGGTTTGGGCCAGAAGCGTTTTGCCCGAGCCGGTGGGCCCCAGGAGGAGTATGTTGCTCTTCTGCATCTCCACGTCGCCCGGCTTGCTTCCCGACTCGATGCGTTTGTAGTGGTTGTACACCGCAACCGAGAGCACCTTCTTCGCCTTGTCCTGGCCGATGACGTACTCGTCGAGAATCTCCTTGATTTCGCGAGGCTTGGGGAGCTTCTTCATGTCCGGCCCCAAGGTCTCTTCCATCTTCATCTCTTCGGCGATGATGTCGTTGCAGAGTTCGATGCATTCGTCGCAGATATACACCGCCGGCCCTGCGATCAGCTTTTTCACCTCTTCCTGGCTTTTGCCGCAGAAAGAGCAGGTCAGGTTTTCCTGATTGGTGTCGCGTCGGCTCATGCTGCACCTCCCGTATCGGGCTTCCTGATGAACGTCGAGTCAACCAGGCCGTACTCCCTGGCCTCGTCGGCGGACATGAAGAAGTCACGCTCCGTATCCGTTTCCACTTTTTCGAAGGGCTGGCCGGTCATCTCCGCGAGGAGGTGATTCAGTTCGTCCTTCATGCGCAGGATTTCCTTGGCATGGATGTTGATGTCGGTAGCCTGTCCCTGGAATCCTCCCAGCGGCTGGTGGATCATGATTCGTGAATGGGCCAGGCTGTAACGCTTCCCTTTTTCCCCGGCTGCCAGGAGAACGGCGCCCATGGATGCCGCCTGGCCGACGCAGATGGTGGAGACCGGGGCCTTGATGTAGCGCATGGTGTCGAAGATCGCCATGCCGGCCGTTACCACGCCGCCGGGAGAGTTGATATAGAGGTGGATGTCCTTGTCCGGATCTTCGGCCTCAAGAAAAAGCAACTGGGCGATTACCAGGTTGGCCACGTGGTCGTCGATGCTGCCGCCCAGGAAGATGATCCTCTCCTTGAGGAGGCGTGAATAGATATCGTACGAACGCTCGCCGCGGCCGCTTTGTTCAACCACTATCGGGATATACATTGTTTCTCCTTACGCCTCGGCCTGCTTCAACTCGGAGGCGTCAACTTCAGTGATTACAGCACTGCCCAGCAGAAAATCGATGGCCTTGTCTTCCTTGATCTCGGCGATGAGCGAACTCTTGAAATTACGGTTCGTCTCGTAATATTCCTTGACGCGGTCGAGCATGTCCGGATTGCCGGCGGCGATCAGTTCGTAACGTTTCGCCAGGTCCTCATCGGCAACCGTGATATTCTCCTTGGTCACCAGGGCCATGAGGAGCATTCCCCCCCGGACCTTGTCGGCTGCGGCGTCACGGAAACGCTCACGGAAACCGTTGTCGTCCAGGCCCATCATCTCGATGGACATGTGCTGGCTCTGCAGACGGTTCTTGAGGTTTTCCAGCATGGCGTCCAGTTGGCGCTTGACCAGGGCATCGGGAACCTCGAGGGGGTTCTTGTCGATCAGGGCCTGAACTATGTGCTCCTTGAGCTCGCCCTGAATACGGTCGGTCTCGTGCTTTTCACGGAATTCGACCATTTTGGCCCGCAGCTCTTCCATGGACTCGTACTCGCCGAACTGCCGGGCAAATTCGTCGTCCAGTTCGGGCAACTCCTTGCACTTGCCTTCCTTCACGGTGACATGGAAGACGCCCTCTTTGCCGACCGCCTCGGCAAGGCGGTAGCCGACGGGCAGGGTGACGGGGATGTCCTTCGTCTCGCCGAACTTCATGCCGATCAGCCCTTCCTCGAAGCCGGGAAGGAGCCGGTTTGCACCCACCTCGATCTGGGCATCCTCGGCAGTGCTGGTTTCATTGGGATACCCTTCCACGGAAAAGGTGTAGTCGACGGTGACGATATTACCATTCTCCACGGCGGCATCGTCTTTCATGGGCACGAGCTGGGCCATGCTCTCCTGCATCCGCTTGAGTTCGGCCTCGATGCTGTCCGGGTTGGGAACGTAGATCTCCTTTTTGACCTCCAGCCCGGTGTACCCGGTAAGGAGTATTTCCGGCAGGACCTCCACCAGGGCGCTGAACTTGAAAGGCGCCCCCTGCTGGAGGATGTCGCTTTCGACGGTCGGGGCGTCCACCGGCTCTATCTTGTGCTCGCCCAGCGCCTTGAAGATGGTCTGCTGGTAGATGCTGCGCATGACCTCTTCACGCATGGTATCGCTGTAGGTGCGCTTGATGAGCTGCATGGGGGCCTTGCCGGGACGGAACCCCTGGAGTTTGGCCTTTTTCTGGATGCCCGCGTAAACCTTCTCGATCTCGGCATCGACCTGTTCAGCCGGGACCTCGATATTGACTCTCTTCTTGACCGGGCTTATCTCTTCGACGTGAACCTGCATTTCGGATAACCTCTCCTGATTGAAATTTGTTTCGTGCCCGCCCCTGCGGTGCGCGTTGTTACATTGGTGCGAGAGAGGAGACTTGAACTCCTATACCTTTCGGTGCCAGATCCTAAGTCTGGTGCGTCTGCCAATTCCGCCACTCTCGCACGAGCGCCTCGCCTACGATCCAAGCTTGGCAAAATAAATCGAATATAAAAAAATATTTGAAAAAATCATTACGGTCAAGGAATTAATTGTACCCTCACCCTCCCGCCAGTTTGACCCGGTATCCGCGGGACTCCAGTTCCCTGAGCAGGGTGTCGCGATGATCTCCTTGGATCTCGATGACGCCTTCCTTGACCGTTCCTCCGCAGCCGCAGCGTTTCTTCAAAGCCCCGGCCAATTCCTTCAACGCCTCTCCCGTGAGCGGTACGCCGGTGATGACAATAACGGTCCCCCCGCCGCGCCCCTTGACCTCGCGGCGCAGGCGGACCGTCCCGTCGGCCGGCGGCGCCGGCACCTGCTTCGGCGTCTGCGTCCTCTGCGGCTTGGCGGTGCCAAGGTTCACGCGGCCTGTTTCGCTGGAGTAGACAAGTGTTGATTCATCACGTCGCTTCATGCGTGTTTCCTCATTCTTCCCGGGTGCGAGCACCAGCATGCCGCACCCCGGTCCTGAAGCCCTGCCGTCCTGTTACCCCCATTGTACCAGAATACGCCGGCACGTCGTCAACTCCGCTTTCCGTTGACGCCCTTATTTGCCCCAATCCCGGGAATACCTGAAATCCCGGTCGATGGTACGGTTGGACACCTTGGCGATCACCGGCAGGCGCCGCTTGAAGTGGGAGTTCTGAACCTTCCTGTAGATGGTGTCGATGAACTCCGGGCCAAAGCCGGCGCCGATCAGTTCCTCCCGGGACAGGCGCAGGTCCACCATGCGGTAGAGCAACTCATCCACCTGGCGGTAGGAGAAACCCAGTTCCTCCTCGTCGGTCTGTCCGGCCCACAGGTCGGCGGAGGGTTTTTTCTCGATCACCTCGCCCGGTACGCCCATGGCCTCGGACAACTGCCAGATCTGGGTTTTGTACAGATCGCCGATGGGGTTCAAGGCACTGGCCATGTCGCCGTAGAGGGTTCCGTAGCCGAGCAGCAGTTCGGTTTTGTTGCTGGTGCCCAGCACCAGGGCGGAGTAGTGGGCGGAATGGTCGAAGAGGATGGTCATGCGCTCGCGGGCCATCTTGTTGCCGCGCCGCATGTTGTTGGCATCGGGGAACATCTGGAAATAAGCATCCACCATGGGGGTGATCGGCACCAGCGAGAACTCCACGCCGCATGCTTGGGCCACCAGGCGGGCATGGGCCTCGCTCTCGGGGTTGCTGGTCTTGTAGGGCATGCAGATGGCGTGGACGTTTTCGGCCCCCAGGGCCTCGGCGGCGATGAATGCCACCAGAGCCGAGTCGATCCCCCCCGACAATCCCAGCACGGCCTTTTTCACCCCGACCTTGTGCACCTCGTCCCGAACGAAGCCCACCAGCATGGTGCGCAGCAGTTCCGTATTGGCTGACAAACCCGCCATCACAGGCTCCTTTCCCGTTCGATGCGTCTGAGTTCCTGCAGGGTCACGAACAGGTTCTCGTCCCGCAGCATGGGGGAGAAGATCCGCTCCCGCCGCAGGGCGCCTTCCTCCACCCGGGCGCTGACGCTGTCTTCTTCCAGCAGTTTGGCCCGTACGGCCGATTCGCCCGATGGCGCGATATATTCCGAGCCGCCCCAGAAATTGACGCCGTCTTCATACCCCACCCGGTTGCAGTACAGTACCCGGCAATTGAGGAACAGCGCCGTGGTGGCGGTCAGTTTCTGCCAGGACGCCGCCGAAGCGAGGGACTCCCCCTCCACGCCGCGCCCGGGGCTGCTGGAGAGGCAGAGCAGGGTCGCTGCCCCGTCCATGGCCAGGATGTAGGAACTCGAGAGATGCCACATATCCTCGCAGATCAACAGGCCCATGCGGCCGAACCTGGTGTCGAAGGCCCGGAAACGTTCCCCCCGGGCCAGGTAGCGCTGCTCGTCGAACAGGCCGTAGGTGGGGAGATAGACCTTGCGGTGGAGGTGCTTGATCGCCCCGTCCTCCAGGTACAGGGCGGAGTTGAAGAAGCGGTAGTCGTCGGTCACCTCCACGAAGCCCACGGCGATGGAGATGCCGCGGGACAGCTCCACCAGCCGCGCGATCTCGGGCGAATCCAGCCGCCGGGCCACTTCGGGCACCAGGTCCTTCAGGAAGTAGCCGGTCAGGGCCAGTTCGGGGAAAAGTATCAGGTCGGCCTTGGCCGCCTTGGCCTGCTCGATGCGCTCTTCGATGAGCGCAAGGTTGTCGGCGACACAGCCGAGCTTGGGTTTTATCTGGGCCAATACGACGGTGAAATCCATGGGTATCTCCTCGTTAGCAGGCTGTTGAAAATCTCTTGCGGGGCTGGCCTGCGGTGGTGCCGCGCGTTCAAAAGCTCAATGTCCTGACGGGTGCGTCACGTCTGCTCACCCGTTTGCGCCCTGGATGCCTGCATCCCCACGGCGATTTCAACCGCCGGTCAGTATGCCTGATCAAAGGCGTTCTCGATATGTTCGATTCTGTGGGGAGCCCCCTCCGTCAGGAGGATGGCGATCACGTCAAAGCGGGCATTGGCGTCCTGCTGCCGGTTTTTGGCCAGCCACGTCAGGGCGGCCTTGGAAACCTGGCGCTGCTTGAACGGGGTCACCGCCAGCTGTGGGACGCCGTAGGAAAGGTCGCGGCGGGTCTTGACCTCCACGAAGACCAGGCTTTTGTCCCGCGGGTCCCGGGCCACGATGTCCACCTCGCCCCCCCGGCAACGGTAGTTGCGTTCCAGGATGCGGTACTTGTTGGCTTCCAGGAATGCCGCGGCCAGATCCTCCCCCAGGTCGCCGATGCCCTTGTTGTCCGTGGGCAGCGGCCCGGCGTGCGGAGGGGAGGGGGCTTTGCCGAACCACTTCACGGCAGTTTCTCCAGGAAGCCCGCGTCATCGAAACAGCCGTCGGCATTCAGTCCCCGGATGCGGTAGTACTTGTCCAGTTCATCCTCGAAGCGTCGCCGGTCGATGGGGGGGATATGGATGCCGTCGCCGCTCGTCCCCGGCTCGCTGAAGAAACGTTCCGGCAGGCGGTCGTCCTTGCGGGAAAAACCGTTGGCGCAGTTGTAGAAACGTTCGGTCAGGCAGATACGGCGGCCGATCTCCCGCAGCCGCTGGGGGGAGTAGCCGATGCCGGTGGCGGCGGTCAGCAGCTCCGCGTACTCCTCCAGGCTGGCGCCGAAGAGGGCAAACTTGCAGGCCGCCAGGGAGTCCATGGCGGCGTTGGTGTCCTCGGCGATGGTTATGATGCGGGCCTTGCCGGAAAAAGTAAAGCGGTCGGTGGGCACCGGTTTACGCAGGATCTCATGGGAGATGGGATAAGCCTGCAGGTGGCAGCCCCCCCGGCTGCTGGTGCAGTATGCCAGCGCCATGCCGTAGGCGCCGCGTGGGTCGTAGGCCGGCAGTTCCAGGGATTTGACGCTCATGGAAAGCTCCGGCCGGCCCAGCCGTTCCGCCAGGCGGCGCGAACCGAGGGCCAGGAGCTCGCCCGCGCCGCGGCGCAGGGCCGTGTCCTCCAGCAGCCCGGGGAGTTGCTCCGCCGTGGGGAACTCTCCCCTGATCTCGCTCCAGGCCGCAATGGTGGCGGCCGCCGAAATCCCGTCCAGCCCCAGGTCGTTGCAGACCCGGTTCGCCGCAACGATGGCCTGCAGATCGTTCACCCCGTTCAGCGCCCCGAAGTGGGACGCGGTTTCGTATTCCGGCAGGGGAACGCCCTGCTCAGTCGCTTTCCGGCATTGGATCGGACAGTCGCAGCAACCATTCTTCCGGGGGGTGAAGGCCTCTTTGATCGCTGGCCCCGAGTAGGCGGCAGAGCCTTCGAAGAAGGTGGCGCGGAAGTTCCCGGTGGGGGTCATGCGGCGCTGGGCCATGAGGTCCACCAGCACCGGCGTGCCGAACTCCGCGATTCCCAAGGGGCCGAAAATCACCGGGGAGGCGTTGAAGAGCCGCAGCACATCGCGGCGGGCCTTGTCCAACGCGGCGGGATCGGCAATGGCCGTCACGCGGTTGCCATCCACGACCACCGCCTTGAGGTTTTTGGCGCCCATCACGGCCCCCAGGCCGCCCCGGTCGGCCGAACTCCCCTCGTCCATCACGATGCTGGCAAAGGGGACGCCGTTTTCACCGGCCGGGCCGATGGCCGCCACGCTGCCCCGTCCTTTCAGGGCAGCCGCCGTTGCGGGGACATCCCTGCCCCATAACGGGCCGGCCGGCAGGATCGTAATCCCATCGGGTCCGATTGCCAGAACAGCCGGTTTTTGACTCCTGCCGGTTATCACGAGGGCATCCAGTCCGGCCGCCTTCAGGCGCCGGGCGAATCTGCCGCCTGCGGAGCAAGCGCAGATGGTGCCGGTCAGGGGGGAGCGGGAGACGACCAAGAGCCGCGCCGCCGTCGGGGCGGGGGTGCCGCACAGCGGCCCGACGGCGAAGATCAGCGGCATGGCGGGGTCGAGGGGGGCGAGCCGGAAGTGGTCGCGCATCAGGCGCATCCCCAGTCCGCGGCCCCCGAGATACTCCTCCAGTAGCGGCGTAGGGAGCGTCTCGCGCTGCGCCGTTCCGGCGTTCAGGTCAACCCTGAGTATGGTTCCGGTCCAGCCGTTCATGGTCTCCTAAGTAGGTTGTTGAAAAACAGTCATCTCCCCGCCGTCCTCGAATGTCCTTTCGTGCGGCGTAGCGCTGCTACGCCTCCTCAGGGCATTCTGCGGGTGCGGCGATCTGACTATTTTTGAACAACCTCAGTTTTTCGACAGCCCGCTCATGTCCCGTTCAAGAGGATGGTTGCCACATCCATGAAGGACGTGGCGCGGTGGTCGGCCTCCGTCAGTTCCTCCGGCCCGCCGTAGCCCCAGGCGCAGCCGATGGTGGCGACGCCGGCCAGGCGGCCGGCCTGCACGTCGTTGATGCTGTCCCCGATCATGACCGCTTCGTGGGCGGCAATGCCGAGGTGTTCCGCCACCCGTACCAGGGGGAGGGGGGAGGGTTTCATCTCGGCAAAGGTGTCGCCGCCGCAGATGATCTCGAACTGCCGGGCGATGCCGAGCGCCTCCATGACCAGACGGCAGAGGGTCTCGTTCTTGTTGGAGATGACCGCCATGCGGATGCCGCTTTCGGCCAGTTGGTGCAGCGTCTCCCGAACACCGGGATAGAGGGCGCTTTTGTCCGCGATATGGCCCTTGTTGTAGGCGACGAACAGTTCGAGCGCCCGCGTGATATCGTCCGGGGAGTCGGTGTCGAGCGCCCGCCGGACCAAGTTCCGGGCTCCTTTGCCCACCAGGCGGCGTACGGAGGAAACCGCCAGGGAAGGGCGCCCGAAACCGGCCAGCATATGGTTGACGGCATCGGTCAGGTCCTCCAGGGAATCCACCAGGGTGCCGTCCAGGTCGAAAAAGGCGGCGCGCACGTTCATGCCTTTTTGGCCTTGGCAGGTTTTTCCGCGCTCGGCAGGACGATGACCGGCGGCGTCGCCGGGCGGTAGAGCAGGAACGTCCTGCCCAATACCTGGGCGATGTCGGCATGGCATGACCCGGCCAGGGTCTCGGCGGCCTCGTTCTTGTCCAGAAGGCAACTTTCCAGCAGTTTGACCTTGATCAGCTCATGGGCGTCCAAAGCGGCGTTGGCCTCCGCGACCAAGGCGTCTTCGATCTCTTTCTTGCCGATATGGATGACCGGTTTGAGGCTGTGCCCGAGGGCGCGCAGGTGACGTTTCTGTTTTCCCGACAACATGCATAATCTCCTTCGTTTTTGCCGAATTCATGGCTGACGTATCGTGTATAACATAACCACCCCGATGCTGGCAAACCTCAATCTGGGGCCGGTATTCCCGCCGGGATGCCGGTGCGGGTGTCACAGCCGTGTATCGGTAATATGAAAAAGAATATACATCTTTCGGTTTATGTGATATTAAAGCACAATTTAACTCTGACAAATGCCCTCGGCATTGCCCTACTGCGATCACCAGGAGCTTTGTGAATGAATTCAAATAAATATCCGATTTCGACGGCGCTGACCTCATTCAATTCGGAAACGGCTGCACCAGCTCTCGATCCCCCCAAAAAACCGGCTGCCAAGGTACACCACCTCCCCCCTTCCATCTGGAAGAAGATGGTGGGTGATGCAAAAAGTCCCCTTGAAAAGGCCATCGAGCGGACCCGTGATTTCTTTTTCCGTGAGCAGTTGCCGGACGGCTACTGGTGGGCGGAGCTGGAGTCCAACGTCACCATAACGTCGGAATACGTTATGCTGTTCCACTTCCTGGGGATGGTGGACAAGGTGCGCGAGCGGAAGATGGCGCGCTACATCCTCAGCAAGCAGACCGAGGGGGGTATTGGGCCATCTGGCACACCGGCCCCGGCGACCTCTCCACCACCATCGAGGCGTATTTCGCCCTCAAGCTGGCAGGGTACCCGGCGGACCATCCGGCCATGCGCAAGGCGCGGGAATTTATCCTGGCCAACGGCGGCATCATCAAGTCGCGGGTTTTTACCAAGATATTCCTGGCCCTGTTCGGCGAGTTCTCCTGGCTCGGCGTCCCGTCCATGCCGATTGAGCTGATGCTTCTGCCCAACTGGGCCTATTTCAACGTCTATGAGCTCTCCAGTTGGGCCCGGGGGACCATTATCCCGCTTTCGGTGGTGATGGCGGAGCGCCCGGTGCGCAAGCTTCCCCCCTGGGCGCGGGTGCAGGAGCTCTACGTCCGTCCGCCGCGGCCGACCGACTATACCTTCAGCAAGGAAGACGGCATCCTTACCTGGAAAAACTTCTTCATCGGCGTGGACCATCTGCTCAAGGTGTACGAGTCGAGCCCCATCCGTCCGTTCAAGAAGAAGGCCACCTCCGTCGCCGAGCAGTGGATTCTCGATCACCAGGAGCCGACCGGCGACTGGGGCGGCATTCAGCCGGCCATGCTCAACTCGATCCTGGCCCTGCACTGCCTGGGCTATGCCAACGACCATCCCGCCGTGGTCAAGGGGCTGGAGGCCCTGGCAAATTTCTGTATCGAGGATGAAGACGGCCTGGTGCTGCAATCGTGCATATCGCCGGTATGGGACACCGCCCTGGCACTGGTGGCCATGCAGGAGGCCGGGGTCCCCGCCGATCACCCCGCGCTGGTCAAGGCGGCCCAATGGCTTTTGGACCTGGAGGTGCGGCGCAAGGGGGACTGGCAGATCAAGGCCCCGGAACTGGAGCCGGGCGGGTGGGCTTTCGAGTTCCTCAACGACTGGTACCCCGATGTGGATGACTCCGGTTTCGTCATGCTGGCCATCAAGGACATCAAGGTTCGGGATCGCAAACACAAGGAGCAGGCCATCAAACGCGGCATCTCCTGGTGCATGGGGATGCAGAGCCAGAACGGCGGCTGGGGGGCCTTCGACAAGGACAACACCAAGTACCTGCTGAACAAGCTGCCCTTTGCCGACCTGGAGGCCCTGATCGATCCGCCGACGGCCGACCTGACCGGACGCATGCTGGAGCTGATGGGCAACTTCAATTATTCCAAAAACCATCCGGCGGCCGAGCACGCCCTCGAATTCCTGCAGAAGGAGCAGGAACCGGAGGGCCCGTGGTGGGGCCGCTGGGGGGTCAACTACATCTACGGCACCTGGTCGGTGCTGTGCGGATTGCAGGCCATCGGCGAGGATATGTCCCTGCCCTACGTCAAAAAGGCGGTCAACTGGTTCAAATCCAAGCAGAACATGGATGGTGGCTGGGGGGAGGTCTGCGAATCCTACTTCGACCGCTCGCTGATGGGCAGCGGACCGAGTACCCCGTCCCAGACGGGGTGGGCGCTGCTGGCGCTCATGGCGGCCGGCGAGGTGCAGTCCAAGACCGTGGCCCGCGGCATCGACTACCTGCTGAACACCCAGAAACAGGATGGAACCTGGGACGAGGATGCCTTCACCGGCACCGGTTTTCCCAAGTTTTTCATGATCAAGTACCATATCTACCGCAATTGTTTCCCGCTGACGGCGCTGGGCAAGTACCGCCGCCTGATCGCGGAAGGTGGAGACAAAAAGTAGCGCCGTACTGGCGGCAATTACATTTCGTTGCGCTGGGAAGCCCCGAGTTTGCCATATTCCGGGGCTTTCCCCATTTATGAAGGTACGGCCCTGACCTGCCGTAACCGGCTGTTTTGACACGGCATCAGCGGATAATGAGCGGCTATGAAGACATTTATCACCGGCGCGACCGGTTTCATCGGGGCAAGCATTGCCAGGGAGTTGCTGAAAGACGGCCGTGAGGTGCGCGCCCTGGTGAGGGCCGGGTCGGATACCTCCAACCTGGCGGGACTGGATCTAGAGTTGTGGCAGGGGGACCTGCGGGACCAGGACAGCCTGCGGCAGGGGCTCAAGGGGTGCGACGTGCTCTACCACGCCGCCGCCGACTACCGTCTCTGGACCCGCGACCCGCAGCAGATGTACCGCGTCAATGTGGAAGGGACGAAGGCCGTCCTGGAGGCTGCCCTGGAAAACGGCCTGGCCCGGGTGGTCTATACCAGCAGCGTGGGAACCCTCGGCAACCCCGGCGACGGGACGCCGGGCACCGAGGATACGCCGGTGGCCCTGGCCGACATGGTGGGGCATTACAAAAAGAGCAAATTCCTGGCGGAACGGGAGGCGGAACGGTTCGTCGGCCGCGGCCTTGACCTGGTGATCGTCAATCCGTCAACACCGGTCGGACCCCTGGATATCAAGCCGACCCCCACCGGCAAGATCATCGTCGATTTTCTCAACCGCAAGATGCCGGCCTACCTGGATACGGGGCTCAACATCATCGCCGTCGAGGATTGCGCCCGGGGTCATATCCTGGCGGAACAGAAAGGGCGTGTGGGAGAAAAATACATCCTGGGCAATGCCAACCTGACCCTGCGCGACATCTTTGGCCTGCTGGAGGAGATCACCGGCCTGGCGGCGCCCCGGGTGCGGCTCCCCTACACGCCGATCCTGCTGGCGGCCTGCGTCAACGAAGCCATTGCCCGCATTACCGGCAGAGAGCCGCTGATACCTCTGGCAGGGGTGCGGATGGCGGCAAAGTTCATGTTTTTCGATTCGACCAAGGCGGTACGGGAACTGGGGTTGCCCCAGACCCCGGTAAATGATGCGCTGCAACGTGCCGTAGCGTGGTTCAGGGGCAACGGGTACGCATAGAGAGGTTGTTCAAAAACAGCCATCTCGCCGCCATCCTCGAATACCCTTTCGTGCGGCGTAGCGCCCGGCCTTCGCAGCCAAAGCTGCTTCGGCGGAGTAGGCCTGCTACGCCTCCTCGGGGTATTCTGCGGGGGCGGCGATCTGACTATTTTTGAACAACCTGAGTTTTCAACAAACTGGATAAGCACAGTGATTTTTCGATGGAGAAACGATCATGTACCAATATCTCGACAAGATAGACTCTCCGGCTGACCTGAAAAAACTCAAGCCCGAACAGTTGCCGGCCCTGGCCGAAGAGGTGCGCCGTTTTCTCCTGGAAACGGTCTCCACCACCGGTGGCCACCTGGGTTCGAATCTGGGGGCGGTGGAGTTGACCATTGCCCTGCATTACTGTTTCGATTCCCCCCAGGACAAGATCATCTGGGACGTGGGGCACCAGGCCTATACCCACAAGATCCTCACCGGCCGGCGGGAACGTTTCTCCACCCAGCGCCAGTACAAGGGGCTGTCCGGGTTTCCCAAACGGTGCGAATCCGAACATGACGCCTTTGGCGTGGGGCACTCGTCCACCTCCATCTCCGCCGGCCTCGGCATGGCGGTGGCCGGTGAACTGGAAGGGACCAAGAATCACGCCATCGCCGTTATCGGGGACGGCTCCCTGACCGGCGGCATGGCTTTCGAGGCGCTCAACCAGGCCGGGCACCTCAAGAAGAACCTCGTAGTGGTTCTGAACGACAACGAGATGTCGATTTCCAAGAACGTGGGGGCCTTTTCGTCGTTCATCTCCCGCAAGATGACCGGCCGCTACTTCCGCGACCTGAAGAAGGAGATGCAGGGGCTGCTGCGGAATATCCCGGCCATCGGTACGGATATCCTCCACTTTGCCCGGCGGGCGGAGAACTCCCTGAAGGGCTTCCTCACCCCCGGCTCGCTGTTCGAAGCCCTGGGATTCGACTATCTGGGGCCCCTGGACGGTCACGACTTGCCGCAACTGGTCGAAGTCTTCAATAATATCAATCAACTGGACGGCCCCCTGCTGGTGCACGTCATGACCACCAAGGGGAAAGGGTACAAACCGGCTGAGGAAACGCCCTCCAAGTACCACGGCGTAGGCGTTTTTGACGTGGCCACCGGCAAAGGCGCCCCCAAGGCGGGCAGCAAGTCGTACACCGACGTCTTCGGTGAGACCATCGTGCAGTTGGCCGAACAGGACCCCAAGATCGTGGCCATCACCGCGGCCATGCCGGACGGGACCGGTCTCAACCGTTTCGCCGAGCGGTTTCCCCAGCGGTTTTTCGACGTGGGGATTGCCGAACAGCACGGCTTGGCCTTTGCCGCCGGTCTTGCCGCCGACGGGTTCCGTCCGGTGGCCGCCATCTATTCCACCTTCGTGCAACGCGCCTACGATCAGGTTTTCCACGACATCTGTCTGCAGAACCTGCCGGTGACCATCGCCATGGACCGCGCCGGTTTGGTGGGCGATGACGGCCCGACCCACCACGGCGTCTTTGACCTCTCCTATCTGCGCCATCTGCCCGGCATGACGCTCATGGCCCCCAAGGACGAGAACGAGTTGCGCCATATGCTCAAGACCGCCGTCTACTCCGGCGTCCCCATGGCCCTGCGCTATCCGCGCGGGGCAGGTTACGGCGTGGCGATGGAGAGCGAGCTGAAAAGCCTGGAGATCGGCAAGGGGGAACTGCTGGTGGAGGGGAGCGACGTATGCATCGTCGCCATCGGCTCCACGGTCTATCCGGCCCTGGAGGCCGCCGAAACCCTGAAGGAGCGGGGCATCTCCGCCGGCGTGATCAACGCCCGCTTCGTCAAACCGCTGGACGGGGATCTGATCCTGTCCGTGGCCGGGCAAACCGGCCGCGTCGTCACCGTTGAGGAGAACGCCCTGCAGGGCGGCTTCGGGAGCGCCGTGCTGGAGTTGCTCTTCGACAACAACCGGCACGATGTGAAGATCAAGCGGCTCGGCATCCCGGATCGCTACGTCGAGCATGGCAGCCAGGCCCAACTGCGCAAGGATCTGGGGATCGACGCCGAAGGGATCGCCGCCGCCGTGGAAGGTTTTGTGAAGTCTTAAAAAATATCTTGCCGCGGAGCCACAGAGACACGGAGAACTTCAACATCAAAAAAGTGGGGGAAACATAAAAATCTGCATGATTCTTATGTTGATATACTTGAACAATCCCTTGCAGGCGATTTTCTCCGGTTGTCCTCTGTGCCCCTGCGGCTCTGTGGCAAATTGCAGTCGAACACAATCGAAAGGATGTTACCAATGCGTTTTCCGATGCGCCTCAACTACGACCTGACCAAGTATATCGTCAGCAACAAGCTCAACAAGGTGGAAAAATACCCCCTCGTCCTCATGCTTGAGCCGACCCATCTCTGCAACCTGGCCTGTTCCGGCTGCGGCCGTATCCGGGAATACGCCGACACCATCCAGGAGATGATGAGCCTGGAGGACTGTTTGAAGTCGGTGGACGAATGCCCGGCGCCGGTCGTCACCATTACCGGCGGCGAGCCGTTCCTCTACCCCCATGTCTACGACCTGATCCGCGGCGTGCTCGACCGGGGCAAGCACATCTACCTCTGCACCAACGGCATCCTGTTGGAAAAGGCGCTGGACAACATGAAGCCCCATCCCAATTTTACCCTCAACGTGCACATGGATGGCCTGGAGGAGACCCACGACCGCATCCTGGAGCGCAAGGGTGCCTTCAAGATCGCCATGGAAGGGATCAAGAAGGCCAAGCAACTGGGATTCCGGGTCTGCACCAACACGACCATCTTCAAGGAAACCAACCTGCTGGAGATCGAGATGCTCTTCACCCACCTGGAGGAAATCGGTGTGGACGGTCTGCTGGTGGCGCCCGGTTTCGGCTACGAGGCGGTGGGGGAGAAGCTGTTCCTGGAGCGGCGCGAGATCGAAAAGAAATTCGCCGAGGTCTATGAGATGAGCAAGAAGCATCGCTTCTTCTCAACCCCCATGTACCTGCGCTTCCTCAAGGGTGAAAAGAAGCTGGAGTGCACCCCCTGGGGCAACCCCACCCGCAACCCGCGCGGCTGGAAGGCCCCCTGCTACCTGATTACCGATGCCCATTATCCGACCTTCAGGGAGATGATGGAAAAGACCGATTGGAACAAATACGGCGTGGGCAAAGACCCCCGCTGCGCCCAGTGCATGATGCACTGCGGTTTCGAACCGACGGTCGTCGGGGAGATCGGCAAGAGCTTCAAGGATATTCTTGAGATGATGATCTGGAACTTCACCTGAGACTGCCGGCTGCCTCGGCGGAATCAGGTGCTGTGGCACAACGCCGCACCCCTTGAGCTGGACCGACACGCACAGGCCCCTTTTCCGTTTTTTCGGGAAAGGGGCCTGTTTGGCATTTATGACTATAGCTCACGGAAATACACCGCTATCCTGCCCGGCAGGCCGGGCGGTGCCGGGCATTGCCGTTCGGGATAGCAGAGATTCGCGTGACTTTTCCCGTCCATGGGGTATAAAGGTAAAATAATGCTTGACGTCAGAATAGACTTATATTATCTATAGTTCAACTAGACATGATATCGAAAAAGACCAAATACGCGCTCAAGGCGCTCTATCACCTGGCCGGGCAGCCCAGTTCGCAGCCGGTGCTGATCTCCGAGTTGGCCAAGGCGGGGAACATCCCCAAGAAGTTCCTGGAGTTCATCCTCCTGTCGCTGCGCAAAGGGGGCATCCTCCAGAGCCGGATCGGCAAGGGGGGCGGCTACTACCTGGCCTCCCCGCCCGCCAGGATCACCCTGGGGAGTGTGGTGCGGATCCTGGAGGGGGACCTGGCGCCGGTGCAGTGCCTCAGCGAGACCAACTACGCCAAGTGCGACGAATGCGACGACGAGGCGACCTGCGGCATCCGGCTGGTGATGGTGGATGTCAACAAGGCTTTGATTCGGGTGCTGGACAGCCTGACCCTGGCTGATATGCTTGAACGGAGCGAAACCGAGCGGAGCAAGCTGGCGAACGTGCTGGACTTCAGCATCTGAATTTTTTTGCCCTTTTAATCTAGTATTTCTATAGGCAGCAAACACCTGAAAGGAGACTACCCATGAGCAGCATCTACGCAGACAACTCCCAATCCATCGGCAACACACCGCTGATCAAACTGAACCACGTTACAGAGGGTGCCAAGGCCACGGTCCTGGTGAAGGTCGAGGGTCGCAACCCGGCCTACTCGGTCAAATGCCGCATCGGGGCCAACCTGATCTGGGATGCGGAGAAGCGCGGGGTGCTCAAGCCCGGCGTGGAGATCATCGAGCCGACCAGCGGCAACACCGGCATCGCCCTGGCCTACGTGGCTGCGGCCCGCGGCTACAAGCTGACCCTGACCATGCCGGAGACCATGAGCATCGAGCGGCGCCGGGTGCTGGCCGCCCTGGGCGCCAACCTGATCCTCACCCCTGGTGCCGAAGGGATGAAGGGAGCCATCGCCAAGGCCGAGGAGATCGCCGCCTCCGACCCGAAGAAGTACTTCATCCCCCAGCAGTTCAAGAACCCGGCCAACCCCGAGATCCACGAGAAGACCACCGGGCCGGAGATCTGGAACGACACGGACGGGGCGGTGGACGTGGTGGTGGCTGGCGTGGGCACCGGCGGCACCATCACCGGGATTTCCCGGTACATCAAGAACACCCGGGGCAAGAAGATCGTCTCGGTGGCGGTGGAGCCCAAGGAGAGCCCGGTGATCACCCAGAAGCTGGCCGGCCAGGAATTGAAGCCGGCCCCCCACAAGATCCAGGGGATCGGCGCCGGTTTCATCCCCGACACCCTTGACCTGAGCGTGATCGATCGGGTGGAACCGGTGGAGAGCAACGAGGCCATCGAATTCGCCAAGCGCCTTTCCCGGGAAGAGGGTCTCCTGGTGGGTATTTCCAGCGGCGCCGCCGCTGCTGCTGCGGTCCGGTTGGCCAAGCTGGACGAATTTGCGGGCAAGACCATCGTGGCGATCCTGCCGGACGCAGCGGAGCGCTACCTGTCCACGCCGCTGTTCGAGGGGATCTGATGGCCGCCCCGACCGAGCCATGGACCCGTGACCTGGAACTGGTGGTGCGCGAGGCGCTGTCTGCGATCCGTTTCGGTACGGTGACGCTTGTGGTGCAGGACGGCCGGGTGATTCAGGTGGACAAGAGCGAGAAGATCCGTCTCAACAAGGTGGGCTACGTGGACGGCGGCGGGATCTGAGCCCGCATCCGTACCGGGGATTGCTTACCGCTGAAGACGGCACCACCTTTGCCGCGCCGACCGGATAAACCGGAGGCCGGGGTTCATGTCCCTTCCCCGGGGCGGCCCCGGCCTTTCACTTTTCAGGCATTCTGAGCCCCGCAACGGGAGGCAATCCATGACAGAACACATCGCATTATACGGCAAAGGAGGGGTGGGCAAATCCACCCTGGCCTCCAACCTCAGCGCCGCCCTGGCAGAGGCCGGTTTCAGCGTCCTGCAGGTGGGATGTGATCCGAAAGGCGACTCGTGCAGTCTCCTCAACAACGGCGATCCCATCCCCACGGTGTTCGACCTTCTGGGGAAGCGGGGCGAGATCTCCGTTGACGCCGTTGCCCACAAGGGGTTCAAGGGGGTTACCTGCGTCGAATTGGGAGATCCGTTCGGCTCCGGCAGGTGCGGGTCGGCGGAAATAGCCCGCGCCCTTGAAGAGTTGAAGAGGATCGACCTGTTTGGTGCCATCGCGCCTGACTTCGTGCTCTATGACATCTCCGGCGACAGCGCCTGTTCCAGCTTCTACACCCCGATCCAGCAGATCGGGATCGGACGGGTGTTCGTGGTGACGACGGCCGACTTCATGTCGTTGCACGCAGCCAACGCCATCTTGAGGGTGCTGGACCGTTACGGCGAATCGCATGTGCCGGTCCCGATGGGGGGGCTGATCCCCAACAGTGTCACCAGTTCGTTCGAGGAATCCTTTATCGCCGATTTCGCCGTACAGACCCGCACCCGCACCATGGCGCGCATCCCCCGTTCTCTCATGGTCAGGCAGTGCGAGCTGTACGGCAAGACCGTCATCGAAGCCTCGCCTCTCTCAAACCAGTCCTATTTTTACCGCAGGCTGGCCAATCAGGTTGTTGACGAGGCCAGGTCCCATGGGGGGCAATCGGTACCAATGCAGCCCGAAGAGTTGAGGTCATGGGCGCGGACATGGGGGGACCGGATCTATGCCATGGAAAACGGTCTGGTTACTGACGGGGCTGCAATTTGACCACGACGGCTGGCGGCGCTTTTGTTGCGTCGGGAGGGAATGGGGGGAGGAAAATGGTGGGCATAGTTGGGATCGAACCAACGACCTGCCGATTAAGAGTCGGCTGCTCTACCAGCTAAGCTATATGCCCATGGCTGCTAACCTAGCGTAATTCGCCGTTGCTGTCCAATTGGTATTATTAATAAAACAGGTTGTGTCGATTGGAAAAAACGCACCGGAAGCGCCCGGCGTTGCCCCGCCCCGCCAGGGCGTCCCGACGGGGAAGCGGAAAAAACGGTATCTGCAGTAGTGTCAGGC
This sequence comes from Geobacter sp. FeAm09, assembly GCF_008330225.1. Lineage (NCBI taxonomy): Bacteria > Pseudomonadati > Thermodesulfobacteriota > Desulfuromonadia > Geobacterales > Geobacteraceae > Geobacter > Geobacter sp. FeAm09. The sequence continues at coordinate 2,615,500 of NZ_CP042466.1, read as the reverse complement.
CGTGCCCCTCTGTCGTTTTCGAATCATTGTGCCTCTTTTGATCTGGGTCAAGGCCATGCTGGTGATTGTCGCTATCCTGAACGCCGCATCCTGTATCATCCCTCGCGGGAGACCACGATCGCGGGGGCGGGCCGTATAGCGGCCATTACTGGGGGTGTCCGAATGAAAAAACGTATTTCGCTCCTCGTGCACAGGCATCTTGCGATCCACAAAAGGCTTGCCAGGCTGCCCCGCAACTGCAAGGCCCCGGTTCGGGGGCCGCGTCCCCCCATGTCGCTGCGTTACGCCGTCTGGAGCTTTATCAGCGCCACTTTGGGTATCCTTGCCATTTGCGAGGTAACCGCCATGGTCGGCCACCCCTTGTTGATCGGCTCGTTCGGCGCTTCGGCGGTTCTTTTGTTCGGCGCCACGGAGTCGCCCCTGGCGCAGCCGCGCAACCTGATCGGCGGGCACCTCGTCTCAGCCACGGTGGCGGTGGTCGTGGTGGCCCTCCTCGGCTCCTCGCCGGTTACCATGGCCATCGGGGTAGGGCTGGCCATTTTCGCGATGAACATGACCCATACCACCCATCCTCCCGGCGGAGCCACCGCCCTCATCGGCGTACAGGGAGCGGCCGGTCCGAGTTTCATCCTGCTGCCGGTGCTGGCGGGGGCCCTCATACTCCTGGTAACGGCGATCATAACCAATAATGTGGTATATCACCGCTCTTACCCCAAGCATTGGCTCTAGCGTTTGCAAGCCCTTTGGCGCATCGTCTTGCCGGCAACCATGCCGGAACGTTGCTCGCGTCTCCTGCGCAGCGCGGCGCGTATCCCGAAGAAGCCGCCGGCGGCGGTCAGTGCCCAGATGGTTGCTGTAACGGCGATTTCACTCGTGGTAACCATGGTGTGTTCCTTTTCCCCGTGGCCGCCGAGAGGTCACGCCCCGGCCGGCAGGACGAAGTTCGTCCCGGCAAACTGGATAGCCGCCGGGTCTGCGGCGCGGGGTGGCGAGACGGCATGCACGCCGCCACACTCCGGACAGGCCTGGACAAAGGTCGCCAGCAAGAAGGATGCGCCGCACCCCTGGCACGTGGCCGCCAGTCCGCCATTCGGCACGGGCGACGCCGCTACGGCACCGCCATGGGCGGCAAGCACGAATTCCACGAGTTCCCTGCCGGTGGCAAATGGCCCCGCTCCCGGTGCCCCGGTTGATCCGCAATCACACATGGTCTGCTCCTCCCGAATCGTTTGGTTTGTTATCCGGGGGCAGCATACCGTCAGACATTCCCCTTGTGCATGACGCAGGTCAAATTATCCGCTTTCACCCGGCACTCCCGCGTACCGCGACCGGGTACGGAAAAGCCCACCGTTTCGGGGTGGGCTCGCCCTGCATATCCGTTTCCCCCTTCAGACGTGGGGAGAGACGAGCGACTCGAACGATTGCATCCAGTTGACCCCTCCATCATCAGGGCCTCCGCCGTCGAATCCATTGTATTTGTAAGTGAAAATTAGTTTGGTGCCCGGCGCCGCCATAATCGGCAGGGTGACGCTGAACGGGCTGAGGTCGTCCCTCTCCAGGCGTCTTGGAATCACGTAAGCTACCGCGCGGCTGACGACCTTGCCGGTGGCGTCAACCGATGATACCCAAATCTCGACGTCATCCATCGATGCGTAACGGATATTCTGGATAACGCCGCTGATGGTGGTGGTGCCATTCTCCACCTTTACCTCCCAGCCCATATTCACATCGAACTGGGCATAATGCTGCGGCGACGTTTTCAGTTGCTCCTTAAGCCGGTCCGGGAGCGAGGTGAACCCTCCCAGCAGGAGCAGTGCTCCCATGAGCAGCAGTGCCTTGCGTATCATACCGAGTACCTCCTTCCTGATTCATTTTCCCAAGTTATGGAGAAAATTTCAAGACGCAGGCGATGAAAAGGGGCGAGAGAGTGGGGCGCTATGATACGGCTTACGGTCGTATCCGCTCGCCTGAACGCCCGTCTGAAAAGGAAACCATGAGGAGCAGGACCCCGACCGCGGTGAAGAGCAGGTAATCCGTGGGCATGCCCACGGCCCAGTGCTTGTGCCAGGGAATGAAGTGGGGACTGAAGCGGGCGATGCCGTAGGCCGGGTTCATGACGAACCAGAGGAAGTCCTCGATGATCCAGAAGAACATCAGCGAGCCGAGGCAGCGGGCCTCCTGGCGCCAGGTTATCCGGCCCACGATGGCGTGGGGAAGGTGGAATGCCAGGCACATGAAGGAAAAGACCCACGCGTGGTAGCCGGTCATGGCCCGGCCGCCCCAGAAGAGGTCCAGCAGCCAATGGTTCTCGACGCGCCAGGTAGGCAGGGAGGCGGCCCAGCCGTTGGCCCCCTCGATCTGGATCTCGGTCATGGCGAAGAACAGCCCCAGGAGCGTTACCCAGGTGAGGAGAAACAGCAGGTGCCCGGAACGGGCCCACGAACCTCTTTTCATATGCGCTTTCACCTTCGGTGTGGTATCGCCCCGTTACAGGGGGGCTAACGGATTCCCTGCACGATCTCCAGTACCTGCCGGGCCGCATCCGGCCGCCCCAGCCCCCGGGCCCTCTCACCCATACGCGCCAGGCGCTCCGGCTCCTGCAGCAGCGTATTCACCCGCCAGGCCAGGGCGCCGGCGTCGCACGCCTTCATGGCCGCGCCGTTTTCCAGCAGGAAATCGGCATTGCGCTCCTCCTGGCCCGGGATCGGCGACACCACGATCATGGGCAGCCCCACGGCCAGGCATTCCGAGGTGGTCAGGCCGCCCGGCTTGGTGATGGCCAGGTCGCTGGCCGCCATGACCCGCTCGATCACCCCGGTGAACCCCAGGGGGAAGAGCCGCCCCGGATGGTGCCGGGCCATTGCCCGGAGGTCGGCCAGCAGCCGTTCGTTTCTGCCCGCCAGGGCCACGATCTGGAAGTCACCCTCCAGCTTGAGCAGCCGCTCGGCCAGGAGTTGGATGCTCCCCACCCCGGCACCGCCGGACATCATCAGGAGCGTTTTTCGGCCGGGATCGAGTCCCAACTCGGCGGCACAGACGGCGCGGTCCAGCTTTTGACCGAAGGCCGGCATGATCGGGATGCCGGTCACCCGCACGCCGGCCGCCGGGATACCCCGCTCGACCATGCGCCAAGCCACCTCGTCGTGGGCGGCGAAGTAGCCGCTTAACCCCTCGTGAATCCACAGGGCATGCACGTCGAAGTCGGTGACTTGCACCCAGGTCGGCCGCTTGAATTCTCCCTTGCGGATCTGACGCGCCAGCAGTTGGGCCGGCAGGAAGTGGGTGCAGACCACATGGTCCGGGGCGATCTCGGCCAGCACCCGTTTCAGTTTCCGGGTATTGAGCCGCTCGATGGCGCTCCTCAGGCGGCTTAAGGCCGAATCCACCTTGTCCCGGTCGGTCTTGTCGTAGAGATAGCCCCAAAAGGCCGGGTGATGTTCCACCACCTTGAGGTAGGTATCGGCGTAGATGGTCTTGAACAGCTTGGGCACCAGCGCCATCAGGTCCACGTGGACCGTTTCCAGGCCGGGATACCACGTCTCCGCCGCGGCCTGGAGCGCCTGGGCGGCCCGCACGTGGCCGGCGCCGGCCGAGACGCTCAGGATGGCGATTTTTTGCCGTTTTCCGGTGTCGCCTGTCATAGGGTGTCCTTTCGGAACAGGTGCTATTTCTTCCCGGCTTCCACCGGCGTGTCCTGGATCAGGATATGCCAGTTGGGGCGCTGCCAACTGGCGCGGAACTGCTCGGCGGTTGACTCCACCGCCCGTTTTTCCTTCTCGAAACCGTCAAGGAACAGCACGAAATCGGCCTGGGCTCCAGCGGTGCCCAGTTGCTCGTCGAACTGGCGCACCATGTTGTTGGGGGTGCTGACCTTGCGCCCCACCACCTCGGTCACCGGGAAGCGCAGCCCCTTCATGCCGCCTCCCGGCTCATAGGCCTTGAAGATCAATTCCGAACAGACCAGGGCGGCGTCGGTCTCGAAGTCGAAGTTGAAGTCGTAGGGGCGTCCGCTGTAATGGAAGGCCCGCAGGATGGCCTGGGCCTTGTCCCGTTTGGAGAGCCGGGGGCGGATCACGCCGATGGAGTCGGCCGAACCGGTATACTCCAGCGAGGTAAAGGATACCCCCTCCGAGATCGCCTCCAGAATGCGGGTCGGATGGCTGTCTTCACGGGGGATCAGGCTCTTGCCGTAGGCGGTGGGGTAGCGCTGGCGCAGGAGTGTCTCGAAATCGCCGTTGGCGATGCCCAGGGTTGTCACCCATGCCTTGACCCCGGCATCGTTGAACAGGCGCCGCCGCTCTTCCGGCGTGCCGATGTACAGTGCCACGTGGGTCCAGAAGCCGGGTAGTCCCAGGTTGGAAAGAAACCACTCGTGGCGCTCGAAGATGATGTCGCCTGGCTGAAGACGCTTGCCCACGGCCTCAATCTGCCTGGCCGAGATCAGGTGGCTTCCCTTGCGCAACACCTTGGTATCCCCCATCCACTCCGAGACCCCTTTCTGAAGGGGAAACCATGCCGTGAAACCGGCAGTGCGCACCACCGCCAAGGCGTTTTTGAGCGTCAGGGCATGCCCCTTGCCCTTGCCCATCTCCCAAATAGCCCTGCTGTCCTCATCCATGGCGGCGCGCAACTCCCTGGGGCCGTTGGCGTAGCTCGTGTCGATCACCTGCAGGGCTGCGAATTCGGTGGCAACGGCCACATTGAGGAAGCGGAACTTGAAACGGCCAAAGGTGCCGGACGGGATGCCCAGTTCCGGCACCGCTTCGTTCAGGACCGTATCCAGGGCGGGATTCCTGTCCGCCTGGGCGATCAATTCCAGGGCGTAGCGGTAGCCCGCCAGGAAAGCGGCGTTGGTGAGGGCGAAGGATGCATTGCGGCGTTCCTTGTCCTGAAAGAGGTGGAAGGCGCCCTGTTCGCGGCGGATTTCATCCAGGGCGGCCAGGCTGTCCAGAACCGTGCTCCAGGTATTCCAGATGGCCAGTTTGTCTTCGCGCGCCAGCAGCATCTTCCCCTGTTCCTTGTCCGGACTGAACAGATCCGGCCGGGAGCGGGTAAAGTCGGCTACCCGCCGCAGGTTGTCGCGGAAGATGATCAGGGCGCGGGTATCGCCGGCGATGCGTTTCTGGAAAGCGGAGTCGGGGGGGGCGGCCGCTGCCGGGGAGATGATGTTGCAGAAAAGAAAGGCGAGGAGAACGGTCCTGATAATGCTGCCCTGCATGCTGCCTCCTAAGCCCCTTGTTTGGGAAGATGACTACTTGTCGATCTGTGACCCGTACTGGCGGATGAATTTCTTGAAATTGATCCAGATATCGTTGAAGCCAAAGGCCTGCATCTCCGTCTCCGCGTCGGTTAGGGACCATCCCTGCTGTTTCATGCGGTAGGCGGCCACCACGATGCCGGTGCGGTCCTGGCCGTGGCGGCAATGGACGTAGACCGGCTGGTTTGCCGGATCCGTCATCAGGGCCACCACCCGATCCACCTTTTCCTGCAGCCCCGTGCGGGTCATCTGGATGGGGACGGCGATGGCCTGCATCCCGGCCCCCTCAACAAACTTCCGCTCGCTTTCGCCGGTGCGCATGTCGATGACGGTTTTGATCCCCATGGCCCTGAGGGTGGCGTAGCCATTCCGAGCCGGCTGGGCACCGCGAAAGATCCCGGGCGCAACCCGCCCCACATTGGCGAGCCCGGGTAGGTTGTAGATGCGTTCCGAGAAACGGGCGGAGAGGGGAAGGGGAGGCGGGGTGGTGTGATTGGCGTCGTCCGCTGATGGGGCGGATAACGCCGTCCCTGCAAGTACGTAAACGAGGGCAAGAGGTGCCAGGGTGGAGCGGAAAGCCATGGAAATCATCTGTCGCCTGCCTTGTAAGGTGCTATTGTACTCTTTGCGCTTCCCGGCCATTGGCCTTGCCGGCCACGATGCGCCCGTCCAGTGTCTCGTTGAAAAAGGCCACAAGTCGTTGGCGATAGGGGGAACCCGGATCGGCGAAGGCGTCGGTGTGTTCACCCCCCTCAACGCTCCAGAACTGCTTTGGCTCGCGGGCCACTGCAAAGAGCCTCTGACCGTGGGAGTAGGGGACCACCCGGTCCCCGGTGCCGTGAATGATGAGGAGCGGCGTCGGGGCGATATTGGCCACCGCACCATCGGGGCTTGCGTCGTCGCCGATGAGAAGGCGGGCAAGCGGCGTACGGACGAGGGACAACAGCGGTATGGCGGCTATCTTGTCCCGGACTATGCCCCGGTACGAGGCAAAGGCCGAGTCGACGGCCACGGCGCGGATGTTGCCATGGGGGCGGCTGGCCACCGCCGCGATGGCGTTGGCGCCCCCCAGGCTCTGCCCCAGGACGAGAATCCGGTTGTGGTCCAGGCCGGGCCGGGTGGCGAGGTAATCCAGGGCCACCAGGGAATCTTCGTACACGCCGCGCCGGTCGGGGGTCCCGTCCGATGCGCCGTAGCCCCGGTAATCGAAGATGAAGAGGTTGAAACCCCGAGCCGGGAGCCAGGAGACAAAGCCGAAATGGGCGGTCATGTTCTGGGCGTTGCCATGGAAATGGATCACGGTTCCCCGGGGCGTGCCCATGGCCGGGATAAACCAGCCAGACAGCCTGGTGCCGTCCCGGCTCTGGAAGGTCACCTGCTCGTACGCCAAGCCGTGGCGGTCAGGGGTGTCGTACACGGTGCGGTCCGGCTGGTAGAACAGGCTCCCCACGCACCCCTGGCACGACAGGACGAGCGCCAGGGTGAAGACGAACAGTGATGCTTTTCCGTAAGCCGTGTTCATGCCGGAATCCTTTGCACCTTATTACCACAGTGGTGGGCAATTTTCATCGAAATATTCCTCCCTCCCCGTAGCGTCCGGGGACTTCAGCTGTCTGTTCAGCGCAACAGCGACTTGGCGGCTGTCGCCAGTACCGGGTCGCTTCCCCGGGCCACGCCTTCCAGCAGCGCCCGCACCCCTTTGTCGCTCCGCTGGAATTTTCCCAGGGCCTGCATGGTCTTCATGCGGATCGCCCGGTCCTCGTCGGTCAGGTTTTTTTCCAGCGCCGGCATCAGAAAAGACAGGGGGGTGCCGTTTTTGCCCTGGATACTGATAGTCGTGCCGACAGCGAAATAAAACCGGTCGAATATCGCCAAAAGCTGCATCCGTTCCGCCGGCGAGCCGTTTGCCAACAGGTCTGCATAGGTTTCCACGAAGAGGGGATCGCCGAACATCCGCCCGTTGAACGGCATGGCAAAAAGGGCGTCAGGGGCGTGGCGCTTCAGCAGCACAACGTCCTTGATGACGCCTGCTTCGTATTGGTAATGGCCCGTTGCCACCACTTCGTCGGCCAGTCGAATGGCCGTGTCCAAATCCTGTTGTGCCAAGGCCTGCCGTGCCATGTCCAGGTTCTTCTTCGCCTCGGTCCGTTTCCTTTCCCGTTCAGGTTCTGGACTGCTCTTGCTCGTACTGCTGCCCCCCCTTCCGTGGGAGATATCGAAACTGCTTCGGGCCAGAAAATCGCCGGTGAAGACCAGGGGTACGGCAGCGACGCGGGGTACGATCGAGGCTGACGTGGTCACATAGTGACGGTCCCAGTCCATATTGTCCCACAATAGGTCGCTGGTGTCGTGCCAGGCGTCGGCCGTCACGGACAGGGGGTGAAACAGGAACATGTCCAGGGTCGCCGCCGTCAGGCCGACCGGGATGACCAGCGGGTAGGAGAGGGCGCGGCCGGGATTCTCCTTGGGGATCAAGTGCTGTTCGACAAAGTTGAGCGCCGGGGTATTGTCGCGGTTAAAGACCGCGCAACCGCCGCCGCAGAGCAGATGCAGGAACATTATGACAACAAGCGTGCGTCGCATGGTTGCTTCCTTTCGCATCAGAATTTGGTGGTGAAGATCGATCTCACAGCCCAGTCGCTGATGAAGAGGACCGGCGTCGCCACGACCTTGGGGATGAACAGCATCGCCTGCCGCAAATCAGAGCCCTGGGGATTTTCCCAGAGATACTCCACGGTGTCCTTACCGGCCGGGACCGTGGCGCGGGCCGGCGTCACCACCGCCATATCGATAACGCCGGCAGCCATCCCGACCGGCAAGGCAACGGGCGCAGCGGCGATCTTGCCCGCCGTGCTGTCGATGATGGCGCTCCCCTGCATGGCCTCGTCCAGGGAGTTGAGCACCAGACGGTTATCCTTGTTCATGATTGCGCAGCCGCTGGCCAGAGCGGAGCAGAAGAGAAATGCTGCCATGAAAAATGGTGTTCGTGAGCAAAACATGGGAACTCCTTTCAAAGGTCTTTTACCGTGAAATCAGCGCAGTATTGCACCGGCGGCCAAGGCGCGCTGGGCCGAGCTGCGGATTCGGTGGAATGACAGGTGGCGATGGGTGGGAAGTTTTGCGAGAGCGCTGAAGAATATGGCCGATCCGATCAAGGCAACGGCAGGGATGGTGGCGAAGGCCAGCTTGATGATACCTGTTTCCATGGTGTTCTCCCTGTAGCGTTTTTGTTTGCGCCGTACCAAATGTATTACAGGGAGTGTGCCAATACTGTTCTGTTGATAATATGCTGATATTATTGTATTTACTTGGTGCGGTCCGTAATGCATTGGCCTGATATGTTCATTATATGTATTTTGTTTGTACATAAAGTGTCGGCATGTAGCCTTACGATGTCTCCCGGGGTATGCCGCGGTTGAAAAATTCCTTGCGGATGTTGTTACGGTGGGCGTAGAGGACCACGAGCACCAGCAGGCAGTAGAGCGCCGTTTCCACCGAGACGGGCGGGGTGCCGCTGTACAGATGTCCCGCTACGACAAACAGAGGGGAACAGGCCAGGGCCACGAGGCCGGTCTTGGTGGTGCCCCGCAGAAACGGATAGGCCACGCCACAGAGGGCCAAGCCGGCAAGCAGCACCAGCGGCTTGAGCAGGATCATTCCCCCGGCGAAGGTGGCGAATCCCTTGCCGCCGCGCAGGCCGAGCTGCAGCGGCCAGATGTGCCCGGCCACCGCCGCCAGCAGGGTGGCGCAGGGGAGCCATGGTGCGGGGCTCAGGTGGCGGGCCAGCCAGACCGCCAGCACTCCCTTGCCCGCATCCCCGACAAAGGTGAGGATAAAGCCCTTGGTGCCCAAGAGGCGCCCCACGTTACGGCTTCCCAGATTGCCGCTGGCCGTGGCGCGGATGTCCTGACCGGTCGAAAGCCGTACCAGGTAGTAGCCGGTGGTGAAGCAGCCCAGCAGGTAAGCGACGATTATGGCGAGAACTGTTTGTGTCATGAACGCCCCGGTATGCCCGTCCCCTTCTGGCGGTACAGCACCCAACCGCCCCACAGGAGCGCCGCAAGCATCAGTACCAGGCCGCAGCCGAAGGATATGCGTGCGATGAGATGGTCGTACTGCATCCAGCCCAGGCGGGTCAGGATGATCTCCCAGTCGTGGTAATCCGCCACCTCGCTCCCGGTGACCCCGCCCAAGAGCATCAACTGCCCGGCGCGGGCGTCGTCCATGTACGGCGCAATGTCCATGAAACTCTGGCCGAGCCACCAGAGGCCGACCGAGGCGGCAAACCGGTCCGTCCTGACAAGGAAGGCAAGCGTCACCACCAGGGGTATGAGCCACTGCCCCAGGGTGCCCCCCAGAACCTGGAGGAACCTGCCGAAGGGGGAGAAGAAGAGGTGCCCCGCCTCATGGAAGGGGAGGTTGACCAAGTGCATGAACGAGTGGTTGAAATGCTCCCCCGTTATCGGCGTTGTCATGAAGCGGAAGCCCCAGACGGCAAGAACCAGCCAGAGGCAGAAACGCCCCGCCACTAACAGCCGATTTTCCTCGGCCGGGACCGCAAACAGGCACTCCCAAAGCAGGGCGGCCAGCCCCGAAGCGGCGGCGTTCGGCGATATGTTTTTTTCGGCCTCCGGCCGTTGCGGGGCCGGGCGGACCTTGGCGAAGATCACGCCGCAGCGGCCGCACAGGTCCTGGCCGTCGGGCTGTTCGTGAGTACATTTGGGGCAGATCATGGCGCTTCGCCTCCGCAGGAAGCCGTTCCTCGCAATGTTCGGCCTTTCGGGCCGTTACGGTCGGCCCGCCGCCGTTGGTGCGCTCTTCTTCACCAGCGCCGGCAGATCCACCCCCGGCAACAGCTTCGTCAGCATCCCCATCAGCCCGTCCGCGGCGCTGCCTCCCGTAACCAGCACATCCGGAACGATTCTGATGTTGCCGTTTTCGATGGCGGCCGAGATCAGCTCCACGATCCTGATCTGCTTGATGGCCTCTTCGCCGATAGCCTCTTGCTGTTTGCTGTAGGCCTGGGCCGTGGCCTCACCGATGGCTGCGATCTTGGACGCCTCGCCATCGCCGATAGCCTTCAGCCGTTTCCCCTCACCGGCACCCTCCAGGGCCTTGGCCTCTGCCGTGCCTTCGGCCAGGGTGATCATCTCGGTCTTTTTCTGGGTGGCCACCTTCACGGCAATCTCCGATGCCACCAGGGTCGGCTGCTGGTCGGCGGTGGCGCGCATCTTCTCCATCTCGGTGCGCTCCGCCTGGGATTTCTGTTCCATCTTGTACATCTCCTGCTGCTGTTCGGCGATGATCCGCTTGGTCTGGGTTTGCATCAACTCCTCGGGGAGGCGGATCTGGCAGATCAGCACCGATACACACTCCACATGGTACCGTTCCAGATCGGCCCGGGCGCGGATCTCCGCCTTGGCCTGCTCCTCCGAGCGGCTCTGGAGGAAATTCATAGCCGAGGCGGTGGATGCCTGATTGCGGAACGACGAGTCAATCATGGGGTGGATCACGTGTTGGATCAGATTGTCGATGGAGCCGACCTTGGCCACCATATAGGGGGCTTGGTCCGGACGTACGCGGATGACCACCTTCACCGAGACCTGGATCGGGAAGCCGTCCTTGGAGATGACCGTCAACTGGTCGAAGCGGGTGTCTTCCTGGTCGTCCCAGTCGATGGTAATGTTGGTGGTGTCGATCACGTATACCATGAAGGCCCGGCGGTTCAGGTAGTAGCGCCCCGGTCCGGATACCTCCTCCTGGATGCCCCGGAAGCCCTTGGGCACGACGTATTTCTCCTTGCCCTCCTCCGCGGTGGCGTCGTTCTGCGAGGCGCCGAGCCGTTTCTTCATCTCCTCCGTGGGGTCCTCGCCCACGTTGGACACCACCACCCCCACCTGGCCGCGCTCAATGACGGCCACGTTGTCGATCTCCACGCTGAACATGAAGGGGTTGATGTAATAGGTGCCCGGCCGGAGCACGTCCAACTGCGGGCCGCGCTGTCCCTGTTTGGTCAGGAAGGCGGAACCGTCCTGGTAATCGTTGTGGCCGCTGATGGGGGAGGCCACGTATTCCCGCTCCGGCAAGGGAACGCCGTCTAGGGCGGTCACCAAGCCGACCTTGTTGGCCTCGATCACCACGGCGGGGGCCACCTGCACCTGGAACAGGTTCAGGTTGATGCGGTAGGTGCCCGGCAGCAGCACGTCGATCTGGGGTCCCTTCTGGCCGCCGTTCTTCAGGAACGTCTCGCCGTTCTCGAAATTGGAGTGCCCCGGCACGCTCTGGGCCAAAAGCCGCCCCATGGGGATAGGGGCTCCGTCCTGGGCCGTGACCATGCCCACCTCACCCTTGGCGACGACCACGGCCGCGGCCTTGGTGATCTTAAACAGGTTCGGATGGATACGGTAGACGCCCGGGGGAAGAATTTCGGTCTGGGGTCCCTTCTGGCCGCCGCTTTTGATGAAGTCCTGGCCGGACTGGAAGGAGTTGTGGCCTGCCACCACAGTGGCGAAGATGCGGCCGGCCGGGATGGCCAAGCCGTCGGCGGATTCCACCAAGCCGATCTCCCCTTCGCTGATCTTGGTGGCTTCCCCTTTGGTTACCTTGAACAGGTAGGGGTTGATGCGGTAGCTGCCGGGTGGGATGATCTCGATCTGGGGGCCTTTTTGGCCGCCGTTGGCGATGAACGCCTCGCCGTTCTGGAAGGACGAGTGCCCGTCCACGGCCTGGGCAAAGATCTTCCCTTCCGGGATGGCAGCGCCGTCCACGGATTCCACGATGCCGATCTCGAAGTCCTTGATCTCGGTGACGCTCCCCTTGGTCAGCTTGAACAGGTAGGGGTTGATACGGTACTTGCCCGGGGGAAGTATCTCGATCTGGGGGCCTTTTTGGCCGCCGTTCTTGATGAAGGCCTCGCCGTCCTGAAAGGAGTTGTGGCCCGTCGCCACGGCGGCAAAGATTCGCCCGGACGGGATGGCCGAACCGTCCACCGATTCGATCAGGCCTATCTCGTTCTCCATGATCTCGGTGAAGACGCTCTTGGTCGCCTTGTAGATGAACGGGATCAAAAAGTGCAGGCCGGGGCCCAGGGTCCGCGCCTGGATGCCGACCTCGTTCCCCAGGGCCACGACCCGCCCTTGGGGCATCTTGCTGCCGAACCACCGACGCTCGATGAGGGCGATCTCGTTGCCCCCCACCACCACGATGGAGTTCCAGAGCAGGATGATCAGGAGGGCAAGGGCAAGAAGGTAATAGTAATGATGGGCAAGCCAGGAAAAGAGGGATACGGCGTCGTACATAGGGGCCTCCTCGGTGATGTTCATGGAAACGGATCTATCATTGAATACTTTTTTCTTCTACAGGACCCGTCTGTAAAATTCAACGTAATTTCAAAATGTTAAAAAAATTAACATCGTAGGTATGCGATCGTTATCCTTCTGTTTTTACGTGAAAAACAGCGCGTGGAAGCTCGTCGTTCAGCCGCGTTTGTGCAATTTTGACACGGTATACGGCCTGGTTCAGCTACAATCCCGTCATATATCCGAAGACGGTTGGCGCTATGTAGCTACATTCGCTTTCAAAGTTGACCATCCCCCTTTCTCAAAGTCCAATTCGACAACAATAAAAACAGATTGACAATCCCTGTCCATACTCCTATATTTAATTTTATATTTATCGAAATAGAAAGGCCCCCATGAACGTCACACAGAGCCTCGCCATCATGAAAGCCCTGGCCGACGAATCTCGCCTGGCCATTGTCAGTTCGCTGCTGGAACAGCCCCAGTACGCGGAGGAGATCGCCAAGCGCCATGCCCTAGCCCCCTCCACGGTGTCTTTCCACCTGAAAAAGCTGGAGCAGGCCGGGCTGATCGACAGCCGCAAGGAGCAGTATTACGTGGTGGTGACGGCCAACGTGCCGCTATTGGGCACCACCCTGAAGGAACTGGTGGCGGCGTGCGCCACCGGCAAGGCGTTGCAGGACGAACGCTTCGACGCCCACCGGATAAAGGTGATTGCCACCTTTTTCCCCCACGGCACACTGGAGCGCCTACCGGCCCAGCACAAAAAACGCCTGATCGTGCTGGAACAGTTCGCGCTACGCTTCAAGGCGGGGCGGCGCTATACGGAAAGCGAGGTGACCGGGTTGATCAAGCCGTTGTTCAACGATTATTGCACCGTGCGCCGTCTGCTGGTGGACGAGGGGTTGATCCGGCGCGACGAAGGGGGCTACTGGAGGCAGGGGCAGGACACCGGGACCACGGCGCTGTCGCTACCCCATGCCCCGCAGGCGGGCGACGCAACGCGGCAGCGGCGGGCGGAGATGAAACGGGTCTACAAGGAGAGCCGCCCGGCCATGGGGATCTACCAGATCAGGAACAAAAACAACGGCAAGCTGTTCATCGAAGGCAGCGCCAACCTGAGCGGCACCAAGACCAACCGGGAGTTTCAACTGCGCATGGGCACCTTCCCCTCCAGCCCGAGCCTGAAAAAGGAATTGGCCGAATACGGCGCCGCTGCCTTCGAGGTGAGCGTGCTGGAAGAACTGCCGCTGCCGCAGCCGGGAGAACGGCCGGAACGGCTGCTATTGGCCGCCAAGCTGCGCTGGCAGGAGCAACTGCAACCCTTCGGCGAACAGGGTTACAACAGCCGCGCCCAGTTCGAGCGCGAAAGCGCCCGGTATCAATGAGCCACCCGGTGGGTTCTATTTCAAAATGCCCCACGCAGTTGTGAGGTAAGAGTCGAGAGGGCACGTTGGGGTTCCACTAATACTTGCCATCTCTCGGTCCCCTTCAGCTCCAGCTTGCCGCTCCCCGGGATCGGCAGGCATTTTATCTCCGGATACCTACCACAGGACAACTGCACAGGCCGGGCAGGGCGTTGCCCGATGTGTCTCGCGCCGCTTTTCACCTCCCATAACCAGCAATCTTTGTTGCATGAGCAACAAAGATGTATCTGACCGCAGATTGCCCCGTGCGGATTTACTCCCCACCTCAAGCGTGTTACCGCTGCAATTTTTATTGCAGCGGCCGGATTACGGAGAAAAATTATGCGTTGTAACACGTTGTTTTTAAAGGGCTATTTTTTATGAGTGTGTTGGCGCGCATCCTGCGAATATTTGGGGAGAGTAGGGACGTTGGCGTGGGGACTGCAAGAGGGGGGAGGCGACATGATTTCGGAAGCGATGCGTCAGTTCATTGAAAACACCCCCTTGGTCTATGTGGCTTCCGCGGATGCGAAGGGACATCCCCATGTGGCGGCCGGCAAGCACCTGACCGTCAGCGACGGGACGCTCCTGGTATTCGAAAACTGGTTCTGCCCGGTAACGCTGCACAACATTGCCCGCAATGCCCATGTGGCGGTTGTTGTGGCTGCACCCGGGGCCAAGAATGGCTATCAACTGATCGGCCGGGTGGTAAAGCCGCACGACGACCCCCGCCTGCCGGGCGAAAACGCAGGCCCCGTGCCCCTGGAAGCGCCTCCCGCCCTGACCAGGTTCGTGGTTCGGGTAGAGGAGATCATGGAGTTTTCAACGGGAATACATTTCGATATCCCCATCAATCCCGGCTATCCATTGCCGGAACGCCTCGGGTAGGAACCGACCCGCCAGCCGCTGCCATCCTGAAAATTCATGGTGGTTTGACACGGAGCGCCTCCCGTTTTCGCCAGGTACGAAAACGGGAGGCGCTCTTCCGTTAGACCTCAGCCGCCGCCACCGTCGCTTCACGCTCGCGGTCCTTGCCGTGGTCGCGGGCGATGAGCATGTAGATGGAGGGGATGACAAAGAGGGTGAAGAAGGTGCCGATGAACATGCCGCCCACCAGCACCAAGCCGATGGAGTTACGGGCGGCGGCGCCGGCGCCGGTTACCAGGGTCAGGGGGAAATGCCCGGCGATGGTGGCGGCGCTGGTCATCAGGACCGGACGCAGGCGGGTCATGGCTGCCTGGCGCACGGCCTCCAGCTTGGGGTGCCCCTGCAACTGGAGTTGGTTGGCGAACTCGACGATCAGGATGCCGTTCTTGGACACCAGGCCCACCAGGGTCACCAGGCCGACCTGGGAGTAGATGTTGAGGGTGGTGGTCCACCCCTTGGTCCAGAAGGGGATGTTGGGATCGGGCATCTTCAGGAAGGTGAAGATCAGGGCGCCGAACATGGCCAGGGGCACCGACCCGGCCAGGATGACGAAGGGGTCGCGAAAACTGTTGAATTGAGCCGCCAGCACCAGGAAGATCAGGACCACGGCCAGGCCGAAGGCGGGCAGGAACCGGTTCCCCTCCGTACGCAACTGGCGTGATTCCCCCGTGTAGTCCAGTTTGTATCCCTGGGGCAGGATTTTCCCGGCCTCGCCCTCCAGATAGCGCAGGGCCTCCTCCAGCGGCCGGATGGCCACGCCGCTGATCTTCACCGCGTTCAACTGCTGGAAGCGGTTGAGCGAACGAGGCACGACCGATTCCTTGATGGTGGCGACGGTACTGAGCGGGATCAGCTTGTTGTTGGGGCCGGTGATGTAGATGTCCTGAAGCTGGTCCGGGTTGAGGCGGCCGACCCGCTGGACCTGGGGGATCACCTTGTAGCTGCGGCCGGCGATGTCGAAACGGTTGACGTAGTTGCCCCCCACCATATTCCCCAGGTCCGTGCCGACCTGCTCCAGGTTGAGCCCCAGGTCGGCGACCTTGTCGCGGTCGATGATGAACTCGGATTGGGGCTGGTCGATCTTGACATCGATCAGGGGCGGAAAGGCGAACATGCCGCTCTTCATGGCCTTCGCCTGCAACTGGCGGGCAAAATCCAAAATCTGTTCGGTCTCGGCCGTGGAGGTCAGGAGGAATTCCACCGGGAACTGGCCGCCGCCGGGCAGGGCCGGCGGCAGGACCGGGAAGACCTGAATGCCGGGGATCTCCTGGAGCTTTTTCTGTACCTCGGGCATGATCTGGAAGATGGTGCGCTTGCGGTCGTTCCACGGCTTGGCGACCAGTCCGCCGAAACCGGAGGTGGGGAGGGTGACCTGGAAGGTGAAGTCGGTCTCCGGCACGCTCATGAATGCCCGGTTTACCGCCGCGGCGTAGCGGCTGTTCTGGTCGAGGGTCGAGTTGGCCGAGGCATCCAGGATGCCGAAAACGACCCCCTGGTCTTCGCTCGGCGCCAACTCCTTGGCGGACATGGTAAACAGCGGCACCGTGAGCAGGGTGATCACGATCCAGACCGTGTAGACCGCCGGACGGGCGTTGAGGGTGGCATCGAGCAGCCTGCCGTAAAAACTTCTCAGGCGTTTGAAATCCCGGGTGATGCGGCCGGCCAGCCCGTGCTCCACACCGCCCGGCTTGAGCAGGGTGGCGGACATGAGCGGCGACAGGGTCAGAGCCACGATGCCGGAGATGGTTACGGCGCCGGCCAGGGTAAAGGCGAATTCCCGGAACAGGGAGCCGGTCAGCCCGCCCTGCAGACCGATGGGGAGGTAGACCGCCGCCAGGGTGACGGTCATGGCGATGATCGGCCCGACCAGTTCGCGGGCGCCGAGCAGGGCCGCCTCCAGGGGGGACTTGCCCTCGCCCATGTGCCGCTCCACGTTCTCCACCACCACGATGGCGTCGTCCACCACCAGACCGACGGACAGAACCACCGCCAGCAGGGTCAGCAGGTTTACGGTAAAGCCGAAGGCCTGCATGAGGAATATGGCCCCGATCAGCGAGACCGGTATGGCCACCACCGGGATGAATACCGAGCGGAAGGAGCCCAGGAAGAGGAAGATGACCACAACGACGATCAAGAGGGTATCACCCAGGGTTTTCAGCACCTCGTGGATGGCGTTGTTGATGTAGTTGGTGCCGTCATAGGCAATGCGGGACTGCATGCCGCTGGGCAGGTCGCGCTGGATGGCGGCCATCTCGGCGCGCACCCGTTTGATGACGTCCAGGGCATTGGCGTTGGGCAACGGCCAGATCCCCATGAAGACCGCCGCCTGCCCCGAGAAGTGGACCTCGGAATCATAGTCCTCGGCCCCCAGCACCACGTCGGCGATATCGCCCAGGCGCACGATGGCGCCGTTCTGATCGCGCACCGCCAGGCGTTTGAACTCCTCCACCGTGTTGAGGTTGGTATTGGCGGTCAGGTTGACCTGGATGAAGGAACCCTTGCTCCGGCCAAGGGCCGCCAGCACGTTGTTGGCTGCCAATGCCCGGTTCACCTGGGCCGGACTAACGTTGAGGGCGCCCATCCGCTCCGGTTTGAGCCAGATGCGCATGGCGAACGTGCGGCCGCCGAGGATGTCCGCCCGCTGCACCCCCTCGATGGCCGTGAGGCGGGGCTGGACAACGCGCGTCAGGTATTCGGTGACCTCGTTCTGCTTGAGCATGTCGGAGGTGAAGCTCAGGTATGCCGAGGCGAACTCGCTGTCGGCCGATTCGATGTTGATCACCGGCACCTCGGCCTCGGGGGGAGGTCGCGGCGCACCTGATCCACCTTGGAGCTGATCTCCGCCAGGGCGCGGGTGGCGTCGTAATTGAGTTTGAGGCGCACCTTGATGGTGGAGAGGCCGAGGGTGCTCTGGGATTCCATGTAGTCGATGCCGTCGGCGGCCGCTATGGCGCGCTCCAGGGGCGTGGTGATGAAGCCGCGCACCAGGTTGGCGCTTGCCCCGGTATAGACGGTGGTGACGGTTACCGCCGCGTTTTCGCTGCGCGGGTACTGGCGCACGTTGAGGGTGCGGATGGCCTGCAGGCCGGCGATAATGATGATCAGGTTGACCACCAGGGCCAGCACGGGGCGGCGGATGAAGAGGTCGGTGATTTTCATGGATGGCCCGTCGCTCAGTTGTTCTCTGGTGTGGGTGCCTGCTGGAAAGCAGGGGCCAGCTTGTTATCGACCACCACCGCCTGGCCGTTGCGCAACTTGAAGACGCCGGTGCTGACGATGGCCGCGCCTTCCTTCAGCCCGCCGACGACGGCCACGAAATCACCCCGCTTCTCCCCCAGGCGGACGAACTGCTGGCGTAGCTGCTTGCCCTTTACGCCGTTTTTGCTCTCCTTGGCGTCCTCGATCACGAAGACCGAATCGCTGTAGGGGGCGTAGAGGACCGCCGTGGCCGGGATCGCCAGGACCTTCCGGCGAACGGGGAGGCCGACCGCCACGTTGACGAACATGCCGGGGCGCAGCTTCTCCCCATGGTTCGAGACCGTTGCCTCCACCTTGACGTTGCGGGTATCCGCATCGATCTGGGGGCTGATGGCCGTGACCCGTCCCGTAATGACCTCTCCCGGCAGGGCGTCGCCCGTCACCCGTACCGTCTGGCCGGGGCGTACCTGGCCGAGCTGCTGTTGGGGCAGGGTGAAGTCGACGTAGATCGGGTCGAGGGACTGGAGCGTGACGATGGGGGCAGCCTCGCTCAGCATCTGGCCGAGGTTGGCCTGGCGGATGCCGAGGCGGCCGCTGAAAGGGGCGCGAACGGTCTTTTTGGCGATGGTGGCCCGGATATTGTCCACCAGGGCCTGGGCCTGGGCGGTGTTGGACAGCGCGGTATCGTGATCGGCCTGGGAGATGATCCCGTCCGCAAACAGCTTGTCGGCCCGTTTCTGGTTGGCGCGGGCCAGATTGGCCTGGGCTACCGCGCCGGGGAGTTGGGCCTCTTCGGAGGTGGTATCCTGGCGCAGCAGCAGATCCCCCTTTTTGACCGGGGAGCCGGCCTCAAAAGCGATCTTCGCCACCTTGCCCGCCAACTCCGCGGCCACCGTAACCCCCTGGACGGCGTTGACCGTGCCGACCGCAGTCAAGGCGGCCTCCCAGGAGTCGGATGTGACCGTAGCGCTGGTCACCGTTTCGGGGGGGGGACGAAGCTCTTGCCCTGCTTGATCATCGTACCGATCTGCAGGGTTTTGACGGCAGCAAGGGCGGCGATGACGATGAGCAGGCCGATGATGGCGAGAACGATGCGTTTTTTCATGGAAGGGCTGGCTCCATTGGGTACGTGGATGCCGTTGCGGCAGGTAGCGGGGAGAACCCCGCTACCTGCCGATGACGTTACGCCCTTGTATATAGTATGCTTGGGAAACCTTCAATCCAATTTTGGACAATGTGGCACGAATGTGCAAGGAGGCGGGTGATTCTAAGGAGTTATATTACAGGCTTTTTTCCACAACCTCGTAGACGTCCCGGGGCAGGTTGGGGACCGCCTGGATTCGCCGCAATTCCTGCTGCATGAGCGCCTGTCTCCCCGGTTCGAAGCGCCGCCACGTGGTCAGCGGCGCCAGGAGGCGGGCGGAGACCTGGGGATTGACCGGGATGAGGCGGAGCAGTTGATCGGCCAGGAAACGGTAACCTGCGCCATCGGGGGCGTGGAAGTGGTGCTGGTTCTGGCTGAAGGCGCCCACCAGGGCGCGGAAGCGGTTGGGATTGGCCAGCTCGAAGGCCGGATGGTCGATGAGCGCCCGGACGTCGTCGATGGTGCCGGGGAGGTCCGCCAGGGCCCTGAGGGAGAACCACTTGTCCACCACCTGGCGGTCTCCCTGCCAGCGGCTATAGAAATCCTCCACCACCCGGCTGCGCTCGGGGCAGTCGCACGAGGCGAGCGGCGCGAGCGCCCCCATGGTGTCGGTCATGTTGTCCGATGCATGGTACTGCCGGATGCAGAGGTCGGTAATGGCCTGTTCCTCCAGGGTCATCAGGTAGGCCAGGCAGAGGTTGGCCAGGCGGCGTTCTCCCGAGCGGTCGTCGTCCACCCCGTAGGGCCGTGTGCTGCGGCACGTCTCGCGCACCGCCAGGAAATCGTTCCGCAACTGCGCCGCCAGGGTGCGGATCATGAACTTGCGGGCGATGTGAATGGCCTCCGGGTCGATGACCGGCATCAGTTCGGCCAGGTATTTTTCCGACGGCAGCGTGAGCGCCTCGGCCAGAAAGGCCCGATCCGGCTCCCCGCAGGTCAAGGTGGCCCGGTAGGCCGCCACGAACGCCTGGTCCGGCTTGAGTTCCCGTCCTGACTGGTGGTCGGCCACCAGGGCGAGGATAACCTGCGCCGCCAACTGCTGCCCCGCCTCCCAGCGGCAGAAGGGGTCGGTTTCGTGGGCCATGAGGAGCACGAGATCGTCGTGACGGTAGGGATAGTCGAGCTTTACCGGGGCGGAGTAGCCGCGCAGCAGGGCCGGCACCGGTTCACTGTCCAGGCCGGAGAAGTGGAACGTCTGTTCGGCCTTGCACACCTCGAGGGTTCTGGTGGTGGGGCCGGGGGCCGCTTCGCCGAACAGGGTGACCGGAAGTTCCCGGCCATCCCGGTTCAGGAGGCCGACGACCAGCGGGAGGTGGAACGGCTGCTTGTCCGCCTGCCCGGGGGTAGGGGGGCAGGACTGGCGCACCGTCAGGGTGAAGACACCGTCGGCGGCTTCGAATGCCCCCGACGCCTCCAGACGCGGCGTTCCGGCCTGGCTGTACCAGAGGCGGAACTGGTCCAGGTCCCGCTCACCCGCATCGGCCAGGGCCCGGACAAAATCCTCGATCGTGACCGCCTGCCCGTCGTGGCGCGCGAAGTAGAGGTCCATCCCCTCTCTGAAACGTCCGGCGCCCAGCAGGGTGCGCAGCATGCGGATCAACTCGCCCCCCTTGTTGTAGACGGTCGCGGTATAGAAGTTGTTGATCTCCATATAGGAATCTGGCCGGACCGGGTGCGCCAGCGGACCGCCGTCCTCGGCGAACTGTGCGGTGCGCAGGGCACGGACATCGGCGATGCGTTTCACGCCGCGCGACTCCATATCGGCGGAAAACTCCTGGTCGCGGAAGATGGTGAGCCCCTCCTTGAGGGAGAGTTGGAACCAGTCGCGGCAGGTAACCCGGTTGCCGCTCCAGTTGTGGAAATACTCGTGGCCGATGACCTCCTCGATGGCCTGATAGTCCTCGTCGGTGGCGGTTTCGGGGGTGGCCAGGACGTAGCGTGAATTGAAGATGTTGAGCCCTTTGTTTTCCATGGCCCCCATGTTGAAATCGTCCACCGCCACGACCATGTAGCAGTCCAGGTCGTATTCCCGGCCAAAGGTCTCCTCGTCCCAGCGCATGGCTTTCCTCAGGGAGCGGAGGGCGTGTTCCCCCTTGTGCCGGTTGGCCTCCTGGAGGTAGAGCCGCAGGCTCACCTCCCGGCCCGAGCAGGTGGTGAAGGTATCCGTGAGACAGGCCAGCTTGCCGGCCACCAGGGCGAAGAGGTAGCTCGGTTTCCTGAAGGGGTCGTGCCAGGTGGCGAAGTGGCGGCCATCCGGGAGTTCCCCCCTGTCCACCGGGTTGCCGTTGGACAGAAGCACCGGGCAGCGCTCACGATCGGCGATGATGGTCACGGTGAAGACGGAGAGCACATCGGGGCGGTCCGGGTAATAGGTGATGGCCCGGAAGCCCTGGGCCTCGCACTGGGTGCAGAACATTCCGTTGGAGCGGTAGAGCCCTTCGAGGAAGGTGTTATCCTGGGGGCGCAGTTCGGTTTCCACCTCCAGGGTGAAGGCTGCGGGAACCGACGGCACGACGAGCGTCTCTTCCGTAACCTGGAAGGCCCCCGGGGCAAGGGGCGTCCCGTCGAGGTGCAGGCTGCGCAATTCGAAGCGGTGGCCGTCCAGGACCAGCGGCCGTTCTCCCCCGGAGCGGTCGTACGCCGCCCGCAGGGCAAGGCGGGAGCGGACGACGGTCGTTTCCTCCCCAAGTTCGAAGCGGAGGTCGATGCTTTCAACGGTATAGTCGGGTGGGCGGTAATTGTGACGGTGGATGGTGATAGGGGCAGGTGCTGTCATGTCTGATCCTCATGCGATAGTGTGTGCAGGGACGGCTTCGGGTTTCACGGTTGGCGCATAGGTCGCCGTTCCGGTTCTTGTGGGGCTGCCGTCGCTGCGTTTTCCCGAGGCAGGTTGCGCGCCTCCCGGGATCGCTGCCCGCGGCGAAGCGCACGGGCCTCTAAC
This sequence comes from Geobacter sp. FeAm09, assembly GCF_008330225.1. NCBI lineage: Bacteria > Pseudomonadati > Thermodesulfobacteriota > Desulfuromonadia > Geobacterales > Geobacteraceae > Geobacter > Geobacter sp. FeAm09. The sequence goes on along the minus strand of NZ_CP042466.1, from coordinate 2,593,329 downwards.
GCTTGATGCCGTCCCAACACGCTGCGATGGTTTTCTCGATCAAGGCGTCGTCCAGTACGATGAACCCGAGGATATGGTCCCGGGTCAGGGTGATCATGGGGCCGAAGGCCAGGGCAAAGAGTACGATATGGGGCAGGTCCTTCATGACCTGCTGGGCTACCCCCTGCTCGAACAACTCCAGGTACAGGAGGTCGTCGTCCTGGCATTCCTTGGCAAACCTGCCCCGGCGCAGGTCCGCACCGTAGGGGGAGTTGTGAAACTGTTCCATGTATTTGGATTCGATGGGGTGGGCGACGAAGTACTTGAGGAGGTTGATGCCGAGGTGCAGAAAACGTTCCCTGATGGGCCGTTCCGTCTGGTACCCGACCCGGAGCGCCTCCAGCATTTTCCCCTCTATCTCCCGGTAGAGCTCCCTGATGAGGATGTCCTTGCTTTCGAAGTAGCAGTAGATCGTCCCGGCCGCCACCCCGGCCCGCTCGGCGATCATGGCCATGGGAGAACCATGGAACCCCTGCTCGGCAATGATCTGCACTGCCGCCCGAACTATTTCACTGCGTTTGTCAAGCTTTGCCATTTTTCCCGGCCCCGATCTCATTGAAATTGAATGAATGGTCATTCAATATGCCTAATTTATAATTGTTTCAGCCGGTTTGTCAAGGGGTTCTTGCGGTCTGCCCCGGGGGAGACGCCGTGATGTGCCGCATGGCTTTTCCAGCGTACCGGGCGGGGCAAGCGCCGGAAAGACCGGGGGCGCCGGCGCGCAAAAGCCCCGCTTCCCTGATGGGAGGCGGGGCTTTCCTGGCAGTGTTATCGCAATCCTGTCCGGTCCGGACCTATTCGGCCATCCAGGATGCCTTGGTCGTGGGGATGCGGAAGCCGTCGTCGAGGGTGGCCTGGCTCAGACTGTTTTCCTCGGCCTGGATGCAGATGAAGTACAGATCTTCATCGCCGGCTTTCCACGACCGCTCGCCCTGGGGAGCAACCCGTACCAGGCTGCCCTCCCGGACCGGAAACTCGGTGCCGTCCACGAAGAAGGTGCCGTTGCCGCGCAGCACGATGTAGAGCTCTTCGTTTTTTGTGTGGGCATGGACAAAGGGCATGGCCGTGCCGGCCGGGAGCCGGTTGAGAGAAACCTCGCACCCGGTGAGGCCCAACTCCTTGCCCATGAAGCACTTGCCCTTCAATCCGCGGAATTCATGGCTCACGAGGCCTTCCAGGGGGCCGATGTCAGCTGCCGCGAAGTTTTTCCGTTCCGTCATGTCACGGCTCCTTTCCGGCAAGCCTGGCCCCCAAGTCATATGCCCGCTGACAATCCAGGGGAAAGGCCTCGGCGCGCCGCTGTGCCTTGTGAGCGGGATCGAAACTCTCTATCACCACCTTGGAATAGTCGTCCACCTGGCAGGTATCGAAGCTGCACAACGATTCCGGCTGGTGGCCGAAGATCAGCTGCAGGTAGCGGGCGTGGGAGTCGAAGAGGGGCCCGTAGCCATACGCCTTGCTCTGTTCCTCCGTGACGTTCATCGTGTAGATGAACCCGGTGGCGAGCTTCTTGGGGGCGATGGATGCGTAGGGCACGGTGTAGGTCAGGTACTGAAACAGCAGCCGCTCGAGGAAGGAACGGGTCTCGCCGGTCACCGAGCCGAAGTAGATCGGCGACCCGATGATCAGGGCGTCGGCCTCGATGATCCTTTTCAGGACCGGCGTCAAGCCGTCGATGAAACCGCAGGTGCCATAGCTCTTGCCCTCCCGGACCTTGCAGGCGAAGCAGCTCACGCACCCTTTGTAGTCAAGATCGTAGAGGTGGACAAGCTCGGTCTCGGCCCCCTGCGCGGCGGCGCCTTCCAGGGCCTTGCCCAGCAGGGCCGCCGTATTCCATTTTTTTCTCGGACTTCCGTTTATGGCAATAACCTTCATGGATATGTGCTCCTTATCGATAGTTGGTGTTTCCGGGGTCATCTCCACTGGATCCGTGCCTCCTGGCGCGGCGGGACGCGGTGGTAGCGATAGCGGGGGAAGCCGTACATCAGCGCCCCGAATACGCTGTGATCCGCGGGGATGCCGAGCGCTTCCTTGAGCGGCGGATGCCCGTTCGCCGCCCGCATCAGGAAGCCTGCCCAGCAGGTGCCGACACCCTGGGCGACGGCCGCCAGCTCGAACTGGGTCAGGGCGATGGTGCTGTCCACCGAACTCCAGAGCCATTCGTCCGGGGCGTGGATAACGGCCAGGTGGGGCGCATTGCGCAGGATCGGGTCCCTGCCCTGTTCCCACAGGTCAATGTACCGGGTGTAGCGCGGTTCCAGTTTGTTGCTCTGGCGCAGGTAATCGATCACCAGTCCGGCCAGGCGCTTCACCTCGGCCGGGGTCTGGATCACCAGCCAGTTCACCGGCTGGCGGTTTACGGCCGACGGGGCCCACCGGGCCACATCGATGATCTCGCTCACCAGGGCCTGGGGCACCGGTTCATCCCGGAATTCCCTGACCGAGCGGCGGTTCCTCACCAGCTGGTTCAGAGCCGGGATGGAAACCGCCAGGGTGTGATCGACGAGCTGCGCTCCCTCCATGGGCAGGGCTTCATGGTGGACCGCCCCGTGGGGGCAGACGGCGACGCAGTGACCGCAGGCGATGCAGTCCTGCTCTCCGCCGGCGCGGAAAACGGGGAATCCCCCCCCATCCACCTCGAAAAGTGCCGGCGGGCATACTTCGATGCACATGCCGTCACGCCGGCAGGCGCTGTGATCAATGGTTACCAAACTCATTCTTTCCTCCGGTAAAGTAAAATGTTTCAACTGTGCTTCCGCAATGTTGCCGGCACGTTTTCGTCTGCCGCGGCATCAAACGCCACCCGTTCCGGCCGGGATTTGTCCCTCGCACGGAACCCTGGTCTGGCAGAGGCCGCACCCGGTCTGCGTCACGCCGAACTTCTCTGCGACCGCATCGACAGCGGTGCCGTACACGTAGCGGCTGCAGGCGTCCTTGTCGTGTCCCTGCAGGGAAATGGCCCCGGCCGGGCAGCGTTCGATGCAGGCGCCGCAGCTTTTCTCCCGGTAGTGGAGACAGTTGTGATAGGGGCCGGGGTAGGGGCGCGGGGTCGGTGTCAACGGCAGGTCGGTAATCACACTGCCGCAGCGGTGGGCGATGCCCCGGGGGGTGATCAGGGCGTCGTTCAGGCTGAAGGTGCCCAGACCGGCGGCATAGGCGGCGTGGCGCTCCGACCAGGTGGATGCCCTGCCGACCGGGGTGTCGGGGTATTCGCGCCAGGTGGCCTCCAGTTGGGGCGCCACGGCCCGATGCCCCTGTTCGGCCAGCCACTCCGTCACGTGGCGGCGCAGGGTGGCGTTGAGTTGTTCGCCGAAGTTCCTGGTGCGGGCCCAGGCGAAGGAGGGATACACCTCTTCCCGGCGGTTGCTCTCCCGCGTCGGCCGGGTGATGGGCAGAATCCAGGAAATGACCGTGGCCGCCCGCACGCCGGTGCCGAAACCGAGCTCCATCACCTCCTGCGGCGTACGGTGAAACGCCCCGATGATCCCCTTGTAGTCATTGAAAAGGGGATCGTCGGCAGCGGCATAGCCGACCAGCGGTTCATCGAAATACGGTTCACCGCTCTCGGGGAAGCGCCCGGCCGGGCTTTCCCCCGCAAAGCGGCAGATCATGGTGCGGATACGCTCTTCCATCGCCGTCTCCTTTCATGCCGGAGCTATGCCATCAAGGCGCGCGCCGCTTCCTCGGCCTGCTGCAGGATATGCCCCGGAACGACGTCGGTTCTGCCGGGGCCGATGCCGCAGGCGCGGATCAAGGTGCCCTCGCCGAACCCCATCCATTTCAGGAATCCCTCGTAGCGTGGGAAAATATCGGAAAATGCCGCCTCTTCCGGCTGCCCCTGGGTCTGGACGAAGACCAGCTTTTTGGGCGTCAGGCGGCTTGGCTGCGGGTTGGTGATATAATCGGGGACCAGGTAGGAGTAGCTGCGGTCGATGAACCCCTTGAGCTGGCTGGTGATGTCGCCGTAATAGACCGGCGAGGCCAGCACCAGCGCGTCCGCCTCGCTCACCGCGGCCAATACCTCGCTCAGGTCGTCTTTGAGCGCGCACCTGTCGAGCTTTGTCTTGCAGGCATAGCACGCCTGGCAGCCGCGGTAGGCAAGCCGGTTCAATTCAAAGGACCGCGTTTCCGCCCCCAGAGCCCCGGCGGTTTTCAGGAGATGGTTGGCGATGGTGGCACTGCTCCCCGTGGTGCGGGGGCTTCCCAGCAGACAGACGATTTTCATTTCATTCCCTCCGGTGTGACGGTCGTGCCGACCTGCCATGCCTTGCCCAGGAACTCTCCCAGGCCGTAGTACCCCATGTGGGCCGTGTCCCAGATCATGGGCCTGACCCTGGTGATGTCCGGGTACCCTTTGGCCCCGATCACCGTCTCGTCCGCCTTGACGTCCACGATCTCCCCCACGAACTGGGTGTGCAGGCCGAGTTCGTGGATATGCAGCAGGCGGCATTCCACCACCAGCGGCACCTCGTCCACGTAGGGGGCGTCCACCAGGTCGCTCTTCACCGGCGTCCAGCCGCAGGCGGCGAACTTGTCTCCGTCGCGTCCCGACACGGTTCCCACATAGTCGGCCTGCGCCACCTGTGCCTGGGACGGGATGCTGACGGTGAACGCCTTGCGCGCCACGATGGCGGCATGGCTGTAGGTCGCCTTGCGCAGCGATACCGCCACGCAGGGTGGCTGGGAACAGCAGATGCCGCCCCAGGCAGCGGTCATGATGTTTGCCACACCCGCCTCGTCATAGGTGCCAACCAGCCACACCGGGGTTGGGGTGGCCAGTGTCTTTGCTCCCACGGATTGCTTCATGTGTCCCTCCTAGGTTGATTTTGACCTGAATCCATGACGCCTCCGTGGCCTTCGTTGGTCCGAAAGGCCTCTGCCATTGCCCTTGAATAAATGCGCACCAAGCCGACGGAGGAGCGCCGGAGTGAGTTGTTTGACGCGGCCGGGCGGCGGGCAGGCTCCGGCTCTTCCGGATACTGCGGCACTCCGGCGTCACGGATTCAGGTTGATAACCTGTTAAATATTAGACCGGTCAACTATTCTTTGAATGCGTGAAAGGGCTTACTTCTGCCCCAGGATGGCGCTGAACAGGAGATCGACGAAATCCCGCATGGGCTGGGGCGATTTCATCACCTTGGCCCGCAGGATCGCACCTTCCCAGCCGGAAAGGATGAAACCGGCCGTTACCGCCGGATCGACCGCACCGGAAAGCTCCCCCCGGCTTTGGGCCTCGCGCAGGCAGGTGGCGAAGCGTTCCCGCCACATGCCGAAGATCTCGTCCAGGCGGGCGCGGAAGCGTTCGTTCAGATCGGCCAGTTCCTGCCCCAGGTTGCCGATCAGGCACCCTTTGGTGCACTGGTTCTCGGCCACGCGCGTCAGGCCGCTCTCCAGGAAGTCGCGGATGCGGTCGAGGGGCGCGCTATCTTCGTTGCCGAGGAACATCTCCATGCGTTGTTCGAAGCGTTCGGCAAAGTTGTCGATCACCGCCAGGCCGAACTCTTCCTTGCTCTTGAAGTAGTGGTAGAACGACCCCTTGGGGACGCCGGCCTCTTTCAAAACGGCATCGATGCCGGTGGCGTTGAAACCCTGGCGGGCGATCATCTCGGTGCCGATACGGATGATCTCGCCCTGTGTATCTTTCTTTTTCATGGAAGTAAAAATAGACCGGTCGGTCTATTTTGTCAAGGGGGTTTGTCGAAATCAGAGATACCTGAATTCACACAAGCCGTTACGGCGGCGTTTGACGCCGGCATGTCGCCCGTTTCGCCATTCAGGCACCGCAAATTCAGGAATGATGCGCCAGCGTGCACTCTCTTCCGGTGGTATACGCAACACTTTACTTCACAAGGCTTTGGAGTAAAATAACAGCCACCGGCTATGCCGGTGTGCCTTGGACTACCCCAACGGAGGAGTGACACCATGTTCACACTGAAAGACCCGACCCTTTTCCGCCAGCAATGCCATATCAACGGGAAGTGGCTCGACGCCGCGGACGGCGGCACCATCCCGGTCAACAACCCCGCCACCGACGAGGTCATCGGTACGGTTCCCAAAATGGGCGCAAGCGAAACCCGCTCCGCCATCGATGCGGCCAACGCGGCCTATCCCGCCTGGCGGGCCAGGACCGCCGGGGAACGCTCCCGGCTCCTGCGCCGCTGGTACGAGCTGCTGCTGGAGAACCAGGAGGACCTGGCGATCCTCATGACCGCCGAACAGGGCAAGCCGTTGGCCGAATCCCGGGGGGAGATCGCCTATGCCGCCTCGTTCATCGAATGGTTTGCCGAGGAGGGAAAGCGGGTCTACGGCGATACCATCCCCACCGTGCAGAACGACAAGCGGATCGTCGTCATCAAGGAGCCGATCGGCGTCTGCGCCGCCATCACCCCCTGGAACTTCCCCGCCGCCATGATCACCCGCAAGGCCGGGCCGGCCCTGGCCGTGGGCTGCACCATGGTCCTCAAGCCGGCCAGCCAGACCCCCTATTCGGCTCTGGCGCTGGCCGTGCTGGCCGAACGGGCCGGCATCCCGGCCGGGGTGTTCAACGTGGTCACCGGGGCCTCCGGCGCCATCGGCGGCGAGATGACCGCCAACCCCGTCGTCCGCAAGCTGACCTTCACCGGCTCCACGGAGGTGGGCAAGCTGCTCATGCGGCAGAGTGCCGGGACGGTCAAGAAGGTGGCCATGGAATTGGGGGGCAACGCCCCTTTCATCGTGTTCGACGACGCCGACCTGGATGCGGCGGTGGAGGGGGCCATCGCCTCCAAGTACCGCAACACCGGCCAGACCTGCGTCTGCACCAACCGTTTCCTGGTGCAGGCCGGCATCTACGACGCCTTTGCCGAAAAATTGTCCGCCGCCGTGGGCAGGCTGAAGGTTGGCGACGGCCTCAAGGGCGATACCCAGCAGGGGCCGCTGATCGACATGAAGGCGGTGGAGAAGGTGGAGGAGCATATCGCCGACGCCCTTGCCAAGGGGGCGCGCATCGTCACCGGCGGAGGGCGGCACGAACTGGGCGGCAGCTTCTTCCAGCCCACCATCCTGACCGATGTCACCCCCGCCATGGCGGTGGCCCGGGAAGAGACCTTCGGTCCCCTGGCCCCCCTGTTCCGCTTCACCACCGACGAGGAGGCGGTCGCCATGGCCAACGACACCGAGTTCGGGCTCGCCTCCTACTTCTACAGCCGGGACATGGGCCGGGTGTGGCGGGTCGCGGAAGCGCTGGAGTATGGGATCGTCGGCATCAATACCGGCTTGATCTCCTCGGCGGTCGCCCCCTTCGGCGGGGTGAAGGAGTCGGGGGTGGGCCGGGAGGGGTCCCGCTACGGTGTTGATGATTTTCTGGAGATCAAGTACCTCTGCATGGGCGGCATCTAACAGGTTGTTGTGAAGCTCAGGTTGTTCAAAAATAGTCAGATCGTCGCACCCGCAGAAGGCCCTGAGGAGGCATAGCAGCGCTACGCCGCACGAAAGGGTATTCGAGGACGGCGGCGAGATGGCTGTTTTTCAACAACCTGTTACTCGGCGCAGCAGGAGAGCCTGCTGATGTCCCGGTCGAACCCCTGGGCGCAGAGCTTCAACCCCTCGCCGATGGAGGGATAGACGTGCATGGTGGCGGCCAGGTCCGCCACGGTGGCTTTCAGGTGCAGGGCCAGGGCCGCCTCGTTGATCAGGTCCGCCCCCCGGTGACAGGCCAGATGCACCCCCAGGAGCCGCCCGGTCGGCCGGTCGGCGATCATCTTGATCACCCCGGCGGTGTGGCCGGTGACGTGGGCCTTGGGGATGGCGCTGACCGGCATGACGTTGACCGCCACATCGAAGCCGGCCTGCCGGGCGCTTTCCTCGGTATGGCCGACCATGCCGATCTCCGGGTCCGTGAAGACCGCCATGGGGGCCGCCAGGTAATCCATGGTGCAGCCGCACCCTTCGTTGAACATGTCGTCGATCGCCACGATGGCCTGCCGGGCTCCCACCGTGGCGATCAGCATCCTGCCGGTCACGTCCCCGGCCGCCCAGATGCCGTCGGCCGAGGTGCGCAGGCGCCCGTCGGTGACAATGAAGCCCTTCGGGTCCGTCGCCACGCCCGCCCGTTCCAGGCCGAGCCCTTCCGTGGCCGGGCCGGTGCCCACCGCCAGGAGCAACCGTTCGGCGGTGTATTCGTGGCGCCTGCCGCAGACGTCGGCGGAGAGCACATTCACATCCCCCGCACGGTCGGCCGAGCAGATGGTCACATCCGTCACCACCTTGATCCCTTCCCCAACCAGTACGGCACGGAGCGCTTCGGCCGTTTCCCGCTCCATGGCCGGCAAAAGGCGCGGTCCATGCTCGAGGATCGTTACGCGGCTGCCCAGGCGATGGTACATCTGCCCCAATTCGACGGCAATGACGCCGCCTCCCACGATGACCAGGGATTTGGGGAGTTCCTTCATCAGCAGGGCGCTGCGGCTTGTGAGGTAGTTGCACCCCCCGATCCCCGGAATAGGGGGGATGCGCGGCTTGCCTCCCACCGCGACGAGGAAGCGGGGAGAGCGATAGCGCTTGTCGTTGACCTCGATGGTGTGCTGGTCGATAAAACGCGCGGTCCCCTTGACGAGTTCCAGCCCGGACATGTTCTGGAGCACGTCCAGGTAGCGCTCCTGGCGGAGCTTGCGCACGACCTCCTCCCGGTGGGCGAAGAGCGATTCCGAATCAACGCCCTGCCCGCCATCCGCAAGCCCGAGCCCGAGCTTCATCCCCAGATGGGCCTCGTGATTGAACAGGGCCGCGTGGATGAGAGTCTTGCTGGGGACGCACCCCCAGTTGATGCACGTGCCACCCAGGACGCTCTTTTCGAACATGAGCACCCGCGCACCGTGGGAGGTGGCGCGCAGCGCCCCGGCAAAGGCGGTGGAACCGGAACCGAGGACGATCAGGTCGGGTGTGGTGTCGATGGTCATGAAGGGCTTCCCCCCGCGGTTGCTGCATGGAATCCGATGCCCCGCACCGGGCATGGGTAAAAGAACGGCTGCCGGGCAGGTGCCGGCAGCCTCCGGGCCTCGGCGTCCCTCTCAGGAATCAACCGGGTTGCCGTGGGTCTCCACGTCGAAGATCGTCATCAACGCCTCCGGCGTATAGGCGCACACATGGGTACGCATCCCTTCCTTGGCCCGATGCACCCATTCGATCTTGTCCCCCGACGCCTCATGGATGAATTTCACCCGAGTCCCGCCGACCCGTTTGACCTCATCCCGCATCTCGTTCATGGTCAACAGCTGCAGGCCGCCGATCTCCTCATCCGCCGCGGCATGCTCCAGAAACCGGTCAAGCAGGTCGTAATCGAGAAAATCCTCCTCCTTGCGCCACCACTTGACGAAACGATGATCCGCCGTTGCCCGCTCCCTGACGGTTGTCAGTATCTCTCGCCCTTTCATCCCGCACCTCCTCCTGCCGGCCATCGGCAACGCACCTCCCCGGCCGGCCTGTGCTCTCTCTGGATAGTATTATACGCCGTTTTGCAATTCCGGTGGCGCTTTTTGCCAAGCAGGTGCGCCGTGCGCGACACCGTGCCCTGCATGGTCGCTTCCGTCACCCATGCCGTCCCCGGCCGTATAAAATCGTTTACTTTACCCGGCTGTTTGCCTATCATATTTTTCCATGTCCGCACCGGGAACCGTTGATATCCGCCCCATGACCGAGGCCGATCTGGAGGGCGTGCTGGCCATCGAGCAGGCCTCCTTTTCCCACCCCTGGCGCCGTGAACATTTCCTGCACGAACTTGCGTCGTCCCATTCGTTTCCGTTCGTCGCCGTCGTCGAAGGCTCGGTGGGCGGTTATGTGTGCCTGATGTCGCTTTTTGAAGAGGCCGAAATCCTGGATATCGCCGTGGCGCCGCACCTGCGGGGGCGGGGCATCGCCCGGGCGCTGCTGGAACATGCTGTCGCCATGGCCCGGGGGAGGCTGGCCGGGATCATGCGGCTCGAAGTCCGCGTCTCCAACCGGGCCGCCATCGCCCTCTACGAGCGATTCGGCTTCTCCCGGAGCGGGATGCGGCCGAAGTACTACGAAGGCGTGGAGGACGCGCTGTTGATGGAAAAATTACTCTCGACCGATTGTTGAAAGACAGTCGTCTCGCCGCCATTCTCGAAAGCCCTTTTGTGCGGCGGAGCGCCCCTCATCCTATCCTTCTCCCTTTGGGAGAGGGTGGCCAAAGGCCGGGTGAGGGCCTCCTCAGGGCTTGTCGAGCGGGTGCGACGATCCGACTATTTTTGAACAACCTGGGTGTTTCAACAACCTGCCAAGGAGACTATTATATGCAGTTCAAGTCCATGATCATTGCCAACGCGGAGGTCTCGCCCGGCTACTGGCGCATGCGCATGACCGCCCCCCCGAGTTCCCCGCAGCCCAGCCGGGGCAGTTCGTGATGGTGCGGGTGAACGATGCCATCGATCCGCTCCTGCGGCGCCCGTTCGGCATCTTCGACGTGGGGGTCCACACTCCGGCCCAGACCGGCGCCGCATCCCAGCCCTACCTGGAGATGCTGTACCGGGTGGTGGGGAAGGGGACCGGCATGCTTGCCGCGCTCCATGAGACCGACCTGCTGGATGTCCTCGGCCCCCTGGGGAAGGGCTTCGAGCTCGGCGCTCCCGGGGAGGAAAAGATCATCGTGGGCGGGGGGGTCGGACTGGCACCGCTCTACCTGTTGGCCAAGGAGTTGGTGAAACAGTCGCCGGTGCGGCTCTTCGTCGGGGGGAGGACGCGGGACGACGTCCTCTGCATCACCGAATTCGAGCGCCTGGGAGTGGAGTGCTACGTGGCGACCGAGGACGGGTCGCTGGGGGAATGCGGCCTGGTAACCGAGGCCCTGGTCAGGCGACTGGCCGCCAGCAACGGCACGCCGCGCATCTTCGCCTGCGGTCCCCAGGGCATGCTGAACGCCGTGGCCGGCATCGCCGCCCAAAGGAACATCCCCTGCCAGGTCTCCCTCGAGGGGTATATGGCCTGCGGCATGGGCGCCTGCCTGGGGTGCGTCACCCCCGGGCACCATCACTCCAACGAAACCCCCGATTATCGCTGCGTCTGCGCTGATGGCCCGGTCTTCGACGCTACCGAACTGAAGTGGGAGGCCTGAACCATGAAACCTGACCTGTCCGTTTCCATTGCGGGACTGGAACTGCGCAACCCGGTGATGACCGCCTCGGGCACCTTCGGCTATGGCGAGGAATTCGCGGAGTACGTGAACCTGGAGACCATCGGCGCCTTCGTGACCAAAGGGCTGTCCTTGCGGCCGCGCGCCGGCAATCCCACGCCGCGCATCGTGGAGACGCCGGGCGGCATGCTGAATGCCATCGGCCTTCAAAACGTGGGCATCGACGCCTTTATCGAGAAAAAGGTTCCCTTTCTCCGCTCGGTCGCCACCCCGGCCATTGCCAATTTCTTCGGCAACACCATCGACGAGTACGCCGAGCTGGCCCGCCGCCTGGACGCCATCCCGGAGATCGCCGGTCTGGAGGTGAATATCTCCTGCCCCAACGTCAAACAGGGGGGCATCGTCTTCGGCACCGATCCCCGCTGCGCTTCCGAGGTGGTCACCGCCTGCCGCGAGGCCACCATCAAGCCGCTGATCGTCAAGCTCTCGCCCAATGTCACGGATATCGTCTCCATGGCCCGGGCCTGCGCCGATGCGGGGGCCGACGCCCTGTCGCTGATCAACACCCTGACCGGCATGGCCATCGACCTGGAACGCCGCCGGCCGGTGCTGGCCAACATCACCGGCGGCCTCTCGGGCCCGGCGGTCAAGCCGGTGGCGCTGCGCATGGTCTGGCAGGTGGCCCGGGCCGTTTCCCTGCCGATCATCGGCATCGGCGGCATCATGAACGCCCGCGACGCCCTGGAGTTCATCCTGGCCGGGGCGACGGCGGTGCAGGTCGGAACCGCCAGCTTCATCAATCCGGGGGCTGCACAGGCGATTGCCGAAGACATGGAAAACTGGCTGGTCGAAAACGGCGTGGGGGATGTGAAGAGTCTGATCGGGGCTTTGGAGTCCTGATACCACGTAGCCTCACGAGGCAAAGGCGTAGTTGTTCTTGGCGCCCTGCTTGACGCGGTACATGGCCATGTCGGCCATGTTCATGAGGGTGTCCACGGCATCGCCATCCTGGGGGAATACGCCGATGCCGATGCTGGCCCCCACATGGCACTCGGCCCCCTTGAGCATGAATGGCGCCGCAAGCAGCGCCAGCATCTTGTCCGCCACCTGGGTGATATGCCCGGGCTCGGCAATATCCAGCAGCATGACCGCAAATTCGTCTCCACCCATGCGCGCCACCGTATCCGAATCCCTGACGCATCCCGCCAGACGCCGGGCCGTCTCCCGCAACAGCGCATCGCCGCTGTCGTGCCCGTAGGTGTCGTTAATCGTCTTGAAGCCGTCCAGATCCACGAACAGCAGGGCGAATCCCGTCTGGTTCCTTTTGGCGTGGGCCAGGGCCTGCCCGATCCGGTCAAAGAAGAGCGCCCGGTTGGGCAGGCCGGTCAACTCGTCGTGATGGGCCATGTGATCGAGCCTTTCCTGCAGTGTTTTGCGCTCGGTTATATCCTCCTTGATGGCGATGAAGTTGCTGAGTTCGCCCTGGGCATTCCAGATGGGCGCGATGGTGGCGTGCTCCCAGAACAGTTCCTCATTCTTTTTCTTGTTCAGAAACTCCCCATGCCAGAGCCCTCCGGCGTGAATCGTCCGCCAGAGATCGTCGTAGAATTCCGGGGCCAGGATGCTGCCCCGCAGGATACGGGGGTTCTGGCCGGCGACCTCCTCCGCCGTGTACCCGGTAAGCTCGCAGAATTTGGGATTTACGTATTCGATGGCACCGGTCGTGTCGGTAATGACGATCGAGACCGGGCTTTGAATGATGGCTGCCGAAAGTTTGCGCAGCTTTGCCTCGGCCTTGTCGCGCAACTGCATCTGATCGTTGAGCGCCACGTTGAGATAGTGGAAGCGGACGGCGACCGCAGAGACGGCGACGATGATGACCATGGCCCCGGCCAGGATTCCGTAGAGCCAGTCCGGGAGCCGCGGCCGCTCGCCGGAATGGAGGAAGCTGTTCATGGGAAACGGCTTTGATGCCGGGATGATCCCCAGCTTGGAATAGGTATCGACGATGTGCTGCCATCGGCCGGGGTTCATATAGCCGATTTCCACCAGATCAGGCCTGATCAGCTTTTGCAGTTCACCGGCTTCGTAGGTGAGCTGTCCCCGGGTGAGACGGCTGGTGTTGTAACGTTTCAGGATGAGATCGATCATTTCGTCCTGATGCTCAAGGGCGTATTTCCAGCCGCGCAGGCTCGCGTCGCGGAATTGCCGCACGGCATCGGGTTGTTTCTGCACCACCTCCTGGCGTGTGAACAGCGTGTCTCCGTAAAAATCGATGCCGCTCCGCTCGGGATAGATGATGGTATAGGCGATTCTTCGCCTTTCGAGCTGATAGGGTTCGGTCGTGCCGTAGACGGAGGTGGCGTCAACCTCGCCGTTCAGGAGGCCGGCCAGGGAAAAATCATGGGGCACGGCCCTGATGGCCCCGTCGGGTACCCCCTCTGCTTTGAAGAGCGCCATGATCTCGGCCGACATGGGTTCGAGCATGACCTTCTTGCCCGCCAGATCGTGGACATTCCTGATGTTGCTTGCGTCGAGGGAGAGGATGCCCAAAGGCGAATGTTGCATGATGGCGGCAAGCACGACGACCGGTTTCCCCGCTGCCCGCATCAGGACCAGCGAGCTGCCCCCCACCCCGAACTGGGCCTCCCCGTTCAGGACCGCCTCTGCGGGATCGTTCCCCGGAGTCGCCTCGCGAAGCGAAACCGCAAGACCGGCATCGCGGTAGTAGCCTTTTTCCACTGCGGCGTAATATCCGGCGAACTGGAACTGGTGCTTCCATTTCAACTGCAGAGTGATCGGCGTCAGCACGGTGGTGCCGGCCGGGAGTTGGGCGGGGTGAAGGATGAGGACGGAAAATACGGCCACGGGAATGATGCTGCGCAAGGTGTTCAGAAACGATGAAAAGGATTTCGCCGGACAGGGTGCGATCAGGAAACGCCTCTTCATGTACACTCCCGGGTTGCGGAATCTCTGGACGCCAAGAGTTCGCGTGGTGGACTGTGCATCATTCTCCATGGAGACTGGGACCTAATGTTTAGCTCAGGTATCAAGTATAGCCTCAGGGGTGATTAATGTGAAGTACTATTATGCGACGTGTTTACGATAAAAGGTGAGCTGATTCGGCGAGGTGGCTGCCCGGCCGGTACGCCGGACTGTCTGCGGCCGGCAGGGAGCGGCATGGGGGATAAAACGGAGGAAGCGCAAACGGCATGCGGTTTGCGCTTCCTCTTCCCGGCAGTGAGGGAGGGCGGTGCGGCGAATCGGCTGGCGATTCTCCCACCGCATGTGCCTTACTTGGGACCGTAGATCGATTTGATGACGATTTCGGCCTTCGTTCCGGGCGCCGGCATCTTGCTCCAGTCGAAGCGGTAGTAGTTCCTGGTTTCCTTCAGGGGGAGCGAGTTGTCGGCGATGATCCCCCCGTTGCACCCGGAGGGGCAGACAATGCAGCCCGATGCAAAGTTGATCGCCTCGGCCGTGCCGTGGTACACGAAATGGGGCGTATAGGGTTTGACGACGTCTTTGCCGTCGACCGCAATCTTCTCTTCGATCAACTCCTCGATGGCCGTCTCGACCACTTTTCCATCCTTTTTCCAGCGTACGGACACGAGCACCGGATCACCGTCGAGATAGTCATCCTTGTGGGTGGTGGCTTTCAGGCCGGTGCGCTGCTTGACCTCGGTCATGGGGATCTGGCGCCGGGACTTGATGCCGACAGCCTTGATCGCCTTGTCGATGTCGGTCCGGTTCACTTCCGTGGAGAAGATGAAAAAAGGTGCCATCTTGCCGTTCTTGCTGCCGAAAAACGCCTGGAACCGACGTCCCCAGTCGCATACCGACGGCTGGGAACAGTCTTTGAGCACCGTGGTGGTGACGCGGACCTCCCGGGCCTTTGGATCTACCGTCATGACGTCGGAGCCGGACTTGAGAGTCGTCGTTCCGCCCGGTTTCTGTTTGGTGGCCGCTCCGGCCGGCAGGGCAAGGGTACAGCAAAGTGCGGCTGTCAGCATGGTGCGAAGAACGAACCTGTTCATATGAAACCTCCTGTGGTGATTATCGTATTGCAAGCGAAAGAAGCATCCGGACAACAAGCCCTGCCGTGAGGGCGGCAACGGAACGGCCCAGCGGGATGCGGAACCCCCCGATCCAGAGACCGCATGCCAGCAGCGGAAAGCCCGGGATCGCCGCCATTGCCCCGGCGGACCACGCGGCCCAGGCGGGGGTCGGCGTCAGCGGCTCCCTCCCCCGGTACTGGTAGTGGAGCGGCGCAAGATCGCCCAGGCAGAAGCGGCCGAACAGTGCGCTCAGTCCGGCGACGACCAGGCCGGCGCCGCCGACATAGGCAACGCCTGCCGGCGTGCCGAAAGCCGCCGTAAAGGCCGCCGTTGTGCGCAGGGGGGAAAAGGGAAAGGCAAACGTGTGCATCGTCTGGCAGACCAGGGCGATCCCGGCGGCACGGGCATTCGACATCGGCCGCAGGTATTCGACGAAACCGGCCAGGTCGCCATCTCCGAGGCGATGTGCCACAAAGAGCAGGTTGAACTCGATGGTGTAGAGGTAGGCATTGAGAGCCCAGAAATATTTTTGTATCGCACCATAGACACCGGCCGCAGTCGCGGCGAGCGCCGCGATGGCAGCGGCCTTGCACTGCAGGCTTCTCCGCAGGCTCCACGGAATCTCCGGCCGGGGCTCCCGGTTCCGGTACCATTTCACCAGCCTGGGAATAAGCGATACCGTGACGATAAGGATGATTCCGACGAAAAATTCGCGGGAGACTTTGCCCTTCAGCAACCCCAGCAACGAACTGGAAAACGTGATGAAGGCGATGGTGCCGGGCAGCATGAAGATAAACGTTGCCACGGCGTACTGGGGAAACGGTATCTTCGTCAGACCGAAGGCGAAATTGAGCAGATTGAAGGGGAACAGGGGGATCAGCCGGGTGAAGGCCACCGCTTTCCAGCCGTTTTGGGCGGTCTCGCTGTCGAGTTTGTTCCACCGTGAACCGATCAGCTGGCGCTCCACCCAGTCCCGGGCGGCATAGCGGGCGATGAGGAACGCCACGCAGGCCCCCAGGGTGGCCCCGATGATCGTGTAGACCACCCCCCAGACCGGCCCGAAGACGGTTGCACCGGCCATGCTGATGGGGAGGCCGGGCAGCATCAGGGCGGGGGCGACCGTATAGATGGCGATGTACACCAGCGGCGCCACGATGCCGAAGCCGGCAAACAGGGCGCGCAGCCGTTCCGGTTCCAGGTACTGGCCGGCCCCGCTCGCCCGCACCAGAACGATGGCGGCGATCATGACGCCCAGAAAGAGGAGCGGCCGGAGCATCCCGGACCCGCTGCCGGGGACGGTTCTCTCCCTGGTTACGGCGGCGGGCACGATGTTCTTGAACCGGGATTTGAGGCGCAGGCGATTGACATAGGTGATCGGACCCGTTGCCGGCTTCGACGCGTCGAAGACCAGGTCGAGGACGTGGCTCACCGTAAGCCGTTTCCCGAGGTGATTGGCGCAGCCGGCACAGTAGGTGACCACCTGGCGGCCCGCGGCTTCACCCGACCGGAGTTCTCCCCAGCCATCGGCCAGGTCAGGTGCCAGGGCCCCTACGGTTCCCCCTTCACCGCAGCAGAGAGTCCTCGTGCGCGTGTGCGGCATCTCTTCGATTACCCGGCCGGATCGGGAAACCAGACCGCGCGCCGCTTCCTGCGGCGCGGAGGCGAACCTGACCACGCAGGGATCGTGGATGGTCACCGGAGCAGCGGGCGCCTCCGAGGCCGCAGCCGGCAGGATTCCGGCAAGCTTTTCGTAGACCGTTTCCGTGTGGAACTGGGGGGCGTATTCGGAAAAGACCTTGTAGCAGTTGGGACAGGCCACCAGGACCCGTTGTATGCCGTGGGATTCCAGCCAGGCGACCATCTCGCCGAACATCCGGGAGAAATGCTGTTCCCTTCCCAGGTCGTGGGACGGCTTGGTGCAGCAGTCCAGCACCAGGCCGAGGGTGGGGAGCGTCTCCCGCAGTTTCTCATAGACCGCCAGCGTGACGCCGGGGCGGGTGCCCGGCAAGGCGCAGCCCGGGAAAAAGATCGTGGTGCACCCTTCAGGCAGGCCGTACCATGTGAAGCGGCGGGACGTGCCGGTCCGCTCGTACCCGAGAAGCCCCTTGTGTTCACGGAACGAGCCAAAGCCCCGATCAACCGCCTCGCGCCGCATCTCCAGAAAGAGGGCCTGGGGCTTGACGCCGGTGGGGCACACGGCGGAGCAGAGTCCGCAAAGGCTGCATTCGAAACAGATGACATTCTTTTTCGGATCATCCGGGTTGTAGGAACGGGCGATATGGCGGGGGGAGCCGTAGAGCCTCAGGAATCCGCACTCCCTGACGCAGACGCCGCACCCCGTGCAGGTGCCGATGTCGTCCGCGAGCAGCGCTGCCAGTTGCGGCCGCAACGGCTTGGTTTCGCTCTGGATGGAACTCATTCCGGTTGACCTGGCCGGGCCGGTTTACAGCAGTCACAGGCAGCATTCCTGGCCGCTGCCTCCATGCCCCCCTCCAGCAGCAGAATCCGGGAATGCTGGACGCCTCCGCGTTCGAGCAGTTCCGCGGCATGCAGGGCGTCGCTGCCGCCTGTTGCGCTGACCACGATTACCTTGCCCCCGGCCGAGCGCAGTTTGGCGGCGATTTTCTGCAAACGGGCAGAATCGTTGCCCGTGGCAAACGAATGTTCGTAATTGTGGGCGCGAAACCCTTCGACATCCTGGATGTCCACGATGGATAGCCTTTTATTGGCTTTGATCCATGCGGAGAGTTCGTTATGGCACACGGTTGGAACCTGGCCGCCCCAGAGGAGGGAGGGAATCAGGACGAGGAACAGTGCGGATACGTATTTCACAAAAGGCCCCCTCGGCATTAATAAGCGGAGGAGCATCCTAAAGCGTTAACCGGCCAAGGTCAAATTGGTTTATCCGATTGTAATGGCAATAGTGAGAGGTAATGGCGATGTTGTCCGCTCCACGCCATGCTCAGATCCCACTTCCCGCTTCCGCCATCGCCACGCTGCACCCCTCGGTGGCGGCAAGCGGAACCTCGATATGGAAGGTGCTGCCGCTGCCTTCCACGCTGTGCGCCCAGATCTTGCCGCCCATGAGTTCGACGAGTTCCCTGCTGATGGAAAGCCCGAGCCCGGTTCCGCCGTATTTGCGCGAGGTGGATGAATCCGCCTGGGTGAAGGGGGCAAAGATCTTATCCATGTCCAGCGGCTTGATGCCGATGCCGGTGTCCGAAACGCTGAACCGCAGGAGGACGGCACCGTCGCTCTTTTCAAGCAGGGCAACGGAAACCGTTATCCCGCCCCGGCTGGTAAACTTGACGGCGTTGCCGACCAGGTTGGCTACGACCTGTTTCAGCCTGAGCTGGTCCCCGGCCACTCCATCGGGGACATGGTCCGGGATGTCCATTTTCAGGGCAAGCCCCTTGGCGGCGCTGTGGGTGATGTGGGGGGCGACGGCTTGGCCGAGACAGCCCCGCAGGCTGAAGGCCGCGCATTCGAGCTCGATCTTGCCGGCCTCTATTTTTGAGAGGTCGAGCACATCGTTTATGATCGCCATCAGGCTCTCTGAGGAGCTCCGAATGTACTCCAGGCATTCTTTCTGCTCCGGGTGGAGCTCGGTCATGCCGAGGAGTTGCGCCCCCCCGATGATGCCGTTCATGGGGGTGCGGATCTCGTGGCTCATGTTGGCGAGAAACTGGCTCTTGGCCAGGTTGGCGCTATCGGCGGCCTTTCTGGCGTTGAGCAGTTCTCCCTCGTAACGCTTGCGCTCCGCGATTTCGTTCGCCGCCCTGGCGCTTTCCTTGTCGTAGTTGGTAATAACCACCCAGAACAGCAGCGCACAGGCAGCATAACTGAAGGGGACGCCGGATGTCAGGTCGATCAACCGGTCCTGGGGCGTAGTGAACGGTATGACCAGGGAGGGGAAGCAGTATTCCACGACCGGCAGGGCACTCGCGTTGAGCACGAGCAGCAGAAACATGGTCCAGCGTCTCGGCCCGCGGAAAAAGGTCAGGGGGTACAGAAGGGCCGCAAAGAAGTAATAGCTGATGCTGCCGAGGGTCCCGCCGTTCATGAACCAAGTGAGATTCAGCACCAGGATGGTCAGGGCATAGAGGCTTTTGATGTAGTGGCGGCCGCGGCAGGAGGCCCGGTAGAAATAGAGGAGCAGCAGGCCAAATACCAAAATGATCATATTTTGGGCTGCGGGGAGGTTTAAAAGGATATTGGTCGGGAGGATGAGAAGAAGGCTGAGCAGGGCCACCGCCAGGGACACCAGGCGAAAGAGGCGGACCTCCATCGGCGCATTCTGGTCGCGCGTGACACACCGCCATAATTTTTCGAGGTGCAAATCCATTCAGGCTCGACCGTGGAAGGTGCCGCGGCCCATGAATACATCTGCCCGGGCAAACGACGGGGGATTACCGCATGGGGCATAATTCGGCATTGAGCATCTCCCGTAATTTGCACGAAAGCTCATAGGGCCTCAAGGGCTTTGTTATCAGCTCGGCCCCTTCCTGTATCAAACCCTTGTCGTGAATCAGGTCGGCGGTATGCCCGCTGGTGAAGAGAATCTTTATCCCCGGTTGGATGGCCCTGATCTCCTCGGAGACCTCAAGCCCGTTCTTTCTCGGCATGATGGTGTCGATGAGCGCCAGCTTGATCTGCTCCCTATGCTGACGAAAGGTATCGATGGCATCCTGGCCGTCTTCGGCAAGGAGCACGCGGTATCCCAGACTGGTGAGAAATTCCTCGGCAAAACGCCTGATGGCGGCATCGTCTTCCGCCACCAGGATGGTTTCGTTCCCTCCCAGGGGAACGACATGGCCGGCCGGCGAATCGGCAACGGAATCGTCATCGGTGCAGGGGATCAGGATCTTGAAGGTGGTCCCGTGCCCCGGTTCGCTGTAGACCGAGATAAAGCCGTTGTGCTGCTTGACGATGCCGTAGACGATGGACAGCCCCAACCCGGTCCCCCTGCCGGTTTCCTTGGTGGTGAAGAACGGTTCGTAAATATTCTGCCGCGTGTCCTCATCCATTCCCTCGCCGCTGTCGGAAACCGACAGCAGGGCGTAGGTGCCGGGGGAGCCGTATCCATGCGCCCGGACAAACTGATCGTCCAGGACGGTGATCTCCGATTCGATGGTCAGAATGCCGCCGCCCGGCATGGCGTCCCGGGCATTTGTCGCCAGATTCAGCAGAACCTGTTCGATGTTGCCGCTGTCGGCAACGATCCGGATGGCTTCTTCCTTGATGACGATGTTCAACTGGACGTCTTCGCCGATGATCCGTTTGAGAAATTTTTCCACATTTTTGATGATGTCGTTCAAATCGACCGGCCGCGACTTCATCTCTTCCTTTCTGCTGAACGTCAGCAGGCTGCGGGTCAGGTTCGCCGCCCTCTCCGTGGCCAGAAGCACCTGGTCCACATAGGCCAGCAGGGGGTTGCCGCCTTCCATCTTCATGCGCATCAGGTGGCCGTACCCCACGATTGCGGTCAGGATGTTGTTGAAGTCGTGGGCTATGCCGCCGGCGAACCGGCCGATGACCTCCATCTTCTGCGCCTGTCGCAACTGCCCTTCGAGGCGCTTCTGCTCCTTGAGGGTGTTTTCCAGTTCCCGGTTGGTCTTTTCCAGTTCCATCATCTTCTTTTCCAGCTTGCGGAACAGGGCCTCGTTGTATTCCTGGAGTACCTGCTGCTCGTCGGGCCGGGGCGCCGTCGGTGCGGGAGCGGTGTTGGCATGGTGCCCCTCGAGAACCTCGTTGATGATCTGCAGCAGGATATCCGGGTCCTGGGGCTTGATCACGAATCTGCTGGCGCCAAGGTTCAGGGCCAGTTCTTCGTCCTGAGGTTCGGTAAAGGTTGCGGTGTAGAATATGAAAGGGACTTTTTTGAGCCGTTCATGGGCCATCCATTCGCGGCAAAGTGCATAACCGTCCATGACCGGCATGAGAATATCGCTGATGATGATGTCCGGCGGGGTTTCCAGGGCCGACTTCAGGGCTTCGGCGCCGTTTGCGGCGCGCGTCGTCTCAAATCCGTGCCCTTTCAGCAACACCTCGAGGAAGTAGCGGTTCTGGTCGTTATCATCAACTATCAGGATTTTGGGCATGTCCAGCTCCTCCCTGGCTGAGCGTTCGGTTGAAAATCCATTGCGGGAACCGTCTGCGGCGTTGCCCGGCATTCGCAACAGAGGCCAGCCTCTCTTGGGATGCCTTGGCTGCTCCCAGCCGGCCTTGGGCATCCGGTCTTCCCCATGGCGCTTTGCGCCACCGGCTACTGCGGCGCCGGCAGATACTGTTCGATCTGCTGCATGAAGCTCTCGGGGTTGATGGGCTTTTCGATATAGCCGTTGCAACCGGCGGCAATGGCCTTCTCCCGGTCACCCGCCATGGCGTACGACGTCACCGCGATAATGGGGACCCGATCAAGGGCGGCGTTGGCCCTGAGCCTTTGCGCAACGGCATAACCGTCCATGATCGGCAGTTGGATGTCCAGCAGAATGATGTCCGGTTTGAGCTGGGCGGCCAGGTCTATGCCCGCGCCCCCGTCCCGCGCGGCGCTGACCTCGTAGCCGTACCTTTCCAGGATGAAGGTTACGAGGTACAGGTTCTGTTCGTTGTCCTCTATGACCAGGACCTTTTTCTTCATCGTGGACTCCCCGTGAATGGAAGGCGGAAGCCAAACGTCGTACCCTGTTGCGGAGCGTTTTCCACCCAGATGGCCCCTCCCATGAGTTCGATCAGCTTCTTGCAGATGGAGAGCCCCAGGCCGGTGCCCTCATATTTCCGGTTCAAGCCGGTGTCGATCTGATAGAACGGCCTGAAAATCCGCTCTTTGTCCGCGGCCCCGATGCCGATGCCGCTGTCCGACACCCGGGTGACATAACCATCGGCATCGCTTGCGCAGGTGACGGAGATGCCGCCCTGTTCGGTGAATTTGACGGCATTGCTCAGCAGGTTGAGGAGGACCTGTTCCACCCGGCGCATATCGCCGTTGATCATGGCGACATCTTCGCCGATCTCTATGGTGAGCGCCAGCCCCTTCTTCTCGACCAGCGGCCGGATGGAGTGGCCGATCCTGCGGATCGAGGACGGCAGGTCGAACGGTTCGCAGGCCACCTGCAGTTGGCCCGCTTCAATCTTGGAGATGTCCAGGACGTCGCTGATGAGGGAAAGCAGGTGATCGGCGCTGCCGCGGACCATGCCGAGCTGCTTTTTCTGTTCGTCGTTGAGCGGCCCCACCAGCCCCTGCAGGAGGATGCCGGTAAAGCCGATGATGGAATTGAGCGGCGTACGCAATTCATGGGACATGGTGGCGAGAAAGGCGGATTTGAGCCTATCGGCAGCCTCGGCCCGCTCCTTGGCGACCGCGAGATCGTCCAGTGTGGTGCGCAGCTCGTGTTCGGTCTGAACAAGCTGGGTGATGTCGACACCGATGGAGAGGATTTCAACGGGGTCCCCCTGGTGGTCGCAAATCGCCTTGTTGCTCCAGGCAACCCATACCCGCTCCCCATCCTTGCGCATGTTTTCGTTTTCATTACGGGCATAGGCTTCGGGGCGCGCAACGATATCGGCTGCCAGCGAGGAAAGGTCGCGGCCTGCAGAATCCCTGGCCGGCAAGATGGTGTCCGCAAGACGGTGCCCCAGGATCTCCTTTTCGGCATACCCGAAGAAGTGCTGGGCAAAGGCGTTGAAGAATACGACACGGCCATCCGGCAGCCAACGCATGATGACGCTGTTGGCGTTTTCCACGAGATCGCGGTACTGGGCCTCGCGTTCCGTGAGCATCTTTTCGGTGCGGATGCGCTCGGCTATCTCCTCCTTGAGACGGTCATTGGCCTCCTGGAGTTCGATCGTCCGCTCCCGCACCAGGTCGCTTAAGTGCATGCGGTGTCTGGCCAGTTCCTCCTCGGCCCGTTTGCGTTCGCTGATGTCCTCGACAAAACCCTCCAGGAAACCGGCCTCTTCCGGGTCTGCACAGACGACCCTTATGTAAAGATTGCAGATGAATTCCGAGCCGTCCCGGCGGCGGTACGTGACCTCGTCCCTGACAAACCCCGTCGCTTCCCGGACCTGGGTAATTATCTGGTGCCGCTGTTCGGGATGCACGAATATCTGCCCGGCAATATCCGTGATATGGTCCCTGGTTTCCTCCGGCGAGGCGTAGCCGAACATGCCTGCGAGCGTCCCGTTGACGCTGATGAACCGACCGCCGGGCGTTGACTGGAAAATGCCGAGCGGCGCATTTTCAAAGATACTCCGATACTTTTCCTCCGAAGAGCGAAGCGCCTCTTCGGTCCGTTTGCGTTCGGCGGTGAGGCAGGAAAGCAGCAGGGCGGTCACCGAGGAAACGCCGAGGAAGGTCTGGAGAAACAGGAGCGATTCGTTGGACGCCCGTCCGGCGAACGGGCCCAATCCCCTGGCGGTCCAGTAAAGCGAGGTGAGCAGAACGATGACGACGACGACCGCCGACTCGAACTGGCCGAACCTGAGGGCTGCCCAGAGCAGAAAGGGGATGATGAGGTATTCGAGCGGATAGTAGGTGCTGAAGATAAGTCGTTCCACCAGGAGGAGCAGTCCCAGAAGGAGGACGGCCTCAAGGCGCCGGGGCACGCTCAGCGTCGGGATGGCGCGCTTGCCCCAGGTAAGCAGAAGCGGAACGAAGACGATGATGCCGACGGCATCCCCCAGCCACCAGGTCAGCCACATCCTTTCCCAATGCACCCAGTTTCCGCTGCCGAGACAATAGCCGGCCGTGCCGATGGAGGCGCTGATCGTCGTGCTTGCCAGTGCGCCCAGGAGAATGAATGCGAATGCATCCCGACGGCGGTCAAGGGGGGGGCGCCCGCCGGACGCCCGAAGTGTCAGGAAGGTGGCGGCCAGCGCCTCCAGGGTGTTTCCGGCGGCAGTCCCCACCGCAACGGCATAGGCGGAAAGCGGTGTGAAGGGCGCGCCGGCAAGCTCGGTGACATTGGCGAGAAGGGCGCCCAGAAAAATGCCGGGCCAGATGCCGCGGCCGAATAGCAGGCACAGGGCCAGGGCAACCCCGCTGGCGGGCCATACCGGCGTGGCGTTGGTATGGGCAAAGGCAAAAAACAGCCCGAGTTTTGCCGTGAGAAAATAGACGCAGGTTATGAGCGCGATCCGCAGGGTTGACATTGTCACATCCAGGTGAACCAGCGTGCGGCACCTTCCAAGTCTGCCCGGGCATGACGGCATGGGACTTGTTTAGTGCCAGAGGTCGAGCGAACAATGGCCGTGAACCGATTCTTCCGTTTATACGCCAAAACGATGGGAACAATAAACCGGTAAATAACAGCAAATGGAGATTGCAAGCCATAGGGAGCAGGGGAGAGGCCGGGAACTCCGGGAGTTGTT
Source organism: Geobacter sp. FeAm09 (assembly GCF_008330225.1). NCBI lineage: Bacteria > Pseudomonadati > Thermodesulfobacteriota > Desulfuromonadia > Geobacterales > Geobacteraceae > Geobacter > Geobacter sp. FeAm09. The sequence goes on along the minus strand of NZ_CP042466.1, from coordinate 2,568,738 downwards.
TTCCCGGGAATCCGACGTCAGGGGCGTCGCCTTGCTCCGCATGTTGTGAAAGTCTTTTTTGGGGGTCCCGGGGTCAGGGGACAGGCGGTGCCGGTTTCTCGAACCGCCGTTTTCGCCCCTCCTGGTCAATGGCCACGTAGGTGTATGACGCCTCCGTGACCAGGTACAGTGCATTCTCCTTCTCGGCCGGCGTATCCCGCAGGCTCGGTTTTACCCAGACCTCCAGCCTGATGGTGATGGAGGTATTCCCGATCCGCGTCACCTTGCCGAAGCAGCAGACAATGTCGCCGGTCTTTACCGGTTTGATGAATTTCATCGCGTCAACCGCAATGGTCACGGCACGGCCGCCGGTGATCTCTATGGCCAGCATGCCGCCGGCGATGTCCATCTGGGACATGATCCAGCCCCCGAAGATGTCTCCATTCGCGTTCGTATCGCTCGGCTTTGCATAGGTACGGAGAAGCAGCTCCCCTTCCGGAAATTCCGGGTGGCTTGTCTCGGCGGTTTCCACAGTTCTGCCCTGAGAAATCATGGTCGTAAACCTCGCGTCAGTTTGCACGGTAAAGGCCCCTGCAACGGCGTTCCGCAAGCGCCCTGGCAATTTTTCGGCGCTCCCGGAGAGGGAGTGCGTCAGATGCCGCGCCTTTGGTCAAAATTAAGTCAAAGGCTTTGAGCCCGTCAATAAAATTCTCTGCGTCCGCCCGGGGAGTCGAATAAAGGCTGCCCGGGCAATGAAACGATAATGACGGGGGGATATGGCCATGGCGCAATCTCCCGCAGAGTGCGGAAAAACAGAAAAAGGCCGAGGGAATGGCCCCCGGCCTCCGGTTGTCTCGTCGGCGCGGAACAGGATAGCGGGTTTGGTGTACCGCCAAACATCGTCCATCATAAGGCTGCTTTCCGGGCGCCGCACAACTCTCCCAAATGCAAAAACGCATCGAATAACGTTTGCGCTGCAGCATCGTCAAACGTGTTGACAACGATAGTATTGACCGTCAGTTCCTTGAAATCATCCTTGAACGTAATGTTGTTATTGAATCTCAATATAATAAACGCGGTGTAATCATGCCCCGTTTTCGACAATTCATAATTGAGGCTGGAGAAATCCATATTGCTGAACTTGATGTTATACAGATCGCCAACGGGATACGTGCCGGATACTTTATACTCGAAAAGGCATTTGTTGAAATTTATGTAGCCGTAACTCTCTTTTCGTGAAACCGAGGTGTTCTTTACCATGGTTTCCTTAATGAGATCGACGGTCTCATCTTGGGAAAGGCTGTTGCCGCTGTAACAATTATTGCTGCTGAAAAACATCAGCAGGGGAACCATCACCGCCATGATCGATTTTGTTTTCACATGCTCTCCTACCGAGGGATGGCCTGGCCTGCCCAGGCGTACGCCACCAAAGCCTTTGTCCCGGGATGTGCCGATGGTATCTGCCAAGCGTGATTACTTGCCAAACACCTTCCTTAACAACTCGGTTCCCCGGGCCGCGGGATCGGTCCTGATTTTCTTCTCTTCCTCGCCGAGCATTCTGAAAAGCCCGTCAACCGCCTTGGACGTAACGTAGCCGTCCAGATCGAACGAGTTGACCGTGGTCCCGGCAAATGGGATGGATTCAAATTTATGCATCATCAGAGTGTAGTTGCGGCTCACGCCGACATCCTGCATGCTTGACGCAACCACCGGTTTGAATGCGGAATAAATCCTGTCGCCGGTCTTCTGCCTGAAATATTCGGTCGCGGAGGTATTCCCGCCGTGGAGGATCTTTCTTGCGTCGTCGAAGGACATCTCTTTGAGCGCGGCGACAAAATGTTCCGCAGCCTTGGGTGCCGCCTTCTCCGCTGCCCGATTCATGCTGAGGACAAAGGCGTCCACCTCGGGCTGGAAGCCGAACTTGCCCAAAAGGTCGGCAGCTGTCCGGATCTTCTCCGGCATGAGTATTTTTATCATGTCATTGCCGAAGTAACCGTCGCGTTGCGATACCAATTTCACCGCTTTGGTGGTACCCGTGGCAAGCGCTTCCTTAAGGCCCCTGATAATGGTGGAATCGTCCAGGCTGCTGTGTGACGTGTCGGAAAGCCCCAGCCCTTTCGTCACCTCATCGAAAAAACCGGCATGCAAACTTGTCGAGAGCGTGACCAGGGACACAACCAGGAACAGGGCAACCGCCTGACATCGTTTCATAGTACCCCCAAGCGAGATTACAGCGGAACAGCCTGCCTGTTCCCCCGGGCAGGTCCCTGATCGTCTGCAATCTCTTGCAACGTATGATTCATTGCCCGAAAGCAGAGCCTACTTATCAGCCGAACCTAAGAAACGGTACATGACGCCACCGGCAATTGCCCCGATAAGCGGGGCTACCCAGAAGAGCCACAGTTGCGCAATGGCCCAGTCGCCGGCAAAAACGGCAACTCCTGTGCTGCGGGCCGGATTCACCGATGTATTGGTTACCGGAATGCTGATGAGATGAATCAAGGTAAGCCCCAGGCCAATGGCGATCGGCGCAAACCCTTGCGGTGCCCGCTTGTCGGTTGCCCCCATGATGATGAAGAGAAACATCATGGTCATGACGACTTCCGTAATGAATCCCGCGGCGAGTGAATAGCCGCCAGGAGAGTGCTCGCCATAGCCGTTTGCCGCGAATCCGGCAGCCGCATCAAAACCGGGCTTCCCGCTGGCAATCATGAAAAGCACGGCCGCGCCTGCCACCCCGCCCGCTACCTGGGCTATGATATACGGTCCCAACTCCCGCGCCGGGAAGCGGCCACCGGCGCAGAGACCGATGGACACCGCCGGGTTGAGGTGGCAGCCTGAAATATGGCCGAGCGCATAGGCCATGGTGAGCACCGTCAGGCCAAAAGCCAACGCTACGCCATGCAATCCGATTCCCACGTTGGGGAATGCCGCCGCCAGAACCGCGCTGCCGCAGCCTCCCAAAACCAGCCAGAAGGTTCCGATAAACTCTGCCCCAAGCCGCTTTGACATCGCTTTTCTCCTTCCTTATTGGATTGTGCCCGGTGTGAAGCAGGGGGAGACAAGGCAGACGCCCTTCCGAAAAAAGTTTCAAAAGGGCGTCTGTCGGTTGAACTATGCGAAGAGGCAACTCACATATTACTCGCAGGTAAAGTTGGATTCAATGCGGCGGTTCTGCTGTTTGCCCGCTGCGGTCTTGTTGTCGGCGACCGGCTTGGTGGGGCCGAAACCCTTGGCACCCAGACGTTCCGGAGCTATGCCGAAATTCTTGATAAGGTAGTTGCGGACGCTTTCGGCGCGGCGCTGGGAAAGCTTCATGTTGCCGGACATGGTGCCGACGCTGTCGGTGTGTCCTTCTATGCTGCCTTTGGCATTGGGGAATTCCTTGAGGAAATCGGCCAGTTTTTTCAGTTCATCATGATACTGGGGCTTGATGTCGGCCTTGTTGGTATCAAACTTGATGTTGATTACCGTCGGGCTGCACAATTTGGTCATGGGCTGCGCAACCGGAGCAGGTGCGGCGACGTCGATGTATGCCGTGCTCTTTGCCGTGCCCCCTTCGCCGTTGCAGGTGAGGGTGTAGGTGGTATCAGCAGCGGGCGTGACCGTCATGGAGCCTTGCGGCTGCACCTGCCCGATGCCGGGTTGTATGTTGCAGGTCGTCGCATTCTGCGAACTCCACGCCAGGGTTGCCGACTGACCCTTGGTAACGGAACTCGGGGTGACCGTCAGATTGTCGGAAGGAACGGGAGGGGCCGGGGGGGCCGGAGAGGGAACGACAGGAGCCGGTTCCTCCTTGACTGCCTGCGGCGGGCAGAGGGCATTGGCTTTCGCCGTCGCCTCCTTTGCCAGAGCGACCCCCTCTTCGGTGTGGCATGCCCGGTAGACATCATAGGCGTTATTCTTGGCATCTTCGGCGGCCTTGAACTCGGCGGGGCAGGTTTTGTCCTTGCCGGCCTGGCGGGCAGCCTCTAGAGCCCGGTCAGCGTCCTGCATCTCGGAGCGGATGTAACGGCCCGGGATATTTCCCCGGCCCGTATTCACTTCGTAATGGGCGCAGCCGGACATCATTCCCATTGAGGTTACAGCAATAAGAGGAAACAAGACTTTCAGCATCCTTGACAAATTCATTTCAGGCCCTCCTGTGGATTGATTTATATGTGATGCATATATTTATAGCATTCAAATTTGCCGAGTCAACGCGCCCGGGATGTTTTTCATCTCTGTCTCTTGCCTCACTGCCCTTGATTTGTCGGGTCAACGTTAAGCCTAATGCTTCGAGCCAGTCAATAAAATTTTGAGGTTGGACGCGTTCGCGGTTTTTTACGGCCTGGACTGGATCGCCATGGTCCCGTCCATGGTGCGGTGCGTACCAGGCTGGGGGAGTACCTGGGGGCCTTCCTCGCGTCCGGCCTGCTCCGCATGTTTGCCGTGGGTCTGGTGCTGCGGATCGGGCGTAAAGAAAGTCATCGCAGTGTCATCATGGTTGCGGGCGGGGATCAATAACGGTATCTTACCGTAGCCGAGAGGTGCGCCGCCCCGGCGGCGGCTGGGGGGCGCTGGTCACGTTCCTGCCCCGCGATGCCGTGACCGGCGCGCCTTCCGGGCCCCGGGGTGCCACGTGCCATTGAACCATACCGAAAAGGAGCATTTGACCCGATGAACACTCAACCTTTCGACTTCGATACCCCCGTTGACCGCAGCGCCACCGATAGTGAAAAATGGGACAAGTACCAGGGGCGTGACGTCATCCCGCTCTGGGTGGCGGACATGGACTTCCGTTCTCCCCCGGCGGTGATCGAGGCGCTGCACCAGCGGATCGAGCACGGCGTGTTCGGCTACACCCACCCGCCGCAGGGGCTGGTGGAAGCGGTGCTGGATCACCTGGAGCGGGATTTCGGCTGGCAGGTACAGTCTGAGTGGCTGGTCTGGCTCCCCGGCCTGGTATGCGGCCTGAACGTGCTCAGCAGGGCGGTGGGGGAGGCTGGCGACGAGGTGATAACCTTCACCCCGGTGTATCCGCCTTTCATGTCGGCCCCGACCCTGTCGCAGCGCACCACGGTCAAGGTGCCGCTGCAACTGCACGACGGCCGCTGGGTGGCCGATATGGAAAGGCTGGAGCGGGCCATCACGCCCCGCACCAAACTGCTCCTGCTGTGCAGCCCGCACAATCCGGTGGGCCGGGCCTGGACCCGGGATGAACTGCAGCAGTTCGCCGCTGTGGCCGAGCGCCACGACCTGGTGATCGGCTCGGATGATATCCACGCCGGCCTGATTCTGGACGAGGGGACACGTCATCTGCCGATAGCCGCTCTGTCGCCGGAAACGGCCCGCCGCACCATTACGCTGCTGGCCCCCAGCAAGACCTACAACATCCCCGGCCTGGGCTGCTCCTTTGCGGTGATCAGCGATCCCGCCCTGCGCCGCAGCTTCATCAAGGCGGCCGGCCGCATCGTGCCGCACGTCAACCTGCTCGGGTACACCGCCGCCGAAGCGGCCTACCGCCACGGCGAACCGTGGCGGCACGACCTGCTCTCATACCTTCGCGGCAACCGCGATCTCCTGGCTGAAGCCGTGGCGCGGATGCCCGGCCTGACGACCTATCACGTGGAGGCCACCTACCTGGCCTGGATCGACACCCGTGCCGCGGGCATCTCCGATCCGGGCCGCTTCTTCGAGGAGGCCGGCGTGGGATTGTCCAATGGCTTCGAGTTCGATGCGCCGGGGTTTGTGCGGCTCAACTTCGGGTGTGCGCGGGGCCTGCTGAAGGAAGCGTTGCAGCGGATGGAACGGGCGTTGCGGCAGCGCTGACATGATGTGAGGTACCTGCCGCTGCCGGTGGTCACGTTGCCGTACTTGGTATCAAGGCGCTGATACCCGGTCGCTATGCGGCCGGATGGCCGCTTCCGCCACATTCGTATTGATGGTCATGATTCTTTTCTCCTTATAGTGGACAACCGCCGCCGATGAGACCGACCGCATCGGCGCGGCACTGTTGGCAGCCCCTGAACTGGCTGATGATCTGTTCGTTGTCCGCCCGCACCGTTTCCAGGTATTCCGGCGACGGAGGTGCGACATGGGCCAACTCCGCCTGGGGGATGATCGGCATGATGTTCATGACAAAGGCGCCGTACTCGCTGACCTTGTCGGCGATGAGCGGTATCTGGCTGTCGTTGATGCCGGGGGTCAGCACCGTGTTGACCTTGACCACCAGGCCCTGTTCGGCGGCCAGGCGTACCCCTTCGAACTGGTTTTTGATCAGGATGGCGGCCCCTTCCTCGCCCCGGTAGTGGGCGCCGTGGTAGATCACGTGGCGGTAGATCTGGGCACCGACAGCCGGATCGACGGCATTGATGGTCACCGTAAGGCTGTGCAGGTTGATCGCCGCCAGGTCCTTGATCCGCTCGGGCAGCAACAGGCCATTGGTGCTCATGCAGAACATGAGTTCGGGGAACTCGGCCTTCACCAGCCGGAAGGTCTCAAAGGTCTCCTCGTTGGCCAACGGGTCGCCTGGCCCGGCGATGCCGATCACCTTGATGATCTTGTCGAGTTGCCCGTCAGCCATGACGCCGCGTACCTGCTCCAGGGCCTCCCGGGGGGAGAGCAGCCGGCTGGTGACGCCGGGGCGCGATTCGTTGGCGCAGTCGTGCTTGCGGTCGCAGTAGCCGCACTTGATATTGCAGCGCGGCGCCACCGCCAGGTGGATGCGGCCGTTTTTGTGGCGGTTGCCGCCGAAGCAGGGGTGGCCGTGGGTGACGCGGTCCTTGGTGCATGGGGATATGGTCATGGTGCGGTCTCCCGTAGGGCGTTGCAAACAAAAAGAGGCCGAGGGAATGGTTCCCCCGGCCTCCAGTTGTCTAGTCAGCGCGGATTCAAATCTTTTTCAAAATCATGTCTAGTTAGACTATAGATAAAATAAATATATTCGGCCGTCAAGTGTTTTTTGTCTGGTTGTGCCCGATACGAGAAAAAGTCACGCGGCATGTCCCGACGTGAGGGCCAACGGATTTTTCCCGTGGTAACGAACCGGCAGACGGGTTGTCGGCGGTTTGATCGGGTGCTCCGGGAAAAGCTGCGGTAGGTGGCGGCTCCGGGGGCCGGAAGGATGACATCGACGAATACCGCACCGCCTTCAGTAGTCTTTCCACCACAGCGAGTTCGCCGCACCGTTCCCGGACACGGCCGCCGCTGCCGGGAGCGGCGGCCCGAGAACAGACGATAAGAGGTAAAAAAAACATCACGCAGGCGGAGGGTGGGGGGCTGCTTAACGGTAACAGCGTATCCTGATTTAGCAGGTGGAGGAATTTATAATGGTTATAGTTTCTATTGGCGCGCCCGGAGAGATTCGAACTCCCGACAACCTGGTTCGAAGCCAGGGACTCTATCCAGCTGAGCTACGGGCGCACACAGGCTAAAATAACAGAACCGACATGTTGATGGTCGCTGTAGGTATCTGGGTGCCATTTGTATCAAACACCTGAATGCCCGAGAGCGAAAAACCGCTCGGGCTAACGGCCGTCCCGGAGCCGACGGTACAGTTCACGGTCATGAAATTGCCGGTGCCGAAGCCGCTCAGGGTTACGCTGCCGAATGATATTTGTGGCGCCGTGTAATCGGCAACGGAGAGGCTGCCGCTGGCGCTGCCGGTAAAGGTCACCGAACCCGAGGCATCGGTGCCGGAGAGAACGGCCGGCGATACCCCGGACGGCAGGGTAATGTTGAATATCACCCCTCCGACGAGGGTGTTCGCGGGCAAGCTCGGGATGCTCAGGGTGAGGGTAGCGGTGGCCGGACCCGTTTTGGCGCCATTGACCGCTACGGAAACCGCACTGGAGGTCGTCGAGTTGTTTGCGGCGTCGTATGCTTTTGCCGTCAGGCTGTAGGTCCCGCTCGTCAGGGACGAGGTATCCCAACTGAACGTGTAGGGGGACGCCGTTACCGTGGTCTGCAAACTCCCATTCACGTAGAGCTCGACCTTGCTTACGCCGACGTTGTCGCTCGCGCTGGCGGTGACGGCAACGGTCCCGCTTGCCGATGCGTTGTTGGCCGGAGCGCTGATGGAGACCGTCGGCGGTGTCGTGTCCGCTGTTGTTCCGCCGCCTCCACCACCCCCGCCGCCGCACCCGAGAACCAGTGATGTCAGTAGAATCATGAGCGCATGTGTCAGATGCCGTATGTTCATAGCGTTGCCTCCCTGCTTATAAAGGTATCATGCATTGCCACCGTAGCAAGCTCTTAAAGCGCAAATCAGTCGTTTTTGCGCCCGGCTCCAATGGTGGTGTGGTCTATTTGCCGTAACGTTCCATGAACCCCTGAACCTGGCGGGCGGTGTCGCTGGTCCGGTCCAGCTCCAGGTAGCGGCGCCACGCCTCCCGCGCCTTGTCCATGCGGTTCAGGTCGAAGGCATTGACGTACCCGGCGTTATAGAGGCTTTCCAGGTTATAGGGCGCAATCTTCAGCGCCTTTTCAAAATTTGCCAGGGCCCGTGTGAAATCGCCCAACTGGCGGTACATGGCGCCCTGGTCGTTGAGTATGTCCGCATCGTCGGGGGCGAACGCCAGCGCCCGGTCGTAGGCCTCGATGGCCTGCTGGGGCTGGTCGCCGTCGTAATAGGCATTTCCCAGTTCGCGCCAGGCGGCCTGGTTGTCCGGTTCCTTTTGGGTCTTTCGGAGCGCCTCGGCAATGCGCGTGCGGACCTCTTCCGTGACCTGCTGCGTGCCGGCCTCTTCCGTGTCGTTGCTGTCCGGCGTTTCCACTTCGTCGTCTGCAACGGCTTCATCCTCGAAAGACGGGCAGACCTGCCTGGCGGCCAGGTCGAGCGCCGAGCCGGGGAAGATGGCCGCCAGCGGGCCTCCCCCCTTCATTCTTGTCAACCGTTTCCCGTCCGGCCCGATGATGTCCATCAGTTCCAGGACGTCGGTCTGTTCGCTGCAATCTATTTCATAGTACTCCAGATGGAGACGGTACTGCTTTTCGCCGTACTCGGCGGCGGCCAGTTTGCGTTGCGGTTCGCCCAGGGGGGTAAACCGAAGCCAGACGGTCACCCTGCCCAAGGGGGTCAGTTTCAGCGAATCCATGTCAAGGGCAACATCGTGGCGCGCCGTACGGGCCAGGGGGCGCCATTGGACGGCGCCGGCGGTCCCCGGGAGAAGAATGCCGCCCATCCAGGCCGCCGCCGCCAGGTGGCGCATGAAGCGGTATGGTAGTACCCGTCCTCTGTTCACGTGAATTCCTCAGCATTTTCAAGGATAAGGCCGACCGCGCCATTGTACTGGAGCACGGTTTGTTTTCAACTGTTTTTTCAACGGCATGTGATTTTTTGCCCGGAGCGCTTCCGGCTTGACGCCTCTACTGTTTTAGGGTAGCTTGCGGCTGATGGATGTATACGGGAGGGTGCGCCGGAGATGCGCGTAATTGCGGGCAGTGTGCGGGGGATGAGACTTGCGGCGCCCCGGGGGATGCAGACCCGTCCCACGGCCGACCGGGTCAGGGAAGCGCTTTTCAGCATCATTTCGAGCCGTCGCGGCCTTGAAGAAGCCCAGGTGCTGGATATCTGCGCCGGGACCGGCGGTCTGGGGATCGAGGCCCTGAGCCGGGGGGCGGCCTTTTGTTGTTTCGTGGAGCATGATCGGCGCGTCCAGGCGGTTCTGGAAAAGAATCTGGAAGTCACCGGCCTCGCCGCCCGGTCGCAGCTTCTCACCGTCGATTGCCTCAAGGCCGTGCGGCTTCTGGCCTCGCAGGGGCGGCGCTTCGATGTGGTATTCTTTGACCCCCCCTATGCCTCGGCCCTTTACGGCACCGTGCCGGAGGCGCTGGACAATCTGCACCTGCTGGCGGACGACGGACTGCTGGTTGTGGAATGCGCGGCGCGCAATCCCCTGCCGGAACGGGTCGGGGCGCTGATCAAGGACGATCGCCGGGTTTACGGCGACACGGCACTGGAGTTTTTTACGTTGGAGGGCGCATGAGAAAGATCGCAGTCTATCCCGGTTCCTTCGATCCCATCACCTACGGCCACGTGGACATCATAAACCGCGGCCTGAGGATCTTCGACCAGGTGGTGGTGGCGGTGGCCGCCAACTCCCAGAAGAACCCCCTGTTTTCCATCGACGAACGGGTCGGCCTGATCCGCGACGTGTTCCGGGACGAACCGCGGGTGGTTGTTGACACCTTCAGCGGCCTTCTGATAGATTATGTCGCCTCACGGGGGGCACATGTCATCATCCGGGGACTGCGCGCCATATCGGACTTTGAGTACGAGTTTCAGATCGCCCAGATGAACAGCACGATCGGCCAGGGGGTCGAAACGCTGTTCATGATGACATCGCTCCAATACGGCTACCTCTCCTCCTCCATCGTCAAGGAGGTCTGCCTGCTGAACGGGAATATCGACCGGTTTGTGCCGCCGGAAGTGAAGGCCGCCCTCAGGGCGAAATTCGAACTCGAGTGAACGGCCGCCGCCGGCGCGGCGCCAAACGGAACCAAGCGTGCAACCAAGCAAAACTACCCAGGCGCTCGACAGCCCATCCTTTTTTGCCAGCAAGCGAGGTGCGTACCATGATCACACGGGACATGATTATCGCCGACATCATCAGGCAGCACCCCGAAACACTGGCGGTATTCCAGAGCTATCATCTCGACTGTTACGAATGCCAGATCGCCGACCTGGAAACGGTCGAGCATGGCGCCGGCGTCCACAAGGTCGCCATTGACGAACTGGTCGAAGCGTTGAACAGATCTCTGGAATGAAGCACCCCGGTCAAGAACGCCGGCAGCTTATCTCCTTTGCGGATTTCGCTCCATGAACGATTTCGACATTTACGCCAATTATTTCCCTGCCGGCATGAAGGTCAGCGTCGGCATTCCCCTGGCGAATGCCGGAGTATTCCGCGACTGGGCCATCATCCACGAGATCGACGAGGATTTCGTTTCCCTCCAGCTTTCCCGTGACCAGCTTCCCCACGACGCCTCCCTCCATGTGGGCCAGATCCTCGACCTGCGCGGCGGCAAGGATGAAAGCGGCTACAGTTGCCGGGCCATCATCGTTGCCGAAGGCCCTGCCCGGGAGGTCCTGCTCCGCCTGATCGGCGAGATCGTTTCCGACGAACTGCGGGAGTTCTACCGGATCGACGCCTTCCTGCCGATCAAGTACTACATCTCCTCCGAGCAGAACGTGGAAATTCTCAAGCAGGAATGGGGGGAGCGCCGCGAGCAGCGTCAGGCCGTCGACATCGAACTCAAGAACAAACGTTGGGATAGCAGCCTTGTCCTGGAACGTGCGGCGCTCCCGCCGGAACGGCGGCTCGAACAGGCCGATGAGGATGAGGGAGCGGGCAACGAGCACGCTGACAAGCAGAACGGGCATGACGGGGAACACGACGGACAAGAGGAGCGTGAGGGCGTAGACGGGGAGTTCGAAGAACGCGAGGGGCTGGAAGAGACGGAGGAACCGGCCGACTCATGGGATACCATCATCCCCCTGGCCGCCAACATCAGCGGCGGCGGCGTGCGCATCATCACCCACCAGCAGTTTGAAAGCGGCGTCTATGTGCTGCTGGAAATCCTTGTCCCCATGCCGCGCCGCATCGTGGACATTGTGGCGCGGGTCATCACCGCCAACCGCAATTTCGCCGCCGGCAACGACCGGGAGTACTTCAATACCGGCCTGCAGTTCGTGTTTATCGACGAGCGGGACCGGGATGCCATTATCAGCCACATCTCCAATGTCCAACTCAAGCGGATACGCCAGCTGCGCGAACAGTTCATCTACCGTGACGGCCGTCCCGCCAGGGGGGAGGAACAGGAGGAGGCGCCACGGTTCAACTGGGCCCGCTTCGGCAGACGCCTGGGCTACGCCATCGTCTTCCTGCTGATCGTCATGCTCATCGGCGATTATTTCCGGCATTACGCCAAGGGGCATCCCAAAAACGAGATCGAAGAGATCTTCGAGGGGGGGATCAGAAAGTACCTGGAGAAGTTCAAATAGACTGTGATCCTGTCGTTAATGCACCACGAGCCCGGGCGGATACCGTCCGGGCTCGTGGTTTTTTAATCTACCTCAAGCCAAGCCCGCCTCGCCGCTCCCCAACAGCAGCTCGTTTGCCCGGCTGATGAACAGGGGCGACGGTTTGTCGCGATAGATGCCGTATTCGGCGGAGCCGGCGACGATCCCCCGCAAAAATACGTAGATGGCCCCGCCGAAATGGGTGTCGTACTCATACCCGGGCAGACGCAGGCGCAGCAGCCGGTCGAGGGCCAGGGTGTAGAGATGGTACTGGAGGATATAGGCGTGGCGGGCCATGGGCTCCAGGAGCTTTGTTGCACTGTAATCCCCGGGCCGGCCTCCCAGGTGATTCGATTTCCAGTCGATGATGTAGAAGCGGCCGTTGTGCTCGAAGACCATGTCCATGAAGCCCTGGAGCATGCCGCGGGTTTCCTGGACGTGGAGCGCGGCCAGGATTTCTCCGAACCCGCCGTGCCGGTCGGGGCTCAGCAGCCCGGCGAACAGCTCGGCCAGGCGGCCGCCGCTCAGGCTGGCCACCGGGAGGAAAAACTCCATTTCGACCTGCCACGAACCCGGTTTGAGGCGCGAGAGGGAAAAGCCGGGTTCGTCGGAGAGGAGCGGGGCGGCGACGATGTCCATGACCATGCGCTGCACGGCCGGCAGCCAGCGCCCGTCATAGCCGTTGCGCAGCAGAACGGTTTGGCAGAGCCGCTCCAGGGACTCCCCCTCCACGGCGCTGAAATCGAGTTGCTCGAACAGCTCATGGAGGCAGGTGCCGGCGGCTGCGCCGCGGGGAAAGCCGAAGATGGACAGGTCGGTTCCGAACCCGGCCGGCGGGCCGTCTGTGCCGGCCGGGGGCTCTGCCATGGCCGGGGGAGCGTCGTGGGCGGCCACGGCATCGTAATCGCGGGGCTGGAGGTGGCGTTCGGCGCCGTCGGTAATGGCGCTGAAGCTGGAGACGCGCCACTGGGCGGCAATAGTCCGCTGCACCCCGCGGCAGGCGAAGGAGGCTGACGTTTCCCGATCAGGGGAATAGGGCGGGGCGGGCGTGTCTGCCGGCATGAATCCGGCGGCAATGGGGCTGGGGCCGCCCTCACGGGCCGCCTTGCCGGCCAGCCCGGCGAGGGCGGCCAGGATTTCCTGGTCAGGGGCGGCGCCGAACGACTTGGCGTCCCTATAGTCCTCGCCGTGGAGCAGCCTGCGCAACGGCGATTCGAAGGCGCCCTTGATGCCGCCCCAGGCCACATAACAGAGGAACTCGGCCCGGGTGAGGGCAACGTATAACAGCCGCGCCGCCTCGGCATCCTGCTCCTCCCGGGCCAGTTGCCGGTGGTCCGTGTCCCGCTTGTCCGACCCCAGGTCGAGGGTCAGCTTTCCGGAGGCATCGTGGAAGAGCACCCGCCTGTTTTGGGCGGAAGGGGGGTCCCAGGCAAAGGGGAGGAACACCACCGGATATTCCAGGCCCTTGCTGGCATGGATGGTGGAAATGGTGACGGCGTTGGCGTCCGTTTCCAGGCGCAGGAGAAAGGTGTCGTCCTGCATCTCTCCCGTGATGCGCCGTTCCAGCCAGGCGATGGAGCCCTCCAGGCCGCGCCCCTGCTCCTGCTCCGCCTGGTGCAGCAGTTCGCAGCAGTGCAGGATGTTGGTCATGCGCCGGGGGCCGTCGGCAGAGGCCAGCGCCTGCCGCCTGACGCCGCACTCCCCCAGCAGGCGCGAAACCAGGGCGATCACCCCTCCTGTCTGGGCCGCCTCGTGCAGCGTCCGGAAGCGGAACAGCCAGACCTCCCAGGCGGTCTCGTCGTGCTGCAGGGCAAAGACGTCGTTGGCCGACAGGCCGACGACGGAGGTGAGCAGCGCCTCGCGTATCAGGGCGCTGCGGCCCGGATCGGCGGCGGCCCGGAGGATGCGCAGCAGGTCGAGCGCTTCGCGGGTCTCGAAGATGGTGGCATTGCCGTGCTGGACCGAGGGGATGCCCAGGGCGGCCAGGGCGCTCTGCATCTGGTCGGCCTGGTAATGGGCCTTGACCAGGATGGCCATATCACCCGGCTTGAGCGGCCGCCGGATGCCGTCCTTGGGGATGATCTCGCTCTTGCCGTCCAGCAGGCGGGCGATTTCCGCGGCGGTCGCCGTGACCGTCGTCCCGCGTGCCGTCCCTTTGGCCGCCGGCTTTGACTGGTCGGCACGTTGGTATACCCAGAACCGCAATGGCTGCTCCACCGGCCTGCCGTGGCGCAGGAGGTGCTGGTGCCGCTGCCGGCCGGCCTGAACCGGATTGAACCGGATGCCGGGATTGAGGAACGGGTTGCCCGTGTCGAACAGGGCATTGACGGCGGCCACCAGGGGCGGGGTGGAACGGCGGTTGGTGTCCAGGGTCCAGCGCCGGTCCGCTGCCGTGGCCCGGGCAGCGGCGAGGTAGGCATGGATGTCGGCGCCCCGGAAGCTGTAGATGGCCTGTTTGGGGTCGCCGATGAGGAAGAGCGGGTACGGAGGCGCCTCCGGGGTGGCCGTGCCGAAAGTACCCCGTTCCGGCCGGTCCATTGCCCCATTTCCTGCCGGCAACCCGGCCAGGCGGGCGAATATCCGCCATTGCAGCGGGTCGGTGTCCTGGAACTCGTCGATCAGGGCCGCCTGGTAGCGCTCGCGGAGCCCGGCGGCCAGCCGCGCCCCGCCCGGCCCCTCCAGGGCCAGGTGCAGGTCCAGCAGCAGGTCGTCGTAACAGCGCAGGTTAAGGGCCTGCTTGCGCCGGGCCAGTTCGTCCCGCAACCATGCTTTGAGCTCGATCCGGCGATGGATCAGTTTCGTGTCGAACCCGTCTTCGACCCGGACAACGGCATCGTGCAAGCGGCCACAGAGGTCGAAAAAGAGGTGCTCCGGCCGGGCGGACCCTTTCTTCATGCCCTTTTCGATGCGGGCCGGGGTAAACAGCGCCAGGCCGTCACTTCCCTTGTCCAGATTCCCCTGTCCCAGGCAGACGTCGAGTTTTGCCGCGGCCGCCTCGATCTGGGCCGGTTTGTAGCTGGTCTGGCTCAGGTTGGCCTGGTTGAGGATCTGGACGATGGCCGCGCGTTCCGCAGCCCACATGGCCGCCACCGGCGGCAGCAGGGCGTCCCGCTGCCCCGCGAGCCGGGCCAGGTCCACATCTACAGCCTCGGGGATGACGTTCAGGTCCGGGTTCTGATACTGCCCTTCAAAGGGGGCAGCCAGCTTGTCCGGCGTGTATCCCTCCCTGACCAGGCGTTCCAGGAACGGCCCCGTGTCGGCCATGATCCGGGTCCGCCAGAAGTCGTCGCATACCTGGGCCGCCAGGGCGGACTGGTCGGCGGTCAGTTCGCTGTCGAACAGCGAACCGCTCTCGAAGGCGTTTTCCAGCAGCGCCCGCTGGCAGAAGCCGTGGATGGTGAAGATGGCCGCATCGTCGAAGGAGTACAGGGCGCGGGTAAGGAGGAGTTGCGCGGCCTCCCGGTTCACCTTTGGGCTGTCCAGCAGCAGCTGTTCCAATTCGTCGGCCGGCTCCCGTCCGGTGGCGTACAGGTCCAGGGTGGCGGCGATCCGTTTCCTGATGCGGTCGCGCAGTTCGGCGGTGGCGGCCTTGGTGTAGGTTACCACCAGGATCTCCTCCGGGCGCAGGCGTTGCTCCAGGAGCAGCAGGGTATAGAGCGCGGTGATGGTCCAGGTCTTGCCGGTACCGGCGCTGGCCTCGATCAGGGTCGGGCCGCAGGTGTCGATTGCGCGCAGGTCGAGGTTTTTCATGCCATCTTCTCCTCGGTCGCCACCGCCCGCATCGGTTCGAACACCCGGCGGCTCAGCTCCGCGAATTCCTGACCCAGTGGGTTGGTATCGCCAAAACAGATGGAATTCGACGGTTCGGCCGATTCGGCCGGGTAGGGGGCGTGGTCGCTGCCGGTCCAGCGTCCTTCCGCCTTGTCCATGCCCGCCGTGAGATAGAGCCAGGAGGCCTGCGGGAAGAAGGGGAGCGGCCTTTTCAGCCCTTCTCGGTACAAATCGAGAAGGTCGCCCAGAATGGCGGCGGCGTTGTCCAGCGGTGCCAGGGCCAGGGAAAGGTCGTTGCAGAACAGGAGGCTGCGGCACGGATAGCCGGCGGGCGCCAGGGCGTTCAGGACCAGGTGTTCGACCCACAATGTCAGGCGGTCTTTGGCCTTCATGGCGGCGCAGCGCCAGCGCAGACACCGCGTTTGGCGAATGCCGCTCAGGGCGCCCCGCAACGTCATGCCGTTGTGCCCGAAGGCCACGGCCAGGGGCTCCCGTTCCGCATCCAGGAACGGCGCCACCAAACCGGCAAACCTTTGGCTCTCGTCCCGGGCCTCCCGGTAGGCGGTCTCTCCGGCGGCCAGGGGGGGCAACAGGGCACGGGCACGGGCCGTCTCGTAGCCGGTACCAAGTTCCGTGCCGGAGAGGGCCTGCCGGACCAAATCCTGCCTGAGCCCATAGGCGGCCATGCCGTCCAGGCGGAACAATTCGCGTTCCTGCACCTCTTCGGCCGGGTCGAACGGGCGTACGCCCAGCCGCCGGGCCAGGAAAACGGCGCAGGGGCTGCCCAGAAACCGCAGCAACTCCCGGAGTTCGATCTCCTGCACCAGTTCGGGATCGTCCGGCAGCGGTTCCGTGGTGAAGCGGCGCGTCGCGGGACCGGAGATGCGCCGCTCCGTCAGGGCGTCCCGGTATTCGGTGGAGTAGCTGAACAACTGCGCATCGGCGCCGGGACTGAAATAGTCGGGACTGAAGGCCTGCAGGCGGTGGTTGACCAGGACGGGAGGGGGCGTCTCGGGGAGGCCCGCAACCACAGCGCCGCGCGCCACGTAGTCCAGCAGTTCGGCCACCACCACCGAGGGGGGGATGACGGAGTTGTCCCGGTCGCTCTGGCCGGTGTAGCTGATGTGCAGGCGCTCCCGGGCCGAGATGAGGGTCTCCAGAAACAGGTAGCGGTCCTCGTCCCTGACGGAGCGGTCGCCGCGCCGGCGCTTTCCGGACAAGAGGCTGAAACCGGGCTGGCGCTTGTTGCGGGGAAAGATGCCGTCGTTCATCCCGCACAGGCAGATCACCCGGAAGGGGATGCTGCGCATGGGGAGCATGGCGCAAAAGGTGACCCGCCCCCCCAGAAAGCCGAAACCGCCGCCGGAATCATCCAGCAGCCCGTTCAGGGCCTCCCGTACCGCCTCCAGGTTGATGGGGGTCTTGAAGCCGCTCACTTCCTCGGCTTCGCGCAAGGTCTGGAGGCTGTCGAAGAGCGGTTTGAGCCCGTCCTCGCCGTTGCCGGCGCGCATGAGATCCTGGGCGGTGCTGGCGAGGATGTCGGCCCAGGCGGCCAGGGAGTGGCTCCCCGACAGCCGCTTGGCCGCCGTGCGCGCCGCCAGCAGGAATTCGGCCAGCTTGCCCAGCGGCACCGCGGAGCGTCCCTCGATATCCCCAAAGGGGAGGATGCCGTGAAACAGACGGTCGCTGTCCGGCTCCAGGGCATAGCCCAGGAAGAGGCGGTCCAGGGCCGCCTGCCAGCTGAACTCTGCAAAAGGCGGGAAACCGAGCTCGGCCCGCTGGTGGGCATCGAAGCCCCAGCGCACGCCGGTTTCACTCAGCCAGCCCCTGACGGCCTCCAACTCGTCGGGGGTGATGGCGAAGCGGTCCAGCACCGGCGGCGCTTCCAGCAGTTCCAGGATCTGGTTGACGCCGAAGCGGGTCGCCGGGAGCTCCAGGATGCGGGCGAAGATTTCCATGAGCGGGTTTTCCCGGCGCTGGCTGCGATCCGCGATGGTGAACGGTATGGCCGGCCTGCCGCCGGCCTGGGTGCCGAACACGGCGGCGATGTAGGGGGCAAAGGCCTCGATGTCCGGTATCATCACCACGATGTGGCGCGGCTCCAGGCCGTCCAGTTCATCGAACATGGCCAGGAGGTTGTCGTAGAGCACCTCCATTTCGCGCAACGGGCCATGGCAGGAGTGCACGTGCAGGGAACGGTCTCCCGGCGCGACGACGATCCGTTCGTCCCGGCCGCCGCTGTCCCGCAACTGGCGGATATCGTTCTGGATGGCCTGCAGCAGGGTGCCGCCGGGCTGCTCGTCCCCGTCGTCCAGGTCCGTGGTGTCGAAGCCGTATTCCAGCAGCATGTCGTGGAACTCCTGCCCCATGGTTCCCAGGGAGGAGAGCAGCGGGTTGCCGGTATCGTAGTACTCCTCCGCATCGGGGGACTCCCGCAGGGCCAGTTCCGCCAGCCGCCTGCGGGAGACGAGATCGCCCCAAAAGGCGCCGCAGGGGTTCTGCAGGTAGAAAACCACCTCGGTCGTCCGGGCGAGCAGCGAGAATGCCTCCAGGTGGAACGGGGGGAGGTAGGAGATGCCGAACAGGTTGATGCGGTGCGGGAGCGTGCCCGCCGGGTGCGCCCCCTGCCGGATGCGCTCCCGGAACATCCCGAGGTGCGCGGCCCGATGCTGGCCGGCGCAGCCGGCGGAGATCTCCCGCCACAGGTCGGCCTGCCAGCCGTCGTCCCGGCCTCGGTCCCAGGCCAGGACCATCTCGGGGCGGAACATGACGTACTGGTCGAACTGGTCGGCCAGGATGCGGGAAATCTGGAGCAGCCGTCGGCCGTCGGCCGCCGCGCCCAGGTAGCCGGCCGCCTGTTCGAAGCCGGGGCGGCTCAGCAGGGCGGGGAGGCGGGCCGCGATGCGCCAGGACATGCGCTCCCGGGTAAAGGGCGAATTGTCGGGCACGCCGGGGATCAGGGCGCGGAAGCAGGTATCCAGGATCTGGTTGGGAAAGGGGAAGTCGAGACCGGCGGCGACCCCCCGGGTGGTTGCCAGTTCCAGGGAGAGCCACCGGGCCATGCCGGGATTGAGCACCACCACCGTATCCCGCCCCAGGGGCGGGGTGGGGGAACCGGCCAAGTCGCCCGCCAGGGTGGCGGCCAGGCGGGTGAGGGAGTTGCTGGTAATGACCTTGAGTGCGCCCATGATGGACAGACTACACCGGAACCGCCAGGGCAGACAAGGGGGAAGTGGCGGATGCCCCCGCGCCGGAGGGGCGGGATAACGGGGGAGGGGGAGCGATTCGGGGAGAAGGGGAGGAACGTTACTCTTCAACTCGCGTCATCATGGCCTGTTTATCGGTGATGGTTGCGAGAAATTACAATCTTCGTACTCCGTGGCTCGGGCAGCAAATAACGAGTTGTTGTTGAATCCTCTCCAGTTGTTTGCCCCACAACGTTTGCCCCGTGAACATGCCAGGTTTGCGACTGTTCGTCCCGTATTTTTAATGCTATCGCTCCGGTAAAACAGGGCAGCGTTGGTATCGCCCCAAGGTCAATGACAATGCTATTTGATTCCTTTCTAAAATCGGCAAGGAAATACGCTGCCGCCTGGCACCAGCAGGCAGCCAGTTCTTCCGCCAGAATAAAATCGAGCCCGGCGGCCTTTGTCGCCAGCATATCCGCCCAAGCGTCCACCACCTCATGATTCCGCTCCGCATCGGGGTGCAGGAGATTGGCCCAATGCAGGGCGAGGATCGGAGAATTATCGTCACATAAGCGCGGCGGGGCAGCTGCCACATCCCAGTTCACCGGGGAAAGTCCCCTCTCGACGAGTCCAATGCCGCATTCCCAGGCAAGGCGCGGATGCTGGGGTTTGGCATAGAGGCGGGCCTTGCTGAAGCGTGTCGCGACATAATCGATGCCGAAGGATTTGAGGATCGCCTGCATTGACTCCCGGCCGTTGCCGAAGCTGTGGTAGAGGGCAGGTGGGATAAAAAACCGAGGAAAGCCCCCCAGCCCGTTCTGCGACAAGAGGGTGGCATAGGCCTCGAGGTGGCGGCGCACCACTGCCTCCGGCCGCATTTGCCCGCTTGCATCATGGAATTCCGTGCGGTGCATCTGCCCGTCCTGCCAGAACTCGTGACAGATGCCGTGCAGGGCGATCTCGAGAAACTGCCGATGGTCGTTGAGATACTGCGCCGTTTCATCGAGCCAGGGCCCCTGGTTGATACTGTTGTCCCAAGCCGTGCCCATCCAGGTGGCACCCTGCACGTCTTTCAGGAAGTTGGTACGGTCCCACTCCCCCAGCACCAAGCCAATGGCGAGCCGCATGGAAAGCCGCCTGGCAAGCCGTGTCAGGGCACGGTAATCGTCCAGGCAATGACGGCGGCAGAAACCGGTGCGAAAGGGTTCGTTCTGCGCCGCCCCGTCGTATCCCTGCCACCAGCCCACATCCTCAATGACCAGAAAGATCGGTTGCGGCAGCGAAAAAACCGCGCCGGAAAGTGCCAGTCGCCTGCCGTTCACAGGCTGATCCAGCGCCTGAGCGCCGGTCCTCTTCTGTTGGATTCAGCGAGGCTGACGCTCTTCCAGTTTTCGTGGGCGAGGCTTTCCCGTTCCGGATGCCAGTGGCAACCGGGCCGGGAATAAACATGCCACACCAGGGGCTGCATCACCGCACCCCATTGCAGCTTGAAACGGCAGGTAGGGGCATGGGGGCTCGACCTGCCGAAATCGAATCGTTCGCATTGCGTCTGCACGGCAAAGTCGAGCATCGTAAAATAGAGCAGCATATTCGGGCAAAACGGCCTTTCCCGCCTCAACGACGATGCCCAGGGGTTGAAGAGTGTCGCGCCATGCCGCAAAAGGATCGCCGCCGCAACCGGGAGATCGGCCCGAAATACTACGACGACATGCATGCTCTCGGGGAAATGGCCGGCCAGATGCCGAAAGATGGCCGGATCATGTACCGGAGAGCCAAGATCGCGCATATTTTCTGAAAATACCGCAAAGAAATCGGGCAACAGTTCACGCCCACCGATCTCTGCCCGGCACCCTTCCCGCATCGCTTTTCGTACCTGGTTCCGCACTTTGGGCCGTAAATCAAGCCATAGTGCCTCGGGGGAGACGGGAAGCGTCCGGGAAAGGCCGGTTTTGAATGCATGGGCCATATGATGCCACGGTGCAGTGCCAGGGGAAAAAGCCTCTTGCTCTGCATTTCCGGCTTGGCGTATCTCCAGATGGTCGGCACCCAGCTCCTGGGCCATGCGCAAGGCGGCCGAAACCAGTTCGCTTGCGGCTTCGCCATTTTCGGCAACAATACCCGCCGCATCGGTGTATGGCAGTGATAGTAATCGTTTTGCTGCACCAGGTGGGGAAAACAGGATAACCGGAAGCGCGCCGACGATGGTTCCGGCATTATTCCTGGCCGCCAGCCGGAAAACCGGCAGATCGTAGGTGACAGCCAAGGCCTCGGCCCAGCCATGGCGATGAAAGAACAGGCTGCGGGGATTGTTGCCGATATACTCATCCCACATATCCTGCCGACAGTCGTTAACAATCGTGATCATAGGTTCGTGTCATTTTCAAAGCCAGACGTTAATTATCGGTATTGACGATAACGCTTGCGCTAATCATGGTAACTACCAATTTGCCGTCATGCCGGATGTATATTATAGTTGCATGGATTTGTAATCAAGGACAAGCCCCGATGTATAGTGCCCCCAACCTTCATACGCCCATCCACCGACCGTACGATGATTATGCCGACCGGCCAGCCGAGATGCTTTTGCAAAAAGGCAGTGGTACGGTAAATGAAGATGTGCTGCTCCGCGATGGCAACCTCTTTGGCGTGTTTGACGGCGCTACCAGCCTGGCAAATGACAATCTCCCGCCGGGCACCACCGGCGGGCTTCTTGCTGCCCGGATAGCCGCGCACGCCTTCCGGACCGGTGGCAGCGACCTCTATCGCTCAGCCGATCTCGCCAATCGTCAGATCAATGTAGCAACCCGTGAACTCGGCATTACCGACAATGAACGGCACCTCCTCTGGTCGACAAGCGCCGCTGTGGTGCGCATTGAAGAAAACCATGCGGATTACTGCCAGATCGGCGACAGCCTCATTCTGCTGGTTATGGACAATGGTCGGTACAGGCTGCTGACACATGAGACCGATCATGACCTTGAGACGCTCATGCTGTGGAAGAATCTGCCGTGCTCTTCCGGCCTCGGCATTGGCACTGAGCTTGCGGAGCAGATTAAAAAGGTGCGGCTGCAGATGAACAGAAGCTACGGGACGTTGAATGGAGAGGCCGTGGCCCTCGACTTTCTCAACTGTGGTCGTGTGGCACTTGATGGCGTGGCCGCCATCCTGCTTTTTACCGACGGTCTCTTTCTCCCGAAAGAAAATCCGGAAGATGCAAGCGACTGGTCTCGCTTCGTCGCCTGCTATCAGCAGGGCGGCTTGCAAGAGATTTGCGACCATGTCCGGGCGTTGCAGCAGGACGACCCTTTTTGCCGCGTTTACCCCCGTTTCAAGCTCCATGACGATATCGCCGCCATCGCCATTAACCTCCACGACTGAGAACGTGGCTGTAAGCCGCCATCACCCTCGAAAAAACCCCCTCCCAGGTATGAAACACCGTCAACCCGTTCGTTTCGGCCGCGGTCGGGGCTGGGGTTTTTTGCGCCAGATCGACCATGTGCCGTATCGCATCGGCCAGTTGCTCTTCGAGACTCTGCCAATCATCGGGAAATGGCCGGTCAACCGTCTGCAGGGGGGGCAGGTTGATGAACTGTACCAAATCGCTGCGCACATTTTCCAGCAGTTCACAGCCACCCGGCAGCCTGGTGGTGATGATCCGGCAGCCTGAGGCCAGGGCTTCGAGCAGCACCAGGGGAAAGCCTTCGTAAAAAGACGGCAGAATGAAGATATGGGCGGCTCGCATCAGGACGGCAAGCTGCGCTTGCGGCAGATTGCCGTGAAACTGCACCGGGATTTCCAGCTCTGCGGCAAGGGCACGGCAGACTTCCGCCTCATGCCCGGCCCCGGAACCGGCGAGGTGCAAGTGCACCGGCAGCCCGGCGATATGGCGACAGGCACGCAGCAACCAGTCGACCCCTTTGGCAAAACTCAGCTTTCCGGCATACAGCAGGTGTATCGGCGTGGCTTCCTTCGGCCCCCAGTCAAACAGCTCCCGATTGAAGCCACCGCCAACAATGTCAATTCGGCGGCCGTCAATCTGATACAGGCTCTGTATCATCCGGCTCTGATCCCTGCTGAGTGCCAGAACCCTCTCAACCTTCCGGCAATCTTCATATACCTGCGACCGCAGATGCCCGCATTGCATGAATTGCCGGAGATCGGTGGAGTGACAGGAGGCTACCATCGGAATGTCCGGCAGTATTCTGCGGGTGATGGCCGTTACCAGCCAGAGATGGTGGCTGTGAATGATATCCGGCGCAAATTCTGTGGCGGCATGCCGTATTTTTTCGGAAAAAACCTGCTCGTAGGCCAGGAGTTGTTTTTCGGTGAGCATGCCGAAAACTGAACTCGGATACGGCATGGCATCACTCATGCCGGGGATGGGGAAGGCCAGATCCGGGCCGTCAAATAACACAAAACTGCACCTGTCTCTGTCGATACAGTCGAGAACCGGAATGTCACCGGCAGGAACGCCGCACAGCAGATAATTCTCGTGTCCCCGGGCCGCACTCTGCCGCAGCATGTTCTGCACGAAAAAACCGCTGCCGGTGGCATCGGGACGTTGGCTCAGTATGTGAAGAATCTTGAGGGGCAAGGGAAAGAACACCCAACTAGTCAGGATTGAAATTGTTTCATAGAAAGAAATAGCCAAAACTGTGCTGAAGTGCTACGAGGCGGCAACGTCTCTTAAAGAATACGGAACTATCACCGAAAAGCAAGTTTTGGAGTAACGATGCCACCGGCAGCGGTTCTGTGGAGTTGAGTTCCAATGACCGCATTCATCCCGGAATATATAGTGTTACTTATCGAGGAAAAACGAAAAAGGGCCCACGTCATGTGGACCCTTCTTCGTTTCATGAGTCAGGCCAGGCCGCGCCTCAGGCCAGATCCTGCGCCCCTTGGTAGATGATGTCGAACAGTTCTTGTATATGCTCCTCGGCGATGCAGGAGAAGGCGATGCGCAGGTCGGTCTTGCTGGTGGAGATGGCGCCGACCCCGTACTTGTCCAGCAGATGGAGGCGCAGCTTCTCGGCATCCACCTGTTTCAGTTTCAGGCACATGAAGTACCCGGAGTTGAACGGGTAGTAGGTCCAGGCCGAATCGTACTTGCCGCTGTCGAGCACCTGCTTCGTCTTCAGGGCGCGACCCTTCATGATCTGGAACTTTTCTTCCTTCTGGGCCAGGAACTGGGGCGAACGCAGCGCCTCGATGACGAAGGTCTGGGAGGGGTGCGGGCAGTTGGAGATGCGGGCGCGGATGATCCCCATGGTCTTCTTCTCCAGGGCGGTCATGACCGGCGTATTCTCGTACTCGTTGCCGTCGGCAAAGGTGATGAACCCGGTACGGAAGCCCCAGACGAACTCCTCCTTGGTGGCGCCGTCCAGCTTGACCGCCAGGATGCGCGGGTGGAGGTTGGCGAGCTTGCCGAACAGGGATTCCTTGAGGCTGTCCTCGTAAAAGAGGCCGAAGTAGGCGTCGTCGGTCACGGCAACGATGTTGCAGCCGGATTCGGCCACTTCCTTGATGGCCGCCACCAGGGCATCGCCTTCGGCCACGGTCGGGGTGTAGCCGCTGGGGTTGTTGGGGAAGTTGAGCAGGACCACTGCCTTGCCCTTCTCTTCGGCCGTGTCCTTCAGGACCGCCTTGAAGGCGTCGATGTCGTAGCCGCCGGCCACGGTGAAGGTCGGGTGCTTCTTGACGATGGCGCCGCAGCAGGTGCCGAAGGTCAGATTGTAGTTGCCCCAGAGCATGTCGGGGAGGATCAGGTGGTCCCCCTTGTCGATGAACAGGTCGGCGACGATGGAGAGGCCGTGGGTCAGGGCGTTGGTGACGACGGGGTTGCTGAAGTGCTTGCCCTGCAGGCTGGGGTTCTCCCGCAACTGTTTCTCGCGCCACAGGGAGCGCAGTTCCGGTTTGCCGGCCGGTGGGGCGTAGGGAAAGATGTCCTTGGGGTCGAATGCGGACAGCTTGTCCTTAATGCACGACAGAAACATCGGCCCGCCGTTTTCGGTGGCGATGCCGATGGTGGCGTTGTATTTGTGCGCCTTTTCCTTGGCTTCGGCCGACTGGGTCAGAATGCCTTTGGGGAAGAAGAGGTTCTTGCCGAGATCGGACAGCATTTCCAGAACGTGCGGGTTGTGCTGGGCAAGCAGGTCGTTCAGTTCTTGTGCCAATGGGTTCATTGCTTTCCTCCTGGAGCTGATGTGAAAGATTGTCGTACACGCAATCCTGACTGGTTCAAACCGTAAAATTATAATTGAACAGTACCGGTTCCGCTTTGTCAATAGGGAATGTGGGGAAACGCCGCCCCGTGCTTGCGACGTTTTTGCCCCCGGTAAACCTGTCGTTGCTGAAACGCCCGGGATGTTGTATGGTTTGACCAGGTGACGTTACTACGGAAAAAGGAGCCGCAATGCTAAAGAGCATGACCGGATACGGCAAGGGAGAGGCGACAACGGAACAGGGGACCTTCACGGTGGAGATCCGTTCGGTCAACCACCGCTACGGCGAGGTGTCGGTACGGATGCCGCGCGGTTTCATGGCCCTGGAAAACGAGGTCAAGCGGGCCGTGTCCGCCCAGCTCAAGCGGGGCAAGATCGATGTCTTCGTGCAGTGGGAGGAGGCCCTGGCCGCCGAATCGCTGCCCCAGGTCGATACGGCCCTGGCGCGCTCCTACTTCACCACCTTCAACCACCTGGCCGGCGAACTGGGGCTTCTGGGGCAGGTGCCCCTGTCCCTGGTGATCGCCCAGAAGGGGGTTCTGCGGGAGGGGAGCACTACCCTGGCGGAGGACGACTACCGCGATCAGCTCATGTCCGCGGTCCAGGCCGCCGTGACGGCCATGGACGCCATGCGGACCCGGGAAGGCGAGGCCCTGGCAGCGGATTTGTCGGCCCGGCGTGCCCAGGTGGCGGAATGGACCGCCCTGATCAGGGAACGCACGCCGGCGGTGGTGGTCGAGTACCGGCAGAAGCTGAAGGCGCGCCTGGACCAACTGCTGGAGGGGACGGAGATGGACGAGACGCGCTTGGCCCAGGAGGTCGCCCTGATGGCCGACCGGTGCGACGTGACCGAGGAACTGGTCCGGCTCGCCAGCCATTTCGGCCAGTTCGACGAAGCGCTGCGCCTGCCGGAACCGGTGGGGCGCAAGCTGGACTTCCTCATGCAGGAGATGAACCGGGAGGTCAACACCATCGGTTCCAAATCCAGCGACGCCGAGATCACCTCGCTGGTCATCCGGATCAAGGCCGAGATGGAGAAGATGCGCGAGCAGGTGCAGAACATCGAATAATTTTCATCCAGAAACGGCCCTTTTCCGCCATGGCGGCGTCAATCATCGGGTTTGCTTGTGCGGCGTACCGATGTACGCCTCCGCGCAATCCCTCGATTTTCTGGCCATGACGAAAAATTGCTCGTTTCTGAATTGAAAACTGGGATGGCGGGCGGAAGGCTTTCCTTTTGCCGCTGTTCCGTGCTACCATTCGACCAATCACCGCGAAGCAGACTGTTGAAAAACTCAGGTTGTTCAAAAATAGTCAGATCGTCGCACCCGCAGAATGCCCAGAGGAGGCAGGCCCTCTCTCTATCTCTCCCCCAGAGGGGGAGAGCATGCCTTGCCCTCTCCCTCTGGGAGAGGGATTGGGTGAGGGTTTGCAGCGCTACGCCGCACGAAAGGGTATTCGAGGATGGCGGCGAGATGGCTGTTTTTCAACAACCTCCTAAGGATGTTCCATGAAACGCGAAGGCCTGATCCTCATCATATCGGCCCCCTCCGGGGCCGGCAAGACTTCTCTCTGCAATGAACTCCTGCAACGCTTTCCGGCCATGAGAGAGTCGGTCAGCTACACGACCCGCTCGCCGCGGGCCGGCGAGGTGGACGGTGAGGACTACTTCTTCGTGTCCCGGCCGGAATTCGAGCGCATGGTGGCCGAGGACGCCTTTGCCGAGTGGGCCGAGGTACACGGCAATCTGTACGGCACGGCCCTGAAGACCCTGGAGGATGCCCGCCGCAACGGCATCGACCTGGTGTTGGATATCGACTGCCAGGGGGCGATGATCCTGAAGGAGCGCCTCGACGGCGGGGTGTTCGTCTTCATCCTGCCCCCCACCATGGAAGAGCTCCGCCATCGCCTGGAAAGCCGTTCGTCGGACGCCCGGGAGGTGATCGAGCGCCGTATCGTGCGGGCCGCGGACGAGATCAAGGAGTGCCGCTGGTACGACTACATCGTCATCAACGACCGCTTCGAGGAGGCCGCCGAGGAGTTGTCGGCCATCGTGCTGGCCCAGCGCCGCCGCACCTCCCGCATGCTGGAGCAGGTGGCGAAATTGTTTGATATTTGAGATGAAATCATGTAAAAATAACGTTCCATTTTTCTAACGGTAGTAGGAAGGAGTAACGCTATGGCACGGGTAACCGTTGAAGATTGTCTCGAAAAGGTCGATAACCGCTTTCTTTTGGTGATGCTGGCCTCCAAACGGGTCAAACAGCTCTACAAGGGGGCTCATCCGCTCATCGACCCCAAGAACAACCGCCTCGTGGTAACCGCTCTGCGGGAGATTGCCGCCGGCAAGGTCAGCTTCGAAATCAGCAAGAGACAGCAAGCCCATTAATTTGCCGTACCGGGGTGGAATCGCGCATGATGCGGCTTCACCCTTTTTGTATCCATCCCCGTACCTTCCGATCCTTTTCTTCCTGCGAGTAGACAACGGCGCATGATCAGACTCAACGACATCCTCGACACGGTAACGGCGTACAACCCGACGGCTGATCTCAATATCATCCGCAAGGCCTACGTGTACTGCGCCAAGGTGCACCAGGGCCAGACGCGCCTGTCCGGGGAGCCCTACATCATCCACCCCATGGAGGTGGCCGGACTGCTGGCCGAGTTGCGCCTGGACGTCCCCAGCATCGTCACCGGCTTCCTCCACGACACCATCGAAGACACCCTGACGACCTACGAGGAACTGGTGGAGATGTTCGGGGAAGAGGTGGCAAAGCTGGTGGATGGGGTCACCAAGATCAGCAAGATCCACTTCAAGACCAAGCAGGAGAGCCAGGCCGAGAATTTCCGCAAGATGCTCCTGGCCATGGCCAACGATATCCGCGTCATCCTGGTCAAGCTGGCCGACCGCCTGCACAACATGCGCACCCTGGAGTTCCAGCCCGAGACCAAGCAGCGCACCATCGCCCGGGAGACGATGGACATCTACGCCCCCATCGCCAACCGGCTGGGCATATCCTGGGTCAAGGTGGAACTGGAGGACCTGGCGTTCCGCTATCTCAACCCCGACCTCTACTTCGACCTGGCTCGCAAGGTGTCCCTGAAGAAGAAGGAGCGGGAGGCGTACGTCGAGGAGGCGAAATCGATCATCTCCGAGAAGCTGGCTTTTCAGGGAATCCATGGCGAGGTTTCGGGCCGCAGCAAGCATCTCTACTCCATCTATCGCAAGATGGAGAAACGCAACGTGGAGTTCGAGGAGATTTACGACCTCTTGGCCATCCGCATCCTGGTGGAGGACGTGCGGGAGTGCTACGAGGTCCTGGGCGTGATCCATTCCGCCTGGAAGCCGATACCGGGGCGCTTCAAGGACTATATCGCCATGCCCAAGGGGAATATGTACCAGTCGTTGCACACGACGGTCATCGGCCCCCACGGCGACAGGATGGAGGTGCAGATCCGCACCCACGAGATGCACCGGGTGGCCGATGCCGGCATTGCGGCCCACTGGAAGTACAAGGAGGGCAAGGGGTACGACGAGAAGGAGGTCAAGCGCTTTGCCTGGCTGCGGCAGCTTCTGGAGTGGCAGCAGGAACTCCAGGATTCCAAGGAGTTCATGGATTCGGTCAAGGTGGATCTCTTCCCCGAGGAGGTCTACGTCTTTACCCCCAAGGGGGATGTGAAGGGCTTTCCCAAGGGGTCCACGCCCATCGATTTCGCCTACAGCGTGCATAGCGACGTGGGGCATCGCTGCGTGGGGGCCAAGGTCAACGGCAAGCTGGTGCCGCTCAAGTACGAATTGAAGAATGGCGATATCGTCGAGGTCATCACCTCGCCCCACCATACACCCAGCAAGGATTGGCTCAAGATCGTCCACAGCTCCCGCGCCCGCAATCGGATACGGGCCTGGATCAAGGTCGAGGAGCGCAAGCGGAGCATCGTTCTGGGGCGCGAGATCTGCGAAAAGGATTTCCGCAGGTACTCCGTAAACCTGCAGAAGATCCAGAAGAGCGGGGAATTCAAAAAGATCGCCGGCGAATTCGGCTTTGCCGGAGACGACGACCTGCTGGCGGCGGTGGGCTACGGCAAGATATCCAGCGGCCAGATCATGGGCAAGCTGGTGCCCGCGGAAAAGTTGCAGGAACGGATCGAGCACAAGGAATCGCGGCTTTCGGCGGTCATCAACAAGCTGAAAGGAAAGACGTCCACCAGCGCGGTGGAGATCAGTGGCGTCGACGATGTGTTGGTCCGCTTCGCCAAATGCTGCAATCCGGTGCCGGGAGACGAGATCATCGGTTTCATCACCCGCGGCAAGGGGGTTACGATCCATACGGCGGACTGCAAGTTCGCCCTGGAAAGCGACCCGGAGCGGCAGATCGATGTGGCCTGGAACAGGGTCAAGACCGCGTCCCTGCCGGTCAAGATCAAGGTGATCTGTCATGACGTCAAGGGCATCCTGGCAAACATCACCATGGCCATCACCAACTGTGAGGCAAATATCGCCAGCGCCCATATTCAGAGCACCATCGACCAGCGTGGCGAAAACACCTTCGAGGTGAATGTCAGCGACCTGGCACACCTGCGGAAGGTTATGAACGCCATTATGAAGGTAAAGGGTGTCATCAAAGTGGAGAGGCTAAAACAATGACATGTGAAACAATTGCGACAGACAAGGCTCCTGCTGCCATCGGGCCGTATGCACAGGCCATTCGGGCCAACGGGCTGCTCTTCTGTTCCGGGCAGATCGCCCTTGACCCGGCAACGGGCGATCTGGCGGCAGGGGGCGTTGCGGCGGAGACCGAGCGGGTGATGGCGAACATTGCCGCCGTACTGGCCGCTGCCGGCACGGGGTTCCCGCAGGTGGTCAAGACCACCATCTTTCTGGCCGACATGGGGGATTTTGCCGTGGTGAACGAGATCTACGGCCGCTGTTTCGGCGATCACAAGCCGGCCCGTTCGACCGTGGCGGTCAAGAGCCTGCCCCGCGGCGCGCTGGTTGAGATCGAGGTCGTCGCCCTGGCGTGACATGCCGGGAGGGGAGGCACCATCCTCCGGTGGGGAAACGACAAAAAGCCGTGGACACCTGGTGTGCCACGGCTTCAAATCGCAGACCGTTCAAGCGGCTGGTGAGCCGCCGCGACTAGAGCGCTTTGGTGATGAAACCGGAACGGATGCAGCGGGTGCAAACCTTGATGGTTGCCACCGTGCCGTTTTTAATGGTTTTGACCTTCTGGATGTTCGGATGCCAGACGGTACGGGTCTTGTTGTTGGCATGGCTTACGTTATTGCCGAAGCTGGGGCCTTTTCCGCAAATTTCACATTTTCTCGACATATGATGGTAACCTCCATTAATTGCTGAAAAAGAATTTTTAACAGATTAATTGGCCGGTTGCAAGGGAAAAATTGGACGACTCATGAATATCATCAAGGCCTTCATAACGCTCGTTATTATCCTGGCCATCGTTGTGGCGGTACTGTTCATCGACTTTACCTACAAGACGTTTTCCTACCGGCAGCGGCCGGTCAAGGCCGATGCCATCGTGGTGCTGGCCGGCGGCAAGGGGAGGGTGGAAGAGGGGGTACGGCTGTACCGGGAGCAACGGGGCAGCCACCTTTTTCTGATCGGCGTCGATCCCTCCGTCCGCAAGGGGGACCTGTACCGCCCCCAGACCGGCGATCCCTCATCCGAAGGGGTCGTGCTGGAAAAGGCCTCCCGCAACACCCTGGAGAACGCCATCTATGGCCGTGACGTCATCATGCGGGCCGACGTCCGCTCCATCGTGCTCATCACCTCGCGCTACCACATGAAGCGGGCCGCGATCCTGTTCCGCAACGCGCTGCCCAAAGACGTGGCCATCTACCCCTATCCGGTGGACAGCAAGAACCTGAAAGAGGCTTGGTGGAACCACGGCGGCAGCTTCCATCTCCTGTTCAGCGAATTTTATAAATACTGCATGTTTCGCTTCTTCTTTCTGCTGGCGCCCGGCGAACTGCGCGAAAGCATCCTGCCCGGTGCCTCCGGCGGCTGAGACGCTTCCCTAATCGGCGAATTTCTGTTAGATTATCTTCTTATTTCAGTCGAAGCCCGAAAGGAATCACACCATGCGTTACCTCAGCACGCGCGGCGGCATCCAGCCGATCCCCTTCAAGGATGCCGTCATGATGGGGCTGGCCACCGACGGCGGCCTGCTCCTGCCTGAATCCTACCCCCGGATCACCCCGGAACAGCTCAACGCCTGGCGGGGGCTCTCCTACCCGGAACTGGCTTTCGAGGTCATCTCCCGTTTTGTGGATGATATCCCCCCCGCCGACCTGAAGGCGTTGATCGACCGTTCCTACGCGACCTTCACCCACCCGGCGGTGACCCCGGTGGTCAAGGAGAACGGCGTCTATATCCTGGAGCTGTTCCATGGCCTGACCCTGGCCTTCAAGGATGTCGCCCTGCAATTCCTGGGCAATGTGTTCGAATATATCCTGGCCGAGCGGGGGCAAATCCTGAACATCGTCGGCGCAACCTCGGGCGACACCGGCAGCGCCGCCATTCACGGGGTACGGGGCAAGAAGGGGATCAATATCTTCATCCTCCATCCCTACGGCAAGACCTCGCCGGTGCAGGCCCGGCAGATGACCACCGTCACCGATGCCAATGTCCACAACATCGCCATCCGCGGCACTTTTGACGACTGCCAGGATATGGTCAAGGCGCTCTTCGGCGACCTGGAGTTCAAGGAAAAGTACGCCCTCGGCGCGGTCAACTCCATCAACTGGGCGCGGGTGCTGGCCCAGGTGGTTTACTACGTCTACGCCTGGCTGCGGGTAACGGAAGAAGGTACGGCCCCGGTCTGCTTCTCGGTTCCCACCGGCAACTTCGGCGACATCTTTGCCGGCTACGTGGCCAAGCGCATGGGGCTGCCTATTGAAAAGCTCCTGCTGGCCACCAACGAAAACAATATCCTGACCCGCTTCGTCAACCAGGGCGACTACTCCCTGGCCGGCGTGGTCTCCACCCTCTCACCCTCCATGGACATTCAGGTGGCCTCCAACTTCGAGCGCTACCTCTTCCATCTCTACGGTGAAGACTCGGCTCGGGTGCGGGCGGCCTTTGCCGAACTGAAGACAAAGGGGCGGATCACCTTCAGCGACGAGGAAATGGAACAGGTCCGCCGCGACTTTTGTTCGGCCTCGGTGGATGAGGGGCAGACCCTGGACACCATCGGCCGGTTCTACAAAGAGACCGGGTACCTGCTCGACCCCCATACCGCGGTCGGGGTGCACGCCGCTCTGGAACTGTTGCCCGGCGACGCCCTGCGCGTGTGTCTTGCCACGGCCCATCCAGCCAAGTTCGGTGAGGCGGTGGAAAAGGCCATCGGTGCCCCAGCCCCGGTCCCGGCAGCCATTGCCGCACTGGCAGGGATGCCGACCCGTTGCGAAGTGATGGATGCCGACCTGAGTGCAGTCCGCGCCTTCATTGTGGGCACCATCGGGTAGACGTTGCTCGAAAAGAGGTGAAGGGCGTAATTAATTGTTGACAAAACGTCCGTCTCTTGGCATTTATACAAGTCCATTGCGGGAATAACTCAGTGGTAGAGTGTCAGCTTCCCAAGCTGAAGGTCGCGGGTTCGAATCCCGTTTCCCGCTCCATAAGATAGCTAACTACCTCAAGTAGTTATCAGGATAAAGCCCCTGACTTTGACCAAAACTTTGACCAAAAGCGACGGCCATAGCAGGGGCTTCCGCTATCTGAGACGCTATGAGCGGCAAAGCCATCTTTTGTCGGTACCGCTCCGGAAACGCCGTCCGTAACTCCTCCAAGGCTAGGAAATCCTCTCCGAGATAATCAAGAATCAGGCTCTTCTCCTCCACTAACCCGTTGCGGTACTTGCCGTAGACCTCGTCGATCATCGTTTTGGTCGAGTGCCCCACCAAGTCCACCAGCCGTTCCTTGTTCACCCCGACCAGCGACGACCACTGCACCATGGTGTGACGGGACGCATACGGTATCCTGCGCTCAAGCCCCGCCTGTTTCATGGCCGGGTTCCAGATGGTCTTGCAAAACGACCGATAGTTGAAGAAGGCGCCGTCTTTCATGGTCAGCAGAAAGGCGCTGGCAGGCAGCTCGATGCCGCTCTCGAACCGGATGATTCCGGCGCTGGTCGACGCAGCCGCCGCCTGTTCCAGCAGGGTTTTCAGCTTGGCGGTCAATGGCAGGTCCCTCTTCCGGTACCAGTTTTTCGGCTTGAATTTCAGATGCATTGTATTCTTATCTTCCCTTATCACCGCGCACCTGATCTGGAGGCAGTCATCTTTGAGGTGGCGCTTCAGCAGCCCCTCCAGTTCGCTGCCGATCAGTCCCATCAGCAACAGTTCCATGACCGGATGGTAATGAGGATCAACAAAGGACAAGAGCCGCTGCCATTCCGACAGGAGAAACACATCACGGGTAGAGTGGCAATCCTCATCCTCCTCCATCAATGCCGCCCGCCGCTCCTTCTCCTGATCGGCACTGTCCTGAATCCCAGCAAATTTTTGGGATAAACCGTCGAAGGGATTTCGGAGGTTCCAGTTGTTGTCGTTACAGGCCGATTCCCAAACCTTGCTCATGGGGCCGATGATATTCTTGACCCGTTTTTTTGAAAGGGCTTTCTCCTGCGGCCCCTTGCAGCGCTCCAGATTGTCAATGAACGTCTCGACAACAGATGTCGTGATACTGGAGAACGCCATCTGCGCAAAATAGGGCAGAATCCGTTTTCCCAGGGCTTCCGTGTAGTCCCGCTTTTTGGATATTGAGCTAAACGTTGGGATTCTCCGCCTCATCCATTCGGTGGCATATTCGCCGAACTGGACATGTTCCGGTTCTGGTTTGTAGTCGTTGCCCTCAAGCGCCGAGAAATGGGCTTTTGTCTCTTCATCCAACCAGTAGAACGTCCGGGCAAAACGGAACGTCTGATTTCTAATCTTCATCCCCACTTCATCAAGGAAATCGCAGAAGAAATCCCAGTTTTCTGGAGTGTCTTCGCGATCGGTCGGAAAGCGCAGCCGCTGTTTGAAGTAATTCATCGAAATGTACAGATACTTCGAACCATTCGTGCGATACAGGCTGCCGTACCTCGGTTTTCTCTGTTTGTAATCAGATGATTCATGAATCGCTTTCTTCATACTATGGTCCTTTCTTCATGTTAGGTACCCCCTCTCGGCTGATTTTCGTTTGCCTTATCAGGATACTCACAGATGTGGTAATCATCAAGCTCGAAAAACCAACTGCGTATGGTTTTGCCGCCTTGTGACCATCCTTGGCCGTGTCGCCACAGGCTCAGGGGCTAAAGACCGCATCAAATGCGCCAAACAGTCATGACTCCAGGGGAAGCGATAAACACGGCCAACATGGATATAGTGCTGACCTTCGATCAATTTTCCCAATTTGATCCAATTGCGGATGGTGTTAGTGCTCACCATCATCTTTTTTGCAAAAGCGGTCAGGTCGAGCATTTCTGGATCATTCGCTCTATTCGGTTTTTCGGCCAGGCCATTTTTCAAACTTTCTGAACCCCTGGAGCAGACGAGGGGAGGTAAATAAACCTCCCTGATATCTATATCAGTCCCCTGTCCATTTCTTTCCGGCCCAAACGCAAAAAGCCCCCTCTATCCGCCAATATGGCGGGACAGAGGGGGCTTTTTTTACACGGAGATACGCAACCACCGGGCAAGGATACCGAACGCTTGGCGCGATCTGTATCCTGCCGCTTCCCGGCAATCGATTAGTCGAAAACTTTGTAGATTTTCCTGCTGGTGCGGATCGGAAAATCCTTCCGTTGCAAGGTTACCCCGTGCTTCTTCCCCTCCCGGATAATATCTGTCACGAGCCCGGCCTTTTGCTGGGTGATGCCGGAGTAACCAGGTAGGCCGTTAAGTGCGGCAAATCTGCCCTTCAAGACATCTAATCGCCTGTGTCGGCAGTGATCGAGGAGTTCAGCCTTAATGTCCCGGTATACCTGTTTCTCAAGATATGCCGTGACTCTCCCTTTAGATCCTTCATGCACTATTCTGATTCGCATGGTGTCGCCAACTTCAAGGACAAGATCCTTTTCACGGATATCAACAAAACGGTCGCCTGCTTCCTCATACTCTCCTGCGGACCGCAGGATCAGAGCAATTTTTCCCCACCTCAAAAACGTATAATTTGCCCTGCCTTTCTGTTGATTTCGATAGCGCTTGTCCTTGCCGATGTCGGCGTCGTACTTTTTGATGAGTTTCATGTCACTGGTTTCCCATTTGTCCTGTTTTTTGATCGGATACTCTGTCAGGCAGTAATAACGGTAGCCGTGACTTATCAGTGTAATCAACTGTTGTAAGAATCCTTGCCATGTTGTGCATGCGTGTTTTCCCATAATCCAACCTCCCGGTGGAAATATGGCACAGTGCACCGGTCTCCCGACCAGTTGGCTGCGCCTCTTCCGACGACGAACATCGCTCGTCGACAGAAGAGGGGCAGCCAGCCCCAAAAAGCGATTTTCAAAGGTGAGAATTTTCCCGCAGCCTTTTCTGTCGGTGCCACCCGACGGCTAACCGGCCACCACTGCCTTGCAGTGGCCGTTATCGGTACTCGTTCTCGCTAATCAGGCCTCGCACACAGTTGCCTGCGCCGTTCGGCCCTTTCCGTGTTAGACGTATGTGTCAATGTCGAAGTCCGGTCGCTCCATTCAAGGTTGTGCCAGTTAAGGCGGGAGAGAATCTGGAAGACCCCCCTTACTTTTCCCGAAGGAATTTGGGATACCCTTGAATTTCATCGCTGCTCGGCCTTGCCGCTCCTCGACATCTTACCCAGTTGCACCCTTTAGGGCGCTTTGGTCCGTCGGCATTAGACGGAGCCTTTACGGGTTGAGCTATTTACACCACGGCATTACTGCCGTGATGCTCCCCCGCTGGGTCTGGCGTTATAGGGTTTCCCCTGTCCCGCAGAGTGGATTTACACCACTTCACACATGTCATGCTTTCCGGCTGCCGCCGGAAAACAGTTTCCACGTCGCCCAGATACCTGCATGCAGTGGGTAGAAGCAGGGAATTGCACCCTACAGCCCCCATCGCCACCGGACGAGCACGTCTCCGTGCATCCGGCGACACCCGTCGCTGCTATATATCCAATTGGCAGTTGGACATTGACGCAACGACACCTCGTCTCCATCGGTGGCTAACTCCGATGTGACAAGGCTGCAAATCACTTTTGGCATTTTTGGCAGGATTGATATTTTTGAGGGAACTGCGGTACTTCAGGTGGGATTTTTTGAATTGTTTGAAACTTGCGCCGTTCCGGCGGACGCTTTGGTTCTAAAAACCAAATTCTTTTATTGGTCTTCGCGGGCTCGACCAAGCTGGTGAAAAACCAGACATTGTCGAGTTTGGATAAACCTGCGAAGGCCAGTTTGAGGCTGTTCAAAAAAGAACTAGCCTCTACTTCAATATCCTGAAATTGTGGTGATACGCGACAATGTATCGAAAAAGGAATGCCTTTTCGTCGCGCAGTTTCCCACGTAACAGGAACAATATTGAAAAGGAATTTCAGATGCAGCAGTAGAATCAGAGTAATATGCCCTAAGTTGCTGTAACTGAAACCCTATTAATTGATGTATTGGCGAAGACCGCTGAAATTGTAGGTATAGCCGACGGTCAGTGCCAATGCATATTTTGTTCAATAGCTTTTTAAAGTGGATTGAACTAAGTCAATCTTGGGTGGGCTGGAGGTGCTGTAGACGCACTACTCCCTTGAGTGCAACTGAATTGAGATCCCTGGCGCGATATGCCGAGACATATAAAGGCCGGAACCGACTCTCCGTGAGGAGATAATCTGCGGGGTAGGAACCCAGAAAGTTTCGCAGACGAAAGGTATCTTCACTATACGGATTTTCCGTAAAACTTCAACCCCAAAATCCCCTCTGCCAGCCCGTAAAAGTGTGTAATGTCAACAATAATCGAGTAGGCTCAAAGCTTACAGGGTAGAAAAAATTCGGTGGATAAGGGCGCGGACAGTGAAAAGGCCCGCCCGAACACATCTTTTGTAAGCTCATTTGGGCACACCTTTTAGTAGCTCGAAAACTGACTGAAAATTACCTTGTTGGCAACGTGCCGCGATGGCTTGGACGTATGCTTTCGCCAATTTGCGATTACTCTCCCTATCCCTCCAGAAAGGCCTTCACTATTCGATATATCCTACGCTGGTCGGCCTCGCCGAGCTGTCTCACCATCTCCTCAATCCCTCGAACCCTCTCACTTTCTGCCATGTGGTGGTCGAAATCAAACAGGCTGGGCAACGGGACATTCAAGGCCTCAGCAATCAACATCAAGCGGTCAAGTGAGGGATAGCTTTTTCCGAGCTCTATAAGACTGACATGTTTCTGTTCAATATCCAAAAGATCCGCAAGCTGCCCCTGAGTCATCCCACGTGCTTTGCGCAACTCTCGAATCCTGGTTCCAAATAAAATGGTGACATTTTCCATTATCATCCTCCGCTACTTACTTATCCAGTGAACAGAGGAAATATGAATGCCAAAATTAGGGTAAAATTATTGACAATACCCATATTGGAGGGTATTATACTTTTAGCCAAAAAATAACGAATGTTAGCGCCATTTGTTCTGAGAAATTCATTTGCTACTGCATATAGAGATTGGCAAGAGGGCAGAGTATGACAACTAAATTGTTTATCGCTATTTTTATAAGCCTTTTTATGTTCGCTGCATTTGGTAACGGGGCCTGGGCACTGATAGTCATCGGTGGGCTGATCTACGGACTTAAAAAGTTTCTAGGTAGGCCGTGCGTACTACCCAAAAGCGAAAACCCTGACATTGAGCTAATGATTTCAATGGAAGAATCAATAAAAAAAATGAGATCATCGCCGATGATTACAACATGAACACCATCAATCCAAGAACAAAATCATTATGGGGTGGCATCAACTACGAACCACTTTGAGTGGCAGTCTCTTCCCATTGTTTGGAGTGGTTCAGATAGCAAGTCCTTGGGAGCAAGAAAAAAGGTATGATCCAGAATGAAACCGATGAAATAGGTAAGCACAGTAGCAAGGGTGTTTATGTCAAACAGGAAAATCGGAGTACCACTTTTCGAGGTGAAAAACATGGGACCTTCAAAGTTGGCAAAATTTTTCGGATACCTCATCATTTGGCTTTTTGCGTTGGTGCTTATCGGTGGGCTCTTTGGCGCTGGTGCTCTTGCCCTGGTTATCCTTGGCACTGTGATCATAGGCCCAATTACTTTGATCAGAACACTCAACGCCAAGCCGTATCCTAAGTATGAATTTGACAGTCCTGTTCAGATCATTGCCAAGAAGGTTGAGCCAATAATGACTACTAACGAAAATTCTATCTGGTCAGGTGACTATAATACAAGAGTAAGCCAAAGACTATTCTACGAAGACATTTAAGCACATTGAAAGGCGCAACTCGATTGGAGAATTTAATGAAAAAGAGCACAGTTGCATGCATCGCCCTAGCAATAATGGCAATTACAGGCTGCGCAACCGGCTCAAGAGATACCATCCCCGCGATGGTCATCAACAACGAATCGTTCGCTACCATCCCGGTGTCCACTCCGATTCTGTTCATTGACAACAAAAAAGTGAACCTGTCTCCGGAATACAAAGAGAACTGGCCACCGGACATCCCAGGGGTAAAAATTGCCTCTGAGATACCTTACACTTACAGCGGGTTCGAGAGCCACCGCCCCGAGTATGATTTCGTCACCTACCCAGCCCTTCAAGTCGCTCAGGTGAAGGACTCTGGCGCTGTATTTGCGATCAGGGAATCATTCTTCACAGTGCAGTCTACGTCTGGAATAGGCGCTGTCGGCGATACCGTCCTCGTTGGTGGGGTAATAACCGCAGCTCAGTTTGTCCCTGGCGTTGGCGGCGTAGCGACCAGCGTGCTCCAAGGCATGGGAATGACAAACTCCGCTTCGGTCACAAACAGCTCGTTCGACATCAAGCATGCGTTTTACGACGTTCTGTTCCCGAATGGGAAAAAGGCAGTC
This sequence comes from Geobacter sp. FeAm09, assembly GCF_008330225.1. Lineage (NCBI taxonomy): Bacteria > Pseudomonadati > Thermodesulfobacteriota > Desulfuromonadia > Geobacterales > Geobacteraceae > Geobacter > Geobacter sp. FeAm09. The sequence continues at coordinate 2,529,541 of NZ_CP042466.1, read as the reverse complement.
TATCATTGCAGGAGCGTTGAAGTGTTTGACTGTCGTGCGCGATTGATCGCAGCATTGAAGAACCGCCATTGAAAAAATGGGTATCCAGAATCTATAATGTATAACCTTGGAGACTAAACCAAGAGCGCGTCGTAGCTTGCCCCCCTTGTGGCGGATGGGTGCTTCCTCGCCCCTTCTCAGCGTCACAGGAGTGTCTGCCAACTTCTTCGCCTTTCACTCATAAAATTGGCTCCCCCAGAGGTCCCCCAAATTTTATCCGCTGCGGTCGCAAAAGCCAAGTTGTTCTCTTGTTCCGCTCCGGTGTTGTCCGGCCAGTCGCGCAGAGCAGCGTTAATTGTTCGCCTAGTTTTTTTCCCGTGGAGCAGGGGCCGTGTGGAGAGGTATCGTTAGCCTAACGAGTAAACACATATCCCGGTAACGGGAGAAAAGAATAAGGCCGCTTTCAGCAATGAAGCGGCCTTTTGTGTTATTTTAGTCATTGACAAATTGTGATATCATTCGCGCTGGGTTGCCCTATCGCTTCACGTCCGTTTTGGCGAACCAGGCTGTGGCTGTGGTTTTCAGATGTCCCGCCGGCTTCTACGATTTCTGCTTTCCAGGCAGTATACCAAGGCTTCGCATGCGCCCCCTCAGGGTATTGGGGTTGATGCCGAGCAATTCAGCTGCCCCCCCGGAGCCGTGAATCTTGCCCTTGGCCATTTTAAGGACCTTGCCGATATGAAGCGACATGGCTTCGTCGAGGTTTATGGGGTAATCAATTCCCACATTCTGAGCGGAAGTGTCTTCGCATCCTTTTCCCTCATCGTCCGGCAACATAGAATCGAATCTCAACTGACCACCCCTATGCCAGATCAGTTCCCTCTCCACCAGGTTTTCCAATTCACGCACATTACCCGGCCAACGGTAATTCATTAGCCGCTCCAGCGCGCCCGGCACAATGGGAGGCAGGGTCGAGATTCCCAGCTCATGACCCTTCTGGGCCACGAAATGGCGGATCAGGGCTGGGATATCCTCTATCCGCTCCCGGAGGGGGGGCACTATGATGGAGAAGACATTCAGGCGAAACCAGAGGTCTTCCCGGAATAGCTTCTGGATGATCATATCCTTCAAGTCGCGATGGGTGGCCGCTATTATCCGCACGTCGATGGGAATCGGCCGTTCCCCCCCACGCGGCTGATCTTTCTGGTCTGGAGGACCCGCAGAAGCCTTACCTGGCTCTGGAGCGGCAACTCGCCGATTTCGTCGAGAAAAAGGGTACCGCCGCTGGCCCGTTCGAACCGTCCCCGCTTTTCGGCAACCGCGCCGGTGAACGCCCCCTTTTCATGGCCGAACAGTTCGTCGTCGATGAGGTTTTCCGGGATGGCGCCGCAGTTGAGTTTGATAAAGGGCCCCTCCGAGCGGGGGGAGGCCAGATGGATGGTGTTTGCGATTACCTCCTTGCCGGTCCCTGTTTCACCCAATAGCAGTACGGTGGTGTTGAGCGGCGCCACCATCTGGACCATCTCCATCACATTGCGCAGTCCCGAACTACCGCCGATGATATCGTCGTTCGCCTGGGAGAGGCTTTCCTTGTTAAGGAAACGGTTGTTGTCGATGAGCGTGTCCCGATGCTGCACAACCGTCTCGTGGGCCTTGGCGTTGACCAACGCGATAGCAAATGGCTTGGCCACGACCCCCATCAATTCTGCCTGGCCGGGGGTAAACCTGTTTTCTCCCTTAGCCCGGAGGACCAGGAATCCAATAAGCTCATCATCGATCCGGAGCGGCACAACGAGGATGCTATTTCCCTTCAGTTCGATCAGGGGCGCGACATCATGAATGTTTTTGTCCTGGTCGTCATGGGTCAGTATGAATGGCTTTTGCTGCTCCCGCGCCCAGGCCCAATGCTCTTTCGGTGGCGAAACAAACTTCTTGTCGGTGCAGGTACCGTCAGTTGCCTGGGCAATATGGCGACTCCCGCCGAGATTTGTTTCCGTGATGTAAAGGAACATCTGGGTGAACGGAAGATGTTTTTGCAGGTACTCAAGCACCCGCTCCAAGGCGGTATTGATATTCAGGCTGCTGCATATTCTGAGTGTTACCTCTTTAAAAAACTCTTCCTTGTTGACGTTCACGATAACTCCTCCCCCATGAGCAGCCCTCAGGATACGTATACCATGTTTTGTTAAATATGACAATTTGCCCAGATATTACCTATTAGGATGCAACATCTTTACCAAATACAACATAATTTGTCGCCACCTGTCGGCGGTACGCAGGTCTTTGCCGCTGCCTGGCGCCGTTATACGCGGCAATTATTGTTGGCATACATATCGCACTGTGTGGCCCTGTGGGTTTTTGATATCGCCCGGAAGGCGCCACGGCCGTTCCCCCGTTTCCCTTGAAGGGGGGCACCACATACAAAGGAGGAGATCATGGCAAAACTGCTCTATGTGACCTGCAACCTGAAACCGGTGGAGCACTCCCGCAGCCTCTCCATCGGCAAGGTGTTTTTGAATAAATACGTGCAATTCAACCCGCAGGACGAGATCGCTTTCCTTGATCTCTATCGCGACAACATCCAGCGGATCGACACCGATGTGCTGAACGGTTGGGAAAAAATACGCGGCGGTGGGTCCCTTGCATCCCTGAATGACGACGAAAAACGCAAGATCGGCCGGATTTGGAGGCATGTTGACCAGTTCGTTACGGCAGACAAGTATCTGTTCGTGACGCCGATGTTCAATCTGGGGTTTCCTGCGGAATTCAAGATATATATCGATACGATCTGCGTGGACGGCATGACCTTTACCCACACCCCCGCCGGACCGGTGGGGCTTCTGAAGGACCAAGGGAGAAAGTGCCTTCACATTCATTCCACAGGCGACTTCCACTTCGGAAAGGATGATGACTATTCCGTGCCGTATCTCAGATCGATCATGCACCGCATGGGGATCGACGATTTCGAGGCAATCGTGATTGAGGGGTGCGACAGGAGACCGGATTTGGCTGAACAGTTCAGGCGGGCCGCCGTAGAAAAAGCCTTGGATGCCGCCACCCGGTTTTAAAAGCCCCGCCCCGTCCCGTCCCCGCCCTCCAAGAGTCTTCCCTCTCTACCTCACGTCACGATCATGCAAACAATCCTCAATAAATTTGACCAAATGTGACAATTTTCACGGGCTTTGTCACATATGACAAGCGCGGATGCTTAATAGGACAACGAACGCTGTCCGAATCTGGAATGTCTCTATTTTTCAGGCTGTTATCTCCGTTGAAACCCTTTGGCACAGTTCTGGCTCTACTCACGCACGGAAACGAGGCGCAGGAGTGCTTTTTCGTTCCTGGTGCTTGAGCCTTTCCCCTATTGGCATGAAGCCCTGACCAAATCCCTACAGGCATACATGGCTTGTGTTATGCCCTCAGCTTTCCGCATACAGGACTTCGAGCGGCGTTGTCCGCCGCGCCTGCATAACGGTTGCACCGAGGGGCAACGATAGCGTGCGGTCAATTTCGGAAAGGAGGTCACATGGTGGGGACGAAAGAGCCTGCTGTAACATGGCGCGGTTCTGCCCTTTAATCCGGGAAACTTGAATTCTCGCTGCATCAGTGAGGAAGGGAGGTCATGGAAGGAAAAGAAAGGAACACTATCGATGTCCCTACGCAATCAAGGTCCGACCGGTTATGGCTGATCCGAGCATCCTTGTGTCGCATCACAGGCCGTTCGCCGCACCGAGCCCAGGGGCCAAGCTAAAACGGCTTTACCCGATCTTTGAATGTTACGTGGTATGAGGGCAATTCTGAGCACCGCCCATCTGAGAAAAGAGTACGAAAGGAGTCGATATGAGCGAAAATCGAGATGAACAAGGGAACAGCAAGGTCATTATGTCCCGTCGCGGGTTCCTGAAAGCCGGTGGTCTCGCCATGGGATCTGCGCTTCTTGCAGGGGGAGGCAGCGTCGGGCTCACCGGTTGTTCGGGGTCGGAAGCCGGCAGCAGCACCAGCAGCACTGGCACCGGCACACCGACATACCGGGTCTATGATAGTGATATTTTGTTCATAGGGTCTGGATTCGGGGCGATGTCCGCAGTTACCGAGGCGATGAAGAACAACAGGAAGATTACCGTCGTCGACAAGGGGCCGTTCCGTGCGAGTGGCGGTATCGGCATGAACTGGGACGTGGAGTACGTGTGGTATCCGCTGAGTGCCGACGGAAAAGGTATAAAGACCAATTATATGGCCGACTCCGTCCTGAACCGTGGGAGGGGGGTCAACCAACAGGCTATAAAGAACGCAGACCTCTCGGACCCGAACCGATCCGATCTCCAGTTCTACGGGAACACGGGGTGTGAGTGTTTCCCGCGCCGCAATGCGGACGGTAGCTTGAAGTATATGATGAAATATTCGTCGGTCTACATGATCGAGGGAGGATTCCCGCGCCACCTACAGGACGAGGTGAGCAAGTCGTCACTGGTCACGATTTACGACCTGACGATGATCACGGACCTGCTCATCAACGACGGGGTATGCGTCGGTGCGATGGGGGTCTATCTGCCCACCGGCGATCTCTGCGTCTATCGCGCCAATGCCGTGGTCCTCGCTACCGGTGGCAGTTCCTGGTTTCATGGCTGGAACACCGTTTCCGCCAACACCATGAACGTCCCTGATAACACCGCCGACGTCGACATGGCCGCCTATCGCCACGGAGCCCGGGTTGGCGATGCCGAATACGGTTCCTACGACCTCATTTCCATCAGCCCGAAAGGTATCGCCTATGCCTTCAACTCCGGCATCGGAGCGGACGCAAACGAGAACGCGTACATTTGCGACAAGGACGGCACGTATTTCCTGCAAGAGTTGTCGGCTACGGACCAGACACGCATTCTGCGGGACCGTCCCTTCTTCAACCAGATCATCGGGAAACGCATTGCGGACGGCTACGGTACGACGAATGGCGGGCTTTACGTCGACCTCAGAGATCCTACGGTCTTGGCAAAGATTCGTATTGCCTACTCACGGAACGCCACTCTCTGGAAGAATAATTTCGGCATCGACGTCTCCGGCGAACTCCTCGAGCTCGGCCTGGAAATGTACGAGCACGGCGGCACGCCGGTTATAGACGCGAACATGATGTCCGACATCCCTGGGCTTTTTTGCGTCCGTGGTGCCGGGATCATGGGTTCAGGTGGCGGGACCACCCAGTATCTCAATACCCGCATGGGTTCCTACACCCTGCGGAGCGCCCTGGCGTGGCTTAAGACCGCCACAGCCCCGAAGGTCGATCTAACCCCGGCAGTGACGGAATACACGCGGCTCCATGAGATGCGCACGCGTACCGTCGGCAGCGGCGGCCTGCGACCTCACGTGGTGCGTCAAAGGATTCAGAAGGCCTGCGCCTGCATGAGCGTCGTGCGTCCGACTGCAGCCCTTGAGGCGGCATCGACGGAGTTGGCCAGGATTCGCAAAGAAGACCTGCCCAACCAGGTGTGCTCTGACAAGTCGCTGATCTACAATACTGAGTGGAAGATGGCGATCGAGAACTACAACATGATCGAGTTGGCGGAGATGGCTGTTAATGCCACCCTGATGCGCCAGGAATCCCGAGGCCATTACCGTCCCGAATATCCCACTCAGGATGATACAAACTGGGATTGCATGATCGCGGCGAAGCTGACGAGCGGCACCATGGCCTTCGAGAAGGTCACGTTCGATAAGGTTTCTTGGGATGATGTTGCTGACACGTTCGTGTAAGCCCTACCACTGCCTGAAAGGAAAACTCTATGAATTTGAAAATCAGCAAGTACGACCCCTCAGTCGATTCCGCAGCGAAGCTGATCACTGTCAGCGTAACGTACACAGACAAGATGACGGTTCTGGAGGCCATACAGTTTGCCCACGAAACCACCCCGATTGCCTTCGATTACAGCTGCCGTGGCCGCGCCTGCGGCCGTTGTGCCGTGATGCTGGACGGCAAGCCGGTGCTCGCCTGCATCACCCCGATCACCAACGCGACTCACACCATTGAGCCATTGACCGGTCAACCGGTCATCCGCGACCTCATCGTGGACAAACGCGAGGCCCACAACTCCATAACCGCCCGGTACCGCCGGACTAGGTCCACTTCGATGACCGACGTTGAGTTCAACACGACCTATGACACAAATGTCATCGATCAAATCAACGCCATTGAGTGGTGCACCCGCTGCACGGTCTGCACCGCCGGATGCCCCGCATACAAGGCCAATCCCTCGACCTTCGTCGGCCCTGCCGAAATGCTTGCCATTGCCTACCGATTCTACGATCCCTACGACGAAGGGAACCGCGTAGTGGATGCGGTACAGGCGGGCTTGTGGAACTGCATCATGTGTGGCCAGTGCGACAATCTCTGCCCCCAGAAGGAGATCAAACGCGTCACCCAGATCTGGAAAGACCTCCGTGCCGCAGCCACGGCAGCAGGTTATCCCAACCCTAACGCCTGACGCACGCGACGCTTCGAGGCTGAATGGCTGATGGGTTGCCCCCGTGCAGGCGCGGGGGCAACCAACGCCTTTGACCCTTGACTGAAGACCGTTTGGTTAACCGATAGTACGGTTTTTCCGGCAGGAGGAGAGAAAACGCAATGCAGACATTACCACTAATTGGCAAGGAGGGGCGCCTTGAATAGACATGACACGATGGGAACATGCCGCGTTTTTCGCAGCGGCGTGGGCCTGTGCGCAGGAATCATTATGGCCCTTGTGCCGCTTCTGGCCGCGGCACCGGCCCTGGCGGAGGGCTTCGCCGTGTCCGGCGAGTCCACCACCATCCTGCGCGCCAGGGAGAGCATCGATAAGAAAAATTTGTACCCGGCCTACGAATACCTGCGCCTCTCGGCGACGAACCTGGACAAGGAGGGGAGACTCTCCTTCTCTTTCGGCGGCTGGGGCCGCATCGACCTTGGTGACCGGAGCACGGACAAATACCGGGACGGCGACCTGCAGTACGGCTATCTCAGCTACCGTGCCCCCAGGAACAACCTGGTGGTCAGCCTGGGGCGCCAGTTCGTGGCCGAAGGGGTCGCCGCAGAGCGGTTGGACGGGGCGTACCTGCGCTCCGACTTCAAGGCAGGGTTCGCGGCCGCCGCCTTTATCGGCGCCCCCGTGGTCACCGAGACCAACAACAAAGGTGGCGACCTGATCTACGGCGGCCGCATCACCCACACCCTGGCCAAATACTACACCCTGGGGGTGAGCGCCCTCAAGGCGAGCCAAAGCGGCGAACGCTACCGGGAGGAGGAGGGATTCGACGTCTGGCTCCACCCGCTGAAACAGATCGACGCGGTGGGCCGCTCCTCCTACAACTCCATCACCGACGGCTGGATGGAGCACGACTACCGCGTCACCTACAACCCCCTGGACAACCTGAGCATCAATGCAAGCTACTCGGACATCAACTACCGGGACTACTTCTTCCACATGACCACCAACGTGTTCAGTCTTATCAGCCCCGCCAACCCCGGCGGGGTGATGGACCCCCGGGAGAAGGTGCAGAGCCTGGGGGGCGGCATCACCTATATCCCCATCAAGGCGTTGACCATCGGGGCCGACTACAAGAACTACGACTATAAAATCGTCGGTGACGGCAACTACTACGGCGGCAAGGCGACCCTCTTGCTACCCGGTGCCGTTGTGACCGGGTTTGCCATCCACCGCATGGACGGCACCACGGACAAACTGCGCTACAACGAATACCGCGTCTTTGCCGCGAAGAAATTCCACCGTTTCGACGTAAGCGCCGACTTCTTCGATGTGAACTACGACAGCCGCATCAACGGGATCAAGAATTCCTACACCGTTATCGGGGCCGCATCCTGCGACATCACTCCCAGCCTGAAGATCGGGGCCGATGTGGACTACTCCAGGAACCCGGATTACGACAACGAGGTGACGGGTCTGGTCAAACTGACCTATACATTCGATATGCGGCGCGGCACCGAAGGGAGGGCGAAGTGAAAAGAATCATGATCATACTGTTCGTTTCGCTGGTCGTGTGCACCCTCTACGCGTGCGCCAACACCACCAGCATTGTCAAAACACACCCGGAGAAGGTCACGGGAATGCCCGATTGCCGTGAATGCCATACCGACACCTGGCAGGCGTTCAACCACAAGGCGGCGGACTTCTTCCCCAAGCACCGCTTTTACGCCCAGGAGCAGCGCCTGGCCTGCGCCTCCTGCCATGAGGAATCGTTCTGCGCCGACTGCCATGCCCACAAGGAGGAGATCAAGCCAAGCGACAAGTTCGCCGACTCCCCCGAGCGGAACCTGCCGCACCGTGGCGACTACCTGAGCCAGCACAAGATCGACGGCCGGATCAACCCGGCCTCCTGCGCCAAGTGCCACGGCAGACAAAACAACGAGAGGTGCGCCACATGCCATCGATAAGAACGATTATCCCGAAGATATGGCTGGCGGCACTCGTCGTCCTCGGGCTTGCCGGCTGTGGTGACAAAAACTCCCAGAGCAGCTTCTCCGCCGATAGCGGGGGGGCGCACGTAGCCGCCACCTGGCTGCCTGGCGGCCACAGCTCGGCGGCCACGGCCAACATCAGTGCCTGTGCCGAATGCCACGGCAGCGACTACGCCGGGGGCACCTCCAAGGTTGCCTGCACCCAGTGCCACATGGGAGACCAGCAGCACGTGCATCCGCTCTCCTGGGGCGATTACACCTATTCCCATCATGCGGCCTACGTCACGGCAAGCGGGATCGCCGCCTGCACCAACAGCTCCTGCCACGGCAAGGCCCTGGCCGGCGTCACCGGCAGCGGCCCCTCCTGCTCCAGTTGCCATCTGGGCGGGCCGATGCAGATCCACCCCGCCAGCATCGCCGTATGGAAGAATGTCACCAGCAGCAACCAAAGCTCCCATGGGGTCTATGCGCTCACCAACGGCACCACCACCTGCGCCAATGTGGTCTGCCATGGAGCGAACCTGGAAGGGGTATCGGGAAGCGGTATGAGTTGTCAGTCCTGCCATACCCTGAATTGGCAGTAACGGTAAATGAAAAAGCGAAGCGCCTCAATACGCAAGGAAGCAGGGGGGACAGCGTGAACGTCTGTTTTCCGGTACTGCAGAACCTGGGGTTGGCGAGCCGGGTGTATGGCCACTTCTCGTGTGCGCCGGAGTATGTGGTGGTTGATATGATTACCTGCGAGGTCGCGACGATCAGCAACGGTGGTCAGATTCTCCGGTATGGCACCTGCGACCCGGTGGACGGGCTTGACGGCCACCGGGTAGATGCGATAGCCGCCGGAGAAATCGGCGGTGCCATGCAGCAGAAACTAAGCCGTGTCGGTATCCGGGTATTTCAAGCCCGGGAAGGGACCATTGGCGAGAACCTTGTGCTTCTGGAAGAGAACGGTTTGCCGGAACATCTGCCGGACCAGGACCGACCCGGGCACCGCCATGGCTGTGATCATTAACCATGCTGCGGCTTCGCATCTCCCATTACGCTGTGAACATTTAAACTTGCACCACGGAAGGAGGTAGTCACATGTTCGGTTTTGGTGTCCCGGAACTGCTCATAATCGCATTTATGGTGGTGTTGATCTTCGGCGTAGGAAAACTGCCGGAGGTTGGCGGTTCCTTTGGCAAGGCCATCAGTAACTTCAGAAAGGCCGCGGAAGGGAAGGACCAGGTGGAGCTTAATCCCAAAGACACCTGAATAATTCACCGCAACGCTGTACCGTGGGATTTGTAACACCACGCCAAGGGGCATAAACTGTGGCCCCGGAGCTCAACCAGCTTATTCTCACGTCTCCTTCGCTGTTATGAGGGGGGAAGTTCCCCCCCTCGCTTTTTTCAGCCACCGGTAAGCCGATTGGCACACCATGCCCGTTACCGCCTGATACTACCCCTAAACCAGCGTAGGAGAGCTGGGCCACCTAAGACGAGGAAGTTGCATGGACCCTCACGATTACCGGCACCTTGTTTGGGGGCCGACGACTGCGTACGATGACCCAGCCGCCTTGAGAGGCGATAAAATCGCCTGCGACAGCCGCTACCGGAGCATTGTCTGGCAATTGAACGACATGTTCGAAAAGCTGATTCAACAGCATGACAATGATTTCGTCGCAGATTTCGACCTGCTGCTGAAGCGCATGGCGGAGCACATCGGCTGTGAGAACAGCTACATGGGAATGGTGGGCTTTCCGCAGACCGTACAGCACCACCTCCACCACCAGTTCATCTATGGCAAAACGGCGGAACTGCGCCAGCGCTTCAGCAGGCATTTGGAGGTAGTGCCGGAAGATCTGGGCTACCTGCGCCTGCTCTGGCTGGTGCATATCCAGTGGTATGACCGGGCCTTCGAGGCGTTCCTGGCGTGCTAGGATTCACAGCGATGCCGGCAGATGCACGTTGCGGGACGGCTGATGAAAAGGGCAAGCAGCCTCGGCCCGATATGTGCCGGTTCCTGGAAACCCCGTTTCCCGAGTGTTATTGCTACGCCATCTCAAGCAGGACCATCTCCGGCATAATAGCCTTCTGTGGCGACGATTACGAGAGGTGCCCCATCTATCGCCACAGGGGCAAAGCGCATGGTGGAGACGCCGGCGAACCGGCTGAAGCCTTGGCTGCAGAATGAAGGGGATGGGAGCGCGTCGCCAAGGGGGCCTCCTGCCAAGGGCCGATATGCAGCTTGATGGTCCGGCGCTTTTCTGACGAGTGTGGGGTAATATTCATGGGGATGACGTCACCCCGCATATCTTTTTATTCTTGACAGATGTGTGTAATTATAATATCTATAGAAAAAATAGAGATAAGGTTTGGCAGTTCCGGGCTTCGACAGGGTTCCGTGCCTCTCGGCCAGCCTGCACAGCAGATCGGCCGGCCCCGATGTCGGGGATGGGTACGTCGGCAAGCTGACGACGGCTTTGGGAAAGAGCGCCTGGGGCGCTAGTCTCTCCCGAAGTGGTACGACCACGGGCTGCGGCATTACATGATCGGTTTTCCCTGAAACTAAAGGGGAGATATACAAAGGAATCGCACAACCGTGCTGACCGGAAAAACCGGAGGCCGGGCGCATGTCCCAAGTTAGGGGCATACCCCGGCCTTTTTTTATTCAAAAGGAGACATGCCATGAACACAAAGCTTATCCGTATGATGTTCCCGATCCTGGTCCTGCTGAATCTCACATTGGCCAGCGCCTTTGCCGGAGAGTCCGGCTACAAGGGGTACCCGCGGGGAAACGCATTGATCAGCGTCCAGGAGTTGAAACGCCTGGTGGATGCCCATAACCCAAAACTGGTGATAGTGGCGGCTGAAAGCAATCTGGAATATCGCCTGGGGCACATTCCCGGTTCGTATCAGGTGGACCGCCCGGACATCGAAGCGCCGCCGGAGACCCAGAACGGCGTCACCGGCAACATCATCGATGCCGCCGGTTTCAGCCGACTGGCACAGGGGCTCGGCATCGACCAAAACTCAATCGTGGTGGTCTACGACACGAAGTACGACGCCACCCGTCTCTGGTGGGCCTTCACCTACTATGGCAAGGGTGATGTCAGGCTGCTGGACGGCGGCGTCAAGGCGTGGCGAGCCGCCGGCTATCCGGTCGATGTCCTGGCCCCGGCCGCCCCGGCCCGCAGAGGCGGCTTTGTCGCCCGCATCGCCAAACCTCGTCTGCGGGTCGATACCCCGGAAATCAGCGCCGTACGGATCAGTGCAACCGCCCAACTGTGGGACAACCGGGACCTGAAGGAATTTACCGGTGAGGAGTTGAAGAAGGGCGCCTACCGTGCCGGACGGATTCCGGGGAGCAGCCACAGCAACTGGGCCATGTTCAAGAAGAAGGATAACCAGGCCGAGTGGCTGAATGCCGCCGATCTTGAGCAGCAACTCCACGCGCTCGGCTACGACAGGAACAAGGAACAGTACTTCTACTGCCAGTCCGGGGTGCGCTCCACCCAGGCGCTCTTTGCCCTGTACCTTGCCGGCTGGCCGCTGGAAAAACTGCACAACTACGACAGTTCGTGGATCGGCTGGTCGAAGGACACCGCACTCCCGTTGGCGCAGGGGGCGCCACATGGCGTGCACGTGACGGAAGTCCGTTAACTGTCGAGCGATCGAGCGGCGCAAAGATCCGTGCGGTTTGCCTATCGACCCCAATGCTTCGGCGTTCAACCTACTCAATGGAGGCACACAATGAGCGATTCTCCCGTGTATCACGCAGAAACCCTGGCCCTGCACGCAGGACAGAAGCCGGACCCCACCACCAATAGCCGTGCAGTCCCCATCTACCAGACCTCGTCCTACGTCTTCAACGACGCCGACCATGCCGCCCGGCTGTTCGGACTGCAGGAGTTCGGCAACATCTACACCCGGTTGATGAACCCCACCTCGGATGTTTTCGAGCAGCGGGTGGCGGCCCTGGAAGGGGGCGTGGCCGCGCTGGCCACCGCCTCCGGCGCGTCGGCCATCACCCTGGCCATCCTGACCCTGGCCCATGCCGGGGACGAGATCGTTTCCGCCACCAGCCTGTACGGCGGCACCTACAATCTGTTCCACTACACGCTTCCCCAACTGGGGATCACGGTCAAGTTCGTCGATCCGTCCGACCCGGAGAACTTCCGCACGGCCATCACCTCCAAGACCAAACTGCTCTACGGCGAGACCGTGGGCAACCCCAAGCTGGACACCCTGGATATCGAGACGGTGGCCGCCATCGCCCATGAGAACAATATCCCGCTGGTCATCGACAATACGACGCCGTCGCCCTATCTGATCCAGCCGCTCAAGTATGGCGCCGATATCGTGGTGCACTCGGCCACCAAGTTCATCGGCGGCCACGGCACCTCCATCGGCGGCGTGATCGTGGACGGCGGCACCTTCAACTGGGGCAACGGCAAATTCCCGCAGATCGCCGAACCGGACCCATCCTATCACGGCATCAATTTCTGGGAGGCCCTGGGCAGCATCGCCTACATCATCAAGGTACGCGTCCAGTTGCTGCGGGACATCGGGCCGGCCGTGTCCCCCTTTAACTCGTTCCTCTTCCTGCAAGGGCTGGAGACCCTGCACCTGCGCATGGAGCGCCACAGCACCAACGCCCTGGCCGTGGCCCAATTCCTCAAGGCTCATCCGAAAGTCGGCTGGGTCAACTACCCCGGCCTGCCCGACAATCCGTCCTACGAGATTGCCAAAAAGTACCATACCCGCGGCCTGTTCGGCGCCCTGGTCGGTTTCGGCATCAAGGGGGGCGGCGTAGAAGAGGGGAAGAAATTCATCAATGCCTTGAAGCTCCATTCGCTGCTGGCCAACATCGGCGATGCGAAGTCCCTGGTGATCCACCCGGCATCCACCACCCATCAGCAACTTAGCCCCGAGGAACAACTCACCACCGGCGTAACCCCCGATTTCATCCGCCTGTCGGTGGGCATCGAGAACGTGAACGACATCATCGCCGACCTGGAGCAGGCCTTGGCCCAAGTGTAACGGGAAAGAGGATTAACTGACATGGGCATGTGGAAAACCGGGATAATTGTCGTCGGCGTTCTTGCCGCCATGGCGGCCGGCATGGGTGGGGCTGCCGCGGCCCGCAAGGACGCAGCCCCCGCCAGGGTCATTATTGCCGACGCCAAGACGACCAACCACCTGAACCTGTATGTGGCCCAGGAACGGGGGCTGTTCAGGAAACACGGGCTCGACGTCGCCATCGTGGAGGCCAGGGACCCGGCCCTGGCCCGCGACCTGGTGGTCTCCGGCCAGGCCGACGTCTTCTGGTCCTGCCCGTCGGTGGCGGTTACGGCCATCGCCAACGGTGCGCCGCTCAAGATCATCGCCCAGGTCAAGACCCCCTGTTCCTCGCTGCTCGTGGTTCCCAAGGGCTCTTCCATCAGGTCCTACAAGGATTTGAACGGAAAACGCATTGCCGGCAGTTCCCCGGCCTGCGAGGCGGTCATTGCCTACGAGAAAAAGGCCCGGGAGGCCGGCGCGCACTTTGTCCTGGAAAAACTGGCCGGAGGTCCGGCTATCGTGGCCCTGGATTCGGGCAAGGTGGATGGCGCCATTCTGGAAGACCCGCACCTGGCCATCGCCGAGATCAAGGGCTATCGTGCGATCCTGCGCGACGCTCCCCAGAGGTTTCCCTGCCGGACCATCACGACGCGCACCGCCTATCTCCAGGAGAACCCCGAGGCACTGAAGCGGCTGGTGGCGGCCGTCCGGGAGGCCAATGCCCTCATCAACAAGGCCCCGGCGTCCCGGAAGATCGCGGAGACCGCCCAGAAATACACCGGGGTGCCGCAGCAGACCGTCACGCATGCCGCCCGCCGTTTCACGTTCAGCGACAGGATCGATGAAAAGGGGTTGAACACCCTGGGGGAGGAGTTGGCAGCCCTGAGGGAGATCCGGGAGAACCCGAAGGATAACCTGTATGCCGCTGCACTCAAGGGGATTACCTGGGGTGTCGCCCGCTAAATCGTATCAGCAGCGGAGCCACGGAGGATTCACAACGGATGGACCGGAAACTACAAGCACTCGCCCCATGGTTTGCGCTGCTCTTCACGGCAATCCTGCTGTGTGCCGCATGCCAAAAGAAGAATCCTTCCCAGGGCTCCGCCCAGGCGGGCTCACCGCAGTCGTCACCGGCGCTCCGTATCGGTTATGGCGACAGCCCCCTGCTCGGGCCGCTGTACGCCGCCGATGAACGCCAGGCTGGCCGGACGCACGCCTGGCAAGCGGTCCCCATCGGCAGCGGCGGCGACATCGGCTATTCCCTGATCTCGGGCACGATCGACGCCGGGTTCGTGGAGACCGCCAAGGCGGTCAAACTGCTCAAGGCGCCCGGCGGCGAGACCCTCAAGGTGGCCGGGGCCGTGCAGTTTCCCTACGGCGCCACGCTGGTGATCCGCAAGGATCTCTCTATCCGCCTGGGGGACCTTGCCGGCAGGACCATTGCCGCCCAGGAGCCGGATTGCAAGCTGCTCCACCAGTTCAGGAAGGATGCCCGGCGCCTGGGCGTGGATGTGGACCGGATACGCACCCGTTTCATGTCCTTCGACGAGATGGTGCCGGCCCTGGAAGCGGGCAAGGTGGATGCCGTACTGGTGAAGGGCTCCTACGCGGTGCTGGCCGAGCACCTGGGACACAAGGTGCTCTACCAGAATTGGGACATCAAGGCCGGCGACGAGTGCTGCCCGGCGGCCCTGGCCCAGAGCGACTATTTTCTGGTGGTCAGGGGAGGGGCCGTGGAGGCGTTCAAGCCGGTGGTTCAGTCGCTGCTGGCGGCCAGCGCACTCCCCCCCGCCGAGTTGCGCCAGGCGGTGGGCAAACGGCTCGGCTATGCGCGGGAAGATCTGGAACGGCTGCCGACGGCGAGCTTTGTGGCGGTGGGCGACGATCTGCGCAAGGAGCTGGGGGAGGGGCGATGCCTGGTGCTCCGCTGACCGTGGGCGTGACGGCTGCCTCCTGGCGGCAAACGCTGCCGGCCGAGGCGCGGCTCTTCTGGCGGTCGTCCTTCGGCAGCCTGCTGTCCCGCGAGTCCCTGACCGTGCTGATGCCGTTGCTGATCCTCTGGGAACTGCTGCCCCGGCTCGCTCTGGTACCCGCTTCCCTTGTGCCGCCGCCGTCAACGCTCTTTTCCTCCTTCAGCCTGATGCTCCAAAAGCACCATCTGCTGGCCCACCTGGGGGCGAGTGCGCTCCGCTTCTTCCTCGGCTTCACCCTGGCGGTGGCGACCGCCTTTCCCCTCGGTGTGTTGATAGGGTGGAACCGGTTCATCCGCAAGCACTGCCTGCCGCTGTTCCAGATCCTGGCGCCGATCCCGCCGCCCGCCTGGGTGCCGGTCACCATGGTCGTGCTGGGCATCGGCCTGCCGATGCAGGTCTTCCTCATCTTCCTGGGGGTGTTCTACCCGGTGCTCTTCAGCACCTACCAGGGGATCAGCGAGACCAATCCCCGCTACATCGCCTCGGCCCGCGTCTTCGGCGCCAGCGAATTCACCATCATCATCCATGTTCACATCTGGCACGCCCTCGGTTCGGTCATCATGGGAATCAGGATCGGCATTGCCCTGGGACTGGTCATGCTGGTGGTGGCCGAGATGCAGAGCGGCGGCAGCGGGGTCGGCTACCTGCTGCTGCGGGGCAAGGAGTATTTCCAGATCGACCATATGGTGGTCTGCATGCTGATCCTGGGGGCTGCGGGATGGCTCATGACCGAGATCATGAAATACGCCGAGCTGAAGTTGGCCGTATGGCGCATGGAGCGGTGACGCCATGATCGAGGCGGTCGGTATCACCAAAACCTTTCCCGTGCCGGACGGGCAGGGGGGCACGACGGACAAAACGGTGCTGCAATCGGTGTCCCTCACCATCGGGGACGGCGCCTTTGTGTCTCTGGTCGGGCCGACCGGCTGCGGCAAGTCCACCTTCCTGGAGATCCTGGCCGGTCTCCAGACGTCGTCCCACGGCGAGGTGCGTATTGGCGGCACGCCGGTACTGGAACCGCTTTCCGTAACCCGGGACGGGATGAAGGGCTCCCGGAAAAAACACCGCTTCCTTTCCCCCATCGCCAACAGCCTCTTCCGCAACAAACCGCGGCACGACATGGCCATGATCTTTCAGGATTACGCCGTCTTCCCCTGGATGACCGCCCGCCAGAACGTGCAGTTCGTCCTCGGCCTGCGCGGCGTCCCCCGCAGGGAGCGGGAAGAGTTGGCCCGCCACTATCTGGCCATGGTCGGCCTGGAGGAGGCTGCCGACAGCTACCCGTCCCGCATGTCGGGCGGCATGCGCCAGCGCCTGGCCCTGGCGCGGGCCTTTTCCGCGGAACCCCGGATCATTCTGATGGACGAGCCCTTTGCCGCCGTTGACGCCCTGACCAGGGAGAAACTTCAGGACGACCTGTTGCACCTCTGGGAGAAGAGCGGCACCACCATTGTTCTGGCGACCCACGACGTGGGCGAAGCGGTCTGCCTCTCCGACGAGGTCTTTGTCCTTTCCCAGGCCCCCGGAACGATCAGCGAACGGGTCGTTATTCCCTTGCCCCGACCGCGCCGACACCAGGCTGTTGCCATGCAGGCGCTGAAAGAGCGGATACTGTCACACTTTCCCGTTCCGTAATCCGGCCGTCGGGCCGCGGCCATGCCACGTCATCCCCATCCTCTCCCACACTTCATAATTATCCCCCTGATAGCTCAACAAACCGAGGCTGAAAACGGGCGTGTCTTTGCCCTGTTTTTACGAATACTTCAATAAAATACAAAATAGATAGACATAATATTATTTTTTTGTTGACGAAACCGCCTTGGAATGTTAGTTTTAACGCCACTTAAGCAACATCTGTTAAGTCAAGAAATATCATTCGCTGTTTCCGTTTCACACGCAATCACACCGGCAACGGCCGACCAGACACACTGGAGGTCAAGGCAGGGCGATAATTTCGCCCATACCTTGACCTCTTTTTTTATTTTTACCCCGACGAGGAGTGGACACATGGACGTGAAGATCGCCGTGGCAAGCAGCGACGGGGCGACGGTAAACGAGCATTTCGGCAGGACGCGGGCCTTCCGCATCTACCGGCTGCACGACGGCGGGCATGAATTCCTGGAACTGCGGGAGAATACCCCGGCCTGCGTGGGGCAACAGCATGACGACGATGTGCTGGACCGGGCCGCGCAGCTCATTGCCGACTGTCGCGGGGTGGTTGCCGCCCAGGTCGGTCCCGGCGCCATCGACGCCCTCATCGGCCACAGGATTCTTGCCTTCACCATGGGGGGCTCCATCGACGAGGCCCTGGAAATAGTGCGGTCATCAAAACGCTTCACCTACATCACCTAACCGGAGGAACAGATGGCAAAAAAACCGAAGCAGATAGCGATCTACGGCAAGGGGGGGATCGGTAAGTCCACCACCACCTCCAATATCACCGCCGCCCTGTCGGTGGCGGGCTACAAGGTCATGCAGGTCGGCTGCGATCCCAAGAACGACTCCACCGTCACCCTGCGGGGCGGCACCTATATCCCCACGATCCTGGACACCCTGCGGGAAAAGAAGAGCGCCAAGGCCAGCGAAGTGATCTTCTCCGGTTTCAACGGCGTTCATTGCGTGGAGGCCGGCGGACCGGCGCCGGGGGTCGGCTGCGCCGGCCGCGGTATCATCACCGCCATTGAACTGCTCAAGCAGCAGCGGGTCTTCGAGGAACTGGACCTGGATTACGTGATCTACGATGTTCTGGGCGATGTGGTCTGCGGCGGCTTTGCCGTGCCGATCCGGGAAGGGATCGCCGAGCATGTCTTCACGGTGTCGTCGTCGGACTTTATGGCCATTTACGCCGCCAACAACCTGTTCACCGGCATCAAGAAGTACTCCAACAACGGCGGCGCGCTTCTGGGGGGCGTGATCGCCAACTCCGTCAATGCGCCCTACGCCAAGCACATCATCGACGATTTCGTGGCCCGCACCAATACCCAGGTTATGGAGTACGTACCCCGCTCCATCACCGTCACCCAGTCCGAGTTGCAGGGCAAGACCACCATCGAGGCCTTCCCCGATTCCGAACAGGCCCTGGTCTACAAGAAACTTGCCGACCGGATTGCCAACCACACCGACTCCAAGGTGCCGGAGCCGTTGAGCGCGGAGGCGCTGCGAAAGTGGGCCGCCGACTGGTCCGATCAGATCCTGGCCGTTGAAGCCGGGGAAGTGCGCAGCAACGGGGCGAGCATCTAATACCATCCTTCGGAGAAAACCATGGCCAAGAAAAAGAACGTACTGACCTGTGGCGACTGCGCCACCATCAACTGTAACGCGCGGACCTCCGTTTTTCCCGCCTTCTGTCTGACCGAGGCAGAGGATAAACAGGAAATCGAGGAGGTCAACCGCATCTACCGTGAAGACCCGCTGGTGTCGAAGATCTCCAACGCCGCCGCCGAGATCGAGGGGACCTACTACGGCAGGCTGACCCGCGTGGAGGAGGTGGCCGCCTTTGCCCGCCGCATCAAGGCAAAAAAGGTCGGCATCGCCACCTGCGTCGGCCTGATCAACGAGACCAAGAACTTCATCACGTTTCTCGATGCCCAGGGGATCCAGAGCTATACCGTGGCCTGCAAGGTCGGTTCGGTGGACAAGACCGAACTGGGCATCCCGGAAGAGCACAAAATCAACAAGGGACAGCACGAATCGGCCTGCAACCCGGTGCTCCAGGCCCGCATCCTGGCCAGGGAAAAGACCGACCTGAACGTGATCGTCGGCCTGTGCGTCGGTCACGATTCCATGTTCATCAAATACTCCAAGGCGCCGGTCACCTACCTTGTGGTCAAGGACCGCGTGCTGGCCCACAATCCGGTGGGCGCACTGTACACCAGCCACTCGTATTACAAGCGGCTGGCCGACAAACGGGATCTGTGAGGATAGCTCCATGTACGAAGTGACATTGTCCAACGTTAATTATTCCTACGGTGACCAACGGGTCCTGCAGGACATCACCTTTACCGCCGAGCCGGGAGATTTCGTCTGCCTGCTGG
Source organism: Geobacter sp. FeAm09 (assembly GCF_008330225.1). NCBI lineage: Bacteria > Pseudomonadati > Thermodesulfobacteriota > Desulfuromonadia > Geobacterales > Geobacteraceae > Geobacter > Geobacter sp. FeAm09. The sequence continues at coordinate 2,510,067 of NZ_CP042466.1, read as the reverse complement.
GGCCGTCCGGCTGCGGCAAGAGTACGCTCCTGCGGCTTCTGGCAGGGCTTTCCTTCCCCTCGTCGGGGGCATAACCCTGGACGGGAAGCAGATCAGCGGTCCCGGCCTGGACCGGGGCGTGGTCTTTCAGGATTACTCCCTGTTTCCCTGGATGACCGCGGGCCAGAACATCGTCCTGGCCCTGGAGCAGGCCTTCCCCGGAAAGAAGAAAGAGGAGTACCGGGAGACGGCGGCCGACTATCTGGAGATGGTCGGTTTGGCGGGCGCCTATGACAAACTGCCCGGCCTGCTTTCCGGGGGGATGCGCCAGCGGGCCGCCATCGCCCGGGCCTTTGCCATAAATGCGCCGGTGCTCCTGATGGACGAGCCCTTCGGCGCCCTGGACGCCATCACCCGTGCCCGCCTCCAGGACCTGCTGCTCCAGCTCTGGCAGCAGCGGCAGGACGAACGCAAAACCGTCTTCTTCGTCACCCACGACGTGGAGGAGGCCATCCTGTTGGCCAACCGCATCGTGGTGCTGGGCGTCAATCCCGGCACCATCAAGGGGGTCTTCGAGGTGAATCTGCCCCGTCCCCGCATCCGCCAGGAGCTGTACCACAACCAGTCCTTCCAGGCGCTGCGGGACCGCCTGGTCACGGTGCTGTACGAAAACATCCTCTCCGAGCTGGATGCCGGTCACATCGTCGAATCCCAGGGGGACGGGATATGAATTCCCGGCGCGTCCAGCGGATGACCGCATCGCTGTCCATGGCGGTACTGCTGCTGGTTTTCGACGCCATGCCCTGCCGTGCGGCGGGGAAAATCTTCCGCCTGGGCTACCTGGACCACCCCGGCAGCGCCCTGTGCCGCGTTGCCGCAACAAACGGCCATTTTCGCGAAGAAGGACTGCAGGTCAGACTGGTCGCATTCCAGGACACCGCCGGCGGCCTGGCCGCCCTTGAAGCAGGGACCATCGATGCCGGGGCTTTCATGGCCGGGGAGGCGCTGGGGGCGATCGCCCGGGGCAAGGAACTGCGCATCATCGCCGGCGGCGGGACCCCCATCGATACGGGCCCGCTGGCAGGCCTGGACGAAAACGCCCGGAGCGAACAGGAACGCAGGGGGATCGTCGTGCTCGTACCGGCAAACAGGCCGGCAGCCGAAAAAGGCACCATCATCAGCCTGACCGCCGCCCTGATCCGCGCCCACCGCACGTTGCAGCAACAACCGGCCGCAACCAGACGGGCAACGCTGCAAAAGCTGGCGCAGGGAACGGTCGCCCCGGATATCCATTTCGACCCCAACCCGGACTATTGGCGCATGCTGCGCATCTGGCAGGGGCTCGGCCTCCAGAGTGCCGCCATGCAGCGCGATTTTCTGGCAAATCATGTCTATGAAGAGATTTACTGCGATGCCCTGGACCGCCTGCTGATGGGGCCCATGGACCCGGTCCTGCAGGACCTGTTTTCCAAGGCGGTCTGCACGCCCAATTGCTGCCCGGCAAATTCCGGCAGACTATTTACGTTACAAGGAGGTAGTAGCCAATGAAAAGGATCATCGCCGCATTTCTGCTGTCAACGCTCATGATGTCCGCCGCCGTTGCCGCGGACCTGCCCCGGCTTCGGGTGGGGTATGTCCCGGAGCCGGCCCACGGGCTGTACTTCGTGGCCAAGGAAAAGGGGTACTTCAAGGAAGAAGGGGTGGATGTGGAACTGTTCCAGTTCGGCAGCGCCGCCGAGGGGATGGCGGCGCTCAAGGCCGAAAAGCTGGATGTGGGCACCTTCGGCACCACCGCGCCCCTGTTGTTCATCTCCAAGGGGTCCGACTTCACCTTTTTCGGCGGCATGATGATCGGCGGGCAGGCCATTGTTGCCCGTCCCGATCGCCTGGCCGAACTCTCGGGCAAGAATCTCAAGGTCTTCAAAGGGAAGAAGATCGGCTTGGTGAAACTTTCCACCGGTGACGTGATCTTCAAGGGAGCCCTGAAAAAAGCCGGCATCGACTGGAAAAAGGATATCACCTTCGTTGAGCTGGGCTCGGCCACGGCGGTGGTGGAAGCGATCAAGAAAGGCGCTGTGGACGCGGGGCTCCTGTGGCCGCCCCACTTCTCGCTGGCCGAGAAGAACAGCGGCTTGAAGGTGGCCCACTACCTGGAAGAGTTCTACCCCAAGTACACCTGCTGCCGCATCATTGCCCCAACGGCCAAGCTGAATGCCGACAAGGAGACCTATCGCCGTTTCCTGGCCGCTATGATCCGGGCCTACCGGTTCTATAAAACCAACCCCGACGAGACGGTTCGGATCTATACCAAGTCCCTGAAGATCGACGAAGACATCGTCCGTAACGAAACCTACGTGAAAAAGGTGGCCGAGTCGAATCCCGACCCGCTCCGCAAGGGGATCCTGGATTTCTGGAAGCATATCCGCGAAGCCGGCTATATCCCCCAGGACTACCCGATCGACAAGCATATCAACACCGACATCTACAAGCAGGCGCTCGATTCAGTGATCAAGAAAAACCCGAAGGACAAGGTCTATCAGCAGATGCTGAGTTTCTACAAAAAGAACGATTGAGAAGGCATTCCAGGGCGTCCATCCGGAACAGCACATCCATGCCCATTAGGATAAACCCATGAACCAGATAACAACCACTTCCAACCTGCTCTTTATCACCCTGCTGGCGGCCATTTTCTGGCCGTCGGCGGGACCGGTCCCCTGGCATCTTTTTACCGTGGCCATGGCGGTCAAGGCCATTGATCTGGTCGTTCGGGCTGCCGTCAGAAATGAGGTGTCCCGCCGGGGAGCCGGCGATGTGAGCGCCATCATCCTTGTCGCCCTTCTGGCATGGTACGTGGCCACGTCCCGCTTCATCGTGCTGGACAAAATGCTCTTCCCCCAGCCGGAAGCGGTGTTGCGGCTGTTCGTGGCCGAATTGCCGGACATGCTGAAGGGGCTGGTGAACTCTCTGATCCTGCTGGTGAGCGGGTATCTGCTGGCCTTGGCGACCGCCCTGCCGCTGGGGCTTCTGGTCGGCTGGCGGGTCCGCCTGTTCCATGCCGTCAATCCGTTCACCAAGGTGCTGGGGCCCATTCCGCCCATTGTCTACATCCCCTATGCCATTGCCCTGTTGCCGAGCTTCCGTGCGGCCTCGATCTTCGTGATCTTCATCGGCGCTTTCTGGCCCATTTTCATCAACACGGTCAACGGCGTCTTCAACATTCCCAAGGGGCTCTTGGACTCGGCGCGGGTACTGGGGCTGAAGGAGCGCACCCTGCTGCGGCGGGTCATCCTGCCGGGCGCCATGCCCTCCATCTGCACCGGGGCTACGCTTGCACTGGTCTTTGCCTTCGTGCTGTTGACCGCCGCCGAACTGATCGGCGCCAACTCAGGCATCGGCTGGTATGTGAAGAACTTCGCCGACTTTGCCGACTACCCGCGGGTGGTCGTGGGCATCATCTTCATCAGCCTGGTGGTGACGGCCATTACCTTCGGCACGGAACGGCTTGAGCGCCATCTGCTGAGGTGGCGGAACTGAATATTACAAACATGTGCTCCACTTCCACACTATTAAAGGAGAATCGGATGAAACTGAAACGAGCTGTACTGACAGGCAACATCATTGCCCTGGCGCTGATCGCGCTGCTTGTGACCATGACCGGGGCCGAGGCCAAGCAGCAGGGAAAACTCAAGGTCGGCTATACCCCCGGCGGCGCCAGCATCCTGGCCTTTGTCGCCCAGGATCAGAAGCTTTTCGCCAAGGAGGGTGTCGAGGTCGAATTGGTGCAATTCAGCAGCACCGGCGACGGCCTGAATGCCCTCAACAGCGGCAAGATCGACATCGGCATCTCCTTCGGCACCGCGGCGCCCCTGACCTTTATTTCCAAGGGCTCCGACTTCACCATCATCGGCGGGGCGCTGGCAGGGGGACACCCGGTCATCGCCCTTCCCGCACGGGCCGGGCAGTTTAAAACCATCAAGGACTTCAAGGGGAAAACGGTTGCCGTCCCCCGGCTCTATACGGCGGACGTGGTCTGGCGCGGGGCGCTCAGGCGCGCCGGGATCGACCCGAACAAGGATCTGAAGATCATCGAGCTGAAAAATCCGCCTGCTGTTCTGGAAGCGGTCAAATCGGGCAAGGTCGATGTGGGGATCGGCGCGTCGTCCATCTTCCTGCAGGCCAAGGAGTCCGGCCTCGCGATCGTCGGGTGGAGCAACGATTTCTTTCCCCAGCACCCCTGCTGCCGCATCGTGGCCAAGGGCAAGGCGGTCAGCGGCGACCCGGACGTCTACCGGGCTTTCCTGCGGTCCCTGCTGCAAGCCGAAAAGATCAAGGACACCAACTCGAAATTGGCCCAGAGCATAACCAAACGCTACATGAATATCGACGACAACCTGGCAGCCACCTTCGTGAGTGAACCACACCAGCACGTCAGCGTCGATCCCGACAAGCACCGGGTCAAGCAGATGTGGCATGAGCTGAAGGATATCAACTATGTCACGTCAGAGTTGGACATTAATCGTTATATCAACACCCAACTGTACCGCGATGCGCTCGGCGAACTGATCCGCCGCAACCCCAAGGACCGTTATTACCTGAATGCTAAAAAACATTTTGAAAAGCAGAACAATTAGAGGGAACCGCCGTGCTACTGACCAGAATCGCTAAAAAATACACCGGGACGGCCATCATCATCCTGATCTGCGTGGCCCTTTTCGAGGTGGCCACCGACATCACGGGATGGCTGGAACCGGTCCTGTTCCCCGGGCTGTCCCGGATTCTCCCCGCATTTGCCGAGGCGTTTCCCAAGCTCATGGAGGGTCTGCTGAGCTCCTTCGGCCTGCTGTTGCCCAGCTATGTCCTGGCCCTGGTCCTGGGAATCGTCCTGGGGCTGTTCGTCGGCTACCACCAGGCCGTGCGGACCACGCTGATGCCCCTTTTCCGGGGCATCAGCCCGATCCCCCCCACGATGCTGATACCGTATGCCATCTCCGTGCTGCCCACCTTCTGGCTCTCATCGGCGTTCATCATCTTCATGGGCGCTTTCTGGCCCATACTGATGGGAACCATCCATGGGGTGGTGCTGCTGGAGGAGCGCTACCTTGATAACGCCAGGGCGCTGGGGCTGCATGGCCGCCGCCTGCTCCGCCTGGTGGTCTTTCCGGGCGCGCTCCCCCATATCTTTGCCGGCGCCGGGATGGCGCTGGTCTTCAGTTTCATCCTGCTGACGGTTGCGGAGATGTTCGGGGCCAAATCCGGCATGGGGTACTTCATCCAGTACTATGCGGACTTCTCCGACTATCCCCGGGTCCTCGCCGGCATGATCTTCATGTCCCTCTTCATCATCCTGATGATGGAACTCTTCGATGCGGTCCAGCGCAGGGCACTGCACTGGACCGGGAAACGGTAAGGAGACCGCCATGTCCGGCCAGAGTTCAGCCGAAAGCACGTCGCTGTTTGTCAACGAGATCCCCAAGTGGGGCGAACCCTACCCGAATATCCTCAACCGCCGGTCGGTATTGGAATGTCTGAAGGACTACCTCCTTGAGGCAAACTACTATGGCTACCGGCCCGACCGGCGCAAGGTGCTTGCCGTGCGCACCTCGGACCGGACAGCCAGCCTGCGCAACGCGAGCACCCCCATCCGCCAGGAGGTCTACTACTTCATCGAGGGGGAGCTGTTCCCGGAAGAGGGGACCACCCGCCTGAACGACGGGCAGAGCGCGGCGGAACTGGCCGAGGCGTTGCTGGAGGCTATCTACGAACAGCTCTCCATCTGGAACGCCTATGACTTTACCAAGGGGTCGCCCCCCGGTTTCCGCAAGCCCTTTGACACCCCCCTCATCGTCAAGGGGTCGCCCCATCCCAACCCGGAGCAGAAGACCAGGAGGCGGGAGATCGCGAAGGGGATCAACCCCCAGTTTTTTCTGCCCGATCCGGTACCGAAGAATGCGGTTGACGGAGAGATTCAGCCCGATGTGCCGTATGACGAGCTGCTCGGTTTCGTGACGAACCTGGTGAAGACCGATTTCCGCAACGCCCTCCCGGAAGGGGCGAACCTGCCGATCTGGGCGGAACCGCTGATGGGCATCGCCTCCGCCCATGATCCGCTGTTCGAGCGTTTCCAGGACCCGGAGGTGGTCGGTCCGGGGCACCGTCTCCCCTATGAATGGCTGCCGGGCGCCCGATCGGTCATCAGCGTCTTTCTGCCGTTCACGGAGCACATATCGGCAAACTACACACGGGAACAGCGCTATTCCGCCATTGAATTCTCGTCCGGCAAATGGAATGGCTCCAAGTTCCTCAACGTGGTCCGCCGGGCCTTGATCCGCTTTGCCCGGCAGCACGGCGGGGAGGCTGTCGCGCCCAATATCGACCCCCGCTATGATTCCGACGGCTGGCGGCCGTTCTGGTCGGAGCGGCATGCCGCCTTTGCCGCCGGACTCGGCACCTTCGGCCTGCATCAGAATTTCATCTCCGAAAAGGGGGCCTTGGGGCGCCTCTGCAGTGTCGTCACCACGTTGCAGCTGATCCCGACGGAGAGACGATACACGGAGGTCTACGGCTACTGCCTGTACGCCTACGACGGAAGCTGCGATGCCTGCATCCGGCGCTGCCCCACCGGGGCCGTTACCGCTGCCGGCAAGCTGCCCGGCAGGTGCGAGACCCACGGCAACAAGGAACATTTCAAGGAGTGGAATTACGGCTCCTGCGGCCATTGCTCCACCAATATTCCCTGTTCACGGCAGATCCCGGCAAAGATCAGAAAGACGCTGTAATGGGCTGTCGGAGCGGGAAAGAACGGGAACATCCGGAAAAACGGAGAAAGGAACAACCATGAGCTATATCGATCTGAAATCCCCCCCCAAGCGTGAAGACCGGCTCAAGGCCTGTATCGCCCACGGCGGCACGATCTGCGAGATGGCCGGCGCCAAGGGCAAGAAGTCCTGCCTGCACGACGACGGCGAGCGCTCCTTCACCCAGGGGTCCATCTGTCTGATCCTGCCGGCCCTGGCCATGCTCAACACCCTGCCGGACAACGTGGTGCTGCTGCACAGCGCCATCGGCTGCGGCGGCTGCACCCACTCCCAGAACTCCAATGTGCGCTTCGGCGGCACTGTGCGCTGGGGGCGCCCCAAGGACGGCATCTGGCTTTCCACTGCCATGGACGAAACCGATGTCATCACCGGCGGCGAAGAGAAACTGGAAAAGGCCATTATCGAGGCCGACCGGCGCTACCGCCCCTTCAGCATTACCGTGGTGGCGGGCTGCGTGCCCGGCATCATCGGCGACGACATCGACGGCGTGGTGCAGCGGGTCCAGCCCCAGGTCACCGCCAAGCTGCTGCCGGTGCATTGCGAAGGCTTCAAGACCAAGATCTGGGCCACGGCCTACGATGCGGTCTATCACGGCATCGGCCGCACCCTGCTGCGGGAGGGGGAGCAGGCCCCGACCGAGGACGGTCTGGCACCCTTCAAGGGGCTGGAGCGGCTGCCACGTACCGTCAACCTCATGAACGTGTCGTCCATGGGGCGGGTCGATGAGGTGGAGTTGGAGCGCCTCCTGACCACCCTCGGCCTGGACGTCAACGTCTTCCCGGTCTTCGCCCATCCCGAGAACATGGTCAAGGCCACCCAGGCGGCACTCTCCGTCAGCACCTGCCCGACCCATGACGACTACTTCCTCGGGTATCTGGAGGAGCGTTTTGGCGTTCCCTCCCTCATCCGCCACATGCCGATCGGCATCGAGAACACCGGCCTCTGGCTGCGGGACGTGGCGGCCCGTTTCGGCGACGAGGAAAAGGCGGAGCGGATCATCGAGCATGAGGAACGGGAACTGCGGGAGGCGCTGGCGGTGTTCCGCCCCCTGTTCGAGGGGAAGCGGGTCTTCATCAGCGCCGGCGAGTTCCGCGCCCTGGCGACGGCCCGGTTGCTGGAAGAGCTGGGGTTCACGGTCACGGGCATCCGCTCCTTCCACCACGACGAATTCGCCGAGGTGGAGTACCGGAAACTGGCCAATTCCAGCAAGGAGGATTACGTGGTGGATATCGCCAACGTGCAGCCTTTCGAGGAGGCCAACCTGCTGAAAAGGCTCAAACCGGACCTGTTCCTGGGGCATGCCAACGGCAACGGCACCGCCGCCAAGCTCGGCATTCCCACCCATGTCATCTACAACACCGGCCTGGCCTATATCGGCTATCGCGGGGTCTACGAGGTTGCCCGCCGCCTGTACCGCCAGCTCAAAAATCCGATCTACAACCGCAAGCTGGGCGAAAATCTCCGGCTCCCCTACAGCGACGCCTGGTACACGGCGGACCCCTTTTCCCATATCGATCAACGTGGAGGTAGAGCGGCATGAGTGACAATTTTATCGAACGGCCCCGTTACGTCTGCGCACTCGGCGGTGCCGCGGCAACCATCTCGGCCCTTCCCGGCGGCATCCCCATCCTCCATTCCGCCTCGGGCTGCGCCGGCAACTTCGCCTGGGCCCAGAACGGCGGCTCGGGGCTCCAGGTGGGCGCTTATTGCGGAACCCTCTCCATTCCCAGTTCCAACGTCCAGGAGCGGGAGGTGGTCTTCGGCGGCGATGCGCGCCTGCGGGAGCAGGTGGAAAGCACCATCAAGGTCATGGACGGCCAGATATTCGCCGTTTTGTCCGGCTGCGTCACCGAGGTGATCGGCGACGACATCAAAACGGTGGTTGCCGATTTTCGCAGCCAGGACGTCCCGATCATCGGCGCCGAGACCGGCGGATTCAAGGGGAACTCCTACCGGGGGTACGATCTGGCCCTGCAGGCGCTGTTTCGGGACTTCGTGGAGCGGGGGGCGGCAAAGGTCAAAAACAGCGTCAACCTGTGGGGCGTCGCGCCGTCGGCCGATCCCTTCTGGCGCGGCAACCTGGAGGGGGCGCGCCGCCTGCTGGAGGCGCTGGGGCTGACCGTCAACTCCTTCTTCACCCCGGAAGATACCATAGAGAACATCCGCACGGCCGGGTCGGCCTCCTTGAACATCGTCGTGTCGCACGTCTATGGCGTCGAGGCGGCAAGGCTGTTCGAAGAGATCCACGGCACCCCCTTCCTGAGCCTGTCGTTGCCGGTGGGGGCCAGCGCCTCGGAGGCCTTTCTGCGGAGCGTGGGCAAGGCCCTGAAGGTATCCCGCCAGAAGGTCAATACGGTCATCAACCGGGAGAAACAGGCCTACTTCCGCTTCATCGAACCGTTGACCGACTGTCTCAACGACCTGGACCTGCAACGCTATGCCGTCGTCGTCGGCGACGCCAACTACGCCACGGCCCTGACCAAGTTCCTGGCCGACGACCTGGGGTGGCTGCCCGAATTGGCCGTCTGTACCGACCCCCTGGATGACGAGGAAAAGGACCGCCTGACCAGTCAACTGAATGTGCTGGAGTCTCGCTACAAAACCACGCTGGTTTTCGAAACCGACGGCAGCCGCGCCCTGGAGCATCTCCAGCGGAAGTGGCCCGCTGCCAACGGCCAGAAATACCATAACGCTTTTGGTCCGGCCTTTGTCATCGGCAGCTCCCTGGAGCGGGAACTGGCTCAGACCATCGGCGCTCCCCACCTGTCGGTCAGTTTCCCGGTAGCCAACCGCGCCGTGCTCGACCGGGGCTACACCGGCTTCCGCGGTGGGCTCCGCTTGACCGAGGATATCCTCAGCGCCGTTGTGGCGGGGAGATAGGGGGCGTCTGCCCGGATGTGCGATTGAGCTGACAGGGGAAAGCAGGATGGCCCCGGAGGGGGTGCAGAAACTCATGCCAGCGCTCGCCGACCTGTTCCTCCCGGAATCCGGGAACGCCGGTCGTTGTCGTCATAACGCACCCAGCACAAAATGAGGCCCGCGCCGTTAGCGGGCCTCATTTTGTTTCGTCCGGGCTTGCCGCGTCGCCGGTCAACAGCTTCGTGCGGCCCCACCGGCATGTCGCCTTCCGCCAAAGAGGACCTTCCCCTCCGATAATCCCGAAATTGATGCACAACTTGGCAGCCGAGAATTTTCGCCCCCCCTAGGTATCCCCTGGCAGCGCCGTCCGGAGACGCGCCGTGGCGCCATGGGTACGGCCGTTGGCTATTTTCTGATTCATGACGTTTTTTACCCGTGTGCCCTCTCTTCTTTCCTCCCGTGATGTGATCCCTGCTTTGTCCGTGCTTGCGCACTTCTCTTCATGTGTCACTGCCGATGGAGATGGTTTGCCACGTGTACGCTGCCGTCGGCTGTTTTTTGAAAAATACTTGCACAATATTGTCGTATTTACAATATTTGGTAAAAAATTATGGGCATTTTGTTTAAAAATGCTTTTGTATCAATATGTTACGCTTGTAGGCATGGTGGTTGCTGTAGAGTGCAGGGTTGTGATTATTGTGAATGGAATATGAATTTTTGTGCAGGAAGAAAGGGGGTGACGAAGGAACTGAAATAAAGGCCATGGGCCTTGCATTGCCCGCAGGCGCCATGTGTGGCGTGCCGGTTCGGCAGGCTCCGGAATTCTCCGGTCGTCACGACCGGGAAATCCGGGATGTGCCCAATCGTCACAAGTACGAATGCAATGTTTTTTGAGGCATGGATTTTCGAAATCATGCCCCATACCACCCAGCAAAGGAGAGTATTCAATGTTGAACCGAAGTCTGTATGGTCTCGTCGTGTTGGCCGTTGTCGCATTAGTGCAGGGATGCGGAACAGACAGCGCCACCTCCCAACCCCGCCTCAGTTGTGAAAACATCACCACGGCAAATCTCGGCTTGGCTTTCGTCAATGTGTCGAGCGCCAAACTCGTTACCGACGACGCCAGCTATCCCGCATACTGTAAGGTAAGGGGCAAGGTCAACGAGCGGACCGGCATCGACGGCAACAAGTACGCCATACGCTTTGAGATGCGCTTGCCCGTCACCTGGAACGGCCGTTTCCTGTCGCAGGCCAACGGTGGCAGCGAAGGTTCCATCAGCGGGACCACGTCGGCCCTTGGCGGCTTCACCGCCCCGGGAGCCGGCACGGGCGGCGTCGTCGGCCTGACACGCGGATTTGCCGTGATGACCACCGACGGGGGGCACGAAACCTCCGATGCCCCCGCCAGTTCCGGCGCGCTGCAGGGCAGCATGTTCAGTCTTGATCCCCAGGCGCGCCTCGATTATGGCTACAACGCCGACTACACGATGGCTCCCATTGCCAAGAACATCATTCAGCGCTATTACGGCAGCGGCCCCAAGTACTCCTATATGCTGGGGTGCTCCAACGGCGGCCGCCATACCATGGTGGCGGCTTCCCGCTATCCAGACATGTATGACGGCTACCTGGCCGGCGACCCCGGTTTCAACCTGCCCAAGTCCGCCGTACAGCACGCGTGGGACGTGCAGGCCTTCAGCGCCGTCACCGGCGACATGCGCACCGCCTTCACGGCGGCTGACTTGAACCTGGTTACTACCTCGATGCTTGCGAAATGCGATGCGCTGGATGGTGTGGCGGACGGCATGATCGGCGACCTGAAGGGGTGCCAGGCCGCGTTCAAGCTGTCGGACCTGCAATGCTCCTCCGACAGCGCCTACACTGCGGGTAGCTGCCTCAAGTCCAGCCAGGTGACGGCCCTCGCCAAATCCATGGCCGGCCCGACGGATTCAAACGGCAACCAGCTCTACACGACATGGTCCTACGACGCCGGCATGAGTTCTGCCGGCTGGATAAACTGGAAATTGTTCCTGGGAAGCACCAGCAATTATCCGATTATCGTCAGCCTGGGGTCGCCTTCACTCTTCTTGACCTTCATGACCCCGCCGAAGCAGTTTACGAACAATACCGCAACTCCCACCGACCTGCTGGCCGCGCTGCAGAGCTTCAGCTTCGACACCGACGCCCCGGCGATCTACAAGACCAATTCCACCTTTACCACGTCGGGCATGGATTTCATGACCATGCCGGACCCGCTGCTCAACAGTGCCAAGGCCAAGGGAAAGAAAATCATCGTCTTTTCGGGACAGTCCGACCCGGTTTTTGCGGTGGACGACATCATCAGCTGGTTTGAAAACCTGAATGCGAAGAATAACGGCGACGCCACCGGTTTCGCCCGGCTGTTCACCATCCCCGGCATGAACCACTGCTCGGGTGGCCCGGCCCTGGATAACTTCGACGCCCTGAGCGCCCTGGTGAACTGGGTCGAGAACGGCATCGCCCCCGACAGCATCACGGCGTCCATGACTTCCACCAACACCGTGGCGGCTACCGCCTTCGGCACGTCCAGCCGGACCCGTCCGCTGTGCGTTTGGCCGAAAATTGCCAAATACAAAGGCACCGGCGACATCAACAGTGCTGCCAACTTCACCTGTTCGCTGCCATAGCAGAGATGTACCCCGTGTAACCGGAAGAGCCCGCTCAGGCGGGCTCTTCCCGCAGTAATCCACCAGGAAGGGATGTCATGAACAACGCGGAACTGTCTCTTTTTCATCGCACGATCCTTGCCCTGCTCTGCCTTGCCGGCGGCGTGGTCTCCGCCCTTTCGGGCATCAAGGAGTTGTGCAGCGACGCCTGTACGGCGGCGCATACCTTCAGCTTTTTCAACCTGCCCATGCAGCTTTTGGGCGTCGCCTATTTCGTCGGCCTGCTGGCGGTGGCGATCATCTTGGGGAAAGCACGGAAACCGGCCTGGTGGCGGCGCATCTTCACCGCCATGGTCACCATGGGCATGGGCGCCGAAATATGGTTTGTCGGCATCCAGGTGTTCCAGATCAAACGGATATGCATATTCTGCGCGGTTGTGGCGGGCATCGTGGCCATTGTCGCGCTTTTGTGGGGCGCCCTGCAGTGGCGGCCGCTGATGGAAACCATACGGGGAGGAAGCAGGATGAACATGGTGGGCAGGCTGATGGCAAGAGGGGCGCTCGTACTGACGGCGCTCGGGGCAGGGGCACTGATTTCGTTTGCCGGGCTGCGCCCCGGCACGACCGCCGGCGAGGTGGTGAACCCCTATATCGGCAACCAGATGAGCCCGGTGGAGGTCATCTTCATCACCGACTGGTACTGCCCGTCCTGCCTCAAGGCCGAACCGGCCATGACGGATATCGTCACCAAGCTGTCCGGCAAGGCCAAGTTCACCTTCATCGAGTTGAACATCCATGAGAACAGCTACAATTACGTGCCGGCCAATCTCTCGTTCCTGATCAACGAGAAGCGGGACTATCTGAAGCTGCGCCGGGCGCTGCACACCCTGGCGGCCAAGACGCCCACGCCGTCCGAGGAAGAGTTGCGGAATCTGGCACGGCAGTGCGGTGTGACCTACAAGCCGCTTCCCCTGTCGGTGGTTATCAAGGGGCTGCAATTCGCAGCCGGCATCGTCTCGAGCGCCGGGATCAACTCCACGCCGACGGTTCTCGTCGTGAACCGCAAGAGCGGGGCAAACACGGTCCTGCAGGGGGACAAGGCCATAACCCTGGATGCGGTCGGCAAGGCTGTGGATGCGGTGGCCCGAGGGCGGAACTGAGGAACGGGGCAGCATCAGTAACAACCGTTTCGGGGGATTCGTCCCGAAACGGTTGCTGGCCGCAGAACCGGGGGTGCCGATCCCCGGGCTGCACAACGGGAGCCCGTGGAGTTGTTCCTCCTTCCTCCACGGGCTCTTGCCGGACTAACGGCCGGCGTTTCATGCGCAAGGTCGTGGAACGGGCTCCCGGGAGGGGCCTGCCACCGGCACCGACATGCGGTACCCATAAGGCCAGGCAGGAGTGGCTGGGCCACCTGCTGGCGGGCATCTGACCCAAAGGATAAGGATTATGAATTTAATGAACCAGCACACGTACGGACCACGCCTATCCCTTGCGCCGGATATGCCGCTTGACTCAAGCCGGATCGCTGAAAGAAAGCTCACCTGCGACAGCCGCTACCGGAGCATCATAGGCCAACTGGACGCCATGATCGAACTGGTCCGGAGGGAGCCGGGCCGCAACCTGACCGCCGAACTGGATCGCCTCCTGGAGGCCATGATGGAGCATGTGGGCTCGGAGAACGGCTACATGGAACTGGTTGGCTTTCCCCAGGCCACCCAACACCGCCTGCATCACCAGTTTATCTGCATCAACACCGCCGAACTGCGCCACCGTTTCAGCAAAGGACAGGACGTCCTGCCCGATGAACTGGCGGATATCCGCCTCCTCTGGCTGGAGCACATCCACGTCCAGGACCGTGCCTTTGAGGAGTTCCTGGCTGCCTAGGGGGAACCAGGGAAAGCCGCACCCTGTTCCTGATCGGCTTCGCCGTGACCCCGGGCGTTGTCATCGCCGTTGTCGGCCCCGATACCACCCTGAAATCGTTTTCCGCCACGAACCGCACGGCACGCTAGAGCTTGCCGGCTTCCCGCTCCTGGTCAATGTTCTTCGCCCATTGAATCGCGTGCTGCAGAAGCTCTGAGGCATTCCTGAGGTTCAGTTTGTGTTTGATCTTCTCGCGGTAGGTGTCGATGGTTCTGATGCTCACCCCGAGCCGTTCGGCTATGTGCCGCGTTCCCATGCCGCTGCCGAGCAGGCGGAATACCTCCCGTTCGCGGTCGCTGAGGCAGAGGAAATCCTGTTCGTCCTTGCTGGTCGTACCGCTTACCGAGCGTTTTATGATCGCCGCCGCAGTTTTCTCGCTGAGATAGATGTCGCCGGAAAGCACCTTGCGAATGGCCGTGACCAGGGTTTTGGGCGCTTCCATCTTGGTGATGTAACCGTTTGCCCCGGCCCGCAACGCCTGTTCGGCATAGTACATGCCGTCGTGCATGGACAGGACGAGGACCGGCATGCGGGGATGGCTTCTGCGGACGCACTTGACCAGATCGATGCCGCTGCCGGCCGCCAGCGTCACATCCACGATGAGCATATCGGGATGGAGCCTGCCCATGGCGGTGAGGGCGGTGTTGATGTCTTCCGCGTCGCCGCAGACGACCAGGTCCTTTTCCCGGTCGAGCATGCGGGCGAGCCCCTCCCTGACGATGGGGTGATCATCCACGATCAGTATTCTGACCTCTCCGCTCGGCGGCAGGAGCATCTTCATGGTACGCTCACCCGTTGCAGCGGCAAGGAGCAGGTCAACGTCACCCCGCCCCGGTCGTTGTTGTGTAGCATGAGGCACCCTCCGAGCGTGCTGGCGCGGTATTTCATGGTTTGCAGTCCCATCCCCTTGCTCTGCACCGTGGCCGGCAGGCCGCTCCCATCGTCGCAGATCGTCAGCAGGAGCTGTCCGTCGAGGCAGCGGATCGTTACGCCGATGCTTTTTGCTCGGCCATGCTTGATGGCGTTGTTGATCGCTTCCTGGATGATGTAATACAGGTGGATCGGCACATCCTTTTCAAGGCTGCCGGGAACGTCGTCATGGCGAAACGTGCAGACGGCCCCGAACAGGGTTTCGGTCGTCAGCGCCAACTCGGAAACGGCCGTCAGGAAGCTTTCCGTATCCAACCCGACCGGGTCGAGCCCCTTGGCCAGCCGGTGGGTCACCAGCAGCGCCCTTTCGGCAATCTCCTCCAACTTTGCGGCATCGACAGCCTCGGGCAGGGCCCGGGTCTCGAGCTGCTCCTGGAGCGCCCGCGCGATAAAGGCGATCCCCGTCAGCATCTGCCCCAAACCGTCATGCAGGTCCCGCCCGAACTTCTGCTGCTCCAGGGCGCTTCGTTCCAGCAGTTCACGTTCGAGGCGCCGGCGTTCGGTGATGTCGTGGGCCACATGGACAACGCCGATCAGGTCCCCCACGGCATCCCTGACCGGATAGCCGCGCACGATATAGGTATTCGTGCCGTTGGAGCGCTCACCTGTCTCCGGTTGGCCGGTTCGCAGGGTCTTGGCGATGATGCAGCCGTCGCACGGGGTTTCCCGTCCGTGCGCCTCCCGGAAACAGTAGGTGCCGATCATTTGCTCCGGGGTCATGTTGAAGGGGGCCGCCGCATTCCTGTTGGCCCACAGGACCTTCATGCGGGTATCGCGGAAAATAATGGCGTCGGACATCACTTCCAGGATCAGGGCTTTCTCGTATTCCGACCTCTTCAGCGCCTCATTGGCCTTTTTCTGCTCGCTGATGTCGTGGGTGATGCAGTGGGTGCGCACGAGGTTGCCATTATTGTCGTAGCGCAGCCTGGCGTAGATGACGGCATCGATAACGGTCCCGTCCTTGCGGGCCAGCTTCACGTACACGTTGTCCACGATGCCGCTGTCTTTCGTAAGTTGCCAATGCCTGCTGAAGTCTTCCCGGTATTCCGGGGTATAGAACTCCCCCAGCCAGTGCCCGATAACCTCCTCCCGCGTATATCCCAAAAGATTCAGCCACCCCTGGCTGACCTCCAGAATGATGCCGTTCTCGTCCAACGAGTCGTATACGAACGGCTCGCTTTCGTACAACAGCCTGAATTTTTCGTCACTATCCCGCAGCAGTTCCTGCAGCAGGGCAATATCCTCTTTTATGTTCTCGGACATGGCAATCACTTCCTCGTACCGGGTGATGCATCAACCTGTCATCGGGAGAAGACATGGGGCTTTCCAGGGGAGGGCACCGCCGTCGTTGAGATGCCCGAGGCGCCGGTTGAGACCGCAAGCCCATGATTTACAACCTAACATTCGCATTTTTTAATTGCAATACGTTAAACCGATCCCGGCCTCGGGGGCAACTGCCGGTTTTTCCATGGCTTGCTTTCATGGAGCTCGTAACGACAGGCCTCGGCCGGCGGCATACGAAAATCTCGTACACCGTTCATGCATATTTCTCGTACGCGAAATTACGCAACCCACCTGATTGTTTCCCTGTGGACATTCTTATACGATTTTAATCGTAAAAATAGCCGGTTGGGCGTGACGGCCGGACGAGGGGCCGGTCGCGTTTCGCCTGCGGGCGGGGCGGCCCTGATCGCTTTGCATGGGGCGCGGGAAAGGGGGAGAACGATGATGCACTTTAACAGCAGGTAACGGGCAGCGGCAAAAATCAACGGCAAAAGAGGAAGCATGCAAAGACCGATGGATACGCCTGACGGTCTTTCATGGTCGGGAGGCCCTTGTGAAATGTAAAAAGTCAGGAAGCAAAACAAGTAAAGCGGCGCTGTTCCCCGCAGGAGCCCTGCTGGTACTGCTCGGCACGGTATTTTGCGGAATCTGCGTCGGCGCAGAAGGTACGCCGTATCTGGCAGACCGTCATACGACGGCAGGCCTGACGTGCGAAGATTGCCATGGTGCCGGCCCCAGGCAGGCGGTCGGCGGGGAAAAGTGCCTCAGTTGCCACGAGTCCTATCAAAAGGTTGCCCAGCGGACCGCCCGGCTGAAACCGAACCCCCACGACAATCACCTGGTAGACCTGGAGTGCACCAAATGCCACCAAGGGCACAAGGCCCAGGAAAACTACTGTAACAGTTGCCACTCCGATCTGGTCTTCGAGAAACGCCCGGAGAAAAAATAGCGGCGTTTCGCTCCGGTCGGAAAGCGGCATGATTTCAACTCACCACTTATGAGGAGATATCCGAATGCGAATTATCGGCAAGACATGGTTCATGAATATGGTCGTTATGACGGCGTGCCTGGTGGCTACTCCGCTGTACGCGGCAACGCCGCAGTTTACCGATGAAACCGAAGTCGTGGTGGTCGGTGCCGGCGGGGCCGGGTTGAGCGCGTCGTTGACCCTGGCCCAGGGGGGCGCCAAGGTCATCCTGCTGGAACAGAACCCCTTCCCCGGCGGAACCTCCAATGTGGCGGAAGGCGTCCTGGGGGTCGAATCCCGCATGCAGCGGGATCATTACTATGGCCCCCCCATGTTGACCAAGGACATGGTCTTTAAGCATGAGATGGATTACACCCACTGGAAAGGCAATGCGAAGCTGATGCGCGCCTTTATCAACCAGTCCGGCGAAACGATCAACTGGCTGCAGGATGAAGGCGTGCCCTTCGAGGAAGTCGCCATGACAACCTTCGACGGCGTTCGCACCTGGCATGTCATCGATGGCCACGGCGCCTCCCTGGTCAAGGTGCTGTTCGGCAAGCTGAAACAGAGCCCCAACGTCAAAATTCTGATGGAAACCCCGGCCATCGGCCTGATAACCGACGACAACAAGCGTGTTGTCGGCGTCACGGCCAAGGGCAAGAAGGGCGAACTCCGCATCAAGGCAAAAGCGGTCATCCTGGCCACCGGCGGTTTTGCCGATAACCCGGAACTGGTGAAAAAATACGTCGGAAACACCTTTGCCGGCTCGGTCGCCAACTTTCGCAAAGTTGGCTTCGCCCTCACCGAAGCCATGAAACTCGGGGCCAAGACGGAAGGTCTCGGCACCGTCATGAACACCGCCGTGTACGACAAGGTCCGTTCCGGCAAGCCCGGTCCCGCCAATCCGGTTGACCAGCAGTTCGACGCCCTTGGGCAGCAGCCCATGAATATCATGGTCAATGTCCATGGCGAACGTTTCTGCGATGAAGTCATCGCCAACAACTTCGTCCTCCAGTCCAACGCCATTGAACGCCAGCCCGGCAGTTTCGCCTGGGTCATCTTCGATGAAAACCTCCGCAAACATTACGTGAACGACGGCATCGACGGGGGCATGGGCGTACTGGTCCCCGCCGGTACCAAGCTTGCCAAGGCCGACGGTGCGCTCGACAAGTATGTTGCGGAAGGCAAGCGCAACATCTATGCGGCAGACAGCGTGGAAGAGCTGGCGGCAAAGATCCAGGTTCCTGCCGACGCCCTGAAGAAGACCATCGAAAATTACAACAGCTACGCTGAACACAACCATGACGCGGAGTACGCCAAGGACCCCTACTTCATGAAAAAGCTGAGCGGCAAACTGTATGCCATGCGCGAAGTCCTCTCCTACCTGGTGACGGTGGGCGGCGTGAGCGTTAACACCAGGATGCAGCCGCTGGACCGGAATGAACAGCCGATCAAGGGGCTCTACGTCACCGGCAGCGACGTGGGAGGGCTCTTTGGCGACTCCTACGGGCTTGCTTCTCCGGGAACCACCTACGGCTTCGCGGTTGGCAGCGGCCGCATGGCGGCCCGTCACATCCTGGAAACCTTGAAGTGACGAAGCGTGGCGAGAACCGGACGTTTCAATAAACCGTTGATAAAGGAGATCGTATGAAGTTCATCCCTGAAAAATATTCGGCGCGCTGTCTTGCATCGGCTTTGGTCATGCTGTTCGGTGCGGTGCTCTCCCAGCCGGCATGTGCAACGGAGGGGGGCAGCAGTTCCTATGGACACGGCTCTGAAGGCTTTCTCGACGCCTTCCCACCGGGCCTGCACCTGGTAAACTACACCCAGTTCTACGAGGCCGGCAAATCGCTGGATAACAGCGGCAAGGAAACCGCGCCGGGGTTCAAGGCGCGGGCCACCGCAAATATTACCAGGATCATGTACACAAACGACCTGCATCCGTTCGGTGCAACGTTTTCCTCACATATCCTGGTGCCCGTGGTTGACGTGTACGTCAATACGGCGACCCCGGCGGGAAGCGACAGCAGGAGCGGGCTCGGCGATATCACCATCGCACCGGTGATGCTGGGGTGGCACTCCAGGAATTACCACCTGATCACCGGCGTTGACATCACCATGCCCACCGGTACCTACGACAAGACCAGAGTCGCCAATCCCGGCCGCAACTACTGGGACATCCAACCGAACTTCATCGCCTCCTACACCGGCGACGGCGGTTTCCAGGCCTTCGGCAAGTTCATGTACGACTTCAACACCAAGAACAGCGATGCCGGCTACCAGTCGGGCCAGGAACTGCACATGGATTACGGCTTCTCCCAGAAGGTGAATCTCTTTACCCAGGACTTCCAGCTTGGGATGGGCGGCTATGTCTACCAGCAGACGACCAAAGACGAGGCCGATGCCGGGTACCAGGGGCAGGTCTACGGCAAAGGCCGTGTGTTCGCCATTGGCCCGCAGATCGAATACCTCTATAAAAACATGAGCTTCGACCTGAAATTCCAGAAGGAGTTCGAGGCGAGGAATCGCAGCGAAGGCGACAAATTCTGGTTCAAGTTCAATTACTCGTTTTAAGGCGGTCAACCGTGTGCCGGCCGGGGCCGCCGCCCCCGGCCGGCACACGGGAGCCCGTGGAGTTCTCCCTCCTTCCTCCACGGGCTTTCTTTCCTCAAAGGACACGGATTATGGACCTGCACACCTACGGACACTGCACCGAACCGGGAGCGGGCATGCCGCCCGGCGCACACCGGCTCGCCGGGAGAAAGCTCGCCTGCGACAGCCGCTACCGGAGCATCATCGGCCACCTGGACGCCATGATCGAAGCGCTGCGCCGCAAACCGGGCGCGGACCTCACCCGGGAACTGGAGCGGCTCCTGGAGGTCATGATGGAGCACATCGGTTCCGAGAACCGCTACATGGAACTGGTGGGCTTCCCCCAGGCCACCCGGCACCGCCTCCATCACCAGCTCCTCTGGGTGAACACCGCCGAACTGGCCCCCCGCTTCGGCAGGGGGCTGGAGGTGCTGCCCGACGAGTTGGCGGACATCCGCCTCCTCTGGCTGGAACACATCCATTGCCAGGACCGGGCCTTCGAGGAATTCCTGGCTGGGTAGGGGAGAAACCATGGAGACCCGCACCCTGTTCCGGGGGCTGTTCCTGATCAACTTCGCCATCACCTTGGGCTTCGGCATCGCCGACGCCTTCTTCTCGCTCTACGTCTTCAGCCTGGGCGCAAGGGGAGCGCTCCTGGGACTGCCGCTGGTTCTCTACTCCCTCTCCAAGATCGTCCTCAGCCCCTTCATGGGCGCCTGGGCCGACCGCATCGGCCGCAAGAAGGTCGCCGCCGCCAGCCTCGGCCTCTACCTCTTCGTCTCCCTCTGCTACCTCTTCACCGTCAGTCTCCCCCTCATCACCCTCCTGCGCCTGCTCCAGGGCATCGGCTGCGCCATGTTCCGCCCCGTGGTGCTCTCCCTGGTGGGCGAAGCCACCCCGGACCACAAACGGGCTACGGTCATGGGCACCTTCGACATCTCCTTCTACGGCGCCCTGAGTCTGGGGCCGGTGGTGGGGGGGATGCTCAAGGACCTGTGGGGCTTTCAGGGGATCTTTGCCACCCTGGCCCTCCTGTGCGTCGTCGCCCTGGCCGTGGCCCTCATCTGCATCCCCGGCCATAAGCCCCCGCCACGCCAAGCCAGCCACAGCGAACGCCTCGGTGACCTCCTGGGCGCCACCCGCCACAGCTCCCTGCGGGGGCTTTTGGCCTTCGTCTTCGGCCGGGCCTGCGGCATCTCGCTGTTGGGGGCCTTTCTCCCCATCATGCTCACGGCCCGGCTGGGGCTGAGCGGCACCCGGGCCGGGCTGGTCATGGCCTCCTCCACCCTGGTGATGACCCTCTTGCTCCGCCCCATGGGCATGCTCTCGGACCGGGCGCCGCGCAAGTCCCTGGTGGTTGCCGGGGGCACGGCGGTCTCGCTGCTCTACTTCCTGATCCCGGTGGCGGCGGGTTTTAGCCAGATCCTGGCGCTGGGGGTGGGTATCGGCCTGTTCAGCGTGTTGTCCCAGCCTGCGAGCACGGCGCTGCTGGTGGAGGAGGGGAGCCGCCACGGCATGGGTGCGACGGTGGGCACCTGCAACGCGGTGCTGAACCTGGGTTTCGTCTCTGGCCCGCTGTTGGGTGCGGGATTGCAGAGCGCCCTGGGGCTGACGGCGGTGTTCTACGCCGCCGGGGTTCTGGGGCTCGGGGCGGCCCTGCTCTTCCTGCTGTCATCCCGCTCCGGCCGTGCGCCAGGCGGACAACGGCCTTGACATTTGTTCCGCCTTGTGCCAAGCACTAACAGTGCAGAAGAACCGTCACAACACAACCAGAACAGCCAAAGGGAAAAAAAGGACCATGAACATTGCGGTTGTCGGGGCCGGTGCGGTCGGCCTCTATTACGGGAGCCTCTTGCAGCGCGCCGGTCACGAGGTGCGCTTTTTACTGCGGCGGGATTACGACGCCATCACCAGATCCGGCCTGACCGTCACGTCCCCCCGCGGCGATTTTCATCTTGAAGAGATCCGGGGATTCCGCGATCCCCGCGACATGGGGACCGTCGATCTGGTCCTGATTGCGCTCAAGGCCTTTGCCAACCGGCATCTGGTGGAGATGGTGCGCCCGCTCGTGGGCAGCGCCACCGCGCTGTTCACCGTCCAGAACGGCCTCGGCAACGAGGAGTTGCTGGCGGATGCCTTTGGCGGTGAGCGGGTACTGGGCGGGGTCGCCATGATCGGCGTTACCCGCGGCGAACCGGGGGTGGTGAACCACATGGCACTCGGCTCCATCCGGCTTGGGGAGTTTCGCGGCGGCCGTTCGCCGCGCAGCGAACAGTTGGCCGCCACCTTCAGCGCCGCCGGCGTTACCTGCGAGGCGGTAGCCGACCTCCGGAAGATCCGCTGGGAGAAACTGGTGTGGAATATCCCCTTCAACGGCCTGTGCGCCCTGACCGGCCAGACCCCGGGCAAACTGCTGGCCAATCCCGCCACCCGGTCCCTGGTCGCGGAAATCATGGACGAGGTCATCGCCGGGGGCAACGCCCAGGGGCTCTCCGAACCGATTTCCCCGGAGTACCGGGATGAGATGCTGGCAAGTACGGTCCAACATACCAGCGACTACCGGCCCAGCATGATGGTTGACCGGCTTGAGGGGCGGCCCCTGGAACTGGAGGCGATCTACCGGATTCCCCTGCGTTATGCGGCGCAGCAGGGGGTGCCGATGGTCCGGGTCGGGATGCTCCATGCCTTGCTGGACCTGGGGGAGCCGATTCAGCCTTGACGCCTGGATCTTTTCCTTGACAGCAATGGTTGTTGAGGATAAAAGTCTATATAGATAGTAGTTAAATTCGGGGGCTGCACGGAAGCCGGTGGAAAGACAGAGGCCGGGGGTGGCGACCCCCGGCTTTTTTTATCCGATGACACGATACAGAGGCAGCCGACATGATCAGGAAACCAGTACGATGAAACAGACCATTGAATCGTTATTTCCCACGGAAGAGCACATCCCCGAACCATACCGCATCGAGACGCCGATCCGGCAGGACTACTACCTGATCGACGGCGAGCTGCGCCGTTGGGACGGCCCCCTGCAGGAGGTCCTTTCGCCGGTCCACGTCGCCGTGAATGGGGTTCCCGTTCCGAAACGGGTGGGGGAGTCGCCCCTGCTCAGCGAGGCGGCGGCCCTGGAGACGCTTCAGGTGGCGGTGGGGGCCTATGCCACCGGGCGGGGAACCTGGCCGACCATGTCGGTGGGGGAGCGCATCCAGTGCGTGCAGCGTTTCAGCAATGCCATGCTGGGAAAACAGGAGGAGATCGTCAGACTCCTCATGTGGGAGATCGGCAAGTCCCTGCAGGAGGCGCAGCGGGAGTTCGAGCGGGCCGCCGCCTATATCCGCGACACCATCGAGGCGCTGAAGGAATTGGACCGGGTATCGTCCCGCTTCATCATCCAGCAGGGGATCATCGGCCAGATCCGCCGCGCTCCCCTGGGGGTCGTGCTCTGCATGGGGCCGTACAATTTCCCGCTCTACGAGACCTTTACCACCCTTATCCCCGCCTTGATCATGGGAAACACCATCCTGCTCAAGCCGCCCCGCTTCGGCATCCTGCTCTTCCAACCGCTGCTGGAGGCCTTTCGCGATTCGTTTCCGCCGGGGGTCGTCAACACGGTCTACGGCGACGGCGAGGTGGTCGTGCCCCCCCTGCTGGCATCGGGCAAGGTGGATGTGCTCGGCTTCATCGGCACCCACCGGGTCGCCGACGCGCTCCGCGCGATCCACCCCCGGCCCCATCGGCTGCGCTGCGTGCTCGGCCTGGACGCCAAGAACCCGGCCATCGTCCTGCCGGATGCCGATCTGGACCTGGCGGTGGCCGAATGTCTGCGGGGAAGCCTCACCTACAACGGTCAGCGCTGTACCGCGCTGAAGATCATGTTTGTGCACCGCTCCCTTGCCGATGCCTTTGTGGAACGTATGTCCGCGGGGATTGGCGCCCTGAAATGCGGCATGCCATGGGATGAAGGGGTGACGATCACACCGCTTCCGGAGCCGGAAAAGCCGGGCTACCTGGCGAATCTGGTGCAGGACGCCGAGAGCCGCGGCGCACGGGTGGTGAACCGGGATGGCGGCACCACCGGCGCTTCGTTCTTCTACCCCGCGCTGCTCTACCCGGTGGGCCCTGCCATGCGGGTCTACGACGAGGAACAGTTCGGCCCGGTCATCCCGGTCGTGCCCTACGACGATATCCGGGAGCCGATCGACTACGTGGTGGCCTCGAATTACGGCCAGCAGGCCAGTATCTTCGGGCGGGACAGCGACCTGCTGGCCCACCTGGTGGACGCCCTGGTCAATCAGGTCTGCCGCATCAACATCAACAGCCAATGCCAGCGGAGCCCCGACTGTTTCCCCTTCAACGGCCGAAAGAACTCCGCCGAGGGGACCCAGTCCGTGGCCGACGCCCTGCGCATATTTTCCATCAGGATCGTGGTTGCGGCGCGGGAGTCCGAGGCCAATCGGGAGATCATCTCCGACATCGTCAAGGGACGGAAATCCCACTTCCTTTCCACGGATTTCATGCTGTAGGGAGGGGAAAAGCAT
The DNA here is from genome assembly GCF_008330225.1 of Geobacter sp. FeAm09. Classification (NCBI taxonomy): domain Bacteria; kingdom Pseudomonadati; phylum Thermodesulfobacteriota; class Desulfuromonadia; order Geobacterales; family Geobacteraceae; genus Geobacter; species Geobacter sp. FeAm09. The sequence continues at coordinate 2,485,538 of NZ_CP042466.1, read as the reverse complement.
GGCCTGGGGGGGCGGACGTTCGGGGCTTCTTCTGGCCGGACCGCGGGAATTCCCGGCCAGGCGCTGCTTCATGTCACAGCTTAGGAGAGGCACGATTTACAGAATGGCTTCAAGAAAATGGGCTGCATCATCGATCGTATCGTTACTGTTTGCGCTAATGCTGAGCTCCTGCGCCGGCGTCACGACGCTGACGGCCGGACCACCGCGGGCTGAGGCCTTTCGCAGCGTACTGAGCAAGGAGGTTTCCACGCTCAACCTGCCGATAGAGGCAACCACGACCGAACTCGCCGCGGTTCTGAACCGGACGGTCCCCAAGGAGTTGTACCGGGGGGCCACCAGGACCAGCGGGCTGACCGCGGATGTGGTGCGCAACGGCCCGATCGCCGTCACGGCCGCCGACAACTACCTGTACGTCACCCTGCCGGTCGCCATGTCTCTCAGCTACGGCATGTTCGAAACCCCGGCCGTGCCCCTGACCCTGAGGTTCAAGGCCACTGCCGGCATCACCCCCGACTGGCGCCTCCATGCGGAGATATCTTACCAGGGATTGAGCGATCTCCTGGCCGAGGAGGTCGGCATCGGCCCCCTGTCGCTCAAACCGCGCAGCATCGTGGAGGGGATTACCCAACCCCTGCAGAGGGTCCTTTCCGATCTGGTCACCCGGAAGATCAACGAGCTGATCCCCTTGAAGGCGCAGGTCGCCAAGGTCTGGAACAGCGCCAGACAGCCGGTGCCGCTTGATAAAAACCGGAGCGTCTGGCTGAAGCTGACCCCCCACGAGGTTGTCATGTGCCCGCTGTCCGCCCGGGACAACAGGGTCAAGCTGAGCGTCGGCATCAGCACGTGTGCCGAACTGGTGGTGGGCCCCGAACCGGCGGCACAAGCGCTGCCCCCCCTGCCCAGCCTCAAACTGGTCACTACGTTCGACAGGACATTCCGCATCGCCCTCAATGCCGATATCTTCTACAAGGAGTTGCGTGTCATCGCCGCACCCCTGCTGTTGAACAAGCCGTTCGATTCCGACGGCGAACGCATCGTCGTCAGGGGGTTCGACCTGTACGGCAATGGCGACAGGCTCGTCATCAGGCTGGAGACCCAGGGGGCGCTGGAGGGGGTCTTCTATCTGACCGCCAAACCGGTCTACGACCCAAAGACCGGCATCTTTTCCGTGGAGGATGTGGACTTTGACATGCAGACCAGAAGCCTGCTGCTCCAGTCGGCCGATTGGTTCCTGCACGGCGCCATCAGAAGCGTGATTCAGGACAAGCTCAACATGAATCTGAACCGGCAGGTTGAACAGTCCCGCCAGGTGGCCGGAAAGGCGCTTGCCCGGGTGCCGCTGATGGATCGCGTGTTTCTGAGGGGCGACATAAAGGGGCTGAAGTTCGGTGATGTGATCGTACAACGGGATAAAATATCCCTCCAGGTGTACACCGAAGGGGAATCAGCCATTATTTTTCAGTAGCCCCGTATCCGGAAGCAACGGTGTGCCGGTTTCCGTTCCCCCTCAGGAGAGCAGCCGCGTCAGCGCGTCAGGATGGAGGGAAAGTCCCAGGAGCCCGGCCAATCCCATGGCGAATCCGAAGCCGGCAAAGAGCAGCGACAGAAAGAGCAGCCTGCGTTTCCCGGTCAGGGCGGTAATGGCCAGCATGGCCAGGGAGATGGAGAGGGCCGCGTCGGACAGGTCGAACTGGTCGTCCTTGAAGTTCAGGTCGTCGTACTCCTTCTCGAACGCCTTCGACTTTTTCATCAGAGCATCTTCCTCGGCCTGGTAGCGTGCAATCGACTCCTGGTAGTGCCGCTGCTGCGCCAGCAAGACCACGTTTCCCTTCCCCGCAGCCACGGCCTGAAGCGCGATGGTCTGGCCCAGACCCAACTCGGCCACATGATGCTTGATCTTCTTCGACTGGTACTCGTTCCAGGTGTCCACGGCATTTGATTTGGCCTGGAGCATGGCCTGGACGATGTTGTCGTCTTTGACCTTGGTGATGCCCATGAAGACTGAGACCAGGGCCACGCTCACCGCCACCCAATTGTTGAGCCGGTTTTTCGACTCCGCTGCGTCGAGGCTTTGCTGCATATCGTTCAATTCGGTCACGGGACCTTCCTCCTGACGAAATTGTGGATCATACCGTAACAGTAGCCATTCCTGCCGTTGGCTGTCAATGGGGGAAGTGCAGGGCAGCGGTCACGATATTCCGTAGGGCAATTGACATTGGGTATATACAATCTACAGTTCATTATGGCAGACCATCGTTCGTCTTTACGCGGAGGGACCGTGCCATGATGGTTATTATCATGACTCTCTCGGTGGGATTCCAGTTTCTGGCGGCGTTTCTGGCGCTCCGGCTGATACGGGTCAGCGGAGAAAAGGCCGCCTGGATGCTCGTCGCGGGCGGGCTGATCGTCATGGGGATTCGCCGTCTGGTCATGTTTGTCCATATCCTTGCCGGGTATTCGCGGTGGGACGTGACCGTGGAGATGCTGGGGCTCGTCATCTCCATCATGATGACCTGCGGGATCCTGCTCATCAAGCCGCTCTTCCTGCGCTACAATCAGGTGCAGGAGGAGTTGCGGCAGCAGCGAGCGCAGCTGGAACTGGCGAACAGGAACCAGGAGGAGCGCATTGCCGCCGCGGTTGCCGAACTGCGCAGGAAGGACGAGGTGCTCATCCGGCAGAACCGCTTTGCCGCCATGGGCGAAATGATCACCAACATCGCCCATCAATGGCGTCAGCCGCTCAACAGTATCGGGCTCATCGTCCAGAACCTCAATCTCGGCTACCAGTCCGGCACCTTGTCCCCGGCACAGTTTCAGGAAGATGTGGCCAGCGCGATGACCACGATCGAGCGCATGTCGCTCAAGATCGACGAGTTGCGCACCTTTTTCCTCAAGGATACGGTTAAACGGGGATTCCATGTGGATAAGGCGGTTGCCCAGACCCTGGGGCTTTTGGACGCCGCACTCCAGCATGCCCGTATCCGCGTGGATATGCAGGCTGAGACGGGTGTGACGCTTGTGGGGTATAGGAACGAGTATGCCCGCGCCGTGCTGAACATCGTCAGTAACGCCCGGGACGTCTTGCTGGAGCGGAAGGTGGAGGCGCCGTGCATTGCCATACGGATCTTCCGGGAAAACGACCGGTGCGTGGTTACCGTACGCGACAACGGCGGCGGCATCGACGAAGCGATCATCCCCAGGATCTTCGACCCGTATTTCACCACCAAGGAACCCCATAAGGGCACCGGCATCGGCTTGTACCTGTCCAAGGTGATCATCGAGAACAGCATGGGGGGAAGCATCTCGGCCTGCAACGTGGCCGGCGGCGCCGAGTTCAGGATAGTTGCCTAGTCCCCGCCGTGCGCCCCCCCGGCTTCAACGGAGCCGCAGTCCGTCGGTTACTTCCAGCACGGCGTCCGCCCTGTTGAGGGTGTACAGGTGTACGCCCGGCGCGCCGTTGGCCAGCAAATCCTCCGCCTGTCTGCGGGCATGGGCGACCCCCAGCTTCTGCACCTCCGCCGCGCCTCCACGGCGGTCCGCCTCTTCCAACTGCGCCAGGAATTCCGGCGGCATAACGGTGCCGCACAACGACACGATGCGCTTGATCACTTTCAGGCTGACTACCGGCAGGATGCCGGGAATGATCGGCTTGGTGATGCCGTGCTCGCGGGCGTTGCGGATAAAATCGAAGTAGATGCGGTTGTCGAAAAAGAGCTGGGTGACGGCAAAGTCGGCGCCACGGTCCAGCTTGAGCCTGAGGTAGGCCAGGTCCGCAGCGGTGCTCGCAGCCTCGGGGTGAACTTCCGGATAGGCGGCCACCCCCAGGCCCACATGGGGGTGGGAATCGCGGATGAGGGCCACCAGGTCCGAGGCGTGTAGCAGGGGGCGGTGGGGCGATGATTCGGGCGTGCTGTCCTGGGGAAGGTCGCCGCGCAGGGCCAGGACATTGTCCGCACCCGCCCGGGCCAACTGGTCCAGAAACGAGCGCACATCGCCCTCATGGGCCCCAATGCAGGTCAGATGGGCCATGGTTTCCATGCCATGTTCCTGCTTGATCCGGCTGACGATCTCCAGACTGTCCCCGTGGGTGCTCCCCCCTGCGCCGTAGGTTACCGAGCAGAAGAGTGGGTTTACCTCATTCAGACGGTCAACGGTGCGGAAGAAGGCGGGCCATTCCGAACGCTCTTTCGGGGGGAAAAATTCCAGGGAGAGGAACGGCTTGCCCGGTGTCATGGTGTCGATGATCTTCATGGGGACGTAGGTACTCCTGTCGTAATGTGGTTACCGAATCTTTTGCTGCGACCAATCCTCGCGTCTTGCTCGTCCGGCTCATACTCCCCCCGGCCTCATCGCACCGGAGGCTAGCGGCGCAACTGCTGCGCCGGGGTGAAATAGCGTCGGTACCCCTGCATCAGGAGCAGGAAGGCGGTGGCCGCAACCCCGCCGGATACGGCGCACATGATGGCGATCTGGTAGCGGACCGCAACCGCCGGTTCCGTGCCGGACAGGATTTGGCCGGTCATCATGCCGGGCAGGGAGACGATCCCCATGGCCGCCATGGTGTTGAGGGTCGGGATCAGGGCGGCCGAGAAGGCGTTCCTCAGGGCCGTTTCAACCGCCTGGCGGGGAGTGGCCCCCAGGCAGAGCGCCGTCTCGATCTCCTCGCGTCGCTCCCCGATCTCGGCATCCAGACGTTCGGCCGCCAGGCTGGCCCCCTGCATGGAGTTGCCGAGGATCATGCCGAACAGGGGGATCAGGTAACGGGGTTCGTACCAGGGCGTGTACCCCACCACCAGGGCGCAGAAGAAAAAGGTTACCCCCCCGCACCCGGCCAGGATCGAACTCCCCATCACCCGGTGGAACCCGGGCATCTTGCGCTTGGCCTGGGCGCCGGCAACCTGCAGTGAGAAACCGGCCATGACGACCAGGATGGCCGCCACCAGCAGCGGGGTCTTGACGGAGAACACCAGATGCAGGAGGTAGCCGACGGCCAGAAGCTGTACGACCATCCGCAGGGCGGCCCAGCCGATCTTCCGCTCCTGCCCCAGCCGTTGGAGGCGGGACAGGGCCATGGCCAGCAGGATCAGGGCGAATGCCAGCAGGAGGTTGGAAAGCTCCAGGTTTACGAGTCCGCGGTTATCCATGTGCCCCCTCCTTCGCCGGCTCTGCCAGGAACCGTATGAATTCGGCGCTTGCAGGCGCCGCCAGAAGCCGCGCCGCCGGGCCGGCCTCCCTGATCCGTCCCGCTTCCAGATAGATCAGATCGTCGGCAACTTTGTCGGCCAAGCGCAGGTCGTGGGTCACCAGGATGACCGCCATTCCCTGGCGCCGGCAGATATCCTGGAGGGCCGCGGCCAACTGGTCGCCGGTGGGCCGGTCCAGGGCGCTGGTCGGTTCGTCCAGCAGCAGGACCGGGGGAGAGGTGATCACGGCCCGGGCCAGACTGGCCCGCTGTTGCTGGCCGATGGAGAGGCTCCGGGCATCCCGCTCCAGCAGGTCGGGAGCCAGGCGGGCCAGTTCCAGGGTGCGCCTGACCTCCGGGCTGTCGGCGCCCGGCAGGGGCTCTTTCCGATAGACCAGGGGGCGTTGCAGGTTGTGGAGCAGGGTGCCGGGAAACATGAACGGCCGCTGCAGTACCATGGCGACTTTTCGTCGCAGCAGCAGCGGGTCCAGGCCGGCTATATCCTCGCCACCCAACTGGATGCGTCCCGTTGTCGGGTCGTCGAGACGGTTGATCAGCCGGATCAGGGAGCTTTTCCCCCCTCCGGAAGGCCCCACGATGGCGGTGATCCGCCCGGTGACGGCCGAGAACGACACATCGCTCAGAATGACGGCTTGCCGTCCCCGCTCGTCGGACCGTACCAGGCCGACCCCCTCCGCCTGCACCAGTGGCTGGCCGGCGGGGGGCATTGTTTTCGTCATCACCGTCACCGTGCCGTTCCTCGTCCTCTGTCGGGGGATGTGCGCCCCTGCACCGGGCTGGGGGAGTCTCCGGGCAGCCCCTCGTCTTCTCGGTCCCCGGGGCGAGGGTGCCATTGAAACTTGGCCAGCGGGATGCGGCCGCGCCCGTCAAAGCTCACCCCTTCGCTTTCAAGGCGAAGCCGTTGCACCATATCCGCCGGGTTGCCGCCGGAACGCGGGCTGATCAGCCCCCTGGCGTTCACGACCCGGTGCCACGGGACGGGAACCCGGTCGTGGAGGGCGCTCAGGGCATAGCCCACGAGCCGCGCATGGCCGGGCATGCCCGCCAGGCAGGCAACCTGCCCATAGGTTGCCACGCACCCCGCGGGGATGAGCGATACAACGGAGTAGATCTTCTGGTGTGCGGTTATGTCTGGCTGCATGGCGGGGCCCTCGGCGCCTCTCCTTTCCTCCCGCCGCAGACGGGCAGGCGGAAATGATCATTCAACTACAAAACCGGTATGGCAATCAACACAAAACGAAACTTCTTTTCTCATATCTTCACGCAAAACACAAACGCCTGCCGCCATCCAGGCCGTTTCCGCAGGCAAAACCATACGAGAAGAGCCCCGGCAGCCGTGACATTTTAATCCACATTTCATCTGCGTCCCTTGTGTCTCCTGTCTTTGGGCGCATGGCTCTATCCGAACATGCCGGAATAGAGTCTCTTTTTGTTTTGTTTTTTTGTGCGTTTGTGGCTATATTTGCATCATTGCGGACAAAATCACGAATAGAGAACTCGCATTGAAATGATAGTGTGACGGAAGGGGAGGTGTCTTTTGAAAAGCGTGTGTGCATGTGCGGCCGTATCCCTGGTGCTGGCATTCTCCGGCGCGGCGTTCGGGGCCGTATCAGAGGGGCAGTTCTCGGTTTCACCCATGATCGGCGGCTATACCTACGATGGGGGCCAGCATCTCGACACCGCCCCCATGTATTCCCTCAGGGGCGGCTACAATCTCACGGACCGCATCGGCGTGGAAGCCGGGCTGGATTACTCCATCACCTCATCCAGGCTGAAGACGGACAAGAATGTCGCCATTTTCAAATATGGCGTCGAAGGTTTGTACCATTTCATGCCGGACAAGAAGCTCGTGCCGTTCGTGGCCGCCGGACTCGGGGGGTACAATCTGTCCGGCCCCTCGACCCTTGTCTCCAGAAAGCTGATGGGCTTCATGGACTATGGCGGCGGGGTGAAATACTTCCTGTACGATCGGTTGGCGCTGCGTGCGGATGTGCGGCACGTCGTGGCCAATGCCAGTGCCTTCGAGTACACCCTGGGCGTCACCATCCCCTTCGGCGGCGCCAAGGGACAACTCAAGCCGGTGTCGGCGCCGGCAGCGCCCAAATCCGCTGCCGGGAAGTCCCAGGGCAAGGCCAAGGTGGCCCAGGAGGTCCCCCTGAAAAAGCCGGCCGAAGAGAAAGCCGCGCAGAAAAAGGCCGTCCCTCCGGTCGCCCCGGCAGAAACTCCCGCGCCTTCCCAGCAAACGGCCAAGGCGGCGGGCGAGCCGGCGGTCAAGGCCATGCCTGCTCCCGCCGTTGTCGTCCCTACGGAGGTTACGGATACTGCCTTCAACATGCAACTTGTCTCCATCCCCGACGCCTGCTACACGATGGGTGATCCCTCCGGCAAAGCCCTTGTCCCCCATGAGGTATGCCTCAGCGCCTTCAGCATTTCCAAGCTTGAGATCACCCGTGAGCTGTTCCAGCAGTTTGTGGAGAGCAGCAATTATGTGACCGATGCGGAGAAGAACGGCGGGTGCTACACCATCACCGCCGGCAAGGAAACCCTGAATCCGGCAGCCACCTGGAAAAATCCCGACTTCTATCAGAGCAAGAAGGACCCGGTGGTCTGCGTTTCCTGGAATGATGCCCAGGCCTTCACAACGTGGCTTTCCCAGAGCAGCGGCAAAAAGTACCGGCTTCCCACCGAGGCGGAATGGGAGCTCGCAGCGCGGAGCGGAGGCAAGCAGGAAAAATATGCCGGCACCGGCACGGATGCCGACCTCTACCGCTTCGCGAATTTCTGCGATAAGAAATGCATCTATGAATGGAACGACCCGTCCCAGAACGACGGTTACTGGAGCACCGCACCGGTGGGAAAATATGCTCCCAACGGCTTCGGCCTCAAGGACATGTCCGGCAACGTGGCGGAATGGGTGCAGGATTACTTTGCCGAGGACTACTATGCCGCCAGCCCCAGAATGAACCCCAAGGGGCCGGGCGCCGGAACAGGCCACACGGTGCGCGGCGGGTCATGGCGCAGCCAGAAGGATGCCCTGTCCGTCACGAGCAGAGGCTCCGCGGCCACCGGCAACGCCTACGACAACATCGGTTTCCGGGTCTGCCGGGAGCCGTGACCGGCAAAGGGCCGGGATGTGACGTACAAAAGAGGCGCATCGTTCGTTCGATGCGCCTCTTTTGTTTTCCGGCCCCCTGGGCAGTGCGTTGGAGACGCTACGTCGCGGTCCGGCCGGGAAGGCTGACCTCCACGGTTTGCAGAACCCTGCGGTCGGCGGCATAGCTGCGCTCAAGAAAATGGATGCCGCCTTCCCGCTCCACGAGGATGACGGTGGAGCTGCGGGTGCCGTAGCCGTCGCCGGCGATGAAACGCGGCGACAGCATGCGTTCCCGTTCCCTGCCGACCCCGGTGTCGGGGAGAAGGGGATCGGGGAAGGGGGTCGCATCGGAGAGGAGTTCCAGCAGCGCTTCCGGAGTGATCCGGCCATCCCGGATGAGACGTCCCAGACCTTCTTTCGCGGTCGTTACCTTGGGCCAGGGGGTATCGAGGAGGTGATTGCTCAAACCGTGAATACCGGGCGCAACGCGCAGGGGGGCGGTATCGCTCCGGTTGGAACCGTACCAGAGTTCTTCCCGGTCGGCTACGATCAGGTTGAAGCCGTTGTAGTCGCCCCGTTTTGCCAACACCCCTTCCAGGTAGGTCCGGGGGGGATCGGCTCCGTCAGAAAGCCGGCGGTCAAGGTGCCCCGTGAGAGCCGGGGCGTCTCCGGGTCGCGGGCCGGGTCCCGGAAATTGGTGACCGCGGCCAGGCGGCCGTCGGCGGTGATGCCGAGCCACGTGCCCCCGCAGAGCAGGTCGCGCCCAGCCAGGATGTGGGGCGCGTCTTCCCAGAATGCCGCGGCCAGGGTGGGGCGGTCATGAAACTCGTCCCGGTTTGCCGCCAGGATGAGACGGTAGCGTGGGTGGTGATCCAGGGCAAAGACAGCCAGACACACGGAGATTCTCCCCGATTGGATTGTCAGATCGGCCGGAACGTGGACTCCGGCTCTTTGTTGAAGTGTATCAGAACGGTTCCCGCAGGTCCAGTAGCGCACATGAGGACAGGGGTATAACGGGGGCCTGGCCGGTTCGGAGTCGGCGCCGGAAGCTGCCGTATGGGACGATTCGTTTACACTATGCATTTTAATTGCAACGAGGTATTTAAAAGTGATTAACAATGCTGTATGGTGCTGCAATACCGACTGAATATTTCTACCGGGAGATATGAGACTATGGTGTGGCCCCCTGTGACTGCCGCTGTTTCGCATGCCGGTAGGGCCATGGGACGCGTGGTCCTTGTCCCTGTGGTCCTCCTCATTGCCGTTGCAACGTGCTGGGGGGGCGGACCGGGCGGCCAAGGCCAGAACGCTCCGGGCGAACTGACCGACATGAGCCTGGAAGCGCTGATGGAACTCAAGGTCTCCTCGGCCGCCAGGAAGGAACAGCGGGTGGCCGACTCGGCTGCGGCCGTTTTCGTCATCACCCAGGAGGACATCAGGCGTTCGGGGGTGACCAGCATCGCGGATGCGCTCCGCATGGTCCCGGGGTTGGACGTCGCCCGGATCGATTCGAACAAATGGGCCATCTCGTCCCGGGGATTCAACAGCCGGTTTGCCGGTGAGATGCTGGTCCTGTTCGATGGCCGGGTCGTCTATACCCCCTTGTTTTCCGGGGTGTTCTGGGATCGCCAGGATACGGTGCTGGAGGATATCGACCGCATCGAGGTCATACGGGGGCCCGGAGCAGCCCTGTGGGGCGCCAACGCGGTGAACGGGGTCATCAACATCATCACCAAACCAGCGGATGAGACCCCGGGAGGGCTGATAGCCGCAGGTGGAGGGACCGGGGAGCGCGCTTTCGGCAGCGTCCGCTACGGGGTTGCGCTCGGCAGCCACAGCGATCTGCGGCTGTACGCCAAATACCTGGAACGGGACCATTTCAAGGACAGTAACGGCACCGACGGCGCCGATAGCTGGCACATGGTCCGGGGGGGCTTCCGGCTCGACTCGAGCCCTTCCGGCCAGGACACCCTGACGGTGCAGGGGGACGTCTATGACGGCAGGTTGGGTGAAACCTACATCAACATGCTGCCGGACTCCGGCACGCGCAATACCGTGACCCCGGTCTCCGGCGGCAGTATCCTCGCACGGTGGAAGCGCTCCTTTTCGGAGCGTTCCGACATGTCCCTGCAGCTCTACTACGACAGGTCGGAGCAGGATCTCAACGTCATCGGCGAAAAGCGCGACACCCTGGACCTGGATTATCAGAACCGTTTTCCCCTGGGGAGCGATCATGAAATCACCTGGGGGCTCGGCTATCGCTTCACCCATGATACCATAGCCAACTCCTCCTATGTGTCCATCACCCCCGACAGCCAGGACAACCGCCTCTACAGCGCCTTTGTGCAGGACGACATCACGCTGGTAGCCGACAGGCTCCACCTCGTCCTCGGTTCCAAGTTCGAGCATAACGACTACACCGGTTTTGAGGTCCAGCCCACTGCCCGCCTGCTGTGGACCCCCACCAGGCGGAACTCCGTCTGGGTGGCCGTTTCCCGGGCGGTCAGAACCCCGTCCCGCGGGGAGGCCGGGTTTACCCTGTACGCCTCCACGCCGGCCTCGCAGCAGGCGCCTCCGGTATTTTTCAAGTTCAACGGTTCCAACCGCCTCGCGGCGGACGAACTCATGGCCTATGAGCTGGGATACCGGGCCGAGTTCGCAGAGGGGTACTCCTTTGATGCGGCAGCATTTTACAACGTTTATCACCGGCTCGATGTCCTCAGCCAGGGGCAGCCGTTTTTCGAGACCTCCCCGGACCCGCCCCACGTGGCTATCCCCGGTTATCTCAACAACTCCGGGAGTGCCCAAACCTGCGGTTTCGAATTGGCGGCGGACGCCCAACCGCTCCCCTGGTGGCGCCTGCGTACCGCCTACACGTTCCTTCAGTTTGTGGAAGAGCACGCGGCCCCCGATGCCATCCCCTGGGACCCCAAGGGGGAGAGCCCCCGCCACCAGCTCTCGGTCCGTTCCTCCCTGGACCTGCCCCGCGACGTGGAGCTTGACCTCTGGCTGCGTTATGCCGATCAGCTTCCGAATCTGGCGGTTGGCAGCTATGTGACCCTGGACGTCCGTTTGGCGTGGAAGCCGGTGAAAGGCGTCGAGTTGTCGCTTGTCGGCCAGAATCTGCTCCACGACCGACAGGTGGAGTTCCAGCAGCAGATTTTGAACACCAAGCCTGCGGTCGTCGGCCGCAGCATGTATGGCAAGGTCACATGGATGTTTTGATGCCCTCTTGTCCGCAGCAGGCATCTCCGCCCCGCAAGGGAGGCCGGTGTACGCCGTTTCGGTGTGATCGCCGGGGCGGTGGTTGGGGCGCTGTCGTCGGCGCGCTTGCCCTGGCCGGTTCGTACCTCCTGTTCGCCGCCACCGCCCACGCATTGCCGGAGCCTTCGGACGAGTACCGGATCAAGGCGGCCATGGTGTTCACCATGACCAAGTTCGTGGAGTGGCCCTCCGGGGCCCTCGGGGGCGAGGGGGCGCCGCTCGCCATCTGTGTCCTGGGCATAGGGCCGTTCGGTCAGGCCGTTGAAAGCCTCAAGGGGAAAAGCATCAAGGGGCATCCCATAACCGTCAGGCAGATCTTCCGGGCCGGGGAGATCGGCGGGTGCCAGGCCCTGGTGATCAATGACTCCCAGCGCCGCCAGATGCGGACGGCTGTCGAACGGGCCCAACAGCACGGCGTGCTCACGATGGGCGATATGCGCCGGTTTGCGAAGGCCGGCGGCATGGTCGGGTTTATCGTCCAGGAAGGCAGGGTACGGTTCGAGATCAATCCGGAAGCGGTCCAGAGGTCCGGGCTTATGATCAGTTCGCAGGTTCTGAAGCTGGCAACCATCGTCAGGGAAGAGGAACAATGAAACAGCGCCTGCTCTCCGCCATACAAAACCTCTCCATCAGGCACAAGATGACGCTCCTCATCATGCTGATCTGCGGTATTGGTCTGGTGGCCTCGTCCCTGGCATTCGTCATCCGGGAGGCGCACGGCATCCGTGCCGCCGAGAAGGAGGATCTGGCTTCGCTTGCCGAGATCATCGGCAAGAACTGCGCCGCGGCCCTGATGTTCAGCGACTCGAAGGCGGCCCGGGAGACGCTCGTCGCCCTTTCTGCCAAAAGTACCATCCGCGCCGCCTATGTGCTGGATGGCGCCGATCGCCTGTTCGCCCGCTACCTGTCGGTGGCCAAGGGGGCCGGAAAGTTTCCCCTTGAAATGCCGGCCGCCCCCGCGCCCCCGCACCTCTCCCCTGCCGTCTTGCAGAAAATCCGCTCGGAAGCCGACAGCCTGCCCGGGCTGCCCGGCTATTTCGGCATCACGAAACCGGTCGTTTGGGACGGGCAGCAGGTCGGCACCGTGGTCTTGCTCTCGGATATGAGCGTTTTCATCAGCCACCTCCGCTGGACGCTTGTCTCCACCCTGGTAATCCTGGCCGGCTCGTTCCTGCTCATCTATTGGCTTTCGTCGCGCCTGCAGCGGTTGATCTCCGATCCGGTGCTGTTTCTCTCGGATACGATGAAGCGGGTATCGCGCGAAAAGGATTACAGCATCCGGGTGGTCCGGCAAACGGACGACGAGTTGGGCGAACTCATGTCCGGTTTCAATGCCATGCTGGAGCATATCGAACTGCGGGACGATCAACTGGAAGAGGTGAACCGTTCTCTGGAACGGCGTGTTGCCGAGGCCGTTGCCGAACTGCGCCGCAAGGACCAGATGCTCGTCCAGCAAAACCGTCAGGCAGCCATGGGGGAAATGATCAGCAATATCGCCCACCAGTGGCGGCAACCGCTCAATGTCGTCGGCGGCATCGTTCAAAATATCCAGCTTTCCTACGAGAGCGGGCATCTCGACCGGGAAAGCCTGGAGTTCGAGGTCCGGGAGGCGATGGACGCCATCCTCTATATGTCGCGCACCATCGACGATTTTCGCAATTTTTTCCGCCCCGGCAAGGACAAGGCGGTCTTCAGCCTCAACCAGGTCGTTGCCACGTCCCTTGAACTGGTGGGGGCGAGCCTGAGAAACAGCGGCATCGCCATCGACCTGGAGCAGGAGGGAGAGGTCAGCGCGGAGGGGTATGACAACGAATATTCCCAGGTGCTGCTCAATATCATCAATAACGCCAAGGATGCGCTGCTCGCCCACGGGGGGGACGACCCGCGCATCCGTATCCGGGTGTTCGGCGACAACGGCCATTCCGTGGTGACGGTCCGCGACAATGGCGGCGGCATCCCGGACAGCATCCTGCCGAAGATCTTCGATCCCTACTTTACCACCAAGGAACCGGGGAAAGGGACCGGCATCGGCCTGTGCATGTCCAAGGTCATTATCGAACAGAACATGGGTGGAAAGCTTACGGCATGCACTGTTGACGGTGGAGCGGAATTTAGGATAGAACTGATTTCAGCCGTGACATGACCGACGCCGCACAGAGAGGGAAACCAGTGCCAGATACCAACCCGCGAGGAGCCACGATTCGGATCGTGGGGATCTATTTCATCTTCGGCTGCCTGTGGATTCTCTTTTCCGACAGCGTGGTGGAGGCGCTGTTTTCCAGCACCGCCCTGATGACGCGCATCTCCATGTACAAGGGGTTCCTGTTCGTCACCATCACCGCATTGCTGCTCTATAAGCTCTTTTACCGCTATGTCCTGAAGATTGTGGAGATGAACCGGCAACTCCAGACGACCGAAGCGGAAGTCCTGCACCTCTCCTCCTTCCCCGGGTTGAATCCGAATCCGGTTATGGAAATCAGCCGTGCCGGGCAGCTCATCTATGCCAATCCTGCCGCGCAGGAGATGCTTGCCCTTTCCGGCCAATCCGACCCGCAAACCGCTCTTCCGTTGGATAGCGGCAGTCTGTTCTCCGTCTCGGAGGGGAACGCAAAGGCTTCTCTCTACCGGGAAGTCCGGCACAACGACCTCATCTGGGGCGTGACCGCCTGCTATGCCCCTGAATTCGACACCGTCCGGCTGTACTATGCCAATATCACCCACCTGAAGCTCGTGGAGAGCACGCTCCAGGAAAGCGAGCAGCGCTTCAGGAGCCTTTTCGACAACATGACCGAGGGGGTGGCGCTCCACCGCTTTATCAGGAATGGGGCGTCAGAGACGGCAGATTACCGGATTGTGCAGGTCAACCCCGCCTATCAGAGGGTGCTCGGCATCTCCGGGGACGGGGTGGTCGGCAAGCCCGCTTCGGAGGTCTACGGAACCAGTGAGCCTCCCTATCTGGATGAATACCTGTCGGTGCGGCAATCCGGCCGGCCGCTCAGTTTTGAAACCTACTTCGCGGCAATGGACAAGCATTTCGCCATTTCGATCATCCCGTGGGGAGACGACGGCTTTGCCACCATCTTCTTCGATATCTCCGTGCAGAAAAGGATCGAGGAGTCGGGCCGGCGTTCGCTTGTTTTCATCGAGACCATGTTGGAGAACGCGCCGGTGGGCATCACCGTGTACGATGGCGAAACCGGCACCTGCGTTTTGGCGAACCAGACCATCGTCGATATGATCGGCGGCAGCGTCGAGGATGCCCGGGCTCAGAATTTCAGGGAAATCGAGTCATGGCAGGCGGCCGGGCTTACCGTTGTCGCCGAAGCGGTGCTGCGCGACGGTGCGGCCAGACTCCTGGAGGTTGAAATCACCACGATGTTCGGAAAACAGGTGGCCCTCGACAGCTCCCTGTCACGCTTCGATGTGGAGGGGAAACCCCACCTCATGATCGTGTCCGTCGATATCACCGGGAAAAAACGCCTGGAGGAGCAGCACTGGCGTATGGAAGCCCAGATGCTCCATGTGCAGAAACTGGAGAGCCTGGGGGTTCTTGCCGGAGGGATCGCCCATGATTTCAACAACATCCTGATGGCCGTGCTCGGCAACGCCGACCTGGCGAAGATGCGCCTCTCACCCACATCGCCCGCCTGCGAGAACATCGACCAGATAGAAAAAGCGGCCCGGCGGGCCGCCGATCTGGCCCGCCAGATGCTGGCATACTCGGGAAAAGGGCACTTCGTCATCGAATCGCTGAACGTCAACGCCGTGATCGAAGAGATGACCCACATGCTGGAGGTCTCCATCTCCAAAAAGGCGGTGCTGCGCTACAACCTCGCCCACAACCTGCCGGACATCGACGTTGACGCCACCCAACTGCGCCAGGTCATCATGAATCTGGTCATCAACGCCTCCGAGGCGATCGGCGAACGTAGCGGCGTAATCGCCATCTCGACGGGAGCCGTGGACTGCGACCGTGGCTATCTCTCCGAGATGTGGATCGACGACCGCCTGCCGGAGGGGCTGTACATCTATCTGGAGATAGCCGATACCGGCTGCGGCATGGACAAGGAAACCATCTCCAAGATCTTCGACCCGTTCTTCACCACCAAGTTCACGGGGCGCGGCCTCGGCATGGCGGCGGTTCTCGGCATCATCAGGGGACATCACGGGGCCATCAAGACCTATAGCGAGAAAGGGAAGGGGACAACGTTCAAGATCCTGCTGCCCGCCTCATCCTCGTCCGAATCCGGCGCCGCCGTGCTGCTCCATGAGGGCGAAGCCCTGAAGGGAAGCGGAACCGTCCTTCTGGTGGACGACGAGGAGACGATCCGCGCCCTGGGCAAGGATATGCTCCAGTTTCTCGGCTATCGCGTCCTGACCGCGGCGGACGGGCGCGAATCGCTGGAGATCTTTCGCCGGAACAGGGACGATATCGTGTGCGTGATCCTGGACCTCACCATGCCGCACCTGGACGGGGAGCAGACGTTCCGGGAACTGCGCCGTATCAAGCCGGAGGTGCGGGTGTTGATGTCCAGCGGCTACAACGAGCAGGAGGTGACCCAGAAGTTTCTCGGCAAGGGGTTGGCCGGCTTCATTCAGAAGCCTTACAAGGTCACGGAACTCGGCCGCAAGCTCATGGGGGTCATCGCGCCGGAGCGACAGCAGGATTAGTATTGACAGAACCGAAAACTTGGAAGATAAGTGGCTGTAGTTGTGTCGCTTTTTTGGGGTAATGTCGTTGCCCCTGCGGAACGTCTTTGCGCGGCAATGGTTTTCCCCGTTTCTGGACGCGCTCCCGTACGCCGGGCCGGGGTATGGCGCCCCGATTGATTTCACCGTCTGAGGAGGTAACCATGAGAAGGGCACTCTTCGTTGTACTGGTTCTGTTCGTGGGCGCAGGCATAGCCTGGGCAAGCGGGACGAAAAAAAGAAAGCTTCCCCCCTACGAATTCGGCGGCGTGACCATCAACAACTACTCCCAGCAGGCGGGCCTGCCTCCGGTGGTGTTCGACCATTGGGTGCATCGCCAGTATTTTACCTGCAGGCTCTGCCATGTGGATATCGGCTTCGGGATGACCGCCGGCGCGACCAAGGTGCGCGCCATGGACAACATGAAGGGGTACTATTGCGGCACCTGCCACAATGGCAGGATGAGCGTGAATAAGAAAAAGGTCTTTGAAGCCTGCGCCAGGGAGTACGGCAGGGAGGAGTTCAAGCGTTGCGTGAAGTGCCACGCCCTGGAGCGGGATACGGCCAAGGAAGAGCAGTTCTACCGGTTTGCGGATGCCATGCCGAAGGAGCGCTTCGGCAACGGGATAAACTGGGAAAAGGCCGAGGAAGAAGGGCTGATCAAGCCGCTCGACCAACTCGAAGGCGTTTCCATCATGAAGCAGAAGCTCAAGGTTCAGCAGGACTTTTCGCTCAAGGCAAAGGTCGAAGGGATGCCCGACATCATCTTTTCCCACAAAAAGCATACGGTCTGGAATGGCTGCGAACTGTGCCATCCCGAGATCTTCGTCGGCATCAAAAAGGGGACCTCGAAATACTCCATGGTTGAACTTTTCGACGGCAAATATTGCGGCGTCTGCCACGACAAGGTAGCATTCCCCCAGACCGACTGCCTGCGCTGCCATACCAAACCGGTATAGGCGGGCGCTTAAGGGATAACGGAGATACGGCGATGCGAACAACAACACTGACATGCACGGTTCTGGCGGTATGTCTTGTCCTGTCCGCCGGTCTGTCGAAGGCGTATTGCGACGAGGTGTGGCGAGCGGAGTTCGAAGATGCCTGCGCACGGACCACTGACGTTATGACCCTCTCCGCAAACGAACTGCAGGCCCTGATCGAACGATGCGAGCGGTTGCAGAAGGTCATCGGGCAACAGGAGGAAACCGTCCGCAGGGTATATTTGAAACGGCTCCAGATGTGCAAAAATCTCTATGTCTACATCCTTGAGGCCAAAAGCAACGAGAAGCAGCAGAAATGAGCCGGCAGGGAACCGGCGCCCCCGACGAGACGAGGTGCGAGTGAAGACTTGGATGAGCGCAACGCTGTTTTTTGCCGCCGTGCTGCTGCTGACGCATCTGGAGAGCGGCCTGGCGATGGACCGGAGCGAGTTGGGCGCTGTGATCAAAACCATCCCGCCCAACGGCCCCTTCTGGAAGTACGGCACCCTCGTCATGCACCGCAGGACCAAAAAGGCCGGGATGGCGCCGGTCGTGTTCGCCCACTGGAGCCACCGGGCCCGTTACACGTGCCGCGTGTGCCACCTGGATCTGGGGTTCAGCATGCACGCGGGGGATACGGGCATCACCCGCGCCCAGTATACCGCGGGGAAATACTGTGGCGTCTGCCATGACGGCATAACGGCGTTCGGGGTGCAGGACGGCGAGTCTTCCCAATGCGCCCGCTGCCACATGAAGGATACCCAGGCCTTGGAGGCATCCTTCGAGTCCTTTGCCGCCGCGCTGCCCATGGCAGGCTTCGGGAACGGCATAGATTGGGCAGGGGCGCTCAAGAACGGCAGGGTCAGTCCGAAGAACTCCCTTGCTTCAACCGCCCCCTCCATGCCGCTTCCGGAAAAACTGCGTCTGCCCATGAAGCTTGGCACCACGGCTCCCCGAAGCGACGTGACCTTCTCCCATGAAGACCATTTCAGCGAGCTCGACTGCTCCAGTTGCCACCCCGACATCTTCAATATCAAGAAACGGGGCACGGTTGATTTCTCCATGGACAGCAATATTTTCGGCAACTACTGCGGTGTCTGCCATATGCGGGTTGCCTTTCCCATGAATGACTGCAAGCGCTGCCATCCGCACATGAGCAGCTTCACAGGCTTCTGAGCGAACCATCCTTCGCGGCGGGTCGGCCCGGCCCGGATGATTAGGGGTTGACACCTTCCCGGTGCCTGATTTACCCTTCGCGCCATGATTGATGCCATCAACAATGATGACCAGTGGGACAAGCTCTGCAAACAGTGCGGCCTCTGCTGTTTCGAAAAGCTGGAGGACGAGCGCGGCACCATCCTCTATACCCAGACCCCTTGCCGTTATCTGGATGTGACAAGCCGGCGCTGCAAGATTTTTGAACGACGCTTCGAAATCAATCCGAGCTGTGTGAAGCTGACGCCGGAACTGGTCCCAAGCCTCCACTGGCTTCCCAACGATTGCGGCTACCGCCGATCGACCGTCGAACTGCCGATAGAGCCGCGGCGGATCAGGAGACGGTGGAAAATGGGTCGGCGCAAATAAAAAAAGCCCGCGTGGAGCGGGCTCAGACTGCTGACAAAGTCCTCGCCTCTGGCGGGGACTTTTTTTATAATGCTTGCATGCTTATCGAGAACGACACCCGTCAGATTTCCATGGAGTTTGTGAGTATTGAGGAACTGGTTCCTTCTGATCATCTGCTGCGCAAAATTGACAAGGCTATCGACTTCGGGTTTATCCGTGAGCGAGTAAAGAGCCTCTACTGCGCCGACAACGGTCGTCCGGCAATTGATCCAGTAGTCCTGTTCAAGATGCTCTTTATCGGCTACCTGTTCGGCATTCGCAGTGAGCGGCAGTTAGTCCGGGACATTCAGGTCAACGTGGCCTATCGCTGGTTTCTGGGCTTTGGCCTGACCAACAAGGTGCCCGATGCTTCAACTATCAGCCAGAACCGCCGCCGGCGTTTTTCCGAGAGCACGATCTATCAGGACATCTTTGACGAGATCGTGGTCCAGGCTGCCAATCGCAAGATGGTGGATGGCAGTGTTCTTTACAGCGATTCAACTCACCTCAAGGCCAATGCCAACAAGCACAAGTTCGAAGTCCTCGATGTTCAGAAATCGACTCGCGACTATATGGCACGACTGGAAGAGGACATTGACCAGGACCGAGAAGCCCACGGTAAGAAACCGCTAAAAGCCAAAGAGATTGCCCCGGAAGTCAAGGCAACCAAGGTAAGCACCACCGATCCCGATAGCGGCTATATGGTGCGTGAAGGCAAACCGGAAGGGTTCTTCTATCTAGACCACCGCACGGTTGACAGTCGTCACAGCATCATCACCGATACCTTTGTCACCCCTGGCAACGTCCATGACAGCATTCCCTATCTTGCTCGCCTCGACCGTCAGCGGGAACGCTTCGGCTTCGATGTGGAGGCGGTAGGTCTCGATGCCGGCTACTTCACCGCCGGCATCTGCAAAGGGCTTGAAGAGAGGGATATCTACGGCGCCATTGCCTATCGCCGCCCCACCCATATCAAAGGCTATCTGCGTAAGAGCGACTACCGCTACGATGCGGCAACCGACGTCTATAGCTGCCCTCAAGGCCACCTTCTTCGTTACCGAACCACCGATCGCATAGGCTATCGTCATTACGCTTCAGATTCATCCCAATGCAAGTCCTGCCCTCTTCAGCCCCAATGTACCAAATCTGCCAACTTCACCAAGATAGTTACCCGGCACATCTGGCAGGACCATAAAGACCGGATCAATGAGCATCGCTACACGGAACAGGGTAAAGAGATCTATCGCAGACGAAAGGAAACGGTCGAGCGGAGCTTTGCCGATTCCAAACAACTGCACGGTCATCGTTATGCGCGACTACGTGGGATCGGCAAGGTCTTTGAGCAGTGTCTGTTATGCGCAGCGGTCCAAAACATGAAAAAGATCGCCTTGGTGGTAGACCGGGACGACTTATTGCGCTTATTTGGGCTGTTACAGACGTTTAGAAAGCCATGGAAGCTCTATAAATGGATTGCCAAGGACCTCTATTCGCTAATAACAACACTCAGGCAAATTACACTCGAACCGTTCATAACCCTGAAAATAGAAAACCCCGCCTGAAAAGACGGGGTTTGTCAATGGTCTGAGCCCGCGTGGAGCGGGCTTTTTCTGTGTGCAGGGTGTTTCGCCTCTAGTCGGCAAGCATCTCCGGTTCGCTCTCGGGGATGGCGAATCCGTGGGGTTCCTCGGAGCCGGTCAGATTGTTGTTGAGCACATGTTTCATTCGCTCGACGTCAAGCTCGTTCTCCCATCGGGAGACAACGATCGTGGCGATGCCATTGCCGACGAAGTTGGTCAGGGCGCGTGCCTCGGACATGAACCGGTCGATGCCCAGGATCAGGGCCAGGCCAGCCAGGGGGATGGTGGGAATGGCGGCGAAAGTGGCGGCGAGGGTGACGAAACCGCTTCCCGTAACTCCGGCGGCCCCCTTGGAGGTAAGCAGCAGTACGGCGAGGATGGTCAGGGTCTGGGTCCAGGTAAGGGGGGTGTTGGTGGCCTGGGCGACAAACAGCGCTGCCATGGTGAGGTAGATGGAGGTGCCGTCCAGGTTAAAGGAGTAGCCGGTGGGGACGACCAGGCCGACCACCGATTTCTTGCACCCCAGGTTTTCAAGTTTGACCATCAGTCGCGGCAGGGCCGATTCGGAGGACGAGGTGCCCAGGACGATCAGGAGTTCCTCCCGGATGTAGCGGATGAACTTGAAGACGTTGAAGCCGCAGAGCTTGCCTATGGGGCCAAGCACCAGCAGAACGAAGAGCATGCAGGTAAGGTAGAAGCTTCCCATGAGCATGCCCAGCTTGGAAAGGGACCCAACCCCGAACTTGCCGATGGTGAAGGCCATGGCGCCAAAAGCCCCGATCGGCGCGAATTTCATGATAATGTTGACGATGCCGAAGAGGGCCTGGGAGATCTGGTCGATCAGCCGGTACACCGCTTTCCCCTTTTCCCCGAGGGCCGACAGGGCAAAGCCGAACAGCAGGGCAAAGAGCAGTACCTGCAGGATGTCGCCTTTGGCAAAGGCGTCAACTACGCTCGACGGGATGATGTTGAGCAGGAAATCCACCATGGTGTGGGATTTCGCCTGGGTGGTGAAGGCGGCGAGCGCCTTTGTATCAAGCTTGGTCACATCGGCGTTGAAGCCGTCGCCCGGCCGGATGACGTTCACCACGATAAGACCGATGGCGAGGGCCAGGGAGGTGATCACCTCGAAGTAGAGCAGCGCCTTGGCACCGACGCGGCCGACCTTCTTCATGTCCTCCATGCCGGCGATGCCGGTGACGACCGTGCAGAAGATCACCGGGGTGATGATCATCTTGATCAGCTTGATGAACCCGTCCCCGAACGGCTTCATGGCAACGCCGGTTTCCGGGTAAAAGTTGCCGAGGACAACGCCAATGGCAATCGCCGCAAGCACTTGGACGTACAGATGCTGGTAAAACCTCTTCGTTTTCATACACATCCCTTTCATCTGTTTATTTAAACCGTATTTGGTTCAGATTGTCGCCTGTCTGGAGCCGCTGCTGGGCAAATATAAAACCATATCAGCAAGGTGAATACCAACTTGATGCCTGTATTCAAGTAGCCGGAATTGAACGTTAAACACTGTTTTATGGTTTTGGGCTGTGATTGAAAGGGTATAACCAGGGTTATGCGGTGCTTGGGAGGCGGTGCGGAACCGCCTGATACTGCGTAAAAGATTGGTGGTATAACCGATGTTATGGGTATAATTTGGGTTATACCCTTTGGTCCCGGGCGGTTCCCCCCATGCCGGGGCCTGCTTTTTCCGGACAGGAACGACTGCCCTGCGGGCTGCTGCCAGCCAGGGGGGCGCGTGCTTCCAGGCGGCGTACTTGTTCCGATTTTCTCGGAATTTACACATTTACTCCATGCTCATGAGGTTATAAACTCGTACCGGCAAAACATAGAACCGCTTCACGCGACTTTTTGCCAGCCGGCCCGCCGACAGCCGCGAGGAGAACGGCAAGCGCGTGAAAGGAAAGGATACATTTTGCTTGAGAGAAGGCTCAGGATCATGCTGCTTGCCCCGGCCCCCTATTTTGGAGACTGCGGGAACGATGTGAGGGTCTACGAAGAGGCAAAGGCCCTTGTCCGTTGCGGCCATAATGTCCGGATTTTTACCGGCCACTTCGGGCGCGACATGCCGGGAGTGTCAACCACAAGGATGTCCCGTGTCCCCTGGCTGAAACGAGTGCCTCGGCACCATTCGTGGCATAAGCCCTATGTCGATCTGCTCATGTCACATCAGGCGCTCAAGTTCGCCCGAATGTTCAAGCCGCACCTGATCCATGCCTATGGGCACGAGGGGGCCTGGATCGGCGGTCGGGTGAAAAAACGGCTGGGCATCCCCCTGGTGTTCGATTACCAGGGAAGCCTCGCCGGTGGCATGGTCGAGGAAGGCTTTCTCAAGGAAGGCTCGTTGCTGCACCGCTTCAATTCCTGGCTGGAACGGCGCATTAATGCGCGCTCCGCCGATCTTATCCTTGCCAGTTCCGGTTCCGTGGCCCGAAACCTCGTCGGCCGGTGGGGGGTTGCCGCGGAAAGAGTCGCATCCCTGGCGGACGGCGTCGATACTGCCCTGTTCCGCCCTCACCCGCGCGAGGAGGTGCGCACCATGCTGCGCCTCCCGCATAAGGCGCCGCTTGTGGTATATCTCGGTACGCTGGATCGCAACCAGGGTATTGATACCCTGCTCTCCGCCATCGTCCTGCTCAAGTCGAAGGGGAGTCCGATCCGTTTTCTGATCATGGGGGCTCCCGAAGAAGAGTACCGGACCAAGGCCCTGGAACTCGGCATAGAGCGGATGATGATCTTTACCGGCAGGGTTGACTACGCAAAGGCCGCGATCTATCTCTCGGCCGGCAACGTTGCCGTATCCCCCAAGCTTTCCCTGGTCGAGTCCAACGGCAAGCTGTTGAACTACATGGCCTGCGGGCTGCCGACCGTCGCCTTTGACCTGCCCGCAAACCGGGAACTGCTGGGGGACTCCGGCGTATATGCCGCCTACGGCGATTCCACCGATCTGGCCGTCAAAATGACTTGGTTGATGGGAAACAGGGACGAGCGGGTGCGGCTTGGCAGGTTGGGGCGTGAAATGGCAGAACAGTTGCATACCCTTGATGCCCATGGCAGGGCTTTGAGCGAAATCTACCGGACCCGCCTGAAAATGTAGCCTGCACACCGGCGTTGTGGCCCGCGCACCGAAAGACATGGCAACATCATTATAGGATGGCCGTTCGAGTTCTGGGGGAGGGACGTTATGGAAAATCTGACGCAGCAGCAGATGATGCGCATGATCGGCATCGGTACGGTGCTGTTTTATGTCGTTACCGGCAATGAGCAACGCAGCGAGCGGCTCTTAAATCAGGTCGCCGCGCGGCTCAAGGGAATGGGGACTCCCCTTGTCTGGACCTGTACCACGGGCCTCTGCCGGGACGGGGCCGTGGTACAGGATACGGCAGACCCGCTCAGGGCCCTCGATTTTGCCATCGCCCAGCCCGGCCCCTTTATGATGATCATGAAAGACGTTCACCGGTTGTGGCGTGACAATCCGCTGTTGGTCAGAAAGCTCAAGGACCTTGCCGCCGCCTCGAACGGCAGGGGAAAGGTGACGGTCATCCTGGGGGACGAAGAGTGGGTGCCCCAAAGCCTCCGGGAGGACAGCATCATCGCAACCCAGGGGCTTCCCGGGATCGAGGAGATCAAGGAATTTCTGAAACATCTGCTGAGCCGGGAGCCGTCGTTTGCCAAGGCGTGCCAGGAGGACCCCACACTGTTCGAACGGCTGGCGGTGGCTGCCCGGGGGCTCGATCTGGTCGATCTGGAACGGTCGGTGCGTCTGCTGCGTCTGGATGGCATGGCGGGCGGCACCGACCCGGTGGCGGCGCTTCTGGAAAACAAGCGGCGGATCATTCAACAGAGCGGCATAATGGAGCTGGTCGTGGATACCGCCGGCTGCAACCAGCTCGGCGGGATGGAGAACCTCAAACATTGGCTGGAACGGCGCACCAGAGCCTTTGGCTTGGAGAGCATATCCACCGGAGTCGGGCTTCCCCGGGGGGTGCTGGTCATGGGGATTGCCGGCTGCGGCAAGTCGCTGTTCGTCAAGGCGATCTCGGCGGAGTGGCATCTTCCCCTGATTCGGCTCGATATGTCAACGGTCTACGGCGGCTTGTTCGGCACACCGGAGGCCAGTTTGCGCCTGGCGTTCGATACGGCGGAGGCGGTGGCACCCTGCGTGCTCTGGATCGATGAAATAGAGTCCGGGATCACGACCCACGGCTTCAAGTCCGAAGGCGGGGCGGCGTCCCGGGTGCTCGGGACCTTTCTGACGTGGATGCAGGAAAAGCGTGAGCCGGTGTTTGTGGCCGCCACGGCGAACGCCATCGAAATGCTTCCGGCGGAGGTGCTGCGCAAGGGGCGCTTTGACGAGATATTCTATGTGGGCCTGCCCGAAACGGCGGCCCGGGAGCAGATCTTTCGCATCCACCTGGCCAAGCGGCAGGTGGCCCCCGCCTCCTTCGACATTCCCCTCCTGGCCGGTTCCACGCGCGGCTTCTCCGGCGCGGAGATCGAGCAGGCCGTCAATTCGGCTGTTTTCGAAGCCCTTGCCGACCAGCGGCCCATGACCCAGCAGGACCTGATGGTCATGATCAGCCAAACGGTCCCCCTGTCCATTACCATGGCCGAACAGATCAAAAAGATCGAGGCATGGGCTTTTAAGCGGGCGGTGCCGGCATCGGGCAAATTCAGGTAGCCTTCACGGAAGACGCTGAAGGGTAACCGGCCATTGGCTGGGGCTCCGGACGGCGCGCCTCATTCCTCCTGCTCGCGCGCCAGTTTGAGGCGTTTGCTCAGGGCGGGCTGGGAGATGCCGAGCAAGCGCGCGGCGATGGTCTGGTTGCCTTTGGCGCGGGTTATGGCCTCGGCAACGAGCAGTTCCGTCGCCTCCGCAAAGGAGGGGAGCCGTTCCAGATGGGCAAAGGGGTTGCCTTCGGGAGCGGCGGCCACGGACGCGGCCTCGGGCCGGCCGATGCCGCGCAAAAAGGTGTCCATGGAGAGGATGTGGTCGCGGTGGACGCTGACGGCGTCATAAATCATGGCCTTCAGCTCGCGCACGTTGCCGGGAAAGGAATAGGTGGCAAGGAGCTGGGCCAGTTCCCGGGGAGGGGTCGGCTTCTTCTTTCCCAGGGCGTGGGCGACCTTGCCGAGGAAATAGTCGAGCAAAAGCGGGATGTCTTCCTTGCGCTCCCTGAGCGGCGGGACCTGGACGTGGTGGGTCCGCAGGCGGTAGAAGAGGTCGCGGCGGAATCTCCCGTCCGCCTCCTTCTGGACGAGGTTGTGGTGGGTGGCCACGATGATCCGCGCCTTGAGGCGTTTTGGGCGGTCGCTCCCCAGGGGGAAGTATTCCCCCTCCTGGAGGAGTCTCAGGAGCTTGACCTGGGAGGGGATGCTGAGATCGCCGATTTCGTCCAGGAACAGGGTGCCGTCGGCGGCCTCCTCGATCATCCCCCGGCGCGGCTGGTCGGCGCCGGTGAAGGCCCCTTTGGTATGGCCGAACAGGGTGTCGGCAAACACCGTGTCGTCCAGGCCGGCCACGTTCACCGCCACAAGCGGTCCCGCGCAGCCGCTCAAAAGGTGGGTGGCGCGGGCCAGGAGCTCCTTGCCGACCCCGCTTTCCCCGGTGATGAGGAGCGGCTGGGGACTGACCGCAACCGCCTCCACGTAGGAAAAAATGGCGTGCATGGCCTGGTTGGCCGTGATGATGGCGGTAAAGGCCTCGGGATGCCGCAGCGCCCCGGTAAGGACGCGGCTGGACATCTCGTGGTTCTCGCGCTGGAGTTCCAGCATCCGGATGGCGCGCAGCACCCCCCCCACCAGCCGGTCTTCCTCCACGGTTTTGACGAAATAATCGAAGGCCCCGAGCCGCATGCAGCGTACGGCGGTTTCCAGCTGGTTCATGCCGCTGATCACGATGGTGGTGGTCTTCGGATGCTGTTCCGCGATCATGGTCAGGAGGTCTTCTCCCGAGACATGGGGCATGGTGAGGTCGAGGAGGATCAGGCCCACATTGCGGGCGGCGAGGATCTCCTTCACCTCCCGGCTGTCCTGGCAGGTGAGGATGTTGGTGATGCCGGCGGACCGCTCCAGGGTGAGGGAGAGGGAGCGGAGCCAGGCCGGCTCGTCATCCACCAGGAGTATGCAAAAGGGGGGGTAGAGGTTCTGGCTCATGGCGTCTCCTCGGCGGCCGGGAGGGTCAGGATGACGGTCGTGCCCGCGCCGGGGGTCGAGTTGAATTTGAGCGTCCCGCCGTGCTCGTTGACGATTCCCGCCGACACCGAGAGGCCGAGCCCGGTCCCCCCCGTCTCCCGCTTGGTGGTAAAGAACGGATCGGTAAGGCGGGGGATATGCTCGGCGGCGATGCCGACCCCCTCGTCCGTTATGGTCAGGGCCACGATCCTGGCGTTGCTGACGCGGAAGGTGGCCAGGGCGATCCTGCACTCCGTGTTGGGCAGCGCCTGGCAGGCGTTGAGCAGGAGGTTCACGACCACCTGCTCGATGCGCTGGGCGTTGCCCCGTACCTGGGGGATGTCGGCGGCGTATTCCGCCGAAAAATTGACCGTCGCCTTGCGCAGCGAGCTGTCCACCAAACGCACGGCCGCCTGGGCCACCTGGTTCAGATCGAAGAGGTCGCTGCCGGAGTTGTCGTCTTGGCGGGCGAAATCCTTGAGTTCCTCCACGATGCGCTTGATGCGTTTGGAGCCTTCCAGCATCTCGTCCAGCATGTGCGGGACCTCGTTGCGCATGCGCGAATAGGGGAGCCCGCCGAGGGGGAAGTCTCCGGATTCCCGGTAACGGGCCTCCAGCACCTCCACCGAGTCCTGGTAGACCTCTTTGAGGATCGGCATGTTGAGCAGGATCAGGCCGTTGGGGTTGTTGATCTCGTGGGCCACGCCGGAGACGAGGATCCCTAGGGAGGCCATCTTGTCGGCCTGAATGAGTTTGTCCTGGTGGCGGCGGAGTTCCTCCAGGGCCCGTTTACGCTCCGCCGACTCGCGGGCCAGTTCCTGGGTCCGCAGCGCCACGCGCTTCTGGAGGGTCCGGGACCAGACCACCGTGGCGGCCAGGATGAGCAGGAGCAGGATCAGGACCAGGGCGCCATAGCGTACGGCCCGCTCCCAGGAAACCGGCGGCGGCTCCAGGGTGCCGAGCCATTTGTCGTAGATCGCCTGATACTGGCCGGTTTTGTGGAGGATGGCGAGCCCTTCGCTGATGCGGGTCATCAGCTCGTCGTTCCCCTTTCTGACGCCATAGCAGTATTTCTGGGCGGCAATGCTCGTCGCCACCGGGACGACATTCGTCAGGTGGAGTTCCCGGATGAGGTACATGCCGGGCAGGATGGCGACGACCGCGTAGTCGTGGGCTCCCGAGGCGAGCAGGCGCAGGGCGTCGGCCGGGGTTTCGGCGAAGTGCAGATTGCCGCTGAAACCGAGGTTCCTCAGGGAATCGTGCATGATCCCGTCGCGGAATACGATGATCTCCTTGCCGCGCAACTCCTCGATGGAGTTGACCGGCCTCGTGTCCTTGCGGGCAAAGATGGCGTGGTGGACGATGGTGTGCGGGGGGGAGAAGGTGATGGAACCCAGGCGCTCTTCCGAAAACGAGATCCCCTGGAGGACGTCGATCTCGCCGTTCATGAGGGCGGTGCGCATCTCGGACCAGGCGCCGAAACGGAATTCCACCTTCATCCCCATGACCTTGGCGATGGCCCGGGTGAGGTCCACGTTGTAGCCGGCCGGCTGGCCGTCCTTGTCCAGGAACTCGTAGGGGGGGTAGGCGCGGTTGCCGCCGACGATGATGACCTTGTCGCCCGGATTCCGGCTCTGGTCGTCGGTGGCGCCCGAGGCGGGCAGGGCCGCGAGACACAGGACGACAAGGGCGAGGCCGGCCTGCAGGATGCGCCCGAGGCCGGCACGGATGCCGTACCCATGGTGTTGTCGGTCTGGCATGATCACTGTTATCCCTGCTCCCCGTACAAAAATCATCCCGTCAGTAATACCACAGCGGCGTACCGGAAGAAAGCCTCAATCCGCCTGGAGCCGCTCGCGCTGCGCCAGTTCGGGGAAGAAACGCCGCCAGAGCAGGACCACCAGCAAGGTGCCGATACCGCCGATCAGTGCGGCGGGCACGGTCCCGAACCAGGCGGCGGTCAGTCCCGATTCGAATTCTCCCAGTTCGTTGGAGGTGCCGATGAAAATGGCGTTGACGGCGCTGACCCGTCCGCGCATTTCGTCGGGGGTCTCCAACTGCACCAGGGTCGAACGGATGACCACGCTCAACATGTCGGACCAGCCGAGCACCACCAGGGCCACGAACGACAGGGCGATGGACGTGGAGAGGGCGAAGACGATGGTGGCAATGCCGAACCAGGTTACTGCGGCAAACATGACCTTTCCTACCTTGCGCTGCAACGGCTGGCGCGCCAGGTAGACGGATGCGGCAAAGGCGCCGACCGCCGGCGCGGAACGCAGGAAGCCGAGCCCCCAGGGGCCGGCGGAGAGGATGTCGCGGGCATAGATCGGCAGCAGGGCGGTGGCGCCGCCGAGCAGCACCGCGAAGAGGTCGAGGGATATGGCACCCAGCACCACCCGACGGCTGCGGATATAAGAAACTCCCGCAAAGACGAAGTGGAGGGAAACCGGTTCACGCTGCTGCGACAGCGGCCGTTCGATCCTAATTGCCGCAATGGCGGCGGCCGACAGGAGAAAGAGCGCGCCGCTGACGGCGTAAACCACCGCAGGGCCGGCAATATAGAGGAAGCCGCCCATCATCGGGCCGAGGATGACGGCCGCCTGCCTGACCGAAGCGTTGAGCGCCATTGCCCGGGGGAGGGTCTCCTGGGCCACCAGGGTGGGGACCAGGGTTTGGAGGGTGGTGAATTCAAAGGCGCGGGCGATGCCGATCAGGAAGATGAACGCGAGTATGGCCTCTTTGCCGGCCCACTGGGCGTGGCTTCCCAAACAGAGGCCGAACAGCGCCGCCGCCTCGACGAACTGCGCGAGAGCGACGATCCGGCGGCGGTCGTAGCGGTCGGCAACGTGTCCCACCAGCAGCACCAGCGCCGCCGAGGGGATGAACTGCACGAGTCCGACCAGGCCGAGGTCGAAGGCGCGATGGGTCAGGGAATAGATCTGCCACCCCACGGCGACGCCGGTCATCTGGTACGCGATGGTGGCAGCGGCGCGCGCCAGCAGAAAAAGAAGGAACGGTTTGTGGCGCAGGGGGGATGTCATCTCGCTCGCCTCGGGGTGGTATCGTCTATCCAGATGGAATGCATCAGCCGTTACTATAGATATGATGGGCCGCCGGGTCAAGCGGGGTAAGTGCCCCGTTGCCGTCAGGTTAATGAAAGATTGCACTCGCATTTTACGTCCGCCGTGCTATATTGTGGGCATTGATCGCGGCCAGGGGGATGCCCCCTGGGAATAACCGACGAACTATCGACGTGTTACGGATTCCACAACAAACAATGAGCAGCTCGATGCCATCATCTTCCCGCGCAGGTACGGCGGTCGCCGGCGTAGTGCTCTGGCTGGCGCTTCTGGCCGGCCTGACCCTCTCCATCCTTTCCGGCCTCAAGATCTGCACGGCCCTGTGCAGTGAAACGGCCAAATATACCATCTTCGGCATGGACTTCGGCTGGTTCGGCTGCCTCTTCTTCGGCGTGTTGATCCTGGGGGCGGCCCTGCGCAGGCGCGTTCCCCTTGCCGGCACCCTGCTGCTCTATGGCGTCGCTGGGGCCGCCGGGGCCGAACTGCGGCTGATCTGGATCCAAAAGTACGTTATCGGCGCCTGGTGTCCGGTCTGTCTCGGCATTGCGGCCATGGTCGCCACGGCGGGGCTCGCCCTGATCTACGAATTGCTGGTTACGCATACGGCATTGGGAGGAAGCATGAAAACGAGATGTACCCATATTGCAGTGATGATCCTCGCACTCCTGATCGGCCTCGGCGCTGCCGTGGCCGGTGTGCAGAAGGAGGCGGAGGCGGCAGGGCCCGACATCTACTTCGGCAAGCGCCAGAGCGATACTACGGTGTACGTTGTCAGCGATTGGTTTTGCCCCGTCTGCCGCAAGGTGGAGCCAGAAATTGAGAAGGCCTTCCCGGAGATTGCCGCAGCGGCCCGCGTGGCGTTCGTCGATATGCCGATCCACCCGGACACCTCCAACTACACCCCCTTCAACCTGCAATTCATCGTGTACAACAAGGACAAATACATGCGCCTGCGCCATGTATTGGACGAACTCTCCCGCAGCACCAAGAGCCCGACCCCGGAGCAGGTCCAGGCGGCGGTGGCTCCCCTGGGCATCACGCTGCGGCCCCACAACTTCGTCGAGATCATGAACGGCGTCAAGCTCTTCGAATCCATCTTCCGCGGTTTCGGCGTCAAGGCTACCCCCACGGTGGTGATCGACAATCCCAGAACCAAAAAGCGGAAACTCCTGATCGGCAGCCGCGAGATTACCAGAAACGCCATAAAAGAGGCCATCGCCGAGGTCGGACGCTAACGGCACATCTTCATGAGTGCCCTTGTAATCCCCGTTTTTGCCGCCCGGCAGCCTGATGCTGCCGGGCGTTTTTGTTGCCGTGGTTGACATGGTCTTTACTATATGTATATTGATATATTTTGGTGAGGTGTGACGGCATCCGGGGTCAAGATGGAGAAGAAGGTGGCATATGAACTTTCGTATTACCGTCCTGTGTGAAAATTCGGTCGGCCCCATCTCCGGCACTCTGGGAGAGCACGGCTTTGCCGCCCTGATCGAACCGTCCGGCGGGGAGGCCATCCTGTTCGATACCGGCCAGGGGCTTACCCTGCTGCACAACGCCCGCCGGATGAACAAGAATCTTTCTGCCGTGGGCAAAGTGGCCCTTTCCCATGGCCATTTCGACCATGCCGGCGGGCTGCTCCCCTACCTGCAGGAGTGCGGACCCCGCCGGGTGTACGGGCACACGGCGATCTTCACCCCCCGTTACCGGGTCAAGGATACGGGAGAGTGCCTGCCCATCGGCCTGCCCCAGGGGCGGGAGCAGCTGGAACGGGCCGGGGCGGCCTTCGATCTTTCGACGGCATTCCGCGAACTGGCCCCCGGCGTTCACCTTACGGGCGAGATCCCCCGCGTCACGGCGTTCGAAACCGGTGACCAGGGGCTGTACCGTGACTGCACCGGACAGGAGTTGGACGTCACGATTGACGACCAGTCGCTGGTGCTGGAGACCGGCAGGGGGCTGGTGGTCGTGCTGGGGTGCTGCCATGCCGGAGTGATCAATACCCTGGAACATATCGCCTCCACGACCGGCCGGCGCGATGTGTATGCCCTGATCGGCGGGACCCATCTGGCGTTTTGCGGCCGGGAGCAGGCGGAAAAAACCGTTCAGGCGGTCAAGGAGTGGGGGATCAGGAAGATCGCGGCCGGCCATTGCACCGGGTTTGCCGCCGCGGCGCGCCTGTCGCGGGAGGTGCCGCGGGAATTCCAGGTTGCGCAGGTCGGGTATACCCTTGAGGTATGATCGTCGGGAAGCCGTTGTGGCGGGACGTGTTCCACGGGACACGCGAAGCGCCGGGCGTGCGCCGTGGAACACGCCGTAACAGGCCATTGGGGAGGAATATCATGGAACGGAAGAATTTCGATAGTGCCGCAGCAACCTGGGATGAGGAGCCGCGTCGGGTAAAGCTGGCTGCGGACATCGGGACGGCAATAAAGAATGCGGTCCCGCTTTCGGCCGACTGGGACGGGATGGACTACGGCTGCGGCACCGGACTGCTGACCCTCGACCTGGCGCCGGCCCTGCACAGCATGGTCGGCATGGACAGCTCCCAGGGGATGGTGGACCGCCTGACCGCCAAATGCGCCGCAGCAGGCATTACGAATACGCGTGCGCTTCGCTGCAACCTGGAACAGGGGGAGTTGCCCGCAGGCCCTTTTCATCTCGTCACCAGCGCCATGACCCTGCACCACATCCCGGAGATCGTCCCACTCCTGACGTCGCTGCGGGGACTGTTGCGCCCCGGCGGCTGGGTCGCCCTGGCTGATCTGGAAACCGAGGACGGCAGCTTCCACGAGGATCAGACCGGCGTCTTCCACCACGGTTTCAGCCGGGAAGAACTGGAGGGCTTGCTCGCCCGGGCCGGCTTCGTCTCCATCGCTGTCCGCAGTGCCACCACCGTGCGCAAGGGGGAGCGCGTCTACCCGGTTCTGCTTGCCGTGGCCGTCAACCCCTGAGCCGGGGCAGGCGTTCCCGCCCCGGTTCGCGTTCGCTTATTTGCTCTTCACCGTCTGCGGTTCGGCGGCCTTGTCCTTGCTGAGCCCCTTGGCGAAGCCGAACAGCAGCAGCACGACCGGCATGAGCTGGGCAATGACGATCAGGGCGCAGAATCCCAGGAATATCCATACGAACAGCCCACTGTTGTCTTCCCGTGCGCCGCTCGCGGCGAACGCGTTGGAAACGGAACCTATGCTCAAAAGCAGAGCGTTTTTCAATAGTGTGGTTTTCATGGCATCCTCCCTGTCTTGACTCCGTCCGAAGACCGGCCGTTTCCCTCTCGCGCCAACCGTTTGCGGACTATTTTGTGCCCATGGTTCCGTGCGATTTTTCATCGCTGGCTGAAAAAATCCCTTTCACCATCCCGACGAACAGCATGACACCCGGGATGAACTGGAACAGGACGATCAGTATCCCGAACGCGATGAAGAATGTGGCCAGCAAACCCATACCTTCGCCTTCACTTCCCCCTCCCGCTGCCATCGCTCTTGCGGCAGTGATCATCAGGGACATTAGCGTTGCTGATAAGGTTCTCATGGCTCTCTCCTTTCTTTCTTCGGGTGTCCGCTTCCTTGACCTTTTAAATTGCATCGGCCATGCCATAACGTAAAAAGTTTTTTATGCGGTTGTAACATGGTTATATTATTGGATATTGTTTTTGGCGGCGAGGGCGGGTAACCGCTCGGAGTACCTGCTCCATGGGGGTCTGTATACCAATCCCATACAGCCGTGACGATGCGGGATGCCGGGGCCGCGGGCCCAGCACGCTGAGATTGTTTGATTTTTTTTGAAGTCGGGGGCGGAAAGTACCTGTATAGGGAAAAGATACATTCGGGAGGCGGTCCTTGTGTCCGGGGCGTCTACCTCATTCGTTTTCAGCCAGCGTCCTCTGGACGAACTCCTTGACGTCGCGATTCAACTGCTCCCGGGAGACGCTGTCCAGGTACATCATATGGCCGGCACGGTACCGGCGGGTTGAAATGTTTTTCCGGAGCGCCGGCGTCAAGCCTAAGTGGTTGAGGGTGTACGCGCTGGAAAAGTGGGGAGTTGCCAGATCGAAGAGCCCCATAGCCACGAAGAGCTTCATGGAGGGGTTTTTGGCAAAACTGTTGCGCAGGTTGTCGCTGGTGTCGGCGTAGCTGTTCTTCGCCTCCCAGTCCCAGTGGCCGATGCCGCCGCCCAGGGTAAAGTATTCCAGATCGGACTGGTACCCCAGTTCCGCGCGGATATAGCGGTTGAACGCATCGGTGTAGGGGGGGCGGATGACGGCGACGGTGGGGTCGAAGCCGCGATGGCTCGACGGTTCCAGGTCCTGTGCCGCGAAACGGCTGTCCAGATAGCCGACCATCTGCTGCCGGTCGCGGAGGAGTTCCCTGACGAAGCTTCTGTTGTCGATACGCAGGTTGCGGTTGGCGATGAAGGCCGCATCCAGTCCGGTAAATTCGGCCAGTTTGCCGACGATCTCGCGGCGTTTTTCGGCGGGCAGGCCATCCCCCTGGACCAGGGCCGCCGTATACTCCGTTGCCGCCCATGACTCGGCCTGGGCCAGCGTCGTGTCCAGGTCGGCCTGGAGTGGGGGCGCCAGCTTGCCATGATACCACGCCGTTGCCGTATAGCTGGGGAGGAACAGGGGGTAGGGGAGGTCATTGCCCTGATCGAAGCTGAGGGTTTGCATGTTCATGACCGAGGAGACGAGCACGATGCCGTTGAGCGCGATGCCGTGCTCAAGCAGGTATTCGGACAGCCCGGCGGAGCGGAAGGCCCCATAGCTCTCCCCCGCCAGGAACAACGGTCCGCCCCAGCGTTCGTAGCGTCCCAGATAGAGCCTGATGAACTGGCCCAACGAGTCCACATCCCCCTGGACCGTGGTGAATTTTTTCGTCAGATCCGCCTTGGCCGCCCGGCTGTAGCCGGTGCCGACCGGGTCGATGAACACCAGATCAGCCCATTCCAGCCAGGTTGTGCCGTTGTCATCCAGGCGAAAGGGGGGAGCGGGCATCCTGCCATCGGGCAGCATGCGCACGATGCGGGGGCCGGCAGCCCCGAGGTGCAGCCAGACCGACGATGAGCCGGGACCGCCGTTGAAGATGAACAGGAGCGGCCGTTTGACGCTGGGCGAGGGGGTGGGAACGGTGTAGGCGACAAAAAAGATCCGGGCCTCGGTTTCGCCGGCATCGTTGAGCACCGGCAGTTTGCCTGCGGTCGCCGTATAGGCCAGTTCCTTGCCCTTCAGGCGGATGGTGTGGCGGGTAACGACCGGTGTTTCCGCAGCCGGGAGCGGCTCCTTTTTCTCCTTCTCGGCTCCCTTCTCGTCGCCCCGGGCCGGTTGGGCGATCATCGTGGCTGTTTCCGCCGCGGACATACAAGGGTGCTGAAGTTCACCGGTCAGCAAGAGTACGGTCAAAAACAGGGATATGAGCAAGGGGCGTACCTCCGGGAAACAGACGCTCGGGCAGCAAAGCCACGAACACACTATACCCCATCCCGCGTACTGTCACAACCATCACGGTGCCTGTGGGCCCAAAGGCACTGCCCCGGCGTCGGCCGGCCCTGTTTCCGTTTGTGAATTATTCTTGATATGTTTTTTGTTATATAGTATAAATTGAATTATTGGGCAGGGGGTGAGGATACGATCCCCACACAACCTGCCCGGCCTGAGTCTGAAAAGCGAGGTGACGGAGTGAAAGACCTGATAGTGCTGATCGTATTCCTGGCAGTGTGGATTGTGCTCCAGAAGTTTATCCTGCCGCGCCTCGGCGTGCCCACCTGAATGTCCAATTCCTGCGACCTCGGGGACCGGGGTGCCAAGCATGAGAATGAGGCGAAGGATCTGCCCCGGAGCAAGGAGTAGCGGGGAAGAGGGGCGAACGCCCCACGGCGTGCCGACCAATTCGGTTGCACTTTGCTGCAACAATCTGATATTACTGTCGTCATGTACCACGCCATGCGGCACCACCTGACCAGGCACCTGGTTTGCTTTGCCCTGCCTTTATTCCTGTTGTTCCTCGGGATGAAGGTCCCAAACCTGTCACGTCCGCACAAGCCGAAGCCATCACCGCGCGCCGTTCTGGAACCTCCCACGGGAAAACCGCTCCAGCAGGCGCCGGCAAAACAGTGCAATGAACCCGTTGCCCTGGGGTGGTCGATTCCGCAAGCCGCTCCTCCCGCAAGCCAGCCGCCGGCCAGTCCCCTCACGGTGCCGTTCGTTTCCCTCCTGCTGCTGTTACGGCTTTTAACGCCGCGCGCTCCTCCCCGTTCCCCTTCGTTCGTTTGAATCCCGCCATGTTCCTGCAACCGTGGCCATACCGTCGGCGACTGCTGCACGTGTGCCCCCTGGCAGTCTCGTCCTGCCAGGGAGTATCTGATGGCACTGGTGGGGGTTCCGACGGGCGGCTTGCCGTCTAAGCTATGGCAAAGAGCGTCCGGCCGACCAGGGGCATGACGAGGCGGCCTGGAAAAAGAATCGCCGCGACGAACTTGTCGTGATGACGCCGTAAGCTGTTCTCACCCCGGGGGATCGCTGCAAGGTCCTCCGGGGTGGAGGAAGGATCGGGTAACCATGATGCAAGGCATGACCTTTATTCGTTTTTTTGTTCTCGTAATCGCGGTCGTTTTCTGTTGCGGTTTTACCTGGGGGCTGTCCAAGTCCGACCCCTGCACGGAAGCGCGCAGGTCCCTCGACACGCTCACCGCCGTCAGCGCTGCCCCGCAACGGTTGAAACAGGAAGAGGGCATTCTCAAAGTATGCCCGGATGGTGCTGCCGGGCGTTTCGTCAAGGCGCTCAGGGCCGAACGGTCCGGTAAGCTGGACAGCGCAATGGCGCTCTACCGCGAGGTGGTGGCCAAAGACGCCACCGTTGCCGAAGCCCATGGCAACCTTGGCCTGCTGCTCCTCCAGCAGGGGCGGGACAGGGAGGCGTCGGTCGAACTGACCAGAGGGCTTATGGGCAAGCCCGATCCCCGCTATCATCGAGCCCTGGGCACGATCATGGGGGAGGGGGCATTGCCGGCCCTGGCGCTGTTCCATTACAGCTCGGCACGCCGGGCCTTCCCCGATGACGCCGCTATTCATGCCGGCCTTGCCAGGGCCTATGAAGACCTCAAACAGTACGACAAGGCGGCAAGCGCGTATGACCGGCTGCTGGTACTGAAGCCCGGCGATGCGGCCGCCCGTCTCGGGCTGGCCGGAGTCTACCGCAGGGCCGGCAAGCTCGACCAGGCGGCCGGTCAGCTTCGGACCTACCTTGCGGCCAATGCCTCTGACCCGAAGGGGCACAAGCTCTTGGCGGATGTGCTGATGGAAAAGGGCGACCGGGAGGCGGCCCGTAAGGAGTATCTGCTGGCCGGGATCGATGTCACCATCGACCCGGAAGACTTCGCCCGCAAGGGCGATGAGTTCATGGCGGAACGCGAATACGGCAAGGCCATTACCGCCTACCAGACGGCTCTCAAGGGACGCTCCGACTGGACCGGCGTACAGCAGAAACTGGGGGACGCCCAAATGGCGGCCGGCCATGACGATGACGCCGCGGCGACGTTCACGGCGCTGGTCAAGGGAGGGGCAAAGGACGGCGCAACGCTGTACCGGCTTGGCCTGCTCAACGAGCGCAAGGGGCAGCTCGATGAAGCGCTGTCGTTTTACCGTGGGGCGCTCCAGTCCGACCCCTCCAACGTCAACGCCCGGCGCAGACTGGCCGAGATATTCACCTGGCGCGGCAGTTTTGCCGAGGCGGCGGAGCAGTACCGCGAGCTGATCCGCACGAGAGCCGACAACCCGCTGTATCACCTGAACCTGGGGCGGGTGTACGTTCGTGGCAAGGATCTGAAAAACGCGGTCCTGGAGTACGAAGAGGCCCTGCGCCTCGATCCGACCAGTATCGAGGGTCATCGGGAACTGGCGCGGATACTCATGCGCCGTTCGTCTCCCGAAAAGGCGGAGTATCATTACCGGGAAGTCATCCGGCTGAACGCTGAGGACGAGGAAGCCCGCAATGGCCTGATCACGCTCTATGTCAGGCAGAAGCGCTTCGATGACCTGACCGGGCTTGTCAAGGATTGGCTGGAAAGGTCGCCGGACGACCCGCAACGCCACTACCGCCTGGGGATCGTCTATGAGTTCAAAAAGGATTATGAGCTGGCCTTCAGCGAGTACCGGAAGTCACTCGAGTTGAAGCCTGACAATGCCAGGGCGCTCTTTGCCCTCGGCCGGGCCTACCTGAAAAGCGGGCGCATCTCCGAGGCCAGGGAGATGCTGGAGGCGGCAAAAAAGGCCGATCCGGGCTTTGCGGAGCCCCAGCTGTTGCTGAGCAGCATCAAATACGACGCCCCGTCCGCCAAAGCCAGGAAGCATAGTGTGCAAAAGGTGAAAAAGACGCATAAGCGCCATGAGAACGTTAAGGGCAAGAAGCGCACGCGAAATCGCGGGCATTGATGCAGGCGCGTGCATTCCGCCCGCTGCTGCGGCCGGGCCGTTCAGGCTTTGACAGGGCCTTGGCAAACTGGTATAGAATGGGCAGTGCGACAACGATCTGAAACACAGAAAGGATGGGATGATGTCCAACGAACTGGTGGTCAAGAGTGATGAGTCCAAGGGAGAGCTCAACCAACTCGTCAGCTTTAACCTGGGTGACGAAGAATTCGGCATAGAAGTTCTGAAGGTCCGCGAGATCATCCGGATGACCGCCATTACGCATATGCCCAACACCCCGCACTACATCGAGGGCATCATCAACCTCCGTGGCCGCGTGATTCCCATTGTCTCCATGCGCCGCAAATTCGGCTTGCCCGAAGTGGAGAGCAATAGCCAGACCCGCATCATCGTCGTGGATGTAAGCGGCAATTTGACGGGATTCATCGTCGATGCCGTGTCGGAGGTCATCCGCATCTCCGACAGCGAGATACAGCCTCCTCCACCCGTGGTGTCGGGCGGTATCGATCAGGAGTGCATCACGGGCGTCATCAATCGTACGGACCGCCTGTTGGTGCTCCTTTCCCTGGACAAAATGTTTTCACCGGGAGAAACCCAGCTATTTGGCGGGATGTAAACAGAATTTGCCGGAAAACCGTTGTGACGATGGGGATCTCCTGATGGGGTATCCCCATTATTATTTTTTCTGTCCACCCTCCAATCTCCACCCCTTCGCCGCCCGGCCAAGCGGCGCGCAATCCCTGTTCCGGCCCTCCGGGGGAGGCCGTTGTGCCGCTTCTCTTTTGGGAAAAAATACCGATAGTCCGGCCAATCCCTGGCATGACCCGATTTGAGGCCCGGCTTTTGCACGTTTATGCATGCACCACGTTGCTGCGGTCATGTCGCGCCGTGGTGATGTCCGCACGAACATGCCGAACGAATTGCGGGGCGCCTCGCCATGTCTTCGTTGATGATTGCCCCGGCTCCCGGCAGGAAATCCATCTCCCGAGCGCCTCGCCGGCACAACGGCCTCTCAAGGACGCGTTCATGATACAACGCCTGCTCAACCGCCTCGTCTCCCTGTCGCTGCGCAAGCTTTTGCTTCTGTTGGCCCTTCTGCTTGCCTTGCCGGCTGTGGGGCTGATCGTCCATTTTGGCCTGGACCAGCGCCATGACGCACTGCAGGAAGGTATCGTCGAGACGAGGAAGCTGGCCTACAGCATCGCATCAGAACAGAGAAACCTTACCGCGGGCGCACAACAGCTGGTGACCGTTCTGGGGCAATTGCCCCAGGTCAGGGAGCATAAGGCCGCGGCCGTCAACGGTATTCTGACGAGCGTTCTCGCCCTGAATCCCCAGTATGCGAATATTGTCATCACCGACCCGACAGGAAAGGTGTGGGCATCGGCCCTGCCTCTTACCAAGCCCATATCCCTGCAGGACAAGCGCACCTTCCGGAATGCGGCCAGAACCAGGCAGTTTTCTTCCGGCGAATATGTCATCGGCCAGCTTTCCACAAAACCGACCATCGGTTTCGGGTATCCGGTCCTGGATGAAAACGGCGAGGTTTCGGCCGTCATTGCGATCAATTTCAACTTCGACCACTACAACGTCCTGTTCAACCAGGCCGACCTGCCCGCGGGGACGACCTTCAATATCATCGACTACAACGGGGTGATAATCGACAGAAACCTGAACCCCGAGAGGTTCATCGGCAAAAAGGTCAACGACGGGGTCTTCATGAGCATGGTGAACGGTCCCGAGGAGGACTCGTTTATTGATGTGGGGGTGTCCGGCGACCGGCGGATCATTTCCTATACCAAATTGCGGTTACGCAATGAAACGTTCCCCTACCTGTACGTTCGCGCCGGTATCCCTCTGCAGGCCACCCTGAGCAAAGCGGCGGAGAAACAGTTTTACAATATGGCGTTCCTGACGCTGTTCCTGGTGGCGGCCATCCTCCTGGCCCTGTTTATCGGCAAGCATTGTTTTG
Organism: Geobacter sp. FeAm09; assembly: GCF_008330225.1. Classification (NCBI taxonomy): domain Bacteria; kingdom Pseudomonadati; phylum Thermodesulfobacteriota; class Desulfuromonadia; order Geobacterales; family Geobacteraceae; genus Geobacter; species Geobacter sp. FeAm09. The sequence continues at coordinate 2,445,466 of NZ_CP042466.1, read as the reverse complement.
TCAACAGGGTCACGGCGCTGCAGGAGGCTTCCCACCGGCTGGCGGCAGGAGATTTGCACACGCGGGTTTCCGATGGCCTGGGCGGGGGCGAGTTGGGGGACCTGGCCCGGACCTTCGACCAGATGGCGGCTCAACTTTCCGCCCGGGAGAAGGCGGTGCGGGAAAGCGAGGCACGATTCCGCAGCGCCTTGGAGAATGCCCCCATCGGGATGGCCATCGTCTCCCTCAACGGCACGTTCATCCAGGTCAATCACGCCCTGTGCGCCATCCTGGGATATGAAAAGGCGGCCCTTGAAGGTTTGACCTTCGGAGAGGTCACCCACCCCGACGATCTGAGCCTGGATGTCCCCAACGTGGAGCGACTGTTGGACGGGGAACTATCCGCCTATACCGTGGAAAAACGGTACATAACCAAGGGACGCGAACTGGTCTGGGTGCAACTGACGGCCTCACTCCTCAGGGACGACGAAAGCGCTCCGGGATCTTTCATCGTCCAGATTGAGGACATCAGTGATCGGAAGAAGACCGAAAAAGAGCGCGAAGGGCTTATCGGAGATCTTCAGGGGGCGTTGTGCGATGTCAGAACGTTGAGCGGCCTGCTCCCCATTTGCCATTCCTGCAAGAAAATCCGCGACGACAAGGGGTACTGGAACCAACTGGAGACCTATATCAGCAAGCACTCCGGCGCAATGTTCAGCTACAGCATCTGCCCTGACTGCGAAAGCAAACAATGCGGTCCCGGGAGCAGATGACAGAACGGCTCCCTCTTTATCCCGGCACCGCATTTTTCAGCAGCGACTCCAATTCCCGCATGCGTTCCTTTTGCTCCCGTTCCCGCTGCCAGCGCGCCGTCACGTCACGGATGATCGCGGCAACGCCCTGTACCTGCCCGGCCGTATCCGTGACCAGAACCAGGGAAAACTCCGTGGAGATGCGGCTGCCGTCCTTGCACAGGGCGGGGGCGGAGAGCAATTCGACGCTATAGCGGCTCGTGCCGCTGGCCATGACCCGGAAGTAGCCGTCCCAGTGCCGTTGGCGCAGGTTTTCGGGTATGATCAGGTCCAGGGACTTCCCCAGCGCCTCTTCGCGGCGATAGCCGAACATCCGTTCCGCGCCGCTGTTCCAGAGCCGGATAATCCCCTTGCTGTCGGAAAACAGCACGGCGTCGCTGGCGTTATCGATGACGATGCGGCAGAGCTGCTCGGTCTCCATGTGATCTACCCCTCTTGCTCGTATTTTGATACCAGCGCTTCATAACGGGCCGCGAAACCGGCCGGTTTCCCTGCTTCTGCCGCCGCATAGCCCGCGATGAGGCTGCTTTTCAGTCTAGCAGGTATGAGTCGTTCGGCAAGGGGGTAGAGTATCCCGTCCTCTTTCGCAATGTGGGCGCGCAACAGTTCGGCGTAGGCCAGGGCATGTTCCGCAACGAGCGCAGCGCAGCCGCCGTTGCCCGCCGCTGCCTCTTTGGCCGCCGCCTCCATGGCGCCCACGTGCCGTCTGCCCTGGTCATGCTCCAGCAGCATGGCGGCCACCGGGCTGTGCTCCCGGGGCATGCCGTTTTCGAGCAGCGCCGCAAAGAGGACGTCCTCCTCTTTGGCGTGGTGGAAGCGGTCGGCATAAGTGCGGATAAAGTCCGTGCCGTCCAGGTAGAATTGCCATTCGTCGTACGCTCCTGCGGCGGTGCGGCGGGCGTTGCGTTCCAGGAGGGCCACCATCCTCAGAATCAGGCGGTGTTCATTGACCAGCGCCTGGGTAATCCCGGTTTCCATCAGTTCCTCCGTTCTCCGTTGACGCCGATCACGACGCTCTCAAGGGGGATCTCCCGCCCGCTTCGGGCCAGCGCCTCCCGGACCATGATGTCCAGACCGCGGCAGCAGGGCACCTCCATGATGGCCACAGTGATGCTCCTGATGGCGTTGGCGCTGAATATGGCTGCCAGCTTTTCCCCATAGGGGGTGGTGTCGTCCAGCTTTGGACAGGCGATGGCCAGGGCTTTGCCCTTCAGCAGGTCCTGGTGCATGCCGCCCATGGCATAGGCCACGCAGTCGGCGCTGATCAGGAGGTCCGCATTCTGGAAATAGGGTGCCGTCGGCGGCACCAAATGGAGTTGCACCGGCCACTGCCGAAGCTCTGAAGGGACGGCGACCGCGGTGCCGCCATGCGATGCCGGTTGTTCGATGATACGCGCGGCGCTGCCGGGGCAGCCGCATCCGGGATGTGCCATGATTCATTCTCCTTTCGTCGTCAGGTAGCGGTTGATTTCCTGCTGGATCGCCGTCTCGTCGTCCTTTGCCAGGCCATGGATGGCGACCACGTCCTTCAAGAGGCAGATACCCACCGAGCAGGTCACGCAACCGATGTCATAGCGGTTGAGAATCCCGCCGATCTCCGGATATGTTTGGATCACGTCTTGGATGGCCCTGTCGCCAAGGCCGCTTCTGAGTTCCATGGTGTCAACCTCCTCGCCTCGTGAAGTATGGTTGCAGCATAGCCTGCCCGGGCGGGAAAATTAATGATGCGGGTCAAGATTTTGTCGAAAGAGGGGATGTCCCAGGTTGAAAGCTGATGGAAAGGGGAATACGCAAACGCTTTTATTCGGAAGGGGATTAAGGTATAAAAAGGGATACTGGCGTTCCGCCCGGCGAGGAGCGGCGTGAGGCGGCGGGTCTCCTAGCCGGCAGCGCAGAGCAGGGAGCAGCCGTCGTTCAGGTAATCGGACGCGCGGACCTGATCGACGACCCAGTAGAGATTGTCCCGCCCCAGGAGGATGGCAACCGGCTCTCCAATGCTGATGGCGTACATTTGCGCTACGGAATAAAACGAGAACTTGGCGTACATGACTATCTGCTCCTGTTTGGTTATCCATCCGGACCCGCCCGGGTTGGTGGGGCATTTTTTATAAAAGCATAAGGCATGCCAAATAAATTACGTAATAAAAACATGGCATTGAAAATTGAAGACAAAATAATGACATTTTAAAAGCCCTTTTGTTACAAAAGGGTGTCTAAAATTTGACTTTTGGCGGTGAAGACACAGATGGTGGATGTGATGGCACTACTGGGCAGGTACTTTGAAGGGGAGGGGCTGGAGATCGCCGCCACCCATGGGCGCGCGGTGGCGGAACTTGCCCTGGCGGTCGGTCGTGAGGTCGCTCTTGCTCCCGATGAGTGTGCTTTCATACAGGAAGCGGCCATGCTGCACGATATTGGCGTCTGCAGGGTCGCCGCCCCTGGGATCGGCGCCTTGGGGGTGCATCCCTACATCATGCACGGCATCCTGGGACGGGAAATCCTTGAGCGCGAGGGGCTGCCGCGTCACGCCCTGGTGTGCGAACGCCACATCGGCGTCGGCCTGACGGCCCGGGACATCGCAGACCAGAAGCTGCCGCTTCCCCCCAGGGATATGGTCCCCCGGACGACGGCGGAAGAGATCATCTGCTTCGCCGATCTGTTTTTTTCAAAGAATCCCGGAAGGTTGACCCTCAGAACGCCACCGGAGCGGGTTCGCGAAAAGCTTTCCGGTTTTGGGCAGGACAAGCTTCAAATTTTTGACGCATGGCTGGAGCGTTTCGGGGCGGCTCTCCACTGAGGGGGGATAATGCGGCCCGAGCCCTGTCGTGCAGGGAGGGGGTTGCGCCCGGACGGCTATTCCGTATACTTAATAGTGGTTGCATTTGAAGCGGCTATGCAGTAAATTGACCCTCTTCTTTATTGAGAAATCCCGTAACGCTTTCAGGTGGACTTCATTGCAACAGGAAACCCCCACAATCGAACAGCTCCGCACCAGCATCGACAGTATCGACAACCGGATTGTCGAGCTTCTCAACGAGCGCGCGCGGGTGGTGGTCGAGGTCGGCAAGCTCAAGTCCGGCAGCAATATGGAGTTTCATGTTCCCGGCCGCGAACGCCAGATCTATGAGCGGCTGCTGAGCCGCAACCCCGGGCCTTTCCCCAATGACGCCCTGCGCAGTATCTACCGCGAGATCATCTCGGCCAGCCTTGCCCTGGAATCCCCCATGAAAGTTGCTTTTCTGGGGCCCAAGGCGACCTTCAGCCACCTGGCCACCATGCAGCAGTTCGGGCTCTCCGCGGAACTGGTGCCGCTCAAATCGATCCCGTCGGTCTTCGAGGAGGTGGAGAAGGGCAAGGCGCTGTATGGCGTGGTGCCGGTTGAAAACTCCACCGAAGGGGTCGTCTCCCATACCCTCGACATGTTCGTGGAGAGCAGTCTGAAGATCACCGCCGAGATCCTGCTGGAGGTGCATCACGACCTGTTGTCCCGTTCCGGACGGCTTGAAGACGTCAAAAAGGTTTACTCCCACCCCCAGGCCATCGCCCAGTGCCGTCAATGGTTTGACGAGAATCTGCCCGGCGTGCCGTTGGTGGACGTGGCCTCCACGGCCGTGGCGGCCCAGATCGTCAGCGAAGACGGTACCGCCGCCGCCATCGCCAGCGAACTGGCCGGTTCGCTCTATGACCTCAAGGTGGTCAGGACCAGGATCGAGGACCAGGTCAACAACTTTACCCGTTTCCTGGTGATCGCCCGTAAGGAGATCGAGCGTTCGGGCAACGACAAGACCTCCATACTGTTCTCCGTCAAGGATGAGCCCGGCATCCTCTGCCGCATGCTGGAACCTTTTGCCAAGCGCGGCATCAATCTCTCCAAGATCGAATCGCGCCCCTACAAGAAAAAGGCCTGGGAGTACATCTTTTTTCTCGACCTGTTCGGCCACGCCTCCGAACCGGAAGTGGCGACGGCCCTGAAAGAACTCAAGGAGTGCTGTCAATTTCTCAAAGTCCTCGGTTCCTATCCGCGGTCGATGTAGGAGCGAGGCGGTATGTCCATGATCATTGAGCGTCTGGCCGTGATCGGCGTCGGCCTGATCGGCGGTTCTTTTGCCCGGGCCCTGCGTGAGGCCGGCACGGTCGGCGCCATCGTCGGCATCGACACCGACCGCAGCAATCTGGAGCAGGCCCTCTCCCTGGGGATCGTGGATGAGATCGCCCCCGACGCCGCTCAGGGTGTGCGGGATGCCCAGGTGGTGTTCGTCTCGGTCCCGGTCTGTGCCATTCCGGCGGTGGTACGGGAGATCGCCCCCTTTCTCCCCGCCGGCTGCATCGTCAGCGACGGCGGCAGTGTCAAGACCGCGGTCGTGCAGGAGTGCGAGGCGCTCATGCCGCCCGGATGCGCCTTTGTCGGCGGGCATCCCATTGCCGGCACCGAACATTCGGGCGCCGGGGCAGCCTTTGCATCCCTCTTCAACGGCAAGCGTTGCATCCTGACGCCGACCCGGGACACCGATGCCGGGGCATGTGATACGATGGCGCGGCTCTGGCGGTCTGCCGGGGCCAATGTCTGCTCCATGGAGCCGGGGCACCACGACCGGATCTTCGCCGAAATATCCCACCTGCCACATGTCGTGGCGTACGCCTTGGTGCATGCCGTGGGAACGGCCGATGTGGAAGGGGAGAACGTACTCTCCTACACCGCCGGCGGTTTCAGGGATTTTACCCGCATCGCCTCTTCCGATCCGGTCATGTGGCGCGATATCGCCCTGATGAACAGGACGGCTCTTCTGGCGAGCATCGATGGCTTCTCGGCGAGCCTGGCCGAACTGCGCCAGCGCATCGACCGCAGCGATCCTGCGGGGTTGGCCGAGTTTTTTACCATTGCCAAGCAATTCCGCGATGGTATCCTCTGAACGAGAAAGATCAGCATAACAACGGAGTCTTTGCGTGAAATCCATCACTGTGCAACCTGCATCGTCCGTCAAGGGCGAGATCATTGTTCCCGGGGACAAGTCCATCTCCCACCGGTCCATCATGCTGGGGGCCATTGCCAATGGCGTCACCACCGTCAGGGGATTTCTGCGCGGTGAAGACAACATGGCGACCATGAGCGCCTTTCGCGCCATGGGGGTGCGGATCGAGGACGACGGCGAAACCGTGACCATATACGGCCAGGGGCTGCATGGCCTCAAGGAGCCCACGGACATCGTCGATTGCGGTAATTCCGGCACCAGCATCCGCCTTCTGACCGGCCTTCTGGCCGGCCAGTCCTTCTTCTCGGTGGTAACCGGCGATCAGTATCTGCGCAAACGCCCCATGAAACGGGTGGTCGAGCCGCTTGTCCGCATGGGTGCCCGCATCATGGGCCGCGACAAGGGAACCCTGGCGCCGCTTGCCATCACCGGGGGCGCCCTGAACGCCATTGGTTACGAATCGCCGGTTTCCAGCGCCCAGGTGAAGTCTGCCATCATGCTGGCCGGCCTGTACGCAGACGGGGAGACCTCGGTCCGCGAACCGACCCTTTCCCGTGATCATTCAGAGCGCATGTTCCGGTTGTTCGGGGCCTCTCTGGAGGTCTTCAAAAACGGCGTCACGGTTCGCGGGGGAACCGAACTCACCGGCCAGGAAATCGGGGTGCCGGGCGACATCTCCTCGGCGGCCTTCTTCATGGTCGCGGCCCTGATCACGCCCGGATCGGAACTGCTCATCAGCAACGTGGGCATCAATCCTACCCGTACGGGAATCATCGACATTCTCAGGTCCATGGGCGGTTCCCTCGAACTGCTTCACGAACGCGAAGTCTCCGGCGAGCCGGTGGCCGATATCCTGGTCCGCTCGTCGCGGCTGAAGGGAATCCAGATCTCCGGCGACGTGGTGCCGCGGGCCATCGACGAATTCCCGGTCATTTGCGTGGCCGCGGCCTGCGCGGAAGGGCGGACCACGGTGCGGGACGCCAAGGAGTTGCGGGTCAAGGAAACCGACCGGATCGCGGCCATGGCGGCAAACCTGCGTACGCTCGGGGTTGCGGTCGAGGAGTGCGACGACGGTATGGACATCGTCGGCACGGAGCGTCTGGGCGGCGGCGCCGTGGAGAGCTGCGGGGACCACCGTATCGCCATGTCCCTGGCGGTTGCGTCCCTGGTGGCGCAGGGCGAGGTATCCATCCGCGACGTGGAGTGCGTGGCAACCTCCTTTCCCTCCTTTTTCCCGTTGCTGGATCAGGTTGCCGGCAGGTGATGGCCGTGAGCGCACGTCCCAACGGCCTGATCATTGCCATCGATGGCCCTTCCGGAGCCGGCAAGAGCACCATCGCCCGTTTGCTGGCCAAGAGGCTCGGCTATCTCCAGATCGATACCGGCGCCATGTACCGGGCCGTGGCATTCCTGGTGGGGCAGGCGGGGATCGACCCGGGCGATGCCGCTGCCGTGGAGCGGCTCTGCAGCAGCGCGGATATTCGCCTCGACAGCGCCAACTGCTCCCAGAGGGTGTTTGCCAATGGGCAGGATGTGACGGAGTTGATCCGGACGCCGGAGATGTCCCTCATGACCTCGCGCATCTCGGCCCTCAGGCCGGTGCGCGAATCCATGATGCTGCTTCAGCGCCGGCTGGGGCGGGACGGCGGGGTGGTGCTGGAGGGCCGGGACATCGGTACGGCCGTCTTTCCCGATGCCGATCTCAAGTTTTTTCTCTTCGCCTCTCCCGAGGAACGGGGGAAGCGCCGTTTCGCCGAGCTGATCGGCAACGGGGAGCAGGTTACCCTGGAAGAGACCATCGAAGCGGTCTCCCGGCGGGATCACCAGGATTCCCAGCGCGATCTTGCCCCGCTCCGCCAGGCCGAGGACGCCATTCCCGTCGATTCGTCCCACAGCAGTGTCGACGAGGTGCTGAACAGGATGGAAGACATCGCCAGGAAAAAAATCCAACAGGCTGGGACGATACCATGAAAGTCATTCTCGCAAAACGCGCAGGATTCTGCTTCGGCGTCAAGCGGGCCACCCAGATGGCCTTCGAGGCGGCGGGCATCGACAAAAAGACCTATACCCTCGGGCCGATCATCCATTCGCCCCAGGTGGTCAACAAGCTGGAGGAGATGGGGGTCAAGGTGCTCAAGAACCTTGATACCATGGATTGCGGCACCATCATCATCCGTTCCCACGGGGTGGCTTCCCACGAGATCGAAGAGGCCGTGCAAAAGCAGTTGGAGATCGTCGATGCGACCTGCCCCTTCGTCAAGAAGGCCCAGGAGCATGTCAAGCGGCTTTCGGAGACCGGTTACGGCGTGGTTGTGGTGGGGGATGCCGACCATCCCGAGGTCCAGGGGATTGTCTCCTACGGCGGCGACAAGGTGTTCGTCGTCGGTTCCGGCGAAGAGGTCGCCAAGCTCCCCAAGATGAACAAGATCGGGGTTGTCGCCCAGACGACCCAGTCGTTCGAAAACCTCAAGAACGTCGTGTCGGAATGCCTCCTGCGGGGCGGCGAGATCCGCGTGTTCAACACGATCTGCGACGCCACGGCGGTGCGCCAGGAGGAAGCCAAGGAACTGGCGTGCCAGGTTGACTGCATGCTGGTGGTGGGGGGGTTCAACAGCGCCAACACGCGCCGCCTGGCCGAGGTCTGTGTCGAAATCCAGCCGCGCACCCACCATATAGAGACCGCCGCCGAAATCGACCCCGACTGGTTCAGCGGGGTGGAACGGGTTGGGGTCACGGCCGGGGCCTCGACCCCCAAATGGATCATCGATGAAGTGGTGAGCAGGATTGAGGAGCTCAATAAAAGCAATTGAATTTTTTCAAACTCGTTGCTATATTATTATGCTTACAAATAGATCATATACAAAACAGGAAATCAGAAAGATAGAAAAACGTCCAGGGGGTAAGTTGTAATGGTTGATTTCAAACGGCTCGACACTTCAGACACCGGTGAGCAAGACGACGACGCTGAACAGCAAAGCAGTGAATTTGCCGCGCTCTACAACGAGAGTCTCAAAGAAAGGCCCGAGCGGGATAAAATTATAGAAGGTACGGTAGTCCGTATTGATCAGGACACCGTCTTGGTGGATATCGGCCTCAAGTCGGAAGGCTTTGTGTCGGCAAACGAGTTCCGTGATGCCAATGGCGAGATTACGGTCCAGGTCGGTGAGCGCATTCGTGTTCTCATGACGCGCGAAGACGGGAAAAAAGGGTATATCCTCTCGAAAAGAAAGGCCGACTACCTGGCCGCCTGGGAAAAGATCGGCGGTTCCGGGCAGGAGGGCGGCATTATCGAAGGGACCATTACGGCGCGGGTCAACGGCGGTTATACGGTGGATATCGGCGTTCCCGCCTTCCTTCCCACGTCGCAGGTGGATATCAGACCGTCGTCCGACGCCGACAGCTACATCGGCCTGAAGGCGAAGTTCAAGATCATCAAGCTGAACCAGAAACGCGACAACATCGTTCTCTCCCGCCGCGCCATCCTTGAAGAGGAACGCGCTTCCATGCGCGACGTGACCCTTGAAAAGCTGGAAGAAGGGCAGATCGTGGAAGGCGTCGTCAAGAATGTCACCGATTACGGGGCGTTTGTGGATCTGGGGGGCGTTGATGGCCTGCTGCACGTTTCCGACCTCTCCTGGGGGCGGGTGGGCAAACCGTCGGATATCCTCAAGCCGGGGCAGCAGGTTACCGCCAAGGTGCTCAAATTCGATCGGGCCAAGGGGAAAATCTCCCTCGGCATCAAGCAGACCCTTTCCGACCCCTGGCTGGAAGTCCCTTCCCGCTATCCCCTGGAGAGCCGTATCAGGGGCCGCGTCGTCAGCCTGATGGAATACGGCGCCTTTGTGGAACTGGAGCCGGGCGTCGAAGGGCTGATCCATGTATCCGAGATGTCCTGGACCAAGCGGGTCCGCCGTGCCGCCGATGTGCTCACGGTCGGTGACGAGGTCGAGGCGGTCGTGCTGGGTATCGACATGGACAACCGCAAGATCTCCCTGGGGCTGAAGCAGGTATCGGAAAACCCCTGGAAGACCATTGCCGAAAAGTACCCCGTCGGCACCAAGATCGAAGGCCAGATCAAAAACATGACCGATTTCGGCATGTTCATCGGCATAGAGGACGGCATCGACGGCCTGGTGCACGTTTCCGACATCTCGTGGACCAAGCGGGTGAAGCATCCCGGCGATGTCTACGAAAAGGCGCAACTCGTCCAGGCCGTGGTCCTCAAGGTGGATGTGGACAACGAACGGCTCTCCCTCGGCATCAAGCAGCTTGAGCCGGACCCCTGGAGCCTTGCTCCCGATAAGTACCGGGCCGGCGCCAAGGTGACCGGCAAAGTGACCTCCCTGACCGATTTCGGCGTCTTTGTCGAGCTCGAAGAGGGGATCGAGGGCCTGATCCACGTGTCCGAACTTTCCCGGGAGAAAGTGCCGTCGGCCAAGGAATTCGCCGCTATCGGCGACAACCTCGAGGCGGTGGTGTTGAGCTGCGACTCCCGCGAACGCCGCATCTCGCTCTCCATCAAGGCGATGCAGGCCGCGGCCGAGAAGGCCGAGTTCGCCCAGTACCTGGGTTCCCAGGGGGAAGCGACCTCCAACCTCGGCGAGCTTTTGCAGCAGGAACTCAACAACAAAAACAACCAATAATACCCGTGTTACTACGAAGCAGGAGATGATGCGATGACCAAAAGTGAACTGATCGAGAAAGTCGTCCAGACGCATGGAATGTTGAATATGAAGGTGTCTGAAGCCCTGGTGAACACGGTTTTCGACTCCATCGAGGATGCTCTGAAGACCGGCGATAAGGTGGAGATTCGCGGGTTTGGCAGCTTTACGATACGTGAACGCTCGGGGCGCGAGGCCCGCAATCCCAAGAGCGGGGAAGTTGTCCGCATTCCGGCGAAAAAAACCCCGTTTTTCAAAACCGGCAAGGAACTGAAGGAACGGGTGAACTGCTGAACAGGCAGTGCCGTTCCCCCCAATGGTTGACCGCCGCCCGGATGGCGGAACTGGTAGACGCAAGAGACTTAAAATCTCTCGACTCTCGGGTCGTGCCGGTTCGATCCCGGCTCCGGGCACCAGCATGAAACGACAAAAGGGCTTTGCAGGTTTTAACCTGTAAGCCCTTTTGTGCATTCCGGGGGTGGATGACCGTCTGGGCCACGGGCATGTTGAAAATAGTTCAGAAAAAGTATACAAACATGGAACTCTGTTTCCTATGAATCTTAAAATGCCGATGCTTGGGGAGGTAGCGATGAGCCTTGTAAAATTGTACGACACAACCCTGCGGGATGGTACCCAGGCAGAAGATATCTCGTTACTGGTTGAGGACAAGGTCCGCATAGCCCGTAAACTGGACGAGCTTGGGATCCAGTATATCGAGGGGGGATGGCCGGGGAGCAATCCCAAGGATGTGGCTTTTTTCAAAGACATCAAGAAGGAAAAGCTGCGCCAGGCCAAGATTGCCGCCTTCGGTTCCACCCGCCGGGCCAAGGTGACGCCGGAGAAGGACAACAACATCGTCACCCTGATCAAGGCGGAGGCCGATGCCATCACGATCTTCGGCAAGACATGGGACTTCCATGTCCGCGAGGCGCTGCGCATCTCCCTGGAGGAAAACCTGGAGCTGATTTTCGACTCCCTGGAGTATCTGAAAAAGCACGCGCCGGAAGTCTTTTACGATGCGGAGCATTTCTTCGACGGTTACAAGGCCAATCCCGACTATGCCATCAAGACCCTCAAGGCGGCGGAAGAGGCCAACGCCGATTGCATCATCCTGTGCGACACCAATGGCGGGACCATGCCGTTCGAGGTGGCCGAGATCATCAGGGCGGTGAAAAAACAGATCAAGACGCCCCTCGGCATCCACGCCCATAACGACTCCGAATGCGCCGTGGCCAACTCCCTGCACGCCGTGGACCTGGGGATCGTGCAGGTGCAGGGGACCTTCAACGGTTTTGGCGAGCGCTGCGGCAATGCCAACCTCTGCTCCATCATCCCCGCCCTCAAGGTCAAGATGGGCAAGGAGTGCATCAGCGACGAACAGATGCGCCACCTCAGGGACGTATCCCGCTTCGTCTATGAACTGGTCAACATCTCCCCCGACAAGCACCAGGCCTATGTGGGCAACTCCGCCTTTGCCCACAAGGGAGGGGTGCATGTCAGCGCCATCCAGCGCCATCCGGAGACGTACGAACACATGCGCCCCGAACTGGTCGGCAATTGCACCCGCGTCCTCGTTTCAGACCTCTCCGGCCGTTCGAACATCCTGGCCAAGGCGGAAGAGTTCAACATCAACCTGGACAGCAAGGACCCGGTCACCCTGGAAATCCTGGACAATATCAAGGAGATGGAAAACCGCGGATACCAGTTCGAAGGCGCCGAAGCATCCTTCGAGCTGTTGATGAAGAAGGCCCTGGGTACCCATCGCAAGTTTTTCACCGTTCTCGGGTTCCGGGTCATCGACGAAAAGCGGGGCGAGGACCAGAAGCCCCTGGCCGAGGCGACCATCATGGTCAGGGTCGGCGGCAAGGTCGAACATACCGCCGCCGTGGGGAGCGGGCCGGTCAACGCCCTGGACAACGCCATCCGCAAGGCGTTGGAGAAATTCTACCCCAGACTCAAAGAGGTCAAGCTCCAGGACTACAAGGTCCGCGTTCTGCCGGCAGGGCAGGGAACGGCTTCATCGACCCGCGTCCTGATCGAGTCGGGCGACAAGCATACGCGCTGGGGAACCGTCGGCGTCTCCGATAATATCATCGATGCCTCGTACCAGGCGCTGATCGACAGCATTGATTTCAAGCTGCACAAGTCGGAGGAACAGGAATAGCCGTCCGGCGGGCAGTACCATGACAACGGGCAAAGCCGTAGATGCCATCGGCTCACGGCTCCGCCCGGGAGGCGGGACATGGTTCGTTACGAGCGCATAATCCTTCTTCTCATTGCAGCGGTCGTTTTGATCCCTGTTGGCATTAAAACCCGCCAAAGCGCGCAACACGCCGCTCTGGCGGGTTTTTCCGTCGAGGGATTCGTGCGCGTGTCGGGGGATGTGGCCCATCCCGGGATATATCCACTTTCCGCCAATATGATGACGATAAGCGTCATAAAAATGGCGAACCCGCTGCGACCCTTTACAGTACTTGCCCCGGCAGGGGTTGCTGAACGGCGTCTCCGAAATGGCGACCGCATCGGTTTCGTGATCGGCCAGGACGGGCGGGGGGAGGTGCTCGTTACCTCCCTTGGCACTTCCGAAAGAATGCTCATGGGCATACCCTTGGATATCGATGCCATGGGGGCGGCTGATTTTGACCGGCTCCCGGGCATCGGTCCGGTGATCGCAGAGCGCATTGTCAAACATCGTCAAAAAAATGGCGGTTCGATGGCCCTGGAGGAACTGCGCAACGTGGAGGGAATAGGGGAAAAGAGGTATGAAGTCATAAAAAAATATTTCTAACTTGCCGAATATAAAGCTAATATCTTTAGCCGACGCTTTTTGTCGCATTACACGGCGGGACTTGGCACGCATGATGTAAACACTCATAGGTACTGATTTTGCTGAAATTTCGCTATGAGGAGGAGTGCTATGCAATGTCCACGCTGCAAAGGCCGTATGTTTGCCGAGAAATTCTACGATTTTGTCCGCTCGTTCGACGCATGGAAATGCACATGCTGTGGCGAAATGCTCGACTCCACCATTCTTGCCAACCGGACGCGCTGCAACGACACACACCTCGGCTGATAGAACGCTGTACATGAGGTTTGAACAAGCAAGGGGACCTGTTTCAGGTTCCCTTTTTGTTTGACACGCGGGCGGCGAAAGGATATTGAACACCTTCCAGATTTTTACCGGAAGGAGTAGGGCATGATAAGGAATGACGGCCGGGGATGCAGCGATCTGCGTCCCATCACCATTACGCGAGGCTTCACCAAGCATGCCGAGGGGTCCGTGCTGATCGCGTTCGGCGACACGCGGGTCATCTGCACGGCATCGGTTGAGGAATCCGTTCCGTCGTTTTTGAAGGGCAAGGGGACCGGCTGGGTAACGGCCGAGTACGCAATGCTGCCCCGGGCCACCCACACCCGGTCGCCGCGCGAAGCGGCGAAAGGGAAGCAGACCGGCCGGACGCTTGAGATTCAGCGCCTGATCGGGCGCTCGTTGCGCGCCGTTACCGACCTGGCCCGGTTGGGCGAACGGTCCATTTACATCGACTGCGACGTGATTCAGGCCGACGGCGGCACGAGGACCGCCGCCATCACCGGCGCCTACGTGGCCCTGGCGGATGCCCTGGCCGGACTCCGCGACAAGGGGGCGTTGGCCGATATTCCGCTCAAGGAGGCCGTAGCCGCGGTCAGTGTGGGCATTATCGGCGGCGAACCGATGCTGGACCTGAATTACCAGGAAGATTCCGGCGCCGAGGTGGACATGAATTTCGTCATGACTTCCAGCGGCCGCTTTGTGGAGGTTCAGGGGACGGCCGAGGCCGAACCGTTCACCATCGAGCAGATGGATGCCATGCGCGGCCAGGCCATGGCCGGCATCCGGCAGCTCTTTGCCTTTCAGCAGGAGGCGCTGCGGGGATGAAGGAACTCGTCGTTGCCACACGTAACCGGGGAAAGTTGCTGGAGATTCAGGCCCTGCTCACCGGTCTGGTCGCTTCGGTTCGCTGCGCCGTTGATTTTGCGGATTTTCCGGATACGGTGGAGGACGGGGCGACCTTTGCGGAAAATGCCCTCAAAAAGGCCCGTGAAGCCGCCAGCTTCAGCGGGCTGCCGGCCCTGGCGGATGATTCCGGGTTGGTGGTGGATGCGCTTGAGGGCCGCCCCGGCGTCTATTCGGCCCGTTTTGCCGGCGAGGGTGCGGGTGATGCCGCCAACAATGCCAAACTGCTCACCGAATTGGCGGGAGTGCCCGCCGAATCGAGAAGAGCGGCCTTTGTCTGCACCTTGGCTTTCGTAACGCCCGACGGCGATGCGCATACCTTCACCGGCAGGGTGGAGGGGCGCATTCTCGAGAGCGCGCGCGGCGAAGGCGGCTTTGGCTATGATCCGCTGTTTCTGGTCGATGGCTATGACCGGACCATGGCGGAGTTCGGCGTCGACGAGAAAAACCGTATCAGTCACCGGGGGCAGGCCTTCAGTCTGTTTCGGGGGTATCTCCAGGAGGGGTGCGACAAATAGTGAAAGACGAACGTGAATTAAAGCGCGGGGGAAAACGCCCCGCACGGCCACCCGTTTCCCCCCGCGGCACTGCGGCCGCATCCGGGAGCCCCCGCTTTACCCCCCACATCAAGCGTAATGCGGTGATGGAGTTTACCATGACCGCCCTGGATGAGGATGGTTACGGGACGGTGCGCACCGACGACGGGATGACGCTCCGGGTCGGCGGGGCTCTGCCGAATGATGTCGTCCTGGCCAGGATCGACCATGTCTCCCATGGCACCGCCTATGGCCATATGCTCAAGCTGCTGCACCCCTCGCCGCTACGCAGCAAGCGCCCCCCCTGTACGGAAAGCGCCGACTGTCTCGGCTGCCCTCTGATCGCCATGAAGTACCGTGAACAGACCGCCTGGAAGCGGGGCATGATCCTGGCGGAACTGGCCAAGCATAGTGATTTGGCAGGTATTACCGTTCACCCGCTGCTCTCCCCCGAGAACCTGATCCACTATCGTACCACGGCAAAACTGACCATCGCCGGCAAGTGGTCCGATCCGTTCATCGGCATCTACCGCCGCGCCAGCCACGATGTCTACGACCTGGACCAGTGTCCGCTCCATCATCCGCTCATCAACCGGGTCGTGGAGGCGGTACGGCAGGGGATCGTCAAGCTGAAGGTGCCGGTCTACAACCCCTACAGCAAGATGGGGTTGCTGCGCTATCTGGTGGTGCGGGTTTCCGTCCATGAGCGCAAGGCCATGGTAGTTTTTGTGACCGCCCGGCGTTCCTACAACGAAATCCATCATTTGGGGCGTTTTGTCCAGGGGCTGATCCCCGAAGTCGAGGTCATGGCCCAGAATGTGAACGCCTCCGAGGGGAACGTCATCTTGGGGCAGAAGGATTTGTTCCTGACGCCGCAGCACCATCTGACGGAGCGGATCGGCGATGTTGCGTTCCAGGTCTCTCCACGGTCGTTTCTCCAGGTCAACAATTCCGGGGCGCGCCTGATCTACGAACAGGTGAAGCGCTGGGCCGGGCTGAGGGGCGGAGAGAATGTGCTCGACCTCTACTGCGGCATCGGCGGGATAGCCTTGTTCCTGGCCGATCAGGCGGCCCAGGTGATCGGCATCGAGGTCGTGGAGGAGGCGGTGGCGGACGCCGGCCGGAATGCGAAGCTCAATGCCCGGAAAAACTGCCGCTTCGAAGCCGGCGATGCGGCGGAACTGCTCGAAGAGCTGGCGGAGGAGGGGCAGCGGATCGATGTCGCGGTGCTCAACCCGCCGCGCAAGGGGTGTGCGGAAGATGTGCTGGATTCGGTCGCCAGCCTGGCGCCGGCCAGGATTATTTATGTGTCCTGCTATCCCCAGAGCCTGGCACGCGACCTGGTTGCGCTGAAAAAACGCGGCTATTGCTGCCGGGAAATCCAGCCGGTAGACATGTTTCCCCAGACGGTTCATGTGGAAAACGTGGCCCTGCTTGAAAAAAATGATAAATAGGCTTGACAAGATTGCGGTATGTTGCTATTACTTTCCAGCTTTCTTGTATAGGCGCGTAGCTCAGGGGGAGAGCGCTACCTTGACACGGTAGAGGTCGGCGGTTCGAGACCGCCCGCGCCTACCAATTTGAAGAAGCAGTGCTTAAGCAAAGCTGCAAGCGTGGGCATCGATGTTTCGATGCCTTTTCTGTTTGGTTGTCTTAAGGTCGGCAAGTACACAGGAGATTGGTATGGCAAGTATCAATATCACCCTTCCCGACGGTTCCGTAAGGGAACTCCCCGCAGGCGCGAATGTTTTCGATCTGGCGGCATCCATCGGGGCCGGCCTTGCGAAAGCTGCCCTGGCCGGCAAGATCAACGGCGAACTGGTTGACCTCTCCGCGCCGTTAAGCGATGGGGCCCAGGTGGCGATCATCACCGAGAAAAGCCCCGAAGCCCTGGAAATTATCCGGCATTCCGCCTCCCACCTGATGGCCCAGGCGGTTAAGGAACTTTTCCCCCAGGCCAAGGTAACCATCGGTCCGGCCATCGAGACCGGTTTCTACTACGACTTCGACGTGGAGCGCCCCTTTACCCCCGAAGACCTGGAGCGTATCGAGGCCAAGATGGCCGAGTTCGCCGCAGCCGACCTGAAGCTCGAACGCCGGGTGCTGGCCAGCGGCGACGCCATTCGGATGTTCGAGGAGATGGGCGAGCCCTACAAGACCGAACTGATCAACGACCTTGGCGTCGAAACGGTGTCGGTCTACAGCCAGGGCGGCTTTGCCGATCTCTGCCGCGGTCCCCACGTGCCCAGCACCTCCCGCATCAAGGCATTCAAGCTCCTCTCCATTGCCGGGGCCTATTGGCGCGGCGATGAAAAGAACCGCATGTTGCAGCGCATCTACGGTACGGCCTTCGTGGACAAGAAGGAGCTCGAGGCGTACCTGAACCGCCTGGAGGAGGCCAAACGCCGCGACCACCGCAAGCTGGGGCGCGAACTTGACCTTTTTTCCTTTTCCGACGAAGTCGGCGCCGGCTTTGCCATCTGGCACCCCAAAGGGGCCATGCTCCGCACGGTTCTGGAAGACTTCGAGCGCAAGGAGCACTTAAAGCGCGGCTACGACATCGTGGTGGGCCCCCAGATCCTCAAGACCGAATTGTGGCAGCGCTCCGGGCACTACGAGAACTACCGCGAGAACATGTACTTTACCGAGGTGGACGAGCAGGGGTTCGGCATCAAGCCGATGAACTGCCTTGCCCATATGATGATCTACAAGTCCCAGCTCCGCAGCTACCGCGATCTGCCGCTGCGTTTCTTCGAGCTGGGCACGGTGCACCGCCACGAGCGGGCCGGCGTATTGCACGGCCTGCTGCGGGTGCGTTGCTTCACCCAGGATGATGCCCACATCCTCTGCACGCCCGAACAGCTGGATGCCGAGATCAAGGGTGTCCTCTCCTTTGTCAGCGATGTCATGGCGATCTTCGGCTTCGATTACGAGATGGAGTTGTCCACGCGCCCGGAAAAGTCCATCGGTGACGATGCCGCCTGGGATCTGGCCACCAACGCACTGCTGTCGGCACTCAAGGATACCGGTCGCCCGTACGAGATCAACGAAGGTGACGGCGCCTTCTACGGCCCCAAGATAGACATCAAGTTGCGTGATTGTCTTGACAGGCGGTGGCAGTGTGCTACTATTCAGTGCGATTTTACCCTTCCGGAGCGTTTTGATCTCCATTATATCGGGCCGGACGGGGAGAAAAAACGGCCTGTCATGGTCCACCGGGTGATTCTCGGTTCTATCGAGCGCTTCATCGGCGTTCTCATAGAACACTTTGCCGGCAGCTTCCCGCTTTGGCTTTCGCCGGTCCAGGCCATTGTGCTGACCGTTACCGACAACCAGATTCCGTTCGCCCAGGAGGTTGAGGCGCATTTACGGGGAGCGGGTGTCAGGGTGCAGTCGGATTTCCGTAATGAAAAGCTGAGTTTCAAGATTCGCGAGGCCCAGTTGCAGAAGGTTCCCTATATGTTGGTGATCGGTGACAAAGAGGTGGAGCAGGGCACCGTGACGCCGCGGTATCGCGACGGCAAGAACCTGCATCCCATGACGCCCGCCGATTTCGTCGATTTCATTGCCTTGGAATGCCGGAACTTCAAGTAATTCAGGAGGTGCAGTCATAGCAAAACCGACCGTGAACATCAACAATGCCATCCGCGCCGCAGAGATTCGTGTCATCGGCGCCGATGGCGAGGCGCTGGGCGTCATTCCTACTTCCAGGGCGCTTGAACTCGCCGAACAGCAGCAGCTCGACCTGGTGGAAGTCTCTCCGACAGCGGTTCCGCCTGTCTGCCGGATCATGGACTACGGAAAGTTCAAGTACCAGCAGAGCAAGAAGCTGCAGGAAGCCAAGAAGAAACAGGTTCATGTCGAGGTCAAAGAGATCAAGCTGCGGCCTAAAACCGATGAACATGACCTCATGTTCAAGATCAAGCACGTCAGGCGCTTCCTCGAAGAGGGGAACAAGGCAAAGGTGACGCTGGTATTTAGGGGGAGGGAAATTACCCACATGGATATCGGTCGCGCCGTAATCGAGCGCTTTGCCTCCGAACTGCAGGACGTTGCCGTGATCGAATCCCAGCCGCGTGTCGATGGCCGCAATATGTATATGATTGTTGCACCGAAACTGAAAAAATAGCTGATTTACACTTACGGTTTATCATTTATAGCCAAGGAGAAGAACCCATGCCGAAGATCAAAACGAACCGTGGCGCCGCCAAGCGCTTCAAGAAAACGGGAACCGGGCGCATCAAGCGCAGCCAGGCGTTCACCAGCCATATCCTGACTCCCAAGACCCGCAAGAACAAGCGGAACCTGCGTCAGCGGGCCATGGTTGCCGATGTGGACCAGAAAAACATCGCCAAGCTGATCCCCTACAAATAGGGCCAATTCATAACCGGCTTTCACTGCTGCACCTCGCGGTGCATGCTGCTGAAACGGCATAATGCCAAGAACCATGAGGACCTGTCTCCCCTTATGGATCGGGCGAAATTCATCATGAAGGAGTAGAACATGCCACGCGCAAAAAGAGGATTCAAAGCGAGACGCAGACGCAACAAGGTCTTGAAACTTGCCAAGGGCTACCGGGGCGCACGGAGCAAATTGTTCCGCAGTGCAACCGAGGCGGTGGACCGCGCCCTTAATTACGCTTTCCGCGACCGCCGTGTCAAAAAGCGTGATTTCCGCAGTCTGTGGATCACCCGCATCAACGCGGCTTCCCGCATCAACGGGCTGTCGTACAGCAAATTCATCTTCGGCCTCAAGAAAGCCAACGTGCAGATCGACCGCAAGGTCCTGGCCGACATTGCCGTGTCCGATCCGACCGGGTTCAGCCAGATCGCTGCCCTTGCCAAGGCTGGCATCTAAGCAGACCGGTTTTGATTTCAAAACTGAGGGAATGGGATGAAACGATCCCATTCCTTTTTTTGTAAGGTTCACGAATCGGCAGGATACCTTTACTGTCCTGTTCAGCCCGTTGTTTGCCGAAACGGCAAACAACCACAGGTTTTCCGGTCCTATCCGGGACTCGTGCTGGGCAGCCGGGTGGTTCTGCCGGTTTGATTGACTACGGGGTCACTACATGCGGGAACAACTAGAAAAATTGAGAGACGAGGCCATAAAGGCCATTGCCGCCGTTTCCGGCGAGGACGCCCTCCAGGAAATACGGGTCAGGTTCCTCGGCCGCAAGGGGGAACTGACCGCCCTCATGAAAGGGCTCGGGGCACTCAGCTCCGAGGAACGGCCGATTGTCGGACAGTTGGTCAATGCCGTCAAGGAGAAGGTCGAGGCCTGCCTTGACGCCGCCCTGGAAATGACGCGCGAAGCGGCCAGGGGAAAGCGGCTGCAATCCGAGCGGATCGACGTCACGCTGCCCGGCCGGCGCCCGGCTGGCGGCACCAAACATCCCATCTCCCTGGTGGTCGAAGAGGTCTGCGACATCTTCGCCGGCCTGGGATTCTCCGTTGCCGAGGGGCCCGAGATCGAGCACGACTGGTACAACTTCGAGGCGCTCAATTTCCCCCCTGAGCACCCTGCCAGGGACATGCAGGATACCTTCTTCGTCGAAAACAACCTGCTGCTGCGCACCCACACGTCACCGGTCCAGATCCGGACGATGCTGAAGCAAAAGCCGCCGGTGCGGATCATCGCCCCGGGCACGGTCTACCGCTGCGATTCCGATGCCACCCATTCCCCCATGTTTCACCAGATCGAGGGTTTGATGGTGGACAAGGGCATTACCTTTGGCGACCTGAAGGGGGTACTGACCATCTTTACCAACCAGCTGTTCGGGCAGAAAACCGGTGTTCGCCTGCGTCCCAGTTTTTTCCCGTTTACCGAGCCCTCGGCCGAGGTGGATATCGCTTGCGTCATCTGCGGCGGCAAAGGGTGCCGTGTCTGTAAAAACAGCGGCTGGCTCGAAATCCTGGGGGCCGGCATGGTCGATCCCGAGGTGTACCGCCACGTCAATTACGACGCCGAAGAGGTATCGGGTTTTGCCTTCGGCATGGGTATCGAACGCATTGCCATGTTGAAGTACGGCATCGGCGATATGCGACTACTCTTCGAAAACGACGTCCGGTTTCTGCGGCAATTCTAGCAGGTTGTTGAAAAACAGCCATCAGGCCTTCGTCCTCGAACGCCCTTTTGTGCGGCGTAGCGCCGCTACGCCTCCGCAGGGCTTGTCTAGCAGGTGCGACGATCTGACTATTTTTGAACAACCTGGGTTTTTCAACAGGCTGCTAAATTTTTGGAACTCAGGTGTCCTGATATGAATGTTACCTACAACTGGCTCAAGGAATTCGTCGATTTTGATCTAACCCCCGACCAATTGGCCGATCTGCTTACCATGCTCGGCCTGGAAGTGGAGGGAATGGAGAAGCTTGGCGAGGGGATGGACGATGTGGTGGTGGCCGTGGTCGAGGAAAAACGGCAGCATCCCAACGCCGACAAACTTTCCCTGTGCCGGGTGAACAACGGCACCGAGGTGCTGGACGTGGTCTGCGGCGCCCAAAACTTCAAACAGGGCGACACGGTTGCCCTGGCCCAGATCGGCGCGACCCTCCCGGGTGATTTCAAGATCAAGCGCTCCAAGATCCGCGGCGAAGAATCCTGTGGCATGCTCTGCTCGGAAAAGGAACTGGGGCTGGCTGCGGAAAGCGCCGGCATCATGGTGCTGCCCGCCGGATTGAAGCTCGGCACCCCGGTCTTTGCCGCCCTGGGGCTGAAGGATACCCTGTTTGAGATCGGCCTGACCCCCAACCGCGCCGACTGCCTCAGCGCCGTGGGCATTGCCCGCGAAATTGCCGCCAAGCTGGGCACAAAGATCCATTGCCCTGAAATCGCCGTCAAAGAGTCCGATGAGCCGGTCAACAGGCACATCGGCGTCACGGTCGAAGACGCCGAGTACTGCCCCCGCTATGCCGCGCGCTACCTGAGCGGCTGCCGCATAGCCCCCTCTCCGGAGTGGCTGGTGAAACGGCTCAACGCCATTGGCGTGCGCTCCATCAACAACGTGGTGGACGTCACCAACCTGGTGATGATGGAATTGGGGCAGCCGCTGCACGCCTTTGATTGCGACCGCCTGGCCGGGCAGCGGATCGTGGTGCGCCGCGCCGCGGAAGGGGAGCGGTTCACGACCCTGGACAGCCAGCAGCGGACCCTTACCGCGGACGACCTGGTCATCTGCGACGCCGAGCGGCCGGTCGCCCTGGCCGGCGTCATGGGGGGCGAAAACTCCGAGATTGCCGATACCACCACGAACATCCTGCTCGAGAGCGCCTGGTTTCTGCCGTCGGCCATCCGCAGAACCAGCAAGCGGCTCGGCCTGCATACCGAATCCTCCCACCGTTTCGAACGCGGGGTTGACATCGGCGGTGTGATCCATGCCCTCGACCGGGCTGCGTCATTGATCGTGGAGCTTGCCGGCGGCCGCCTGGCCAAGGGGAGTCTCGACATCTACCCCGGCAGGCGTGAACCGGCGGCGATCACCTTCCGCCCGCAGCGGGCCAACGCCATGATCGGGATCGATCTGCCGCGCGAGGAGATCGTCGCCATCCTCGAGCGGCTCGAATGCGCCGTTACGGAACTCCCCGAGGGGGCGTTGGCGGTCGTGCCGCCCAGCTACCGGATCGACATCGAGCGCGAGATCGATCTGGTGGAGGAGGTCGCCCGCCTCAACGGCTTCGACCGCATCCCCGCCACCCTGCCCATGGCCCGGGTGGTCTCGGACCGCCCGACGCGGCACCAGCAGCTTGAAAAGAGCGTCAGGGACATTCTGGTCAATCACGGCATGAACGAGATCATCAACTTCAGCTTTACGGCCCCGGGTGCCGCCGACAAGCTGCTCCTTGCCGGAGACGATCCGCGGCGCAGCTCGATTCGCCTGGCCAACCCGCTGGTGGATGAACAATCGGTCATGCGTACCACCCTCCTGCCCGGCGTTCTCGAAACGGTTGCCCGCAACATCAGCTTCCGCACGCTCGATCTGAAACTCTTCGAGATGCGCCGGGTCTATCTGCCCGTTGCGGGAGAACAGATGCCCCACGAGCCGCTGTACGTGGTCGGGGCCCTGACCGGTTCCCGTGACGGGATGGGGTGGAGTCGCGCCAATGAGGCGGTTGATTTCTTCGATGCCAAAGGCATCCTGGAAAACCTGTTCGGCCAGGTGGGCGTCGGCGGCGTGAAATGGGTGGCCGATGCGCCGGAGCCGTTTTATCATCCCGGCAAATCGTGCAGCATCGTCGTCGGCCGGGAGAGGATCGGTTCGGTCGGCGAACTGCATCCGACGGTCCAGGACAATTTCGGCCTGGATAAACCGGTTTACTGCTTTGAGCTCGATTTCGAAAAAGTGTTGACCCTGGCGCGGCAGAAACGGACCATCGCGGCCCCCTCCCGCTTTCCTGACAGTACGCGGGATATCGCCATGCTGGCCCCTGTGGAGTTGCCGGTGGAAAAGGTCATCGAGTGCATCCACAGCGTCAAGGCCAAGGAAGTTGAGCAGGTTGACATTTTCGACCTGTACCAGGGCAAGGGTATCCCGGAAGGATTCAAGAGCATTGCCGTTCGCATCCGGTACCGTTCGTACGAGCGTACGCTGACCGATGACGAGATCGGAAAACTGCATAGAAAGATTGTAGATAGCCTTTTGAATAAGGTAAAAGTATCAATAAGATAAAAACCTGTTGCGTAATGCCGTCCCCTGTGTTATAAAAATTGCCCTTTGTAAAGACGTCGTAGAACTTAGCTGATTGAGGTTGTTATGACCAAAGCTGACATCGTAGAAAAAATTCACCAGAAAATCGGGTTCTCGAAAAAGGAGTCCGCTGAAATGGTCGAAACCGTTTTCAGCATCCTGAAGAGTACCTTGGAGGAAGGTGAAAAGATCAAGATAGCAGGGTTTGGCAATTTTGTTGTGAAGCGGAAGGCCGACCGGAGAGGACGCAATCCGCAAACCGGTGAAACCATTACCATCGATGCCAGGCGTATCCTTACCTTCAAGCCGAGTCAGGTTCTAAAAAACGCGATCAATTCCGTCGCGAAAGAGGCCAAATAAGCATATACTGCTATGGGCGCCACCTTTCCCGACAAGCTGTACTACAAGATCGGTGAAGTTGCCCAGATGGCAGGCGTCAGGACCTCGGTGCTTCGCTTCTGGGAAACCGAGTTCGAATTCCTGAAGCCCGAGAAAAGCACCACCGGTCAACGACTGTATTCCAAACGGGAAGTTGACATTATTCTTCAGGTTCGTCGCTTGTTGTACGACGAAAAGTTTACCATCGAAGGTGTAAAGAGACGCATAACACCAAAGGGCAGAATCATCGCTGGTGATGGACAGCCCCCGGCAGCCCCCACGGAGAAGTATCTCCTGCTGTTGCGGGATATCAGAGATGAACTTTTGCTCTTGCGGAATCAGATGTAGCATAGCGGTGCGTAGCGCAGCTTGGTAGCGCACTAGACTGGGGGTCTAGTGGTCGCTGGTTCGAATCCAGTCGCACCGACCATTTTAAGCGGGTTTACAGAGTTTTCTGTAGACCCGCTTTCTTTTTGTCTCGTGCTGCCCCTTGCTGGTTCCAGTTCCCCCTCCCTCTCGTGTTGTTCAGTGCGGTTAGTCTCTGGTAAAGTGCTGGTCCGCATCCCCTCATGACAATTTCATATCCGGAACGGCAAAAGAGGGCTTTGAGGCTCTTTTTGTTTGCCCTTCGTGCGTAGTGTCCTGGATCGCCGTTAGTGCTTCTGTTCTGCACGTGAAGAATCTGTCTGACATAATACCTTACAGGAAGATTTGTATATATTATTAGTAAATACCTATATAACGCGGCTGTCTGCGGAACTGTTTGAAATGTTTTAGTAAATTTTTGCGGCTGGGGTTTTTAAGTAGCCTCCATCGTTGCGGGGCTACCGAACGTCTTGTCGAATATACTTACAAATTGGGAGCTATAGAGGGGAGTGACAGAAAATATTTAATATTATTGATATGTTGTAGGAGTGGCATTGTGCTTGCACTTTTGCTGCACAAACGAGTCTTTGAAAAAGCGTATGACAAATTGAGGAGGAGGCCACCATGAAGAAAACATTTTTGGCAGGATTGATTGCGGTAGGATTGACGTTGGCTGCCATGACCGGAGTTGCCTCGGCAACAAGTTGCACGCCTGAAAACCCCTGCACGCCAGGGACTTCCTACACATGGACGGACAGCATTAACTTCGGGTCAACGTTCAACGATTCATCCGACCATGTGACGGCAAATTTCAACATATCGCCTCCGTTTACCCCCGGTGTCGATACGATCAGCAGTATTCAGTTCTTCATCGAAATAACCGATCTGGCCGGGTCTGCCGCCGACAAGGTCAAGCTGGTTGTCGGTTCATGGAATACTACGAGCGGCGATATTCATGACCAGTTAGGCTGGGATTGGGCAACCAATGACCTTTTCACCGCCTCCCTCATTACCGATCTCGCGGCGGACGGCAAGCTTGCCCTCAGTATCTTGTGGAACCATGGCAATTACATCCTTGAGAGTGCAGGGATCGAGGCAACCGGCTGTGATATGCCGGGGGCGCCAGTGCCTGAGCCGGGCACGATAGCGTTGGTGGGGCTCGGTATGGTCGGCCTGGCCATTTACGGCAAACGCCGTCAGAACAACAAAGCATAGACCCTCGTAGTCCGACCTCTCGAAGGGACGTTATCATGGCCGATAACGTCCCTTTCGTTTTGTCTCGCATGGTATGAATGGCACCATTTCCCCACCCAGGCAACCAAGCCCCAGTTTGAGACGCACAAAACCGCCCGGGAAGCGCACCGGTCCCAGGGCATCAGCAAAATTGTTGTGAAATCGGCACACAAAAGCGACGCATTTGCCCAATTTTCATTGTAACGGCTAAGCGCGTACAAGAGCGTGCTGCTGCCGGCTTGATTGTGGCCGTCGTGGGGCGCGCCCAAGGGGCTGGGAAAACGCGTGTCGGTGCTTTGGCGGATTCCGACCTTTCTTCCGCGGTGGGCGGCATCAAGACCGCTTAGCGTGATTTGTAGAGGAGAAAGGCAAGGGTGCGAGGGGAGGTGGCGGCGGATGTTTTTCCGTATGGGCAAGATTTTGGAAAGCAGAGGGTGGCGCGGACAGGGTATCGACGGGGCGTCCAGGCGATGACCTGAACGAGGGGGGGTACGGGAATCAGTGGATGCAGTTCGCCATTTTGTAGGTTTCATGCATGATAAGCGTCTGATCGTTGCACTGCTGTGAAACCACATCCCTGAGGCGGACGAATGAGTTTACGTCCACTCCGCTGATTTTCATGCCTACACCTTCTTCTTCACTGCGAACCACGCTGGCATTCAGGTAAATGGATGAGTTGGGAGATTGGTAAATGGTTACTTCCAGCGGGTTGCCGAGTGGCAGATCATGCTTTGTTTTGATGAAGAAACCCTGCAGGCTCACGTTCTCGATGTTCCCCCAGAGAATTTGCTCTTTATACTTGATTGAGGCTCCGCCGGAAAAGGCAACCCTGGTGAAATTCCGCTTCTCCATTTTGGTATCTCCTCGATACTGATATTATGAGGGAAATTGCAGTGAAATGTGTTGATAACTATGACAATTTATAATAGTGTTTAAGAATATCTTGAATAAATGCCGCAAAATTATCTGGTGTTGGCGGTGAATTATAATATTTTAAGGGTTCTTCGCGTTCGTCCTCATAAAAGTGTCACTCAAATTCAAAACGATGTCATATGTTTTTGGGGTGTGCTGTTGACGGTGTTGGCCTAGTGTTTGCATTCTTGTTTGTGGTTTGAATAGCTGACAGGCACATCGGTAATCATTTTTACTCTCATGTCGCCGGGTCTGTTGCTGAAAAGCGCCCTTGAAAAATCGCGTAAGTTTTGTATTTTTTAAGCAATTTATGTGCCTGCAATGCAATGGCTTGTTTTCATAGGATTATTTGCATGGTTTGACCCGTTCGTTGCTGGTTGTTAAGATTACCGACAGTAGCGTTTGGCTTGGGAAAAGAGTAAATTGGCCCCCCTGGGATGGCCGTTTGTTCGCAAAATTGCAGATCAATACTGTGTTGGCGCGGGTCGGACCATTCTGACAATTGTGAATCCCGCTGTCGGAATGGGCAACGGAGGCTTGGATTGCGAGGGGGGGCGGCAAGGAAGCCGGACGTAGCGAACAATTACTTTCTTTGAAGCATGCACGATGTCTCTGGCCCAGCCAGGAGGGGGTGTAAGTGTTTAGGATATTTTTAGTGGCCTTGATCCTGTTAGCCTGTTCGGCTTGCGGCAGTAAATCGAAGGAGGAGTTGTTCAGTGAGGGGCTCAAGCAGCTGAACAGTTCCAATCCGAGCGCTGCCCTGGTTCTTTTCAAAAGCGCCCTGGAGAAGGATGAAAACTATAGCGATGCGCGTTTCCAACTGGCAAAGGCATATGCCGCCCTGGGGAAACGGGAACAGGCGGAGAAGGAATTTACCAAGGTTCTGAAACAGAATCCTTCCCGTGATGACGTTGTGCTGGAATTGGCGAAGCTGATGATTGCTTCGAAGAAGCCGGACGAGGCTTTCAAGCTGGCGGGGCAGTACCTCGGCAAGCATCCGGGCAACGCCGAGGGTCTGGAAACCCTGGGGATAGCGTGCGCCGTGAACAAAAAGTACGACGACGCGGAGAGCTACCTGCTGCAGGCCCTCAAAGCAGACCCCCAGCGTTCACGGACGAAACTCGAACTGGCTGCGCTCTACGTGTCTGCCGGGAAAGAGCAGAAGGCAAAAGGGCTCCTGGATGAGATCGTTGCCGCCGACCCGAAAAACCCCCGTGCCTATTACATGCTTGCCGCCCTGGAAAAGAGTGCGGGAAACGCCGACAAGGCATTGGAGATTTATCAGAAAATTCTTGCAATCAGCCATTCCGAGACACTCGCCGCTTACAAGTCGGGGCTGATCCGCATTGAAAAGGGGGAGTTCGACAAGGCCGACAAAGCCTCGGACGAGTTGATCAAAGAGTTCCCCAAAAGAGCCGATGGCTATCGCCTGAAGGGTCTGGTGAGCTACCAGCGCAAGAAGTATGCGGAGGCCGCCGCCCAACTCCAGAACTCCATAAAGATTGCGCCGACCTTGGAGGCATATTACTTTCTCGGGCTCTGCAACTATAATCTGGGTGAGCTTGAAAGCGCATTGAGCCAATTCCGCAAGATCCTCGACGTGGTGCCCACTTCACGGCAGGCCCGGCTCATGACCGGGGCGATCCTTCTGACCCAGAAGCGGACTGACGATGCGATTGCCGAGATCAATAAAGTGCTGCAACAGGATGACAGGGATGCGGTCGCCCACAATATGCTCGGCAACGCCTACATGGCAAAGGGGATGTTCGAAGAGGGCATGCAGGAGTTGAACCGGGCGACAAAAGCCGATCCCAAGATGGTGGATGCCTATCAGAAAAAGGGGTATTACTATTTCAGCCGCGGGAAAAATTCAGAGGGAGAAATGGAGCTTGCAGCGGCCGTCAAGATGGCTCCCGACTCTCTGAACAGCCGCCTGCTGCTCGCCTCCTACCATATGCGCAAGGGAAACAATGCCAAGGCGCTGTCCGTTCTCAGGGCCGGCCTGACGGGAAAGAAGGGCGATGCCGTGTTGTATAACGCCCTGGCGGCACTCTCTTTCTCCGAAAACAAGCAGGCCGAAGGCCTCAAAAACCTGCAAAAGGCAAAAGAAATCGACCCTCTGCTGCCCGCATCCTACCAGAGTCTGGCTACGTATTATGCCGCTACCGGTAATTACGACCAAGCCATTGCCGAGTACGGCACCCTGCACCGCAATGATCCGCATAACGCTCAGGCAATGCTCGGCCTGGCCGCTCTCTACGAGATAAAGGGCGACGACCGTTCAGCCCTTGCCTATTACCAGAAGGCGAAAGATGCCAATATCCCGGCGGCATTTTTGGCGCAGGCGAGCCATTATCTGAAACGGAAGGAAACCGGCAAGGCGATAAATGTGCTGGATGAAGCGATCAAGATAAATCCGCGGGATGTCCCTGCCCTTGAGATGAAGGGGCGCATTCTGGTCGCCGATAAGAAATACAAGGACGCCATCAAGATTTTCGATGACGTGGAGGCCCTGAACCCTGAGGCGGGCATTGTCCTGAAGGTTAATACCTATGCAACCATGAAGGATACCGCCAAGGCGGTAGAGCAGGCGCGCAAGGTCATCACCAAGTATCCGAATTCGGCGCGCGGCTATATGTTGCTCGGTTCCGTTTACGAAAGC
This sequence comes from Geobacter sp. FeAm09, assembly GCF_008330225.1. Classification (NCBI taxonomy): domain Bacteria; kingdom Pseudomonadati; phylum Thermodesulfobacteriota; class Desulfuromonadia; order Geobacterales; family Geobacteraceae; genus Geobacter; species Geobacter sp. FeAm09. Next base: position 2,416,280 of record NZ_CP042466.1, on the reverse strand, counting down.
CAGAAGGATTACAACAGCGCGATCAGGGAAATGAAGAATGGTTTGCACGTCGATGCCAATAATGTGAATGCCCTCCTCTATTTGGGCAAACTATTCGAAATTAAAAAAGATTATGATCAGGCGATGGCGGCGTATGTCGACGCCGCGCGTAAAAAACCTGACTTCGCACCGGCCATTTACGCGCAGGGCTCCATATTCGACCAGAAGGGGAAAAAGAAGGAAGCCGCCGAAAAATACCGGCTCTGCCTGGAGAAATCAAATACCTATGTACCGGCCTTGAACAATCTGGCCTATCTCAGTGCAGACGGTCATGGCAATAAGGAAGAAGCCCTGCGCCTGGCTATCATGGCCTATAAGCTTGAACCCGGGAATGCGGGAGTTCTGGACACGCTTGGTTATGCCCTGCTGAAGAACCGCCGTGTAGGCGATGCGAAGAAGGTTTTGGAAAAGGCCGTCAATCTCCAGAACAACCCGACGATCAATTATCACCTGGCGCTTGCCTACAAGGAATCCGGAGATAAGGCAAATGCGGTGCGAACATTGCAAAAAGCTCTTACGCTTGGCGACTTTGCCGATGCCGCTGCCGCTAAAACCGTGTTGTCTGAACTGAGAAGATGAGGTCTCAATGAGTTTGCGCTGGCTTATCCTCATACTGGTCGATGTCGTGCTGGCTCTGCTGTCGCTCTATTCGGCAGCCGTGGCACGACTCGGCTATCAGGAAGTCGCCGGTAAATTGTTTGCGACCTCGACATTTTATACTGCATTTGTTTTTGTTCTGGCCATCCTGTTTGCCTCGCACCTGATGGATACCTATGATTTCGACAGAAACACCCGAAAACGCGAGATCATCATCAATACGCTGCTTGGTGCGGCAACTTCATTCTTCCTGCTTTCCATCGTCTATTACATCGACCCGGCCATTATGCTCGGGCGCGGCGTGCTGGTAATCTCGATTGCCGCTTTTGCTCTCCTGCAGTTTATCTGGCATGTGGTCTTTTATCTGGTCGGCCGCCACAACCCACGATTTTCCCGGCGCGTTCTGGTGCTGGGGACCGGCCCGCTGGCCAGCCAGGTGGGAGAGTTCTGTTCGGCCCACAACCGCAATTATACCTTGGCGGGATACGCGTTATGCAACTGCAATGGCGCCAGCGACAATGACAGACAGGGGGAGGGTATTGTCGTTCCCCACGACCAGATCGTTGGCAACGCCGACGATCTGATGGCCGCCACACGTCAGGCGCAAGCCGACATAATCGTCGTTGCGTTGTCGGAGAGAAGGGGCGTTTTTCCGCTCAGGGACGTGTTGCGCTGTAAATTGAACGGTTTTGAGGTGATGGATGCCCCGTCGTTCTATGAACTCATCCATGGCAAGCTTATGTTGGAGCACATCACTCCCAGTTGGATCATTTTCTCCAGCGGCTTTCGCCGGCCGATCTATTTCAGCCTCTGCAAACGTTACATCGATATCGTCCTGTCGTTGATAGGCCTGTTCCTGACGCTCCCCTTTTTCCCCTTGATCGCCCTGGCCATCAAGCTGGATTCTCCGGGCCCGGTGTTTTTCAAGCAGGTGCGTGTCGGCAACAAGGAGAAGATGTTCCACCTGTACAAGTTCAGAACCATGCGCCAGGATGCGGAGGCGAAGTCCGGCGCCATCTGGGCCGCCAAAAACGATCCCCGCGTGACCAAGCTTGGGGGGCTGTTCAGGAAATCGCGCATCGATGAAATCCCCCAGCTCTACAACGTGCTGAAGGGGGACATGAGTTTTGTGGGACCGCGTCCGGAGCGGCCTGAATTTGTCGAAAAACTGAAACAGGTCATCCCGTACTATTCGAAGCGGCACTTCATCAAGCCGGGCCTGACCGGATGGGCGCAGGTGCGCTATCCGTATGGTTCGTCGGTGGAGGACGCCATCGAGAAATTGCGCTACGACCTGTTCTATATCAAAAATCTCAGCCCGTTCCTGGATACGCTGATCTTTTTCGAAACCATCAAGGTGGTGCTTTTCGGCCGCGGTGGGCAGTAGCGCTCCTGCAACTATCCCGGTATTGTGAGGAATGTATGAAAATGAAGCGGCTGTTGGTAGGTCTCGGTATGGTGTTACTGTTTCCCTTGGCGGCCGGCGCGGCAGACTATGTGATCGGTGAAGGCGATGGCCTGGATATTGCCGTCTGGGGAGTGAAGGAGCTGACGTTTTCCGTGAAGGTGCGCCCTGACGGCAAGATTACCGTTCCGGGCCTGGGGGACGTGGCCGCCAGCGGCACTACCCCCACGGGTTTGCAGGTGGCCCTGGGGACGCGCCTCAAGGAACTGGTGAAGAACCCGATTGTCACGGTTACCGTGAAGGATATCACCAACAGCAAGGTGTATATTTACGGCGGCGGAATCAAGTCGGGGGTCTATGACCTCCAGAGGCGGACGACGCTCCTGCAGTTGCTATGCACGCTTGGCGAGGTCAAGACGGCCGATCTGAGGAGAGCATATTTGCTGCGGAACGGGAAAAGGGTGAAAGAGGATTTCTACCGGCTGTTCATCAAGGGGGAGTCGGAGAACGACATCCTGCTCGAATCCGGGGATTCGCTCTTCATCCCGCTCCTCTTGGACAAGAATGTCTACATCCTCGGCGCCGTCAATACGCCCAAGGCCATCGAATACCGGGAAGGCATGAGGGTCATGGAGGCGATACTCGAAGCGGGAGGATTCACGAAATTTGCGGATCAGGATGATATCGTCATCAGAAGAAAGGTCGGGCAACAAGAGCGATCCCTGGAAGTCAAGGCCAAAAAGCTTTTCAAACAGGGGGATCTGTCCCAGAATCTGGTATTGGAGGCGGGTGATTACGTCCTTGTCAAGGAAAGCCTTTTTTGATGGGCGGCCGGTACGCGTAAAACTTTGCTCGTGAGGTGCATATGCAGTCTTCGGAACTTGATTATAAAAAATTCCTGCAAATTCTGAACAGGCGTAAAGAATTGTTTGTGGTGCTGGCGCTGTTGATTATGACGGCAGTGACGATTGTAAGCTTTGTGCTTCCCAAGAAGTTTGAGGCAAAGAGTACCGTTTTCATTGAAAAAAACGTCATAAGTGAGCTCGTCAAGGGGCTTACGGTTACACCGTCCATGGAAGACACGATAAAGGTGCTTACCTATGCAATAACCAGCCGTACGTTGCTTGCCAAGGTCGCCGACAGCACCGATATGAACCTGGCGGCAAAGAGCGGCGCCGACAGCGAAGAACTGGTGAAAAGAATCCAGAAGAATATCGATGTCCAGGTAAAAGACAAGAACCTGTTCATAATCTCGTACAAGGACAGCAATCCGAAAATTGCCCAGGATTTTGTCAACACACTGGTCCGCCTCTATATAGAAGAAAATACGTCGTCAAAACGCGGCGAATCTTATGATGCCACCAAGTTCCTTTCCGAGCAGATCTCCACGTTCAAGGCGAAACTGGACAAGGCGCAAGATGAGGTGAACGCCTATAAGCGTGATAAGGGAACGGCCATCTCCATCGACGAGGGGAAACTGTACCAGGATATCAACGCTTCACAGCAAAAACTCATCGACCTGGAACTGAGACGCCGGCAGTTGGAGGGGATGCGCCATGTGACGAAGACGACCAGCGACCCGCTGCGCTCCAAACTGCTGGCGCTGCAGAAACAGTTGCACGAACTTCAGGCCCAATATACCGATAGCTACCCGGAGGTACTCACGGTAAAAGGCGAAATCGAGTCCATCAAGGAGCAGATGAAGGCTGCGGGCGGCGGGCAGACGTTCGATTCCAACGAACTGGCAAAAGTCGATTCGGAGATAGCGGCCATCAGGGCATCGGAGGATGGGCTGCGCCGCAATATCGCTTCGAATCAGGCGCTGCTCAGAAATATCCCCGCGGCACGGGCTGAACTCGACAAGCTGGAACTGGAGAGAAACAACCAGAAAAATATCTACGACCAACTGTTCGCGCGCCACGGGCAGTCCGAGGTTTCGAAGCAGATGGAGGTCCAGGACAAATCGACCACATTCCGCATTGTCGATCCGGCCACCCTCCCCACGGCGCCCATAAGCCCGAATCGCCTCGCCATCATGATGATGGGGATCATCGGCGGTTTGGCCGGCAGCTTCGGCATCCTGCTGCTGCTTGAGCAAATGGACACATCGGTAAAAGACGCACGCTCGGTCAAGGGTTTTGGCGTGCCGATCCTGGCGATCATCCCTCATATGCTGGACCCGCAGGAGGTCGCTTTACAGCACAAGCGCGCGAAGCGCCTGTTCACCCTCGGCGGTGTGTATTTCCTTTTCCTGCTCTGTTTCCCGGTCATGGAACTGCTGGGGCTTAATTATGTCGATACGATGATGAGCTACATTTCTCCGGCCAGCATTGTCCAGGACGTCAAAGGGCATTTGCGGTAAAAGGGATAGAGCCGATATACCTGATTTATCATGAAAGGGCTTAACATATGAGCAGAATTGAAAAGGCCATGGAAAGGGCGGCACAGCTTAGGGAAGGGGGGGGCGTGGCTCCCGCTCCCGCTCCCGCTCCCGCTCCCGCAGGGCATCAGCAAAAACACGTCTTCAAGGCCATCCCGTCTCAGCCCCCTCCGGCTCCGTCCGTCACCCCTGCGATAACATCAGACAACCCGTATCTCGTCAATCTGAACGACCCGCATTCGCCTACGGCGGAAGAGTACCGGAAGCTGAAGTCCGTTCTGGTGAAAATGACCAAAGGCGAGGATTTTTTCAAGAACACCATTATGGTGACCAGTGCGGTGCCCCACGAGGGGAAGACGCTCACCGCCCTCAACCTGGCCATCAGCCTGGCCCAGGAGTTCGATCACACCGTCCTGCTGGTGGATGCGGACCTGCGCCGCCCTTCCGTCCAGCGCTACCTCAATATGAATAACAAACGGGGACTCTCGGATGTCCTTCTCGAAGGTCTGGACATCGGAGATGCGATCGTGGCTACCGGGATCGGCAAGCTCTCCCTGATACCGGCGGGCCGGGCCGTCAGCAACCCGGTTGAACTCTTCACATCCCAGAAGATGAAAGAGTTGATCGAAGAGATGAAGTACCGCTATCCCGACCGGTATCTCATCTTCGACACGCCGCCCATTCTCCCCTTCGCGGAGACCCGCTCCCTGGCCAATCTGATGGATGGGGTCCTGTTCGTCGTAAAAGAGCGGCTTGCCTCCCAGGAAAACGTCAAGGAAGCCGTCGAAGCCCTCAAGGGGTGCGAGCTGCTGGGCCTGGTGTATAACGACGCCACGCTTGACCGGCATGATGAGCGCTACTCATATTATCGCGACTATTCCCCCAAAGCTTCATAACAAAAGCGGAGCGCGTATGTACGAAACCTTTTTCAATTTGCGCATGAAGCCATTCGACCTGGTTCCCGACCCGAGCTTCATCTACCTGAGCAAGTCGCACAAGAAGGCGCTGACCTTTCTTGACTACGGCATCAGGGAGCGGGCCGGGTTCATTCTCCTCACCGGAGAGGTCGGCTCGGGCAAAACCACGATCATTCGAAACCTGCTCAATAAACGCTATGAACAGTTGGTCCTGGCAAAGGTCTTTAACACCCGTGTCACCTCTGAGCAGTTGTTGGCCATGATTAATGATGATTTCGGCCTTCAGACCCAGGGAAAGGACAAGGTTACCCTGATCCGGGATCTGAACGATTTTCTGGTTGACCAGTATGCGCGCGGCAATCAGCCGATCCTGATTATCGATGAGGCGCAGAATCTTGCGCCGGAGCTTCTGGAAGAGGTCAGGATGCTCTCCAACCTGGAAACCTCCGACAGCAAGCTCCTGCAGATTATTTTGGTCGGGCAGCCCGAGCTGCGGGCCATTCTGTCCGCTCCCGAGCTACGTCAGTTGCGGCAGCGGATCAGCATCAACTGCCATTTGCAATCGTTAAGCCGCCAGGAGACCGAGCGCTACATCATGCATCGCCTTGAGGTCGCGGGGAATGCCCTGGCTGTGGAGTTCCCGTTCGAGTCGCTGGACATTATCTTCCGCTACAGCAGGGGCATCCCGCGCTTGATCAACATCATCTGCGATTTTCTGATGCTTTCGGCATTTGCCGAAGAAATGAAGGTGATACCGGTCGAAATGGTGCGCGAAGTTATCGGGGACCTGGATTTCGACAACCATTTCTGGGCCAACGGAGCCGTTGCCCCCAGGGAAGGAGCACCGGCCGATGCCGAAGCTGCCGCGCAGGCATCGGAGAACAAGGATATGCGTACCCTGTTGAGCGATATTGCCCGGCGGCTCGATACGCTCGAAGGGGCAAACGGCACCCCGACGCAGGCGGTCATCAATGAATTTCAGGATCGCTTCACCCAGCTCCAGAATAACGTTACCTCGCACATGACCAAGGCCGATTCGCAGATATTCAACCTTCTCAGAAAACTGGATGAAATCGCCCCGTCCCATAAAGGCGACAGTGACCAGGATATGTCCCCCGAGCCCACGAGCGTGGGGTTTGTCCGCAGGGTTTTCGGCGGCGATACCTTTACCAGGAGAAAATGATGAACCGTTTCCGCCAGACTGGAATGATAGGTGCGCTGATCGCAACAGGTCTCTTCACGGGGATTTCGGGGCAGGCCTGCGCTTCCGAACTTGATTTCAAGCCGTCTCTCGCGGTAATCGGAGAGATAAACGACAACATCTATGAATCCGCCTCCGGCAAGCGAACCGACTACATTACCCGCGTTCAGCCGGGGGCCACGCTTCATTATCTCACCCCCTTCTGGAACTGGGATGTGGCGTACACGTTCGACTATCGCAACTATGCGCGGCACAGCCGTGACGACGAGTACAATCACGACGCCAACCTGAAGGGGACTATGGCGCTGGTGGATAATTTCTTCTATCTCGACGTCAGCGATACGTACCGTCGGGTGTCGCTCGATGTTTCCCGTGACGTAACCACGCAAAGCAGCCTTTTCGTCAACCAGACCGACCAGAATATCGCAATGGTTTCCCCCTACCTGCTGTGGCGGCCGGGAGCAAAGAGTACGCTCAAAACCGGTTATCGCTATACGGATACCCGTTACTGGGATTCGGACGGCATCGATAAGCATGAACATGGAGGCTTTGCCGACCTGACGTACGAACTGACGCCCAAGCTGAGCCTGACACTGGGCTATGCGTTTACCCGGAGTGAAACGGTACCGGTTAATTTCGACAAACACGACGTTTATGGCGGCTTCAAATATCAATACGCCGAGAAGTCCTTCGTTTTCGGCCAGATTGGCAATACCTGGCAAAACTTCCGGCATTACAACAGCGTAAACTATTTGTTCTGGCACGCGGGCGTCACACATGACTTTGAGGTCGCCGTGGCGACACTTGAGACCAATGTGCAAAATACGGAAGATCCCTTGGCCGTTTCGACAAAGGAAACCAGTTACAGCGGCAAGCTCGACAAGGTTTTGCAGCGGGGGGCCGTGGGGATTTCGAGTTCCTATTCCGAGTATGTCAATACCCAGACGGATACGCGCAACCAGCGCAAACTTTCCTTTTCCGGTTATGGCCGCCACGAGGTCGTAGAGAGCCTTACCGCCAGTCTTAACGCGACTGCGGAGCGCTACTACCAGAACGGCTTGCGGGGGGAGTATCCTTACCATTTCATCGCTACTGGCAGTTTGGCGTACGCCTTTAACCACGACATCACGCTCACCCTGACCTACTCCTACGAGACCAACCGTGACGACATCAACTCCTCAACGAATGCCCGGGACATCAACCGCGGAATTGTGGAAATCAGAAAGATCTTCTGACCATGCTCAATGCCCTGACCATAGATGTGGAAGACTATTTCCAGGTGAACGCTTTTGCCCGCCATATCGCCTTTGCGGAATGGGATAGTTTCCCCTTGAGGGTCGAGGATAATACGCATCGGGTTTTGGGTATGCTCGACGAGTTCGGCGTAAAGGCCACATTTTTCGTGCTGGGCTGGATTGCGGAACGGGTGCCGCACCTGGTCCGGGAGATTCAGGCCCAGGGGCATGAAATTGCCAGCCATGGCTATGGGCACCAACTGGTGTATCGTATCGGACCGGATGCCTTCAGGTCGGATATACGCCGCGCCAAGCAGATTCTTGAGGACGTCTGCGGCACGGAAATCTGCGGTTATCGCGCCCCCAGTTATTCCATAACGAAGCAATCTCTCTGGGCTTTCGATATTCTGCTCGACGAAGGTTATTCCTTCGACAGCAGTGTCTTCCCGGTTTATCACGATACCTACGGCATTCCGGACGCCCCCCGTTTCCCCTATGCGGTGGAGCGGGATGCCGGGCGCCTGGCGGAGTTCCCGTTGACCACGTATCCCGTGCGCTGTGGCAGCATGGAGTATCGGCTGCCGATAGCCGGTGGCGGCTATCTGCGGCTGTTGCCGGCGGAGTTGGTCCGGCGGGGTATTGCGAGGATCAATGATCAGGAGCACCAGCCCGCGGTGCTCTATTTTCACCCCTGGGAGATCGATCCGGGACAGCCCCGCATCAAAGCCGGGCTCAAGTCGCGTTTTCGGCATTATCTCAATCTGCACCGTACCGAAGGGAAGCTGCGGCATCTCTTGGGCAAGCTCCAATTCGGCACCATGACGGCTGCGATCGCCGGCAGTTCCAATCGCCCGCAGCGTGATGCCGGCCTCGGTGCCCCCAGGTCATGAATGTCCTGATCGTTGACGAAGAGGTCCCCTGGCCGCTTGATACCGGGAAAAAAATCAGGACGTACAACCTGTTGCAGCGCCTCCAGAAACGCCATTCGGTAACCTACCTCTGTTACGGCGACCGGGGGGACTGTTTGCCTGATTGCCCAAACGTCACCCTGATCACCCTGCCGAGCACCGTGCTCGAACAGAAAGGATTCCGCTTTTACCGGGCGCTCCTGGCCAATATGCTGTCGCCGAAACCGTACGTTGTGGACCGCCATTATTCAGCGGCATTGGAAAAGAGGGCCTTGTCCCTGGTCGCTTCCGGGAGATTCGATCTTGTCCACTGCGAATGGATGCCCTATACCGAGAATATCCGCACCCTGCTCGGCAGGCTGCCGTCGGTCCTTTCGGCGCATAACGTCGAGGCGCAGATATGGGAGCGCTACTGCGAGGCTGAATCGAATCTGCTGAAAAAGTTGTACATTTACCTCCAGTGGCGAAAAATGGTGGGCTACGAAGCGCGTGCCGCCGTGAACTATTCCCAGGTGTCGGTCGTTTCCGCTCCGGACCGGGACATATTTATGGAACGTTACGGCTGCAGCCGGGTGACCGTTGTCCCCAACGGCGTGGACGAGCGCTATTTCGCTCCTGCCCAGTCCGCGATATGCCCGGGAAGCATGGTATTTACCGGCTCGATGGACTGGCGCCCAAATCAGGACGGGGTCACGTACTTCATCGAAGAGATCTTTCCGCAGATCAGGCGCCGCATCCCCGCCGCGACCTTTGCCGTGGTCGGCCGCAAGCCCCCGCAGTGGCTGCTTGCCCTTGCCGAACGGACCCCTGGGGTGACGGTTACGGGGACTGTCGATGATGTGCGGCCATACATAGCGCGCAGCATGCTCTATGTGGTGCCGTTGCGGGTCGGTGGCGGTTCCCGCCTCAAAATTCTCGAAGCCATGTCCATGGCAAAAACGGTTCTTTCCACAACAGTCGGGGCAGAGGGGCTGGACGTTGCCGAGGGGAAAAATATTCTTCTGCGGGATACCCCCCGGGATTTCGCGGACGCGGCGTGCACGGCCCTTGAAAATTCTGCCGTTTTCTCCGGATATGGCGCTGCCGGCCGGGCGCTGATTCTTGAATCCTACACCTGGGATGCGATTGCCGGGGTAATGGATGCCGTATGGGAGCGAGCGCGTGCCTGATCCGATTGTCGTTATGCACCTTCGGGCCAGCAATTTTGTCGGCGGGCCGGAGAAACAGATTCTGGAGCATTTGCGGAGAATTGACCGGCAGTGTTTCCGGCCGATCCTCTGTTCGTTCGATAACGACGGCCGGCCCAATGGTCTGTTGCAGGCGGCGGAAGCCGACAACATCCGGACATTGAGCCTGCGGAGCAGCTCTCCGTTTCATCCCAGGCTCATTACGCAATTACGCCGGCTGCTTCGAGACAACTCCGTGCAGTTGCTGGTAACGCACGGATATAAATCGAATATCATAGGGTATCTGTCTTCGGGTGCCCTTGGCGTTTCGCAGATCGTCTACTCCCATGGGTGGACCGGGGAAAGCGCAAAGATCCGTTGTTACGAGTTTGCCGACAAGCAGGTCATGAAGATGATCCAGAACATCGTCGCTGTTTCCGAGGGGCATAAACGTCAGATTGTCGCGGCGGGCATTCCCGGTGACCGCATTACGGTCGTCCATAACGCCGTCTTTGTTGAAAAAGGGCCGCATAAGGAAAGCATCCGGGATCTCCTTGCGCTGCCGGAAGACGCGGTGCTGGTCGTCTCGGCCGGCCGCCTGAGCCCCGAAAAGAATTTTGCCGGGTTTATCGAGGCTGCCGCGCCAATCGTGCGGCAGCGGGAAAAGGTTTATTTCATTGTTCTGGGCGAGGGGATTCTCCGCCGGGAGTTGGAACGGCAGGTTGCCGCTGCGGGGCTGCAAGGCCGGTTCCTGCTCCCTGGGTTCAGCGACAACGTCCCGGCATTGCTTGCGGATGCGGATATTTTCGTCTCTTCATCCCATACGGAGGGGCTGCCGGTTGCCGTGCTGGAGGGGGCGGGAGCCGGCCTGCCGGTCGTAGCGACGGCCGTTGGCGGGACTCCCGAGATTGTCCGCGGCGGCTATAACGGCGTGCTTGTGCCGGCGGGAGACGTTGCCGCATTGCGGCAGGCAATGGAACATCTGCTGGACAACCCGGAAGAGGCCAAAGACATGGGCAGGCGTGGTGCGGCTCTTGTCGACGAGGCCTTTAACTTCGCAAGCCAGGCCCGCAAGCTTGAAGACCTCTATGTCAGGATCGCCGGTACATGTTGACGGGCACGCATGCCGCTGTCCCGTTTCTCACGGTAGTCATGCCGGTGCGCAACGAGGCACGTTTCATCCGCGATACGCTCGGACAACTGCTGGCCCAGGACTACCCGGCGGACCGTTATGAAATCATCGTTGCCGATGGCATGTCCGATGACGGCACCCGGGCAATTGTCGGCGAGTTGGCCCGCTCCTGCCCGCAAATACGCCTTATGGACAACCCGGGACGCAGGTCGAGTGCCGGGCGCAATATTGGCTTCAAAAACGGCAGGGGGGATATTTTTCTTGTGGTGGACGGCCACTGCCACATCCCGGATGCCGATCTTTTCACCAGCGTCAGGGAGTGTTTCGAGAAAAGCGGCGCAGACTGCCTTGGCCGGCCGCAACCGCTTAACCCTCCCGGTTTGGCGCCGTTCCAGCAGGCTGTTGCCCTCGCGCGCGGGTCAAGGATCGGCCATGGGGGGGACTCGCTCATCTATGGTGAATACGAGGGTTTTGCAAGCCCCGTGAGCAACGGGGCGGCCTACCGCCGCGCGATTTTGCCGCGGGTCGGGTTGGTGGATGAAAACTTTGACGCGTGTGAAGATCTCGAATTCAACTATCGGGTGGAGAAAGCCGGCTTGAAGACATACACCAGCCCGAAGCTGACGGTGCGCTATTATCCGCGTGAAGACCTGAAAGGGTTGCTGCGCCAGATGGTCCGCTATGGCAGGGGGCGCTGGCGTTTCATCCGGAAACATCCGGAGGCCGTGACCCTTAACCAGCTTGTCCCGGCAGCCTTTGTGGCGGGTCTGTTGCTGCTGCTTGCCGCGGGGGGAACGATGGGATTCTCCGGGGGAGGGCGCCATGCCGTTACGCCGGTGCTGGGGACCCTTTACGGGATCTACCTGCTGATCATCATGGTGGAATCGTTGCGCATTGCCGCCCGAAACGGGTGGCGCTATTTCGCGTATCTGCCGCCGATTTTCTTTGCAGTCCATTTTGGGCTGGGATGGGGCTTTTTGCGGCAGGCGGTCAGCCGGGAGCGGGACGAAGTGAAGCACTCTCTCGGGACATAGGTGAAAACCGCGAGTGGAAAAGCATAACCGAAAGAAAAGGGCATAGGGCCATGGGCCGCGGTTCAATGAAAAAGATCGCTTTCATCATCGATACCATAGAATCCCCAACCGCCGGGACTGAAAAGCAGCTCCTGATGCTTATCAAGCATTTGGACCGTTCCCGGTTTGAGCCGACTCTTTTTGTCCTGCGCTCGTCCCCGTGGCTTGACCATGAGTTTGATCTGTGCCCGTTGGTGGTGATCGACTTCCAGTCATTCGCCCGCCCGGCATCGTATCGCCGCTTCCTCGGTTTTGTCGCGGCGCTGCGCAAGAACAAGTTCGACTGCATTCAAACTCATTTCGTCGAATCGAATATCATTGGCATTATCGCAGGCCGGCTTGCGGGGGTTCCCCGCATTATTTCCTCAAGGCGCGATCAGGGGTATTGGCACACGCCTGTTAAAATCATGCTCTATAAGGTGCTGAACCGGTGGGTTCACTACTTTGTGGCCAATTGCCATGCCACGGCGAAGTGGGCGTCGGAGATAGAAGCCATTCCGATGGAACGCATGAAGATAATCTACAATGGTGCCGAGCTTGGCCTGTTCCAGCCGGTATCGGCACAAACGAAAAACGAGATCCGGGATGCTCTGGGACTGAAGCGGAATGCGTTTGTCGTTGGCATCGTCGCCAATCTGAGACCCGTCAAAAGCGTCGCCACCTTTGTGCGTGCCGCCGCCATCGCCGCTTCACGGGCGGCGGATGTGCAATTTGTCGTCGCGGGCGATGGCGAGCAGCGGAAAGAGCTCGAGAATATGGCCGCCGAGGCCGGTATCGCCGACAAAACGTTTTTTTTGGGCAAACGTACGGATATCCCCCGGATATTGGCGGCATGCGATGCCGCGGTCCTCTCTTCGACCTCCGAAAGTTTCTCCAATTCCATTGTGGAATATTTCGCCTCCGGCCTGCCGGTGATTTCCACGGATGTCGGCGGGTGCCGGGAAATGATAGAAGAGGGGGTCAATGGTTACATCGTGCCGGTCGCCGACGCACAGGCCATTGCCGAACGTGTTGTGGAACTGGCGGCAACGCACGAGCGCCTTGAAACGGCCCGCGGCGCCAATCGGGAAAAGGCCAGGCGCATGTTCTCGCGCGAGTCCATGGTCGCTTCTTTTGAAATGTTGTATTCGGGGAGGAACACCTGATGATTCACTCGCGGGATGACTATGCGGCGTACCTTGACGCGGACCGCCGGGCGATGGGGCGCCGGGATTCCAGATGCTGCCTCTTTGTGCTCGATCCGCTGTGGGCATTCTTGCGGCTGCTCAGAAAGGTCGAATACTATCGCAATTGCTCAACCGGCGCGGTTGCCCGCTACTATCTCCTCTGTTTGCGCTTCAAACTCAAGCTCTATCAACTGATACTCGGATTTACGATCCCTCCCAACACGGTCGGCCCCGGTCTGAAGCTTCCCCATTACGGAACCATCGTCATCCATGACAATGCGCGTATCGGGGCGAATGCCAGAATAAATGTCGGCGTCGTCATTGGGGAAAACAACGGTTCCGATAATGTGCCCGTTATTGGCAACGATGTTGTCATAGAAGCCGGGGCGAAGATATTCGGCAAGATCCAGATCGCCGATGGCGTTCATATCGGTGCCAATTCCGTTGTGAACAAGTCTTTTACAGAGCCTGACGCCGTGATCGTCGGCGTACCGGCAACGATCGTCAAGATACGGGATCATGCCCGGCAATAAGGCCGGGAGGGGTCACGAGCGGAAGCCGGCACCTGCCATCATTGCGACAAAGGCCAGATACGATGGGTGTAACAACCACGATAGTCAAGCTGCAACTGCCCGATATCGCCATCGCTACGCCAGCACTACGTCAGGAATGGAATGATCTGGCCCTGGCCAGTGAAAATCTCTATGCCTTTTATCAATCGCCGGCATGGTGGGAGTATGCGGCCCATGCAAGCCTCAAGGATCATATCCTCAGGCTGCGTTTTGGCGAGCGCCCCGTCATGGTGCACATCAACGACAGCGACGGCAGACTGGCCGGGATGTCCGGGGCGTTCGCAACCAGCTATCCACTGCGTTTCATGCTCAAAAGCCGTTCGCTGGCGCAGTGCACCATCCCGGTCATCAGGCTGATGGGGGGGAGCCGCTCCTCGTACCCCGTGAAGAAATCTACGTGGAGTTCGCCAAATCCCTTTTTCGAGCCTTCCCCGACCGTAGCGCCATTTACATACCGGGGGTCCCCGTCAACAGCCGGTGCTGGAGCATTCTGCATGAATCGGAGGAGGTGCGGCGCCATGCCCGTCTTTATATCCCCGACAGGGATTGGGCCAGGCACTACAGCGTGACTTTGAACCGGTCATTTGATGAGTACCTCCTGAAATTCAGCAAAAAAGCACGATACAACCTGAAAAGAGAGATAAAGCTGCTCGGCACCAGCGGTAATGGCGAACTCAGCCTTGTCCGTGTCGAACATGCGGCAGATGTGGCGCTGTTCCTTGATGGTGCCTCCCAGATCTCATCCCGGTCGTGGCAGCACGCCCTGGGGCCGCAGATGGTGAACAGCCCCGAGGAACGCCTGAGATATGAACGGTTCGCCGGCCAGGGGGTCTTGCGCTGCTACCTGTTGAAATGCGGGGAAAGGCCATGCGCCTTTGTGAGAGGTTTTCAGTTCGGCGATGTGTTCTACTACTCACGTACCGGTTTCGATCAGAACTTTTCGGGGTACTCCCCCGGAAGGGCCATGTTCTGCCTGCTGCTCGAAGATCTGTACACCCATCGTCCGCCGAAGCGGTTGAATTTCCAGGAAGGGGAGTATGAATACAAGCGGCATTTTGCAACGGGGCACGTGGAGCAGGCAGACATGCTGCTGGTCCGCAACGATGCGGGCGGTCTCGTAAGGCTGGCGGTTTCGGCCCACAACGCGTTCGGACGGAGCATATCCTTGGCCAAGCGCATCATGCACAGGCAGTAAGGCTCAACATTATCGATATGGGTTCAGACAACGGTAAAAATAGGAGAACAATACTCTTCGTTCCCAGCAATCCCTCCCACGTCGCGACCCAGGTGCCGGTGGCGGTGGAATTGGCATGCCGCGGCCACAAGCCGCTCTTTCTTTCCCGGGATGCTCTTATCGAGGAAGAATACCGGGTCGAGCCTTTTTTGGCAGCGCAGCATATGCCGATCATGCGCTATGAGGCGTTTTACGAATCGGATAGCCAGCGATTCTTCCCTGTTATCGGCAGCTATCGCAAGCTTGCCGCCGAACTTTCGCGATGGCTGGCCCCTCTTGGGGCTGATGCGGTGGTCACGTGCAACGACGATGCGGCGCTGTTCGATCGCATGGTTATGGAGCTTTTTCGCGATTGTGACAAGCCTGCGTTTCTTATCCAGGAAAGCGTTCGTCCCTCGATCCGGAAGCTGCCGTTTCTTCTCAAGCTTAAGGAACAGGGGGGCAACGAAATCCTTCATCAGCTCTGTGCAAAATTTGCATACAAACTTTCCCTCGGGGCCTTTTTCCGCAAGGGCTATGCCCATTCCCGCGGGACGACGGTCTTTGCCGCCGGGGATATGTTTCGCCAGATCTTGCTCCAGGACGGGGTTGATGATTCGCGCATTCTGGTGACCGGGCAACCGCGCCTTGACCGGAAAACGGCACCGGGGGGCTCCGGCGGCAACGACAGGGACACGAGGGACAGGGTGCTCCTTTATTGCAACCAGCCGGTGAAATGTTCCCAGCAGGCCCAGGAGCGCCTGTTCGTCAGGCTGGTCGAAGCGGTTGACGCCATGGATAACGTCAAAC
The DNA here is from genome assembly GCF_008330225.1 of Geobacter sp. FeAm09. NCBI lineage: Bacteria > Pseudomonadati > Thermodesulfobacteriota > Desulfuromonadia > Geobacterales > Geobacteraceae > Geobacter > Geobacter sp. FeAm09. The sequence continues at coordinate 2,400,466 of NZ_CP042466.1, read as the reverse complement.
TGCTCGTCAAACTCCATCCGCGGGACCTCCCCGAGTCGCACTGGCTGGGGCTGCTGCGGCCCGGACAGGGGCAATCGCTTGTCGAGATAACCAGAACCCGGCCCCTGGCCGATTGTTTCACCGCCGCCGATGCCTTCATGACGATCGCGTCTACGACCTGTTTGGAGGCAATGGATTATGGCCTTCCGGTCGGTCTGGTCAACTACCTGCCCATTGACTGGTACTTGTCCTATGATCGCTTTAAGGCCGTGATATCCGTGCCGTCGGAACAGGAACTGCGGCCTGCGATCGCAACGCTGCTCTTCGATGAGCCGGTGCGGCAGCGCCTGCGGCTCGGGGCAGAGCAGGTGCTGCGGAATGAGTTGCACCTGAGGGACGGCAGAAGTGCCTGGCGGATTGCCAACCATATCGAAACGTTGCTGCACTAGGGGCCTGTTGCCGGGGGCGCGCCCCGTTGTGTGCCTGACGGCCTGAACCGCGGCCGGCGCGGCCAAAAAACGTGAGTGAGAGTACCGACCTATGGGAAACGATGCAGCAACATACGAGAACTATTCGAACAATACGGACACCTCGCCATCATTAGTGCTGTTGATGATCTGTTTTTACATCTTCCTCTATATCGAGCGGCCCTGGGAGTCTATCTCGGTTCTTCATGGCTTCCCCATAGAGCGCACGTTTGCCGTCATCATGATACTGGTCGCGTTTCTGAGCAACCGTTTCAAGATAGTGGCATCGCCGACCAATAAATGGATTTACGGCCTTCTCGCCCTGCACTTCATCCTGTCCCCGTTCGCTTTCAAGACCGGGGATGCCGTTGACCAGGGGATCGAATATGGGAAGATGGTCATCCTCTATATGCTGATGCTGGCGACCGTGGATGATGAAGACTCGCTCCGGGTGCTGGTAAAGGGCTTCGTTTTTGCCATGTTCATCTATGTCCTGCATTCTTTGTGGGAGTACCACAACGGCCGCCATTTTTTCCGGATGGGCATCCACCGCATGATCGGCGTCGACAGCACGAACAACGACCCGAACTCCTTCGGCGGCAGCGTGGTGCTTTCGCTGCCCTTTGTCTATGCCTTGCTGCGCACCGAGAAGAAGCTGGCATATCGTTGGAGCTATTACTGCTATTTCGGCATGGCCGTACTGTGTGTCGTGCTGACGGGGTCCCGCACCTCTTCCGTCGCCCTGCTGTTCACCGTTTTACTGCTCGGCCTTGCGCAAAAGGGGAAAAGGAAAATTGTCGCCCTGGCAATCGCTGCGTTGGCCGTCTGCGTTTTGTGGACCGTCATGCCGGATGAAAAGCAGGAGCGGATCAGAACCCTCTGGGATAAGGACGCAGGTCCGGCCAATGCGCATGAATCGGCCGAAGGACGGCTTGAGGGGTTTGAAGTCAGTTTGAAAATGTTTGCCCGGGAGCCGCTGACCGGCGTGGGGGCCGGAGAGAAAAACTTTATCGGCTACAGGATGGTGAACCGGATCGATAAGGCCGGACACGAGTCTCCGACCGCCTCCCATATTCTGTACGGCGAAGTACTGTCCGAGCTGGGCCTGTTCGGGGCGATCGTTTTCCTTGGCTTGCTCGGTTCAATAGTCAGGTGCTGCACGCGGGTTCGGTCACATTTGCTTGAGGCCGGTTTGGATACGGGCTTTTCCTATTTATTGGGAGGGGCAATCATCGCCTGCCTGCTGTTGTTGCTCATATTTGGCATCGGCGGCCATAATTTTTATCGCCCCCATTGGCTTTGGCTGGCTGCCTGGTCCGGGATATTGGTGAAAATCTCATTTCCCCGAGTTGAGTCCTAAAAAACGACCTGGAAGGCTCTTGTGAAAAGTACTGCCCCTGAAGGCAACGACAAAACCGTAAAAGTTCCCAAGGTGACGGTAATCATTGCCGTCTATAATCAGGAACGCTATGTCGCCCAGACAATTGAAAGCGCCCTGGCGCAACGGTACGACGATTATGCGATCATTGCCGTTGATGACGGCTCCACGGACCGTTCCGCGGAAATCATCGACGCCTATGCCGGCAGAATCAGGATTCTGCGTCACGAGGACCACGGGAATCACGGCCAGGCCGCGGCCTTGAACCTGGGATTGCTGCATGCCGAGTCGGAATATATCGCTTTTTTGGATAACGATGACCTCTGGCACCCGGACAAACTGCGCAAGCAGGTGGAGATATTGGAGCGGAACCAGGACGTGGGACTGGTCTATACGAACGGCCAGGTCATAGGTCCGGATAACACGACGCTCTACCCGCTGTTTGCCGAGGACCACCGTGAAACCAACCGCTTGGCAAATGTCCTGCTGGATTGTTATATCCGTACGCCCTCACTGGTGATGGTGCGAAGAAGCCTGTTGCAGGCAGTAGGACCATTTACCGTGGGGATTGTTCCCGACCAGGACATGTGGGTGAGGATCAAGGAACGCTCCGATTTCTTTTACCTGAATGAGAAATTGACGTATTACCGGCAGCATCCTGAGCAGTTAAGCATTACAAAATGTAGCAAAATGTGGGAAGACTCGCTGGTTGTGTTAAAGAGTGCCATGGAACGCTACCCTTATCCTGCATGGGTGCGCAGAAAAAGGCTTGCGGTCATTCATTACCGTCTTGGTGCCTTTTGCCTGCAGGCGAAGATTTATCACAAGGCGATATGGCACTTCGTGCGGTCCTGCTGGTACGACCCGGTCAGAGCCGCAAAATGTATCCTGCTCTCGAGGAAGGGATAATGGAAAAGAATGTGTTGATCGTTGCGCGCTGGCCCCTTGGGGGGATCAGAACGTATATGCGCTACCTCTTCCGCTACTTGCCGGCCCATTACCGCTTGACGCTCCTGGCATCCCAAACCCATGAAGATGCCGCGCTCGCGAATGACGTGGAGGAGTATCGCGCCCGTTTGATTATTGTTCGGGAAGCCGACACCAAGGGCCTTGTCAGTGCCGCGTTTCGGGAATTGAGAACAAACCGCTACGACGTGATCCTCAGTCAGGGGTTTATCTCTGCCGTGGCTGTTTCCCTGGCGAACCTGTTTTTTCGTGTTCCCCAGATCGTCACCATACATGGCATCCTTGAACCCAAATATCTTACCGGGCGCCTGGGGTGGCTGAAGCACTTTCTTTTGCGAAAAATGATCGGCCGCATTACGGTGCTGTACGCCGTAAGCAACGACATCCTCAGCCATCTGCATGAACAGTTCCCCGAGTTGGCACATAATGGTCAAAGATCGATCGTCATCCCCAACGGCATTGAATTGGGGGCACTCGAACATCTGCCGGCAAGCCCGATCGACCTGCGCGCCGAGTTCGGGATCGATGACGCAACGTTCTTGCTAGGTTTTTTCGGGCGGTTTATGCCGCAGAAGGGGTTTGATTTACTTGTTGAAGCTGTCCGCATGCTGAAAAAACAGCAGTATGGCCGGAAATTTGCGGTCGTCGCCGTCGGCTCCGGAGACTACCTGAAGGAGTACCGGGCAAAGATTCGTGAACTGGACCTGGAACCCTGCTTCCATTTCCTGCCGTTTCAATCGGAAGTTTGCCATCTTTATGCCCAGATCAACGCCATCGTCATGCCCTCGCGCTGGGAGGCAAGCGGCCTTCTCGCCATGGAGGCGCTCTGCACCGGCACGCCTCTTGTCGCCGCAGACTGCATAGGGCTCCGGGAAACGGTCCATGATACACCGGCGATGGTATTTGCTTCCGAAAACGTGGGTGCTCTTGCCGATGCCCTCCGGAAAAGTATTGATGAGCCAAGAACGGACGAGTTCCAGCGTTTCGTCCCGTTGGCCCGTTCCCGGTACGATGTCCGCGCTTCGGCACAGCAGCTGGCTCAACTCTTGGACAGCATACGTTAGCCAAATGAGCCTTTTTGAGGGAGCCGTGAGAAAAAAACTTATACTCAACTCGTTTTCTGGAACAACGCTCTACCTGATTAACGTTGTCGTTGCGTTCATCATGAGCCCCGTTCTCATCAGGGCACTGGGCAACCGCGATTACGGTTTGTGGGAACTGGTTATGAGCGTTATCGGCTATATGGGACTGCTGGACCTGGGCATCGGTCCCGCATTGATTCGATTCGTCTCTGTCGCCGACGGCAAACAGGATCGCAGCGACCTGCAACAAACCATAAGCACGGCATTTGCCTTTTTCATCGTGGCCGGCGGTCTGGCACTGGTGTTGTTTGCTGCGCTGGGCTACTACCCCCGAATCATCACCGGCAACGATACAAAGGATATTGCAAATCTCAGCACGGTCTTTCTGCTCTTTGGCCTGGATGCAAGCATAATGTTTCCTTTGCAGGTTTTCACCGCCACTTTGATGGGCCTGCAGCGACATTATCTGATCAACAGTGCCAGGGGAATACTGACTATAGTGCGCGCGTTGTTGACGTTCTATCTTTTGCAGCGCTACGCGGGTAACGGGCTGATAGTGCTTGCCCTGCTGGAGCCGATCTTTTGCCTGATACAATTTGCGTTTTTCTCTGCAGCAATTGTGTGCGACAACAGTATTCCGAGGATGACCTTCCGAGCAGTTACCTGGCGCAAGCTGCACGAGCTTTTCACGTTTGGCGCCAAAAGTGCCACCATGCTGGTCGCATCACGCCTGCAAAACCAGAGTGTTCCCCTGATAATCGGCAATGTGATAGGCTTGGGGCAGATTGTCTATTTCGTAATGCCGAACCGTCTCATCGACTATGCGAAGGGGGTTTCACAGGCGCTTGGACTGCCGTTGATCCCGTATTTCGGAGCCTCCATCGGGAGAAACGATCGTGATGAGCTGCTGAAGTCATGGTTCAGCACTACCTTGGCACTGCAGGTGGTATCGCTGGCCATGCCTGTGGCCATCTTCTTTTACGGAGAGTCTTTCCTGGCCATTTGGATCGGACAGGAATATGCCAGCGCCGGCCGCGGGGTCATGCATTTTCTCTTGCTTGGTTTGCTGGCAGATTCGCTTGCCATCAACGCCAGCCGGATACTGGTCGCCCAGGGGATACATGGCAAAAATGCCGTCATTTGGCTCGTGCTGTCGATACTGAGCATCCCCGTGGGGATTGGCGGGGCGTCGGCATGGGGGGTTACGGGGGTCGTCATGGGGACGACCATGGTCATGGTGGTCGGCAACATCGTTACGGTTCTGCTTGCCTGCTCTGCCATGAAGATATCATTGCAGATCTATTTCAAAGAGACATTGATGCACCTGGTACTGCCCCTGTTGCTGCTGTTCATTGTAATGCAGGCGTTTACCCTGTTGTACCCGGTGAAAAGTTACCCCAACCTCCTGGCGCAGGTTCTGTTGGCAGGATGCATCTACGTCACGGCCATCTGGTGCTTTACGCTGGATGACGGCATGAAGGCAAAGCTGTTGGAACGCATCAGAAGCATAATGCCGCAAGGGGTGTAGCCGCAGGTGACGCGGTCGATAGCCATCGGGGAAAGGGGCCGTATGAAGCAAATAATTCTTGTGGCACTGCTTGCAGGCATGTGCGGGTGCGCGGGCGGAAGGGCCTCGCAGGGGGTACTTGCCAGTGGCGGGGGATACGGCGGAGCCGGTGCAAGCCCCTACGGCAGCAACGCAGCCACGATTGCCGCCCGCCAATATGTAACCAGAACGGTGCATATTGCCGGCGGGCACCTCACCGCTCCCTATGTTGCCAACACCCCAAACTGCGAATACATCCTGGACGCTGACATAAGCGCCGACAGCACCGCGATCGTAATCGGCGCTTCCTATGTCATCATCAACCTGAACGGGCACACCATCAGGTACAACCAAGTGTCCCCGGGCGATGGCATACGCACCGTCAATTATAATTTTCACGACGTTGGGATAATCAATGGCCGGATAATTCAGGGGAGGGCACAGTCCTCCGGTGCGGCCTACGGACTGGGCAACAACCCCATTCAGACAAAGTACTGCGGCGTGACCAGGCTGCAGGTCGCCGACATCTCTGCGCAGTACGGCGGCAAAGACGTTGCCGGTTTCCATTTGGGCGGTGACTATGTGACGGTGGAAAAATGCACCGTCGAAGATACGTACCGCTATGGGACCGTTATTGATCGCCATGTGGGAAATGCCGCAATAAAATGCTGGGGAAGTTTCAGCACAATCAGAAACAATACCATCATCACGACACGCCAACAAGGCATAGCCTCGAACTACAGCACGTTGGCTGAAGGCAATGTTATTGGCATCAGGAGCATATGTACCAATTCCATCGGTATAAGCGTGGGAGCGAATTCCACAATTAGAAACAACGCCATAACAGGCGTTGGCGAGCATCCGATAGGCATCGAAGTCGGCAGCTCAACGCCCAAGGGCTTCTCGAATGATCCTGCCGAGGTCGATCCAACCTATGTGCCGATGGATGCCGCGCACCTGGATGGCTATGTCCACGATGTGGAAATATACGGCAACACCATCGATGTCAGGGTCACGGGGCTGGGCACCGAATATGCCGGCGGAGCATATCCTGGCCCGGCAACCTGGGTGCGGGGCGACAATGCCGTCGGCATAAGGAGTACGACGGGCATAGTCAATCTCAACGCCCATGACAACACCATTACGGTTCATAGTGACGCGAACTTTATCGGCACATGGTCGCCTACCGGAGAGCCGGTGACAATGGGCGCCGGCGCCAGGGGCCTCATGCTGGGGCTTCGGTGGAATGACCACAGCGCCACCTTCAGCAACAACACGATTGTGGCAAACGATAAAGACGGCACGGGGTATGCCGTGGGAATAGCCGTCGATGCCAACATAGACAACCGGTACTGGTATGCGGATCGCAGCGCTGCCCGGCGCCCCGATTTTCACCCTGACCTGAGAATCTATGGCAATACGGTCACCAGTAACGGCATGAATCTTTCCCTGTGCGACGAGTATGGCCCCGCCGACGGTTTTCCGCTGATTTACCGGAATACCTTCATCAAATCAGGCGAATTCGCCTCATACGTCACATCCGGTACCGGCTACGGCTGCTACGATCACGCCACGGGGATTCTTCTTTCGAACAGCTATCGGAACGGCTCCGCGGAGAACAATTTCAACTTCAATTTCGATGCCCTGTCCGACCGCAACTCCTATAGGGGCAGGGCCATCATCTTCGGCCGCCTGATGGCAGGCACGGTTAAGGATGCCGGGAACAGGCCGCTGCCCAATATCCGCACAACCGTATATCCCGGTGCTGTTTCGAGTTTTGGCGTCCAGCTTACATCGGTCAGCGATTCTGCCGGTGCCGCTCCCCTTTACGTGTATGACTATGAACTGAATAATGCCGGTGGTACCAGTGGCAAGGCAGCGCCGGTAAAAGTGGTATACCGGCCCCATACCGTCAGCCTTTACGATGCGGCGGCAAAGCGGAGCATGTTTACGACCAATGCTGATCCTTCGCCTGCCGCGTGGGATCATGTAAGTAGCAGCGGGACATTCGTTTTGACTGGTGCGGGCGGATCGGTGACGATAGCGAACTAGCCGTGTAATTAATTTGTCATTAATGGAGTTTTCATATGAGCTTGTCCGGGTTGTTTGTCAGAAAAGTTATCGCTCCGCTCTGGGCAATCAAGGAGGGGACTCCGTATCTCAGGCATCTGAAGGCATTGGAGGGGAGCAAACAACGCCCCGTGGAAGAGGTACAGGCCGAGCAGTTGCAACGGTTGAGAAGGCTTCTCGTCCATGCAGCCGCACATACGGATTTTTACCGCGAACGGCTTTCCTCTGTCATGGAACGGCCGGAAACGGCGACCTGGGAGCAATTCGCGCAGATTCCCCTCTTGACCAAGGATGACATCAGGTCGAACAAGGAGCGGATGGTTGCCCGCACTGTTCCGCCTGACCGCTTGATTCCGGTCAAAACATCCGGCTCCACCGGGGTTTCCCTCGATCTTTTCATCGACGAGGACAGCGCGCAATGGAAACGGGCCGTTACCATCACCTATGACCGTTGGGCCGGGTGGGATCTGGGCGAGCGGGTCGGCGCCATCTGGGGCAATCCGGACAATCGGGCGAACTGGCGCATGTACCTGCGGAACGTGCTGCTGACGCGCTATGAATATCTCGACACGCTGAAAATGGATGAAAGGGAGATGCTCCGCTATCACCGCATTTTGCGGAGAAAGCCCCCGGTCATTCTCTTCGGCCATGCCCACTCGCTTTTTCTGTTCGCACGGTTTATCCAGCAGAAAGGGCTTCCCGCCATCACCCCCCGCGGCATTATCAGCACCTGCATGGTACTGCACGACTTCGAGCGCGCCACCATAGAGAAGGTCTTCGGTTGCCGGGTGACCAACCGCTACGGCTGCGAGGAGGTCAGCCTCATCGCCTGCGAGTGCCCGGAAGGGAACATGCACCTGAACGGCGATACCCTGATCGTCGAGTTCATACGCGACGGCAAGCCCGCGAAGCCGGGAGAAGCCGGGGCGATCGTGGTCACCGATCTTACCAACTACGGCATGCCGTTCATCCGCTACAAGGTCGGCGATGTCGGCATCCCGTCCGACGGGACGACATGCGCGTGCGGCTGTACCTACCCGGTGATGGAGTCGTTGGAGGGCCGGGTGGCCGACTATGTCGTCACCCCTGACGGCAACTACATCTCCGGCATCTCCCTCACGGAAAATTTCGCCATGCACCTGCCGGGCGTCAAACAGATGCAGATTGTGCAGGAGAAAATCGATTTCCTGGTGTTTCGTATCGTCAGGGGCGCTCTCTTCTCCGAACGGACCGTTGCGGACATCGACAGGCTGGCGGCAGAGCGTTTCGGAAGCCGCATGGCGTACGAGATCGAGTATGTCGATTCCATTCAGTCGGAGCGTTCCGGAAAGTATCGCTTCTGCATTTCCAAATTGCCAAATCCATTCTCCTGAATCCGAATCGTCACTTCCTGTGACGTAAATCACAACACATCCGGCGCAAATGGTCTAGGGTTATATCAAAAGATAGCTAGACTGTTTTCGAACAGGTAAACCCAGGGTAACCTGGGGACACAAAGCCACGGGTCCTTGTTGCTGCATGAGGATGGCCGGGTTGGCGAAAAAACAGGCTCTACCAGAAATGGTGGCCTGTTTTTTTTTGGAGTGAAGGGAAGCAGAAAGAGCTGTTTTAGAAACGGTAAACCATGGGTAACCATGGGACACAAAGCCACGGGTCCTTGGGAATGAAGGATAGCCGGGCTGCCAACGAAACAGTGCGCACCTCCGATTGGGGTGGCCTGTTTTAGCAAGCCACTGGGAGGTGGGCAATGAGCAACACACTGGTTTCGAAAGTACGCAACTCTTTATTCCCGGCACTTGTTCTGGCCTTCTCGCTGGTTTCCGTATCCTTCGCCGCTACCGGCAACAACACCGCCACCATAACTGCCCGCCAGTACGTGACCAATACCGTGCATATCACCGGCGGGCATTTCACCACCCCCTATATCGCCGGCACCGCCAATACCGAATACATCCTGGACAGCGATATCAGCGCGGACAGTGCCGCAATCCAGATTACGGCCCCCTACGTGGTCATCAATCTGAATGGCCATACGATCACCTACAACCAGGTGTCCACCGGCAACGGCATCGAGACGACGGCGTACAACCTCCATGACATCGCCGTCACGTACGGCCAGATCATCCAGGGCACGGCACTGTCGGCAGGGGGAAGCTACGGGCTCGGCAACAACCCCATATCGACCAAGTACAAAGGCGCTGACAGAACACAAATAGCAGGCATTTACGCAAAATACGGCGGCCAGGACGTGGGGGGCTTCCAACTGGGCGGCGATTACGTGACGGTTGAAAACTCCACCGTTGAGGATGTCTACAATTATGGTACGGTGACGGACCGTCATTCCGGCATCTCGGCCATCCATTTGTGGGGATGGTATGGGACCGTGAGAAACAACACCATCATCAATACGCGTGACAAGGGTGTCGAAGCCGGTTACACGAGCAATGTCTACGGCAACACTATCAGTATCCTCAGCATATGCACCAATTCGGTCGGCATCGGCATCAGCTCCAATTCCAAGATTTACAATAACACTATCGTCGGCAGAGGCGAGATGCCCGTCGGGATCGCCCTCGGCAGCTCCACGCCAAAAGGGTTTGTGACCGACCCCGCGGAGATTGACGCAACATACGTCCCCCAGGATGTGAACAACCCCAATGGCTACAACCACGATATCGAGGTGTACGGCAACACTATCGATGTCCAGGTGACAAGGCTCGGCGTGGAATATAGCGGCGGCGTTTACCCGGGCGCTTCAACGTGGTCGGATTCAGGCGTATGGGCGGTTGGTATTCGCAGCACCACCGGCATTGTCAATCTGTCCGTGCATGACAATACCATTACCGCTACCGGCAATTACAACTTTCAGGGCACGTGGTCGCCTACCGGCCAGGCGGTCACCATGGGGTCCATGGCCAAGGGGATAATGCTCGGGCTCAGGTGGAGCGGGCATAGCGCCAGCATTTACAACAATACGGTCACCGCTTTGGACAACGACGGAACCGGTTCGGCCATCGGCATCTCCATCTGCGCCAACATCGACAACAGATATTTTTACACCGATCCCAGCCAACCCCGCAGGTCGGATTTTCATCCCAACCTGGCCGTTTATGGCAACACGGTGACAAGCAACATTTTGAACCTCGCGCTGGGTGATGATTATGGCCCGTCCGACGGTTTCCCCCTGGTGTACCGGAATACGTTCATCAAGTCCGGCAGCTACAGCCGCTACCACACCATAGGCGTCGGATATGGGACCTACTACGAAATCAGCACCGGCCTCCTCCTGTCCAACGTCTACCAGAACGGCGCAGCGGAAAGCGATCTGGGCTTCAATTTCGACAGCCTGTCGAACGGCAATGCATACCGGGGCAAAGCCGTCATCTTCGGCCGCCTGATGTCTGGCACGGTCAAGGATACCGGAAGCAACCTGCTGCCCAACATCCGCACCACCGTTTATACCGGCACAACTTCCAGTTTCGGCGTGCAACTCGCCACGGTCACCGATGCCACCGGCGCCGCTCCGCTCTATGTTTATGACTATGAATTGAACAATGCCGGCGGCACCACGGGAAAGGCGACGCCGACAACCGTGACCTACCGGCCCCATACCAACGATCTTTACAATCTGGCGACGAGCCAGGATATGTTCACGACAACGCCTGACACCTCAGCAAGCTCGTGGGATGCCGTGACCAGCAGCGGAACCTATACTCTTGTGGGAACCGGCGGGTCGATTACGATTTCGGCCGCATCGGGGACGGGAACCACTACAACGGATACGACTGCTCCGGCGATTGCCATAACGGCGCCTGCCGCCGGCGCCACCGTCAGCGGTAATGTCTCGGTGACGGTAAACACGTCCGACAATGTCGGCGTAGCCAAAGTCGAATACTATGTAAACGGCACCCTCCTGACGACAACGACCAGTTCACCTTACAGCTATACCTGGAATACCGCCTCCGTAAGCAACGGCTCCTCTACGCTGTCCGCCAAGGCCTATGACGCGGCCGGCAATGTGGGAACCTCCACAAGCGTTGCCGTAACGGTGAGCAACGCGGTCGCCGACACCACCGTTCCCACTGCCGCTTTAACGGCACCCACCAGCAATGCTACGGTCAGTGGCACCGTCACCGTGACCGCCACTGCTTCCGACAATGTCGGCGTCAGCAGAGTCGATTTCTACGTCAACGGTACCTTGCGCGCTTCGGTGAACAGCTCGCCCTACAGCTTCAGCTGGAACACGACGGCAGACGCGAACGGCTCGTACTCCCTGTATGCAAAAGCCTACGATGCCGCCGGCAACAGCGCCGCCACATCGACCATAACCGTAACAGTGAACAACGTCGTGGCCGACACGACCGCCCCGACGGTTTCGGCCTTCAGTATCCCGGCGACGGCCACCTCGCTGACGGTCGCCGTCTCTTCCTTCACCGCCACCGACAACGTGGCCGTGACCGGCTACCTGGTGACCGAGAGCGCCACCGCCCCGTCGGCCAGCGCCACCGGGTGGAGCAGCAAGGCCCCTGCCTCGTTCACCTTCTCGGCCGCCGGCAGCAAGACCGCCTACGCCTGGGCCAAGGACGCCGCGGGCAACGTCTCGGCCGCCAAGAGCGGCAGCGTAACCATCACCCTGGCGGATACGACCGCCCCGACGGTTTCGGCCTTCAGCATCCCGGCGACTGCCACCTCGCTGACGGTCGCCGTCTCTTCCTTCGCCGCCACCGATAACGTGGCCGTGACCGGCTACCTGGTAACCGAGAGCGCCACCGCCCCGTCGGCCAGTGCCACCGGGTGGAGCAGCACGGTTCCGACCTCGTTCACCTTCTCGGCCGCCGGCAGCAAGACCGCCTACGCCTGGGCCAAGGATGCCGCGGGCAACGTCTCGGCCGCCAGGAGCGGCAGCGTAACCATCACCCTGGCGACGACGACCACCACCAGCTACACGGTCAGCGATGCCTTGCTGGCGCTGCGGATTGCCAGCGGCAAGGTCACCCCGACGTCAGCCCAACTGTCGAGTCTGGATGTCGCCCCCGTGGTCAACGGCCAGTCGGTTCCGGATGGTACGATCAACACGGGAGACGTTATCGTGATCATGTCGAAGATAGTTGGAAAGACGATCTTGTAAATCAGACACGCATGTAATAGATTGGCAGATGTTATGAAGAGGGCGGCTTTGCAAAAGTCGCCCTCTTCTCTATGGACTTTACGGGAGGGACCGTGAAATCGCTCAACATAATATCTTCCATCGTGATCGGTATTCAGATGATGTTTCTGGCGGGCTGTGGTGGCGGCGGGAGTGGGGGAAGCGGCGATGGCGGGAGCACGACGAAAACAGCGACGCTTGTTTTCTCATCCTATAGCGCCAATGCCCAGATTGCCGGTTTTGATCTGACGGTATACCTGCCGCAGGAGGCGAGCATCAAGACAACGGCCAGTGACCCGGAAGTGCCGCTTTCCACGGCTGTCTACCTGTCCGGCCAATTTTCCGGTTCGACGCTGGATTATGAAAACGGCGTCAGGTACTCAAGCGCATCCCATAAACTGACCATCAGTTATCCGAGCATATCCAGTTACGGGTTGGGGGAGTTCCTGACGATCAAGTGCGATGTACCGGTGGGGTATGTGCCCAATAGCAGCTTCGTCAACTACAGCGCACATTTCTTTTCCGCCCGCGGGGGGGGCTGGATGGTGTGTATGCAAGGGCAACGTTCAGGTAGCCGCTTGCCGTTCAGGCGCTTCTGGGCCGCAAATAGAATGCCTTGGTCAACAGAATCGACTTGTTGTCCAGGGCCTGAATCATGGCATCCCTTTCCAGCTTGTTCAAAATCCTCGTTACCGTTTCCCGTGCGACTGACGCATAGCTGGCGATCTGCTGGTGCGTCAGTTTCGCATTGATGATGGTGCCCCGGTCGTCCATAACCCCATACAAGTCCTGCAACCTGTCAAGTACCGCCAGCACTCGGTGTTCGGCATTGTCGAAGCTCAATATCTTGATCATTGCCCAGGAATCGCGGAGCCGGTCGCACAATAGGCCGATTATCTTGTGGCGGGTGGCGTCGTTATTGAGGACGAAGCGTTCGAAATCCTCCTTGGACAGGAGCCCGATGATGGCATCCTCGTAGGCAATGACGGTGGCCGGAGATGTCTTGCCGTCGAGCAGGGCCATCTCGCCGAAGAAGTCGTTCTTCTTGTGGATGCTGATGATCTGTTCCTTGCCTTCTTCATTGATCTTGACGACCCGCACCTTGCCGGAGTAGACGATATACATGTACTTGGCGGTGTCTTCTTCGAAAAGCACGATCTGGTTTTTTGCATAGTGCTTTTTGACGATAAGACTTTCGATCAGGTTTATCTCTTCCGGGGAAAGGCCCGAGAAAAAAGGTATGTTCTTGATTATGTTGCCGTCAGGCTTCTGCCGTTGGTTTGTTTTCCAGATCATTTGGGAACCTCGCCTATGGTCTCGGGGATCACCATTCGCTTGCATGTCGGGGGCCTTGGGCTTTTGCCGTTCTCGTCGGCGCGTGCTTTTGCACGTTCTTCTCCTCCCCGGAAGGGGGAGGAAATGTGCAAATGCATTTACTACTTAATTAAGCTAATCTAAAATACGACGCTCTAATAATATCATTTTTCCATCGTTTGGCAACTGTTCCGTGAATCCTATCTGTTGTAATAATCTAAGACTTCTGTATTATACAGAAAAATTGCGATTTTAATGTGCAACCGTCTGGGCGAGGATAAATGGGGCCGGTAAACGGAAAATCAATACCCGTCAGCCTTTCATGCAAGGGATAAAGCCTGTTGCTGCACGCAGTCGCCTGGTGCCGTGCCTTGCCTGGGGGTACCTCGTGTTCGTCATGGCGACATGGCTTGCCGTCTTTCTCGGCGGCGACCGGTGGTGGCCGGCTACGGTATTCCTGTTCAGCCCGCGGTGGTTTGTTTCCCTCCCGCTCATGGTCATGGTGCCGTTGGCTGCCTGGGCGAACAGGCGTAGTCTCATGCCGCTGTTTGCGGCGGCTGTCATTATCTTTGGCCCCCTGATGGGGTTGTGCCTGCCGCTGCCACAGGCCAAAAGCGTGCCGGGACCGGTCCTCCGGGTACTCACGTGCAATGTTCAGACCGGTGATTTCAACGCTGCGGCGCTTTCCGCACTTATCAGGGACAGCGGGGCGGATATCGTTGCCTTGCAGGAGTGCCCCCCCGAGTTCAGGATCGCCTTGCCCCGGGAGTGGCAGAGCGTTCAGGACGGGGAGCTGGTTGTCCTCGCGCGATACCCTTTGCAAAAAAGCGGATCACTGCAGGCTCTCCATCCTCCTCACCAGTGGCCGCGCACCTGTCTTCTCCAATGCGTCATAACGGTCCCATGGGGCAAGGTCGCCTTCAATACGGTCCATCTGCCCAGCCCACGCTACGGCCTGCAAACAATACTTGACCGGACCACGCTTTTCAGTCTATCCCGTAAGGGGCTCCTCATCGAGGAAACCGCGCACCGGAAGCGCGTTGCCCGGGAGGCGCAACGGGCCGTTGCCCAGTCGCCGCTGCCCGTCATCGTCGCCGGTGATTTCAACATGCCTGCCGACAGCACGATCTACCGCGACGTGTGGGGGCGCTATGCCAATGCCTTCTCTGAAAAAGGGACCGGATACGGCAGGACGGAGTTTGCGTCGATGCGCGGCATAAAGGTCGGCGTCCGTATCGACCACATACTGGCCGGCAACGGCCTGGGCATACGTGTCTGTGAAACCGGTCCCGATGTGGGATCGGACCATCTCCCGTTGATCGCGGACATCGGCGGGCACAGGTGACCTGAAAGCAGTGCTGATTGGCAGGGGGGCGCTTCTGCCGATAATCGGAGACCAGCGGTATGACATTTACCGAAGCGTGCAAACAGTACAAGGTGCATTTCCTGATCGTCCTCCCTTTGCTTGTGGGGCTCTATTACTCGGTCGTGCCCGACATGGTCAGGGACTGGGCCAGGGACGACAACTATTCCCACGGGTTCCTCGTCCCGTTCATCGCCGGATATTTTCTCTGGCAACGGTGGCCCGGCTTCAAAGATCGGCACGTCAGCCCGAATGTCTGGGGCTTGGGGGTGCTCGCCCTGGGGGGGGCGCAACTGCTGGTGGCCTGGCTGGCGACGGAATACTTTACCATGCGCTCCTCCCTGATAATCATCGTGGCGGGGCTCGTGCTTTTCTGGTTTGGCCGGGACATCCTGAAATGGCTGGCTTTGCCTCTGGGGTACCTGATCTTCATGGTGCCGATCCCCTACATTATCTACGATATGCTGGCGTTCCCGCTGAAGCTTTTCGTCACGAAGGTTTCGGTCGAATTCCTGCGCCTTGTCGGCGTCACCGTATTGCGGGAAGGGAACATCATCATGTTTCCGACCACAACCCTCGAGGTGGCCGACGCGTGCAGCGGGATCCGTTCGCTCATGTCCCTGCTCGCGCTGGCGGTCGCCTACGCCTTTTTCGTGCAGACGTCGAATGTCCGGCGGTGGATCATCATCGTCGCAGCGGTGCCGGTCGCCATTGCCACAAACGCTCTGCGGGTCATCGTTACCGGTATTCTGGCCCAATGGTGGGGGGCAAAGGCGGCGGAAGGTTTTTTCCACGAATTCGCCGGAATGGTGGTCTTCCTGCTGGCGATTGTGCTCCTGGTGGCGGTGGGGGCTCTGGTAAAGGGGCGGCCGGAAAATGGCGAGGGACCGGCCGGTCGGCCGCCCGGCCCGGCCGCCGTCGCCGAACCGGCGCCCGCTCCTCGTCTTCGAAGCTATTATGCCGTGTTCCTCCTGCTGGTGGGCGTGGCGCTTTATATAAACGTTCATAGCGATGTCTCGGTGCCCCCAATCCGCCCCTTGAGCGAGTTTCCGACGCAGGTGAAGGCCTGGCGGATGGCGGGGCAGGCCGAGTTCAGCGCCGACGTTCTCAGCGTGCTTAAGCCGACGGATTATACCTACCGCCAGTACGCGGATGCCGACGGCAGGGTCGTGGGGCTTTACATCGGCTTTCATGGCGGCGGCAAGGAGAGCGGGGGGATACACTCTCCCCGGAATTGCCTGCCGGGAAGCGGCTGGTATGAAGTATCCACAAAGCGCGGCACCCTGGATATTCCTGCCGGAGGGAGCATCAAGCTGGTGCGGAGCATCTACCAGAAAGGCGAAAACAAGGAACTGTTTCTCTATTGGTTCCAGGCCCGGGGCCATTCGATGAATGACGAATTTTCCCTCAAGCTGGCTGAAATGGCCGGTTCATTGCTGTACCGGCGCCGTGACACCTCGTTCATCCGGGTCTCCGTGCCGTTCGAAAATGATGAGGCAGCGGCGATTTCCCGCGGGGAACAGTTTGTGCGCGACATTGGACCGACGATCCAGGAGTTTCTTCCCCGGTAACTCATTCCGCCAATCCAGGAAAGGAAGTTGAAAAATCATGACACGCGATCGCATCATTTCCGTTGTGGGGCTCGGTTACGTTGGGCTGCCGGTGGCGGTGGCCTTCGGCAAGGTACGGAAGACGGTTGGCTTTGATATCAATCCGGCCCGCATACGGGAACTCCGGCAGGGGCATGACAGAACCGGCGAAGTTTCGCGCGACGAGTTGGCGGCGGCGGATATTCTTTTTACCGACGCCATTGGCGAGCTTGCCTCGGCGGATTTTCATATCGTTGCCGTGCCGACGCCGGTGGATGACGCCAACCAGCCGGATCTCACGCTGCTCTACAGGGCTTCGGAAACGGTCGGCAAGGCGCTGAAGCGCGGCGACATCGTCGTGTATGAATCGACGGTGTATCCCGGGGTGACCGAGGAGGAGTGCGTGCCGGTCCTGGAGCGGGCTTCCGGGCTCCGCTGCGGGGCCGATTTCACGGTGGGCTACAGTCCCGAGCGTATCAACCCCGGAGACAAGGAACACACGTTCACCCGGATCAAGAAGATCGTTTCCGGACAGGATGCCGCTACCCTTGAGACTGTCGCAAATGTTTACGGTTCGGTGGTGACGGCAGGGGTCCACCGGGCCGCCTCCATCAAGGTGGCGGAAGCGGCCAAGGTCATCGAAAACACCCAGCGCGATCTCAATATCGCCCTGATGAACGAATTGGCACTCATCTTCGACCGCATGGGGATCGACACCAACGACGTGCTGGAGGCGGCAGGCACCAAGTGGAACTTTCTGAAGTTCAGGCCGGGGCTGGTCGGCGGGCACTGCATCGGCGTCGATCCGTACTACCTGACCCATAAGGCGGAAAAGATCGGCTATATTCCCCAGGTAATCCTGTCGGGGCGCAGGATCAACGACGGCATGGGAAAGTTCATCGCCCAGCGGACGGTGAAGGAGATGATCCGCGCCGGCCACAGCGTTCTGGGGAGCGTGGTGACGGTCTTGGGGCTCACCTTCAAGGAGGACTGTCCGGATCTGCGCAACTCCAAGGTGATCGACATCATCAGGGAACTGCAGGATTACGGAATCTGCGTCCAGATCTGCGACCCCCTTGCCGATGCCGGTGAAGCGGCCCATGAGTACGGCCTCCAACTGACTGCCCCGGACGACCTCAAGCCGGCAGTCGCCGTTGTGGCCGCGGTGGCCCACCAGGAGTACCGGCAATGGACGCCAGGGGATATGTGCCGGCTCATGGGCAGGAACCCGGTGCTCATCGACGTAAAGGGGATGTACGATCACCGGGCGCTGGCAGCAGCAGGAGTCCGGGTCTGGAGACTCTAGGAGCGTTGGGGAGGCCCTGGTGGCCTCCCGCTCTCCGGGGATCAGCCGCACCTCACGATTGTGCCGTGGTGACGGCTGTCAATGTCGGCCGGTCTGCGCGGTGGCTGAGAACCGGAAATCCGCCGTGGGCTCCATAATCATCCAAGGTCACCAATCCCCCCGACTACGATGAATACCCCCACGGGGGCGTCATCCGCACCGCCAATCGTTTCACCGGCACCTGTCCCCGTGCCATTCCCCCGCCTTGCAACGGCGCCTCGCCACAGAGACCTTTCCGGCAATCACACCATGGAGCCATGATTTCCCCCCGAGGGAATGTGCACTTCTCCCTTTCTGTCGATCTTCTTTACAAACGCCTGTTTCGATAGATGTTCGAAAAATATAATGTAGTAAAAACAGCATTTTGTTGTGTTGGCATGAAATCTGTATTTTCTTCAGCAATTTGAAAATTCAGGCAGATATTAAGAGTGACATCTTCATAAAAAGGAGAACAGACATGAAACGGATCGCCCTCGTTCTAGCTCTTATCGCATCGTTGGCTATTGGCCAGGCCGCACATGCAGCAACATATACCGACACAAGTTTGAACTGGGATACGTGGACCGCAACTTCCAATAATAGCGCGGATCCGTATGGCAGCCCGGATATCGCGTCCACCACCGTGACCATGGATACCAGCAAGCTGTTGAACATTACCTTCAATTTGAACAGCTACAACTTCAACATTGCTTCCGGCGACCTCTTCATCGATGCCGGCGCCGACGGAACCTGGGACTACGTCGTCAGGGCGCTGGGCACAAGTTTGAACGGCACTTACTCCCTTGGGCTTTATGCGATCAACGTCGCCCTGCACGATACGACCGCCTATACCATGTCATCCGATGGCGGCTTGCCTGCCACTTACTACCGCGCCGGCGTTCCGGTGGGGCTGGCGACCACGCCGAGTCTGGCTTCGCTGCTGGGCTATGTCACCTATTCGGCGGGTACGACGGCAATCTCGTTTGATTTCAGTAGCCTGTCCGACCTGTTGCTGCTGACCTCCAACTACATCATCGGTTACGAAGTGACCTGCGGCAACGACGTCATTTACCAGGAAGTTCCCGTTCCCGAACCGGGCACGATGGCTCTTTTCGGTGCCGGCATACTCTGCCTGGTGGTTTACGGCAAGCGCCGGATGGGCAAATCGGCATAAGTTGTTTCCCAATCCACCAGCCTGAGAAAAAGGCGATGCTCATACTAGGCATCGCCTTTTTTGTCGGTAAGGTTTGCACTGCCATCTTCAGCGATGAAACGGCGTAGCCGGTGGTATAAGGGAGTTGGTATTTTGGCCTGTTTGTGCTACATCACTGTGTAAAGTCTGAGGCAGAAGAACGGATGCGAGGCGGCATGAAAACACGGTGAGTACGTTGACATGGATGTGCGACTGATATGGTTCATATGGGTAATGTAATCGTTTCAACAGCAGCAATTATTACCTTGCTGACCGGCGGAGGGTATGTTCTTTATAATAACCGCTCCCGTGCCGGCCTGTCTCTTTTTGCCGCCCTGACCGTCACCGCCCTGCTGGACCTGTTCGACCTGCTGTCGCTTGCCCTGCCCGCAGATGCTTTTTTCTGGAAAAAATATGCACTGACAGCGGAATCACTCCTCCCCCCGTTCTGGATTCTCTGCAGTCTCACCTTTGCCCGCCGGTCGGGTCCCTGGAAGGTCGGCCTGATGCTCAAGGTGGCCATCGCTTCCACCTTTCTGTTTTCCGTACTGCCCCAGGTGCTCCCTCTTAATGCCTTTTTTTACGCCCCCGATTTCCCGGGCGAACGGCTGCTCTTTCTTGGCAATGCCGGTTTTTTCTTTTATATCGGGGTTATGGCCTGTCTGGTGGTTGCACTTGTCAATTTTGAAGCTACACTTACCAACGCCTCCCCCGAGGCGCTCTGGAAGATCAAATTTGAACTGATCGGCCTCGGTACCATACTGGCGGTGCAGATATTCTATTACAGCCAGGCTTTGCTCTACCGGTCGCTGAATATGAACTACCTGCCGCTGCGCTCCTTCATGTATCTGGTCGCGGCTGCACTCATGGCCTATTCGCTCGTGTGCCGTCGCGGCAACGTGCGCATCCAGGTTTCCCGCCAGGTCGCCTTCAAATCGGTTGTCCTGTTTGCCGTGGGGGTCTATCTGGTCGCCCTCGGCCTTTTGGGCGAAGGGATGAAATACCTCGGGGGCGCTTTCCCCCGCACGATGACCATCACGCTCGCATTCCTGGCCGGCATCGCCCTGCTGATCCTGCTCCTCTCCGAGCGGGTCAAGCGGGAGGTCAAGGTCGTACTGCATAAAAATTTCTATCAGAACAAACACGACTATCGGACCCAGTGGCTCCGCTTTACCGAACAACTTTCCACCTCCCGGTCGGGCGAGGAACTTCTTCAGCGGATACTTGCGGCCTACTGCGACATCTTCGGGATCGAGGGAGCCACCCTGTTTCTTTACGAAGAGGAACAGGGTGGGTACTGTGCCCGGGCATACTATGAAATGGACCCGATGCCTGTCACGATCACCCCGGATAACCCGCTGGTCGGATTCATGGGGGAGCGGGCCTGGGTTGTTAACGTGAAGGATGCCGCCCCGGAAATCGTTGACGAGAACGGGCGTTTTTTCGTCGAAAACAATATCTCCTTCATTGTCCCCCTCTTCGACGGCGAACGTATCGAAGGGTTCATCACCTTGGGGCGGGTGATCAAGCAGGATGAGGTCTATATCTACGAAGATTACGATTTGATGAAAACCATTGCCCGCCAGGCTTCCCAGGCCATACTGCATCAACGGCTTTCGGACGAGATCGCACAAGCGCGCGAAATGGAGGCTATCGGCAATGTTGCCACATTCGTGGTGCATGATCTGAAAAACCTTGTGGCAACCCTTTCCCTCATCGTCGACAATGCCGCAAAGTATATGCAAAACCCTGATTTTCAGAAGGATATGTTGACATCGCTGGGCAATACCGCGGAAAAGATGCGGGTTTTGATCGGCAGGTTGAAGAATTTGGGGGACAAGAATCTGTTGAACCTGCATCCTGTCGATCTTTTGGAACTGGTGGACAGGACCGCGCACCTGGTGGCGGGTGGCAGAATCACGGTGTCGGGCAATAACGAAAAGGTCATCGCGGATGGCGGAGAGATTCAGAAGGTCGTGATGAACCTGCTGATCAACGCCGTGGAAGCGTCGGATCGGGAACAGCCGATACACGCCGAGATCGACGACAAGGAGGGAATGCCCTACATACGGATTTCCGATCAGGGGTGCGGCATGTCGGATCATTACCTGCGCACCAAACTGTTCAAGCCTTTTAAAACAACCAAGAAGCAGGGGCTTGGCATTGGCCTGTATCAATGCCGCAAAATAGTTGAGAGCCACGGTGGAAGGATCGAGGTCAGCAGTCTGGAAGGAAGCGGCTCGGTTTTTACGGTGTGGTTTCCCGCGGCTACAGAAATGAGGCCGGAGGGGCGTGTCGATTCCGTGTGAAAAGGAACAGCCTATGGAAAATATCTTGATCGTCGATGATAACCCGGATATCCGCCAGCAGCTCAAGTGGGGATTGGGCGAGGAGTACGAGATCCTGCTGGCCGGTGACGGCTCTCAGGGGCTTGCCGCCTTCAAGAAGCATCAGCCGGGCGTGGTGATTCTCGACCTGGGGCTCCCGCCCCACGAGGATTCCTCCGTAGAGGGATTTCGTTGCCTCGCGGAGATGCTGGATCACAACCCGAACGCCAAAATAATCATGCTGACCGGCAACAGCGAGCGGGAAAACGCCTTGCAGGCCATTCAGATGGGAGCCTACGATTTCTACCCCAAACCGCCGGTGCTCAGCGAACTCAAGGTGATCATCGGCCGCGCCCTGCACCTGGCCAACATCGAAGAGCAGAATCGCACCCTGCAGCGTTCCCTGGAGCAGAAATCAACGGTTGCCGGCGGCATCATCGGCCAATGCGCGGAAATGCAGATGGTGTACACCACGATCAAAAAGGTTGCGTCGTCCGATGTGCCCGTCCTGATAACGGGGGAGAGCGGTACGGGAAAAGAGTTGGTTGCGCGCGCGATTCAGGAGGCGAGCCTCCGCAAGGGCGGCCCGTTCATCCCGATCAACTGCGGGGCGATCCCGGAAAACCTGCTGGAGTCCGAGTTCTTCGGACATGAAAAGGGGGCCTTCACCGGCGCGCACACGACGGTCCAGGGGAAGCTCCAATACGCCCATAAGGGGACACTTTTTCTGGATGAAATCGGCGAGCTCCCGGTCAACCTCCAGGTCAAACTGCTGCGCTTTCTTCAGGAAGGCACCATACAGCGGGTCGGGGGCAGGGAGGATATCCAGGTGGATGCCCGGACGATTTGCGCCACCAACGTGGATATTGCCAAAGCGATCAACGAGGGAAAGTTCAGGGAAGACCTTTATTACCGGATCGGCGTCATCACGATTGCCCTGCCTCCGCTCCGGGAACGGGGAGACGATATCCTCCTGCTGGCCCACTATTACCTGCGGCTGTTTAATGATGAACACAAGAAGAGGGTCCGCCGTTTTGGCGCGGCAGCCATAAATTTTCTCAAGGGCTATGAATGGCCGGGAAATGTACGCGAACTGAGGAACCGGGTTCAAAGGGCGGTCATCATGAGCGACTCCTCGGCCATCGAACCGGCCGATCTCGGCTGCAACAGCAGTGTGCCGGCCCAGTCTGAACCGCCCCGGGATGTCACGTCTCTCAGGGACGCCCGGGACAGGGCGGAGCGGGAGGTCATCTCGGCGGCCATCGAGCGCCAGCACGGCAATATCCTGAAGGCCGCCGAGGAGTTGGAGGTCAGCAGGCCGACCCTGTATGACCTGTTGAAGAAACATAATTTTATCGACAGCGGCCGAAAAGGGGAAGCGGGGCTCGGCGAACAGTGACCCTACCGCGCACCGCGGCCTTTGTCCGCTACCTGCCTTTTGCCGTATTCATGGCGTTCATCGGCCTCGATGAACTCCTGCGCCTGGGCGCAGACAAAGGCGTCGTGCATCTCGCCGAAACCTCCCTCTACTATCTCTATCCGGTAAAGGCCCTGACCGTGGCCGTTCTGCTCTACCGGTACCGGAAAGAATACACGGAAATTTCGCTCAAGGATCTGGCGAACGTACCCGTTACCCTTGCCGCCTGTGGCGTGGGGCTCTTGGTGTTCGCATTGTGGATTCGCATGGACTGGGCGCTGGGCGCTTCCGGAGCGCCAAAGGGGTTCGACCCCGGTCTGCTGCCGGGCAGGGGGCTCCAGCTTGCCATGACGGCCTTCAGGGTTGGCGGCGCCGTCCTGGTCGTTCCGATCATGGAGGAACTTTTCTGGCGTTCGTTCCTCATCCGCTACATCATCGATACGCACTTCGCAGATGTCCCCCTCGGCCGCTTTACCTGGGGCTCCTTCCTGGCGACGGTCCTGCTGTTTGGTTTCGAGCACCATTTCGTCTTTGCCGGGATGATGGCGGGGGCCATCTACAATGTCCTTCTCTACCGGACCCGAAGCCTGGCCCAGTGCATCCTCTCCCATGCGGTCACCAACCTTGCCCTTGCCATCTATGTCATCTACAGCGGCACGTGGTATTTCTGGTGAAAGCGGCTTTCGTCTGCGCCAGCCGCATGACGAGAGGGCTTGTCGAAAAGTTTTACACCCATTTCCCGATCCCCTGTCTATCTCCAGAATGCCCCGCACCACGACCTTCACCGGCCCCCCGATGGTCACGCCTCACGTGAACGGTGTTTTTTCGGCACAAGAGCGCTGCCGCCATGGGGAGCGCATTGCGTTTTGCCTTGCCGTCTGCCGGGGTTAAATGCTAATTTAGGCGCAATTTCTCAAAGAATCACGGGAGGCTTTTTGTGAGTGTGTTCCGCTACCTGACCGCGGGAGAATCCCATGGGCCGCAACTGACGGCCATTATCGAAGGTCTTCCGGCCGGGGCCCGGCTTGCCGCCGACGGCATCAACCGGGACTTGGCGCGTCGCCAGCAAGGTTACGGCCGCGGCGACCGGATGAAGATCGAAACGGATACGGCTGCCATTCTGTCGGGCGTACGCTGGGGTGAAACCCTAGGGTCCCCGGTGACGCTGGTGGTGCGCAACCGCGACTGGGAAAACTGGCAGGAGAAGATGTCGCCCTTGGCGGAGCATCGGGAGGAGGGCGGTGCGGTGACCCGTCCCCGGCCCGGACATGCCGACCTGACCGGGGCGCTGAAGTACGGACACGATGATGTGCGCAATATCCTGGAGCGCTCCAGCGCCCGCGAAACGGCCGTGCGCGTTGCCGTGGGCGCCGTGGCGAAGGCCTTGCTGCGCGAGTTCGGCATTACGGTCGGCGGATTCGTGACCGAGGTGGGGGGGATCGCGGCGCAGCAGCCCGACCGGCCGCTGGAGGAATTGTGGGGTGTGGCCGCGCAGTCGGAGCTCTTCTGCTGCGACCGCGAAGCGGAGGTGGAAATGAAGCGCCTGATCGACTTCACCAAGGCCGATGGCGATACCCTGGGAGGGGTGGTGGAGGTGCAGGTCATCGGCGTGCCTCCCGGCCTTGGCAGCCATGTCCAGTGGGATCGCAAGCTGGATGCCCGCCTGGCCATGGCGCTCATGAGTATCCAGGCCATCAAGGGGGTCGAGGTGGGCATCGGTTTCGACGCCGCCCGCCGTCCGGGGTCCCGCGTGCACGACGAACTGTTCCGGGACGGGGAGCGTCCCGGCCAGGGAGCCGCCACCGCCTATTATCGCCCGACCAACAACGCCGGCGGCATCGAGGGGGGCATGTCCAACGGTGAAACCATCGTGCTCAGGGCGGCCATGAAGCCGATTCCGACTCTCTACAAACCGCTCCGCTCCGTGGATATGCAGACCTATGAGCCCTACGAGGCGGCGGTGGAACGCTCCGACACCTGTGCCGTGCCGGCGGCCCTGGTGGTGGCCGAGGCGGTCGTGGCCATCGAGATCGCCAATGCTTTCCTGGAAAAATTCGGCGGCGATTCCATCACCGAGGTCCGGCGCAACTATGAGGGGTATCGGGTGCAGATACGCAATGCTTGACCGGCCGCTCATCCTCACCGGCTTCATGGGGGCGGGCAAAAGCAGTGTCGGGCGGCTGCTGGCCGCCAGGCTCGCGTGCCCCTTCATCGATCTGGATGCCGAGGTTGTCGCCCTGGCGGGCCGCTCCATCAACGAAATCTTTGCCAAGGACGGGGAGGCGGCCTTCCGCGTCCTGGAGAGTGCGTGCCTGGAGCAAGCCCTGCGCCGGGGAAAGGCGGTGATCGCCACCGGCGGCGGTGCGGTCATTGCCGAGGCAAACCGTGCCCTGATGCGGGCATCCGGGGTGGTGGTCAATCTGACCGCCCCGTTTGAGCTGATCATGGAGCGTCTTTCCGGCGCCCGGGACCGGCCGCTGTATGCCGGCGACGACCCGGCAAAACGCGCAAAGCTGCTCATGGAGCAGCGGGAACAATTTTATGGCGACGCCGATATTAGAATTGACACGGATGGGAAATCCGTGGAAGATGTGGCGGCAGTGATTCTGGGGTATTTAAGGGGTTTGGCAGCGTGAGCGTAGTGACCGTCAGCCTGGGGGAAAGCAGGTACGACATCCGGATCGGAAGCGGCTCGCTGCCGACGCTTGGGCAAAGCTGCTCCTCCCAGGGGCTGACCGGCCGGGCGGCGATCATCACGAATCCGACGGTGAATGCCCTGTACGGCGATACGGTACGCCGCTCACTGGCCGATGCCGGCTATCCGGTCACGCTGATCGAAATGCCCGATGGCGAAGAGTTCAAGAATGCCGCCACGCTGGGTAGTGTCTACGACGCCCTGATCGCGGCGGGCATGGACCGGAAATCGTTCATAGTCGCCCTCGGCGGCGGCGTGGTGGGCGACCTGGCCGGTTTCGCCGCGGCGACGTTCATGCGCGGCATACCGTTCGTCCAGGTGCCGACGACCCTCTTGGCCCAGGTGGACAGCAGCGTCGGCGGCAAGACCGCCATCGACCACCCCCAGGGCAAGAACCTGATCGGCGCCTTTTACCAGCCCCGGTTGGTGCTCATCGACGTGGACACCCTGACGACGCTGCCGCAACGTGAATATCGCGCCGGCCTTGCCGAGGTCGTCAAGTACGGCGTCGCCATCGACGGGCCTTTTTTCGAATATCTGGAGCACCACGTGGACGCGCTTTTGGCGATGGAGCGTGCGTGTCTCATGGCGATTATCCGCCGCTGTTGCGAATTGAAGGCCCAGGTGGTCGAGCTTGACGAAAAAGAGGCCGGCCTGCGCGAGGCGCTCAATTACGGCCATACGCTGGGGCATGCCCTGGAAACCCAGGCCGGCTACCGCAGCCTGGTGCATGGCGAAGCGGTGGCGATCGGCATGGTGCTGGCGGCGCGTATCTGCGCCCTGCGGGGGGAATGCGGCGATGGCGATGTGGCCAGGATAACGGCGCTTCTCGGCAGCCTCGGATTATCCGTCACGCCGCCGGCGGTCGAGCGGGCGCGGCTGCTGGATGCCTTGCACAAAGACAAAAAGAGCCGGGCGGGGGCCATCAACTTCATCTGCAATCAGGGGATCGGCAAGTATACCGTTGCACAACTTTCACCGGAAGAATTACTTGCGTTAAGCGGGCTGGGGGTGTGATCATGCAGCAGGACAGCGGGTCATTCTGGACGGAGATCAAGGCATACGAGGAGCGCCTTGCGGCAAACCCCGATTCTTTCTGCTTTGCCCGACTGGCGGAGATCTACCTCAAGGTCGGCCTGACGGACGATGCGCTCCATGTCGCCCGGAAAGGGGTGGCGAAGCATCCGGGGCATGTCGCCGGCCAGCGCGCCCTGGCCCTGGCCTGCCATGACAAGGGGTTGACGGACGAGTGCCGTTCGGCGTTGGAGCTGGTCGTTGCGGCGGTGCCGGAGGACAGGGATTCCCTGAAGCTGCTGGGGCGGCTTTACGCCGGCTCGGGAAACGAACCCGCCGCCATCAGGGCCTTGAGCACCGTGCTGGACCTGAACCCCGACGACGAAGAATGCCGCATCGAACTGGAGGCCATCGGCCGTGCCGTCGGCGGATTCGCGCCAGCCGCCGCGAGCCCGGCTGCCCAGCCCGAGCATCCTGATTCCGCATTCGTCCCCTTTGACGCCGAAGAGGAGATCATCGAGGACCTGGAAGTCCTGGAGTTGGATGAAAGCAACCTGATAGAAGAGCTGCCCGCCGGCGGCGAAACGGAGCCGGAACCGGCCGCGGCCGCGCACCACGATCCGCTTTCCACGACGACCCTTGCCGAGCTTTACGTTCAGCAGGGGTTTGTGGCAAAGGCGCTCGCCATCTATCAGACCATCCTTGCCGACGACCCTGCGAATCGCGCCGCACTGGCGCGGGTCGCCGAACTTTCGGCCGCCGGGGCGGGCGGGGCCGAGCCGTGGGGAGGTGACGCCCCGGCGGTTTCCGACGACGTCGAGTCCCCAGAGTACGGCGATTCCGACGAGGTGCGCTTCGATGCGCCTCCAGCGGCGGCTGCGGTTGCCGATACGGGCCTCAAGCCACGGGGAGAGGCCGACAATGCCCTTGAAACCCTTGAGGGGTGGCTTGAGAACATCAGGAGGATCAAAGCATGTCGATAAGGGATACCTTGCGAGATATCGTCGGGAACGTCGAAGGCGCTCTGGCGGCGGTGATCATGGCCTACGACGGCATCTCCATCGACGAGATCATGGTTCCCCAGTCCGAATTCGATCTCCAATCCCTGGCGGTGGAGTATGCGACGGTTCTCAAGGAAATCAAGCGGGCCGCCGAACTCGTCAAGGCCGGCGCCATGGAGGAGGTTGCCATCACCACCAACCAGACGCGGGTGGCGTTTCGCGTCCTGAACGAGGATCTGTTTGCGGTCCTGATCATGGCCAAGGACGGCAACTTCGGCAAGGGGCGCTACCTGCTGCGCCTCAAGGCCTACGACCTGGCCCGGGAGTTGGCCTAGCCATGAAAATCCTTGTTCTGCATGGTCCCAATCTCAACCTGCTCGGTCGCCGCGAGCCGGCGGTCTATGGGTCCACGACCCTGGACGAGATAAACGCTTCCCTTGAACACCTGGCCGCCGAACTGGGGTGCACCGTGGCCTTCATGCAGTCGAACTCGGAAGGGGCGCTGATCGACGCCATTCAGGAGTGCGCGGGGCGCTACGACGGCATCGTCATCAACCCGGCGGCCTACACCCACACCAGCGTCGCCATTCGCGACGCGCTGGCGGCGGTGGGACTTCCCTTTGTGGAAGTCCATCTTTCCAACATCCATCGCCGCGAAGAGTTCCGCCAGCGGAGCCTGACCGCCGCACTGGCGGTGGGGCAGATTTGCGGCTTTGGCCGCGACAGTTATCTGCTCGGCTTGCGCGCCCTGTTTAGTTATGGTAAAAACTCCTAGTCCGCCCGGTTCTTCGCCTCGTCCCCCTATCGACAAAAGCTGCTGCCGATTATTCAAAAACTGTTTGTGATGGTGGTTTCATTTATGCTAAAAAACAGGCGCTCGCATCTGGCTCGGCTCTTTGAAGATCATTCGCTGGATTGCATCCTGTTCACGAATCTGCACAACATCCGTTACCTGTGCGGCTTCACGGGGACGGAAGGTGCTCTGCTGCTGACGCGGGACCGGGGGTGGTTTCTTTGCGATTCGCGCTACACCACCCAGGCATCCGGCGAGGTGTGGGACGCGGAGGTCCGGGAATTCACCGCCAAGCTGGAGACCATCGCCGCCCTGGTGAAAGAGCACGGTTTTTCGCGAATGGGCTTCGAGGCCGCCCACACCACGGTGGCGTTTTTCAAATCGTTGTCCACGGCCCTGGCCGGCCACGAACTGGTGGCCCTCGGCGGCGAGTTGGATGATATCCGTTGCTGCAAGGATGCCGATGAACTGCAGCGGCTTTCCGAGGTGGCGGCCCTTTCGTCCGCTGCCCTCATGGCGATCAGGCCGCTCCTGAAACCGGGCGTCAAAGAGGCCGAGGTCGCCCTGGAGCTGGAAATGGAGATGCGCCGCCGCGGTGCGGACGGCAGGGCCTTCGACTTTATCGTCGCCTCGGGAGTGCGTGGCGCCATGCCCCATGGTATCGCTTCCGGAAAGGCGCTCCAGGCCGGCGAGTTGGTAACGATCGACTTCGGCGCCGTCAAGGACGGCTATTATTCCGACGAGACGGTCACCGTGGCCATAGGCGATCTGGACGAGCGGCAACGGGCCATCCACGAAATCGTCAGGACCGCCCACGACATGGCCATAGCCGCGGTCAAACCCGGCATCCCCTGCAAGGAGCTGGATGCCGTGGCGCGGGAGTACATACGGGAATGCGGCTACGGCGACTACTTCGGGCATGGGCTGGGGCATGGCGTCGGCCTGGAGATCCATGAAAAGCCGGTGCTCTCCCCCCGCAGCGAGGCCGTCGCAGCCGAGGGGATGGTCTTCACCATCGAGCCGGGGATTTATATCCCCGGTTTCGGCGGCGTCAGGATCGAGGACACGGTCGCCGTCACTGCCGGCGGTTGCCGGGTGCTGACCGGAACGCCAAAGGATCTGTACCTTTTGTAGTATCACCATATTACCGGGGGGCGTATTTCCCCGGCACCATGAAACTGTATTCAAAGGAGAAGCGTGATGGACATCAAAGACCTGAAAGTACTGATAAAGATGATTACCGAGACGGATATTACCGAGTTCGAGATGGACAACTCCGATGAAAAGGTCGTCATCCGCCGCGGTCCCAAGACCGAATACGTCACCGTCGCGGCACCCGCTCCCCAGGCGTATGCAGCCCCGCAGCAGCAGGCTCCCGTTGCCGCTGCCGCCGCACCCGTTGCTGCTGCGCCTGCCGCCGCACCTGCCGAAGCCGGGGAAACCGTCAACTCACCCATTGTGGGGACCTTCTACCGGGCGCCCGCACCTGATGCCGCTCCCTACGCAGAGGTTGGGCAGGTCGTTGAAAAGGGGCAGGTCCTGTGCATCGTCGAAGCCATGAAGCTGATGAACGAGATCGAGGCTGAGTACCGCTGCAAGATTGTCAAGATATGCAAAGAGAACGCCCAGCCGGTGGAATTCGGGGATGCGTTGTTTGTCGTCGAGAAAATCTAAATCTTATTTCAGCTCAAGGGGTTAACCTCCATGTTCCATAAAGTTCTCATCGCCAATCGTGGCGAGATCGCCATCCGCGTGATCCGGGCCTGCAAAGAGCTGGGCATCAAGACCGTTGCGGTCTATTCCCAGGCCGACAGCAACTCGCTCCATGTGAAGCTGGCGGACGAAAGCGTCTGCATCGGCCCGGCGTCCAGCGCGCAGAGCTACCTCAATATCAACGCCATCATCAGCGCCGCAGAACTGACCGATGCCGAAGCGATCCATCCCGGCTACGGATTTCTCTCCGAAAACGCCAATTTTGCCGAAGTCTGCGAGAAATGCGGCATCACGTTCATCGGCCCCAGCCCCGAAAGCATGCGGATCATGGGCGACAAGATCAGTGCCCGCCAGGCGGTTATCAAGCACGGCGTGCCGATCCTGCCCGGTACCAAGGAAGGGGTGAAAACGGTCGATGATGCGGTCAAGATCGCCAAGAAGATCGGTTTTCCGGTGATCATCAAGGCAACCGCCGGCGGCGGGGGGAGGGGGATGAAGATCGTCCATTCCCAGGCAGCCCTGTCCAACGCCTTTGCCACGGCTCGCGCCGAGGCCCAGGCCGGTTTCGGCAATCCCGAGGTGTACATCGAAAAATACTGCGAACGGCCGCGCCATGTGGAGATTCAGATCCTGGCCGACAAACACGGTCACGTCATCCATTTGGGAGAGCGTGACTGCTCCATTCAGCGCCGCCATCAGAAGCTGATCGAGGAAGCGCCCTCGACGGTACTCACTCCCGAGATTCGCGAAGCCATGGGGACCGCCGCCGTCAAGGCCGCCGCCGCCGTCGGCTACAACAGCGTCGGGACGGTGGAGTTCCTGGTCGATAAGCAAAACAATTTCTATTTCATGGAAATGAATACCCGCGTACAGGTCGAACACCCGGTGACCGAGATGGTGACCGGCGTCGATATCGTCCGGGAGCAGATCCTCTCCGCCGCCGGCGTGCCCCTTCGGTACAAACAGGAGGATATCAAGATCAGCGGTCATGCCATCGAGTGCCGCATCAACGCCGAGGACCCGCTCAAATTCACACCCTGTCCCGGCAAGATCACGGCCTACCATCCGCCGGGAGGGCTGGGGGTGCGGGTGGATTCCTTCGTCTATGACCAATACTCCGTGGTGCCGTACTACGACTCCATGATCGCCAAGCTGATCGTCCACGCCGAAACGCGCGAAGACGCCATCCGGCGCATGTCGCGGGCCCTTGACGAATATATCATCGAAGGAATCAAGACCACCATCTTCTTCCACAAGCGGATTATGGCGAACAAGGATTTCATCGAGGGAAACATCGATACCTCTTTCCTCGAAAGGATTGTGCTGGAGTGACACTATGGACTACCCTGACGAACTGAAGTATTCAAAGGAACATATCTGGGTCAGGATCGAGGGCAATTCGGCCGTAATCGGCATAACCGATTTTGCCCAGGAAGAGTTGGGACCGATCTCCGGAGTCGAACTGCCGGAGGAGGGCGATGACGTGGAACAGGACGATTCCGTCGGGTCCATCGAGGCGCGCAAGACCGTGGCCGATATCTATGCCCCCTTCAGCGGAACGGTGCGCAACGTCAACCATGAGGCCGTGGACAACCCGGCCCTGCTGAACGATGATCCCTATGACGGCGGTTGGCTGCTGGAGGTTGTCATCGGCGACCACGACGAGTTGAAGGGGCTCATGTCGGCCGACGATTACGCCGACTACGCGGAAAACAAGGATTAATTTTTCGTCGAACATGTGTTACATAGGGCGGGATAGATTGCTATCTCGCCCTCTCGTTTTGAAAGGAACCGGACTGTGCGTTTACCTCATTTGCTGGCATGTGCGCTGATCTGTCTGCCGTCTCTCGCCGCGGCCGCCGATACCACGGTTTCGCTGACCCTTGGCGAGGCGATCCGCATGGCGGTGGAGAAGAACCTGGATGTGCGGGCCGAACTGTACAATCCGGCCCAGTACGAGGCGGATATCAACCGCAACAGGGCGATCTACGATCCGCTTTTGACCCTTCAGACCGGCTACAGCGATTCGACCGTCCCCTCGACCACGATCTCGGCCACGGGCAGCAGTTCCGGCTCCAGTTATGGCCGCACCTTTCAGGCCGACGCCTCCCTGAGCCAGCTCTTCTGGACCGGCGCAACCGTGACGGCCGGCTTCACGAACGCCTTCAACAGCACCAATGCCAGTGGCTCCCGGAGCAACTACTGGGAGTCGAACCTGGGGATCAGCCTCTCCCAGCCGTTGTTGAAGAACTTCGGGCGGGAGACCACGGATGTGGCCATCACGGTCTCGCGGCTCTCCAAGTTCGCCTCCATCGAACATTTCAATACCCGCCTGTTGACCACGGTCACCCAGGTCCGGAACGAATACTTCAAGCTCTACAGCCTGCGGGAGCAGTTGCAGGTCGCCAGGACCTCGCTCGAACTGGCGCGCAAGATCCTGAGCGACACCAAGGCCCAGGTCGCTGCCGGCGTCCTGCCCGCCATGGAGATCACCAACGCCGAATTCGGCGTCTACTCCCGGGAAAAGGAACTGATTGATGTTGAAAAATCGGTCAGCGACGAGGTTGACGTCCTGAGGCTCCTGCTGCAGATAAAGGATGCCGGCGATATCCTCACGGTGGACCCGCCCCGGCATGATCCCTACGAGGTGAACGAGGATGCGGCGCTCAAGCTGGCCCTGAGCCGTCCCGACATCAAGGAGCAACGGCGCAATCTGGAGATCGCCGAACTCCAGACCCGCGTCTACAGCAACAAGGTCAAGCCCGACCTCTCCCTTTCCGCTTCCGGTTCCCTGGTCGGGCTCAACCACACCTATCCCCGCAACCTGGAGACGCTCTCCGCCGCCGACAACCCGGCCTGGAGCCTCGGCCTGACCTTTACCTATCCCTTGGGCAACAACGCGGCCGAGAACGATTACCGCAAGAGCCGTCTCAAGACCGAACAGACCGCGGTGCAGATCCGCAGCCTTGAGGAAGGTGCCGTCAACGATGTCAAAAGCGCCATCCGCGGCATCAGCAGCAGCTACAAGCAGATCGCCGTGGCCGAACGGGGCAGGGCCTACGCCGAGGAACGGTTGCGGGCCTACCTGCGCAAGAAAGAGGTCGGCCTGGCCACCAACAAGGACGTGCTGGATGTGGAAAACGACCTTGTGGCGGCCAAGAACAACCAGATCACGGCGGTGGTGAACTACGACAACGCCATTACCCACCTGTGGCAGGTGACCGGGGAACTGCTCGAGCGGCAGGGCATCCGCGTTGTGGAGGACGACGCGGACAAACTCTACAGGGGGACCCGCTGATGCTCTCCATTGGCCGTATCGACTACGCAAACGTCACCCCCCTGTTCCATGCCTTGCAGGAGCATTTCCCGTGCGATGGCTACCGGTTCACCGGCGGCGTCCCGGCCAATCTGAATGCCCTGCTTGCCGCGGAGAAGATCGACGTCTGTCCCTCGTCCTCCATCGAGTACGCCATCCATTCCGAGCGCTACCTCATCCTGCCCGACCTCTCCATCAGCAGTGCCGGCCCGGTTGCCAGCGTACTTCTCTTCTCCCGCGTTCCCATCGAGGAACTGGAGGGGCAGGAAATCCTGCTGAGCGCGGAGTCGGCCACATCGGTCAACCTGCTCAGGATTCTCATGGGCAAGCGTTTCGGCCACACCTGTCGGTACACCGTCTCCTCCATGCCGCTGGCCGAAGCGCTCCGCACGGCGTCGGCCATGCTGCTCATCGGCGATGCCGCCTTGCGCTCGTCCCTGGCCGAAACCGGGTTGCGTATCTACGATCTGGGGTCGCTCTGGTATGAATGGACCGGGCTGCCGTTCGTTTTTGCCCTCTGGTTCTGCACCCGCTCCGCGGCACAGTCACGCCATGGGGAGGTGCGGCTGCTGGCCGACCGGCTCGTTCAGGCCAAGGCCTATGCCGACCGGGAGCGGGAGCATATTGCCGCCATCTCGCCCGAAGCCTCCTGGATGGGGCGGGAGGGGCTCATTGCCTACTGGCGGGAGAATATTTCCTATGAGATGGGGGAGGCACAGCAGGAAGGGTTACGGCTGTTCTACCGGTACGCAGCGGAGCTGGGACTGATCCCGGTGGCTCCCGAGCTGCATTTTTTCGAGTAAACCGGCAACGGCTTTCATGGTTGATGGCTTGTAAGGACTGCCCGATGATCGCTCTGCCGGGGGCCGCCGGGAGGCGGTTCGATGTCGCTCAACGCTCGGCGCGGAGAGCGGCGGCGTAGTCGGCCAGAATCCTGGCGTGGTCGAAACAGAGCCGGGCGGGCAATTGTTCAAGGGTGAACAGGGCCAGGTCGGCAGCATCGTCGGCGGCGCGGGGAGTCCCGCTCCCCCGGGCCATGAACACCGTCGAGATGGTATGCATGCGCGCATCCCGCGACGGGTCCGAGTAGCATCCCAATAACCGCAGGTCTCCGATCTCCAGCGTCGTTTCTTCCCGCGCCTCTCGTCGCGCCGCATCCTCCAGCGATTCCCCGTAATCCACGAATCCACCCGGCAATGCCCAGCCATGGGGCGGGTTTTTGCGTTCGATCAGCACGATGCGGTCATGGATCTCGATGATGATATCCACCGTGGGGAAGGGATTGCGGTACTGTTTGACCGGGGCACCACACGACGGGCAGGTCAGGGTATCGAAGGGCATGGCAGGCCTCCCATGGTTGCAGCGAGTGCAAACGCATGTCGGAACACAAAAAAAGGGGGAACATGGTTCCCCCTTTCCCGTACTGGTACGAAAAGGAAAAGATGCGGCGTTTACTTCTTCTTGCCGCCGGATGCCTTTTTGGATGCCTTGAGCGGGTTGACCCTGGTTTCCTCCACCTTGATTTCCACCTTGACGTGGCTGGCGAAGTTGCAGAGGCCGTTGGCCCATTTCTTGGCCGGAGCCGGATAGGCGCTGCAAACCTGGCCAATGGAGCCGGTCACGATGCGCTCGCATCCTTCACAATTTTCAACGATAACCTGGCAGGAGCCGTCCGGGAAAACGCAACCCTGTTTGCCCCAAAAGGTACACTCGGTACCGGGAAGTACAGTTTGACACTGCATGCTTCTTCCTCCTAAATGTTCTGAATTGAAATATAACTGTAGCAAGTATGGCTGAAAAAAGTCAACAGGAAAAATCCTTGGAATTATGCCCTCTTTGACTTGACGGACGGGCTTTGGTGTATTACCTTAAAACGACAAAAGATGTCTTGTTTTGAGGGGGGAACACATCATGGGAATCGTTTTCGGAACGTCCGGGTGGCGCGGCATCCTCTGCGAAGACTTCATTATGGACAACGTCAGGGTGGTTGTCCGGGCCATAGCCGACCATCTGATCGCTTCCGGGGAAGGGCACAAGGGCGTAATCGTCGGCTGCGATACCCGGTTCATGGGGCAGCGCTTCGCCTGTGAGGCCGCACGGGTGCTGGCGGGTGCGGGCGTCAAGGCCTGCCTGTGCGAACGGGATGCCCCCACGCCGGTCATTGCGTTCGAGATACTGCGGCGCCATGCCGCCGGCGCCGTCAACTTCACGGCCAGCCACAATCCACCCGAATATAACGGCGTCAAGTTCTCGCCGTCGTGGGGCGGGCCCGCCCTCCCCGAAACCACAAAGGACATCGAGCAGCGGGCCAACCGGATGGCGGGCGCACCCTGCGGTGCGACGCTCTCCCTGGAGGAAGCCTCAGACCGGGGGCTTCTGGAACGCATCGATCCGCGGCCGGCGTATCTGCAGGCCCTGGAGGAAAAGGTGGATTTCGACGCCATTGCCCATCTCGGGAAGGTGGCGCTCGACCCCCTGTACGGCACCGGCCGGGGATACCTGGACGAACCGCTGAAACGGCGCGGCATTCCCTACGTCATGCTGAATGACCACCTGGATCCCTGCTTCGGCGGCCAGCCGCCCGAGCCGTCCGAAAGCCATATTCCCGACTTCATCGCCCTGGTCAGAAACGACCCGGCCATCCGCCTGGGGCTGGCCACCGACGGCGACGCCGACCGTTTCGGCATTCTCGACAGCGATGGTTCTTTCATCGAGCCCAATTATATTATCGCCCTGCTCTTGAATTACCTGATCCGAGTGCGTAGATTGTCTGGTGGGGTGGCCCGCAGCGTGGCCACCTCCCACCTGGTCGATGCCGTTGCCCGCAAACACGGCGTCCCGGTCTTTGAAACACCGGTCGGCTTCAAGTATATCGGCGAGCTGATCAGCCAGGACAAGATCATCATCGGCGGCGAGGAGAGCGCCGGGCTCACCATCAAGGGGCATGTGCCGGAAAAGGACGGCATCCTGGCGTGCTTCCTGGTGGCCGAGATGGTGGCCCGCGAGGGCAAGAGCATCCGCGAACTGCTGGAGGATCTGTATGCCGAGGTCGGGAGGTTCATCACCCGCCGCGACAATCTCAAACTTTCGCCGCGCCTTGAAGAGGAGTATGCCGACAAGATTACGGCCCTTCCCGAAGAAGTCGCCGGGGTTAAGGTCAAGGAGGTGATCAGGATCGACGGGACCAAGCTGCTGCTGGAGGATGGCAGTTGGATGCTGTTCCGCAAGTCGGGCACCGAACCGGTGGTGCGCCTCTACGGCGAGGCGGCCACGGAAGCGCGGTTGGAAGAGGTAATGGCCGCCGGGCGGCAATTTATTCTGGGGTAGACGCTCGGGATGGCAGTTGACAGGATGCAACGGTATCGGCCATGATGGATGAGAACCGTTTCATGCTGCCCATCCCTGTTCATAGGTTGTGCAATTCGATTCATTCACTAAAGGCAAGGAGATCAACACCATGTGGGACTATACACCAACCGTAAAAGAGCACTTCCTGAACCCCCGCAACGTGGGGGACATACCCGATGCGGACGCCGTCGGCGAAGTGGGCAGCCTGGCCTGCGGCGACGCCCTGAAGCTGTATCTCAAGCTGGACGACAACAAGGACAAGATCGTTGACGCCAAGTTCCAAACCTTTGGCTGCGCCAGCGCCATCGCCTCCTCGTCGGCCCTGACCGAGATGGTCAAGGGCAAGACCCTGGACGAGGCCCTGGCCATCAGCAACCAGGACATCGCCGAGTTTCTGGGCGGACTGCCGGAGGAGAAGATGCACTGCTCGGTGATGGGACAGGAAGCGCTGGAGGTCGCCATAGCCAAGTACCGCGGCCACGAGGTCGCGCCCCACGACCACGACCATGATCACGGCCCGGCCTACCCGGACCAGGAGGGGACCATCGTCTGCAAATGTTTCGGCATCACCGACGTGTTCCTGAAAAAGGTGATCGAGACCAACAAGCTGACCACCGCCGAACAGGTGACCCACTTTACCAAGGCCGGCGGCGGCTGCGGCGGCTGCATCCCCCGGATCAAGGAGCTGATCGCCGAGGTGATGGGCAAGCAGGAGTCGGGAGAGCCGCGCAAGCGCCCGGAAAAACTCTCCAACCTGAAGAAGATGCAGATGATCCAGGAGGTGTTGGAGCGGGATATCCGGCCCCTGTTGTGGGCCGACGGCGGCGACCTGGAACTGATCGACATCGACGGTCCCAAGGTGCAGGTGGCCTTCCGCAAGGCGTGTGCAGGCTGCGCCTCCTCCGGCTACACTTCCCGCGTGGTCGAGCAGAAACTGCGCGACCTGGTGGCGGAGGACATCGTGGTCGAGGAGGTCGCGGCATGAAAGAGATCTACCTGGACAACAACGCCACCACCAAAGTGGACGAAGCGGTCTTCGAGGAGATGCGCCCCTATTTCTGCGAATTGTACGGCAACCCCAGTTCCATGCATTTCTTCGGCGGCCAGGTGCAGCAGAAGGTGGATGAGGCCCGTAAGCGTGTAGCGGCCCTTTTGGGTGCCTCGCCGGACGAGATCATCTTCACCGCCTGCGGCACCGAGAGCGACAACGCCGCCATTCGCTCGGCCCTGGAGGTATTTCCGGAAAAACGCCACGTGATTACCTCCCGGGTGGAGCATCCGGCCGTGCTGACCCAGTGCCGCAACCTGACCCAGAAGGGGTACCGGGTGACCGAGATCGGCGTGGACAGCGAGGGGCAACTGGATATGGCGGAGTTGAAGGCCGCCGTGGACGCCGACACCGCCATCGTGTCCCTGATGTACGCCAACAACGAGACCGGCGTGATTTTCCCCATCGAGGAGGCTGCGGCCATTGCCAAGGCGAAGGGGGCGCTCTTCCACACGGACGCCGTCCAGGCCGTGGGCAAGGTGCCGATCAACCTGGCGGCCTCGAAGATCGACATGCTGTCGCTTTCCGGCCACAAGCTGCATGCACCCAAGGGGATCGGCGTGCTCTACCTGCGCCGCGGCACCCCGTTCCGCCCCTTCATGGTGGGGGGACACCAGGAGAAGAGCCGCCGCGCCGGCACGGAGAACGCCGCCGCCATCATCGCCCTGGGCAAGGCCTGCGAACTGGCCGGCGAGAACATGGCAATCGAGAATACCCAGGTCAAGGCCCTGCGCGACCGCCTGCAGAGCGAACTCATGGCCCGCATCCCCCATGCCCGCATCAACGGCGGCGCGGCCGAGCGCCTGCCCAATACCCTGAACATCGCCTTTGAGTTCGTGGAGGGGGAAGCGATCCTGCTGCTGCTCAACGAGCTGGGGATCTGTGCCTCGTCCGGCAGCGCCTGCACCTCCGGCTCCCTGGAACCGTCCCACGTGCTGCGGGCCATGGGGGTGCCCTTCACCTGCGCCCACGGTTCGATCCGTTTCTCCCTGTCGCGCTACACCACGGAAGCGGAGATCGACACGGTCATCCGCGAACTGCCGCCCGTCATCGCCAATCTGCGCAAGATGTCCCCCTTCGGCAGGGAGTTCCTCAAAGAACAGTGACGAGTCGCAACGGTTTTTCCCGTAAATGTCATGGGTACTATCGATAAATGGGCCGGGTGTTCCCAACGGAACGCCCGGCCCATTTATTGCCGGAACCGCTTCAGCCCAGCTCTCGCCCGCATCCCCCAGCCAGCCCCTTAAATGCCCCCGGCCCAAGAGTCTGCTTGACAACCAAGTGAAAATAATTTCTATTTATACGGTTCCGCACGGCGTACTGTACAGAACCGGTATATCCGACTTGTCCCCGAGGAGATCGACATGAAACCTGTACTCATCGCAGCTTCACTGCTGGCGTGCCTGATATTTGCCGGGGCCTGTCAGAAACGGAATGCCCCAACGCCCGCAGCCGGCCCCAGGAAGCTGGTGGTCGTGACCACCCTGTTCCCGCTCTACGACTTCGTCCGGGCCATCGGCGGCGATAAGGTCGATGTCAGGCTGCTCCTGCCGCCCGGCGTGGAGGCCCACAGCTTCGAGCCGAAGCCCGAGGATGCGCTGCGCACGGCAAAGGCGGATCTGTTCGTCTTCACCAATCCGTACATGGAACCGTGGGCGGTAAGCTTCGTCAAGGGGCTCGATAGCGGTACCGTTACCCTGGTGGATGCCAGTACCGGGGTCACGTTCCTCAAGGCCGGTCTTGACGCGGAGCAGGAGGAGCATGGCCACGAAGGGGACCACCACGCCGGCGGCATGGATCCCCATATCTGGCTCGACTTCGGCAACGCCCGGATCATGGTGGCCAACATCGCGGCCGGCATGGTGGCCAAGGACCCGGCCAACGCAGGGTATTACCGGGCCAATGCCGGCGCCTACACGGCGGAGCTGAAAAAACTCGACGCCGACTACCGGGCCGGGTTGTCCTCCTGCGGCAAGAAGGCCTTTCTCCATGGCGGCCACTATGCCTTCGGTTATCTCGCCAACCGCTACGGCCTCCGGTACGAATCCGCGTCCGCCGTCAACGCCGATGCCGAACCGACCCCGGCCCGGCTGATGGCGCTGGTCAAGCAGGTCAGGGCCACGGGGCTGAAGTACGTCTTCAGCGAGGAGTTGCTCTCGCCGCGCGTGTCCGAGGTGATCGCCCGGGAGAACGGCGTTTCGGTCCTGCTGCTGCACGGCGCCCACAACATCAGCAAAAGCGATTTCGAACATGGCGTGACCTTTCTCGCCCTCATGAGGAGCAATCTGGCAAACCTCAGGACCGGCCTGGAATGCAGGTAGTCCTGAGCGCAGCAACCCGGAAATCGGCAGTCGGACAATAGAGCCACGAAGAAAAACCCGGAGTTTTTTTTGCCTGGAACATTCGCCGAAACGGAGAATCACCATGAAACTCCCTGATGAGGCAATGTGCTGATTTTGCTGCCTCAAAGCCCCCGTATCCCTGTTGCTCCGTGACAAATGTTTTTTCTGGAATACCCGGTTTCGAAGGGGCGGCCGCAGCATGGCCGCCCTTTGTTTTTGCTGGCGTATCGGGAAAAATGCGCTAGAATGAAACACTGTCCGTTCTCATGAAACGGTGATGAAACCTTTTCTAAGGAGTTTTGCTCATGGAAATACGGGTGCCCGAGGTGGGCGAATCGGTCCGGGAAGCGCTGCTGGCCAAGTGGTTCAAAAGGGACGGCGAGGGCGTAAAGAAGGACGAAGCGCTGTGCGAGATCGAAACCGACAAGATCACGCTGGACATCAACGCCGATGCGGCCGGCGTGCTCTCCATCGCGGTGGCCGAGGGCACGACCATACCGGTCGGCACGGTCATCGGCTCCATCGACGAGCAACAGGCCACCGCTGCCGTGGCTGCGTCTGCCCCGGCGGCGGCACCCGCACCGGCATCGGTACCGGCATCCCCGGTGCAGCCGTCGACCGCTGATCCCGCCGCTGCGCCGTCGTCGCCGGCCGCCCGCCGGGAAATGCGCGAACAGGGGATCGACCCTGCCTCGGTCGTGGGGACCGGCAAGGGGGGGCGCATCACCCTGGACGACCTGTTCAGCGGCATTGCGGAAAAATCCCAACAGGG
Source organism: Geobacter sp. FeAm09 (assembly GCF_008330225.1). Classification (NCBI taxonomy): domain Bacteria; kingdom Pseudomonadati; phylum Thermodesulfobacteriota; class Desulfuromonadia; order Geobacterales; family Geobacteraceae; genus Geobacter; species Geobacter sp. FeAm09. The sequence continues at coordinate 2,359,264 of NZ_CP042466.1, read as the reverse complement.
GGCGGCCGCCCCGGATGTTCCCGCTGTTTCAGCCCCCCAAAAAGGCATCGGGGCCGCTTCCGTCCCGCCTGTGCCTGCCGCCGCACCGGCCGCGACCGGCGCCGCGGTCCGTTCTGAGGAGGCCCCCCCTTACGGCGCCGACAGGGAAGAACGCCGGGCCATGTCCCCCATCCGCAAGCGCATTGCCGAGCGCCTCGTGGCGGTGCGGCGGGAAACCGCCATGCTCACCACCTTCAACGAGGCCGATATGAGCCACATCATGGCGTTGCGGGAGACCTACAAGGACCACTTCCAGAAACGCCACGGCGTCAAGCTCGGCTTCATGCCGTTTTTCGTCAAGGCGTGCGTCGAGGCGCTGCGGGAATTCCCGTCCGTTAACGCCAGCATCGACGGCGACGACCTGGTGTACCACCATTACTACGATATCGGCATCGCCGTGGGGGGCGAGAAAGGGCTGGTGGTCCCGATCCTGCGCAACGCCGAGCGGCTTCATTTCCATGAGGTGGAGCAGGCGATCAGCGGTTTCAGCGAGAAGATCAAGACCAATCGCCTGGCCATCTCCGACCTGGAGGGGGGGACCTTTACCATCTCCAACGGCGGCGTGTACGGTTCCATGCTCTCCACCCCCATACTCAATCCGCCCCAGAGCGGCGTGCTCGGCATGCACGCCATCCAGGAGCGCCCGGTGGCGAGGGACGGCCAGGTCGTGATCCGCCCCATGATGTACCTGGCGCTCTCCTACGATCATCGCATCATCGACGGGCGAGAGGCGGTGGGATTCCTGAAAAAGGTCAAGGAGTATATCGAGGACCCGGAGGAGTTGTTGCTGGAAGGGTAGGGCGCCTTAGGAGGTTGTTGAAAAACAGCCATCAGGCCTTCGTCCTCGAACGCCCTTTCGTGCGGCGTAGCGCCCGGCCTTCGCAGCCAAAGCGGCTTCGGCGGAGTAGGCCTGCTACGCCTCCGCAGAGCCTTCTCCGGGTGCGACGATCTGACTATTTTTGAACAACCTGAGTTTTTCAACAGCCTGTTGATAGTCCATTGGGAGGAATCTGCAATGTCCGATCATCTGTTCGATCTTATCGTTATCGGCGCCGGACCGGGCGGCTATGTGGCCGCCATCCGCGCCGCGCAACTGGGGATGAAGGTCGCCGTCGTCGAAAAGCGCGACGCCTTGGGCGGCGTCTGTCTGAACGAGGGGTGCATCCCCAGCAAGGCTCTTTTGGACTCCAGCGAGTTTTTCGCCGTGGCGCGGGATCGCTTTGCCGTGCACGGCATCGATATCGCCCCGCCCCAGCTCAATCTGGAAGCCATGATGCGCCGTAAGGACGACGTGGTCAAAAAGAACACCGACGGTATCGCCTATCTCTTCAAGAAGAACGAGATCGAGTGGATTCACGGCGCGGGCAGGCTGGCGGGGCGCAACTCCCTTGGCCGCCACGAGGTGGAGGTGGCGCTTGCCGAGGCGCCGGCGCCCGCCGGTCAGCAGAGCCTGCTGCCGGACGGGGCGACGAGCGTGAAACTCCAGGCGCCCCGGGTACTGCTGGCAACCGGCAGCGAGGCCGCCATGCTCCCCGGCATCCCCTATGACGGGCAGGTGGTGGTCACTGCCCGGGAGGCGCTCTGTTTCGACGAACTTCCCCAGCACCTGGTGGTGGCCGGCGGGAGCTTCATCGGCCTGGAGCTTGGGTCGGTGTGGCGCCGCCTGGGGGCGCAGGTGACGGTGATTGAGATGATGCCCCAGATCGTGCCGGTCATGGACCGCCAGGCGGGGGATACCCTCTACCGCTCCCTGCGCAAACAGGGGATCCAGTTCAAGCTGGGGACGCGTATCACCGGGGTGCGCCGCATCGGCAGCAAGGCCATTGTCCAGTACAACGCCGGTACCGGCAGCGAAGAGATCGATTGCGACCGCCTGCTGGTGGCCGTGGGCCGCCGCCCCCTGACGGCCGGCCTCAACCTGGAAGGGGTGGGGGTGCGGCTTGACGAGAAGGGGAGGGTGGCGGTGGACGGGGATTACCAGACCTCCGTGCCGGGCGTCTATGCCATCGGCGACCTGGTACCGGGCCCCATGCTGGCCCACAAGGCCTCGGAAGAGGGGGTGGCCTGCGTGGAACGCATGGCGGGCAAGGTCGCGGTGGTGGAGTACGAGTATATCCCCGGCGTAGTCTATACCTGGCCCGAAGGGGCGACGGTGGGCAAGACCGAGGAGCAGCTCAAGGAGGCCGGCACCCCCTACCGGAGCGGCCGGTTCAACTTTGCCGCCCTTGGCCGGGCGCGCTGCATGGACGAAACGGAAGGGTTCGTCAAGATCCTGGCCCATGAGGATACGGACCGGGTTCTGGGGGTACACATCGTCGGCCCGCGGGCCTCGGACCTGATTGCCGAGGCGGCCGCCATCATGAGTTTCGGCGGCACGGCCCGGGATATCGCCCTGATCTGCCACGCCCACCCGACCCTGCCCGAGGCCGTGCGGGAGGCTGCCCTGGATGTGCACAAGGAAGCGATCCACGCCTGAGTGAAAGCTGATTATCCCACAGGGATAGGGCAATGTAAACGGCACGCAACCTCCGATGTGGTTTGGCATATACCTGAATCCGCGATGCCTCCATGCCTCCGTTTGTCCGGAAGGCCTCAGCCTTTGCCTTTAAGAAGATGGCAATAACCCGCCAGAGGACCGACAAGGTGAGTGACGTGTTACGGCATGGGTGGCGGGCAGGCCCCGGCTCTTCCGGACACTGCGGCATTCCGGCATCACGGATTCAGGGTATAATAATGACAGCATGAGCTATCAAGGAAGGGGATGATGACCATGGCAAAGAACCTTACAACCAAAATACTCGAACGTCATCTGGTGGAGGGGGAACTGGTCCCCGGCCGGGAGATTGCCATCCGTATCGACCATACGCTTCTGCAGGACGCCACCGGCACCATGGCCATGCTGGAATTCATCGCCATGGGACTGCCGCGGGTCAAGGTCGGGCTGGCCGCCCAGTACATCGATCACAACCTGCTGCAAACCGATTATAAAAACGCCGACGACCACGCCTTTCTGACCAGCGCGGCCATGAAATACGGCGTACACCTGTCCAAGCCGGGCAACGGCGTTTCCCACCAAGTACATCTGGAGCGCTTCGGCGTGCCGGGCATCACGCTCCTGGGGGCCGATTCCCACTCCCCCACGGGTGCCGGCATCTCGGTGCTGGCCATCGGGGCCGGCGGTCTGGACGTGGCCCTGGCCATGGCCGGCCATCCCTTTTATCTTCCCTGCCCCAAGGTGATGGGGATCAAGCTGGTGGGGCGTCTGCCCGACTGGGTCTCCGGCAAGGACGTCATCCTGGAGATGCTGCGCCGCCATACGGTCAAGGGCGGGGTGGGCAAGATCATCGAATACTACGGCCCCGGCGTGGCCACGCTTTCGGCCACCGATCGCGCCACCATCGGCAACATGGGGGCGGAACTGGGCGCCACCTCCTCCATCTTCCCCTCGGACGAACGGACGCGGGAGTTCCTGGCCTCTCAGGGGAGGGGGGACGGCTGGCAACCCCTGGCGGCGGACGAGGGAGCGGCCTACGACGAATACGACGAGATCGACCTGTCGGCACTGGAACCGCTCATCGCCTGCCCGTCCTCGCCGGACAACGTGGTGGCGGTGCGGGAGGTGGAGGGGGTCAAGGTCGATCAGGTGTTGGTGGGGAGTTCGGTCAACTCCTCGTTCCGCGACCTGATGACCGTCTGCCGCATTCTGGAGGGGCAGCGCATCGCGCCCCAGGTGTCGTTCCACATCAACCCGGGAAGCCGTCAGGTGCTGGAAAACGTGGCTGACCAGGGGGGGGTGGTGACGTTGCTCATGGCCGGGGCGAACATCCACCAGTCCGGCTGTCTGGGGTGTATCGGCATGGGGCAGGCACCGGGCACCGACCAGGTTTCGCTGCGCACCTTCCCGCGCAACTTCCCGGGCAGGAGCGGCACCAAGGGGGACAAGGTCTACCTCTGCTCCCCGGAGACCGCCGCCGCAGCCGGCATTTACGGCGTGATCACCGACCCGCGCAAGCTGGGGGCCATCAAGGCCTACCCGGCGGTGCAGAATCCCGCAACGTACCTGCTGGACGATTCCGGCATCATCTTCCCCCTGGAGGATACCGCCGCCGTGGAGATCAAGACCGGGCCGAACATCGTGCCGTTCCCGGAATTCGAGGCGCTGCCGGATACGCTGCAGGCAGAGGTGATCATCAAGCTGGAGGATAATGTCAGCACCGACCACATCATGCCGGCGGGCAACAAGGTGCTGCCGCTGCGCAGCAATATCCCGGCCATAGCAGAACACGTCTTCGAACAGGTCGATGCGGAGTTTCCGGCCCGGGCAAAAGCGGCCGGCAACGGGGTGGTCGTGGCGGGAGAGAACTACGGCCAGGGGTCGTCCCGGGAGCATGCGGCCCTTGCGCCGCGCTACCTGGGAATCCGCGCCAAACTGGCCAAGAGCTTTGCCCGCATCCACAAGGCCAACCTGGTCAACTTCGGCATCCTGCCGCTGACCTTCAAGAACCCGGCCGATTACGACCTGGTGAAGCAGGGGGACCGGATCTCCTTTTCGGACCTGCGCCGCCTGGTGGAGAGCGGCGCCGAGGAGGTGCCGGTCCAGGTGGGAGACAAACGGATCACGATGCGGTTGAACATCTCCGAGCGGCAGCGCAGGGAGTTGCTGGCCGGAGGAACCTTGAACCACGTGAGACACACAAACCATAGCTAGTATCACGGCGCCCGGAACCGGGCGCTCCACAGAAGGAGCATGAATGCCAAGAACCGTTGTTGCAGCACACAAAACCAAGATCGTAGCCACCCTCGGTCCGGCCAGTTCGTCACCCGACATGGTGGCCCGGCTCATGTCGGCCGGGGTGGATATCTTTCGCCTCAATTTTTCCCACGGCGACAACGCCCAGAAGCTGGAGTTGATCCACACCATCAGGCAGGCTTCCGGGACGGCGGGGCGCCAGATCGGCATTCTGGCCGACCTGCAGGGGCCCAAGATCAGGACCGGCAAGATGGCGAACGACGCCATGACCCTGACTAAGGGGCAGGAGGTGGTCATCACCACCGAGGATATCCTCGGCCGGGACGGCCTCATACCCACGATCTACCGTTCCCTTCCCTCGGACGTTCATCCCGGATCGCGCATCCTCCTGGACGACGGCCTGATGGAACTGAAGGTGGTGGCCGTCGATGGGGAGCGGGTCCGCTGCACGGTGGTAACCGGCGGCGTGCTGAAGAACAACAAGGGCATCAACCTGCCGGGTGTGAATGTCTCCGCCCCCTCCCTGACCGAGAAGGACCTGGCCGACCTGGACTTCGCCCTCGACGCCGAGGTGGATTTCGTGGCGCTCTCCTTCGTGCGCACCGCCGAGGATGTGGAGCAGATCAAGCGTATCATCTACCAGAAGGGGAAAAATACGCCGGTGGTGGCCAAGATAGAAAAGCCCGAGGCGTTGCAGAATTTCAAGAAGATCCTCCAGGCCACGGATGCCGTCATGGTGGCCCGCGGCGATCTGGGGGTGGAGATCGAGGCCGAAAAGGTGCCGGTCTTCCAGAAAAAGATCATTCATGCCTGCAACGAGGCGGGCAAACCGGTCATCACCGCCACCCAGATGCTGGAATCCATGATCCGCAACCCCCGCCCCACCAGGGCCGAGACCTCCGACGTGGCCAACGCCATTGTGGACGGAACCGACGCGGTCATGCTTTCCGCCGAAACCGCCTCCGGCGATTACCCGGTCGAGGCGGTGGAAACCATGGTCCGCATTGCGCAGGATGTGGAGAGCGCCGATTTCTGGAGCACCGTGGACCGAAGCCTGTCAACGCCCAGCATCGCCCAGGCGGTGGCCGAATCCGCCTGCCGGGCGGCCACGAGCCTGGGTGCCAAGACCATCGCCGTCTTTACCCAGTCGGGCAGCACGGCGGCGCTTATCTCCCATTTTCGCCCCCATATCCCGATCATCGCCTATACCGCATCGCCGGAGATCCAGCGGCGGCTCTCCATCTACTGGGGGGTCAGCGCCACCGGCATCGGCAGCATGGCGGACATGCACCAGCAGATCATGGCGGTGGAACGCAGCATGTTGGCGGCCGGTTACCGCAAGGGGGACATTATCGTCATCATCATGGGGCTGCCGGTGGAGGCGCGTGGTTCCACCAACCTGATGAAGGTGCACAAGCTGGGGACTGGCGAGTTCTTCGAGATTTACTGACATCTACTTAGTGCATATCTACTATAAAAGAGCAGATCGAAACGGCGGCCCCAAAGGCCGCCGTTTGCGTTTGACCGTTCCGCTTTTGTGTTGACAAAGCGGTGCCGGGTTACCAGAATAGGCACTTTGCACGTTATGGAAGCAGAGGAGAGGCCATTGCAGGAACAAGAACCGATATTGATGCAGGGAAACGAGGCCATGGCCCGCGGCCTGGTGGAGAGCGGCTGCGTGGTGGCGGCTTCCTACCCGGGAACGCCCGCCTCCGAGATCCTTTCCGCCATCGACACCTGGCGCCGGGCCGAGGGGGCGAACATGCACGTGGAGTGGGCGGTCAACGAAAAGGTGGCCTTCGAGATCGCCTATGCCGCCAGCCAGAGCGGGCTGCGCGCCGCCACCGCCATGAAGCAGGTGGGGCTGAACGTCGCCTCCGATCCGTTGATGAGCGCTGCCTACCTGGGTACGGTGGGCGGTTTCGTGGTGATCAGCGCCGACGACCCCGGTCCCCATTCCTCCCAGACCGAGCAGGACTCCCGCCTCATGGCCATGCAGGCCAAGGTCCCGGTCCTGGACCCCTCTTCCCCGGCCGAGGCCCGGGAGTTGGCCGGCCTGGCCTTCCAACTGTCCGAGGAGTTCGGGGTGCCGGTCATGCTGCGCCCCACCACCCGGGTCTGCCACGCCTGCCAGGACATCGCTCCCCGCCCCGTTCAGGATCTGCAGCGGAAGGCCGATTTCCGCAAAGACCCCAAGCGCTGGGCAGCCACTCCCAAATTCCGTTACGAGTTGCACGTCAAGCTCAACGAAACCCTGTCACGGCTCGCCGCCCATGGGGCGACCGCGCCCCGTTGCCTGAATCGCCCCACCGGAACCCGTCGCGCCGTAGTCGCTTCCGGCGTATCGGCCGCCCATGCGCGGGAGGTGGCCACTGCTTCCGGCCTCTGGGATTCATTCGCCTTCTACCAGGTGGTTCAGCCCTATCCGTTGCACAGTGCCTTTGTGGAGGAGATTCGCACCGCCTACAACGAGGTGCTGGTGCTGGAGGAAACCGCCGGGGTGATGGAGATGCAGCTTCGCGACTACCGGCAGGTGCAGGGCAAGCTCTCCGGTTTCGTTCCCGAGGCGGGAGAGCTGCTGCCCGAGATGATCGAACGGCTTCTGAGCCGGTTTGCCGGCAGGCCGCTGCCGGAGCTGCCCGAAGCGGTTCCGGCGGCGGGCAAACGCCCGACCCTCTGCCCCGGGTGTCCGCACCGGGCCAGCTTTTATGCCATCAAGGAAGCCGCCCCCACGGGGATCTACCCCAGTGACATCGGCTGTTATACCCTGGGGGTCAATCTGGGCGGCGTGGACACGGTCCTGTGCATGGGGGCCGCCATCGGCCAGGCTGCCGGATTCTATCACTCCTACCGGGTGACCGGTCAACCGCGCGACATCGTGGCCACCATCGGCGACTCCACCTTTTTCCATGCCGGCATCCCCCCCCTGATCGACGCCGTGGTGCAGGGCGCCCGCTTCGTCCTGGTGATCCTGGACAACAGCACCACTGCCATGACCGGCAACCAGCCGACCCCGGCCCACGGCACCCCCGCAGGCCAAGCGGTGGACATCGCCGCGATTGTGGCCGGCTGCGGCGTGGAATTCTGCCGCAGCGCCGACCCGCTGGATCTGCCGGCCTTCACCGCCCTGGTCAAGGAGGCGCTGGTCTTTTCCCGTGATCGGGGGGTGGCGGTGGTGATCGCCAAGAGCCCGTGCCTGGTGGACAAAAGCGCGCGGCACGCCAAGCGTCCCCAGGCGGTTGTCGATGCCGCCTGCACCGGATGCCGGTACTGCACCGCCCAGTTCGAGTGCCCGGCCCTGGTCTACGATGAGGCCAGCCGCAAGGTGGTGGTTGACGTCATGATCTGCAGCGGCTGCGGGGTGTGCCTGGCGGTCTGCCCGGTGAAAGCGATCCGCAGGGAAGGGGGACGGCCATGATCTCACAACAACTGATCATCTCCGGGGTGGGGGGGCAGGGGATTCTCTTCATCACCCGGCTTCTGGCGGAGACGGCCATTGCCATGGGGCTGCCGGTGTTGACCTCCGAGACCCACGGCATGGCCCAGCGGGGCGGCATCGTCATCTCCCATCTCAAGGTGGGCGATTTCTCCAGTCCCCTGGTGCGTCCGGGGCAGGCCGACGGCCTGATCGCCCTCAAGCCGGGGAATGTGCCGCTCCATCGCCCGTTTCTGCGGCCGGACGGCTGGATTGCGGCCAACGCCGGAGCTTCTGACTCCCTGGCCGAAGCTGCGACCATCGATGCCGATGCCATTGCCTTGCGGTTGGGCAATCCCCAGGCGGTCAACCTGATCGTTCTCGGCCGCGCCCTGGCCACCGGGCGTCTTTTTTGTACGATTGATGAGTTGGATAGAGCCATTCGGCGGAAGTTGCACGCAAAACCCGCCGTGCTGGAGGGGGCCCTGGCGGCCCTTGGCGCCGGAAGCGGCGCAGCCTGATACCAAGCGTGTCATAGACTATTCTCGGAGTCGATACCTGCCATGTTGATTCATTTTCCCCCGAAGATCGCCACCGGCGAAGAACTCCCTGCCCACCAACTGCGCGGCCTGCAATGGACGGTGCGGCACGCCTTCGAACATTCCGCCTTCTACCATGAACGTCTCTCGGCCGCCGGGATCGGGCCGGACGGCATCACCAGCCTGGACGACCTGCGCCGTCTCCCCTTCACCACGGCGGACGACCTGGCCGCCGGCTATCCCTTTGCCCTGCGCGCCGCCGATTTCAGCGACCTGGTGCGCATCCACGCCTCGTCCGGCACCACCGGCAAACGTAAGGTTCTCTGCTATACCCGCAAGGATGTGGAAGACTGGCAGACCATGTTTGCCCGCTGCTACGAACTGGCCGGCCTAACGCGTCAGGACCGGGTGCAGATTGCGGTGGGCTACGGCCTCTGGACCGCCGGTATCGGTTTTCAGCAGGCCTGCGAACGTTTCGGTGCCCTGGCGGTGCCGGTGGGCCCCGGCAACCTGGAACTGCA